>JAMHWD010000027.1:0-221892 GCA_035911135.1 Alphaproteobacteria bacterium | reverse complement strand
GTTGCCCGTCACGCCAATCTCGCGCAGAACCTCATCCATGCTGCGACCCTGACCAATCAACACCTCCGCCTGACGCAAATATCCGATAATTTGCTCCGCCGTATAACGCTTCCTTGCCATGCAATGCCTCCATAATTTGATGTCCGTTTCTTGATACCAGATTCACTCTAATACCGGACTCAATTATAGGGGGCGGGTCAGAAATTCAGAAATTATTTCAAGAAAACCTGATTTTCTAATGATTATTAAACCAGTATAGGTTGCCGACATTGCCGCTATATTGTTGTTAAGTTACTGTTTTGTTACAGGATGAAAAATCTGCGTGACTGGTTTTTGCTTTGATATTAGTATCATCTACATGGGAAAATCAGTTGTTCTGATAGTCGATGATCACAAGGCCATACAGGAAACGCTGGTTGAGGCGTTGAAATCCGATGGTTATGAGACACTGACAGCAGATGACGCGCATGGGTTGCAGGTTCTGCTTTCTGCGCGACGTTTTGATATCGTTTTACTTGACTTGATATTGCCTGATGCACATGGGCTGGATTTGATTGCCCGTATTCGTGAATACAGCGATGTTCCCATCATTGTTATTAGCGGAAAAAACGACATGACAGACCGTGTTGTCGGTCTTGAGATGGGGGCTGATGATTACGTTGGCAAACCTTTGCCGCTTAAGGAATTATCTTCCCGGATCAAGGCTCAGCTGCGCCGTTATCATTCCATGCAGGAATTGGCTCGTTTAGAGGTAAACCAGAACCATAGCCGGATAAAATTCGGGCGCTGGATTATGGATTCGGCCAAGGTTCAGGTTTTTGACGAAAGCGGAGAAAGCTGCAACCTGACGGCCAGAGAGTTTCGTATGCTCCAGACATTTGTCAAGTCCCCCAATATTGTTTTAACGCGTGATGAAATATTGGACCGCACGCGGCCGGAAGATCTTGATATTACCGATCGTTCGGTGGATGTGCAAATACTGCGTGTCAGGAAGAAAATCGGGGATGGCACGGGCGATGATTAGATTTTGCAAACGGTGCGGGGCGTTGGATATATGCTCAAGGCCAAGCCAAAAACGCTGGCGCAGGGCGCATAGTCTTGATCATTTGAATCTTTTATTCAGCAGCGCTTTGACAATCTCAGCTTCTTTTTTTGCCTGTGCCAAAGGAGTGGTGATGCTGCTCAAATCGCCGCCAATGCCCAGACGCTCGATTTCTACGACATAGTTATAAAGGCGCGTAGCCCCTAATTGTCCGCTGGTGCTCTTGAGTTTATGCGCCGACATGACCAAGGCGCTCTGGTTTTTCTGGTTCCAATGCCCGTCGGTTTCCTGAATAAGTTCGTCCATATTCTTGAGAAGATTGTCGATGGCAGTTTTAAAACGATCTTTAAGCATGTGGCGTAGCTCATTTATGACCGTTTCATCAAGCGAGGGGACGCCTGCATGGCTGATTTGCTGTTTTAGGTCAGGGGTTTGCAGCGCATTTACGAGTTTTTTTTGTGGAATGTAACGCAGTAGAACGGATAGCAAATCCTTCTCGCGGATGGGCTTTGATATAAAATCATTCATGCCAGCTTGTCGGCATCGCTCGCGGTCTTCTGCCATGGCGCTGGCGGTTACGGCAACGATGAGAGTATTTTCGCGGCCTGTCATGGCACGAATACGGCGCGTTGTTTCATAACCGTCCATTTGCGGCATCTGACAGTCCATAAAGACGAGATCAAATTCACGGTCGCTGATCAGCTCCAGAGCTTCCTCGCCGCTGAAAACGGTAAACGAATTCAGTCCAAGGTTTTCCAACATGCCGCCCATCACCTCAAGATTAACGGCGCTATCATCAACGACAAGGACGTCGGAATGGGAGAATTGGACATCGTGATGATGTTCGGCTTCGTTTATATGGAATGTTTCCCCCTGTGCGCTGAGAGGGATTGTCAGGTCGAGAAAAAATGCCGATCCTTGCCCGATAGCGCTTTCAACGCGTAAGGCGCCGCCCATGATTTCAGCGAGTTGCCTGCTGATAGCCAGGCCAAGGCCGGTTCCGCTTTGTTTTTGCAGGGAAGATGATTGAGCTTGCTCGAATTGCCCGAATATTCGTTCCTGATCTTGCTGGGATATGCCGATCCCGGAGTCTTTGACCATTACCACAAGTCGTGCCTGCCCTGATTCCAGGGTTTTTACGGTTACGGCCAGATTAATCTGACCTTCATCTGTGAACCGGACGGCATTATTACAAAGATTCAGGATAATCTGGCGAAGGCGCAGAGAATCCCCAACCAGCCATTGCGAGGTATCCGTATCAATTGTGTATGAAAATTTAATGCCCTTTTGCGACGCCAGAACAGCAATGATTTCTGATATTTCGGCGCATTGTGCGCGTATATCAAAGGGTTTGCTTTCAAGGTCGATTTTACCAGCCTCAATTTTGGAGAGGTCCAGAATGTCATTCAAAATCCGGAGTAACGATTCCGCCGAATGTGAAATTACCTTGGTATAATATTGTTGCGTAACATCCATTTTGGTGCGGGCAAGCAGATTCAGCATGCCAATAATGCCATTCATCGGTGTTCTGATTTCATGACTCATATTGGCAAGAAATTCGCGTTTGGCGTTATTGGCAAGCTGTGCTTCCTGCCGTGATCGTTCCAGAAGCGAGATATCGGTAATGCAGCCAACAAATTTTGATATCCGGCCGTTGGCCTCGCGCATGCAGCGCATCCGGCTCATGATATAGCCTTGGGTTTTATTTTTATGAAAGAAACGTGTGACGTGGTCGAAGTCAGAGCCTTTTTTCTTTCCTTTCATGATGTCCATGCATAATTGCCGCGAATAATTCAAATCTTCCGCTGCAATGACGGTTTCGAGGCCTGTTATATCTGTGGCAAGTTCGCTGTCGGCATAACCGAAAATCTCTTTCATGCGCGGTGACATCCAGAACTCTTTCGTATGCAGGTTGTATTCCCAAAATCCGCTGTGAGATGCCATAAGCGCCAGATCCATAAAGAGATTTTCTTCCTGAAAATGGCTGGCGCTGCTGCGCCATCGCCAGGACAGCATAATAATGCAAACTCCTAGGGCGGTTAGAAAGCCGCAGGCCAGAAATAATACGATTTTTCTGGCCTGAAGTTCGTTTATGCGTTTTTCGAAACCAAAATCCAGATGATCTGAAGCGACTTCGGCTAATGCGAGGCCGTTACGCAGGTCAAACAGGATGCGAATGATAAAGAGAGTGTTGTTTTCCTCGCTTTTTGCAGATAATTCGCCAAAAGCCTTGGTCAGATCGGTTCGTCCTGCAATAAACAGGTTTAAAGTCTTGCTCATTGACAAGTCTTCATCTTTTGTAAGAGCTTGCCCGAAGTTTGATTTAATAAATTGTATATCCTGTGTGCCTAATAAATGCTCATGGATTGCCATTTCAGATCGCTGAGCAGGGGATAGTTGCGTATTATCAAAGAAGATAATGCGAGCATAATTCCAGCTATCTGATGCGTTCTTTATGGCTTGTGGAATGTGATCCTGTAGGCTGAGGGCCAAAAAGTAGCCGCCAGAATCTGACTCAAATCTCAAACTAGATCGTGATCCTATCTTGTCTATAGCGTCTTTTGTGAGGTCAATATACTGGCTTAAGGCCTTTACAGCCACCATGCTTTGGCCATTCTCCAGATGGCGCTCAATGCCGTTCCATTTTTCGGAAAGGCTTTGAATTTCAGGGGCGTTATGGCTGCGCGCTGTTAGTTGCTTTAGGATGTTTTTGATTTTTCGGCGTTGATCGACGATATACTCATCAAAGCCTGACTGGTCTTCAAAATTTTTTGTAATTTCGATGCGTAATATCGCCGCATAACCCATAAGATTAATCATTTCTTTCAGGACATAATTTTCGTCGTGCTTTTGCCGGGCCGCATCAATATCCTGATCAATAGATGTATCGGCGCTGTAGCTGATAGACCATAAGGCTCCAATGAATATGGTTACGCCTATAAGAATCTGGATTGTTACGCCGGAATAAAATAATTCTTTAAAAAAATCTCTTGAGAAAACGTGAGGGGCCTTTACGGATTGCCTATGCTCCAGCAGGGAGGGACTGCGACGAAACTCTGCATGAAGGATGTTAAGAGCGTCCGCTTCTTGTTTTTGTGCCCTTTTACGAAAATAAAATTCTAAAAAAATCGTCAGGATGAGGGCGCAAGTAAGGCCGGAAAAAAATATATATAAAGGAAGGGACGACTGATTTTTTTGAGCGAATGCAGGAGAGGGGCTGGTCTGAATAGTCCAGTCCAGATCAAACATTTTAAAATTCTCTTTCGCGGTGATAGCAGGCGTAAGATTATCCTCAAGCGGGGGAAATGTTGTAAAGGCCTCTTGCGCGTTCTGGGTGATGCGAACATAAAAATGCTCTTCAGGCTGCAGGTTCAATGTCTCTTTAATGAAAATCGGAATATCAAGGCGAAAGGCGATCGAGCCATCATATTTGCCGTCCTTAACAAGCGGGCGGTTATAGGTGATGCCTGTGCCTTGAATGTTTTTAAAGGGGTATAATGGCGTAACCGTAGGTTTTAGTGTGTTTTTAGCTTTTGAATGCAGAAAACCTACATAATCTTCGTTCTTTTTCAAATCGATCAGAATTTTGGCTTCTTCCTGCCAAGGGATAATGTAGTCCTTGATAATAAGGTCATCTGTCGTCCGCGCAATCCCAGCCATGCCGGGATAGTTTTCTGAAAATTTTCGAGCCGCCGCCAGCCATTCGGGATTGTGTCCTTGTCCCTTGGCAAGGGCCATTACACTTAGTTTTTCAAGATCACTCATGAAGCTGCTGGCAGCTGAGGTTAGATTGCTGACGCTTGTTCTGGCGTGGAAGGACGTCAGGTGTGAGAGTTGTCGCTGTTCATTGATCAGTGCAATACATGAAGCCAGCGCAAAAATGGCTGTCACAATAATAAAGATAAGCAAATAGGGAGTGGAGCGCCTCGCAGCGCCCTTAATGCCGTGATGGTTGTATTTTTGATGATCCATGTTCGGAAGCATGAGATCAATATGCAATATCCTGTAAACAGCCACAATAAAAAGCTGCTTATTTTCATGCTGTAACAGAACTGTAACATTGAAGTTGTACCTCTGTAATAAGAAAGCCTTATATTAGCAATTAGGGGAAGCTATATGAAAATAGAGGGCTGTATAACAAAAAAATGGCCAGGCCTGACGTGATCTTTTCTTTTATCATTGATAAGAATTTGCGGAGTAGAAAAAGGCTTCGGCTTATTCTGGAAGAACTTGGCTTCGGCGTTCTGGAGGCAGATAATCCCAAAATGGTTATTGAATTTTGCCAAACGATGATGCCTGAAATTATACTGCTGAATTGGGATATGCCCATCGTTAATGGCATGGAATTCATGACAGAGGTGCGGGCCATGCCCAATGGCCATTATCCCAAAATTGTGCTTTTAGCGTCAGAAAATACTGCGCCGTTTATCCCCGATGGAATCAAGGCCGGCGCAGATAGTCATTTAGCCAAGCCTGTTGATAAAGCCATGCTGAGCAGCGCTCTTAAGGATTATCTCTAAATTTTTTCAAAATTTAACTGCGCAGAACAAGAAAAAAATGGCGAAGCCATTCGAGCATCGCCATTTAGATAATCTGCTTCGTTTACGTAGAGGTTTATGCCTATTTCTTTGTTAGGCTACTTTATATTCCTGCAATATGGTTCACGATAGTTGATGGTTTTATCGGCCATAACTGCAGTTACGAAGCAGCTTACTTAAGCTTACCCCGGCAATGTTACGGCATGATTTCAGATTTACGGGGTGTGATTGTATAGAATATCAGCCGTTTGTATTATGGCTGGGCGCGGGCGCGGAGGCTCACTGCGCGTAAGATTTTGGAATGCCTGGCGATCTCTATCAGAGATTCTAGGTGTGTTCGGTATTCCTTGCGAACTAAACGCTGAGTTGGATCGGCAAATTAAGGAGTTTGCAGAAACCTTAAAAACCCAAGCACACACTATTGGCGATCACGGTCTTAGTGAACGTGATTTTTATGATAGTGGTTTATTCAGGGGTGTTATCGAGCGAATTCCCGATCATATCCGCTCTGACAATGGCAGTGAGTTTACGGCCAAATCCATCAAAGGCTGGCTGAAACGGCTCAAGGTTAAAACGCTCTACATCGAACCTGGTAGTCCGTGGGAGAACGGTTATAACGAGAGTTTCAATGGGCGTTTACGTGATGAGTTGCTAAACGGCGAGGTGTTTTACACTCTGAAAGAAGCGCAAGTAATCATTGAAAAATGGCGGCATCATTATAACCATATCAGGCCGCACAGTTCGCTCGGATACAGACCGCCAGCACCAATCGCCCGCATAGATAAAGGCTCTTTAGCTACGCTTGCAGACCCTTTATCTATGCCGCAACACGGGCAGCGGATTCACTTTTAACATGGACTCGAATATGGGGGTTGACCACTTTGGAATATTACCTCAAATTATTGAAGACAAGATTCCTGAAGAGTTTCAGGCAAAGTTTAATCAGACTTTGAATACATTTGTTGATGAAGTACATCGCTCTTCTCCTGTTTCAGTTATCGACCGCGCACGCGATGTTGCAAGCCAAGCTCTTTTGGCTCACTTCAATCTGAATAAAAGTGAAGCACAAGACCTAGGGGAGCTGATTAAGCGCCTCAAAACAGAAGGGCGTGTTATAGCTGAGAATGCAGCGAATATTATTGCTCGCCTTCATGCTCGCGCGAAGCCTTCTGAACAGGAAAAGAGAGAACTACGCCCGATCAGGGAACAAGATGCCGATCTAGCGGTCCAGTGTACCGTCTTGGAAACGTATTCAAAGCGGCTGCTTCCCCTGATTGAATGGGAACCAACCGACAAAATGAATGTCCGTGTCTTGAATGATACGGGTGATTTTTACCGTTATTTTGATGCTACGCCCCACGCACAGTTTTTATATTCGTGCGTTGAACAAACGATAGACGTTGATTTGCCGCAAGAGGTAGAGTTTCTGCGGCGATATGACCAGTTCAAAGCCAAGATTGAAGCCTTAATAGAAATGCCAGCTTCAACAGTTGATTTGTTGTTCAATTTCTTGAAACAGAATGGCGGAACTCTATCCAAGAGAGCTAGAGAAAGAGAATTTTCTGCATTGGAAGAAAAAGAGATAAAATATATAGAGGTTACTTTCTCAGATATTTTTCACTTAAAAGGTAATTAAATGATAACCCTAAATGACGACATTAGCGAGATACTTCGTCTTGCATCCAATCAAGCTGGAAACCGTGACTCCCTAGACCAGTTGCATGATGTGGATAGAACACTTGGTACAGATTATTTTGATTTTAATGCGCGACATATAGGCAGGAAAAATTTTGGAAAAGATTCTCTTAAGCAGTACTTAAATGGTATCGAGAGTGAAAATTTAAAAAGAATAGTGGCGGTGCTTTATAGCGGTAGAGGCACAATAGACGGGTCTGGTGGAGACCCGTCGTCCTATAGAAAATTTATACAAAATAAAACAAAAGCCGAGTTGGTGGCCAAAATTTCAGAGTTGCAATTCTCAGCCCTCAAAACATACCTTGAAAAAGGTATTCAGTTAGCAAACGAGAAAAATATAAATCTTGATGATTTGGTGCTGTAACTAATTCTTTTTTCGAAATTTATTTTTGTTATGGCGGACAGGGTGGGATTCGAACCCACGGTGGAGTTGCCCCCACGATAGTTTTCAAGACTATTGCCTTAAACCGCTCGGCCACCTGTCCGCGAATGAATATTCGTGTGGTTCTTTATAGTTAGGGATGGGCGCTATTTCAATCCGATATATTCAAATCCTTACTCTTTTTCAGCCTTCTTGGGCTTCTTTTTCGGCTTCTTGACGTTGATGGCCGAGGCATCCAGCGTGTTTTTCAGGTGGGCGGCGTAGAATTGCTCGATCATTTCTACGCTGGTGCGGCAGTTCTTGGCGATCTGGTAGATATCCGCGCCCTCCATCAGGCGCAGGCAAATATAAGTATGCCGCAGGCTGTAGGCGGTGCGGACGTTGCCGTCCCGGTCATATTTCAGATTCAGTTCCTCAAGAATTTTGTTCAGAGAGTCGCGGGGCGTTTTTCCGAAGATGTTATCGGTCGGTTTGCCGTTATGCCGTTTCTGCATACGCTGGAAGGGGAGAATGGCGCCGGTCATGCTTTTGCAATATCCAACGCCGCGCTTGCCGCGCACTTCGATTTCCAAGAGGCGTTCGCCCGAGTCTTGGTCTGTCACGATTGTGACATCCCTGTATTCAAGCCGTCCGGCTTCGTCCGGCCTTAATCCTGTATTGGCCATGAACAGAACGTAGTCGTGTAAATCCTCCCATACCGTCCTGAAACGCTCGCGCGAAGGGTTCTTCGCACGGTCGCGTGTGGCCTCATACAGCATTTTATATTCTTCGGGGGAGAACCAAGCCCTGTGTTTAATTTTGCCTGACGTTTTGTACGGTGCGGATATATCCGGCACAGCATCGATCCAGCCATAGCGGTGCGCGGTTTTGAGAACCAAGCGCATTGTTACCGTTTCATGGTGAAGGGTGCTGCGCGAGGGGATGCGGCCTTTATAGCCGTTTGTGGTTCTGGCGACTCTGTATTCCTGCATAAGCCCAGCGTTAATTTGTCTTACAGGCATTTCACCAAAGAAGGGGATCAGGTGAACACGGATTCGTAACTCATGGCCTTGCGCCCATGCTTCGTTGCGGTCCCCTTGGGTGATGACGTTGTATTCTCCTAAGAACTTTTCCGCCGCCTCCGCGAAGGTCGGGCCGCTGGCCGCCTGTTTCTTGGGGCGCGGTTCATAGGGGCGGGGCATTTGAGGGGCATAGGGTGAATGGGGCGCATACTGCGCGGGTTCTTCTATGCGGTGATGATGCGGTGCTGCTCTATGCAGCAGCTTGTTTGTGAGGCCGCTTTCCTGAAAGCGGCGGGAATCTACATAAACGGTCATGTACCACTCCCGCGCATAATCCATCGCCATGGCGAGGCTTTCATGCTTGGTGGATTTGCGGTGGTTGCGCCCGTTCATGTAGGTGGAGCATTGCCAATAGCGGCTGCCGTCACGTCTATAGACGTGGACTTTTCCATCCATAAGCGAATGCGTTTCCATGGTCATCTTACCCTCACTAGATTTTTAATCTGGTGCGGTCTACACGTGTAAAAGTGTGTAACACTTGTGTAAGTATAAACCGGAAGGGTTAAGATTTTTAAGTTATTGATTTTAAATATAAAATAGGGATAAAAATAAGGTCGATTGGTTTTCAAGACCGGTGCCTTAAACCACTCGACCACTCCTCCGCGGGGGCATAGACAAGGCAATAATGCCCTTAATTAGCGGGTTTTGGTCGCCAGTGTCCAGCGAAAACTTTATACGGGAAACCGTCATGCGCGCTTTACTTTATGCCCGAATCGCGGCCCATTAGACGCTCATAATAATGATGGAGTAATAAATATGGCAACCGCTGGCTTGCTCGCGCTGATTGACGATATCGCCACTATTCTGGACGATGTGGCTGTGATGTCCAAGGTGGCCGCGAAGAAAACGGCCGGTGTCGTGGGCGATGATCTGGCGCTGAATGCGCAAGGCCTTACAGGTATTGAGCCCAATCGCGAGATCCCCGTTGTTCTGGCGGTGGCAAAAGGGTCGCTGGTGAATAAGGCGATTTTGATCCCGGCGGCGATTATCATCAGCGCCATTGCGCCGTGGCTGATTACGCCGCTTTTGATGATTGGCGGGGCGTTTTTGTGCTTTGAGGGCGTGGAAAAGCTGCATGAAAAATTCTTCCACAAGCAGGATCATTCTGTCAGCGAGGAGCACAGCGAGGCGGCATTCAAAAAAGATCCGGTTGCCTTTGAGGCGGAGAAGATCACCGGCGCGGTGCGGACGGATTTTATTTTATCGGCGGAAATCATGATTATTGCCCTTGGCGCGGTGTCCGAGGCTACGCTGGGTGTACGGATCGGCGTGCTGCTGGCGATCGGCCTTGGTATGACGATCGGGGTTTACGGGCTTGTGGCAGGGTTGATCAAGCTGGATGATTTTGCGCTGTATCTGACGCGTAAAAAAGGCGCGCTGAAGGCTTTGGGCGAGAAAATCCTGATCGGCGTGCCGGTGCTGATGAAAACGATCGGCTTTATCGGCACGGCCGCGATGTTTATCGTGGGCGGCGAAATTATCATGCATGGCATTCATCCGCTGGAGGAGTTTCTTCACCATGCTTTTGAAGATCTGACTGGAATTGTAAAATTTCTGGCCGGGATGATTGCCGCCATTGTGGTGGGGATTATAAGCGGCATCGTGTCGATTCCGGTTTTCAAGACTGTCTTTAAAGGGGCAGAATACGTAAAGGTCCGTTTTGGGAAAGGAAAGACTGCATGACGATACGTTCTTTTTCTCTGGCTTTGATGGCCACATGTATGATTGCCGCGCCTGCGATTGCCGCGCAGCCCTTCGAGCAATGGCTGGCGGGCGTGCGTCAGGAGGCGCTGGATAAAGGTGTGAGCCGCAATACAGTAAACGCAGCCCTGAGCGGTATTCAGCCGATCCCCAAGGTCATTGCGCTGGACCGGAAGCAGCCTGAAGGCAAAATTACATTTGCGAAATACCGCAGCAATGTCGTGACAAAAGACCGCATTGAAAAGGGGCGCCGTCTGATGCAGGAGCATGCCGCGCTTCTCAATCAGGTCTCACGCCAATATGACGTGCCGCCGCAATTCATTGTGGCGCTCTGGGGCATTGAGACAAGCTTTGGCGGAAATACCGGCGGTTTTGGCATTGTGGAGGCTCTGGCCACGCTGGCGCATGATGGGCGGCGCTCGGAGTTTTTCCGGACTGAGCTGATGAACGCGCTGAAAATTCTTGATCAGGGGCATATCAATCTGGCCAATTTCAAAGGATCATGGGCCGGCGCAATGGGTCAGAACCAGTTCATGCCCTCCAGTTTTAACGCCTATGCTGTTGACTTCAATAATGATGGCCGCCGTGATATCTGGACCAGCTTGCCGGATGTGTTTGCCTCCAGCGCGAATTATTTGAGCAAGCATGGTTGGCGCGGTGATGAGCGCTGGGGCCGGGAAGTATCCCTGCCGCAGGGATTCCCGTCATCACAGGCGGATATGGATGTCAGCAAATCGGTGTCTGAATGGCAGAATATGGGCGTAAAGCTTGCGGGTGGCGGTAATTTGCCCTCCGCATCGGGCATGAGGGCCTCGATTGTCCTTCCGGATGGTGCAGGTGGTCCTGCTTATATGGTCTATGACAATTATCGCGTTATCATGAAATGGAATAAATCCAAGTATTTCGCGACTTCCGTGGGGCTGCTGGCCGATGCGCTTGCAGATCGCAGCGTAAGCTATTAAGTTTGCGCGCATGAAAGCATTACGATTTTTTGTCGCCGTTATGGCATTGGGTTTTTTGGGTTCCTGCGCTGAAGTGGAGCTAGCCTCGCATGTGGGCAAGAAGGCCAGTGGCCGTGTTCAGGAAGGCAACTTCAAGGTGGGCAATCCTTATGAGGTTGAGGGCAAGCGATACACGCCGCAGGAAAATTATACGCTGGAAGAAACCGGAATTGCATCCTGGTATGGTCCCGGTTTCGATGGCAAGCGTACAGCCAATGGCGAGCGTTTCAACGAGGATGAGCTGACGGCAGCGCACCGCACATTGCAGATGCCCTCGCTTGTGCGTGTGACAAACCTTGATAACGGGCGTTCGCTGATCGTCCGTATTAATGACCGCGGGCCATTTAAAAAGAGCCGTGTGATTGATGTATCAAGCAAAGCGGCCGAACTGCTGGGCTTCAAGCATATCGGTACGGCCAAGGTTAAATTGCAGGTGCTTTCCAAGGAAAGCATGGATGTGGCTGCCGCTGCACGCCGCGGTGAAAGCACATCGGGCGTGGAAGTGGCCTTGAACGAGCGCATGCGTAATGGCGGTATGGTTGAACCCGCTGTGGCCACAGGCGCGCCGCAGGCTATTGTACAAACCGCTGCGCTTACGCCGGTTGAAAGTGCTGATATTTATGCGCCGGCTGTTCCCGGGCATACGGTTAATGGCCGTTTCTATCCTGACCCTGTCGTCAAGAAATTTCCTGTAAAACCAACGCAGATTTATATTCAGGCGGGATCTTTCACCAATCCGGCTAATGCCCAGAATCTGGCAACCAAGCTTTCTTCCATGGGTAATGCCGCGGTTGTTCCTGCGCTGATAAATGGTCAGCAATTCTTCCGCGTGAGATTGCCCGCGCCCGATGTGGAAGCCGCCGACGCCTTGCTTGCGCGTGTTTCCAAGGCTGGAAATGCCAAGGCCATTATCGTGGTTGATTAAAGCGGCCAAGATTGCTTTAATTCGGAATCATCGCCGCTTTTTAAATCACGAGGAATTTTTTGCCATGCGTCTGTTTGCATTTTTGATCGTTACTCTGGCTGTTCTGCCGCTGCCTGTTGCCGCGCAGGAAGGCTTTACGACAGCTGCCAAGCAGGCGATTGTTCTGGATTATGATACGGGCACTGTGCTGTTGGAGAAGAACGCAGATGAGCGTATGCCGACATCATCCATGAGTAAGGTCATGACCATGTACATGGTTTTTGATGCGCTTAAGAAGGGCTCGCTCAGTCTGGATACCAAGTTCAGTGTCTCGGAAAAAGCTTGGAGAATGCAAGGCTCCAAGATGTTCGTGCATGTTGGCGAAGGCGTTAAGGTGGAAGATTTGATCCGCGGGGTGATTGTCCAATCGGGCAATGATGCGACCATCGTGCTGGCCGAAGGACTGGCCGGAACGGAAGAGGCCTTCGCCGAGGCGATGAACAAGAAAGCGCAAGAGCTGGGCATGAATGCATCCCATTTCATGAATGCCAGTGGCTGGCCGCATCTGGATCATTACTCCACGGCGCGCGATCTGGCCACGCTGGGCAAGGTGCTGATTACCAATTTCCCGGATGAGTATAAATATTATGCGGAAATGGATTTCACTTATAACGGTATCAAGCAGGGCAACCGTAATCCGCTGCTGTATAAGGGCAATGGCGGGGATGGCATCAAGACGGGCCATACCGAAGATGCCGGATACGGTTTGATCGGATCAGGTAAGGCTGGCGGTCGCCGTGTGATCTTTGTGGTGAATGGCCTTGAAAGCATGGACGCGCGCGCGCAGGAAGCGGCCAAGCTGCTGGATTGGGGTCTGAAAAGCTTCAAGAACAAGACGATTGTTAAATCGGGCGCGGTTATCGCGCAGGCCGATGTTGCCATGGGCATGGCGGAAAAAGTAGGTCTGACGGCGACGCAGGATGTTGTTATGACCCTGCCCAATATGGCGACGCTGGATAGCAAGGTCGAGGTTTCCTATAAATCGCCGCTGGTTGCGCCGATCAAAAAGGGCGATCAGGTTGCGGAGATTAAAGTTCATTTGCCCGGCCGTTCCGAGCCGATGACCGCGCCATTGGTCGCGGATCAGGATGTGCCGGAGAAGGGCTTTTTCGGCAAGGCGCTTGAAAAGGCTCAAATCCTGATGGGCGGCGTATAATTCGCACATGAGCAAAACGCCAGAGCGCAAGGGAGTTTTCATTACATTTGAAGGCGGCGAGGGCGCAGGCAAAACCACGCAGATCCGCCGTCTGGAGCGAGCTTTGCGGGATGCAGGGCATAATGTTGTCCTGACCCGCGAGCCCGGCGGTACGCCGGAGGCTGAAAAAATCCGGGAATTGTTAGTGCAGCGCGACGGCGGCGACTGGGCGCCTGTTGAGGAGTGCCTGCTGTTATTCGCGGCGCGCTCCAGTCATATCCGTCAGGTTATCGCCCCGGCGCTGGAGGCTGGCAGGATTGTGATTTGCGACCGCTTCACGGATTCAACGATGGCCTATCAGGGATATGGGCGCGGGTTGCCACGCGAGATGATTGAGGCAATTGATAGCGCTGTGACAGGTAAATTCAAGCCGGATATGACGATTATTCTGGATATTCCGGCGGCAGAAGGGTTGGCGCGGTCAAAGGCGCGTCTCGCCAGTGATGCCAGCACAGAAGATCGTTTCGAGCAGGCAGCAATTGATTTTCATGAGCGCCTGCGGCAGGGATTTTTAGAGATTGCCAGCGCAGAGCCTGATCGTTGTCATGTTTTAGATGCGCGAGGTCTTGAGGATAAAATCGCGCATGAAATTCACGATCTTGTTGCAGGCGCGATCAAGGGGGCGCTAGGGTAGGGGATGGATCTTTTTGGTGAAGACGAATTCATAGCCGATCCGGATGCGGAGGAGAGTTTTTCTGCCGAAGCGCCGGAGCCGGAAGAGCGTGTGGGGCTTTTGCCGCCGCGGGAAAGCAATATTTGCCTTGGTCACCAAGAAGCCGAGCGCGTTATCCTGCAGGCTTTTAATGCCGGCAAGATGCCACATGCCATGATATTCTCCGGGCTGGAAGGGATTGGAAAAAGTACTTTTGCCTTTCGTCTGGTGCGGTTTTTGCTCTCCCGCCCTGTGGAGGATCCTAATCAGGATGCTCTCTTTGCCATGGAGGCCCCGCCGCCAGCCGCCAGCCTCGATCTCGATCCTGAAAATCCGGTTTTCCGCCGCGTGGCCTCTGGCGGTCATGCTGATCTTTTAACGATCGCGCGGGCCTATGATGATAAAAAGGATAAGCAAAAGGCGACACTCGATGTTGCTGAAATCCGCAAGGTTGCGCCATTTCTTCGTAAGACGGCCGCAGAAGGCGGATGGCGGGCTGTGATTATTGATGATGCCGATACCATGGGACGCAGCGCGCAAAATGCGATTTTAAAAATTCTGGAAGAACCGCCGCCGCATACGGTGATTATTCTGGTGACGCATCGTGCGGGCGCTTTGATTCCTACAATACGATCGCGTGCGCGCGTTATTGATTTCAAACCCTTGAGCGCTGAAAATATGAGCGCGTTATTGGCTATGCAGGGGCACCATCTTTCAGGCGCTGAAGTTACAGCCCTTCATACGCTGGCAGATGGAAGCATTGGTAAGGCTCTGGAGCTGGTCGAGGGCAGTGGACTGGATGTCATGGCCAAGATACTGGCAGTGCTGGAGGATTACCCGCGTCTGCGCTGGTCACAGGTTCATGCGGTTTCAGAAGATTTTTCGCGTACCGGCGGCGGAGAGGCATTTGCTGCTTTTGCCGAGATTATGCTCTGGATGGCGCGGCAGATGACTTTTGCCAAGGCGCGTGGGGCTGCCTTGCCTCAAGGGCCGATGACAAGCCCGGTTTTTCAGGATATCCTGCATCACGCATCGCTGCTGAAGCTTGTTGAGATGAGCGATAATCTCTCTGAATTATTTGCAGAGACGGACCGCGCCAATCTCGAAAAGCGTCAGGCGGTGCTGAAGGCATTTTCATTACTAACAGCAGCAGCTTAAAAGAACCATGACACAGAAAAATTTCTACATCACCACCGCTATTGCCTATGTGAACGGATCCCCGCATCTGGGGCATGCGTATGAGGCGATCATGACCGATGTTATGGCCCGTTTCAAAAGGCTGGATGGGTATAATGTGATGTTCCTGACAGGGACAGACGAACACGGCGAGAAAGTTGCCAAGACAGCCGAGAAGAACGGCATGTCGCCCAAAGCCTTCGCCGATAAGAACGCGGCCGAGTTCAAGGAAATGGATGCGCTTCTGGGGATTTCCTACGATGATTTCATCCGCACGACGGAACCGCGTCATTATGACGCCAGCCAGGCCATCTGGAAGAAATTGCAGGAAAAGGGCGATATCTTTATTGATAAATATGAAGGCTGGTATTCCGTCCGCGAGGAAGGGTATTTCACCGAAGGCGAGCTGGTCGAAAAAGACGGTGTGAAACTCACGCCCAATGGCACGGAAGTCGAATGGGTGGTGGAGCCCAGCTATTTCTTCAAGCTCTCGGCCTATACCGATAAACTGCTGGAATATTACGAGAAGAACCCGGAATTTATCCAGCCTGCCTCTCGCCGGAATGAAATCATTTCTTTTGTAAAGCAGGGGCTTCGGGATTTATCAGTCTCACGCGATAAGAAGCGTCTAAGCTGGGGAATTCCTGTGCCGGGTGATGATAACCATGTGATGTATGTCTGGCTGGATGCGCTCACCAATTATATCACCGCTCCCGGCTATCCGGATGAAAACGCGGCCAAATTTAAAACCTTCTGGCCTGCGGATTTCCATGTGATCGGCAAGGATATCATCCGCTTTCACTGCGTGTACTGGCCGGCGTTTTTGATGTCGGCGGGGATTGCGCTGCCCAAGACTGTTTTCGCGCATGGTTTTATCAATGTGCAGGGCGAGAAAATGTCCAAATCTTTGGGCAATGTTCTCTCGCCTCAGGGGATGGTGGATACCTATGGCCTCGATCCAGTTCGTTACATCCTGATGCGGGAAATCGCGCACGGGCAGGACGGGAATTTCAGCCATGATTTCGCCGTGCAGCGGATTAATGCGGATCTGGCGAACGGGGTGGGGAACCTCTCCCAGCGCACGCTTTCAATGATCCATAAGAACTGCGCGGAAACGATCCCGGCGCCGGGCGAATATACGGCAGAAGACAAGGCGCTGCTGGATAAAGCATATGAGGTCATTAATGGCCCGGTGCGGGCGCATTACGGCGCGTTTGAAATTCACAAGGCCCTTGAGGCGGTCATGTCCGTGGCCCGCGATTGCGATGCTTATATCGATCATCAGGCGCCATGGTCATTGAAGAAAACCGACATCAAGCGTATGGAAACGGTGCTCTACGTTCTGGCGGAATGCATACGCTGTATTGCCATTGCCATGCAGCCCGTTACGCCAACAGCGGTCGGTAAAATTCTGGATCAGCTGAAAATCCCGCAAGATGCGCGGATGTTTGCCCATGCTTCGGCGGCGCATGCCTTGAAATCCGGCGTTGCGATTGATAAGCCCGAAGGCGTATTCCCGCGGATTGTTGAGGACGAAGACAAGCAGCAGGCGGCAGGCTAGGTGAGGTAAACCGAACCATGTGGATCGACTCGCATTGTCACCTGACCCATACCAAAATCCGTGAAACCGGAACGCCGTCTGATTTAATCGCCGGGGCTAATGCCGCCGGGGTTGAAGGGCTGCTAACGATTTCCTGCCAGATACGCGGAGATTTCAAGGATCAGCTTGCCGTGGCCCGTGCCCATGATGGCGTTTGGTGCAGTATCGGCACGCATCCCCATGATTCCGGCAAGGCCGAAGAATTGGCAGTCTCGCTCGATGAGCTTATCGCGCTGGCCAATTCCGATCCCAAGATTATCGGTATCGGGGAAAGCGGCCTTGATTACTATTACGATTTTGCTCCGCGTGACGATCAGGCTACGTCTTTTCGCAAGCATATCCGCGCCTGCATTGCCACCGGCCTGCCGCTGATCGTCCATAGCCGTGATGCGGAAGAAGATACGATCCGCATCATCCGCGAAGAATCCGCCGGACAAAAACTGACCGGGGTCATGCATTGTTTTTCATCCAAGCGCATTCTGGCCGAAGCCGCGCTGGAGATGGGGTTTTATATTTCGCTTTCGGGGATGGTGACATTCAAGGCTGCGGAAGAACTGCGGGATATTGTTAAGGATGTTCCTTTAAACCGCATTCTGGTGGAGACGGACGCACCCTTCCTTGCGCCTATGCCGCACAGAGGCAAGACCAATCAGCCTGCCTATGTAACTCATACAGGTGAATATGCGGCGGCCATGTTCGGCGTGAGCCCTGAGGAAATGGCACGGATTACGAAGGAAAATTTCTTTTCCCTGTTTACGAAAGCTCTGGCATGAGCGGTGACCTCAAGATCACGGTTCTAGGTTGCGGCGGGTCGGCGGGGGTTCCGGCCTCTGGCAATTACTGGGGTGCGTGCGACCCCAATGAGCCGCGCAATAACCGCATGCGGTGTTCCATTGCCGTGCAATCAGCCCAAACCACGATCATTATTGATACTGGCCCCGATTTTCGTCATCAGGTCAACCGTGCGGGTATCAATAATCTGGATGCCGTGCTTTATACCCATTATCACGGCGATCATGTGGATGGGATGGCGGATTTACGGACATTCCGCTTTAGAAATAAGGCTCTGGTGTCGATCTATGCCAATGCCGAGACGCTGGATGTGTTTGAGCGTACAGTTCCGCATCTTTTGCATATGCAGGAAATGGTTTATCCGCAAATTCTAGAAGCGCATGAAATCCCGATTCAGCAATATGGTAAAAAAATGAGCGTGGGCGATATAAGCTTTGTGCCGTTTGATCAGGATCACACGACCTGCCGGACTTTGGGGTATCGGTTTGGAGATTTTGCGTATTCTGTGGATATGGTGAATATTGAATCTGCCGGTTTAGAGGCTCTACGCGGCGTAAAAACATGGCTTGTCGATGGTACGGGATATCATCAGGATGATAACATTGTCCATGCCAGTTTTAATAAAATATATCAATTAAATCAAATTGTTGGCGCTGATCGTGTCATCATAACAAGCCTGTCTTTATCGATGGATTATCGCACGATGCTGGGGGAATTGCCGCCCGGCTATGAACCGGCTTATGACGGGCTTGTGTTTGAAGCGCGATCTGATTAGATTGACCGAAGTTTGTTATAAGAATAATAAGGAAAAACAATGCCCGCCGCCGAAAAGTCAGCCACGCCGCTCAAAGCCGGAATTCAGTACAAGCGCGTTATGCTGAAAATGTCGGGCGAGGTTCTGATGGGGCCGAATGAATATGGCCTTGACCCGGAAACCGTTGCCCGCGTTGCCCGCGATATCAAGGAGGTTGTTGAGCTTGGTGTTGAGGTCTGCGTTGTTGTTGGCGCGGGTAATATCTTCCGCGGCGTATCAGGCGCGGCGCAGGGTATGGACCGCACAACCGCCGATTACATGGGAATGCTGGGGATTGTGATTAACGCGCTGGCGCTGCAGAACGCATTGGAAAACCTGAAGGTGAGTACGCGGGTGCAATCCGCCATTCGCATGGATTCTATCTGTGAGCCTTATATTCGCCGCCGTGCCATGCGCCACATGGAAAAGGGCCGCGTCGTTATTTTTGCCGCCGGAACCGGAAACCCTTATTTTACAACCGATACGGCGGCTGCGCTGCGTGCCTCGGAGATGGATTGCGATGCGCTGTTCAAGGGCACAAAGGTCGATGGCATTTATACAGCGGACCCGCAAAAGGATGCTTCGGCCAAGCGTTTTGATAAAATCAGCTATATGGAGGTCCTGACCAAGGATCTTAAGGTTATGGATGCGACGGCCATTTCGCTGGCGCGTGAAAATAATATTCCGATTGTGGTGTTTTCAGTGCGTAAGGATGGTAACTTTGCTCAAGTTGTTCAATCCAAAGGACTTTTCACTACAGTTACGAATTAATTTTAAGCAGAGGAAATTGAAAAATGTCAGGTTTTGATAAAGCTGATTTGAAGCGCCGCATGGATGGCGCCGTGGATGTCCTGCAGAAGGAATTCTCAGGGCTACGTACTGGCCGCGCCGCGGTCAGCATGATGGACCCGGTGATGGTGGATGCTTATGGCTCAAAAATGCCTCTCGTTCAGGTTGCCACTGTAACAACGCCGGAGCCGCGCCTGATTAGCGTGCAGGTCTGGGATCAGAGCATGGCCAAGGCTGTTGAGAAAGCCATCCGTGATTCAGGCCTTGGGCTTAATCCGATCGGCGAAGGCAGTACAATCCGCGTTCCCATTCCTGATCTTAATCAGGAACGTCGCGCTGAACTGACCAAGGTTGCGGGCAAATATGCTGAAAGCACGCGCGTCTCGGTACGTAATATCCGCCGCGATGGCATGGATGTGCTGAAGAAGCTGCAAAAGGATGGCAAAATCTCGGAAGATGAATCCAAGCGCTCCTCGGATGAGGTTCAGAAAATCACGGACGAGACTATCGGCAAGATTGATAAAATGCTGGCCGATAAAGAAAAGGACATCATGACGGTTTAGTTATGTCTGAAGGCTTATCCACTGACATTTCCGATATTCCAACTCATATCGCCATTATCATGGATGGCAATGGGCGTTGGGCAACGCGCAGAGGCATGCCGCGTACCGTAGGGCATCGTCAGGGCGCAAAGGCCGTAAAGCGCACCGTTCGTGCAGCCGGGGAAGTCGGCATTAAATATCTGACCCTGTTTGGATTTTCATCCGAGAACTGGAACAGGCCCGATAGCGAGATAACCGAGTTGATGCGCCTTTTGCGCTTTTACCTGCGCTCGGAAACGGCCGAGCTTACGAAGAATAATATTCGCCTGAAGGTCCTGGGCGATATTTCAGCCTTTGATGCCGATATCATTGACCTGATACGCAGTGCCGAGGAATTATCATCGGCCAATGATGGTTTGATTTTGAATATGGCCCTGAATTACGGAGGGCGTTCGGATATCTTGCATGCGGTGAATGGTGTGATCGCGCAGGAGCGTGCCGGCACACTTGAAGGCAAGGATATCAGCGTAGCGTTTGAATCCAGCCTTATGACCGCAGGAATGCCGGATCCTGATTTATTGATCCGCACCAGCGGCGAGCAGCGCATCAGTAATTTTCTGCTCTGGCAATGTGCCTATAGCGAATTTGTTTTTACCGATACGCTTTGGCCTGATTTTAACAAAGGCGCGCTTGATGCCTGTATCGCGCAATATCAAAAGCGCGATCGTCGTTATGGTGGGCTTTCATCGTTATCCTCCAGTGGATGAAGGACGGTGCAGATTGGGTAGCATTGATCCGGAAAAATTAAAGAAAAGAATTCTGACGACTCTGCTCTTTGCTCCGGTCTGTCTGGTCATCATATATGTGGGCGGCCTGCCGTTGGCCATGTTGCTCGCGGTTTGCTTTATGATCTCTCATCAGGAGCTTGTCTCTCTCAGCCGCGCTATCGGCAATTTCTGGCCTTATTACATCGCGGGAGTCAGCTATCTTGTTTTTGCCTTTTGTAGTTTTTATATCGTGGGCAGTTCCAAGGAGCTGAGCGCTTTGATCATGGTTTTGCTGGTGGCCTCCAGCGATATCGGAGCATATTTTGCAGGGAAAACTATAGGCGGACCAAAGCTGATCCCGGCCATCAGCCCTAATAAGACATGGGCCGGATTGGGCGGGGCCATGATTGCGCCGGCAATTGTGCTGATTGCGATTGAGGCTTCGATGGATGTTGGCGGCGAGAAGATCCTGAATACCGGATTTTTTATTGTTTTTGGTCTTTTGATCGGTTTGTTCGGGCAGGCAGGGGATATTCTTGTATCCATGCTCAAGCGTAAGGCCGGGGTCAAGGATACCGGGACGCTGCTGCCGGGGCATGGCGGTTTGCTGGACAGGATAGACTCGCTTTTGCTCTGCGCGCCTGTTTTTATCGCTCTTGAATATCTGATCATTCATGTCGAATAACCAATCAACCAAGCGGCGGATCAGCATATTTGGCGTGACAGGCTCTATAGGGCGCTCTGCGCGGGATGTTATTCTGGCGCATCCTGAAAAATTTGAAATCATCTGCCTGACGGCCGGAAAAAATGTATCTGAGCTGGCCAGCGCCGCTATTGAATTGGGGGCAAGGCAGGCTGTTATTGCCGATCAAGCGCAGTACGGCGCGTTAAAGGAAATGCTGGCAGGCACTGGTATTACGTGTGCGGCCGGTAATCAGGCTTTGCTGGAGGCTGCGGCCGAGAACGTTGATATTGCCGTGATGGCCATTGTGGGGATGGCGGGGCTTGGACCTTTGATGGCGGCCATGCCGCATGCCAAGGCGATTGCGATCGCCAATAAGGAGCCGCTTGTTGCCGCCGGTCCGTTTGTCATGCGAGCAGCCAAGGAGCATAATGTTAAAATTCTGCCCCTCGATAGCGAACATAATGCTATTTTTCAGGTTTTTGAGGAACGGAACAGATCCTCTATCGAACGCCTGATCCTGACGGCTTCCGGGGGGCCATTTTTAAACTGGCCAGCGGATCGCATCGCAAAAGCCAGCATTGATGAGGCCCTGGCGCATCCCAATTGGAGCATGGGCGCGAAAATTTCGGTGGACAGCGCAACCATGATGAACAAGGCGCTGGAGATTATCGAGGCGCACTATCTTTTTGACATGCCGTCAGAAAAAATTGATGTGCTGGTGCATCCGCAGTCCGTTGTGCATTCGATGGTGGAATATAATGACGGGTCGATATTGGCACAAATGGGGGCGAGTGATATGCGAACGCCTATTGCTTACGCGCTGGGCTGGCCTGATCGTATCGCCACGCCGGGCAAACGCCTGGATTTTCGTAACTTGGGCGCTTTGGAGTTTCGGGCCGTTGATGATGCCAGATTTCCTTCAATCGGCATGGCATATCAGGCCTTGAGATCGGGACTTGGGTTTTCCATAGGATTTAACGCCGCCAATGAAGTGGCCGTTCAGGCATTTTTGGATGGGCGGATTGCTTTTGGTGATATTATTAGGATTGTCGAGCTTGCCTGTGATAAGATAAAACATCATATATATTCCTCGGTTGAGGATATTGAGGCCTTTGACGCAGAGATGCGGTTGCAGGCTCAACAGGTCATGTCAATAAATTCTCATAACAAAACAACTGGTTAGGGCGAAATGAACTTTCTCGAACTTCTTCAGGTCTTTGGCGGTAATGTCTGGACATATGGCGGCACATTTGTCGTGGTGCTTAGTATTTTGGTTTTTGTTCATGAGTGGGGGCACTACATTGTGGCCCGGATGTGCGGCGTTAAGGTCGAAAGTTTTTCGATCGGCTTTGGCAAGGAGCTTTTTGGTTATAACGACCGCAACGGTACGCGCTGGAAATTCTCGCTGATCCCTTTGGGTGGATATGTTAAATTATATGGCGATGTCGATCCGGCCAGTGCCCAGCATAGCGATAACGTCGAAGAAGCCGGTCAGATTCGTCCGATGACAGCGGCAGAGCGCGATCAGGCGTTCTTCTCTAAACCGGTCTGGAAGCGGGCTTCTGTGGTGTTTGCGGGGCCGGCTATTAATTATATTTTTGCCGTGTTGCTGCTTTGCGGCCTCTATATTTTCAATGGAAAGCCGATCACGCCGCCGGTTGCTGCTGCTGTTATTGTAGGCTCCAGCGCGGATCAGCATGGTTTTCAGCCGCATGACAAGATTGTCTCGATTGATGGCAAGACGATTTATTCCTTTGAAGATATCCGCCGTGAGATGATGATCGCCCTTGATGAAACACGTCATTTTGTGGTTATCCGCAATGGGCAGGAAGTTAATATCAACGCCAAGCCTGAAAAGGTTGAAGAAGAAGATCGTTTCGGCTTTAAGCACAGCCGCGGCAAGTTAGGTCTCATCAGCCCGCGTCATGCTATTCAGCTCAAGGATATCCGCGTAATTAACGGAATTTCCTTTGATCCTGAGAATGTTGAAGCGATCCGCGTTTATTTGCTGGAGCATATGGGCGAGCCTTTGACGGTATCTATTGAGAATGCCGGGCAGAAGGATTCATTAAACGTCAAGCCGATGGCGGAATTTAACCCGCATCTGGGCGAGATGGAGCACGGTGAGTCCGGCTTGCTGTTTGTTGTGGACCAGAGCGCGAATGAATTTATCCAATTCTCGCCTGTTCGCGCTTTTGGCGCGGCAGTCCATCAGACCTATGTTATTACGACGGGTACGCTGGAGGCCATGTGGCAGATGGTAACCGGCACACGCAGCGCAGCTGAGCTGGGCGGGGTGATCCGCATTGGCGCGGTAGCCGGCGATATGGCACAGCAAGGGATTATTGCGCTTGTTCTCTTTACGGCGCTTCTCTCGGTCAATCTGGGGCTGATTAACCTTTTCCCCATTCCAATGCTGGATGGCGGTCACCTTGTGTTTTATGCCTTTGAGGCTGTGCTGGGCCGCCCGATCCCGGAGCAGATTCAGGAATATGCCTTCCGTCTGGGGTTGGTTTTCCTGGTCAGCATCATGGTATTCGCCAATCTGAACGACATTATGCAATTGATATTGTAAGGCCGTGGAATACGCTTCCGCAGGGGCTGGCTAAGTCCTTGAGAATCATTATAATTAGGCAAGTTCATTGATTCCCCGCCTCAGGCGGGGGATTTTATGTTGTCAGCTTTGGTTTTCGCGTATTTTTCCTCTATTTCCCGGTTTTGTTCCATGCTAAGACATGGCTTGTTATAACATTTTGTAAAATTAGGTCTTGCCGATGACACGCAACAATATTCGCGCCCTTCTTGCCCTGATCGCCTTGGCGGCGGTATTTATTTTGCCGCAGAGCGCACAGGCCCAGCAAGTTATCCGTGAAATCCGGGTGCAGGGCGCAGAGCGCATTGAGCCGGCTACGGTGCTGTCTTATCTGGATGTACGGGTAGGCGATGAATTAAGCCGTGAAAATCTTGACCGTGCGCTGAAAAGCCTTTTTGCCACCGGTCTGTTTTCCGACGTGGCATTGGATCAGAGCGGTGATATCCTGATTGTCAATATTACAGAAAATCCTATCATCAACCAGATCGCCTTTGAAGGGAATGATCAGGTTGAGGACGAGGAGCTGATGGCCGAGATTCAGTTGCGCCCACGTCAGGCGTTTACGCGGACAAAAGTACAATCGGATGTTACGCGCCTTTACCAGATTTACCGTAGGAATGGCCGTTTTTCTGCCAATATCGAGCCTAAGCTGATCAAGCTGGACCAGAACCGTGTGGATCTGGTGTTTGAAATTGAAGAAGGCCCGGTAACAAAAATCCAGAGCATTCGCTTTGTTGGCAACAAGCGCTTTGATGACGAGCGTTTGCGCGCGGAGATCAGCACAAAGGAAACAGCATGGTATCGCTTTATTACTGCGGATGATCGCTATGACCCGGACCGCCTGTCTTATGATCAGGAGCTGCTCCGCAAGTTCTATCTCTCGCAAGGTTATGCAGATTTTGAGCTGGTATCAGCCGTGGCGGAGCTTTCCAGCGACCGTGACCATTTCTTTATTACCTTTACCCTGCAGGAAGGTGATCGTTACAAGTTTGGGAAGATTGAAACGAAATCGGCTATTCGCGATTTCAATACTTCTGTGATCAAGGACAAGATCACCATTAAACAGGGTGATTGGTATAACGCCGATGAGGTTCAGACCTCTATCGATCAGATGACAGATGCGCTGGGCGATTTGCAATACGCATTCGTTAATATCAAGCCTGAGGTCAACCGCCGCCGTGAGGAGAAGATTATCGATCTCACATTTGATATCAGTGAATCACAGCGCGTGTTTGTTGAGAAAATCAATGTAAACGGCAATATGCGGACGTTGGATAAGGTCGTCCGCCGTGAGATGCTGCTGGTGGAAGGTGACCCGTTCAACAAGTCCCGCCTTGCCCGTTCCGAGCAGAATATCAAGGATCTGGATTTCTTTGAAAATGTTGAAATGAAGGCAAGCCAAGGTTCTGCGCCTGACAAGACTGTCGTGGATGTGAATGTGACAGAAAAATCCACGGGCGAACTTTCAGTTGGTGCCGGATTCTCGACTGCTGATGGTCCTTTGGCGGATTTCAAGATCCGTGAGCGCAACCTTTTGGGTAAAGGGCAGGATCTTGTTCTGGGCACGACTATTGCCGGCGAACGTACGGAAGTTGATCTTTCCTTTACAGAACCCTATTTCCTGGACCGCGATGTATCGGCAGGTTTTGACCTGTTCCATGTGACACGCGATTTGCAGGATGAGAGCTCATTTGACCAGCGCAGAACTGGCGGCGCATTGCGTATCGGTTATCCATGGTCCGAGCGCTGGCGTCAGACTTTGCGCGTGCGCGCGGAGCGTAACGAGATTACGGATGTTCAATCCGATGCATCCCGTTATGTGCGTGATCAGGAAGGTCAGCGCGATACGCTGGCACTTTCTCAGCGCTTGACATATGACAACCGCGATAGCGCCTTGTTCCCGACAGAGGGTCTGATGTATTGGCTGGATGCCGAGGTAACGGGCGCTGGCGGGGATTCCAAATATGTCTCCGGTAAAACCGGGGCAACATATTATTACCCCGTATATGATCAGGTTGTGTTCAATCTTCTCGGTGAGATTGGTGCGATTGAGGGATATGGCGGCGAGAATGTGGCGATCAACGAGCGCTATTACATTGGCGGCAACAACTTGCGCGGTTTTGAAAGCGCCGGTATCGGGCCGCGCGATCTGTTGTCTGACGATGCCTTGGGCGGGCAAAGATTCTACCGTGGTACGGCTGAAATCTCCTTCCCCACAGGCTTGCCCGAAGAATATGGCCTTTTGGGGCATGCCTTCAGCGACGCAGGCTCGCTCTTTGAGGTTGATGCTGATGGAAATGATCCCAATCTTGCCGATGAGAGCTCCGTTCGTGTGAGCGCTGGCCTTGGTATTTCCTGGCGCTCGCCTTTTGGTCCTGTTCGTGTGGATTACGCGCTTCCTATCAGCAAGGAAGAGTATGATCAGGAAGAAAATTTCCGCTTTAACTTCGGTACTCGTTTCTAGTATAGAGATAAAGCCTGAAATTTGGTACGTCACGCATATGGTGCGTGATTTGCCTTTATTGTAAAACATGTCATGAAAGAGAAATTATAATGCTGTTGCGTATTTGCGTATTAACGACACTGTCTTTGGCCTTTATTGCCGGCCTTGCTCCCAAGGCTATGGCGGAAGTCTCGATTGCGGTTGTGGATGTTCAGAACCTGATGACTGAATCTGTCGCTGCCAAGAGCATTCAGAAAAAAGTACAGGCTCGGCGCGAGGCTTTGCAGGGCGAGTTTTCCGGTTACGAAAAGACCCTGCGTGATAATGAGAAGCAGCTTGTTGATAAGCGCGCGGAAATGAGCCCGGAAGAGTTCAACAAAAAACGCGAAGAATTCCAGCGCAAGCTGCAGGAGACTGGCGGCGTGGTACAGAAAAAGCGTGTTGCGCTTGAGAAATCCGTGGCAAAGGCAACGCATGAGCTGCGCGAGAAAATCCTTAAGATTGTGGCTGAGATTTCAGAAGCAAAAAAATACAATATGGTTTTATCCCGTCAGAACATTGTGATCGTGGAAAAAAGCATGGATATCACGCAGGAAGTCATGACCAAGCTTAATGAAACGGTCAAGGATATCCCGCTCGAAGGCGCAAGCTGATTATTTTTAACTTCCCCCGGAAGGTTAGGCAGGCATATGGCTGATCCACGGTTTTTTGATAGGGCTGGGCCTTTCAGTCTCTCGGCGATTGCTGATAAATGCGGCGCGCAGCTTTTGAATGCGGGGGATGCTGATTTAATAATTGAGGATGTCGCGGCCCTTGATGTGGCTGGCGCCGGACAGATCGGCTTTCTTGATAACCGGAAATACCGTGATCAATTTATCGTCAGTAAGGCGCAAGCCTGTATTGTGCACCCCGATATGGCACCATCTGCACCGGCGGGTATGGCCTTGTTGACCAGTCCTGCGCCTTATAAAACATACGCGCGCGTCGCCAGCCTTTTTTATCCGCAGGCCTATCCAGCCCCCTTTATATCTGAACGGGCCGGTATTCACGAAACGGCACAGATTGGTGCGGGTTGCGTGATTGAGGATTTTGCCGTGATCAAGGCCGGCGCTATTATCGGTAATGGCTGCTGGATCGAGGCCGGAGCGGTGATTGGTTCTAATGTTGTTATGGGGGCAGGATGCCGGATTGGCAGCGGTGCCAGCGTGTCACATACGATGATGGGCGATAATGTGCGTCTTTATCCGGGTGTGCGGGCAGGGCAGGATGGTTTTGGTTTTGCCATTGATCCTGCCGGGCATGTAAAAGTGCCCCAGCTTGGCAGGGTTATAATTGGTAATAATGTCGAGATTGGCGCGAATACCACGATAGATCGCGGGGCGGGTCCTGATACCGTGATTGGTGATGGTTGCTGGATTGATAATCTTGTACAAATTGGACATAACGCCAAGCTGGGCCGGGGCTGTATTATCGTTGCACAGGCCGGTGTGTCCGGCAGCACTGTCCTGGATGATTTTGTGGCCATTGGCGGCCAGGTTGGAATTGCCGGGCACTTGAAAATTGGCAAGGGTGCGCGGATTGCCGCGCAATCCGGTGTTATGCGTGATATATCGGCCGGTGAGGAGCATATGGGATATCCCGCCATACCAATAAAACAATTCATGCGTCAGACGGCATATCTTGCCCGTTTGGCTGATAAAAAAAACACTTGAGAAGCTTTATAAAAATTGAGATTTTATTGCCATGACAAAAGCAACGCCGCCACTCGCCAATGTAAAGCAGATCATGGCCATGATCCCGCATCGTTATCCGATCTTGCTGGTTGATAGGTTACTGGAATTTACGCCGGGTGAAAGTGCGGTTGGCCTGAAAAACGTCACCATGAACGAGCCGCATTTTGAAGGACACTTCCCCGGAGAGCCTGTTATGCCCGGCGTCTTGATCGTTGAGGCCATGGCCCAGACGGCCGCCATCGTGGTTGTAAAAACCATGGGCGCGGAAGCTGAAAACAAGCTGGTTTATTTCATGACCATTGATAACACAAAATTCCGCAAGCCTGTTGTGCCGGGCGATGCGCTGCATATTCATGTTGAAAAAATTCATTCCCGCGGCAAGGTCTGGAAATTCAAAGGGCGCGCACTGGTTGATGGGCATCTTTGCGCGGAGGCTGAATTCAGCGCCATGATTGCTGAACGTTCCGCGGCCGAGGCGTAAAGGGATATTCGTAACCAAGCGTAACCAAGAGTGACTTGAGAAACGTCCTTGGGTTTCCTATGTATTATATTGATTTAACGCCTATTAAACTCTGGTAATCTTATGTCTTCCAATATCCACCCCAGCGCTGTCATCGACCCTCAGGCCAAAATCGGGGCCAATGCCTTTATCGGGCCGTTTTGCGTTATTGGATCGGATGTCACGATAGGCGATAACTGTGTCTTAAAATCGCATGTCACGATTGATGGCTTTACGACCATTGGTGATAATTGCCGGATTTTTCCCTTTGCGTCACTGGGGCATGCGCCGCAGGATCTTAAATTTGGCGGTGAAAAATCTTCGCTGAAAATCGGCAATAACAATACAATCCGCGAGTATGTGACCATGAATCCGGGAACGCAGAGCGGAGCCATGGAAACTGTGGTTGGCGATAATGGCCTTTTTATGGTTGGCGCGCATGTCGCGCATGATTGTGTTGTTGGTAATAATGTTATCATGGCAAACAACGCGACGATTGCAGGTCATGTTCACGTGGGTGATTTCGTCGTGATTGGCGGGCTTTCTGCGGTTCACCAATTTGTGCGGATTGGCGATCATGCAATTATCGGCGGCTTTTCCGGGGTTGAAAACGATGTGATCCCCTATGGCCGTGTCAAGGGCGAGCGCGCGCATCTGGCGGGGTTGAATTTGATCGGACTGGAGCGCCGCGGCTTTTCCAAGGACCAGATGAAGAATTTACAGCGCGCCTTCAACCAGCTTTTTGGCGATGAAGGAACGCTGGAGAGCCGTATTGAACAGGTCTCCGAAGATTTCTCTAATGATGAAATTGTCACCAGAATTGTCGCCTTTGCCAAAGCCAAGACGAAGTTCCCGCTATGCCAGCCTTCCCGGAAATCAGCATGAGTCCCGTTGGCGGGATAAAAAAACTGGCCATTATTGCCGGCAGGGGCGAATTGCCCGCAATACTCGCAGAATCTTGTGAATCTCAAGGTATTGAAGTTTTTATTGTCGGGTTTGAAAAATATACTGACCCCGCGCTTATGGATGGGCGTCATCACATGTGGGGGCGTCTTGGTGGCGCAGGCCATATTATAAAAACCCTAAAGGCTCAGGGCATTGCCGATCTGGTAATGATCGGCGGTATTCGCAGACCCAGCCTTGCTGAACTCAGGCCTGATTTCAAAACGATGAGCTTTTATGCACGTCTGGGGTTAAGGGCGCTCGGCGATAATGATTTTCTGGCGATGCTGGTGGAAGAGCTTGCCAAAGATGGGCTTAAGGTTCATGGCGTGCAGGATTTCGCGCATAATCTTCTTGTGCAGGCTGGCCCCTTGGGCAGGATTGCGCCGCTGAAAAGTCATATACCCACGATCGAGCGCGGTATTGAGGTTGCGCGTATTATCGGAGCATCGGATATTGGCCAATCCGTAATTGTCCAGCAAGGGCAGGTAATTGGGGTGGAGGGCGCGGAAGGAACGGATGCCTTGATCATGCGCTGTAAGGATTATCTGCGTAAAGGCGAAGGCGGCATTCTGGTAAAACTTAGCAAGCCGGGGCAGCTTAAGAATATGGATTTGCCGACAATTGGGCCCGATACGGTTATACTGGCGGGGCAGAACGGATTATGCGGCGTTGTTGTTCAGGCTGGCGCAACGCTGGTGGTATCACGACAAAGGGTTGCAGATTTCGCCAATCAGCATAATATGTTTGTTCTGGCGGTTGACGTGGAGGATGGTAAAAGGTCATGAAGTATTTCTTGATAGCAGGAGAACCTTCCGGTGATGTGATTGGCGCGAAGCTTATCGCTAGCCTTAAGGCACAAGACCAGCAAGCCGAGATTGTGGGCATTGGCGGCCCGCTTATGATCGAGCAAGGCCTTCGCAGTATTTTTCCAATGGATGAGCTTACAGTTATGGGGATATGGGAGGTGCTTATGCGCCTGCCGCAATTGCTGAAGATTATCAATGGTGTGGTTAAGGAAGTGCAAGCTGAAAAGCCTGATGCCTTGATTACAATTGATTTTCCTGATTTTAATTTTCGGGTTGCAAAAAGATTACGCAAACAAGGCAAGATCAAGACCCGTATCTTTCACTATGTCGCACCGACTGTTTGGGCCTGGAGGCCGGGCCGGGCCAAGAAAATTGCCGGGTTTTTGGATGCCATTCTTTGCCTTTATCCATTTGAGCCAGCCTATTTTAAAAAACACAAATTGCGGGCGCAATATACCGGACACCCGGTGACGCAGGAAGAAAGCGATGGCATGGGCCGGGAGCGTTTCCGCCGGGAAATGGGCATACCTGAGAATGCAACTGTTGTGGGCGCATTCTTCGGTAGCCGTCAGGAAGAAATTGAGCGCATGAGCAGCGTGATCCGAGAGACGGTGCAATTTATTCTGGAATCAAAGCCGGATATTCATCTTGTTGTGCCAACCTTGCCGCAAGTTGAATATGATGTTCTGCGAAGCCTTGAGGGCCTTAAATGTCCCATGTATGTCAGCACCGATTACAGTAAAAAGCGCGATGCGATGATGGCATGCGATGTAGCTACTGCGGTATCAGGGACTGTCGGGTTGGAGCTTGCATATCTCGGCGTTCCGCATGTTATCGTTTATAAAACAGGCTTGCTCAATTTTCTGGCAATAAGGCTGCTGGCAAAAATTAAATTCGCGCATCTGGCCAATATCATTATGGATAAGCTGGTTGTGCCTGAATTTTTACAAGGGCGTTGCAAGCCTGATCTTATCTCGCAGGAAGTTATCAAACTTTTGGATGACAAGGATGCGCGCGCTCTCCAGATTGAGGAATTTGGAAAAATGCGTGAAATCCTGATTGTGAAATCAGGCGATGTGGTTGAAAAGCCATCGGACCGCGCGGCGCGTTATATTGTCGGGCTTTTAAAGCCCAAAGAAAAGAAGGCTGCTGAGCAGCCTTCCGCTAATGCCGCTTAAAGTCTGGCTTTTTTATTTTCTGTCCTTCAGGGCCACAAATGGACGCTCCGCCGGGCCGGTATAGAGCTGGCGAGGGCGACCGATACGTAAGGATGGCTCTTCGATCATTTCTTTCCATTGGGAAATCCAGCCAACCGTTCTGGCCACGGCGAATAAAACCGTGAACATCGATGTGGGGAAGCCCATGGCTTTGAGGATAATGCCGGAATAGAAATCAACATTCGGGAAAAGCTTGCGCTCGATGAAATATTCATCGGACAAGGCAATGCGCTCCAGCTCCATGGCCAGTTCAAGGCGCGGATCTTTGACACCGAGTTCTGCCAGAACCTCGTCGCAGGACTTTTTAAGAACATTGGCGCGTGGATCGAAATTCTTGTAAACGCGGTGACCAAAGCCCATCAGGCGGAACGGATCGTCCTTGTCCTTGGCGCGTTTGATGAATTCAGGAATGTTTTTCTTATCGCCGATCATATCGAGCATTTCCAGAACTTCCTGGTTCGCGCCGCCATGGGCAGGTCCCCAGAGTGAGGCAATTCCGGCAGCAATACAGGCAAACGGATTGGCTTGCGATGATCCGGCAATGCGGACTGTGGAAGTGGATGCGTTTTGCTCGTGGTCGGCGTGCAGGATGAAAATCTTGTCCATTGCGCGGGCCAGAACCGGATTGACTTCATAAGGCTCAGGCGGCACGGCAAAACACATATAGAGGAAATTCTCAGGATATGTCAGGTCATTGCGCGGGTACATGAAGGGTTGACCCACGGAGTATTTATAGGACATGGCCGCCAGTGTCGGCAGCTTGGCAATCAGGCGGTGCGCCGAGATTTCGCGCTGCTGCGGGTCCCAGATATCAAGAGAGTCATGATAGAAGGCTGAAAGCGCGCCCACAACGCCGCACATAACGGCCATCGGGTGTGCGTCACGGCGGAAACCGCGGTAGAAATAGTTGATCTGTTCATGGACCATCGTGTGATAGGTGATGTCCTTGATGAATTTGTCATTCTGCGCCTTGTTGGGCAGGTCTCCGTACAAGAGGAGGTGGGCAACTTCCATGAAGGTGCTTTTTTCGGCGAGTTCCTCGATGCGGTAGCCGCGGTGCATCAAGATGCCTTCATCGCCATCAATGAATGTCAGGCGCGATTTACAGCTGCCAGTGGCGGAGAAGCTGGGGTCGAAGGTAAAGTGGCCTGTATCATTATACAGCGAGCGCACATCAATGACGCTTGGGCCCGTTGTTCCGTCAAGCACCGGCAGTTTTACTGATTTTCCCGTCTGGTCGTCGGTCAGGGTAAAGGTTTTGTCGGCGGTTTTGGCGGCTGGTGCGGTTTTGTTCATGACGGATAACCTCGCTTGGAACAGATGAATTTGTAAGGCTTGTCGGCAAGATTGCCGAGTATTTGGAATAAGATAATGCGGCGCAAAATCTTAATATAATGTGAAGGATGCGTAGTATTAGTCAGGCAGCCGAATTTTCTATCCGGCAGAGACCATTTTATCACGGTTTTGAAAGCAATCAATGGCGGCCTTTAGGCGGGCGAGTGTTTCATCTTTGCCCAAAATGGCGCAGGCCTCAAAAATCGTTGGTGATACGCCTGTTCCTGTCACCGCTGCACGCAGGGGCATGCCGATTTTACCAAGCTTGCCCCCTGCAATCTCCCCGGCCAGCTCGTTGCAGGCGGTTTTGATGCTGGAATCTGAAAAATCGTTCAGGGTTTCAAATTTCTGTAAAAGCGCGGTCACAACTATGATGCCTTCCGCATTAAGGATTTCCTGCGCCTTCTCATCATAAGGCAGGGGTAGTGTGCGTGTGTAGAAAACGGATTCATCCACGAATTGCAGGATTGTCCGCGCGCGGGATTGCAGTTCCTTGATGCCCTTGGTGATGCGTTCCTGTCCCAGAGCTGTCAGCGATGCGTTGTGGCGTTTTTCGTAAAACGGTGCGGCGAGCTCCAACAGGCGCTCTGGCGTGGCATGGGCGATGTAATGTGTGCTGACGCTATCCAGCTTGGCAAAATCGAAGCGGGACGGGGATTTTCCGATATGATCCAGATCAAACCATTCGAGAGCCTGTTTCGTGGAAATGATTTCATCATCGCCGTGGCTCCAGCCGAGGCGCAGCAGATAATTGCGCATGGCTTCGGGCATGTAGCCCATATCGCGGTATTCCTCGACGCTGGCCGCGCCGTGGCGCTTGGACATCTTGGCGCCATCGGGGCCCAGAATAAGCGGCAAATGGGCATAGGTCGGTTTATCCCAGCCCATGGCATCGTAAATAACATTCTGGCGGAAGGTGTTATTCAGGTGATCATCGCCGCGAATGACATGCGTCACGCCCATATCATGATCATCAACCACAACAGAAAGCATATAAGTCGGTGTTCCATCCGAACGCAGGATGATAAAGTCATCGAGCTGTTCATTATTTACCGTAACGTCGCCCTGCACCTTATCATAAACCGTGGATGATCCATCAATGGGGGCCTTGATGCGGATCACAGGCTGAATGCCTTCGGGCGGTGTCGCACCGCTATCGCGCCAACGGCGGTCATAAAATGTGGGTTTGCCTTCCGCCTTTGCCTTTTCGCGCATGGCCTCTAATTCATCCGGCGAGCAATAGCAATAATAAGCCTGATCCTTGGCCAGCAATTCACGGGCTATTTCCGCATGGCGGTCACGGCAGGCATATTGCGAAACGATCTCGCCGTCATAATCCAGCTCCAACCATTCCAGCGCGCGGATCAGTGCTTCTACGGCTTCTTCGTTATGGCGGGCGCGGTCGGTGTCTTCGATCCGAAAAAGCATCTTGCCGCCATGTTTTCGCGCATAAAGCCAGTTAAACAGCGCCGTGCGGGCCGTGCCGATATGCATAAAGCCTGTTGGGGATGGCGGGAAACGGGTGACAATCGTCATAAATTATGTATCCATTCAATTCTGATCAGATGATTTTATAAACAAATCGGGGCTTTCAGGCAAACGGTAAAGGCTATGAGCGGGGCGGCATCAAAAAACGGGACAGATTGGCTTTCCGCGCAGATGAGCATGCAGGCGGGGCAATATTTCTATGTTCTTCCTGTTGCGCTGGGGCTTGGGATTGGCGGATTTTTTTGTATTCATGATGATCTTGCGCCGTTTTTTGCCGTAATCGCGCTTTGCGCGGCGATGATTATTGTAATTTTTTGCATGCTGCAAGGGATGCGGATTGCCGCGATTGCTATTTCCTTGCTGGCGTTATTGCCGAGCCTTGGCTTTGTGGCGGCTCAATATCAGACTCACCATGTCTATACGCCGATGATTGTTGAGGATATTGGCCCGGTGATTGTGCAGGGGCGGGTTGAAAATATCGAGGTTCTCAAGCTCGATTATGACGCGCGTATCATTTTGTCTGATCTAACTATTGAAGATGTGTCGCCTGAAGATACGCCGCGCCTTGTGCGGCTGCGGCTGCGAAAAGAAGCTGGTATTCAAATAGGTGACCGGATTTCAGTGCTGGCAGAGCTGATGCCGCTGTCTGAGCCTGTTATCCCCGGTGGCTATGATTTTCGGCGGCATTCCTTTTTTGAAGGTATAGGGGCGGTTGGATTTATTTATAAGGACGTTAGAATTCTTGAACGGTCTGAGGCGGGGTGGATTGATTTTTTTGGCATTGAGAATATCCGCCATACTATCGAGCGTGCGGCTTATGCGGTGCTGCCGGAATCGGCAGCAGCAATATTTTCAGCCCTTACCGTGGGTAAGCGCGGCGGGATATCCGATGAAGATAATGAAGCCATGCGTGATTCCGGCCTGGCGCATTTGCTCTCGATCTCCGGGCTTCACCTGACGATGGCTTGCGGGGCGGTGTTTTTCCTGAGCCGCGCATTCATGGCTTTGTTCCCGGCCTTTGCATTGTATCATCCCATAAAAAAATATGCGGCGCTTCTGGCGATTATGGCCGGAATTTTTTATATGCTGCTGGCCGGGGCGAGTGTTCCGGCGCAAAGATCCATGATCATGAGCGGGTTGATATTTGTAGCGATCATATTTGATCGCTCGCCTTTTTCGCTGCGTCTGGTGACGATTGCTGCGCTTGTTGTACTGTTGTTTGATCCGGCTTCGCTGTTATCGGCGAGTTTCCAGATGTCTTTTGCCGCCGTGACGGGGCTGATAGTCTTTTATGATGCCTTGCGTGAGCGCATGAGTAGATGGTATCGCAATGCCGGATGGTTTCGGCAGGTTGCTATATATCTGGCCGGAATTATCATGACATCGGTCGTGGCTAGTTTTTCGACAGCGCTGTTTGGGCTTTATCACTTTCAGAATTTTTCCGGTTATGGCGGGGTGCTGGCCAATATGGCCGCTATCCCCTTGACGGGATTTGTTATCATGCCGGCGGCGGCCATTGCCATGATTTTGATGCCTTTCGGGTGGGAATACTGGCCGTTATGGCTTGCGGGGGCGGGGATCGAGGCCATCACGGATATCGCACATTATGTGGCGGCCATGGATGGGGCATCCTTTAAGGTGAAGGCTTTTTCATTTTACTCGTTTATGGCGTTTGTAGCGACTTTGCTTGCGTTGGCGATTATCAGGGGATGGATGAAGTTATTGGCATTGATCCCGGCCTGCATAGGTGTTTTTTTGCTGGCAGGGGAGAGGTCGCCGGATTTGTTAGTCAGCGGATCACACAAGCTGGTCGCCTTTCGTGATGCGTCTGGGCAGATATGGGTAAATTCATTGCGCGGGGATAAATTCTCGCGCGAGGTCTGGGAGCGCAGTTGGGGCGCAGATCAGGATACCGCCAAGAATTGGAAGGAGGGCCCGGGGGCTTGTGATGATTCCGGCTGCCGATTTGAAGTCGGTGGGCGGCGCTTTTCGTATGTTACGGATCCATCTGTTTTGGCGGCTGAATGTGCGTGGGCGGATGTAATTGTTTCTCGAGAATCCAGTGCGGCAAGATGCGGGGCAATTGTTATCGACCGGCTGGATACATGGAAAAGCGGCGCTCATGCGATTGAATTTGGTCCGGCATCGCTGAATATTGAGACTGCCGCAAGCCAGCGACAAAACCGCCCGTGGTCGTTACGCCTGCCTGAACGACATTCTAGTGATAGCGGCGCATCAGACTGACAAGGCGGCCTTGAATCTTCACACGGCCCGGATCAAGAACCTGTGGTTCATAGGTGTCGTTTTCTGGCTCCAGAATAATTTTATTGCCAGCGCGGCGCAGCCTTTTGAGTGTGGCTTCTGCATCATCGACAAGAGCCACGACAATTGTGCCATTTTCAGCGTTCTGACAGCGCTGAATGATGACAGTATCACCATTATGGATCCCGGCATTGATCATAGAATCGCCTTCAATGGTAAGGGCATAATGCTCGCCCGCGCCAATCATATCCGGCGTGGTCATCACCACCGGGCCATCGTGTTGAATGGCCTCAATCGGTGTTCCAGCGGCAATTTTGCCGTAGAGCGGAATTTCAAGGAGGTCATTTGATGCTTGTGAAATTCTGGCTGCTTGTTTTGTGACTTCTTTTGTCTGAGATGGTTTCGCTGCAACAGCCTGCAGCGTGAAACCATCGGGGAGGCGACGAATAGCCAGCGCGCGGGCGCGGTGCGGCAAGCGTTCGACATAACCGCGTTCGACAAGGCCGGTAATGAGGCGGTGAATCCCGGATTTGGATTTTAGCCCCAGCGCATCTTTCATTTCCTCAAAAGAGGGGGCGACATCATCTCCAGACATGTGTGTGTGGATATACATCAGCAAATCGCGTTGCTTTTTGGTCAGCATCAGTCTTGTTCCTCTCGCCAGCGCTGCGTAGCGCTCATTTCTCTTTTGTTCTATCTTAGTTCGTGATTTGTGTCAAATAATTCTCTATTTGTTCTGTAAAAGCGCGCGTGTCGCAGCTTCGATGTTCTCCTGCCGCATCAGGCTTTCCCCGACCAAAAATGCCGAATATCCGGCGGCTTGCAGGGCGCGGAGATCATCATGGGAATAGATGCCGCTTTCGGCAATTTTGATTGCGGATGATGGAATTTTTTCTGCGAGGTCAAAGGCGGTTTGCAGATCAACTTCGAGTGTTTTGAGGTTGCGAGCGTTTACGCCGATCATGCTTGATTCGATAGCAATGGCGCGCTCAAGCTCTTGGGCATCATGCACTTCGACCAGCACGCTCATGCCAAGATCCTTGGCAAGATCTTGAAGCATTCTGGCTTGTTGATCATCAAGCGCGGCCATAATCAGTAAAATGCAATCCGCACCAAGCGCCCGTGATTCATAAATCTGATAGGGGGCGAGCATGAAATCCTTGCGGAGGACCGGCAACGAACAGGCTGCGCGGGCTGCTTTGAGGTAATCATCATGGCCTTGAAAATAGGGGATGTCCGTTAAAACGGACAAGCAAGTCGCACCGCCTGTCTCATAAGCTTTTGCGATCTCTGCCGGATTAAAGTCCGCGCGGATCAAGCCCTTGCTGGGTGATGCTTTTTTCACCTCGGCGATCAGCGCAGGCTCGCCTTTTTCTTTTTTAGCCCTTAATGCGCCCTCAAAGCCTCGTGGAGGTGAGGCCTGTCCCGCAAGCTTTTTAACAGTTTCCAGGGTAACAGCAGATTCACGGCGCTCAACTTCTTGCCTTGTCTGGGCGCAAATTTTATCAAGGACATTGGCGCTCATGTCGCTTCGCTTTCTTCATTTTCGATGCTGCGTGTAAAGGCGATATAATCGCTCATGGTCTGCCATGCGAAGCCATCATCAATGCTGGATGCGGCCTTTTTAACGCCTGTTTTCAGGTCGGGAACGGAGCCATGGATCACGAGCGCGGCGGCTGTGTTGGCTAAAACCGTATCGCGGTATGCGCCCTTTTTCCCTTGCAAGACACTGCGTAGGGCCACGGCATTTTCGGGCGCTTCGCCGCCGCGGATGTCCTCGATGTGATATTGCGGCAAGTCGAAATCTTCGGGTGTTAGCGTAAATTCTCGTAAGTTTGTCTCATCTGTTACTTCGGCGCAGATTGTGGGCCCGGTCAGGCTGATCTCATCAAGTCCGCTATGGCCATGGACAACCCAAGCGCGTTTCGTGCCTAGGCGTTTTAAGGTCTCGGCCATGGGGACGACCCATTTCTCATCAAAAACGCCCAGAAGCTGCAATCTTGTGCCCGCCGGATTGGCCAGCGGCCCCAGCAGGTTGAAAATCGTGCGGCGGCCAAGACTTTTGCGGACAGCGGCCACATGGCGCATGGATTTATGGTGATGCGGCGCCATCAAAAAGGCAAAGCGCAGATCCTGCAGGGCTTGTTGCAATGCCTGATCAGGAACGTTGAGGTTCACGCCAATAGCTTCGAGCACATCAGCCGCACCAGATTTTGAGCTGGAAGCGCGGTTGCCGTGTTTGGCAACAGGAATGCCGCAAGATGCCGCGACAACGGCGACAGCCGTTGATATATTATAAGTCCCGGCCTGATCGCCACCTGTGCCGCAGCAATCCAGCGCGCCGAACGGGGCCTTGATGCGGCTGGCCTTTTCGCGCATGACCTTGGCCGCGCCTGTGATTTCATTGACATTCTCGCCCTTATCGGCCAGTGCGATTAAAAATTCGGCAAGATCCGTTTCCGAGACAAGACCTTCCATGATGCCGTTCATGCATTCGGCCATGTTGGCTTCGGTCAGGGATTGCCCGTCTTTGAGGCGGGCGGTGCTGTCTTGTATAATGGTTGTCATAGGATGTCAGTGAAGTTTTTCAAAAGGCTATGGCCATGCGAGGTGGCGATGCTTTCAGGGTGAAACTGGATGCCGTGAACGGGCAGGGTCTTGTGCGATAAGCCCATGATCAGATCATCATCGGTCTGCGCGGTGATTTGAAGGCAGTCGGGCAGGCTAGATTTTTCAACAATCAACGAGTGATAACGCGCCACTGGATAAGGTGAGGGCAGGCCCTTAAATAAAGTCTCGCCGCCATGAGTGATCTCGGAAATCTTGCCATGCATGGGAACGGGGCCGCGTATAACCTTGCCGCCAAAGACCTGCCCGATGCATTGATGCCCAAGGCATACGCCTAGCAAAGGGATTTTATTGTCAGCCGCAAGCTGGATTGCATCAAGGCAAATCCCGGCATTATCAGGGTCGCTGGGGCCGGGGGAGATGATAATGCCGCGCGGTTTAAGACCAAAAATTTCATCAGTGCTGATTTGATCGTTTCTGTGCACATTGCAATTCAGCCCCAGATCCCCGAAATATTGCACGAGATTGTAGGTAAAACTGTCGTAATTGTCGATCATCAAAAGCATAGGCGACCCGAAATGCGTCATGCGATTTTAAAGACGCTCATAAAAGCTTGTAAGGAGCGAAAAAGCAAGCGTTTTAAAGTGCCTATGGATATCCTTGCCTTTTTTGTTTTTATGCGCCGAGCTTGGGGCTATAGTGCGCCTACATGATACGGAAAAAGCCCTCCATCAGAGATGCCGCGCCCAAAACCCTGATTATTCTTTTGGGTGTGCTTATGCTTATCGCGCTCAAGGTGTTTATGATTGACGGTGTCGCGGTTTATCAAAATTCGCTGCGGGTTGTGGCTGAAAAACGCGCGCCTTCTAAAAATGCTGTGATGATTGTTGATGATGTGCCTGCGCGGGCCCTGATTATCCCGGAGCATGTCCATAAACAGCCCAGAATGCCCAAAAATCTGGCTTTTGCCGGCGATCCGCCCATGCCCGAAATTGTGGCAAAGACTGAAGTAGCCTTTATCACAAAACCCAAGGAATATCTGGTCGAAAAACCGGTTCAAGAAGCGCCTGTCATACCTAAAAAGAGTGAAAAACGCCCATCCTTGCGGATACATGATGGCCCTGTGCGGGTGGCGGTAATCATTGATGATATGGGTATGGCGCGGGGGTATAGCGCGGATGTCATTGATCTCCAGGCGCCGCTGACGCTGGCCTTTCTTCCTTATGCGCCGGATCTGGCAAAGGTTACGGCAGAGGCAAGGGCAAGTGGGCATGAATTAATGGTGCATGTGCCGATGCAGGCCATGGATAAAGGGCAGAATATCGGCCCTGTTGGCCTTCGCGAGGGCATGAGCCACGAAGATTTCAAGCATGAGTTTGAAGAGAAAATTCTTAAAGCCTTTGACGGCTATGCCGGGATCAATAATCACATGGGCAGCAGGCTGACCAAGAACGAAGAAGCCATGTCATGGGTTATGCAAGGCATTGAAGACAAGGGCATTTATTTCATTGATTCCAAGACGATCGGCTCATCCGTGGCGGAGGATATGGCGCATCACTATGATATCCCGGCCGCATCGCGTGATGTGTTTCTGGATCATATAGAGAGCCTTTCCGCTGTGCGCGCCAGTCTGCGGAGGTTGGAGAATGTGGCCTATAATAAAGGCTATGCTATTGCTATCGGTCATCCCAAGCCTAATACAATCAAGGGGTTGGCGGAATGGTTGCCGACCTTGAAATCAAAGGGAATTGAGCTAGTCCCGGTCAGCGCGATTGTGATGCCGGCGCAAGGGGCGCATTTGCATTCATCGGATGATGGTCCTCAATCGCAATCTCTGCCGCCCGGATAAGGGCTCTGGCCTTGTTGCAGGTTTCATCATATTCGGATTGCGGATTGCTGTCGGCCACAACGCCAGCACCGGATTGTACGTAAAGCCTGCCATTTTTCAGCAGCGCGGTACGCAGGGCAATGCAGGTATCCATCGTGCCGTTGGCGGAAAGATATCCTACGCCGCCTGCATAGAAGGATCGGCGGGCTTTTTCCAGCTCATCAATAATTTCCATGGCGCGGATTTTGGGTGCGCCGCTGACGGTTCCGGCCGGAAAGCCAGCGAAGAGCGCATCAATATTGTTAAGATCGCCGCGCAGCTTGCCCTCGACATTCGAGACAATGTGCATGACGTGCGAATAATATTCGACAATGAACTGATCCGTTACCTTGACGCTGCCGATTTCGGCAACGCGGCCCACATCATTGCGCCCTAGATCCAGAAGCATAAGATGTTCTGAGCGCTCCTTAGGGTCGGCCAGCAAATCAGCCGCCAGCGCTTTGTCTTCTGCCGCATCCTTGCCACGCTTGCGCGTGCCGGCGATCGGGCGGATAGTCACGGTTTCATCGCGCACCCGCACAAGAATTTCCGGGCTGGAGCCCACCAGCGAGAAATTCTCGAACTGGAAGTGAAACAGGAATGGCGAAGGATTCACCCGGCGTAGGCTGCGATAAAGTGCGAAAGAAGGCAGATCAAATGGCACCGAGAAACGCTGGCTGGGGACGACCTGAAAAATCTCGCCAGCCTTGATATATTCAATGGCCTTTAGGACCATGGATTTGTATTCATCCTCGGTCGTGTTGGATTGTACGGGCAGGGGCGTTGCAAGTTGGGTCTGCGGCAGATCCAGCGGCGTTTGCGCGTTCATGAGCTTTAATGAAATGGCCTGAATGTCGCCAAGAATTTCACTGTAGTAATCTTCGGCGCTGCGCGCGGAATTTTGTGCATGCTGATAGACTGGTTTGACGACGCAGACCATGTTTTTGACATTGTCAAAAATCACCAGCGCCTGCGGCCGCATGTAGATGCTGTCGGCAATGCCGATCTCATCGGGGTTTTCATCCGGGATATTCTCGGCGAGCCTTACCATGTCATAGCCCATATAGCCAAACAGGCCTGATACGGCCATTGGCGGAACGTCTTCAGGCTGGGCGTCTATATGGCAGGTGGCGATTGCAGATTTCAGGGATTCTAGCGGTTCGCCGTTCTGGGCTTCCCAGCCGCCATGATCATGCCAGATACGCGGCTCGCCATTCACACAGCTCCAGATCATGTCAGGGTTAAAGCCGATAATCGAATACCGCCCCAATACCGCCCCGCCTTCTACGGATTCCAGCAGGAAACAATAGGGATCGCTCCCGCATAGGCGCAGATATGCCAAAACGGGTGTCAACAGATCGCCGGGCAACCAGTTATAGGCAAGCTGCGTGAGCCCCTGATTGTAATTGGCGGTGAATGTTTCGCGGGTAAAGGGCATATCGTGGTAATACAGCCTTACTGTGGTTCGGCCGGCGTGCCATAGGCGCGCTGAAGCATGGCCTCATTTTTGCTCACGCGGAAATTCCGGCTTGCTGCTCCCAGAAATAACATCAGGCCTTCTTGTTGGGCGCTTTGAATATTTGCGGCTTTGATACCTTCCAGCGCCTTTGTTTCAGCCTTGGCCAGATCGGGCAAGGTGATGGACTTGACGCGGGCTATCGCGATCCCGTCTGTCGTATCGACGGCGATCATCTCGCCTTCATCGGCTTCAAAGATTTGTGCCAGCGATGCCGGTGTCAGGGGCTCGATTTTTTCCTGTGCGTCACGCTTTATCTCGTTAAGGCTCTTGATAGGAAGGCCTTTGTCTTTTGCGATAGTTTCAAGACTTTTTCCTTCTGTTCCGGCGACGGTCAGAATCTCCAGCGTAGTCTTGCGGTTATCCATACGCTTTTGCTCATCCGTCCAGCGTGTAACCAGCTCCGGTTTTACCTCTTCATAGGGTTTGTATGTCTTAGGAGTAATGGCGCTTAGGGTTACAACCGCCATTTTACCATCTTTCATTTCGATGACCTGCGAGATATCGCCTTCAAAAATTTCAAAGGCTGTCTGGGTGATCTGTGCGGCATCTTCGCCATAGACATCGAGCGGATGTTTGGCGGATGCCATGGCGCCCTGCGGCGAGATATCCTTGAATTCCTTGATATCCATGGGCACATCCTTGGCAACATCATCCAAAGTCGCGCCTGAGGCGGCAAGGTCTTCAACCTGGCTTGAGGCTTCAAATTTCAGATCGGCCAGCTCTGTCTCCAGTAAATTCTTTTTGATCTGCTCTTTTACCGATTCAAATGATTTGGTTTCCGGCGCCTTGATGTCGCTGATTTTGATGACATGAAAACCCAGCGGCGTTTCAATCGGGCCAATTATATCGCCCTTTTTTCCGGCAAAAACCGGGGCCTTGATCTGCTCGATCATGCCGTTTTCTTCAAAACCCTGCGCGGCGAGATAGGATTCCTTCTTGCCGGTTACTTTTTCGGCGGCCTTTTGAAGGGCTTCGCCTTTTTGAGCCGCTTCAAAGATTTTCTTGGCATCGATTTCATTCTGGGCAATGGCCTGCTCCAGAACGCGTTGTTCGGAAACCTTGAAAGATTCAATATCATCATCATAGGCGGCGCGGACGGCATCATCGGAAATCTCGATGCTGGATTTCATATTGTCCTGATTGATAACACCAACGCGAATTGTGCGGCTTTCGGGCGTGGCGTATTGTTCTTTCAGCGCCTCATAAAGGGTTTTCAAGTCTGCTTCTGGTGGGTCCATTTCCAGCACAAAAGCAGCATCTTTAAAGTCAATCAGCTCGATATCGCGTTTTTCATGCTGAAACTGATAAAGGTCTTTTGCCAGTGTTTCCGATCCGCCGATATAGCCATTTTGCAGCGCTGTGGCCAAAAGGGCCGTGGCAACTTCGCCGGAGACGGTTGTCACAAACTCGTTCTCGGTAAAGCCTTGCGAGGTCAGGATCTGGTTTAATACGGCCTTTTTGTCGCCGCCTTCCTGCGTCATGGGGGTCAGCATCTTGTCGATTTGCTTGGCGATTTCAGTGCGGCCAACCTCAATACCATAGGATTTGGCTGTCTGGGTCATGATGCTGTTACGGATTTCGTTATCCAGAATCTGGTCTATAAAACCCATCTGATAGGCTTGCTGCGGCGGGATATTCATCCGGCCCAGCGTTCTGCGGACATTTTTATCAAAAGCATTGATGGAAATGGTTTTGTCGCCAACCTTGGCAACATCGGATCCCACAACGCCGCCGCGGAAAAATCCGCCGATATCTGAAAATACCAGTCCGACCATCCCCAGAATCAGGAATGAAAAAAGAACGTATTTCAGGGCCTTGGAGGCTCTTCCTGTGCGCATCGCTTGCATGACCATGGTGCTATATCCTGTAAAAATCCAACGTTTTTCGCCTAAAATCAGCTGCCGACTATAAAATGCTATGGATGAGAGGGCAACAGGCGATTGCAATCTTCCTCACAGGCTTGCTAAAAATGATGTCATGAACAGAAAACTGATTGCAGGAAACTGGAAGATGAACGGCTCGGCGCAGGATGCCAAGCGTCTTGTGGCCAGTATTATTAACGGTATTACACTGGCCCCTCCGGAAATGCGCGAACGCTGTGAATTCCTGGTATGTCCGCCAGCGCTACACATCTACGCCATACGCCATGCCGCGCAAGGCCATGATAATCTCTTGCGTTTTGGCGCGCAGGACTGCTCGGCCCATGAAAACGGCGCTTATACGGGTGATATCTCGGCGGCTATGCTCAAGGATGCTGGGTGCCAGTATGTGATCGCCGGCCATTCCGAGCGCCGGCATGGCTATGGTGAGAGCGATGAGGCAGTCTATCGCAAGATCGAGCAGATCCATAAATATGAGATGGCCGCCATTTTATGCATCGGCGAAACCGAGGAACAGCGTGATGATGGGCAGCAGGATGAAGTGGTCCTGCGCCAGCTTCGTGCCAGTCTTCCGGCGGGAGCCAATGCGATCAACACCGTGATTGCTTATGAGCCGGTCTGGGCGATTGGAACCGGGAAAGTGGCCAGTATCGCGGAAATTGCACATATGCATAATATTATTCGTGGCTGTCTGAAAGAAACACTTGAAGACGGCGCGAATATGCGTATTTTGTATGGCGGATCGGTTAAGCCGGATAATGCAGCGGAAATATTGAGAACTGCCAATGTTGATGGCGCATTGATCGGCGGCGCAAGCCTGAAGGCAGATAGTTTTCTGGGCATTGCCGGTTCCATTTAAAATTTACATGTAGGGTTTGAAGTTATGCAGGCGGTACTTTTGGTCATTCATATGATTTTGGCGTTGTCCATTATCATTCTTGTGCTCTTGCAGCGCTCGGAAGGCGGCGGTCTTGGTATCGGCGGCGGCGGCGGGGCTGGTGGTTTTGCCACACCACGCGGTACGGCCAATTTCCTGACGCGCGCGACCGGGATCTGTGCGGCAGCATTCTTTGCCACCAGCCTTATTTTGGGCATCATGGCGGGCCGCCATACATCGCAGAATAAAGGTATTCTGGATGAGATCTCTACATTGCCGCCGGCTGCAGAAGCGCCTGCTGCACCTGCCGGCACGAGCGTAGATGGTGAATCTGGCGCTGGCGCAGCCACAGAAGAGGCGGCAGATACTGAAAACACGCCGGAATCCCCGGAACCACCATCCGCACCAATCGCGGAGTAGGCTTAGTTAGATTATGACCCGATATATTTTTATTACTGGCGGTGTCGTTTCCTCTTTGGGAAAGGGCCTCGGCTCCGCTGCGCTTGGCGCGCTTTTACAGGCGCGTGGCTATCGGGTGCGCCTGTGCAAGCTAGACCCTTACCTCAATGTTGACCCCGGCACGATGAGTCCGTTCCAGCACGGTGAAGTGTTCGTCACGGAAGATGGCGCGGAGACGGATCTGGATCTGGGCCATTACGAGCGTTTTACAGGTGTTCCGGCCAAGGGCAATGATAACATTACAACGGGCCGTATCTATACGACCGTTCTGCAGAAAGAGCGCCGCGGCGATTATCTGGGCGCGACGATTCAGGTCATTCCGCATATCACGAATGAAATCAAAGACTTCATCCGCGAGAAAGAAGGCACGGCCGATTTCGTCCTGTGTGAAGTGGGTGGCACCGTTGGCGATATCGAAAGCCTTCCTTTCCTTGAGGCTATCCGCCAGTTCAGCTATGAAGTGGGTCAGGAAAGAGCGGTGTTTATTCACGTGACGCTGCTGCCGTATATTCCGGCGGCGGGCGAGCTGAAAACCAAGCCGACCCAGCACTCCGTCAAGGAGCTGATGAGCCACGGCATTCGCCCGCAAATCCTGCTTTGCCGCGCTGACCGCGAGATAGAAGAGGATGAACGTCGCAAGATTGCTCTGTTTTGCAATATTGATCAGGCCAATGTTATTCCGGCGCTGGACGTTAAAACCATCTATGAAGTGCCGCTGACCTATCACCGCGAGGGGTTGGATCGTCAGGTCATGAAAGCCTTTGGTATCCGTGATATTCCAGAGCTTGATCTGTCCATCTGGGACAAGATCGTCAAGCGCATCAAGGAACCTGAGAGCGAAGTCAAAATCGCGATTGTCGGCAAATATACCAATCTGGCCGATAGCTATAAGTCACTGAACGAAGCTTTGGTCCATGGCGGGATTGCCAATAATGCGAAGGTCGAGCTGAAATTCATTGAATCCTCAATTTTTGAATCTGAAGACCCGGAACAGTTCCTGCAAGGCGTGCAAGGTATTCTGGTTCCGGGCGGTTTCGGGGAGCGCGGCGCAGAAGGTAAAATCCGAGCGGTCCAATATGCGCGCGAGAAGAAAATTCCGTATTTCGGCATTTGTTTTGGATTGCAGATGGCCGTGATTGAGGCTGCGCGAAACTTGTGCGGTATCGCGGGCGCGAGCTCAACGGAATTTGGTCCGACTGATGAGCCTGTCATTGGTCTCATGACCGAATGGACCAAAGGTAACGCGAAAGAGCAGCGTAGTTCCGAGACCGATCTTGGCGGCACGATGCGTCTTGGCGCATATCCAGCGGCATTGAAGAAAGGCTCCAAGGTTGAGGCGGCATACGGCAGCGCCAATATCAGCGAACGCCACCGTCACCGCTATGAAGTGAATATCAATTATAAAGAACGCCTTGAATCCCAAGGCATGATTTTCTCCGGCCTTTCGCCGGATGGCAGCTTGCCGGAAATCTGCGAGCGCCCTGATCATCCATGGTTTATCGGCGTGCAGTTCCACCCGGAGCTGAAATCCAAACCCTTCGATCCGCACCCGCTATTCGTGTCCTTTATCAAGGCGGCGGTCGAGCAGGGGCGTTTGGTTTAGGCCGGGCTTATAAATTTGCATTTTTTATGAAAATATGGTAGCGTCATTCTTCTTAAAGGAGATTTCGCTATGAAAGAAGAAACAGCAAAAAAATTCGATCTTGCCTATAGGCTTGGGCTTATCTTTTCAACGGCCTCGTTTGCTGGAACGGCTGTCGGCGTTACGGTGGCGGCTGCTGGCGCTCCTGAACTTGGCGTCGAGATCTTTAAATATTCACTTTATGCCAGCGCCGGTTTTGCAACTGCTGGCATGGGTGCGGGTATGATATATAGAACATCGATTCTCGGCGAATTATAATGTCTTGAAGTTCCACTATGGATAAATCTGAATCGGATCGTCTGGAAGAATTAAAGGGCCGTTTTCGATCCGTGGCAAAGCGCCGCCATGATCTCTCATTGGAAACGCGGGCGGATCTCATAGGCCGTGCCATGTATGATCTTGTAATTTTTGCCAAAAATATCGTGCGCCAGCGCGGGGCGGAAGGCTTTACCACTGTTCAGGAAATCTGTGAATTCCTGCGTCATCCCGATGGTGCGCCACGCCAGATTGATATAGCCCTTTGTCCACTGCCGCCACATCGCCGCGTCCCGTTCGTTCCGGCAGAATACATGAAGCGCGATTGTATAAAGCATGCCCATGAAATAACCGGGCTGGCGCTGGACAGTTTCTAGTTTCCACTTATATATTCCTCAAGTTCATAAATGCTGCTAAGAATTGAGCAGTTTTATCACTCAGGCAGGAAAAACCATGAATAAAGTCGTAAAAGTCGGAACCCTTGAAATCGCCAATGACAAGCCGCTGACTATTATTGCGGGGCCGTGTGCCATTGAATCGCGCGACCATGCGTTCGAGATGAGCGGGGCGTTAAAGGAGCTGGCAAAAAATCTGGGCATCGGCCTGATTTATAAATCTTCCTACGACAAGGCGAACAGAACCTCGATTTTTGGGGCGCGCGGCCTTGGCATGGATAAGGGGCTGGCCATTTTGGCGGATGTAAAGCGCGAGATGGGCCTGCCCGTGATCACGGATGTACATCTTCCTGAACACTGCAAGGAAGCGGCCAGTGTCGTGGATATGCTGCAAATTCCGGCGTTTTTGTGCCGTCAGACGGATCTTTTGATCGCCGCCGCCAAGACCGGCAAGGCTATTAATGTCAAAAAGGGTCAGTTTCTGGCCCCCTGGGACATGGAAAACGTGGCCAAGAAGATATCGGAAAGCGGGAATGACAATGTTCTTCTCTGCGAGCGCGGGGCCAGTTTTGGCTATAATACGCTGGTTTCGGACATGCGATCCCTCCCCATAATGGCGAAAACGGGCTATCCGGTCATTTACGATGCCACGCATTCCGTCCAGCAGCCGGGTGGCAAGGGCGCGTCTTCCGGCGGCGACCGGGAAATGGTGCCGGTTCTGGCCAGTGCGGCTGTGGCCGTGGGTGTGGCCGGGGTCTTTATGGAAGTTCATCAGGATCCGGATAATGCCCCGTCTGATGGCCCGAATATGGTAAAGCTGGCCGATATCCCCAGAATTCTCGATAAACTAATTAAGTTGGATAATATCGCAAAATCTGTTAAGATTTAAGAGTAGCATTGCGTTTACAAAGGATTTGTAAAAGAGTTTTACCATGAGCGTAGCAGGAGCATCGCGATATCTTATGTCCGCCACCTTGGCCAATACCAAGGGGCTTGCGGCACAAGGCCAATCGAATTTCTTAAGCGGTACTTCCACGGCTTCCATGCTGGATGCCAGCCGCGGCATGCTGGGTGTTGGGTTGGGGATTTCTTCCAGCGCCCGCGCATTGAATAATCAGCTCATGAGTAACACCGCCGGCGTAAACCTGATGTTCTCCCTGTCTGCGGCCACGGGCGCCTCAACGGATGCCGATGCAGCCATGATGCAGATCAGGGCCTTGCGTTCCTCCACCCCCGATAGCCAGCTCTCCCGCGCTGCTTTGGCCGAAAAATATGGTATCGAAGTGGATACGGGCGGCGTTTCTGCGTCTTCGACCGGCACAACGGTTGATACCGAAGCCTGATTTTTAGTTTTTCAATTTAAAAGTTTATAAGTTTGATGGTTGCCAGAACGCCGCGCGGTGTTTAAAAACTATATAACTTGCCAACTATTAAACTGGAACCCATCCCATGACCGCCATTATCGACATTCACGCCCGCCAAATTCTGGATAGCCGGGGAAATCCCACCATTGAAGTTGATGTGACGCTGGAAAGCGGCGCGAAGGGCCGCGCGGCTGTGCCATCAGGCGCATCGACAGGTGCGTACGAGGCTGTAGAGCTGCGTGATGGTGACAAGGGCGTTTATCTCGGCAAGGGCGTACAAAAGGCCGTTGATAATGTAAACACGGATATCTTTGAAGCCTTAAGCGGCATGGATGCCGAAGAACAGGTCTATATCGACCGCTTGATGTGCGATCTGGACGGGACGGAGAATAAATCCAAGCTTGGCGCGAACGCAATTCTGGGCGTATCGCTGGCCGTGGCCAAGGCAATGGCAGATGAGCTGGATATGCCGCTTTACCGTTATATCGGCGGTTCTTTCGCCCATGTTCTGCCTACGCCGATGATGAACATCATCAATGGCGGCGCGCATGCCGATAACGCACTGGATTTTCAGGAATTCATGATCATGCCGGTCAGCGCGCCTGATTTTTCTGAAGGTTTGCGTGCGGGCGCGGAAGTATTTCATGCGCTTAAGGCTGAGCTGAAAAAGGCCGGGCATAATACGAATGTGGGTGATGAGGGCGGATTCGCGCCGAACCTCTCCTGCGCCGGGGAAACCATTGAGTTTATCATGAAGGCGATTGAAAAGGCCGGATACAAGCCGGGGCAGGATATGATGATTGCCCTCGACTGCGCCGCCACGGAATTCTATGAGAAGGGCAAATACCAGATGGATGGCGGCAAGAAGCCGATGTCATCCGATGAAATGATCAAGCTCTATACCGAACTCTGCGGCGCGTATCCGATCGTCTCGATTGAAGATGGTCTGGCCGAGGATGACTGGGCGGGCTGGAAGGCCTTGACGGCGGCGCTGGGTGATAAGGTTCAGCTCGTGGGTGATGATCTGTATGTGACCAATGCGAAGCGCCTTATTCAAGGTATCGAAGGTAAGGCCGGAAATGCGGTTCTGGTGAAGGTCAATCAGATCGGTACGCTGACAGAAACGCTGGAAACGATCGAGATGGCGAAGAAGGCAGGCTTTGGTATTGTTCTCTCACACCGTTCCGGTGAAACGGAAGACTCCACTATTGCGGATCTGGCCGTTGCAACCAATGCCGGGCAGATCAAGACAGGATCACTCTCGCGTTCCGACCGTATCGCAAAATATAACCAGTTGATCCGTATCGAGGAGCAGCTTGGTCCTGTTGCGAAATATTCCGGCGCAAGCTTCCTGCGCGATCAGGGCGTTCTGAAAGCTGCCAAGAAAAAAGCAGCGTAATCGCGCTTATGGCGTGGCGATTGAAAAAACTGGCAATAACCCCGAGATCGGCCCGGTTATACCTGTTTTTTGCTGCCTGCCTGATCTTGTTTCCAACCATCATGACCAAACTTTTCCCTTCGCATGAGGGAAGATTTCTGATCGCCACGAATGTGCTGGATGATGTGAATTTTTCACAAACAGTCCTTTATATGACAGGGCATGACGGGTTTCATGCCAAAGGTTTTGTGATTAACCGTGAGGCCAAGCCGGAAAAGCTGGAGAGCATGAAATCACGCTTTCCTTTTGCCGCTCATTATTATTGGGGTGGGCCAGTTCAGGAGGATGTTTTTTTCCTGCTGGCCGCAGATGAGGGCAGAAATATCACGATCTATAATGCCGATGATCTGATGGAAGATGATATGTCGCAATATAACGCGCTGATATCCGATCCTGCAAAAGCATCAAGGTTGATAGTTCTTCACGGCTATGCCGGATGGCGGCCGATGCAGTTGAACAAGGAAATTTTTTATGGTGGCTGGGGCACGATAGATTACGACCCGGCAATTTTGTTTGATACGGATATCGAGGCGCGGTGGCGCACGGCTCTGGCGATTTTATCGCGCCAGCAAAATGACACGAAAGATGATTTGTAATCTCATGCCATGGCATGTTCTGCTTATGTTCCTTATAACGCATTGACTCTGTTTGATATTTTGAATTGACGCTTTGCGGTGATTCATGATTCACTAATGTTATGAATTCACTTCTCTCCCACAGATATATCTTGAGGCAGAACATCATGATGGTGCTGGGGGCTTGTCTTTGTTTTTATTTTATTTATCACAGCATTCATGGAAGCCGCAGTTTTCCAAGGCTTTTGACGCTTGAGAGCCGTGTTGAGGCGGCAAGGACAGAGCTTCATGATCTTCGCTTTGAACGCGAAGAGCTGGAATCACGTGTTGTCATGTTGCGTCCATCTAGCCTGAACAAGGATTTTCTGGAAGAGCGCGCACGTATCGTTCTGGGATACAAGACGCCAGACGAAATGATTATTCTGAAATAAATTTCGGCATAATTTATCTCTTGTGCGCTGCACAAATCATGGGTTTTTCACTGGAATATGGCTAGGAAATGCTGTAACACAATGCAGGTTCATTGATGTGTATCCGTGTTGTGTTAGGAGAATTTTTTCCGTGGCTTCGTCTAAAGACAAGAATAAACCCAATCTAAAAACTGTTTCCAATTCCCAGCCCTCGCCAACGCCGGAGGAAATGAAGAAGCTTTACCGCGAGATGCTGCTGATCCGCCGTTTTGAGGAAAAAGCCGGCCAGCTTTATGGGATGGGATTGATTGGTGGTTTTTGCCATTTGTATATCGGACAGGAAGCCGTTGTAACGGGTATTCAATCTGCGCAGGAGCCGCAGGATACAGTTATTACGGCTTACCGCGATCACGCGCATATGCTGGCCTGCGGCATGGAAGCCGATGGTATCATGGCCGAGCTGACGGGGCGCGTTACGGGTTATTCCCGCGGCAAGGGCGGCTCGATGCATATGTTTTCCAAGGAAAAGAATTTCTATGGCGGCCACGGTATCGTGGGCGCGCAGGTGTCACTGGGCACTGGTTTGGCCTTCGCGCATAAATACAAGGGCGATAACGGCGTGGCTGTGGCCTATATGGGCGATGGTGCGTCCAATCAGGGGCAGGTGGCTGAAAGCTATAACATCGCCAGCCTTTGGAAATTGCCGGTTTTGTATGTCATTGAAAATAACCAGTATGGCATGGGTACATCTGTGAAGCGCTCATCTGCCGGGACGCTATACAAGCGCGGCGTGGGTTACGATATCCCGGGCGAGCAGGTGGATGGCATGGATGTCTTTGCCGTTCAGGCGGCTGCCCGTCAGGCACTGGATTACGTGCGATCCGGCAATGGCCCTTATATCTTGGAAGTCCTGACATACCGCTATCGCGGTCACTCCATGTCTGACCCTGCGAAATACCGTACCAAGGAAGAGCTCGAGGGCATGAAGCAGGATCATGATCCGATCACGCGCATCAAGGACATGATGCAGGCCGCCGGTATCGCCGAGGATGAGATCAAGATCATCGACAAGGATGTGAAGGAAATCGTCAACAAGTCGGCAGAGTTTGCCCAAGAATCGCCGCTGCCTAATGAGTCCGAGCTCTGGACGGATGTTTTGATCGAAGCCTAATTTCAATTTGCTGAAAGTATTTAAGCTATGCCTACAGAAATTCTTATGCCCGCCCTTTCACCGACCATGACCGAAGGTAATCTTGCCCGGTGGTTGAAAAAGGAAGGCGATTCCGTCAAGCCCGGCGATGTGATCGCCGAAATCGAAACCGATAAGGCCACGATGGAAGTCGAAGCCGTGGATGAGGGCGTCATTGGAAAAATCCTGATCGCTGAAGGCACAGAAGGCGTAGCCGTGAATACGGCAATTGCCGTACTGCTGGAAGATGGCGAGAGCGCCGGAGATATCAAGGCATCTACATCATCGGCGCCATCCAAGAAATCGCCCGTGGCGGATGCTGTTCCGTCTGCGCATTCCTCCGATGCGGCACAACCTGAAGGCAAAATCATTGAAAATCGCGATATTCTCTATGCTCAAGGCGTAATTATCGAGCCGCCGCCCTTTGATGAAGCATCTTTCACTGAAACATACACCGCCACCGTCCGCGAAGCGCTTCGCGATGGCATGGCGCAGGAGATGCGCCGCGACGAGGGCGTGTTCCTGATGGGCGAGGAAGTGGCTGAATATAACGGCGCCTACAAGGTTTCCCAAGGATTGCTGGATGAGTTCGGCAACAAGCGCGTTATTGATACACCGATCACCGAATATGGATTTGCGGGTGTTGGCGTAGGCGCGGCTTTTAATGGCCTGAAGCCCATTGTTGAATTCATGACTATGAATTTTGCGTTGCAGGCGATTGATCATATTATTAACTCTGCCGGTAAGACGCTTTATATGGCGGGCGGGCAGTTAGGATGTCCGATTGTGTTCCGCGGGCCCAATGGCGCGGCGGCCCGTGTGGGCGCGCAGCACTCACAGGATTTTGCCAGCTATTACGCCCATGTGCCGGGCCTCAAAGTCGTTGCGCCATGGTCGGCGGCCGATGCCAAGGGCCTGATCAAAGCGGCGATCCGTGATCCGAACCCGGTTGTGGTTCTGGAGAACGAGATCCTCTATGGCCAGAGCTTTGATGTGCCGTCATCCGATGATTTCGTTATTCCCATTGGCCGCGCCAAGATTGAACGGGAGGGTACGGATGTAACGATTGTGGCGTATTCAATCATGGTCGGAAAATCACTGCAGGCTGCCGAAAAACTGGCAGAAGCCGGAATTAGCGCCGAAGTTATTAACCTTCGCACGATCCGCCCGCTTGATCGCTGGACGATCCTTGAATCGGTGAAGAAAACCAACCGTATCGTCAGTGTTGAGGAAGGTTGGCCCTATGCCGGTATCGGTTCCGAGATTGCAGCGCTTTGCATGGAACATGCCTTTGATTATCTGGATGCCCCGGTAGTGCGTGTGTGCGGTGCGGATGTGCCGATGCCTTATGCGGTTAATCTTGAGGCGTTGGCGTTGCCGCAAGTGGATGAAATCGTGCATGCGGTTAAGAAGGTTTGCTATAGATAGTTGCTATCTAGTTGCCGTTCATTTTTCAAAGGCTTGATATGACTTTTGATGTAGAAACCAAAAACAAGCATAAGAAACTTTTTGATCTGGCTGCAGGGCAAGACAAGCTTGCTAAAGCGGCGGCGCGCGGCTTGATTGAGGAAGCGATTATTGCCGAAGGATATGATCTTGAGGGTGATGAGGCTTATCAGGATTTATTTCAAATAACGCGCGATGAGTTTTCAAAAACTCTCGGTTAGCAAGGCTGATTTATTGACGGCCGGTATAGCGCATCTTGTCAGGTCGTCCCAAATAGCCTGTCACCAGCATCACCCAGGCCGGGCACAATATAGGCGTTTTCATTCAGGCGTTCATCCAGCGAAGCCATGTAAATCGGAATATCGGCATATGCCCTGCGGAATGCTCTTACGCCCTCTGGCGCGCCCAGCAATGCCATAAAGGATATGCTGGTGGGATTGACGCCGCGCTTGATCATGGCATCAACCGCATAGATCGCAGAGTGGCCCGTTGCCAGCATCGGATCGACCAGAATAAAATCGCGATCTTTGGATTCCGGTAATTTGACAAGATATTCAATGGGTTTGTGTGTGACTTCATCGCGGTATAATCCGATATGGCCTACGGGGGAGAGAGGCATAAGCTGCTGAAGGCCCTCTGACATGCCAAGGCCGGCACGCAAGATGGGCACTATGGCCGGAAGATTGCCATCTATGCTGGGCTGATTGGTCTGCCCGATAGGCGTTGTTATGCTGCGCTGCACAGTTTTTAGATTGCGAGTGATCTCATAGCCCATCAGCAGGGAGATTTCATGCAGATATTGGCTGAAATCCTTGCGATCACAGGAAGTTTCACGCATCCGCGTCAGCTTGTCCTGTACCAGGGGATGATCAATGATATACAGCTTTTTGAAATCCGTGTGTTCGCGCATCCTTGTTTCTCTTACAAATGTTTGATCTGACAGTAATGTTGGTACATTTTTTGGGCAAGGGAAAGCGCAATTAGGGCTTTATTTTTTCCGGTAAATCCCTTAGGAAAATAGGGTTGTTTTCATCTCAAGGATATTAGAGTTATGCCAACCCCGATTACCATGCCCGCCCTTTCGCCGACCATGACAGAAGGCACACTTGCCAAATGGCTGAAAAAAGAAGGTGATGCCGTTAATGCCGGCGATGTGATTGCGGAGATTGAAACCGATAAGGCAACGATGGAGGTTGAGGCTGTGGATGAAGGCATTCTGGCCCGAATTCTGGTTCCGGCGGGTACGGAAAATGTTCCGGTGAATGATGTAATTGCCATGCTGGTGGAAGAGGGCGAGAAGCTGGATGAAGCGGCGCTATCCTCGGCTGGCACAAAAAAGGCGGATCCAGCAAAGGCGGTATCTGCCCCTGCGGCCACGAATGGCGCGACAGTGCCTGCTCCGGCGGCGCAGGCGGCTTCGGTCGCATCTTCTGGCGCGCGTGTATTTGCCTCGCCATTGGCCAAGCGTCTTGCCAAGGATAAAGGCATCAATCTCTCAGCTGTTAAAGGCTCCGGCCCGCATGGCCGCATCGTGAAAACCGATATCGTGAATTACAAAGGTGCGCCTGCATCGTCCGGCGGCGGCGCGAGCATGGCGCAGGGCGTTGACGCCCGCAAGATTGCCGATGCGTATGGCATGGCATACACCGAAATTCCCAATAACAATATCAAGAAAGTTACAGCCAAACGCCTGCTGGAAGCCAAGCAGACAATCCCGCATTTCTATCTCACCGTGGAATGCGTGCTGGATAATCTTCTCTCGGCGCGCCAGCAGATCAATGATGCGGCGAACGGCGCGTATAAGCTCTCGGTCAATGATTTCGTGATCAAGGCTGTTGGCATGGCGTTGAAATCCTATCCGGCGGCCAATGTCGCCTGGACGGATGCGGCTGTGCTGCAGTTCAAACACGCCGATATTTCTGTGGCTGTGGCCACGCCGAACGGCCTGATTACGCCGATTGTCAAAAAGGCCGAAGAAAAATCCATCAAGGATATCTCGCTGGAGATGAAAGATCTGGCAGGCCGCGCGCGCGAAGGCAAACTCAAACCTGAGGAATTCCAGGGCGGGACGTTCTCGATCTCGAATCTTGGTATGTTTGGCGTGACGCATTTTCAAGCCATCGTGAACCCGCCGCAGAGCTGTATCATGGCCGTGGGCGCAGGGATCGAAAAGCCAATTGTTGAAAACGGCAAGATCGAAATCCGCACCGTGATGAGCGTTACGCTCTCCACCGACCACCGCAGCGTGGACGGGGCCGTGGGCGCGGAATTCCTGCAACACTTCAAGCGCTATATCGAAAACCCCGTTTCACTTTTTGCATAGGAGTTAAAAGCATGACCACAAAAACATTTATCTGCCTGCTGGCCTGCCTGATGATTTTACCGGGTTGTAAGACAACCGTTCAGGATGGCCCGACAAAGGTAACTGTTCAAAATGGCGGATCGGGCGGTGATTTTTGTCCGCCGGGACAGGCTAAAAAAGGGAATTGTTAGGATGATCAGGGATGCTGTCATTCATACCAAGGCCCAGCGCCGCGCCCAGTTAACCGAGCTGGCTTCGCGCAGTTTTGGCCGTGATTCTGCCAAGGCAAATGCCTATCTGGATGCTGGTTTTCATGATACAGGTCGCAGCGTTTTTGAACATGGCATTCAAAATGTTGAGAGCTTCCATGAAGTAGAAAGCGATCTTGGGGCGCTTACAAACGCACCGGCTTAAAATCATGAAAACCATCATCGAGCCATTTCGTATCAAGACCGTTGAGCCAATTCGCATGACGACCAAGGCGGAGCGGGAGGCGTTGTTGGCATCCGCGCATTACAATCTTTTTGCCCTTAAATCCGAGGATGTGATTATCGACTTGCTGACAGATTCCGGTACTTCCAGCATGAGCGCCGCGCAATGGGCAGGCATGATGATCGGTGATGAGTCTTATGCCGGAAGCCCGTCTTTCTACCGCTTTGAGGAGGCGGTGAAAGAATTGATGCCCTTTAAATTTGTCATTCCCACACATCAGGGCCGCGCGGCGGAGCGTATCTTGTTTTCTGTTGCGACAAAGCCGGGGCAGTTTGTGCCATCCAATACGCATTTTGATACCACCCGCGCGAATATCGAGGCGGGTAAGGCGCAGGCGCTGGATCTGGTGATTGATGAGGGCAAAGACCCGGCTTCGGAACATCCCTTCAAGGGGAATATGAACACGGCCAAGCTGGAATCCTTGATCGCCGAGAAAGGCGCGGAGAATATCCCGCTTTGCATGATTACGATCACCAATAATTCCGGCGGCGGCCAGCCTGTCTCGCTAGAGAATATGAAGGCCGTATCCGCCATTTGCAAAAAACACGGTATTCCATTTTTTATCGATGCCTGCCGCTTTGCTGAAAATGCATGGTTCATCAAACAGCGCGAACCGGGATATACGAATAAATCCATCCCCGATATCGTGCGCGAGATATTCTCTCTCGCCGATGGCTGCACGATGAGCGCCAAGAAGGACGGTCTTGTGAATATGGGTGGCTGGCTGGCGCTGAATGATGAGGCCTGGGAAGAGCAATGCCGCAATGTGCTGATCCTGACCGAAGGTTTCCCAACTTATGGCGGGCTTTCAGGACGTGATCTTGAGGCAATTGCCGTGGGCCTTAAAGAGGTTGTGGATGAAGATTACTTGCGTTACCGCGCGGCCTCTACAGCCTATGTCGGTGACCGCCTGATTGCTGCGGGGGTTCCCATTGTTCGTCCTGTGGGCGGTCATGCGATTTATATCGATGCGCGTGGTTTCTTGCCGCATATTCCGCCTGAACAATATCCCGGTCAGGCATTGGCTGTTGAATTATACCGCCATGGCGGTATTCGTGGCTGCGAGATTGGTACGGTAATGTTTGGCCTTCAGTCTGATGGTTCAGAGAAAATCGCGCCGATGGATCTGGTGCGCCTGGCCATTCCGCGCCGTGTTTATACCGAAAGTCACATGTTATATGTGCTGGAAGTTATTCTGGAAGTTTTTGAAAACCGCGCCAATATATCGGGCATGCGGATCGAGGCGCAACCGCCGGCGCTGCGTCACTTTACGGCGAAATTCGCCATTAATCACAAAACGGCTAAGGCAGCCTAACTCAACTTAAGGAAAGATCATGAGCGCTAAGAATTTTGATATCGTTATTATTGGCGGCGGGCCGGGCGGATATGTCGCGGCTATTCGCGCGGCGCAGCTTAAGATGAATGTGGCTCTCGTGGAGGCCAATCATCTGGGCGGAATCTGTCTGAACTGGGGATGCATTCCAACCAAGGCACTTTTGCGTTCATCCGAGGTTCATCACCTGTTCCAGCACGCCGAGCAGTTTGGCTTCAAGGTCAAGGGCATCGAGTTTGATATCGAGAAAATTGTCCAGCGTTCGCGCGGCGTGGCATCGCAGCTTTCTAAAGGCGTTCAGCATCTCCTGAAGAAAAACAAGGTTACCGTGATTGACGGCTGGGCGAAGCTCAAGGGTAAGGGGCAGGTTGCGGTTGAGAAAGACGGCAAGCTGATCGAAACGCTTGCTGCGAAGCATATTATCATTGCTACTGGCGCGCGCGCGCGTGTTCTTCCCGGACTTGAGCCGGATGGCGAGCTGGTCTGGACATACCGCGAGGCTATGGTTCCTAAAACTATGCCTAAATCTTTGGTGGTTGTTGGATCGGGTGCGATTGGGATTGAATTTGCCTCCTTCTACCGCAATATGGGCGCGGAGGTGACAGTTGTTGAGGTTATGGACCGTGTGATGCCGGTTGAAGATGAAGAAATCTCGACCTTCGCGAAAAAAGCATTCGAGAAGCAGGGTATGAAAATTCTGACCTCTGCAAAACTCGCCAAGATCGAGAAGGGCAAGAACGAAGTTACCTGCCATGTTGAAGTTGGCGGTAAGACCGAGCAAATCAAGGCCGAGCGCGTTATTATGGCTGTAGGCATCGTTGCCAACACGGAAAATCTGGGTCTGGAGAATACCAAGGTGAAGTTGGACCGCGGTCATATCATCACCAATGAATGGCTGGCGACGGATGAGCCCGGCGTGTACGCGATTGGCGATGTCACGGGCGCGCCATGGCTGGCGCATAAGGCAAGCCACGAAGGCGTGATCTGCGTCGAGAAGATTTCCGGTTCAAACTCGGTTCACCCGCTTAAAAAAGCCAATATTCCGGGCTGTACGTATTGTATGCCGCAGGTCGCATCCGTGGGTCTTACCGAAAAAGCCGCCAAGGAAAAGGGCTATACCTTAAAAGTCGGGCGTTTCCCTTTCATGGGCAATGGCAAGGCGATTGCTTTGGGCGAGCCGGAAGGTCTGGTCAAAACCATCTTTGATGCCAAGACAGGCGAATTACTGGGCGCGCATATGATCGGTGCGGAAGTCACCGAGATGATCCAAGGTTACGGCATCGCCAAGACGCTGGAGACCACGGAAGAAGACCTGATGCATACCATCTTCCCGCATCCAACGCTTTCGGAAATGATGCATGAATCCGTGCTGGATGCGTACGGAAAAGTCATTCATTTCTAGGGCATAAGGAACCAGCCGCATCAGGAGGGCGTTATACTGGCTAAGCAAGGGAGCAGTCAGTATGAGCTTTATCCAGAAAATCATAGGCCCGGACGAGCGTCTGGTCGGCGTATGCAGCGCGCATTGGATTTATGGTCTAAAGGGGCTTTTCTGGCTCATTGGCTTTGTCGCGCTTGGTTCTATCATCAAAAATATTATTGGCAGTGAGCAGCTTTTTAACTTTGTCGCCACAACTGCGCCTTCCTTGGGCAATCTGTTCCTGATTATCGGCCAGTATGCCTTCATGACATGCACGTTTATTGGGGTGATGTTGTTTTTGTGCTATTTCTCGATCCTGATTTCCATGGAGATCGGGCTGACAACGCAGCGTGTCATTTTCAAGCGCGGTTTGATCATGGTGAGTGTGCGTGAGATCGACATCGAAGAAATCAAGGGCGCTGACGTTAATAATGGCTGGTTCGGCCGGTTTTTCAATTATGGCTATTTGATATTTGATGCGCGGTTTATTACCAATCTGGAACTGCCCGCCATTGGTGATCCGTACCGATTTGTGAAGGCCTTGAATGAAAATCGTGCCCGCCTGAAAACCGACAGTATGAAAGTCGTGCTGGATGGGCCTAATACTATTGTTGATGTTGATACCGAGGCTGCGCCCACCCAGCGCCCCCGCGATGAGATTTTTCATCCAGTCCAGCATCCCAAAGATAAACAAGGGCAGCCTGCCAGCATGGAAAGTGAGCGTTATGACGCCCTTAGCGATAATCCGGTGACAGAGATTGGGCGGGCCGCTCAGGAGGCTTGGGATTTGAGTGCTCCATACATGCCGCCTGTGCCGCGTGAACCTGAAAGCCAGAGCAAAAGGCAAAAATCTTCCAAGCGCTTGAATTATAAGCATCTAAAGCCCATGGCCATGCAGCGTATGGAAATGCGAAAGGCTTTCAAGGAGCGTTTTCACATGATTGCGCGCTATGGCAACCAATATCCGGATACGCCATCTGTGGAGGCCTGAAAGCCGCTGCGTTATTGGATTTAAGGAATTTTATCCTATGATATTTTACAAGTGCTTTGTGCTACAAAGCTGGCATGACCTATAATCCAGAATTGCTCGACAAGGCAAAGCGCCACCCGGAAAAGCAGAAAAACCCTGATCGCCCCGCAGGACGCAAGCCGGATTGGATCCGCGTGCCCGCGCCGCAAGGCAAGGTTTACGCCGAGACAAAAGATATCGTTCGCAAGCATAAACTGACCACAGTATGCGAGGAGGCTGGCTGCCCCAATATTGGCGAATGTTGGCAGCAAAAACATGCAACCTTCATGATTATGGGGGAAGTTTGCACACGCGCCTGCGCGTTCTGTAATGTCGCCACCGGCAAGCCCGAAGCACTTGATAAGCTGGAGCCCTTGCGCATTGGCGTGGCCGTGCATCAGATGGGTCTCAAGCATGTTGTGGTCACATCGGTTGACCGCGATGATCTGGAAGATTCAGGTTCGGATCATTTCGCCAAAACCATTATGGCCATCCGTATGAAAAGTCCGGATACGACCATTGAAATTCTGCCCGGTGATTTCCGTGGCCGCATGGCGGATTGGGATCATGTTATTGGCGCGCGTCCTGATGTCTTTAATCACAATCTGGAGACTGTGCCGCGCCTTTACCCGACAATTCGCCCCGGCGCTAGGTATTTCCGCTCTCTGCGGTTGCTGGAGCGCGTGAAGGAGCGTGAACCGCAATTATTCACTAAATCAGGTATGATGGTTGGCCTTGGCGAGAGCAAGGAAGAAGTCGGACAAGTCATGGATGACATGCGCGCCGCGCAGATTGATTTCATCACGATTGGCCAGTACCTTCAGCCTACGCCCAAGCATGCGCCGGTCATGCACTGGTGGACCCCTGAGGAGTTTCATGATCTTGAGCGTATGGCCAAGCGTAAGGGGTTTTTAATGGTCTCTGCTACGCCGCTGACGCGTTCTTCGCATCATGCGGGTGAGGATTTTGCCAAGCTCAAGGCTGCTCGCGAGGCCAAATTGTTGAAAAACGCCGCTGAATAATCCTTTCTGCTGACCAATCATGCTCCAGCATATCGAAAAGAAGAACCTTCCCTATACGCCGGAGCAAATGTTTGCTCTGGTTGGTGATGTCGAGCGCTATGCTGAATTTGTGCCGTGGTGCGTGGCCAGCCGTGTTACGAAACGGGAAGCGGATCAAATATTTTATGCTGATCTTATCGTGGGCTATAAAATGCTCCGTGAGCGTTTCTCATCCAAGGTTGTTCTGGAATCTGCGCCTGATGATGAAAAGGAAGGCCTGATATTTATCGAATATCTGCGCGGACCATTGCGCCATTTGAAAAACTATTGGCGTTTCATTCGCGAGGCGGATGGGTCATGCACGATTGATTTTAGTGTTGAATTTGAATTTAAAAACAGCATGTTGCAAGGTCTTGCTCAAGTGTTTTTTCAAGAAATTGTGCGCCGGATGGTTGGCGCATTTGAGAAGCGCGCGCAGGATCTTTACGGTGTCAGTGGGATTGGAAAAGGCGTTGTTCCGTCAAAATCAGCGTAACGATAAGACATCATAACTTCTTTGTTTTTCAATGTTTTAAAGTATGTTTTTAATTCTCTGTCTAAGCGCATTTCATCAAAGCCTGACATGTGCAAAATGCCCAGCGGATTATGCGGCAGAAACGGTTCAACGAATTGTTTGTTTTCTTCATCCCAGAGCGGCTTGAATTCACAAAGCCAATGCGTCCATGCGGGCAGAATTTCAAACGGAAAGCCTTCCAGATAGCTCATCACGCCCAGACATAATTGCTCCGCTGTAAAGACTTTACCTTTTTTGAGAGCCTTGATGACCAGCTCCTGCCAGCGATCCCAATGCGGGGCATTGGCGTTGAGGGCAAAGGCGCCGGCCAGCAGAACATGGTAGGGCAGCAATGCCTTGGCAGTTTTAAACCCGAAAGCCTTATAAGCGTTCGAGAAATAAAACCCGCGAACCTTGTATGGGATTTGCCCCAGCCATTTGATGCGAACGGCGCGGGGGTAGGAACGATCAACTTGGCCTGTGAGCGCAATGCGCCCTTTGGCTGCGCCCTGCAGAAACATATCGGGGCCGGTCCAATCCTGTACCCATGTATCGGCATCCATCCAGAAATAGGTGTCATAACCTGGAAATATCTTGGGCAGAAAAGGCCGGCAGACGCAGGCCTTGAGGAATTCACGGCCCCGTACTTTGGATGCAGGCAAGGGGCAGGGCCAATCCGGGTTGACGATCGCGGTGACATGCGGCCTTAAGGCATTACGCTGTTTTTCGGTTAAGCCTGCATCAAGAATGCAGATATCCATATCGCGGCTTTGTGGGAAGCGCCGGATGGAATGTAGCCATTCGGCCAGCATGGGGTAGTAATTGGCATCACAGCCGGATACAAGCGCAATGCGGGTCATCCGATATCTTGCTCCAGTATCGAGATCATGTGCTTAAGGGCTGTGGCGGCGGCTTGGCCACGTATTTGTTCACGGCTGCCTTCGAAATTCTGTTTCATGCTGCCTGCTGATCCGCCGCGCAGGGCATAGCCGAAATAGACAAGGCCTACGGGTTTTTCTTCTGTTCCGCCATCAGGGCCGGCAATGCCGGTAATGGATACGGCAAGATCGGCCGGACTGTTTTTGATCGCGCCAACAGCCATGGCTTGCGCCACTTCGGCGCTTACCGCGCCCAGAGTATTCAGAAGATCTGGCGGCACACCAAGGCAATCAATTTTGGAGCGATTGGAGTATGTCACAAAACCGCGTTCAAATATTCTGGAAGAGCCGGGTCGGTGCGTGATGGCTGCGGCCAGCAGGCCAGCCGTACAGGATTCAGCTGTTGCAATCATCCACTCGCGCTCGGCCAGCAAAACGCTTAATTTCTCAACCAGATCCTGCATAAAACAAAATACCGCTCATAACGATGGCTGCATAAAATCCGGCAATCAGATCATCGCCCATAACGCCCCATGCGCCGGAGACGTTGCGGTCGAAATAGGAGGCCGGCCACGGCTTTAAAATATCAAAAAACCGAAACAGGAGAAAGGCGATCAGAACAAGAGGCGGATTTATACCCTGATTTTCAAACAGGAGAAGAGGGACAAGCGCAATCCACTGTCCGGCAACTTCGTCTATGACGATCATTTTATGATCATGCGTTCCGGTCATGGATTCAAAGTGACGGCAGGCCCAAAGCCCGGCATAGGTTGCGATAGCAATAGCGGCCAATAGAGTGCCTATACTGCCATAGGCCAGAAAAATCATGCCAAAGGGCAGGGCCGCCAATGATCCCCATGTGCCGGGGGCGGGACGCATCAGGCCTGACCCGAACCATGTCGCCAGCCATACGGATGGATGTTTGAAGTTAAGGCTGGCAATAACAGCCATATCTGCGGCGGAGGGGGTGAATAACTTCTTCATCGCGGTAAAGATACGCTGGCAATGGCTTGTGCCGCGATTCCCTCGCCCCGGCCGGTAAAGCCCAGTTTCTCGGTTGTTGTCGCCTTGACCCCTATTTGATCCTCATCAAGGCGCAATATAGTTGCAATGCGGGTTCTCATGCGCTCCTTATGAGGGCCAATTTTGGGCGCTTCGCAAATGATGGTCAGGTCAATGTTCTCGATAATGCCGCCTTTGTCCAAAACAAGATCACGCGCTTTTTCCAGAAAAATTGCGCTGTCCATGTCCTTGAATGTCATATCAGAAGGCGGAAAATGATCGCCGATATCGCCTGCGCCGATGGCTCCCAGTAATGCGTCTGTAATGGCATGAAGGGCTACATCTGCATCGGAATGACCGGCCAGCTTGCGGTTATAAGGGATTTGAATACCGCCCAGCATTACATATTCAGCATTGTTTGTATCAAAGGCGTGAACATCAAAACCCTGTCCTGTACGTGTACGGCGGTTGTGCGACAGCAAGGCCTCTGCCATGGCAAAATCGGATGGGTGTGTAATCTTGAAGTTGGGTGCCTTGGCCATGACCAAGGCTACATCAATCCCGCAGGCTGAAACAAGGCTGGCGTCATCGGTGAAGCGGTCTTCAGTGATAAAGCGTTGATGGGCATCCAAGAGTGTTCGAAAGCGAAAACCTTGCGGTGTCTGGATGGCGCGAAGCTGATTGCGCTCCAGCACATCCCCGGCATGCCCCTCATCATTGGTGATCAGCGTATCGGCAATGGGCGCACATAACGTCGCGGCCTTCGCATTTTCAAGGGTATGGAGCAGGGCAGTGATATCTTGTTCATCTATCAGGGGGCGGGCCGCATCATGAATAAGGATTATGTGGTCGGGCGCTGTATTTTCAGATAGCGCTCTGAGGCCGTTCAGGACGCTTTTTTTGCGGCTCTCCGCCCCGATTATGGGTGCGGGGAGGTTGAGTCCGGCAACCGCATTTTGGTATAAATCCCGGTGTTTTTCATGAATAATCACACGGATTTCCTGCAAGCCGGAAATTTTCATAAATTTACTCAAGGTGCGCCGCAGGACGATTTCTCCGGCAAGTATTTGATATTGCTTTGGAATATCCCCGCCAAGTCGTTCGCCAGCCCCTGCTGCAGCTATAAGCATGGAAAAGGGCGGAGTTGATTGTTGGGGTGCGGATGGGGTAAAAGAAGCCATGTTTATTAAGATGTTACCCAAGTCCTGTTGCGGGGCGTTTTTTAAGTGATTAGCGATCATAAAATCAATAATGGCAAAGAGTCTATTTCTCAATCTCTATTTAAGGCGGTTCGGGAAATGATCTCCGCTTTTGGGCAAAGAATGTCTGGGTTTTTGCGTAATAGCGAAAATCAGAATCGTCTTGCTCTTGTGCTGGTGATTGCCGGTTTCATTGCCGGTATCGCTACCTATGCCGCGATGTCTGAAACACCGCCATTTGGCAGTAATTCCAGCGCTGTTATATGGCTTTTAAATATTGATCTGGTGATTTTGCTGGCGCTGGCCGCGGTGATTGCAACAAAAATCATCGGGCTTTGGGGGATCCGTAAAACGGGAGCCGCCGGGGCGCATCTGCATATACGCCTTGTTTATACCTTCAGTCTTTTGGCTGCGGCCCCTGCCATCATCATGACGGTATTCTCGGCTTATTTCTTTCATTTTGGCGTACAGACATGGTTCAGCCAGCGCATCCAGACTGCGATCAATGAATCCCGCGCCGTAGCGGAAGCGTATCTGGGCGAGCATCAGCAGGTGATCCGCGCCGATACGCTTGCCATGGCCAATGACATTGATCGGCAGGTGTTTATGCTGCTTGATAATCCGGAGGCGTTTGAGCGGATCATGCAGACGCAATCCGTATTGCGGAACCTTTCCGAGGCCATTGTGTTTGATTCTGCGGGCCGCATTCTGGCGCGATCGGGCCTGACCTTCTCGCTTGAATTTGATGAAGTGCCTGAGTTTGCCATAGAGCAGGCGCGTGCCGGGGAGGTTGTCATTACCACCGGCAGCAATGATGACCGCGTACGCGCCCTTGTGAAGCTGAACAACTTTGTCGATAGTTATCTGTTTGTGGGGCGCATGGTTGATCCTGAAGTGCTATCGCATCTTAACTCAACGGAAGAGGCGGTTAAGTCATATCAGGATCTTCAAAGTCGTTATTCCGGGCTGCAAATCACCGTAAATATGATTTTTGTGGTGGTGGGTTTGATGCTGGTTTTTGTGGCGATCTGGTTCGGCCTGATATTGGCACGCCAGCTCGTCGCGCCGATCAGCGAACTTGTCACAGCCTCAGAACGTGTCCGCGCCGGTGATCTGAATACCCGCGTGCCTGAATTTCAGGGCATGGAAGAGTTTGATTATCTGGGCCGTTCCTTTAACCGGATGACCACGCAGATTCAGGAGCAGCAAAACGAGCTTTTGACAGCTAACCGCCAGCTTGATCGCCGCCGCCGTCTGACGGAAACGGTGCTGGAGGGTGTATCATCCGGCGTGGTTGGTGTGGATGTTAATGGGCTTATCAATCTTGCCAACAACTCTGCGGCCCAGCTTATAGGCCGCGCGGATGCCGATTTGACGGGTTTGAGCCTTTTTGATCTGTTGCCGGGGATCGAGCCGCTTTTGCGGGCCGCGCATGAGCGTCCCGGTAAGATTGTCCAGGCGGAACTGCCTGTAATACAGGCCGATGAAAGCCGGAAGATATTTCTGGTGCGAATTGTGATTGATCTGGTCGGCGGCGAGGATGTTGGCGCTATTTTGACATTTGATGATATCACCGAGCTGCAATCCGCGCAGCGTAAGGCGGCATGGGCGGATGTGGCGCGCCGCATTGCCCATGAAATTAAGAATCCGCTGACGCCCATTCAGCTCTCGGCAGAGCGCCTGCGCCGCCGTTATCTCAAGCAGATTACCGAAGACCCGGAGACATTTTCGCAATGTACAGATACTATCATCCGCCATGTGGGCGATATTGGCCGGATGGTCAGCGAATTTTCAGCCTTTGCGCGTATGCCGGAACCTGTCATGAAGCATGAGAATCTGGCTGTACAGGTGCGAGATATTACGGTCCTGCAGCAAGAAGCGCATCCCGATATTCGCTTCCGCCTGAAGCAGGAAACGCAGAATATTCAAGCGTTTATTGACGCGCAGCAGATCAGGCAAGCCGTAACAAACCTGATGCAAAACGCCATTGATTCTATTCATCTCAAGAGTGCGGCGGATGGTATTTCTGGCGGAAATATCATTATTATGATGGGCGAGCGTGAAGGCGATTTATATATTGCACTTGCTGATGATGGTTTGGGATTCCCAAAAAACGAGGATTTCAGCCGCTTGACAGAGCCTTATGTTACCTACAAGGAAAAGGGGACGGGTTTGGGGCTTGCGATTGTTAAGAAAATTATGGAAGATCATGGGGGTAAGCTTATTCTGGGCTGCCCGGAATGGCTGAAGGCCATGGATGGTTATGAAGATCTGAAAGGCGCGACAGCGGTCCTGATGATTCCGCGTCCATCCACCCAAGCGCAGAAAGATGACAGGAGCGTTTCATGAGCGCCGAGATTCTGATTGTTGATGACGAGGCCGATATCCGGACCCTTATCAAGGGCATTCTGGAAGATGAAGGCTATACAACGCGTGTAGCGGCAAATTCAACCAAGGCTTATGAGGCCGTGCGTGAAAAAATGCCCTCGCTTGTGATCCTTGATATCTGGCTGCAGGGCAGCGAGCATGACGGGCTGGAGATACTCAAAACTCTCAAGGCGCAAAATCCTTATTTGCCGGTGCTGATGATCAGCGGTCACGGTTCTATTGAAACAGCCGTATCGACCATCAAGCAGGGCGCGTATGATTTCATCGAAAAGCCTTTCAAATCAGATAGGTTATTGCTGATGATCCAACGCGCGCTTGAGGCCGCAGCGCTTCGTCAGGAAAATGACAGCCTGAAAAAGAAAGTTGAATCGGGTCGTGATCTGATTGGAAAATCACCATCCTTCCAAAATCTGCAGCAGGCTTTGAAGCGCGTTGCACCGACCAATAGCCGCGTCCTTTTAACTGGCGAGGCTGGAACGGGCAAAGATGTCGTGGCACGGTTTATTCATGCCAATTCGCTCCGGGCCTCACGTCCGTATCTGGTTCTGAATTGCGCGACATTGCTTCCGGAGCGGCTTGAGGTGGAATTGTTTGGCGCAGAGGCCGGTATTTCAGGCGATCAGCCCTATACTGGCGTGCTGGAACGCGCCAATGGCGGCACGTTGCTGTTGGATGAAGTGGCCGACATGCCGCTTGAAACGCAAGGCAAAATTGTTCGCGTACTCCAGAGCCAGAGTTTCAGCCGGGTGGGCGGCAATAAGGCGCTTGATGTGGATGTACGCATTATGGCCTCAACGAACCGCAATCTGGAGCGTGAGATCGAGGAAGGCAATTTCCGGCAGGATTTATTCTATCGTCTGAATGTTGTGCCGATTGCCATGCCGAATTTAAAATCAAGGGCGCTGGACATTCCTGTATTGGTGGATTATTTCAGTAATCAGATCGCGCAAGCCGCCGGCATGCCTAAGCCGCAATTTTCAGAATCAGCACTTTCTGCTCTTCAATCCTATGAGTGGCCCGGAAATATTCGCCAGCTTAAGAATGTTATTGAATGGGTCATGATTATGAATACATTGCCTGCCGGATCTGCTTACGAGGCTGAGCATTTGCCTGTTGAAATCTTAGGCAAAAGCGGTGCTGCGCGTTCAGAGATGGCGGGGCGTTCTGAAGCTGGCGCATCTTCTGCGTCATCAGTTTCCATGCCGTCCGATGTCATGGCTTTGCCGCTGCGCGAGGCGCGCGAGCTGTTTGAGCGGGATTACCTCCAGACCCAGATTAACCGTTTCAGCGGGAATATTTCCAAGACCGCGCAGTTTATCGGCATGGAGCGTTCAGCTCTGCATCGAAAATTAAAATCGCTTGAGATCATGACAAATGATAAAAGTGATGATACTGAATCCTCGTCCTATGAGTCGTTCACTCCATCTTCAACCGAACGGAAAAGAGCTTAAGTCAGCATCATGCGCGTTATTATCTGCGGAGCGGGTCAGGTCGGCTACAGCATAGCCTCATATCTGGCCAAGGAAGAAAACGATATTACGGTTATTGATTCAAATCCGCGCGTTATTGCACAAATCAATGACGAGCTGGATGTGAATGGAATCGTCGGGCAGGCATCAAACCCTGAGGTCTTGAATGCGGCCGGGGCCAATGATGCGGATCTTTTGATGGCTGTGACGTATTCCGATGAAGTGAATATGGTGGCCTGTCAGGTGGCGCATTCTCTTTTTGGCGTGCCCAAGAAGATTGCCCGTATTCGCGAACAGGCCTATCTGGACCCGGCATGGTCAAACCTCTTTAGCCGCGCACACATGCCCATTGATGTTATTATCTCACCAGAGCAGGTCATTGCCCGTGATATCTATCAGCGCCTGTCCGTGCCTGGCACGACATTCGTCATTTCGATGGCGCAAGCGGCGGCGCATATGGTGGGTGTTATCTGCCAGCAGGATTGCCCGATTATCAATACACCGCTGCGCCAGCTGGAAAGTCTGTTTCCTGATCTGTCCTTCAAGGTCATGGCGATTGTTCGCAATAACAGGCATATGTTCCCTGGTGCGGATGAACAGCTGCAAGTGGGGGATGAGGTATATTTCGTTGCCGATACCCAGCATCTGGTCAGAGTTCTGGCGGCTTTCGGGCATCAGGAAAAAGAGGCGCGGCGCATTGTGATTGCCGGGGGCGGTAATATTGGCTTTAGTCTGTCCAAATTGCTCAAGGCGCGTAACCGCGATATCCAGATCAAGATTATCGAATATAACGAAAACCGCGCCAAGTTCCTGAGCGAGAATCTCGATAATGTAATTGTTCTGAACGGCGATGTGCTGGACAAGGATTTGCTGGACGAGGCCTCGATCGAGGCGACTGAAACGCTTGTTGCTGTTACGAATGATGATGAGACAAATATTCTGGGCTCGCTTTTATCCAAACAGTTTGGCTGCGAGCGCGTCATTACGCTGGTCAGCAATAATGCCTATACGCCTTTGATTGGCCCATTGGGGATCGATGCGATGGTCTCACCTAAATCTACGATTGTGGCCACTATTATGCAGCATGTGCGCCGCGGGCGGATCAAGGGGCTTTATAATTTGCGGGACGGGTTTGCCGAGGTCATTGAGGCAGAAGTTTCTGAAAGCTCTGTTCTTGCCAATCAGGCCATTCATGAAATTACATTGCCCGAAGATATTTTTATCGGTGCAATCATTCGTGAAGGCGTGGTTCATATGCCGCGCCAGAATGAGTTCATTCGTGCAGGCGATGTATTGATTATGCTGGCATCACAGCGTCAAGCGCAGGCGCTTGAGAAGATGTTTTCGGTTCAGGTGGATTTATTCTAAGGCGCATTTACAGGTCAAAAAATGCCTAAAATTTCATACGTTAATGGTTCTTATGTTCCACATGGCTCGGCTTCTGTGCATATCGAAGACAGAGGATATCAGTTTGCAGATGGTGTTTATGAGGTCATTTCCTGTATTGGCGGAGTGCTTGCTGATGAGCGCGGTCATATGGACCGGTTGGAGCGCTCCTTAAGCGAATTGCAGATTGCTATGCCGGTCAACCGCCGCGCCATGGGCATTATCATGCGTGAATTGCTGCGCCGGAATGGTCTTAAGAATGCAGCGCTTTATATTCAAGTCACGCGTGGAACGGCCAAACGCGATTTCAAGTTTCCAAAGGATGTGCAGCCTAATCTGGTCATGATCTGTTGGCCATTCAAGTTTGACGCTAACCCGGTCATAGAAAAGGGCGGCAAGGCGATCACGGTTCCTGATATTCGCTGGTCTCGGCGGGACATAAAATCGATTGCTCTCCTGCCTCAGGCGCTTGCCAAGCAAAAAGCGGCGGAATCCGGAGCCTATGAGGCCTGGATGGTGGATCCGGATGGGCGCGTGACGGAAGGCTCCTCAAGTAATGCGTGGATATTGACGGGCAAGACGCTGCGTACCCGTAAATCCGGGAATGATATCCTCAAAGGCATTACACGCACAGCGGTTGAGAAAATAGCAACAGAGGAGGGGATGTCAGTGTCTTTTGAATCCTTTACTCCGGCCGAGGCTTATAAGGCGGATGAAGCTTTTTGTACGAGCGCAACCGGCTTGATCGCGCCAATTATCAGCATTGATGGGCATCTGATCGGCAATGGCAAGCCGGGCCCGGTTACGCTTAAAATCTATAATGCCTACCGGGATTACGTGAAAGGATTGCGCGGTGAGCATCTCCCCTGGACAGCCTGAAACCAAAAAACCAACGTTAGCGCCGCCCAAGGCAATTTTTTTCGATTGGGACGGAACGCTGGTTGATAGTCTGGCGTTTTTGACGCAGGCGCATAATCATGTCCGTGACAAGCTGGGGATGCCGGCATTCACAGAGCAGGATTTCCTGCATTATTTTGGCATGCCGCGCGACAAGCTTTACGCTGATATTTATGGTGATAATGCCATGGCGGCAAAAGGGATTTTTGAAGCTTATTATCACGCGCATCATCTGGATGCGATTGTTGTGGCGGAAGGGGCTCATGAGTTCCTGCAATTCGCTCATGAAAAAGGCATTGTTCTGGGCGTGGTCAGTAATAAAAAAGGTGATTTCCTGCGTGAGGAAGTCAGGCATTTGGGGTGGGATCGTTATTTTGATGATCGCATCGTTGGCGCAGGTGATGCTTTGCATGACAAGCCGGAACCGGATCCATTGCTTATGGGAATTGATGGTCTGGGATATTCGCTGCCTATTCAGGAAATATGGTATATAGGCGATACCGAGGTTGACTTGTTATGCTCTACACGGGTTGGTTGCATTTCGATTGTCATTAAGAATTTGAAAAAGATGAACAATTTGCAGGCCGCATCATTAGAGGCCGCGATTACGCGGCATAATCCGGCATTGATTGTAAAAAATTGTGCAGAAATTCAGCAGTTTTTGTTGCATTGCTACTAAAAATCGCTACAAGGTTTAATTACCTACGAAAGTATAGTGCTAGATGGAGCACAATTACGCGGGGTAAATTTGTTAAGGGCATAGAGAGATGGCTGAAAAATATCAAAATGTGCAGGACGTTTTTTTAAACAAAATCCGTAAGGAAAAAATGTCTGTCACAGTTTTTCTTGTAAACGGTGTTAAACTGCAGGGTGTAGTAACGTGGTTCGATAACTTTTCGATGTTGCTGCGTCGTGAGACACATATCCAGCTTGTTTACAAGCATGCGATCTCGACAATCATGCCGGGCGGTCCGCTTAATCTTCATGATGAGGAAGATAAAGATGGCGCTGCTGAAAAATCCGGCGCGTAATTGATCGCCCGTTCTTCATTAGGTAAAGCAATCTGATGTCATTCAATTCTTCCGATGCGCGTAAAAAAGGGCGCATGGGGATGTCTGTGTATATTGTGCATCCGGAAGTTACGGGAAAATTTGTGCCGGCCTCGGCGGCGAGCCGCACAATGGAGCAGCGCGTTGAGGAAATTGAAAACCTGACCGAAGCAATCCAGCTCGAAATTCTGAAAACCAATGCTTTTAATCTGAACAAAATTCAGCCTGGCCATTTTCTGGGCAAGGGCAAGCGCGATGAAATCGGCATGGATATCGAGTTGCTCAAGCCCAGTGTCGTCGTTGTTAATCATACCTTGAGCCCCGTCCAACAACGAAATCTTGAAAAGGATTGGCATGTAAAGGTTATTGATCGCACTGGTCTTATTCTGGAGATATTTGGTGCGCGCGCCCAGACGCGGGAAGGGCGTCTGCAGGTTGATCTGGCGGCGCTGGAGTACCAGAAATCGCGTATTGTCAAATCGTGGAGCCACCTTGAGAGGCAGCGCGGCGGCGGCGGTTTTACCGGAGGCCCCGGCGAGAAGCAGGTGGAGCTTGATCGGCGTATGATTGCCGAGAAAATTGATCGCCTAAAACACGACATTGAAGAAGTGCGTCAGCGCCGTGAACTGGGCCGCAAGAACAGGGAGCGCGTCCCGTTTCCTGTTGTGGCGCTTGTTGGTTATACCAATGCCGGGAAATCAACATTCTTTAATGCCTTGACCAAGGCCGGGGTGATGGCGGAGGATTTGTTGTTCGCGACGCTTGATCCGACGCTGCGGCGTATCAAGTTACCGGGCGGACGTGATGCTATTTTGTCGGATACGGTCGGTTTCATCGCGGATTTGCCCACGGATCTGATTGCGGCTTTTCGTGCCACGCTGGAGCAGACTTTGCATGCCGACGTGATTTTGCACATGATTGATGCCTCCAGCCCGGATTTTGAAGCGCAAAGGGCAGATGTTCACCAAATTTTGAGCGATCTTGGTATTGATATCGATAAGGATGAACGCATTATCGAGGTTTTTAACAAAATTGATGCGCTTGATGATGATCAGGCGCAGGAAATTGTCAGAAAGGTCAATTTTTTACCTCAATCTTGCGTAATTTCTGCGCTAACGGGGCAGGGCATAGATAATTTGCTGGTCCTTTGTGCAAAGGTTTTGACCCGGCACAGGCAGGAAATGACCTATGAAATCAGAGTGGAGGATGGCAAGGCTCTGGCGTGGCTGTATCAAAAGGGAGAAGTCACAAGACGTGAGGATATCGAGGATGTCATTCGGGTGTCTGTGCGCCTTGAAACCGCGGATCAGAACCGGTTTGAGAGCGGTTTTTCCTATAAATTGGTTTAAAATTTTACTTTAGAAAAAATGAATATCTTATTGTTTTATTTTGGTTTTCTTTGCTTTTCTTTTTGGCGAACCCATTCTGTTTCCATCTGCGCCAATGAGGCATCGGCCAAATTTAAATCTAATTTCTTAAATTCTTCTTCTATGCCTTTGAATCTATTTTCAAATTTTTGATTACATTGGCGCAAGGCCTCTTCGGCATTGATGCCCAGCATTCGGCCTAGATTAACCAAAATAAACAGGACATCGCCGAGCTCTTCAGTGATGTGTTTTTCATCGCCTGATATTATGGCGTCTTTTAATTCGCTGATCTCCTCATCGAGTTTCGCGAGCGCAAAGCTATGATCGGGCCATGCAAAACCTACAGTGGCGGCCTTTTTTTGCAGTTTTTGCGCCCTGAGCAAAGCGGGCAGGCCGCGCGTTATGCTATTGAGAATGCTGTCATCGGTATCGTTCTTCTTTTCTGCCTTTTTTTGCTCGTCCCAGATAGCATTAACATCAGAGGCACTTTGTGCCTGTGCATCACCAAAGACGTGAGGGTGGCGACTTATCATTTTTGTTGTGATGTCCTGAATGACATCTTCAATTGTAAACAGGTGTTCTTCTGCGGCCATCTGGGCGTGATAAATGGGCTGTAGCAGCAAGTCGCCCAATTCCTCGCGAAGATCGTTCATGTCCTCACGGTCAATGGCATCGGCCACTTCGTAGGCTTCCTCGATTGTGTATGGCGCAATAGTTTTGAAATCCTGTTCCAGATCCCACGGGCAGCCACCATTTGGATCGCGCAACCGGCGCATGACTTCGATTAGTTTTTCGATGGGGTGTTGATATTGTGTGCTCAAACTTTTACGCCTAAAGATGTGATAATATATATTATGGAAATTAAACCATGTTATTTTTCATGATCTATGGTGCTTGTGGAATTTCATTTGTATAGTTTCGGCAAAATTAAAAAAACTATACAGGGAAAATCATGATTACACGCTCAAAAACCACAGATAAATTTATTGCTATACCATTACGCGATCTTGGTGAGATGGTTTCCGTCTTTATTCAGGATGCCGGCCGGAACAATATCGAAGATCCAGGCGCCATTACCGAAGCCTTTGATGGGATTACGGCGCTGCTCAATGATGGCTTTAAAAAGGAAACCTATAAGGGTCAGCTATTTTATGCGCTTCATCACGCCTTGCGTGATATTCGAGATGCGGTTGCAAGCTGCGGCGAAGACCAGACCGAAATTCAGTTAAACACGCATTCGCTTGCATTGCTCAACACATCTTACATCCAGCTTGGTGAGGCTGCTTTGCAATATGGAGGATCAAAAAACATCCCAAGCCAGCTTCGTTGGGCATTTTCAAATAATGGCCACGGCCACGGGCCGGATGGCCAGAAATACAAGGCAAATCTTTTGCGGGAGATGGTAAATGAATCTATTCCGGCATTTTTTGAGAAGCATAAAGCAGGATTTCTATCGGATCAGGCTTTGGAATTTTATGCGCCCCAATCTGCTCCGGGGAGGGTTATGTAATCCATTCGGGTGGCAAAAAGGAGCGAGTTTTTCGCTCCTTTTTAATATTTAGGGGGTTTAAAAAATCAGTGTGAGACGGCTTTTTCAGCGCCAATGCCGGTTTGGGCCCGCACATATTGGGCATCAAAGGATTCCCTGTCGAGAGCCGCGCGCGGCGATTTATCCGTCACCGAGAAGAACCATATCCCGGCAAAAGCCGCCGTCATGGAGAACAGGGCCGGATATTCATACGGGAATATCGGCTGTTCAAAGCCCAGAACAGTAACCCAGACGGTCTTGCCAAGGATCATCAGCGTCACGGCAACGCCAAGGCCCAGCGATCCGCCGATCACCGCCCCGCGCGTGGTCATGCCGCGCCAGTAAATGGCCAGCAGGATAATCGGGAAATTGGTGCTGGCGGCAATCGCAAAGGCAAGGCCAACCATGAAGGCCACGTTTTGCTGCTCGAAAAGAATGCCAAGACCCATGGCCAAAAAGCCAAGGCCGATCGTGGCAATCTTGGAGACAAAGACCTCCTTCTCATCGCTGACATCGCCCTTCTTAAAGACGCGGGCATAAAGGTCATGCGATATGGCAGAAGCCCCGGCCAGCGCCAGGCCAGCCACAACAGCCAGAATGGTTGCAAAGGCCACAGCCGAGATAAAGCCCAGCAGCATATCCCCGCCTACGGCGTGCGCGAGCTGCACCGCGGCCATATTCGTGCCGCCGACCAGCCCCTTCTCATCGGTATAAAGCGGGTTGCCGGACAGGAAGGCAATCGCACCAAAGCCGATAATAAAGGTCAGGATATAGAAATAGCCGATAAAGCCGGTCGCAAAGACAACCGATCTATTGGCTTGCTTGGCATCCTTAACGGTAAAGAACCGCATCAGGATATGCGGCAGGCCTGCCGTACCGAACATCAGCGCCAGACCCAGTGAGAGCGCCGAAATCGGATCTTTCACCAATGTGCCGGGCTGCATGATGGCCAGACCGTCTTTGTGCTTTTCCGTGGCGGCCGTAAACAGGGCCGTCAGGCTAAAGCCATAGTGATACAGCACCAAAATGGCCACAACGGATGCCCCAAAGAGCAACAGCACAGCCTTGATGATCTGCACCCATGTGGTGGCCAGCATTCCGCCAAATGTCACATAGGCAATCATCAGAAGGCCCACAATTACAACGGCCGTTTCGTATGGCAGATGGAATAAAACCTCGATCAGCTTCCCTGCTCCCACCATTTGCGCGATCAGGTAAAGACAGACCGTTGCCAGCGATCCCATCGCTGCCAGAATGCGGATGGGCGTTTGTTCAAAGCGCAACGAAGCGGCGTCCGAGAAGTTATAGCGGCCAAGATTGCGTAATGGCTCTGCGATCAGGAGCAAAATGATCGGCCAGCCAACTAGAAAGCCAATGGAATATAACAACCCGTCAAAGCCGGAGGCGAAGACAAGGCCTGAAATCCCCAGAAAGGAGGCCGCTGACATGTAATCGCCTGAAATAGCAAGGCCGTTCTGGAAGCCGGTAATCTGGCCACCAGCAGAATAGAAATCAGCGCGTGTGCGCGTGCGCCGTGAAGCCCAGTACGTTATCCCCAGACTTATCCCCACAAACAGAAAAAAGACCAGCGCGGCTGTTGTATTGATATTGGATAGGAAATCACTCATGAGCGCCAGCCTTTTGTTGAATTTTAATAATCAGGTCTTCGAGTTTTGAATTGGCGTACCAGACATAAATACCTGTGATGGCAAATGTCAGGATAATCAATCCCAATCCCATAACAATGCCCACGCTTGTCACGCCATCGGCCAGTTTTATGCTCAAGGTCTCAGGGGCGTATGCCACCATCAGAACGAATATATAATAGGCCAGAAGCATAATCACCGTCAGCGGCCGGGCGATGCATTTTCGTTTCTTTATGAGTTCCTGATATTCTGGTAACGCCTTGATGGCATCAGTGGAGAGTGTGGGCATGGGCTTGATCCTCCTTCTGGTAAGGTATCTTATATTTTAACATACTTATATTCAGGTCACGTCAAATGGATGTGCTGCGCCTGCACAACGCAAGCGCAACATTTTTCGTAATTAGAATTTGAATGTTCCTGAGACTTGCGCGCGGTGAAGCTCGCCGTTGGCGCCGCTTTCCGTCTCGCGGTATCCGTAGATATAGCCGCCGCCCAGATCAAATTTGGGCGTCACGGCCCAGATCAGATTGGCTTCGCCGGAATAAATACTTTCATTCGTGGTGGCTTGGGAGAGGAAGCTCGGTGATTCCGTAATCTGTGTTGTGCCCACACTGAAGTTGGAGCGCAGCAGGTCATTCCAGATATGCCGGTAGGCAACATACCCGCCCCAGGCTTCGGCGGTTTCAAAGTCATCCCCTGCTGCGCGGAAGCCGCCGCCAAGCGTGCTGGCGGCCACATCATACATATAGCGCCCTATACCATCGCCATAGGCGACTTGAAAGCGGATATCATCTTTTTCAAGAACTTTGACCTTACCGGAAACGCCAACGGCATAACCAGTTTCCTGATTGCTGTTGTTAAGGCCGGAGTTATAGGCGCCCATATCGCGGACCACCCCTTTGACGGAAATCTCGCCCATATTGCCGGCAAATTTAGCGTTGGCCGTGATGTCGGGGAATTGGCTGATGCTGGTATCGGCGCCGGGATTGGCGGGGCTGCTGAGGAAATCTGTCTGCGGGTTTTCAGCGGCGATGCTAAAGCTGTTCTGGCTGCCTTCCGGCTTATAGGTGTAGCGGATCTGTCCCTGGCGCAGCAGCGTAATACCGGTAGGGCCAACATAATCAAGCGTTTCAGGATAAGCATCCATATCCATGAAGTTCGACCATGTCTGACCCATCAGGATCGGGCCTAGCTCGCCATAGGCATGGCGAAGGCCAAATCCATCGGCATTGGTTGTATTCTGGTTGCCTTGCGATTCATAAAAATCGCCCTCGAAGAACATCTTGAGGTCGCCATAAGGCGTTGGTGTCAAGGACGTTAAATTCAAGCGTGTTTGGCGGGCATGCAAACGCGCGTTGCCGCCCTTGCGTTCTTCAGCTGTGCCCTCAAGAGGGATCGCGGCAAAAAGGCTGAAATCCTCGCCATTGCCGGTGCGGCTGACATTAAAGTCATAAATGGCATCGGCCTTGATATACCCGCCAAATTTCAGCGAAGTATCTGTGCCGGGGATCATGAATTCGCCGGGTTTGAGCTCGCGTTTTGGTGTTTCTTCACCGGCTGCAGGCGTGATGGCGGCAAGTTGCTGCGCCTTTGTCTCAATCTGGGCTGCTTTGGTCTCAATCTGCAGGGCCTTTGTTTCAACGGCGCTGACCTTTTGTACCAGCGTCTCATTCCCTTGTTTCAGGGCTGCGTTTTCAGCCTTGAGCTGAGTATTCTCGGTCTTAATTTTGGATTGCTCACTTTCAATGCTCTCAATCTTCTTGGCCATCATGGACAGCTGGGCCTTGAGTGCCTCAAATTCAGCATCACTCACAGCCAGTGCCGGAGGGGCAAATGCAACTGTGCCGCAGAGAAGTACAAACAAACCAATTTTTTTCATGAGACTTTCCTTCGTGGTGAGAATAGAGACGGGGAATCAGAACAACACTTGTCCAGTTTCAAGGAAGGTTTTGTAATTGGAAATCTTGCAGAATTATTTATTCACAGATTCTCTAATATACGGTGGTATGCTTGGCGCTATCAAAAAAGGGCCAGCAAATGCCGGCCCTTTTTAAAAATTTGATATCAGGAATAAAGATTAGCCGTTTGCAACTTTGGCAACTTCGGCGGCGAAGTCTTCTTCTTCCTTCTCGATCCCCTCGCCCAGTTCAAAGCGCGCGAATGCTGGCATCTTGATGTCTTTGCCGGCATCTTCGAGCACTTTCGAGATCTTCGTCTTGCCGTCCATGATGAAGGCTTGTTCCATCAGGCAGATCTGGCCGAAGAAGTTTTTGTTCAGATCGCCCATCACGATGCCTTCGAGGCGGTCTTCCGGCTTGCCGGAAGCGCGGTGCTTCTCGGTCAGGATGTCCTTCTCGCGAGCAATCGCAGCAGGATCAACGCTTTCGATCGTCAGGAATTCCGGACGCGCGGCGGCGGCGTGCATAGCAATCTGCTTGCCGAGGTCAGCCAGCTTGTCTTTGGAAGCATCAGCCTCCAGAGCAACCAGAACACCGATTTTGCCCATGCCGGGTACAAGTGCGGAGTGGATGTAAGGCACAACGATACCATTGGGCGCTTCAAGGCTTGTCACACGGCGGATAGTCATGTTCTCGCCGATTGTTGCGATCAGACCGGTCAGTGTTTCCTGAACCGATTTGCCGCCCTCATATGGCTTGGCGAGGAGTTCGTCCAGCGACTTCACGCCAACGGCCAGTTCGGCCACTTTTTTCACAAAGCCTTGGAATTGTTCGTTACGGGCCACGAAATCTGTCTCGGCGTTAACCTCAACAACTGCGCCTTTGTTGCCGTTAATGGCAACGGCAACCAGACCTTCGGCAGCAACGCGGCCGGATTTCTTGGCGGCCTTTGCCAGGCCGGCTTTACGCAGCCAGTCAACGGCAGCTTCCATGTCGCCTTTGTTTTCGGTGAGCGCCTTTTTAGCGTCCATCATGCCAACGCCTGTTTTCTCGCGCAATTCCTTCACATCAGATGCTTTGATCTCTGACATTTTTGTCTCCTTCGATTAAATGTTGTTATTTCAATTAAGCGCTGGCCGCTTTTTTGCCGCCTTCGGCTTCAAGGCGTGCCTTTTCACCGGGTGTCAGCTCTTCTTCAGCCTTGGCTTCGGCTTTCGGCAGTTCGACTTTCACATCAACGGCCGCGCCCATGTCAACGCCCTTGCGGCCCAGCTCGGCTTGCAGGCCGTCCAGGATCGCATCAGCAAACAGATCGCAGTAGAGTTCAATGGCGCGCAGCGCATCATCGTTACCGGGAATGACATAGTCAACGCCATCAGGGCTGGCATTCGAGTCAACAACCGCAAACACAGGAATACCCAGTTTGTTGGCTTCTTTAATGGCGATGTCTTCGACAGTTGTGTCGATGATGAAAATCGCATCAGGCTGGCCGCCCATGTCCTTGATCCCGCCAATGGAGGATTCCAGCTTGTCGCGCTCGCGCGTCAGCATCAGAATTTCTTTTTTCGTGCGGCTGCGGAGTTCTTCTGCATTCGAGAGAATACCATCCAGTTCGCGGAGGCGGTTGATAGAGCGGGAAATTGTCTTCCAGTTGGTGAGCATACCGCCCAGCCAGCGCTGGTTCACGAAATACTGACCGGAGCGCTTAGCGGCTTCCTTGATTTTGTCTTGCGCCTGGCGCTTCGTGCCGACGAACAGAACGCGGCCGCCGTTGGCAGCGATATCACGAACAGCTTTAACAGCCTGGCCCAGCATCGGTGTCGTTTGCTGAAGGTCAAGAATGTGAACGCCGTTACGTACACCAAAGATATATTGGCGCATTTTCGGGTTCCAGCGGCGTGTGTGGTGACCAAAGTGAACGCCAGCTTCGAGGAGTTGACGCATGGAGAATTCTGGCAAAGCCATAGTTTTAGTTCCTTTCGTTATCCGGTTCATCCGGTATGTCTTTAACGGAACCATTCCGCAAAGAAACCGGCCTCGGCGGGCCTTAGCTTTCTGCCGTACTGGCAAGAAGCACCGGTTTGGAAACCCGCCTGTGGGTTTGAATTGATGGGGTTATATACCGGAAAACCCGCCCTGTGCAAGGGAAAAATCAGAAAAATCGCCCTTTGGATACCCCAGTATACCATATTCAGGGCCTGTTTTCACTGCGCCGGCCCATCCGCCGCCGTGAGATTGGGCTGCGGCGGAGTTATAGCTTCTTTATTGGCGGGCTGTTTATTCAGAAATCCGGGTTTGTACATGAAGATAAGAAATTGCAGGCTGGATTTGGCTTCGCCCATGTTGACCCCGGTGAAATATTCACACAGGCTAATGCTGACTGCGGAAGCAACTTTCCCAGTTTTTTCAAGCCCTTCGCCAAGGGATTTTCGATTAAATTTTGATTTCATGTCCCTGTCATATGCAGTGCTGCGATGCACAATTCTTATGTTCCACATGAACAAATATTGCCCGTCACGTCAAGAGGCTGGTCTTAGCCACTAACCTTCTGCGATGCGGATAACACCTATTTCTCCGGCAATTTTATTCCGGGCCTGCGCGCTTAAGGCTCTGCGGCCCGGAAGGGTAAGCGTGACGACTTTTCCTGTCTCCAGATGGGCTACCAGCTTGATTTTTAGATGCCCTGCCCCTTCTATATCCATGAATTGCTTGATTTTCGGCAAGGCCGCAGGGCTGGAAACATGCACAGATACTTCGCGAATTTTGCCTTCCAGCGCCTGATCCATCAGTTGGATATTGCTGGCGGTGAGGCGTACTTGTTCCTCCCTGCTTTCGGCATCAATGCCTAGTAAGAGGATTTGCCCTGGTTCCAGCAGGTCACGCTTCTGAGCCAAAATCTCGGAAAACAGGGTGACTTCGAATACGCCTGTGGGGTCGGAGAGCTGCAGGAAGGCGTATTTGCTGCCTTTTTGCGAGACTTTTTCCTGTTTTTTGAGCAAAACGCCGGCGATTTGTCCGCGAACGGCGCTTAAATTGTTCAGTTTCTCCTGCAAAGCCGCATATGTCATGATCCCAAGTCTGCTGAATTGTGCCACGCGGTTATCGAGGGGATGAGCAGAGAGATAAAATCCTACGGCTGAAAACTCACGGGAGAGCTTCTCCAGCGGGTCCCAGTTGGGCGTAACAGGCAATTCAGGAAGCCCCAGCCCGGATCCGGCTTCATCCGCGCCGCCAAACAGGCTGACCTGCCCGCTCTGGCGCTCATGCTCAAGATTTTGTGCATGGCGCACCACAATCTCCGCCGCTGCTGATAATTGGGCGCGGTTCGGGTTAAGGCTGTCAAATACGCCGGAACACACCATGGCTTCGTACTGGCGCTTGTTCATGTTCTTGGGATCAAGGCGCGTCACGAAATCATTGAAGTCAGCAAAGCGCCCTTTGGTCTCTCGTTCTTGAACGATATTGGCCATGGCCTGCGCGCCGACGCCTTTCAGCGCGCCAAGGGCATAACGAACGGATTCGCCGGCCTCCACTTTGAAATCCGAAGCCGAGGCGTTGATATCCGGCGTGAGAAGTTTGAACTCATTACGGTCCATATCTTGTTTAAATACAGCGAGCTTATCCGTGTTGCCCAGATCAAGGCACATGGATGCGGCGTAGAATTCCAGCGGATGATTGGCCTTGAGCCATGCCGTCCAATAGGCGATCAGGGCATAAGCCGCCGCGTGGGATTTATTGAAACCATAGCCTGCGAATTTGGCGATCTGATCGAAAATCTCGGATGATTTGGCTTCCGGCACGTCATTATGTTCTTTGGCGCCGGTGACAAACATCTCCCGCTGGGCATCCATCTCAGCCTTGATCTTTTTACCCATGGCGCGGCGAAGCAAATCCGCGCCGCCGAGTGAATAGCCCGACAAGGCCTGCGCGGCCTGCATGACCTGCTCCTGATAGATCATGATACCGTATGTCTCGGTCAGATAAGGCGCGAGCAGCGGGTGCATGTAATCAGGATCTTCGGTTCCATCCTTACGCTTGGCATAGGTCGGGATGTTGTCCATTGGCCCCGGACGGTATAGCGAGACAAGGGCGATGATATCCTCGAAGCGGTTCGGCTTGATCCGGCGCAGCGCATCCCGCATCCCGGCGCTTTCAAGCTGGAATACGCCGACGGTGTCACCTGATGAGATGAGATCGTATGTTTTCTGGTCGGTTAGCGGAATTTTCAGGATATCAAGGCCCAGATCAGGCTGTGCCGTGTTCAGCATATCGGCAGCCTTTTGAATAACGGTCATGGTTTTGAGGCCCAGAAAGTCGAATTTTACCAATCCAGCCTGCTCGACATATTTCATGTTGAACTGTGTGACGGGCATGTCCGATTTGGGATCTCGGTAAAGCGGGACAAGCTCCTGCAGCGGACGATCGCCAATCACAACGCCGGCGGCATGTGTCGAGGCATGGCGGTAAAGCCCTTCGAGCTGTAGCGCGATATTAATCAGCTTCTGATGCGTATCATCCTGATCGCGGGCAGCTCTAAGCTCGGCATCAGCCTCAAGCGCCTCTTCCAATGTCACGGGGTTGGCCGGATTGTTGGGGATCATTTTTGCCAGACGGTCCACCATGCCGTATGGCATCTGCAGGACGCGCCCCACATCACGCACCACGGCGCGGGCCTGTAATTTACCAAAGGTAATAATCTGCGCCACGCGGTCCCGGCCATAACGGGCCTGAACGTAGGAGATCACTTCGTCCCGGCGTTCCTGACAAAAGTCGATATCAAAGTCCGGCATGGAAACGCGTTCGGGATTAAGAAAGCGCTCGAACAGCAATCCAAATTCCAGCGGATCAAGATCGGTAATTTTCAGCGCCCATGCGACAACCGATCCGGCCCCCGATCCCCTGCCCGGCCCGACCGGGATATTATGATCCTTGGCCCATGAAATGAAATCCGAACAGATCAGAAAATATCCCGGAAAACCCATGCCTTGAATGACGTCAAGCTCAAAGGCCAGACGTTCACGGTATGGTTTGGCAATTTCTTCGGTGTCTTGATCTTTCTTCAGCGGGAAAACAAAATTTTTCAGTCGCCATTCCAGACCTTCAGAGGCGCGCGCACGAAGTTCATCGGCTTCGCTGCGGCCTTCTTGTGTCGGAAACGCGGGCAATAAGGGCTGAATGGGTTTGAGTAGATACGCGCAACGCTGTGCGATGACAGCCGTGTTATTAAGCGCTTCGGGGATATCGGCAAAAAGCGCCTTCATATCATCCTGTGATTTGAAATATTGTTCTTTTGTGACCTTGCGGCGGTTATCCTCGGTGACATAGCGTCCCTCGGAGATGCAAAGGAGCGCATCATGCGCTTCATGTGCCTTGGGATCAGCAAAGTAGCAATCATTGGCCGCGACCAAGGGAATATTCAATTCATAGGCCAGCGTGATAAGGCTGTCTTCCACACGGTCCTCGGCCTCGATACCGTGGCGCTCCAGCCCGATATAGAAGCGATCATTAAAGACGGATTTCAAGAATTCCAGTGACTGCCGCGCATGATCGTCCTGCCCATCATCCAGATAACGGGCGGCTGTCCCTTTGATCCCGGCGGTGATGGCAATAATGCCCTGTGTGATATCCTTTTGAAATGCTTCAAAGGGGAGCGCCGGTTTGTCGGTTTCGCTTTTGAGATGCGCGTCACTGACCAGCGCGCAAAGGTTTTTATAGCCCTGCTCATTCTGCGCGAGCAGGATGATCTGGCTATCATCGGCCAGCGTGACCTGCGCCCCAATGATGGGCTGCACACCGTTTGCGGCGGCCTCCAGCGCGAATTCCATCGCCCCGAACAGATTATTTGTATCTGTTACGGCCACGGCGGGCATTTTATTCTTCACGCAAAGCTTGATCAGGTCCTTGATCTTGATTGCCCCTTCGGCCAGCGAATAGGCCGAGTGAACGTGAAGGTGAATATAGGGCTGATCCATTATTCTTTTTAATCACAACTGGCGCGTTTTGAATATACCTGCCTGCCAAAAGCCGCAGATTTCGTGTGAATTAAAGAGATTTATGCAATATTTGCACAGAGCGCAAGTGTTATGGTAAAAATGACGCGTGAAATTATACCATTACACGTGCAAAAGAAACTGGGATTTGATGTGTTCTGCCGGACACGGCATGAAACCCGATGCGAATAACCCTGCCATGGGATTGCAGGTCGCAGCCAAAAAGCACGGCTCCTTGATGAAGCACCCTGATAAAACAGGGCAATCGCAAGAAGCCGTATATTTGCCTGCGTTCTGGTCGTTGGATGCACCGCTGCCGGAGAAATGGCAATCCCGCCGCTGGACTGATAAGGGGCTGGCCGCGCTTTTTCAACATTGTTCCGGCGGGCAGAACGCCGATTTAAGATTGCTTGAAATTGATTTGCCGGATGATGCCGATGTCTGGGCCGCCGATTGGGGCGAAGCGCGGAAATACGGCTATCTGGATGAGTTCTTGTATGCAGCTACAATGGTGCGCTATCAGGGCAGTGCCAGTATTGATCACATGAAAATGCCGGAAATTATTTGCTTCGATAACGTGCCTGCCGAGCGTCTTTCTGAAACGCCTTTGCCGGAGAATATTGGTAGGTATTTATAAAGTTAGAACCTTGCCGCCCTTCATCTCCAGAACGCGGTCCATCTGATCGGCAAGATCATGGTTATGTGTGGCCACCAGCGCGCCGATCCCGCGTCCGCGCACCTGTTGCAGGAGGACTTCGAAAACTTCGGCCGAGGTTTCCGGGTCGAGATTGCCAGTCGGCTCATCCGCGAAAAGAAGTTTTGGATCGTTGGCCAGCGCGCGTGCAATGGCAACGCGTTGCTGCTCGCCTCCTGACAGTGTTGACGGGCGGTGTGTCAAGCGATGGCCAAGGCCAAGGACTTTAAGCAAATCTTCTGCCTTCTCCAGCGCCATTTTTTTCTTTACGCCCGCGATAATCTGCGGCAGCGCCACATTTTCCAGCGCCGAGAATTCAGGCAGCAAATGATGAAATTGATATACAAAGCCAATGGTTTTAAGACGCAGCTTGGTGCGTTTGCCATCGCCCAGTTTTTCGGCATTTTCATTGCCAATTTTCAGCTGCCCGGATGTAGGCTTATCGAGCAGGCCTAAAATTTGCAGCAGCGTAGATTTTCCCGATCCTGAAGGGCCAACAAGAGCCGCAATCTCCCCGCCTTCAATTTTCAGATCCAGATTATTCAGGATATTCAGCGTATTGCCGCCCTGTACGAAAGTCTTGGTGATCCCGCGCGCGAGCAGCAGCGCATCTTTCTGAATGGGCAGTACGCTGTTATTGCTTTCTGTTGCATTATTCATGGCGGGGTTATTCATAGCGCAGCGCCTCCACAGGGTCCATGCGGGATGCCCGCCATGCCGGATAAATCGTAGCGGCAAAGGAAAGGAACAGGGCCATCCCCACAACGGCGGTAACTTCATTCCAGTCAATCTCGGCTGGCAGCTGGGAAAGGAAATAGATTTCATCGGCAAATAGCTCTGTGCCGGTCATGCCCTCCAGCCATTGCCTTATGCTCTCGATATTCAGGGCAAAGCCAATGCCAGCGGCCGCACCTACGAATGTTCCGACCACGCCGATGCTGGAGCCTGTCAGGATAAAGATTTTGAGCATGGATCGGCTGCTTGCGCCCATGGTGCGCATGATCGCGATATCCTTGCCCTTGTCCTTTACCAGCATGATCATGCTGGAAATAATGTTAAACGCGGCAATCAATATAATCATGGTCAGGATCAGGAACATGACATTGCGCTCGGTTTTTAGGGCGTTGTAAAAGCTCTTGTTCACATCGCGCCAGTCATAAACGCCGCCCCTGCCCTTGATCGTAAGCGCCACGGCTTCACGCATTTCGTCGAGTTTTTCCGGGTCCTTTAAAAACACCTCAATCGAAGTCACGGTGCCGGGAAGTTTGAAGAAATTCTGCGCGGCATCGAGAGGCATGAATATAAATCCGCTGTTATATTCATACATACCAACATCAAAAATCGCGCCCACGACAAAGCTGCGCTGGACAGGCATTGTCCCAAAGGGAGTGCTCCGCACCTTGGGCAAAGTCAGAACCACCTGATCGCCCAGAGTGACATGCATTTTTTCTGCCAATGCCTTGCCGACGGCAATTTCTCCGGCTTCAAAATTCTTCAAGGAGCCCTGAATGATCGAAGTATTCAGGATGTCGCGGCGTTTGAAATCTGCCGGTGTCATGGCGCGAACCAGAACGCCGCTGGAGATGCCGCTGCGGGAAATCAGGGATTGGCTTTCGATGATCGGCGTGACGCTGGCGATCCCGTCTGTGATCATCAAATCGTCGGCCAGCGGCTCGTAATCACTCAAGGCGCCATTGGCCGCATAAACATTCATATGGCCGTTGATGCCCAGAATGCGGCCGAATAATTCCTGTCGGAACCCGTTCATGACCGACATGACGATAATCAGCGTGGCCACGCCCAGCATAATCCCGGTGAAAGAAAATCCGGCAATAACGGAAACAAAACCTTCGGCCTTTTTGGCGCGAAGATAGCGGAATGCGACCATGCGTTCAAAAACAGTAAACATGGAAATTAATACGCCTTTCCGAACAAAACCATTTGACCGTCATCCGCAAAGGGCATGCAGCGCGTGGTGAGGCCGTGTTCCTTTTTGACTGCCTCAAGGCCAGGATCTTTCAGGACATCAATGCCGGTTTTCACAAGTCCGCCCTTTCCGGATTTATAATGTGCGGCCATATCAGCCAGCGTAGCGCAACTGACCGTATTGGCATCCCGCAAGGCGCGGGCGCGGCCAAGCATGGCCTCATGAATTTCATCAAGAATACTATGAGCCGTACCGATAAATTCGGATACGGGGATCGTCTTTTTGGAATCCTTGCCGATATCACGGCGGACATGGGTCAGTGTGCCTTCATCAACTTCACGGGCGCCAATCTCGATACGCAGCGGAATGCCCTTTTTGATCATGGCCCACATCTTGTCAGGCGTACGGGCGTCGGTTTCATCCAGAAACGCGCGTATGCCGATAGCCTTGAGCTGCTTAACCAGATCGCGGCTGGCAGTCAGGATTTTCTCGCGGTCCTGATCGTCCCGTATGACTGGAATAATGCCGATGGGCTGCGGCGCGATGCGCGGCGGCATGATCATGCCATCATCATCACCGTGGATCATGATCAGGGCGCCAATGATGCGGCTGCTGAAGGCCCAGCTGGTCGTATGGGCGTATTGTTCTTTGCCGTCACGGTCTTGATATTTGATATGGAAGGTTTTTGCGAAGTTTGTACCCAGGTCATGGGTTGTGGCTGCTTGCAGCGCTTTGCCATCCTGCATGATGGCCTCAAAGGCGTAAGTCTCATTCGCGCCGGGAAAGCGTTCATCCGGGGTTTTGATGCCCTGATAGCCTTCGAAGGCCAGATAATCGCGGAAGAACTTATCGTACATGCCCAGAATATCCAGGCAGTTTTCCTTTGCGCCTTCATGGTTTTCAAAGGCGTTATGGCCCTCATGCCAGAAAAATTCGGATGTTCGCAGGAACATGCGCGTACGCATCTCCCAGCGCATGACATTGCCCCATTGATTAAGTTTCATGGGAAGATCACGGTAAGACTGGATCCAGCGCGACATGGCATCGCCGATAATCGTCTCGGAAGTCGGGCGGATGACATAAGGCTCTTCCAGCTTTGCGGCTGGCGCGGCGACAAGCCCACCTTCGGGGCCTTTTTCAAGGCGGTGATGGGTTACAACCGCGCATTCCTTGGCAAAGCCCTCAACGTGCTCGGCCTCGCGCGAGAGAAAGCTGACCGGGATGAGCAGCGGGAAGGAGCAGTTCTGGATGCCGTAATCTTTCAGCCATTCATCGAAAATCTTTTGAATATTCTCCCACAAGGCCATGCCGTAGGGCTTGATGGTCATGCAGCCGCGCACTGGCGAGTTTTCCGCCATATCAGCCGCTTTGATGACTTGCTGGTACCATTCCGGGAAATCAGCCTCGCGCGTGGGCGTGATGGCAGTTTTGGGGGCGGCTTGTTTGGGTTGTGCGGTCACGGCGTTCCTGCTCCGTCTGTTTTATATTTTTGATGACGGGGCAAAGATTATGCAATACGCCAAGGTTTGTCTATGGTTTTGGCGGTTTAAAGCCTGTTTTTCGGCAGGAATTTATTTGTCAGAGTCAGGATTATGCGCTGGTGGGGCCGTAAAGGGCTGAATGAGATGGTTCTCGCTGCAGAAACTACTGACATTGCTGGAGATATCATGGCCGTTATAGGTGATTTTTCCATCTTCATAGACCTGAATGCCGGCCACTTCGGCATCGGCAATCAGGCCCAGCGGCACATTCAGGTTAAATCGTTCAATAAGATCCATCTCGATCGGGATATAAATCGGAAAATCGTTTTTATGAATTTCCACGCCGGCATCAGCGCCAAGAACAGCCTGCCCCTTTGTATCAATGCCGGGTGTGTATTCCACACCATCGGGTTGGACATAGTTTACGGCGCTTGTGTTGCAAAGGCGGATCAGTCTCTGGTTTTTGGTAAGGGCTTCACGGTCCAATGCCATGGCTTCCGCACTCTCGGCAGCCAAGGATGTGTTCGGTGATATCAGAATGAAAATCAATAATCCAAAAACGATCCGCATCATGATTTAATTATAATCTATTTTGTTCATAATTTCAGCATCATGCCGAAAATCAATCACGCCGAAATGAATCATCGCAAAGACAGCCAGCCATAAAACAGCACTTATGAGCGTTGTCAGGATGAATTTTTGCTTGATTTTCGGGTCTTTAGGCGCGCCGGAGCTGAAATCCGGCTTGCCGGTTTCGTCACGTTCAATGCCAATGGGTAGTACACAGAAAATTACCACCCACCAGATGCATAGATATACGACAATACCCGATACCGGACCCATGAAATCTTAAACCCGGATAATGTGAACAGTCGTTTTCGGCTTGATTTTCAGGAGATGGAAAACATAACGGCGCAGGCCAATGCGGATTTCCTCGGCCATGAAGCTATCATCCTTAAGATCGTTTGGGGTCATGTCTTCGATGATGCCGAGCGTCTCATCAATCAGGCTATCAACAAATCCTTGTTCTTCCGGGTTGTTCTCATCACTAAGGCCAACGGTATCGATCTTGGGATCAGACAGCAGCGCGCCGCGCTTGTCGATCACCACTGAAACATGGACAGCGCCGGAATATTGCAATTTGCGCCGGGCGATAATGGATTGATGATCGGAGGCAATGATACGTTTTTGGTCAACGGCCAGAACGCCTGTTTCCACGTGATCAATGACTTCAGCCGCACCGGGGGCAATTTTAATAACAGAGCCATTTTGTGGAATGATGACATTCTTGATCTGGCATTCGCGGGCGAAGGCGGCCTGTGCTTCCAGCTGCATCCGCTCGCCATGCACAGGAATGACCGTATGCGGTTTTACCCATTGATACATCTGCGCGATTTCATCCTGACAAGGATGGCCGGACACGTGGATGATATTCTTGGTGCTGCGCGGGGAGATCACCTTCACGCCAGAGGCAATCAGATGGTTTTGAACGGCGTTGATTTCACGCTCGTTTCCGGGAATGGGCCGTGCGGAGAATATGACCGTATCCGTGTGACGGATGCGTACAGCCGGATGCTCGCCTCTGGCGGCTTTGGGCAAAGCGGCGCGCGGTTCGCCTTGCGATCCGGTCATGACAATCACAAGGCGATCATCCGGCACATATCCCATTTCTTCTTCTTCAACAAATTCAATGCCCTTCAAATAGCCAGAGGTCTTGGCTGCGCCGATCATGCGGTGCAATGACCTGCCGATGATCCCAACATTGCGGCCGCATGATTTGGCCGCTTGCGCGATGCTGTGAATACGGCCGATATTGGAGGAAAATATCGTGACAATAATGCGGCCCTTGCAGCCCTTGAATTCCTCAGAAAGTCCTATTGTTACATCAGATTCAGATCCAGCCACGCCCGGCGCATCGGCATTGGTTGAATCGCCGATATAGGCCAGAATGCCTTGATCGCCCGCCTTCTTTAGCGCTGTTTCATCAGTTTTAACACCCACGACCGGCTTTGGATCAAGGTTCCAGTCGCCGCTATGCATGATATTGCCGTGCTGTGTTTTGATCAGAACCGCGCATGCATCGGGAATGGAGTGCGCGACAGGGATAAATTCCAGATCAAAGGGCGCCATGTTGACGGGCTTGTTAGCGCCAATGATATGAATTTCTGCGCGCCGGATTCCTTGCTCTTCCAGCTTCATGCGAAGAACGGCTGCTGTAAAGGGGGTGGCGTAGAGCGGACATTCAAGGCGCTCCCAGAGATAAGCAACGGCGCCAATATGATCTTCGTGTGCATGGGTGATAATCATCCCCTTGAGACGCGCCTTGTTATCTTCCAGAAATTTGGGATCGGGCAGAAGCAAATCTATGCCGGGGTGGCGCTCGTCCGCGAAGCCAATCCCGCAATCAATGGCCAGCAAATCACCGTCACAGGCATAGACATTCAGATTAACGCCAAACTGTTCGCTGCCGCCCAGCGGTATGAAATAAAGGCCGCTGGCTGGAATTTTTTTGGCTGGTCGTTTTGGCATGTCTTTAAGCTTTCTGGCCATGCTGTTTATATATGTGATAGAGGCCTTTGAGGGTCAGGTCACGGTCCTGTGCGTCAATAAGCGCAACATCCTGGGCAAATACGCTGGCAAGACCGCCTGTGGCCAGAATGAATGGTTTGCGGTCCATTTCAGTGCAAATACGGTTCAGCAGACCCTCAATCAGGGCCACATAGCCCCAATAAAGTCCCGATTGCATTGCACCGATAGTATTCTTGCCAATGACCGATGACGGCTTTTGGATGCTGACCTTTGGCAGCTTGGATGCGGCCTGCGCCAGCGCTGCCATGGACAAGTTTATGCCGGGGGCAATAATGCCGCCTTTATAGATTCCGCCCTCTTCTATCACATCAAAAGTTGTGGCGGTTCCAAAATCCAGCACGATCGCAGGTGCCTGGTAATGGGCGATGATGGCCGTGGCATTGACCAGCCTGTCGAGGCCCACCTCATCAGGGTTTGGCAGATCAATAGTAAGGCCTGTCATATCCTTGGTAACAAAAACAGGTTCTTGCTTAAGGTATTTTTTGCAGAAGCTGCGGATTTGGAAATTGGCATCCGGCACGACGGATGAAATGATAACATGCTCAATGCTGCGCATATCAAGATTGATAATCTGCATGAGGGGAGAAAGCAGAGCGGCGTACTCATCGCCTGCGCGCTGGGTATCAGTGCGGCAACGCCACGATTCCCGTATTGTGCCCTGCTCATTAAAAACAGCAAAAACGGTGTTGGTATTGCCTATGTCGATGGCCATAATCATGGCGCATTCGTACCTTTCAAGCCTTGCGGGAAATAAACCTCGCCGGCTGTCACAATCTTGGTTCTGAATTCTTTATCCCTTAATATCAGATTTCCTGCAGAATCCAAGCCGTGAAAGAGGCCGCGCTCTAATTGGGGCCCAATCTTGATTTCCAGAGCCGTATCCTTGGGATGCGCGCGACTTAGCCATTTTTCTTTAATTTTTTCAAATGGTTGGGTATGCCAGAATGAGTATTCACGGGCCATGTTTTCCAACAGGCTTTGCATGATGGTATCAACGGAAAGGGGCTTTGAGGCGTGCGCCTGCAGGCAATCGCCCAGTCCCGGCGGGGCGGAGGCGATATTAAGCCCTATCCCGATCACGATCCATTCGACGGAACGCCCATCATCGGAAAGCTCTGTCTCCAGCAGGATGCCGGCGCATTTAACATCATTGATCATCAGATCATTCGGCCATTTCAAAAGAAGTTTTGCGCCGTCAGTAATGATATTCGCCGCAGTCTCATAAAGGGCCAGAGACGTAACAAATGATAATTGAGTGATATCAGCGACAGGGCAATCAGGACGTAACAGCAAGGAAAGGTATAGATTCCCCTGCTCCGATATCCATGAGCGGCCATGACGGCCATAGCCTTTTTCCTGTTCCAGCGCCTGAACAACCTTGCCTTCGCCATGCCCAAGCCGGGCGTAACCCTTCAGGAGATCTTGTGTGCTTTTGATAGTGTTGTGAGTCTCAACAGACCATTTGATTGTCATGGCGAAAATAGAGTCTTTTATACTGATTTCAGATTATCCGGGAAAAAATCCGGATGCAGCGCCTAAGGCGCCAATCACCAGAAAATTCGGCTTGATCGTAAAGCCCAGCAAAAACAATACCGAGATAAACAATACAGCCCTGCGGGAGAATGGTAGATCACGGTCTAGCGGATCTGCTGGCTCATCAAAGAACATGACCTTGATAATCCGCAGGTAATAAAATGCGGCCACAACGGATGTCAGGATACCGTAAACTGCAAGCACATACAGATCTGCAGCAATCGCGGCCTTGAAGACAAGCATCTTGCCGAAAAAGCCAGCCAGAGGTGGAATGCCGCTCATAGAGAACATCAAGATAGCCATGGCATATGCCAGCCATGGATTGATGCGCGAAAGGCCGGCAAGATCAGAGATGCGCTCGATCGAGATGCCATCACGGCGCATGCACATGATAAAAGCAAAGGCACCAGCGGTCATGGCAAGGTAGATGGCCATATAAAGAATGACCGCGCCAAGGCCTTCTGCAGTGCCGGCGGCAACGCCGATCAGCGCATAACCCATATTACCGATTGAGCTGTAAGCCATCAGGCGCTTGATGTTGCTTTGCGTCAGTGCTGCAAACGCGCCCACAGTCATGGAGGCAACAGAAAGGAAGATAATGATTTGACTGGCTTCTGCCGCAAGGCCTGCAAATGGTTCATATATCAGCCGGATCAGCATCGCCATGGCCGCAATTTTAGGCACAATGGCAAAAAAGGCGGTTACGGCCGTCGGCGCGCCTTGATACACATCCGGGGTCCACATGTGGAAAGGAACGGCCGAAATCTTGAAGGCAACGCCTGCCAGAATAAAGACCATGCCGATGACCGCGCCCAGATTTGCGGCGTCCTGCCCTGCAAGCGCCTTGTTAATGGCTGCATAATCAATAGAACCTGTAAACCCATAAACAAGAGAAATTCCAAAGAGCAGCAAGCCGGAGGAGAGAGCGCCCAGAATAAAGTATTTTGCCCCCGCCTCTGCCGATTTAAGCGAGTTACGGCGAAATGCCGCCAGCACGTAAAGACTTAAGGACTGAAGCTCAAGCCCCATATAAAGCGCCAGCATATTATGCGCGGAGATCATCAGCATCATGCCAAGCCCGGCCAGCAAGACCAGGACCGGAAATTCAAACCGGGCCATATTATCCTGATGCAGCGTATGTACCGATAATGTCAGAGATGCCAGTATTCCCAGCAAGACCAGCAATTTTATAAAGCTGCCAAATTCATCAATAACAAACATGCCGTTCAGGATAGTCTGGCGGTCCCAGCTTGTGCCGAATAACAGCATCATGGCAAGAACAACTGCAATCCCGCCGGCCCAACAGACGATATCGGATGATTTATTGCCCCCTGTTACGCCGACAATCAAAAGACCCATAGCGACCAGAGCCAGAAATATTTCCGGGATAATGGGCAAAAGGAAGAAATCGGTCATGGCTGAGCCTCCTCAGGGGCGGCCTTTGGTGCGTCTGCGCCTTCGCTCTCGTTTTCGGTGCTTGGCGCGGCCTTGGCCTTCTCTAGTGCTGTTTCGTACTGGACGATTAACTTATCAACCGAAGGCGAGATTGCCTTGGTTATGGATGCTGGAAATACGCCGAGCCAGATTACCAGCGCCGCAAGCGGCAGCAGCAGGCCAAATTCACGCAAGGACAAATCAGGCATCTGGGCAGCATCAGGGTTTATTTGCGGCCCGAATACAACGCGGCGATAAAGCATGAGCATATAGGTTGCGCCCAGCACAAGGCCGGAAGCCGCGCAGAAGGCTACAATCGTATCAACGCGGAATGCACCGGCCAATGCCAGAAATTCACCGACAAAGCCGCTGGTCCCCGGCAATCCAACCGATCCCAGCATAAATATCATGAACAATACGGCATAGCGCGGCATGTTGTTGACCAGACCGCCGTAACGGCTGATTTCACGTGTATGCAGCCGATCATAAACAACGCCCACACACAGGAACAAGGCGGCCGAGATCAGGCCGTGGCTGAGCATCTGAAAGATGCCGCCTTCTACGCCTTGCGTGGTCATTGTAAAAATCCCCAAAGTCACAAAGCCCATATGCGCCACCGATGAATAGGCGATGAGCTTTTTCATGTCTTCCTGCACAAGAGCCACAAGGGATGTATAAACAATGGCAATGACGCTGAGCCAGAATACGAAAGGCGTAAAATATTCCGTGGCTTCGGGAAGCATCGGAATTGAAAAGCGCAAAAAGCCATATCCGCCCATTTTCAGCAAGACGCCGGCCAGAATGACGGAGCCGGCTGTAGGGGCCTCGACGTGGGCATCGGGCAGCCAGGTATGTACCGGCCACATGGGCATTTTAACGGCAAAGCTGGCGAAAAATGCCAGCCATAGAACCATTTGCAGGTCGCGTGCAACCGGGTTCAGAATCAGGTCAGGAATGCTGGTCGTTCCCGTTTGGATAAAGAGCGTCAGCAGCGCCAGAAGCATAAGCACCGAACCCAGAAGCGTATAAAGGAAGAATTTATAGGCCGAATAAACGCGCCGTGCGCCGCCCCATACACCGATAATGATAAACATCGGTATCAAGACGCCTTCGAAAAACACATAGAATAAAACAGTATCAAGCGCGCAGAACGTGCCGATCATAAGCGTTTCCAGCAGCAAAAATGCCACCATGTATTCGCGCACGCGCGTTTCAATGGAATTCCAGCTGGCCAGAATACAGACAGGCGTCAGGGCAATGGAAAGCAGCACAAAAAATACGGAAATGCCATCCACGCCCATATGATAGGAAATGCCGAGCGGTTTGAACCAATCGCTTTTTTCAACGAACTGGAATTCTGCCGAGGTCGGATCAAACCGCATATACAGGAATATCCCAAAGGCCAGCGTAAAGAGCGAGGTAAAGAGGGCCATGTAGCGTGAATTGCTGGCAATGTCTTCTGGTTTGCCGCTAATGCCGAAAATAATCATCAGCGCGCCGACAAGCGGCAAAAACGTCGTAATAGTAAGCAGTGGAAAATCAATCATGGCAGTATCTTGTTATTTTGTTTATCCGCTTAGAACCCATGTTCAAATTTAAGGAAGAACCATGAAATCATGGCAATGACAGCAATCATCATCACAAAGGCGTATTGATAGATAAATCCGCTCTGGAAGCGGCTTAATGCACTTGCAAATCCTACGGATACATGTGCGCTGCCATCCGGGCCGAGGCGATCGATTGTATTCTTGTCACCCCGGATCCAGAAAAAGCGACCGAGCATGAAGGCGTTACGGACAAAAATCCTGTTATAAATTTCATCAAAGAACCATTTGTTGAAAAACAGGACATGCAAAGGCTTGAAGATTTTGGCAATCATGCCTGGCAGTGATGGCACAGCAACATAAAAAACCCATGACAATAAAAGACCGCTGATCCCCATGGCCAAAGGCAAAAGCTTAACCCATAACGCTACGCCATGCGCGGCATTGACGGTATCATTCTGCGGCAATACTTGTATTGCGCCGTTCCAGAAGCTTTCCTTGGTAAGTTCTTTGGCGGGAGTGTGTTCGGCTTCATCGGATGTTCCAGATTTCACGTCTTCTTGCGCTGTGGCAGCACGGCTTTCTTGATCTTCTTTTTTGCCGCCCACGGGAAGCGACATCCCCAGATCGCCGCTCATTTCATTGACTTCACGCTCGACAAATACATTCATGCGGCTTTCCGCTTCCTTTAACTTGTCAATAATATCGACGCGTACTGGCGAACTTGCCTTGGGTGCTGGCGTTGTATGATTTTCCTCAGATGCGTGGCTTTCTGCTGATTTATGTTCAGGCGCATGTGAAGGTTCTTCATGAGAGACTGATTCAGCGGCGTGTTCGGATCCATGGTGAGCCGACCCTACGAAAGGCTGATAGAATACGATGCCTGCAAAAATGGCGCCTACGGCCAGAATGCCCAGTGGGGCCAGCATGACGGCTGGCGATTCATGGATATGGTCCATGGTTTCCTGATCGGCGCGGGGCTTGCCATGGAATGTCATGAATAACAGGCGGCCGGAATAAAAGGCCGTCATGAAGGCGGCGGCAATGCCCATCCAATATGCAAAATGCCCAAACCATGTGCCATCGGCCCATGCGGCTTCCAGCACGATATCTTTGGAATAAAACCCGGCAAAACCAAATACACCAGGAATCCCGATCCCGGCCAGTGCCAGAGAGCCAATCCACATCATGGTGTAAGTAACAGGAATTTCCTTGGCGATGCCGCCCATCTTACGCATATCCTGCTCATCCGACATGGCGTGAATGACGGATCCTGCGCCAAGAAACAGGAGCGCCTTGAAGAAGGCGTGAGTCATAAGATGGAACATGGCTGCGCCATAGGCGGAGACACCAAGGGCGAAGAACATGTAACCCAGCTGAGACATGGTCGAATAAGCAATAACCCGCTTGATATCAAACTGCGTCAGGCCGATTGTCGCCGCCACGAAAGCTGTGCAGGCGCCAAATATTGTAACAACCATCAGGGCATCGGGAGCATATTCAAAAACTGGCGAAAACCGTGTGAGCAGGAACACGCCCGCTGTTACCATCGTGGCGGCGTGAATAAGGGCCGAAACCGGTGTCGGCCCTTCCATCGCATCCGGTAGCCATGTATGCAGGCCAAGCTGCGCGGATTTCCCTACCGCACCAGTAAACAGCAGCAGACAGATAACTGTCAGCGCATGTAGCTCAAAGCTTAGAAATTCAAACGTCGTATCTTTGAAATTTTCAACCTGCCCAAAAATAACGTCGAATTCGATGCTGCCAAAGACCACGAATGTGGCCATGATCCCCAGCGCAAGGCCAAAATCCCCTACCCTGTTGACGATAAAGGCTTTTTGCGCGGCGGCATTGGCGCTGTGCTTGTAGTTCCAGAAGCCGATCAGCAGATAGGAGGCCAGGCCGACACCTTCCCAGCCGAAGAAAAGCTGGAGCAGGTTATCTGATGTTACAAGGCTGAGCATGGCAAAGGTAAAGAGTGAAAGATAGGCCATGAAGCGTCCTTTGGACGAATCGTGGCTCATGTAACCCAACGAATAAACATGAACGCAGGCCGATACGATATTGATCACGCACATCATCACAACGGAGAGTGTATCAATCCGCAGCGCCCAATCGACATTGAAGTCGCCGCTATCGATCCATGTTGCCAGAACAGTCGTATAGGCATGGCGTGTGCCAAGCCCTACCAGAACGAAAAGTCTGATAGAGGCAATAGCCGCGATGATTACGGCAGCGCAGGTAACAATCTGGCATCCTTTATCGCCAATCTGTTTGCCCATCAATCCGGCGATCAGGAAGCCGATCAGGGGAAGAAATACTGCAAGAAGTTCCATGGCGCGTGCCCTAGCCTTTCATGGCCGAGAGATCATCAACCGCGATTGATCCCTTGTTGCGGAAAAATACGACAAGAATGGCAAGGCCAATGGCGGCTTCGGCTGCGGCGACTGTCAGAATGAACATGGTAAAAATCTGCCCTGTCAGATCGCCTAAAAAGGCGGAGAAGGCCACAAAATTGATGTTTACGGCCAGCAGCATCAATTCGATCGACATCAGGATCACGATTACATTTTTGCGGTTCAGGAACATGCCAAATACCCCAATGGTAAACAAAAGCGCCGCCAGTACCAGATAGTGTTCTATGCCGATGGGGTAAAACGCCATATCCATGATTTATAATCCTGATCCGGGTGTGACTTTGACGATTTCAAGAACTTCTTCTGGCTTGCGCGCGAATTGTTCGGAGACCCTTTGGCGTTGAACGCCAGGTCTTTGGCGATGCGTAAGGACAATCGCGCCGATCATGGCAACAAACAGGATGAGCCCTGCAATCTGGAAGGGATAGACAAAAGCCGTATAAAGCACGCTGCCAAGGGCTTCTGTATTGGTTTTGTCCGCGAAGTGGCTGATGGGGATTGCCAGATTGGCATTGATATCCGGCGTAAGCGCCCAGCTTGCGTATATGATGGTCAGTTCGGCCAGCAAGACCGCGCCAATGCCAAGGCCCAGCGGAACGTACTGCATGGCCCCCTTGCGTAAGTCGGAGAAGCTGATATCCAGCATCATAACCACGAACAGGAATAAAACCGCTACCGCGCCGACATAGACGATCACCATGATCATGCCGATGAATTCAGCCCCCAGCAGGATAAAAAGGCCGGATGCGTTAAAAAAGCCCAATATCAGATACAGGACTGAATGGACAGGGTTTCGCGCCGTGATGACGGCTAAAGCGCTTAATGTCAGTATCCCGGCGAAGAGATAAAAGGCCAATGCCTCAATGATCATGATTTTTATTACTCGGCAAATGCGTCGTGATGTCGATATCAGTACGCTATTTTTTAATCTTTTCGCCGCCTCGCCGCAAGCGCCAGCATGAAAAAAAAGAATGTTTTTTCAAATTTAATTTTACGGGTTTTCAAGGTCTTAGGGATGATGTAAAAGGAAAGTGTATTTTTCTACTTTCCGGAGATTCCCTTGAAAAAGCTGCTATTAACTGTTTCTGCCCTTTCCTTGTTTGCCGCGCCTGCCATGGCTCAGCAGGCATCCAACACCCCTTATATCAGCCTTGGTGCTGGTTATTATGACATTCTGGACGATGATGGCGCGGCTGATTTCCGCCTTGAATATCGTCCCGGTCAGAGCATTCTTATCGATAATCTTCAGCCATGGCTGGGCGCGGAAGTAACGTCCGATGCCTCGGTTTGGGTTGGCGTTGGCTTGCTGTATGACTGGCAGGTCACGGATAACTTCTATGTTGCGCCAAGCTTTGGCGTTGGCTTCTATGACGAAGGCAACAGCGACAAGGATCTGGATTACCCTCTGGAGTTCCGTTCCCAGCTCGAAGCCGGCTATGAATTTGCCAATGAGCACCGCGTGGGTCTGGCCTTTGGCCATATCTCCAACGCGAGCCTTGGTGATGATAATCCGGGCACAGAGATCCTCAACGCTTACTGGCATATCCCCTACTAAGCCGGTTTAAGAAATACGAATACGAAAAACCCGCCATAACCGGCGGGTTTTTTATTGGACTATAAGCTCGTCTGATTAGCGGTAAGGCGCATCCTTGGCCAGATTCGCGGCAATTTGCGCCTCCCAGCGGTCGCCATTTTCCAGAAGCTTGTCTTTGTTGTAGTAAAGTTCCTCGCGGGTTTCGGTGGCGAATTCGAAATTCGGCCCCTCGACAATGGCATCGACCGGGCAGGCTTCCTGACACAGGCCGCAATAAATGCATTTGGTCATGTCGATGTCATAGCGCGTTGTGCGGCGTGATCCATCCTCGCGCGGTGCGGCCTCGATGGTGATGGCCTGTGCGGGGCAGATGGCCTCGCAAAGCTTGCAGGCAATGCAGCGTTCTTCCCCGTTGGGATAGCGGCGCAAGGCGTGTTCACCGCGGAACCGCGGGGAAATCGGCCCTTTTTCATAGGGGTAATTGATCGTCACGCGCGGCATGAAGAACATGTATTTCAGTGTCAGGGCAAAACCCTTGACGATTTCCACGAGCAGGAAGGAGCGGGCGTAGGTGTTCATGACTTATTCTTCCTTCTTGCCGGTCGCATCTTCTATGGTCTCGATTGTTTTCTCAACCCCCTCTTCTACGGCGGCGCCCAGATCCTCGGCCGCGCCTTCGACTGCCTTGGCAATTTCAGCAGCTGGGCTTGGCCCCACAGCCTTCTGGCCCGGCAATGCATTAAATGTCAGCAGGATAAAGGCTGTGAAAACAACCCACGCCAGTGTCAGCGGCAGGAATATCTTCCAGCCCAGACGCATCAACTGGTCATAGCGGTAACGCGGCAACGTGGCGCGTGCCCAGAGGAAGAAGAACAAAACTGCGGCGGTTTTCAGGCCAAACCAGATCAGCCCCGGCACAACCACCATCATGGCAACAAGCCCGCTCGGCAACCATGCGCTGAACGGGGGCAGCCATCCGCCTAAAAAGAGCGTTGTCGTAATGGCGCTCATCAGGATCATGTTTGCATATTCGCCAAGGAAGAACAGAGCAAATGTCATGGCCGAATATTCAACCATAAAGCCGCCGGTGATTTCTGATTCGCCTTCTGGCAGGTCAAATGGCGCGCGGTTTGTTTCCGCCAGAATGGAAATAAGAAACACGATCAGCATCGGGAATAAAAGTATCTGCATCCAGGGCGGACGCGGCGCTTCTACGATTTCGCTCAGGTTCAATGAGCCGGCGCAAAGCAAAACACAGACGATAATCAAGCCCATGGAAACTTCGTAGGACACCATCTGCGAGGCGCTGCGTAGCGCCCCCAAAAAGGCATAGCGGGAGTTTGATGCCCAGCCGGCCATGATCACGCCATAAACCCCCATGGAGGAAATGGCAAAAAGATAAAGAACGCCAACATTGATGTTGGATAATACCCAGCCTTTATCGAATGGTATGACCGCCCATGCCACCAGCGAGAGCGCAAAAAGAATCATAGGCGCAAGAAGAAACACGCCCTTATTGGCTTGCGATGGAATGATTGTTTCTTTGGAAAAAAGCTTCAGGCCATCAGCAATAGGCTGCAAAAGCCCGAAAGGTCCAACGGTCATAGGGCCCTGACGGCGTTGCATCGCGCCCAGAACCTTGCGCTCGGCATAGGTAAGATAGGCCACGGAAATCAAAACGCCGCCCACGATCAAAACGGTATAGAGCAAAGTCCATGCCGTCCAGATGCCGTAAATATTCCAAAGTTCAATCACTTGAATTAGGCCGCCTTTTCCGTCTGTTTGATGAATTGCACGAGGTCAGGCTTGAAATAGTTCGGGCCTTTAAGAATCTTGCCGTCACTCTCGCGGCGGATAGGCTTTCCATCTTCGCCCAGCTTGGACATGTTGGAGGAGTGAACCTCGGCGAATGCCTTTTCCTTGTGGTTGTGCAGGCCGAGCGACAAAAACGCGCCATCCAGTACGTATTGCAGATCAATCAGAGCATCCAGCGCCTCGACGACATCTTCGTTTTTCAGGGCTTCTTTCAGCTCGTCCAGTTCCTCGGCCAACAGGTTGATACGAAGAGCGTTGGTACGTTTGTCGCTAACGTCTGGCGAGGCTTTAACCGGCAAGCCATAGGTTTCATGAAATTCACGGACCTGTTCGAGAGTTGTTTTCGTCATAGTTACGCAGCCTCCTTCGCTACAGTGGTGGAGTTGAATTCCTTGGCGCAGGCCTGCATGGTTTTCGACGCGCGCGTAATAGTATTGGTCAGGTAATAGTTTTCAATAGTCGCTGCAAAATCTTCAGTTCCTGCCTTGTCGGAAGCCTCCAGAGAAGCTGGTGGATTGACGTGCAGGACATCGACCTGAGCAATATGCGGACATTTTGCAACAATACGTCCTCTCAGCGTGCCCAGATCATCATAAGGCAAAGGGCTGCCCAGATATCCTGAAAGCGCGCGCAGAATTTTCCAGTCCTCCCGCGCATCACCTGGCGGGAAAGCTGCGCGGCGGGTCAGCTGAACACGGCCTTCAGTATTAATATAGGTCGCGTCTTTTTCGGTATAGGCCGCGCCGGGAAGAATAACATCGGCCCGTGCCGCGCCTTTATCGCCATGATGGCCCTGATAGATCACAAAGCACTGCCAGCCGATTGCCGATTTTGCATCAAATTCATCTGCGCCCAGCAAGTAGAGCGCCTTGATGGATCCATCCTTCGTGCCGGCCAGAATATCGGTAAAGCCCTTGCCGTCTTTTTGTGGCACGAATCCGGTGTCGAGCCCGCCCACGCGTGAGGCGGCGCTGTGCAGGACATTAAACCCGTTCCAGTCATCACGCACCGCGCCCAGTTTGACTGCAAGGTCATACACTGCTTTCTGGATGGCTGCGCCATCTTCACGGGCAAACGCCCCTGCTCCCACGATAATCAGTGGATTTTTTGCATTCTTGATAACATCGGCAAATGCATTGTTTGCGAAGGATTCGATGTCTTTTGGCCCCGTTCCCAGATGTGTGTACGGGTATGTGAGATCATCAGCAGGCCCGATCACACCGATTTTAACGCGGCGATCAAGCCATGCCTTGCGGATGCGGGCATTGATTGTTGTGGCCTCACGGCGCGGATTTGTGCCGATCAGCAAAATCGCATCGGCCTGATCAATCCCGGCAATCCCGGAATTAAAGACATATCCAGCGCGGCTTGCCGGATTGATCTGTGATCCATCCGTACGGCAATCTATATGCGGTGAACCGAAGCGCTCCATGATATCGCGCAAGGCTGTCATTGATTCGACATCGGCTAGATCGCCTGCGAGAGCCGCAATCTGCTCGCCGCGCACCCCTTTGAGCTTGGCAGCGATATGAGCAAAAGCCTCATCCCATGTGGCTTCTTTAAGCTTTGCAGTTTTCTCATCGCGGATATAAGGGCGGTCGAGACGGGCGTATTTCAGGCCATCACAGGAAAATCTTGTGCGGTCGGAAATCCATTCCTCGTTCACGTCTTCGTTCAGACGTGGCAGGATTCGCATAACCTCATTACCGCGCGTATCAATGCGGATGTTAGAGCCAACGGCATCATGGACATCGATGCTCTCGGTTTTTTTCAGCTCCCAGGGCCGCGCATTAAAGGCGTAAGGCTTGGAGGTCAGCGCGCCCACGGGGCAGATATCAATCAGATTGCCCGAAAGCTCTGTCTTCACCAGTTGATCAACGAATGTACCGATTTCGGCTTCCTCGCCGCGGTGGAATTGGCCTAAAACCGGAGTTCCGGCAACTTCTTCGGCAAAACGGACGCAGCGCGTGCAGTTAATGCAGCGTGTCATGACCGTCTTGATCAAAGGCCCAAGCTCCTTATCCGGCACCGCGCGCTTGTTTTCGGCAAAGCGGGAGCGGTCAAAACCATAGCCCACGGCCTGATCCTGCAGGTCGCATTCCCCGCCCTGATCGCAGATCGGGCAGTCCAGCGGGTGGTTGATGAGCATCATCTCCATCACGCCTTTGCGGGCCTTCTTAACCATAGGCGAATCAGTCTTGACCACCATATTATCGGCGCAGGCCATGGCGCAGGAGGCTACGGGCTTGGGCGGGCCGCCCTCAACCTCCACCAGGCACATGCGGCAGTTCGCCGGGACTGATAGCTTGTCATGATAGCAAAAGCGCGGGATCTCGATGCCCAGCATCTCGGCAGCCTGTATAATGCTTGTACCGCGCTCGACTTCGATTTCCATTCCGTTGATGGTAAGTTTGGGCATAAATAATTCTTGGTAAAGGAATATTGAGTTTCAACTTCGTTTCCTGTTTAATCCCCTTTCTCGGACGAGATCAACAGCTTTTAACGAATTTGCAGTAGATAATATGGCTTTCCGCATCGAAATTCTAGCCCAAAACAACGATATTCATTACAACGATGGCCGTGCCGTCCAGATTGAGAGCTGGCTTGCAGGCAGAGGCCATAAGGCGGCTGTAAAAGTTGTGGATGTCTACACCAGTGAAAATGAAGGTGCTTCCAAGGATGGTTTTACATCCAGCCTCGCCAATCCGGTCGTGCAGCTGGTCAATCCGAAGCTGGAGGATTTTGATTTCGCGCTGGAGATTGGGTTCTTGCCTGGCGTTACGGATAATATCGGATCCACCGCGGCAGAACTTTTGACGTTATCCGGTGCAGGCAATGACAATAATGCGGTTTACACATCGCGCCTCTACCTTATTAAAGGCGATGTTAAAAAATCTGATATTGAGGCGTTGGCCGGCCATCTTTCCAACAAACTCATCCAGCGCGCCACAATCAAAACATCCGATGAGTTCAAGCGCGATGGCGGCATGGGCGTTGTTGTGCCCAAGGTGCAGCTCGGCAATCAGGGCGCGGTGGCCGATAAGGTCAGCCTTGATATATCTGATGCCGATCTTGAAAAACTGGGCAAGGATGGTATCCAGAATGCGGACGGATCGCGCCGCGGACCTCTGGGATTATCGCTTCTATACCTGCAAGCCATTCAGGCTTATTTCAAAAAACTGGGCCGGGAAGCCACGGATATTGAGATCGAAACCCTCGCCCAGACATGGTCCGAGCATTGCAAGCACACAATCTTTGCCTCCCCGATTGATGAGATCAAGGATGGCCTCTACCGTCATTATATCAAGCGCGCGACTCAGGAAATCCGCGCGGGCAAGGGCGAGAACGATTTCTGCGTATCCGTATTTTCCGATAATGCCGGCGGGATCATCTTTGATGAGAATTACCTGATCACGGATAAGGTTGAGACACATAATTCCCCTTCCGCCCTTGATCCGTTTGGCGGCGCGATCACGGGGATTGTCGGCGTAAACCGCGACTGCCTTGGTTTTGGCATGGGTGCAAAGCCTGTTATTAACCGCTATGGCTTTTGTCTGGCCGACCCGCGGCAGGATGTACGTTACTACCGTGACCCGAAAATGACGCAAAGCGTGCTCCAGCCTGAAACTATAATGAACGGCGTGGTGCGCGGCGTTGAGGCTGGCGGTAACTGCTCTGGCATCCCTACCCCGCAAGGATTCGTCTATTTTGATGATCGCTTTGTGGGTAAGCCTCTGGTTTTCGTGGGGACAATCGGTCTGATCCCGCGGGAGATCAACGGCAAGCCATCCCATGTTAAAAAGGCGCAGCCTGGGGATAAGATCGTCATGATTGGGGGCCGTGTGGGCCGAGACGGTATACACGGCGCAACATTTTCTTCGGTGGCGCTGGATGAAGGCTCCCCCGCGACAGCCGTTCAGATTGGCGATCCGATTACGCAAAAGAAATTCTCCGATGCCATTGTCAAGGAACTCCGCGACAAGGGCTGGTACAATGCCATTACTGATAACGGCGCGGGCGGTCTCTCGTCCTCGATCGGGGAGATGGCCGAACAATCCGGCGGCTTTATGGTCGATCTTGATCTGGTGCCGCTGAAATATCCCGGCATGGCACCGTGGGAGATCTGGATTTCCGAAAGTCAGGAACGCATGACCATGGCCGTTCCGGAACAGCACGTGGACAAGCTGATCACCCATCTGGCCAAGCGTGGGTCGGAGGCCACCGTCATCGGCACGTACACCGACACCGGCAAGGCTCATATCCGCTGGCACGGCGAGACGATCATGGATATGGATCTGGAATTCCTGCATGACGGCCTGCCGGAAACGCCGCTTAAGACGACATTCACGCGCGGCGGCGAGGCGGAACCTGATTTTGCCGCCCCTGCAGATTATAACAAAACGCTGCTGGGAATGATGGGCCGCCTCAATGTCTGCTCAAAAGAATTCATCTCCACCCAATATGATCATAACGTACAGGGTACGGCTGTTCTGGGGCCATTACAGGGGCCGGGCCGCGTTTATGCGGATGCTAGCATCACAAAGCCTGTCTTTGCCTCAGCTAAAGGCGTTGTCCTAAGCCAAGGCCTGTTCCCCCGCTACAGCGATATCGATACCCACGCCATGTCCCGTGCGGGCCTTGATATGGCCGTACGTTCCGCTATTGCGGCAGGCGTTGATTTCTATCAGCTTGCCCTGCTGGATAATATCTGCTGGTGTTCCTCCGATGAGCCGGAGCGTCTGGGGCAGTTAAAGCGGGCCGTTGAAGGGATTTATAACCTCGCCGTGACATATGGCACGCCGTTTATCTCCGGCAAGGACAGCATGTTCAATGACTTCAAGGGATATGATGAAAACGGCAAGGCGGTAAAGATTTCTGCCCCGCCTACTTTGCTGACTTCCTCGATCGGTGTCATTCCTGATGTCATGGAGGCGATATCGCTCGCGCCTAAATCTGTGGGCGATATTGTGTATATCCTTGGGGAAACCAAGGATGAGTGCGGCGCATCCGAGTATTACGATAGCTTGGGATATCTTGGCAATAATGTGCCGGAGGTCAACGAGGCTGCGCACAAGGCCCTCTATAAGGCCTACACCAAGGCGGCGCGTAAGCGTCTGATCGCCTCCGGTATTGCGCTGGGATATGGTGGTCTGGGCGCGGCACTGGCAAAGAAATCCATTGCCGGCGGCCTGGGTCTTGAAATTGACTTGGCCGCTCTTGGTGATCTGCGCGATGACAAGAAACTCTTTTCTGAAAGCACAGGCCGGATTCTGATAACGGTCGCACCACAAAATGTGAAGGCCTTTGAGAAGATTTTTGAAAAATTACCGCATATCAAAGCCATAGGACATGTCGCCTTCAGCGAAAAACTTAACATTAAGAATGTTTTGTCATGCGATATTAAAACGCTGGATGAGGCATACAAGGCGCCGTTGAAAGGGTATTAAGCCGTGAACGAGCCGAAAATAATCTCATCGCCCATTATGACGAAGCTGCTGCGGCTATTTCCGAAACTCTGGTTTACGATCCTGATTGTTTTTACCATTGCCTATCTCGTGCAACTTGCCGGTTTTATCAATGGTGGCAAGGGGGAGGTCGGGTTTTTGATCATGGGCGCGATTGTGGTTCCGTTGATGTACGTTATTGGCGGGAAAGTATTCAAAAGCCTTACCGCCAACCTCGTGGATGAAGTACAGGATAACGGCGATCACCTTAAAGTTATTACACAAGGAATAGATTCCAAGATATTGTTTTCAGACATTAAAAACGTATCTTATAACAACAATAACAATCAGCCGATGATACGGCTTTTGGTGAATGCGGATGGCGGGGCTCGTGAAGTTGCCTTTGTGCCGAGACATTCACCACTTTCTTTTGGTACTATCAATGATCTCGCTCTTTCTTTGATCGAGCGCGCGGAAAAGGCAAAACGTACATGAGCGCAAAAGCAATCGTCATCGCAGGTTATGGTCTGAACTGTGAGGAGGAAACCCTCCATGCATTTGAGCATAACGGCATTGGTGGAAATATCATTCATATCAATGATATAATTGAAAATCCTAAAGTATTAAATGATGCGCAAATCCTGGCCGTGCCCGGCGGATTTTCGTACGGCGATGATACAGGATCAGGCAATGCGCTGGCGCAGAAAATGAAACTGGCCCTTTGGGATCACCTGCAGAATTTCGTGGCGCGCGATACCCTGACAATTGGGATTTGCAATGGCTGTCAGATTATCACCAATCTCGGACTCGTGCCCTCCTTTGACAAGAAGTACGGCGAGCGCGTTGTGGCTGTAACACATAACTTAAGCGCCCGTTATCAATGCCGCTGGATTGACCTGAAGATCACCAGCAACTCTCCGTGGCTCGCCGGAATTGATAAAATGCACATCCCCGTCGCCCATGGTGAGGGACGGTTTATCATGGCCGATGATGTTCTGAAGCGTCTTGAAGATCAAGGGCAGATCGCAGCGACATTCGTCAAGCCGGATGGTCAGGCAGCGGCCGGCGAATTCCCCTTCAACCCGAATGGCTCCACCAGCGATATTGCGGCTATTACCGATGAAACAGGCAAGGTTCTGGCGATCATGCCCCACCCCGAACGCGGGATGTACGCGTGGCAGCGTGATGATTTCGACCGTCTGAAAGACAAAGCGCAACGTGAAGGTAAGGACCTTCCGCAAGTCACAGATGGCATGGGCGTATTTGCCAATGCCGCGCGGTATTTTGAGGTCGGGGCAAAGCGCAAAAGCGCTTAATAAGCTTAAGAATGCCCCGGTTCTTCCGGCATTATTATAACAGTTGGCCCTGCATGGGCGATATTATCAGCCTCATCAGTGGTAATTTTTTCTTGGCCGCAAAACTCAATATCATCGGGGCTGCATCCGGCCAGCGCTGCAATTGCCTCTTTAAACTGGTCGATTTCTGCTGCGTTCAGCATCTCTCGGCGCAGTACAAGTCCAAGCTTTGTTTTCCCAGTGTTATTTTCTGTCATAATATTACTCCCTAATCAGGGGGTAATATTTACCGTAAAAAATAAGAGGTGTCAAGTTAAGTCGCTGCCCTCTTACGGTAATCAAGGATAAGGCTGTGTAAGATGTTTTACGTACTTAAAACATTGCCCATTTCAAATGCCTGAGTCTGACGCATGTTCTCATCAAACTGATGAAGGACTTTCGCAGCCTCCTTCTTGGCCGATTCATAGGCTTCTCTGCTCATGATTACAACAGTATCGCCTGAAGGTCGCTTGAACTCCCTCAATACAGGCCCATTGGGATCATAATCTTGCGCCACTGTGTAGAATGTTTTCTGCATTACGCCGCGGCTCTCTTACGGTAATCAAGGATGCGCTTTTCCATCTCCGGACGGAAATGGCGGATCAGGCCCTGAACCGGCCATGCGGCCGCATCGCCAAGGGCGCAGATTGTATGGCCTTCGATTTCCTTGGTGACTTCATACAGCATGTCGATTTCCTCGATGCTGGCGTGCCCCTTGACCATACGGGTCATGACGCGCCAGAGCCATCCGGCCCCCTCACGGCAAGGCGTACACTGGCCGCAGCTCTCATGCTTGTAGAAATATGACAGGCGCGCGATGGCATAGATGATGTCAGTCGATTTATCCATGACGATAAGACCAGCCGTACCCAAGCCGCTTCCCGCTTCCTTGAGCGAATCAAAATCCATAGTGACCGTATCGCAGGTCGCCTTGGGCAGGACAGGCGTTGATGACCCGCCCGGAATAATCCCCAGCAGATTATCCCAGCCGCCGCGAATACCGCCGCAATGCTTCTCGATCAGCTCCTTCATCGGGATGCCCATCTCTTCTTCGACATTGCAGGGCTGGTTGACGTGGCCGGAAATGCAAAAGAGCTTTGTGCCCGTATTCTTCTCGTTACGGCCAATCCCGGCAAACCAGCTGCCGCCGCGGCGCAAGATCGTCGGGGCCACGGCAATCGTCTCAACATTATTGACGGTTGTCGGGCAGGAATAGAGACCTGCCATGGCTGGAAAAGGCGGCTTGTTGCGTGGCTGGCCCTTATTGCCCTCCAAGCTTTCAATCAGCGCTGTTTCTTCGCCGCAAATATAGGCCCCTGCCCCACGGTGCAGATAAACATCAAAATCCCAGCCTGATCCGGCGGCATTCTTGCCCAGCAATCCGGCATCATAGGCTTCTTCGATGGCGCGGATGACCTCGGAGCCTTCGTTGTAAAACTCACCGCGGATGTAGATATAGGCAGCATGCGCACCCATCGCAAAACCAGCAATCAGGCAGCCTTCGATCAATTTGTGAGGTTCATGGCGCAGAATGTCCCGGTCCTTACAAGTGCCCGGCTCGGATTCATCGGCATTCACCACCAGATAATGGGGCTTGCCGCTGTCTTTTGGCATGAACGACCATTTCATGCCCGTTGGGAATCCTGCACCGCCGCGCCCGCGCAGGCCTGATTTTTTCATCTCGTCAATGATCCAGTCGCGGCCCTTGGCGATAATATCTTTGGTATTATCCCAATCGCCACGTTTCTGCGCTTCCTTCAGTGAGAAGCTGTCCCAGCCATAGATATTGGTAAAAATGCGGTCTTCGTCACGAAGCATGGGTAACCTTTGCGGGATTGCTTGTAAAATGATGCTCAAAGTATGCCATGACAAGGTACACAATCAAGCATAAAAGCAAGCTGGCGCTATAGCCAGCCGCCCATTCGAGGTTATATTGGAACAGCCAGGCGGAGGCCGCGCCTACAATCAATGTGGCAAGGCAGGTAACGGGGCCGCCCAGACGAGTCCATAGCCCCAGAACAAGGCATATAACCAGCCCGGCCGAGCCAAAAGATGAACTCATTTCAATCAGGCCATAAATATCTTCTCCCGCCGAGGCCACAAAATAGACAAGAATACCGGATATGGCGACAATGATCCTTTGGATCAGGATTTTCTGACGCTCGGACATATCGGCTTTTAGCGGCACGATGATATTGTGACCAACCACGGCAGAGATTGAAAGTAGCGTTGAATCAATGGTTGATAAAATCGCCGAGCACAGGGCTCCCAGAAACAGAACATAGATAGTTGCGGGCAGAACCTTTTTGGCCAGCTCCGGCAGGAAAGCCTCGCCAGCCTGGCTGACATCAATAATCTCGCTGCCGACAAGCCCTAGAAACAAGGGAATTAGGCCGACAAAAAAATACAAGAATGCCGCACCATAACAAGCATATACCGCAGTACGCGGCGTTTGCGCCGCTAACGTGCGCTGTATGGCTTCCTGCGCGGTAAGCGAGCCAACAATCGCGATCATCCATTCATCAAATTGCAGCCAGCCATCCTCGTTGGGATTAACAAGAGCCAGCTTTTCAGGTGTAATCTGTGAAAGCGCCGCATCAATACCGCCCAGATCATAAATTACATAGGCCGCCGTTATCAGCAGGCCATATACAATCACAAACCCCTGAATAAGATCCGTGTAGATATCACCCAAAAAGCCGCCAATCATTGTGTAGATCAGGCATAGCGCCGTCGCCGTAATCAGCGCGGTATTCAGATCAATCCCGGAGACAGAAGAGAGGATATGGCCAAACGCCAAAGCCTGCGCTGCCGCCCATATTAGAGATGTGGGCACGATCAATACTGCGCTTAATTTTTCAGGCAAAATGCCATAACGATCACGGTAAAAATCCGAAGTCGTTGAATACATTTTTGCCCGGAGCTTATAGGCCAGCAACAAGGCCATAACCATCAGGCAAAGCGCGTAACCGAAAGGATCCGCCCTGCCGCCTGATAGCCCTTCAGCCGCCACGGCGCTGGAGGATGCCACGATTGTCTCGGACCCAAACCATGTCGCAAAGAGAGAAATTGAGAGAAAAAACACGCCAAGCTGGCGACCGGCCAGAAGATAATCGGCCTCGCTTTTTATAAAGCGGCTCGCAAAGACCGAGACACCCATTTGAATAACAATAAAAACAGCGATTGCCGTTGTAAAAAACCAATCCATAAACGATATGGTCTAATGCCTGTGACCAGAAGTCAATAAGCTTATGAAATGCCTTGGCTTTTTGCCTTTTCTTTCAGGCTGGTCGGACCGGAAAGCGCCATGGAACCACGGCGACCTTTCTGCGAGCCCACGCGGGGTTTCATATCCTCCGCCAGCAATCCCAGAACTTCTTTTGTGTTCTTAGCCGTCAGATCTTCGTAAAAATCATCATTGATCTGGGCCATCGGCGCATTCACGCAAGCCCCAAGGCATTCCACTTCAACCAATGTGAATTTACCATCCTTTGTCGTCTCGCCCATCTCAATGCCCAGCTGCTCCTTGCAGGTTTTGACAATTTCATCAGAACCGCACAACCAGCACGGCGTTGTCGTGCAAACCTGAATGAGGTACTTGCCGACAGGCGCAAGATTATACATCGAATAGAATGTGGCAACCTCATAGACCTTGACGGGAGGCTGGCCGATGATTTCGGCGATTTTATCCATGGCCGCGCGGGGGATCCATCCGCCAAATGGTGGATTGGCCTTGGCGCCCTTCTTGGCCATCTGGCGCTGCGCCAGATCCAGCAGCGGCATTACGGCGCTTTTTTGGCGGCCTTTGGGGTATTTGGCGATAATTTTATCAACCGCCGCTTGATCATCGAAATCAAAGCTTTCAGGTTGATAATCGGCGTGAAGTTCAAATGGTTTTTTCATCGGTCAATCTCTCCGAAAACGATATCAAGCGAACCGATAATGGAAACAGTATCGGCCAGCTGGTGTCCTTTGGACATGAAGTCGAGGGCAGCCAAGTGGGCAAAGCCGGGCGCACGCAGGCGGCAGCGATATGGCTTGTTCGATCCATCCGATACCAGATATACCGCAAATTCGCCCTTGGGCGCCTCGACGGCGGTGTAAGTCTCGCCGGCCGGCACGTGATAGCCTTCGGTGTAAAGTTTGAAATGGTGGATCATGGCCTCCATCGAGGATTTCATTTCGGCGCGCGGCGGCGGCGCGACCTTGTAATCATTGACCTTCACATCACCATCGGGCAATTCACGAATGCATTGCTTCATGATCTTGATGGATTCGTACATCTCTGCTACGCGCACCAGATAGCGGGCATAACAATCACCGGTTTTGCCTACGGGAATATCAAATTCCATCTTCTCATAGACGTCATAGGGCTGGGATTTACGCAAATCCCACGCCAGACCGGAGCCGCGTAGCATAGGCCCGGAGAACCCCCAGCGCATCGCCTCCTCCGCGCTCACAACGCCGATATCAACGGTGCGCTGCTTGAAAATGCGGTTATTGGTCAGCAGGCTTTGCAGATCATCAAGGAATTTGGGCAGTTGCTCGCACCATTCCAGCATATCATCAGCAAGGCCCGCGGGCAGATCCTGATGCACACCGCCGGGGCGGAAATAATTGGCGTGCAGGCGCGCGCCGCAGACGCGCTCATAAAACTCCATGCCCTTCTCACGCTCTTCAAATCCCCAAAGCGCGGGTGTGAGTGCGCCGACATCCAGCGCAAAAGTCGTGATATTCAGGATATGGTTTAGGATGCGGCCAAGCTCGCAGAACAGGACGCGGATATACTGACCGCGCTGCGGCACTGTAATGCCCAAAAGTTTCTCTACGCCCAATGCAAAGGCATGTTCCTGATTCATGGGGCAGACATAATCGAGGCGGTCGAAATAAGGCACAGCCTGCATATAAGTTTTGTATTCAATCAGCTTTTCAGTGCCGCGGTGCAAAAGGCCGATATGCGGATCGGCGCGCTCGACAACCTCGCCTTCCATCTCCAGCACAAGGCGAAGAACGCCGTGGGCGGCCGGGTGCTGGGGCCCGAAATTCATGGTAAAGGGCTTGATCTGCGTTTCCTGCGCTATATCAAGGTCATAAGCCGGGTCTGTTTTCATGGCTCTCTTCTTTTGGTGTTCTAAGGGCTGAAATATTCAGCCGTTTTTTATTAAGGATATCTTCGATGATCGTATGGGGATTATTGGAGTATGGATTATTTTTCCATTGGGTATCGGATAAAGCATTGACCGTTGCCGAGACATCCGTATGACGCACAAGAATAATCTGACGCGCGCCCGGATCCCCGGATATCGGGCCGATATTATAAGGCTCGCCGTAAATCTCAACGGAGCCACCTAAATTTTCAGCTACTTCTGAAATCTGCACCAAAGCATCTTCCAGAACAGATGGATCCTGTGGGTTGGGTTTAAGGATGCCCAGCAATGAAAAGCCGCTATCTGTCTTGCTGTCGCTCACAACAACCCAGCGATCGGCTGGCGTATAATATTCCTTGCAGACAGGGCTGGCATTGGCGAGGTTTCCTTCCTCAGCCTCTTTGCTCGTTGCTTTGAATTTATCCTGAAGAGTTGCCATGCTTATAACAATTACTTGTAACTTTTCCATCCATGGGCGGGTTTCATGGCTTTTTCATCACCGGGCAGCTGCACATCGGTCATGCCCTCCCATGGTGATAGGTTATCAAAGCTGCGAAAATCCTGCGCCAGTTTGACGGGTTCATACACAACCCGGCGCAGCGCCTCGTCATAGCGAAGCTCGACATAGCCGGTCAGCGGAAAATCCTTACGTAAGGGATGTCCTTCAAATCCATAGTCCGTCAGGATACGGCGCAGGTCCGGATGACCTTCAAACATCACGCCGTACATATCCCATATTTCACGCTCGGCCCAGCCGGCAAAGTCAAAAATACTGACCACGCTTTGAACCGGCGTATTTTCATCAGTCGATATCTTTACGCGGATGCGGTGATTTTGCTTCAGGGAGAGAAGATTATAGACAATCTCGAAACGTTCCGGGCGCTCCGGGTAATCAGTGCCGCAAATATCCATCAGCATCTGGCAACGGCATTCCTTGTCATCGCGCAGGAAATGCAGAATTTTGGAGATTTTATCCCGCTTTCCCACGATCACGAGCTCATTTTTCGTGAAGCCGCAAGACAGAATGGAATCTTCAAGTTTTTCGGCGATATACTCAGCCAGATCTTTTAATGACTCATCGGGCAAAACTGGGTTTCCTTGTTTCCGGTCAGGCTGAACGCCTTTAAATTCTTATTGGGAATTTAAAGGAAGTTCGCCCGTTTTCAAAGGCCAGAAAGCAAGAAAATTTATATTTTTTAAAGAGAAGGCGGCGCAACGCTCCATGCCGGGGGCGCTGTTGAGGACGAAACCTCTGCTGCCGGGGCCGGCATTGGAGCCACTCTGGTATCCAGCAGTTGTTCAAAAGCCTCAATTCTGGGCGCATTTTCAGGGGCTTCCGCCTTGTTGGCGTCTAACAATTCCTGTGTCTGGCGGCGAAGCTCTTCACGAGCTTCAGGCGCTAGCGCATTGATTTTGTCCTGATTGGCATCCAGCCCTGCCACTTCATTTGAGGCGAGTTCCTGCGCCAGTGCCGGGATCTGCTGCTTGATTTCCAGCGCGGCCTGAATGGCAGAATGCGTGCTGGCCTCGAAATCGTCGATTGCTCCGGTCACAGCATCTTTGATTTCCTCGATTGTGGCGGTCCCATGCGCAAAGCGTTCATTGATAATGCCCAACGCCAGAGAATCCTGAAGATGAGGGTTGCTATTGGCGTAATTGGCCGCCGAATCACGATAATCATTGCTGGCGATAATATTGCCGGAATAGTACTGCAGATCGCCCCTCAGTTTTGGAATGACAACGCTGTCCAGCGCCGTTCTAAGCTCTTCCAGTGCAGCAGGAGAAAGATTGGCAAGGCTTGTCGCGGATAGCGGCCCGTTATCTTCCTGTAGAGCCTCATAAAGGTCTTTGGATTGCAAATAAATTGGATGGTATTGTGCGGCTTGCCCCTCTTTGAAAGTTGGCAGATTCGCATCAATATGCTCTTGTAGCGTCAATTCCATAACATCACCCTTACTATTATTTTTTATATTTATAGAACTAGAGTGTGCTGGATAATAATTAACAAAAAGTTAATTTTAAGGTTTTACCGCGCTATACGTGTATCTTCGCGCTGAATTTTCTTCTGGAGCTGCAAAAGACCATAGACCAGTGCTTCTGCTGTGGGTGGGCATCCGGGTACATAAATATCAACCGGAACAATGCGGTCGCAGCCGCGCACCACGGAATAGCTGTAATGGTAATAACCGCCACCATTCGCGCAAGACCCCATGGAAATAACCCAGCGTGGCTCGGGCATCTGGTCATAGACCTTACGCAAGGCCGGGGCCATTTTGTTGGTCAGGGTACCGGCTACGATCATCACATCGGATTGACGCGGGCTGGGGCGCGGAATCATGCCAAAACGGTCAAGATCATACCGCGACATGTAAGAATGGATCATCTCCACCGCGCAGCAGGCCAGGCCAAATGTCATGGGCCAGAGCGAGCCGGTACGCGCCCAGTCAAAAAGCTTATCTGCCTGTGTCAGAACGAAGCCCTTTTCGTTCAGCGTCTTGGAAATTGCCGCTGGCACGATGTCTTGCTGGCTGGCCGGCGGTAACGGCAGGCGCGTTGTAAAATCATATTCAGGCGCGTTGATTACTTCTCTGTCGTGACCCATTAGTGCCTATTCCCAGTCAAGGGCTCCCTTTTTCCATTCATAAATAAAGCCGACCGTCAGGACGCTTAAAAACAGCAACATGGAAAAGAAGCCGAACAAGCCTATATCTCCGAGGGAGATCGCCCAGGGAAAAAGAAATGCAATTTCCAGATCAAAGATAATGAATAACAGGCAAACCAGATAAAAGCGCACATCGAATTTTGTTCTGGCATCTGAAAAAGCCTCAAAGCCGCATTCATAAGCCGACAGCTTTTCGGTATCGGGGTTTTGCTTGCCCACCAGCAATGAGCCTAAAACCATCGCCGCAGAGATGCCAAGGGCAATGACAATGAACATCAGGATCGGCAGGTATTGAATGAGAAGTTCTTGCGGGGCCATGAGGTGTAAAAATCCGAAAAGCGTAAAACCTTATCTTTTTTAACATTGAGCGGCTGTAAAGAAAACAGGTAAAATGCTTGAAAAGTAAGGCTTTCAAAAACAATGGCGCGAGTGACGGGACTTGAACCCGCGGCCTCCGCCGTGACAGGGCGGCGCTCTAACCAGCTGAGCTACACCCGCGCATTCATTGTTTCGAGTTGCCGTTATACAGAAGGCCTTTACCCCCTGTCAATGGATAAAACAGGCCCTAGCCCATAAGATTTTCGGGATTGAGGCCATCAAGGTCCGGTATGACAAAGCGGCCATCATGGCGGATGAGCTTATCATCAAACCAAAGCTGGCCGCCACCATGCTCTGGGCGCTGGCTGTGGACCATATCCCAGTGAACGGCAGATCGGTTGCCATTATCAGCAATTCCTTCATAGGCCTGCCCTTGTGCAATATGAATGCTGCCGCCGATTTTCTCGTCGAACAGGATGCGCCCCATGGGCCGGGTAATGTAGGGGTTGAAACCTACGGCAAATTCGCCCGTAAACCGCGCGCCCGGGTCGGTATCAAGAATTTTGTTCAGAATAACGGTTTCTTCCGGGGTGGCGCCGATAGCCTTGCTGATATAGCCCTTGTTGTATTCCAGCGTGATACCTGTAAAGCGGCTGCCCTGATAGCTGGAGGGGCCGAACTGGATGCGGCCCTGAACGCTGAATTTCTCCGGCGCGGTATAGCATTCGCCGTCCGGGATATTGCGCTCGCCCACGCAAGGCACTGATTTTAAGCCCTTAATGCTAAAAGAAAGGTCCGTGCCCGGCCCGGTGATGCGGACATGCTCCGTGTTATCCATAAGCTCCTGTAGCGGAATGACTTGCTGTGCCATACGGCTGTAATCCAGCAGGCAGACTTTTTTATAGTATGCCTCCGCCGTTGGGACATCCATGCCATTGGCCTTGGCAAAGGCCGGTGTCGGCGCATCAACAACCAGCCAGCGCGCATGATTGACGCGCTGATTTTGCGCGGGGCGCATAGTCTTGTAAAAGGTGCCCTGATCGTATTCTCTTTTGATGCGCAGGAGATCATCGTCATCACAAATCGAGATAAAAGTCGTCATTGGCTTAACCAGCTCAAGCTCCGCCGCCCCTGCTTGCAGGAGACCTTCAGGCGTGGCATTGGCCATAACAGAATTGACGAATTCGCTGCCGCGCTCGATAATCAGGGCCTTTGCGCCCAAGCGCTCGGCCTCAAGCTTGCAGGCTTCAGCCAATTCCCGGCCTTCCGGGCAAACACCGCGCAGCGCAATTCCCAAATAATCGCCCTCGCCGGTCTTAGTGGTGTTCCCGACAAATTGCTCAGCCAGCTTGCTGTAGGATTCCTGATCCATAATATTATGCTCCCTGAATTTTTTATGATTTCAGGGAGCATAAAGATCTGTATAAAATATGTCAATATCAGGCGGCCAACGCTTGCGGCATGCCGCCATAATCAAGATTAAGTGCATCGGCAACCGCCCGGTGTGTAATCTTGCCCTTGCAGATATTCAGACCGCTGCGGAAATTGGGGTCATTCTGCAAGGCCTTCTCCCATCCTTCGCCGGCCAGTTTCAAGGCATAGGATAACACGGAATGGTTAAGCGCCAGCGCAGAAGTCAGCGGCACAGCGCCCGGCATATTGGCCACGCAATAATGAACGACATTATCGACAACATAAGTCGGCTTGTCATGTGTCGTGGCCTTTGATGTTTCGGCGCAGCCACCCTGATCAATGGCGATATCGACAAAAACAGTGCCGGGGATCATGGTGGACAGCATATCCTTGCGGATCAGGCGCGGGGCCGATGCGCCGGGGATGAGAACCGCGCCGATAATCAGATCAGAGTGACGGGCGAATTTCTCCAGCGTGTCGGTATTGGAATAAACAATATTGGCACGCCCATGGAAATATTCATCAAGGAAACGCATTCTGTCGTTATCGCGCTCAAGAATAGTAACATTCGCGCCAAGGCCTGTGGCCATCTGCGCGGCATGGAAACCGGAAACACCGCCGCCGATAATCAGAACCTCTGCCGGGCGAACGCCGGGAACGCCGCCAATCAGGCGACCTGTGCCGCCCTTGTGCTTTTGCAGCAGGTCAGAACCTACGGAAATGGACAGGCGGCCTGCAATCTCGCTCATGGGCTGGAGTAACGGCAAGCTGCGGCCATCACGTCCTGTCACGGTTTCATAGGCAATCGCGATACAACCGGATTTCATCAGGGCCTCGGCCTGCGGCTTGTCAGCAGCCAGATGCAAATAGGTAAAGAGGATCTGATTTTCACGCAGCATGGCGCATTCCTGCGGCTGCGGTTCCTTGACCTTGACGATCATATCGGCGCGGGCAAAAATTTCAGCGGCGCTGTCGCATATCTCCGCGCCAGCTTTCTTGTAATGTTCGTCCGTGAAGTTAATGGCAAAACCGGCGTTTTTCTCAACCAGAACCGTATGGCCGCGGCTTGTAAATTCCTTGACCGATGAAGGAACCAGCCCTACGCGATGTTCCAATGTCTTGATTTCCTTCGGCACGCCGATAATCATGCGGTTCTTCTCCCCTGATAAAGTCCTGATTTTTATAAATATATCATTATTTCTAGCCTATCATCCATGCGCAGCGCAGCAAATTTTTTTAATTGACACCGCCATAGTTGAAATTTACATAGGACCACATATTCATAATAATTATACAGGGAGATTTTCATGAAAAAATCACATACCTTGGGCGCGGGTATTCTGGCGCTCACTTTGGCAAGCGCGGCTACCGCACAGGAATCCGCTCCATCTGATTTTCGTGGCACTCCCGAAGATTTGATGAACACCCTTATTCGCTTGCCGGCGGAAACGCCGCAGGAAGAAATTGATGCCTTCCGTGAAAGCATGACGCTGCATGCATTCACAAGCGATGCCGCAACGGAACAAGACAGAGTGTTTGCCGTCGATGAATTTACAGCGCTGGTTGATCTGGTAAGCACATGCGATGAAAATGACAATGGTATTGGCCTAGTCACGATCACCGGCATAAGTGCTCACGACTTAGATGCTGGTGGCAATGGAACGGTAACAACCCATCAGCAATTCGTAGATACTTTTACGCAAGATTTTGATGATGCCAATATTGGCTGGTTTTTAGAGGTCGCCCCTCAGGATCAAAAACCCGAAAACCTCTCTGTTAAAGAATGGCAGCTCAAATATTATTACGAGCAATTCGCCAATAAAATTGAAGCGGATTCCGGCCTTACACCGACGATTGTGGTAATTGAAGTGCCTGACCCCAGCATGGGATGCAATATTCCCATGGAAGAAGTCATGCCTATGATGCCTGATTAAAGAAACAATGTCTGGCTGGCTTGATTACAGGCCAGCCAGCAGCATGTATTTCATTTCCAGATATTCATCGAGGCCGTATTTTGACCCCTCGCGGCCAAGCCCCGATTCCTTGATCCCGCCAAATGGCGCAACTTCGGTGGAGAGAATGCCTGTATTCACAGCCACCATACCGTATTCGAGTGATTCCGCCACACGCCATACGCGGGCCAAGTCCTTCGCAAAGAAATATGCCGCTAACCCATAATTGGTATCATTGGCCTGTGCGATCACATCGGCCTCATCCTTGAAGGAGAACAAGGGAGCCATTGGCCCGAATGTTTCCTCGCGCGCCACCGCCATTTCTGATGTTGCCCCGCCAATAACGGTGGGTTCATAGAACAACCCGCCCAGAGCATGCGTTTTTCCGCCCAGAAGAATTTCACCGCCCTTGGATGTGGCATCCTTGATATGGGCCTCAACTTTCTCAATGGCATCTTCACTGATCAGCGGACCAAGCGTAATGCCATCATCTGCGCCGTTACCGACTTTCAATGCTTTAGCTCTGGCTACAAATTTTTCTGCAAAAGCCTTATAAACACCTTCTTGCACATAGATGCGGTTGGCGCAGACACAAGTCTGTCCGGCATTCCGGTATTTGCAGGAAATCGCCGCCTCAACAGCCTTGTCGAGATCGGCATCATCAAAAACAATAAAGGGCGCATTGCCGCCGAGTTCCAGCGATAATTTCTTGATCGTATCCGCCGACTGGCGCATCAGGATTTTTCCGACTTCGGTTGACCCGGTGAAAGACAGTTTACGGACGGACGGATTGGCGCACATCTCCTTGCCGATGTCGCTCGAACGGGATGATGTGATGATATTAAATACGCCTGCCGGAACCCCTGCCTCTATCGCCAAAACCGCCAAAGCAAGAGCTGATAGTGGCGTTTCGCCCGCAGGTTTGCACACAATCGTGCAGCCTGCCGCCAATGCAGGGCCGACCTTACGTGTGATCATGGCGGAAGGGAAATTCCAAGGCGTGATAGAGGCGCATACGCCAACAGGCTGGCGGATCACAACAATGCGGGAGTTTGCAATAGGGCTGGGGATGACATCACCATAAGCCCGCTTACCTTCTTCCGCATACCATTCCAGAAAAGAAGCCGCATAGGCAATCTCGCCGCGCGATTCTGCCAAAGGCTTCCCCTGCTCCGCCGTCATGATCTGCGCCAGATCTTCCTGATTGGCGATCATCAGATCAAACCACTTTTTTAAAATTTTTGCACGGTCTTTGGCGCTGATATTTTTCCAACTCGCGAATGTTCTTTCTGCCGCGGCGATGGCTTTTCTAGTTTCTTCAGCACCGGAATCAGCTACATCGGCGATCTTCTCCCCCGTGGCCGGATTGTAAACCGGAAAGGTCTTGCCGCCCGTAATCCATTGATTGTCGATAAAAGATCCCGTCTGTAAAAGTGCTGAATTCTTTATCTTTTTTGCCAAAATGCTCATTTCTCACCTGCCATGCTGGAATATTGTCCGTATATTAACATCTGATAGGAATAATGGATATATGCCCGATAACGGTTCCCTTTATATAGGCAAATTTTCTGATATAGCCGCAGAGATAACGCCGGAAGTTCTGGAGCGCAATTTCCCGGAATTTGGAAAAACAAAATGGTCGCAAGACGATATTCTTGCGGCAATTGTCAATGATGGCAAACCTGTTGCAATTGCGCGCATGACACCGAACCCGTATGCCAATAGCGGCAAGCCGGAAATGTTTCTACATTTTGTTGAAGTCTCTGCCGCAGAGCGCCATAAGGGTTTGGCCTCTACATTGCTCACCGGAATTTTTGACTATGCCGCAAATTTGCAAGGCGGCGGCGATTTGTTATTTGACGGCTTTACTGCCGATGGCAAAAATTATCTGATGCATAAGCTCAATGAGTTATCGCGAAAGACGGGCGTTGATACAATTTTTGTACCGGGGTCATAAAGACTAACCAAAACGCTTCTTGATATAATTCTCGACCAACCCTTCAAACTCGGCCGCAATATTATCACCGCGCAGCGTATGCGCTTTGTGGCCATCAATGAATACTGGCGCGGCAGGAGATTCTCCTGTCCCTGGCAAGGAAATACCGATATCTGCATGTTTGGATTCGCCGGGGCCGTTTACAATACAGCCCATCACCGCGACTTTTAATGTCTCTACGCCCGGATACTGATCTTTCCAGATGGGCATATTGGTATCAAGATCGCGCTGGATTTTCTGCGCCAGCTCCTGAAATACTGTTGATGTCGTGCGCCCGCATCCGGGGCAAGCCGCCACTTCTGGCATAAAAGAACGAAGGCCCAGCGCCTGCAGGATTTCCTGACAGACGCGCACTTCCAATGTCCGGTCACCGCCTGGCTCTGGCGTAAGCGAAGCGCGGATCGTATCGCCAATCCCCTCATAGAGCAAAATCCCCTCGCCCAAGGCGGTCGCAACGATTCCTTTGCTGCCCATGCCGGCCTCGGTTAGGCCCAGATGCAGTGCATAAGTGGATCGCCTTGCCAGCTCCCGGTAAACCGAGATGAGGTCAGGTACACGCGATACCTTGGCTGAAAGGATAATCTTATTGGGAGAAAGACCAATTTTTTCGGCTTTCTCTGCTGATATCAATGCTGATTGAATCAAAGCCTCGCGGGTAATCTCGTCTGCGGATTTTGGCGTATCGCTCTGGCCGTTTTCATCCATCAGCTTTGTAGCCAGATCGGCATCCAGCGAACCCCAGTTCACACCGATCCGAACGGCTTTGTCATGCTCAATGGCCTTTTCGATCATGATTTCGTAATTGCGGTCGCGTTTTGCGCCAAAGCCGACATTGCCTGGATTGATACGATATTTATCCAAGGCTTGTGCCATTTCTGGATAATCACTGAGCAATGTATGCCCGTTATAGTGAAAACAGCCAGCCAACGCGACATCCAGTCCGGCTTCATCCAGCCTCTCCCGCAACGTGACAACGCCCTTGGCGGCTGCGTCGTTATTCACCGTCACGCGCACGATCTCGGAACCCGCCTCATGCAACGCTTTGACTTGCGTAAATGTACCCGCCACATCCGCCGTATCCGTATTGGTCATGGATTGCACGACAACCGGCGCGCCGCCACCCAGCATAACATTGCGGATTTGTACGGATTTCGTTCTATGTCTGAAAATCGTGCTCATGGCGCTATTCCTAGCGTTTTTTGGCCTAGAAGGTCAAAAACTCTTTTGCAAAATTATGGTTTGGGCTCAAAATCTGCTAGAATTTATGAAAACGGGGTTTATATCCCTTTAATATAAAAAGCCTAGAATTGCGGTATGAAGGACGAATTTACCACCAGCGCTGAAGCCACAGCATCTGCACTTGACCTTGAAGTGCGGGAATCCGATCTTTGCGGCAAAAACCGTCATAATAAAGGCCTCTTTACCAATGCCTCTATTGCCGCCGGCGCGCTGATTGGCGAATATCCCGGCCGGCGCGTGACATTCAGCGAATTTTACGGGGCGAATGAAGATCAGATTTCATCAACAGAAACATTGTATATTCATTGGTTAAAACCCGATGCGTGCGATCCTGCCGACAAGGAGGCCGTTCTAGCCAGCATCAAAGGCCGCATCGGTATTATTGGCGATCCTGCGGGATTCCTGCCGCGCGCCAATCACAGCCTGAGCGCACCTAATATCAAGCCCGATGGTAAAGGTAGTTTTCACGCTATTCGTGATATTGCCCCCGGCGAAGAGCTGACATGGACTTACGCACCCAATCTTGATGATAATTTCCAGACGATCCAAAAGCCCAAGGTGGAAAGTTCTCATGCGGGCCGCCCATCTTTGGGGCGCAGCTTTAGAAAAGCCATAGATAACATTGTTGGTGTGCTGACTGGCCGTGCCCCTCAATTTTCCGGTTCGCCATCACTGATTTCGGCCGATACCGGCCCCGAAATCACGCCTGAACAGTAATAATATTGTTTAATTTATATCAGCAAAGCTATTTTTATTGCTATTGCCATAATTTTTCTTTAATTTCCCGGTTATGAAACAAGACTTCATGCACGATATTCGCGCCGCAACGCAGGGCGACAGGATTCTTGGGTTTATCTGGCATGATAGCGTCAAGTTCCAACTTGCAGATTGTGCGAAGAATAAAGTCATGCTCACCAGCCTTCGCAGCCGTGAAATTGGCCTTGGCCACGGCAGTCATTTTATGCGCTGGTTTACAGGGGCTGCTGATTTATACGGCATAGACATCTCGGTTCTAGCAGCATCCCAAGGAAAGCATGCAGATCAAATGCGCCTTGAGGCCTGGTATGAACGATTTGGATTTAAGGAAACGCGTCCGGGCTGCGGTTATGATCGCCTCAGGATTGCGGGGGAAATGGTGGGCGCTGAGAGGGTCGAACTCCCGACATCTTCGGTGTAAACGAAGCGCTCTACCACTGAGCTAAGCGCCCTAAAAGAAGCTTTATTTAATGAGTTGTTACAGAAAAAGCAAGAAGGTTTTTAAAAAAGGAGAGATTTCTACATGTTAAGCACAATAAGAATGAGATTTAGCACTGAATGTGCCCCTGCCAAAGCTCCCAAGGATAAGACAATGCTATGGGGTGATGATAAGAGTGTCTGGCTTAAAGGCCTGAAGGAAAAAATGCGCGAGGCCGGATTTGATGCGCGCGTGGTTGTCTCCGAGACATCCCAATCTATCAAAGTAACGGGATACCATGATCATGCTCGCACTGTGGGCGATGATGCCATCCGCTCGCTCTCTGGCCTTCCTTTTGTCAAGCCATCGGAAAGTATTCAATCCGGCGCCGGGGAGCGCAAGGGCCGTAAAAAAGATGACATCGTTCAGATCGGTCCGGCCCTGATGGGGTTTGAGCGCGGATAATTAATATCCGCCAGGTTAGTGAATCAGATTAAGAAAAAACGGCTGCACCGATAGGCGCAGCCGTTTGAATTTTGGCTTTAAACCAAAGAAGCTTACTTGTTAACAGCTTCTTTCAGCTCTTTACCAGCCTTGAATTTTGGCTGCTTGGAAGCTGGGATTTTGATTGGCTGGCCTGTGCGTGGGTTGCGGCCTGTTGTGGCAGCGCGCTTCGCAACAGAGAATGTACCAAAGCCAACCAGACGAACATCATCGCCTTTTTTCAGCGAAGCCTTGATCGCGTCGATCATGGCGTTTACAGCAGCTTCCGCTTTTGTTTTCGGAATGTCAGCTTTGTCGGCAACTTTTGTTACGAGGTCTTGCTTGTTCATAGGATATCCCCTTTGGTTAGAAGTTAAGCAAATTAAAAAATATTTTGAACGATCAAAATAAGACTCTATTCGCTCTAGAGTGTGCTCATGCAGCAAAAGCCGCACTCACCTTGCCTTTCGACGAATTAAAATCTGATTCTTTTTTACGCGCTTTTAAAGGGGTAATCAATGGCGAATTACATCTTCGCCCTTGTTTTCCGCACTTTCCGGGGCAATTTCACCTATTTTTTCGCCTTTTTTGGACATAATAGGCTTAGGAAGCTCTACAAGGGCATGGGCCAGAACCTCATCAATGGTTCTGACGACCACGATTTCGAGGCCTTTTTTGACATTGGCCGGAATATCGGGCAGGTCCTTTTCATTGTCCTGCGGGATCAGAACTTTCTTGATTCCACCGCGCAACGCCGCCAGCAATTTTTCTTTCAGGCCGCCAATCGCCGTAACATTGCCGCGCAAGTTTACCTCGCCCGTCATCGCAATATCACGGTGAATGGGAATACCGGAAAGCGCCGATACGATCGCCGTAACCATTGCCGCACCTGCAGAAGGACCATCCTTGGGTGTTGCGCCTTCCGGCACGTGAACGTGAACTTGCTTTTCTTTCAGCTCTTCATAATCAATGCCGTATGCAGCGGCGCGTGATTTGGTCAGCATCTCCGCCACGATGACGGATTCCTTCATGACTTCCTTGATATTGCCGGTTGTCGTGACCTTGCCATCCTTGCCGGGCATTGTGACAGCCTCGATCGAGAGCAAGTCGCCGCCTGTTTCGGTATAGGCCAGACCATTGACAACACCAATGCGGTTTTCTTCATCAATCTCGCCGTAACGGTATTTGACGATACCGGCATATTTGCCAAGATTTTTGGGGCCAATAATGATTTTGGTTTTACCCTTCATCAGAATTTCTTTGATGGCCTTCCGGCAAAGATTTGCCAATTCACGGTCCAGTGAACGAACGCCGGCTTCGCGCGTATAATAACGGATCAGCATAAGAATGGCGGCATCATTGATTGCGAATTCGCTTTTCTTGAGGCCTGCTGCTTCCATCTGTTTTTTCAGCAAGTGATGCTTGACGATCTCCAGCTTTTCTTCCTCAGTGTAGCCGGAAATGCGGATGATCTCCATCCGGTCCAGCAATGGACGCGGCATGGTCATCATCGAGTTCGCCGTACAAACAAACATCACATCGGATAAATCGTAATCCAGTTCAAGATAGTGATCCTGGAATGTTGTATTTTGTTCAGGATCAAGAACCTCCAGCAACGCCGCACTGGGATCGCCACGATAATCGGAACCAAGCTTGTCGATCTCATCCAGCAGGAAAAGCGGATTGCCCGTTTTGGCTTTTTTCATGCCTTGAATAATTTTACCCGGCATCGCGCCGATATAGGTACGGCGGTGACCGCGAATTTCGCTTTCATCTCGAACGCCGCCCAAAGACATGCGTACGAATTTACGGTTTGTCGCGCGCGCAATCGATTGCCCCAACGATGTTTTACCAACACCAGGCGGCCCGACGAGGCAAAGGATAGGCCCTTTTACCTTCTTCATGCGCTGTTGAACGGCGAGGTATTCAAGGATGCGTTCCTTGACTTTCTCAAGTCCGAAATGATCTTCATCGAGGACTTTTTTCGCAAGGCGGATATCTTTCTTCACCTTGGTCTGCGTTTTCCATGGCAGATTGATAATCCAGTCAAGATAGTTACGCACCACAGTGGCCTCGGCGGACATCGGGCTCATCATACGTAATTTTTTCAGCTCGTGCTTGGCGCGTTCTTTCGCTTCCTTGGTAAGTTTTTTGGCTTCAATCTTTTTCTCAAGATCATCAATCTCGTTAAAGCCATCATCAGAATCGCCGAGCTCTTTCTGGATGGCTTTCATTTGCTCATTCAGATAATACTCGCGCTGTGTTTTCTCCATCTGGCGCTTGACGCGGTTACGCACGCGCTTTTCCACCTGCAGAACACCAATCTCGCCTTCCATGAAGCCATAAATACGCTCCAGACGTTCAGCTGTGCTGGCGATTTCTAGCAATTCCTGCTTCTGGTCGATTTTCAATACAAGGTGCGAGGCAACCGTATCGGCCATCTTCGTCACTTCGTCAATCTGATTCACCGCGACAATTACTTCGGGTGGGATTTTCTTGTTAAGCTTCACGTATTGCTCGAACTGGGTCATGACCGCACGTTTCAATGCGTCAATTTCCTCGCTTTCCAGCGGCACATCTTCCATCTCGGTAATATCGGCCTGCATGAAGGGGCCATCGCCAGAAATAGAATTAATCTGGACGCGTCTCGTGCCCTCTACCAGAACCTTGACGGTTCCATCCGGTAATTTCAGGAGCTGCAGGATCGTGCCCACAGTACCAACTGCATGAAGATCATTCGGCCCGGGATCATCCTCGCTGGGGAGCTTTTGAGTCACCAGCAGGATCTGCTTGTCGTGGTGCATGACATGCTCCAGCGCCTGAACCGACCTCTCGCGTCCTACAAATAGTGGAACGATCATATGTGGGAACACCACAATGTCGCGCAGCGGCAAAACTGCGTATTTATCGGATTTCGCTTCGATCATGGATCCATCCTTCGATTTAAGACGGCAAACGCCTGACAAGTGATGTGGGGTTCCATAGAACGCCAATCAAGCCAGTATTAAAGATTATATCACAAATCTTTATTTTTTCTTATCATCGTCAGCCGAGCCCGGCAGCGTGCTGCTGACAACAACCTTGTCGATCAGGCCGAATTTCATGGCTTCTTCCGGTCCCATGAAAGTGTCGCGCTCCATGGCTTTTTCAATGGCTGTAAGCTTTTGGCCTGTGTGCTTGACATACAAGTCATTTAGCATTTTACGCAAACGCAAGATTTCCTGAGCCTGAATCTCAATATCGGTTGCCTGACCGCGCGCGCCGCCGGAAGGCTGGTGCACCATAATACGGGAATTTGGCAGGGCAAAACGCTTGCCTGCCGCGCCGCCCATCAGCAACAAGGAGCCAGCCGATGCCGCCTGACCGATACAAACTGTGGATACATCGGGCTTGATATACTGCATGGTATCATACATCGCCAGACCTGCCGTAACCACGCCGCCGGGAGAATTAATGTAGAAAGAAATGTCTTTCTTAGGGTTTTCCGATTCCAGAAACAGGAGCTGGGCGCAAATCAGGCTGGATACATGATCATTGACCTCACCCGTTAGGAAAATAATACGCTCCTTCAAGAGGCGAGAGTAAATATCAAACGCGCGCTCACCGCGGTTTGTCTGCTCGATAACGGTAGGAACAAGGTAATTGTTGTAAACTTCTAGGGGGTCTCTGTCGATCATGTGATTTTAATGCCAATGTGAAAGTGATTTTTTATCAGGATAGATTATTTCCCTATGAAGTCAACCGCCCTGGCTTTCTCATGGCCAGATATCAACGCCCTAGATGTTATTTAGAAATTAGTAATATATTTTTGCCATAATTCCCCTGTGGCAAAAATGGATATTCAAAAAACAGAAGAAATTAAAAATCTGCTGGGCAGCGCCGGTATCATTGATATCACTGACAGGCTTGGTTTTGATCACTTATTCCGCGGCGATCTTTTCGATGCCCACGCAACACATGAGGAAAACCTCCGCGATATGATCGGCCTTGCATTATGCCGCATTCAAATTTGGCGAGAAAAAGAAGGCTTTGTTTGTGATGCCCCCTTGTATATTTTTGCAACCAAACAAGGCGTGCATATAGAGATGGATCAGGAGCTCATGGAGCCCGCCTGCCGTCCTCACAAAAAAATCCCGCATAGCGCCGTCGAATCCCTGTTCAATAAAAACCGCGGCAAGATTGCTCTGGCCGCGGATTTTTTTGAACATTGGCATGAGCCTGATTTTTAGATTACTCAGCCTTTTTCTTTTTGGCAGGCGCCTTCTTCTTAGGCGCGTCCTCCGAAGCCTCATCCGAAGCTGCTGCCTTATCCTTTGCAGGAGCCTTCTTTTTGGCTTTTGGCTTGTCGCCTTCGGCATCATCTTCTTCAGCGGTCAGCTCTTCGATAGAGACCGATTTTTCATCAATCTTTGAAAGCTCAAGAATGAAATCAACCACTTTTTCCTCAAACAACGGCGCGCGCAGAGATTCAAGCGCCTGACGGTTCTTGGAGTAGTAATCAAATACATGACGCTCCTGTCCCGGATAGCGCTGCGCCTCGGCGATTACAGCCTTTTGCAGTTCAGGATCGGCTACAGTGATCTTGTTGGCATTGCCAATTTCTGAAAGGACAAGACCCAGACGAACACGGCGGGCCGCAATCTCCTTCAGTTCGGCCTTTTCATCATCAGACAGCTTGGCTGTGCTGCCGGTTTGCTGCTGTTCCATCTCGATCTGACGGATAATGGCGTTATATTCCATCTCCAACATCGTGGCAGGCACTTCAAAGGCATGCATTTCATCAAGCTGATCCAGCAGGATTTTCTTCAGTTTGATACGGGAATGTGCGTCCAGTTCTTTTTGAACCTGCTCGCCCACAGCGTTTTTCAGGCCATCGAGGTCAGAAAAGCCTAGATTCTTGGCCAGCTGCTCATCAACCTTGGCGGGAACCGCTTCGCGGATGCTCTTGATTTCAGTATCGAAAATCGCATCGCGGCCAGCCAGTTCAGCGGCATGGTAGCTTTCCGGGAAGGCAACCTTCACTTCAACGCTTTCGCCGGCCTTCTTGCCAATCAGCTGATCCTCAAAACCAGCAATAAACTGGTTGCTGCCCAGCTTCAGGTGATGGCCTTGTGCCTGCATGCCAGGATGCGCGACATCATCATCTGCCGTACGGCCTGCAAAATCGATAACTACGATATCACCAGCCTTTGCGGCGCGCTTGGTTGTGATCTCTTCCGAGCTCTCATTGCTCGATGCAATGCGCTCCAGCGTCTCATTGATCTTGGCATCATCAACCTTAGCCACCAGTTTTTGCAGCTTGAGACCTTTGAAATCGCCAATTTTAACTTCCGGCAGAACTTCCACGGATACCGTGTATTTCAGGTCCTTGCCTTCGTCGAATTCCTTGACCTCAATTTTCGGGCGCACGGCAGGCTTGAGGCCCTTATCCTTCATCACCTGATCGGTGGCTTCATTGACGGTCAGCTCCAGAACTTCACCCAGAATGGCCTTGCCGTAACGCTTTTTCATGATATTCAGCGGAACCTTACCGGGGCGGAAACCGGGAACACGTACATTGCCGCTGACTTCCTGCAAGCGGCTGTCGATACGCTTGTCGATATCCTGCGCTGTAACGGTAATTTCCAGCTCGTGCGTGAGGCCTTCTTTTTTCAGTTCTTTTACTTGCATCGATCGTCTCTTTCTAAAAATTCAATTATACTGGCCCTGCCCGGTTTAAGGGGCAAGCAGGCATGGTGCGGATGGAGGGACTTGAACCCCCACGCCTTGCGGCGCCAGAACCTAAATCTGGTGCGTCTGCCAATTTCGCCACATCCGCAAGGGGCGCCATTACGGCTAACCGGCTATGACTAACCGTTCACAATGGGCTTTTCAAGCAAAATTACGCAATATCAGCGGCAAAATATCAGGAATATCACTTGCGACCAGCCCTGCTCCCAGACGAATGCCGGCCTCGCCATGCATCCATACGCCCGCACAAGCCGCATCAAAAGGCTCCATACCCTGCGCCAGCAAGCCGGCGATCATGCCGGCCATGACATCACCCGTTCCGGCGCTCGCCAGATAAGAGCTGGCGTGGTTGTTGACGACGATCCGCCCATCCGGATGGGCTATTATGCTCTCAGCCCCTTTTAAAACCACAATTGCGCCTGATTTTTGAGAGGCCATAAGGGCTTTTTCTGTCTTTTTCCCTTTAAAATCAGGAAATAAGCGCAAAAACTCCCCTTCATGCGGAGTTAAAACTACATTTTCATGTAATTTTTCTGGCAGGGCAAATAATCCATCGGCATCAATAACGGCCGGAGTAACGCCTGCCAGCATGATTTTCACGTCCAATCCGCCCGGCCCCCATAATTGAGCCGTTATGCGTGGGTCATACCATTGCATATCATCCCTGACGATAATATGCGCGGGCAGGCTTATGCGGTATATGGAGCCAGTTCCCGGCGGGGCCAGCACGGTGACCAGCCCAGCCCCTGCCCTTGCCGCTGCACTGGCGGCCAGCCTTGTCGCGCCCGTCATTAGAGGTGCGCCATAAATCACTGCCATACCGCGGCTATACTTATGGTCTGCCTGGCCGGGTTTGGGAACATCCCATAATTCTGGCGCGTTAACTTTCATGGGTGCCTTTTAAAGCAAAGTAAAACTTCTTTCATATTATTATAGGATGATGGGAATACCAAATTAAGCCCCTACACGCTCATGAATAAAACACGGAATTAACATGATAACAGAAGCTCCCGCACACCCACAGGAATCGCAACGCCTTGCCTCATTGCGCGCACTGGACCTGCTTGATACACCACTAGATGTTCGTTTTGAGCGTATAACGCGCATGGTCCGCAGCTTCATGGGCGTGCCCATTGCAATTTTTAATCTGATCGATGAAGATCGTCAGCATTACAAATCCGTTCAGGGCCTTGATGCGATTGATGCGCCCAAACCTCCGGCCTTTTGTACACATGCCTTGTTAGAAAATCCGATGCTGCTTGTGCCGGATGCCCTGTTCATGCTCCGGATGGGATGCCCATTGGCACGTTATGTGCGATTGATACTTGTCCGCGGGAAATGACCGCCGACCAGATCCGATCCTTGCGCGACCTTGCCGATGTCATCGAAACCGAACTCAAGGTTACGGGCTTGAATAATTCGCAGAAAGGTCTTATCGCAGAGCTGGATGCGGCGAAGCGTCTGGCCATGATCGATCCCCTGACTCGCCTTTGGAACCGCGCCGGCATTGAGGCCTTGCTTGAAAAAGAAGCCAGCGAAGCCATTCGTAATAATCTGCCGCTGACAATTGCCATGGCCGATATAGATCATTTCAAGAAAATCAACGACACCTATGGCCATCCTGCGGGTGATGCCGTATTGCGCGCCGTGGCCAAAAGGCTGGTTGATGGATTGCGCGGCGAAGATATTATCGGGCGTTATGGCGGCGAGGAATTTATCATTGTCCTGAATGAAAAAAATCATGATTCAAAATACAACGCGCTGGAGCGCTTGCGCCAATCTATCGAGAGCAAGCCCATTGAACATGAAGGCAAAGAATATTTCATCACCATGAGCTTTGGTGCGGCCACTGATATTCTCGATGGCCAAAAATCCACTTCCAAACTTATTAATCTGGCGGATGAGGCGCTTTACCGCGCTAAAAATTCTGGCCGGAATTGCGTAAAAATTGCGGAAGTCATGTCCGATCTGGCAAGTTACAGCCAGTCCATGAGCAATTAATCTTTTATATTTCTTCATAACAGCAAAAAGCCGCCCTGATTACTCAAGGCGGCTTTCCTATTACTTGGCCCTTAGGCCGCAAGATTGTAGGCATCCTCACGTTCAAGAATAGCTTTAATGCGTTTCTTCTGTTCGCCGTCACGAGGTTTGACAGCCATCAGAACAGAACCATTCTTAACTTCGTTTTCGTAAATCACAGCTTCGTGCTCCGGAATGCCGGCGCCAATCAAGCCGCCCAGCAAACCGCCAGCGATTGCGCCCGTACCAGCACCGGCCATAGCCGATACCAAAGAACCGGCGACGACGACATTTACGCCCGGAATAGCCATGGCTGTGGCCGTGGAGAGGACGCCAATCAAGGCGCCGATGATGCCGCCTGCTGTCGCGCCGGCCGCAGCACCCTCATCAAGTTTTGTGCCTGTCTCAATATTGAAACTTGCGCCGCGCGTCTCATCACTGACCAGCATCCCGACCTGAGATTCTGTAACGCCGATTTTTTCCAGCTCAATCAGAGCATGTTCTGCCGCCAAACGGTTTTTAAATGTTGCTGTAATCATTGCTTTCATCCTTCTTTTGTTAATCTTCCGGATGCCAACGTGAGGGATGCTTGAAATGTTCCGGCACAGAAATCGACTGGATCGAGGGAACTTTATTGATTTTAGGGGGTATGGGGCGACCGACGGGGCTCGAACCCGCGACAACCCGGACCACAACCAGGTGCTCTACCAGCTGAGCTACGGTCGCCATGTGGTAAATTACGAATTGTCTTCTTTAATGCTTTATTGTAGCGTTGGTCAAGTTTTTTAAAGGGGCCGGGAGGCTCTTTTTGACTCAAACCTTCCAAGGAGAAGCCGCGCCCGTGTCCACTCACGCCCTGAAGTTCAAAAATTCCGCAGAATTGCTCAAGTTTATCGCTGATCAGGATATCCAGTTCATCGATATGAACTTTACCGACCTGCGCGGCAAATGGCAGCACACCACAGAGCACGCCAGCGCCTTTGACAAGGACAAGATAGAAAACGGCATTTATTTTGATGGATCCTCTATCGCAGGCTGGAAAGCCATCAATGAATCCGACATGACGATTGTGCCTGATATCGCCAAGGTCTGTATGGACCCCTTCGCAGCCCAGAAAACCATCAAGATTTTTTGTGATGTGTATGAGCCCTCCACCGGCAAGCCTTATGAATGCGATCCGCGCCACGTGGCAAAATCAGCCGAAAACTTCCTCAAGAAATCAGGCCTTGGCGATACGGCCTATTTTGGGCCCGAAGCAGAATTCTTTATCTTCGAAGATGTACAAATTAATGTGGCCATGAATGAAGTGGGATTCCGCGTCGATAGCGTGGAAGGCCCCTATAATTCGGGCCGCGTGTATCCGGATGGCAATATGGGCCACCGCCCCGGGCCAAAGGGCGGCTATTTCCCCGAAAGCCCTGTGGATACGCTCTCCGATATTCGCGGCGAGATGGTCACTGTGATGCAGAATATGGGCATTCCCGTTGAGAAGCATCACCATGAAGTTGCGCCCAGCCAGTGCGAGATCGGCATCAAGTTTTCAAGCCTGACCGATAGCGCCGATAACATCCAGATTTATAAGCATGTCGTGCATAATGTTGCCCATAGCTACGGCAAAACAGCCACTTTCCTGCCAAAACCCATCTATGGCGATAATGGATCGGGCATGCATTGCCACCAATCCATCTGGAAATCAGGGAAGCCGACATTTGCGGGCAATGAATATGCCGGCCTTTCCGAAACGGCCCTTTATTACATTGGCGGAATTATCAAGCATGCCAAGGCTTTGAACGCATTCACCAACCCCACGACTAACAGCTATAAGCGTCTGGTCCCTGGATATGAAGCCCCTGTTCTGCTAGCCTATTCCGGGCGTAATCGCTCTGCTTCCTGCCGCATTCCTGTGGGCACAAGCCCAGCAGCCAAGCGTGTTGAGGTTCGCTTCCCCGATCCTTGCGCCAATCCTTATCTTGCCTTTGCCGCCATGCTGATGGCCGGGATTGATGGGATTGAGAATAAAATTCATCCGGGCGAGGCCATTGATAAGAATCTTTATGAACTGCCCCAGAATGAACTTGATGCCATTCCTAATGTCTGCGGTTCATTGCGTGAGGCACTGGAATCCTTGCAGAAGGATAATGATTTCCTGACCAGGGGCGGCGTGTTTAGTCAGGCGCTTATTGATTCTTATATCGCGCTAAAAATGCAGGAAGTCGAGCGCTACGAGACCATGGTCCACCCGATCGAATACCAGATGTATTACTCAGCCTAGGGCGTGGCAGGAGCCTCTATTGGCTCCCCACCTTCCTGATCGTGCAGCTCGGGTGATTGTGGGTTGTTTTGCAGCCTCAAGGTTTTAATGATCGACTTAAAGGCCCCGACATTCCGCGACCATGTAAAGAACTCATCATCGCGGTTTGGTGTGGTTAAAACGGCCAATCCATAATAATTTTTAAGCGCGAGCGTTGCGATCCATATCTCATAACGCAAGGATTCATTGCGTGTATCGCTGCCCTCATAGATATCAACAAACCCATATTCGACATTTTCATTTTTCTCAAAATCTTCAATGGATTCAACAACTTCCCCCATAATCAGACCTTTTTCACGCATTCTGCTTTTGATTTCTTCAATCTCTTCTTCAACATCTTTAAGCACATAAGAAGAGATAAGTTCCAGTTCGATCAAGCCATCAAGAATACTGACCTCACCGATACGAATATTACTGAAACTAACGCTCATGCGGTCGATAGTTTTGATAGGATGGGATCTTAACTTCCAGGATTCAGGATAGCTGACAGTCAGAAGGTCAACGAAAGGATATTCCCGCATATTCTCGATCAGAGATTCCTCAGCATTCAACAACTTGAGCGTTTCTGCACATCTATGTATAACCGGGCCTTCCACTTCCCAGTATGGCAGCGGGATAAAAAACTGCGCCAAAATCATTCGCTTCCCGTTAATCTGGGCGACAGAATAAACATAGTATGTATCATCTTTGTCAATCAGGACGTGGATAGCCGCGACCTTGCGCGCGCTAAAGGATTCAAGGCCTTCAAGCGTATAGCCATTTGACAGGACGTAATCCAGAAACCATTGATCGGCTGTGATGTTGTATTTCATCTCCGAGGCCTGAATCTTGAAATAACTGCGCGGGGCATCCACGCGCGGCGGGCCGTAGAACACGGAAATGTCACCCAGCAATGTCTCGCTGAGCGTATAATTCGACAAGTTAGTGTCCGTATTCAGCTCCCAGTTCCGAGGAAGCTTGATCTCGTAAGCCAAAGCGCTGTCTCCACCGGGAGAATGCGTGTGCATTTTGACAACTTCATCAAAATTCGCATCGGGAATTTCCATGAATTCCGGCATTTTCTTACTAAACATGTCTTTGATTTTTTGTGCATGAGCATCCGACGGGCACAGCAACATTCCAATCAGCAACAATCCCCATACGAATAGGAAACTACGGACAGCCATCATTCGTCATCTTTCTCCATCGGAATAGCCTCGCGGTTATTATTAATACGGACATAGGTAAAGGACCCTTCCGTAACCTTGACATAATTCGCACCATCGCGGCGCAATGCCCAGCTATCTATTTTGATTGTAATTGACGTATTTCCCACACGCTCAATTTCCGTGTACATACTGACCTCATCACCAACAAAGACAGGCTTGTGAAAGGTCATGGCATTGATGCCCACCGTCACAAAACGGCCACGCAGATGCTTATAGCAATGAACGCCCCCTGCCAGATCCATCTGCGACAGCAGCCAGCCCCCGAAAATATCCCCGAACGGGTTGGTATCGGCCGGCATGGCAATAACCCGGATCGTAGGGATGCGTTCCTTGATTTCAACGGGAACGTGGAGCCTGCGCTCATACTTGCTAAAGTCCTGCATGGGATGGCCTTGTTATCTAATAGTCCTTGATTTCTGCCGCCTCGGACAGTATCAATCGTAAATACTATAGCAAAAACGACTAAAAAACGACTAAGAAGTAATCCTCATATATCAGGGAAACGACATGGCCGACCTCTTCAGCGCCCGCAAAGCCGAACAGCAAAACTCCTACAAGGCCTCGGATATTGAGGTTTTGGAAGGGCTGGAGCCTGTCCGCAAGCGCCCCGGCATGTATATTGGCGGCACAGACGATCGCGCCATGCACCATCTGGTCAGCGAGATTTTGGATAATGCCATGGACGAAGCCGTTGCCGGTCATGCTGACTGGATCGAAGTTGTTCTGGATTCTGGCAATTATGTAACAATCCGTGATAATGGCCGCGGTATTCCGGTGGATAATCACCCCAAATTTCCTAAAAAATCGGCGCTTGAAGTCATTTTGACCACCCTGCACTCCGGCGGCAAATTCAGCAACAAGGCCTATCAGACAGCTGGCGGCTTGCACGGGGTTGGTATTTCTGTGGTCAACGCCCTTTCGGATGAGATGTGGGTTGAGGTCGCACGCGACAAAAAGCTTTATCGCCAGGATTATTCGCGCGGCATTCCGCAAACCAAGCTTAAGGATATGGGCACGATAAATAATCGCCGCGGTACATCGGTATGCTTTCACCCTGACCCGGAAATCTTTGGCAAGAAAATGACCTTCAAGCCGTCTTGGTTATACCGGATGGCGCGGTCCAAGGCGTACCTTTTCTCCGGTGTTGAAATTCGCTGGAAATGCGAACCCTCCCTGCTGGAAGCGGATTCAAAAATTCCGGCGGAAGATGTTCTCAAGTTCCCTGGCGGTCTTGCCGACTTCCTTGAAAACGCCCTGAATGACCGCGAAACAATTACGCCCCGATTTTTTGCTGGCAAAGCTGATCTTCCTGAAAAGGCGGGCCGTGTTGAATTTGCCGTAGCATGGCCGGATGATGGCGAAGGATTTTCGCATTCCTACTGCAATACGATCCCTACACCGCAAGGCGGAACACACGAGGCAGGACTTCGCAGCGCCTTATCACGCGGTATCCGCAATTATGGCGATATGATTGGCTCAAAAAAGGCCAGCATTATCACCGCTGATGACATTATGAATGGCGCGGCCGTCATGCTTTCGGTTTTTATCCGCGAGCCACAATTCCAAGGCCAGACCAAGGAAAAACTGGCTACTGCCGAGGCTGCCAAATGGGTAGATACGGCTGTGAAGGATTATTTCGATCACTGGCTCTCCAGTGACCCGGCCTCAGCCAAGATTTTACTAGAGAGCTTGATTGAGCGCGCGGAAGAGCGCCAACGTAAAAAAGATGATAAGGCGCTGGCCCGTAAAAGCGCGACACGCAAACTACGTCTGCCCGGCAAACTTGCCGATTGCAGCCGTCAAGAATCTACAGGCACGGAATTATTTATTGTTGAGGGCGACTCGGCCGGTGGTTCTGCCAAGCAAGGCCGCGACCGCGTAACGCAGGCCATTTTGCCCTTACGCGGTAAAATCCTGAACGTCGTCAGCGCCACGGTTGATAAGATACGCGCCAATCAGGAAATTCAGGATCTTATTCAGGCTATGGGCTGCGGCGCTGGCAAGGATTTTGATCTGGATTCCCTGCGCTATGAGAAAATCATCATCATGACCGATGCCGATGTTGATGGCGCGCATATTGCCTCGCTGCTGGTGACATTCTATTACACACATATGCGCGGCCTCATTGAGAATGGCCATCTATATCTGGCCCAGCCGCCGCTTTACCGCATCACGTCATCCAAACAAAGCGCCTATGCGCGGGATGATGCGCACAAGGATGAATTGCTGGAGACTGATTTCAAAGGCAAGAAAGTCGAAATCAGCCGCTTTAAAGGTCTTGGCGAGATGCCGGCCGCCCAGTTGAAAGAAACCACCATGAACCCGCATACGCGTATTCTGCTTCGCGTGACGCTGCCCGATGCTCTTGCGGCGATGGGTATCCATGAAGATCTGGACGGTGATTTCGCACAAGAAGAAGCCAGCAACCAAGATAATCCGCCTTCCTCGCCATTGGCGCAGGTTGATGATCTGGTAGAGCGCCTGATGGGCAAAAACGCCGAAGCCCGCTTTAATTTCATCCAGGAAAACGCCGCATTCGTCAGCGACATTGACGTTTGATATAACCCGCCATGAAACGCCGCATTATCATATGCCTGACGGGTTTGGTCGCGGCGGCGGGCATTGCCTCGCTCTGGTTCGTGCATAGCCTCCCCGGACGCATTGTCAGCGGTGTAAAGGCCGCTCTTTCTAATGCAGGCTTTGAACATATCGCTATTCAAAATATAACGTATGAAGGCGGCAAAATCGTACTGGAAGGAATTACACTTGATGCAGAATCTTTCAGCAACATCAAAAGCGCCACCATTCATTATTCAGCGCTAAGCTATTTACAATCCGGGCTCATTGATGCCATTGAAATTGCCAGCCCTGTTATTACCGCGAGCATCAACAGGGAAGGAATCTGGAGCATATCCGGCTATGAATTCCGGCCTGATATCCATCCCGCGACTATGATGGGCACGATAGCCCAGCGTGTAAATATTCAATCCGGGCGCCTTGATCTTCTGAGCGCGCGCTTTGGCGGGTTCAGCATTGATTTCGATGCCCAGATCCGCCATACGGACGATGCCCGCAAAGTGGCAATTAAGGGCGCGCTGGCATCTGCCCAGCATCAGCTCAAGGCTCAATCCCGCCTTGATGGCTATGTCGAGATCGGCAAGAACTGGCCATGGCATATGGAGATATCTTTTGAGGATGCGCGGCTTCGGATTCCCGGTCTGGAAAGTACCCGGCTATCCGGCACCCTAAATGCCGATGGCAACCTGCAAGACGGATACCGCATAGAAGCTGAGCTGAATGCCGGCGGCCTTAAAACCGGCAGATTGGCATGGCATAATGTTGCCGCGCAATTTGAGCGTGATAATGACCAGACAGGATTCTTTGTCACGGGCAACGCCATTGATCATGATGACATGGAATTTTCTATGACCTATGCCAGCGCAGCCGGCCCTGTCATGACAGGAACAATCTTTGCCCCCAGCCTTAAGCATCTGGAAGAATATTGCGACCGCTATGATGTGACATTCATCAATATGGCCCCCCAAGATGCGCCGCCCTCACCGGATGGTTTTTTGATTGAATATTCAATTCCCTTGAATGAATTTTTGCGTATCGACAGCGTATCACCTGCCATTGGCATCATGGTCGGCAAAGATTTTTACCAGACCAGAAAAATAAACGTCGTTCTGGGCAAAACCATCGGCAGCGGACCTTGAAGCGCAAAATTTAAGGATAATCGCAGCTGTCATAGGTGATTTTAATGAATGACCTTGCGCCCTCTTCCGCTGTGAAGCGATACTCCCGGTTCTCTGCGATAATGGATTCCTGCAACGGCAATATGCCTGTCTTGGTCTTTTCAGGCTGATCCTTGACCTTGAATCTGATTGTCACTTGACGGGAAGGGTCATACCAGGCCTCTGTCTGGCCTTTGGGGTTGGTGGCAGACATCCCCTCGCCTTCGATAACAACCGCGCCTTCTGCAACGGAAACCTGACTTTTAGGCCCCTTGTAAGTTGGCGTTGATGGTACAAAGCGCATATTCTGCGGATCGGTGCAATTAGTGGGTGGACGCGTTGATCTGATCACAAAAGATAAACGCTGAGGATCCATGCCTTCTTGCAGGCGCTGCTGGACGATGGGCAACAATTCACGCATTGCTCCTTCTGGGAGCATCTCGTTATATGTCTTTTGTAATTCCTCAAGGCGCATATTTGCTGTTTGCGCCTGCTGGCTGATAGCAGTAATACTTTCTTGCATTGTATCACGCTCAGCCTGCAATGCCTGAATACTTTGCTTCAAGCCAGCCTCGTCCCAGGCGGCTTTATGCTTGCTGAACATCAACCCAAGCCCAAAGCCCAGCGCAAAGCTTACAACCACGCAAATCAACCCGAATAACCGCGTTGCATTACGGCGGCGATAGCGATCATTGGGATTATAACTTCTCAAGCTCATGTAATGGCCGCCTTGCGCCTAGTCATTGTCGTTATCATTGCTATCGCTGGAATTGCTGAATTCAATTCCGGATGCCTGAAACTCTCCGAGGTTTTTCAAGCCAATTCTTAGCAAAACCTCTGTTCCGCTATCGCCGGAAGCATCATCCGTCAGATTACGTTCTGCAGTTAATCCCCATGAAAGACACTGGCCGAAATGATCTATCCCAAGATAGGCTTTGCGAAGCCCCGGATCAAAACCAAGATCCTGTGTAGCGCCGGCTGATGCGCGCCATTGCGGTGTAAAGGAATACGCTATATCGGCCTCGATCTGCTCGCGGCTTTCATTAATGCCTGTCCCCTCAAGCCCTTTCGCAAAGAGATAGCGCGTGCCAAATTTGAAGCGCTCCAGATCAATCAGATAATCAACCTCATGCCGCTCGGAGGCCAGATTTTCAGAAGCCAGCTGAATGCGATAATTCAGCAGCATGCTGTCAAAGTAATTGGCATTTATTTCGCCCACGTAATCCGATTCCTGCGTGCTAAGGCCTGACCCTTCAGGGAATGGGTTATCATCCTCATCAAAGCGCCGGCTTTGGCCCATAAATACACTCAAACCACTACCCTGATAGCCATAAAGGCCTGTACGCAAGCCATATGTCAGGCGTGTTTTATCTTCAACGCGGTCCAGACCGGGAAAGCGATTGGCTTCAAACAGGTTGCTGGCATCAATCTGCACATCCTGAGAATCTTCATTCGGGATATCTTCTTCCACATCAAGATTGGGGACGGCGGTAAATGATACAATCGGCTCAATGACGCTTTGAAACCTTTCATGTTCCTTGGCAAGCGGGTAGCTGCTTTGGATATGGAGCTGCGGATAGACGCGCGTTTGCGTAATATCATCTTCATCACCCGCCCTTGCGACAACCAGATCTGCATCGCGCGTGTGATACAAATCGCCATGCACCCGCGCATCAAAACTGGTCAGCAATCCTGTATTCGAAATAAGCCTTCTGTTCCAGCCACCTTCAATACTGTATCGCGCCACGTCCTGATCATCACCTTCACGGTGCAGGCCCAGCATGGATGTTTTCATGTCCCATCTGCCGCCAATCACAGGAACACCGCCCGGCTCGCCGATAAAAGAGGCCTCGATTTCAGGCAGAATAGCAGGCTGCTCCACCTGCTCCTCACGCACACGCACGTCCTGAAAAGATATCAGGCGACCGGATGCGTAATTACGCCCGGAAAAACGCTCGGCATATAACTGGCTCTCCAAAACATCTTCCGACGAAAAATCATACTGACGCAAATACTGATCATCAGAAGCAAACGCAATGATTGCGCCGCTGCGCCATTTATCATTCATATCCCACAAAATATCGCCAAACATATGACCGCGCATCTCGGCTTCCTGCGTTACATCTACCCCGGCCTCGCTGTCTGTGCGCTCGGAATAGGTAATCCCGCCATCCAGCACAGCCGAGGCTTCATTCCAGCGTTTGCGCCATTGCCCTGTCAGCAGCGGATTTTCATCTGAATACGCTGTAAGGCCCACTGTCGCATCAATATCCGGCGCAATCGCCCAGTAATAGGACGAGCCAACGCTGGCACCCATTTCGCTATCCAGACCAAATGAAGGAGTCAGAAAGCCGCTTTTTTGCTCAATTGTGCCATCAGCATGTGAGAAATACGGCGTATAGGCAATGGGAATGCCGTAAAGCTCAAAACGCGCATTATCGTAGGAAATGCGGTGCTCATCTTCATGATATGTTACTTCAGAAGCCTTGATCTGCCAGACCACATCATCAGGATTATTCTTACATGGCTCGCAAGGGGTGTAAGCCGCCACATTCATGATAGTCTTTTTAGCTTCCTTGCGTTCCCCGTTCGCAGCCGTAAACCGCGACCCATCCGCCAGAAATGTCCGCAAACCATTCACAAATCCGTTTTTCATGGACTGAGTGAATTCAACCTGCTCGGCTGTATGAATATCACCATTTTCCTCGTTTAAAACGACATTGCCGCTGGCAATAACCTTATCAGCCTTCACGTCATAGGTGATTTTATCAGCGCGCAGAATGCGCCCTTCCTGAACCATAACCACATTACCCGATGCGGTAATGATCCGGGTCTTGTCATCATGCTGGAGATTATCAGCCTGTAAATCTACGGGCGGCGCATTTTCGCTGGTATCTACGGCCGGAAAGGCCGATTGGCCCGTCAAAAGCCCGGTTACCTGATTTGGCGCATCCGGCGAAGGCATAAAAACTGTAGATGGTTTGTTTACTTGGCCCTGATCATCATTGCCGCCAGCCTGCTGGAAAAGCGATGGAGATTTTTCTGCCTTATAGGGTTCGGCCACAGGCGCTGGCGCAGTCAGAGGCGCTCGTGCGGGATTATCCGAAAAGCCTGTCAGCATTTGTGCATGCGCGGGGCGCGCAAAAACTGTTGCCGCCAGACTTACAACCGCCATGATACCAGAAGAGATACGCATTGATTCCAATTCACTGATTTGGCGCGCTGTTTTCCATCAGCCCACCGTATAAAAAATCAGTGAAGAGATTACACATTTCCCCGAGCTTTGCGAAGCCCAAAGCGCCAGAAATTTTAGTTATTTCAATGACAAAAAATTAGTTTTTATGTGAAAAGAAAGACGGCATATCGTCACCAAAACCCGTGACAGATGCATCATCTTCTTCACGCGGCTTGCTTGCGGCCTTGCGCTCTTGATCATGGGGCCTTGCGTTATTTCTGGCATCGTTGTGATCGCGGCGACCTTTGTGGTCACGTTGATCGCGGTGGTCATTGCGCTCGTTTCTGCCGCGGCCTTCATGTTCTCGCTTTGGACGCTCGACAGATTCCCTAGGCGCCTTGTCAGAAGCAGGCTGAGCCGTGCCGCCAGAAATATTGGCCACTTCAATTTTCTGCTTTGTCAGCTTCTCGATCGCCATCATGAATTTTTCATCTTCCGGCGTGGCCAGCATCCAGGCATGACCTTCCTTGCCAGCCCGTCCTGTACGGCCAATACGGTGAACGTAATCATCAGCGCTCATCGGCACATCAAAATTGAACACATGCGAAACGCCGTCAATATCAATACCCCGCGCGGCCACATCGCTGCAAACCAGCAGATCAATCTTGCCGCCCTTGAATTCTTCCAGTGTTTTTGTACGGGCCGATTGCACCATATCCCCGTGAAGACCGGCTGTGCTGTAACCTTTGCCCTTCAGCCAGCGCGCGAGATCATCAATGTCACGCTTGCGGTTACAGAAGATAAAGGCGTTTTTAACATCTTCCTTCTTCATGATGGCATCCAGCGTATCACGCTTGCGGTTGCGGGATGTGTTGACCACATACTGCTTGACGGTCTTGGCGGCCTGGGCAGGCGGATCAACACTGACTTCGCGTGGATTACTCAGGAATTTCTGGGTTAATTTGCGGATCTCCGGCGGCATGGTGGCCGAGAACAAAAGTGTCTGGCGGATCGGCGGAATTAACGAGGCAATTTTTTCAATATCCGGAATAAAGCCCATATCCAGCATACGGTCGGCTTCATCGATCACGAAAATCTTGATATCACTAAGGAGGATATTCCCGCGACCAAATAGATCGAGCAAACGCCCCGGCGTTGCGATCAGGACATCCACGCCTCGCTCCAGCTTCTTGACCTGATCTTCCATGGATACGCCGCCAACCAGCAGCGCCTTGGTCAAATTGCCGTATTTGCCATAGAGGTCAAAGTTTTCCGCAATCTGGGCGGCAAGTTCGCGCGTGGGCGAGAGAATCAACGAGCGCGGCATGCGTGCCTTGGCCCGTCCGCCGCTTAGAATTTCAATCATAGGCAAGGTAAAGCTGGCCGTTTTGCCTGTCCCTGTCTGCGCCAGGCCGACAACATCACGCGCCATCAGAATTTGCGGAATGGCCTTGGCCTGAATGGGCGTAGGCGATGTATAGCCGCAATCGGCGATCGCCCTCATGATGTCGGGATTAAGACCAAGTTCTTCAAATGTCATAAAATCGTTATTTCTTCAGGCGTTTCTTTAAGCAGAAACCGTTTATTGTTTGCAGAAATCCATACAAGCCATTATAGAAAAATGCAAAGGAAATCAATAAGAAATGACAAATCAAGGCTTTAGCAAGAGCGAAATCGAGGAAGGCAGCGCTTTTTTGCCCAAATTCGGGGCGGATGGGCTGATTCCCTGCATCGTGACAAGCGCGCGCGACGGGGCGGTACTGATGCTGGCCTATATGAATGCGCAAAGCCTTGATATGACGATAAAAACCGGCGAAGTCCATTATTGGTCGCGCAGCCGGAATGAAATCTGGCACAAGGGCGCCACCAGCGGACAGACCCAGAAAATAGTATCACTCAAGACTGATTGTGATCAGGACTGTATCCTGATTGCCGTGGATATGCCGCTAGATGCCGCGAGCGGCCATGAAAAAAGCTGTCACACAGGCCGCAGGAGCTGCTTTTACCGGGAACTGGATAAGGACGGGGCGCTGGTCATTCGTGAGAATGACTAACGGCAGCCTCATGCGCGGGATGCGCGGGTGTAATGCCCAATCCGCGATGCACAACCAGATAAACCGATAAATTCACCGCAAATAATATTGTCGCCACGATCAGGATTTTTTGTGTCCGGCTTTTCTTAGGCGCGCAAGGCGGATGACCGCAGCCAGCATGAGCGCGGCAATCCAGCCTGTAGCTGTAATAGCTCAAAGCCCAGCCAATCGCCAAAATCAACCCGGAACCACCGATAATAGGCAATTCCCATGCATGCAGAAATTCATGCACCGATATAACCTCATACGGAATAACCCCGATCATACCGACCGCCGCCAGAAGGCTGAGCGCCGTGAATATGGTGGGAAGCACGCAGCAGAAAACATGCGAAATCTCTGAAAGAATCGCGGCAAATGCTATGGTTTTATGAATGCGCTGCATGGCTCAAGTTATATTATAACATAATGGAAAATGACAAGATATTTCTTGCTCAGGCGCTCATACGGGCCTGCGCGGAATCCGAAAAAGCCCCATCAATCACATGCAATTCCGCACTGCGGCGGCCTTGCCATTCATTGATTTTAATGGATCCAGCCAGATGAAAGCTCTGCCGTCCTTGTTTCAACAAGGCATCCCCCAATGGTGTGCCCACAGCCTTGAACGCCATGGCCTTGATCCGTGCCCCGCCCTCCTGATCGCTGATCTGTAAGGCGATATGGCTCTCCCCCCTGATATCGGCACTGATAATCCTGACATCCGCCAATACAAAAACAGGCTCTGAAAAGGATTGCCCGAACGGCCCAACCGTATCTTCCAGCATCTGAGCCAATGATACACTCACACCTTTGACGGTCAGGATTCCATCAATATTCATGGCTGACTTTTCGTGATCTCCGGCCATTTGGTCGCGCACATGAGAGCAGAGAAAATTTTTAAATTCTTCCAGTTTCTTCTGCTCAACCGTAAACCCGCCGGCCATGGCATGACCGCCGCCCTTCAGCAGCAAATCTGCTTGTCTGGCCGCGATAAAGGCCGCTGATATATCAATGCCGGAAATTGAACGACCTGAACCACGGCCTTCCATATTACCTTCAAGATCCGCCACATAAGCAATAACACAGGTAGGCTTGCCGTATTTATCCTTTATACGTCCCGCAACAAGACCGCTAAGGCCTGTATGCCAGTTCTCGCCATCCACAACAATGATGGGATGCTGATCAAGGCCCATGGCCTCAATTTTTGCAAAGGCTTCGCGCTCCATCTCGGCCTGCAGGGCCTTGCGCTTGTCATTACAATCATTGAGCAGCCATGCAATGTCTTTGGCCTCGCTTGGATCATTCGTGCTAAGCAGCCTCGCGCCTTGATCCGATTTATGTACGCGGCTGCCCGCATTGATGCGCGGCCCCAACGCAAATCCGGCGTGATATGTATTGATCGGCGGCTTAACCCCCGCCACATCCATCAGGCTTTTGAGGCCGACATTATCCGTCAGCGGAATACGGGCAAATCCAGCACGCACCAGAAGTCGGTTTACATCAGTGAGCGGCACCATATCGCAAACCGTCCCCAGCGCCACAAGATCGAGAAAGTTTTTTAAATCCGGCGCAGGTCTGTCCTTGAAAAATCCTGCATCGCGAAGGGCAGAATTTATGGCCACGCACGCCATGAATGTTACACCGCAGGCCGCCAGCATAGACATACCAGCCACATCATCCTTGCGCTTGGGGTTGATCAAATGATTGGCTTCGGGCAGGGAAATTTCAGTTTCATGGTGATCGAAGATGATGATCTCCAACCCTAGCGCCCTGCCCGCCTTCACGACCTCAAAGGCTGTCGTGCCGCAATCCAGCATGAAAACAATTTCCGCGCCCTGTTCTTTCAGATGTGCCAAGGCACCGGTATTCGGGCCGTATCCTTCGCTCAGGCGGTCCGGAATATATATCGGCGCCTCAATCCCGCAGAATTTGAGAAAACGATACAGAATGGCCGATGATGTCGCGCCGTCCACATCAAAATCGCTAAAAATCGCAATTCTGCGCCCGGCCATAATTGCGCCCGCCATATCATCAGCCATCTCACGCATGCCGGCCATTAGAAATGGCGAAGGCATATCATCTTTTAATGTCGGCTTTAAAAATGAGGAAATTTTATCTGCGGCAATCCCCCGCCCCAGTAAAAAGCGAGCCACAATTTCCGGCAGATCAAATTGCCGCGCTACGCGTGCCGCCTCATCAATCGAGACATCCGGCGCGGCCCAGCGCCATGACATAAGGGAGCTATCAATATTTAATAACGCCCCGCCAGCCATGAATTAAATCCCGGCTATCCAGTCCTTGCGGCCGAAATTATGCGTGGCCTCAATGCGGCGGGAAGTACCGGATTTCGAACGCATGATGATCGAAGATGTTTTTGCACCGCCCGGATAGCGGCGCACACCGCGCAGCATCGTACCATCGGTCACACCAGTTGCCGCGAACATTACATTGTCAGGCTTGGCAAGATCATTGGTAGTATAAATGCGTTTCAAATCCGTAATACCGCAGCGCTCTGCTCTGGCAATCTCATCATTGTTGCGGAAGATCAAACGCCCCAGCATCGCCCCGCCCGTGCATTGCAAAGCAGCGGCGGCCAGAACGCCTTCCGGCGCACCGCCGGAGCCAACATAAACATCAATCCCGGTCGAAGGGTCGGTTGTGGCGATCACGGCACTGACATCGCCGTCCTGAATAAGCGTAATGCGGGATCCCGCCTTACGGGCCGCACGGATCAGATCCTCATGACGCGGGCGATCAAGAATACAAACCATCAAATCTTCTGTCTTGCCGCCCTTTTGCTTGGCAATTTTAATCAGCAGATCATCAAGCGGCGCGTCGATATCCAGCAGCGAGGGATCAATATTCGGGCCAACGGCCAGCTTTTGCATATAGGTATCAGGCGCGTTCAAAAATCCACCCTCATCCGTCATGGCAATTACGGCCAGCGCGTTCGGCCCGCCATTGGCCGTAATGGTTGTCCCTTCAAGCGGATCAAGGGCGATATCAATCTTGGGGCCTTTGCCCGTCCCAACTTCCTCGCCGATATAGAGCATCGGCGCTTCATCCCGCTCACCTTCGCCAATGACAACACGGCCTTGAATATTGAGCGAATTCAGCGTGGCGCGCATGGCATCAACGGCAGCGGCGTCTGCCGCCTTTTCATCACCGCGCCCTACCAGCATTGAGGCCGCAAGCGCGGCGGCTTCTGTCACGCGTACCACCTCAAGGGCGAGATTGCGGTCCATGGAGGCAAGAGGGCTTTCTTTCATTGTATTATCTTCCTTACGGGCTGATTGAGCAGTCATTGTTATTGTTCCTTCTACTCCAGATTTTCAATCGGGATCAAACAGGGTTTTTCCATCACGCAATCAAGCTTGGCGATTTCATCGCAGGCCGCCAGCATATCGCGGTGCAGAGTTTCATGCGTTGTCATGACCATGGGCACGGGCTGTCCGGGGTCCCGGCCACGCTGCAAGAATGCCTCGATCGAGACTTTGCGGTCGCGCAGAATTGCCGAGACATCAGCCAGAACGCCGGGCTTATCAATAACATTCAGGCGCACATAGTAACTGTTGATGCTGGAGCCTACATCCATCCATGCAGGATCGGAAAGCTTATCCGAGGCAATGCCAAATACCGGGTGATGAATACCGCGCGCCAGATCAATAATATCGGACATGACGGCAGAAGCCGTTGGCCCCTCGCCCGCGCCGCGCCCAACAAGAAGGCCTGTTTTTACAAAGTCGCCTTCAACATGCACAGCATTGAAAACGCCATCCACCGCGCCCAATGTGCTGCGTTCCGGCACAAGGCAAGGCTCCATGATCTGCATGATGACCTTGCCATCGACGCGCCGCGCGATACCAAGTAATTTAATTTTGTAACCCAGCTCATCAGCAAAAGCGATATCAGTGGCATTGATATGACGTATGCCCGTGATTTCCATCGAAGCAAAATCAGGCTTGGTACCAAAGGCCAGCGCGGTCAGGATACAAAGCTTATGCGCGGCATCAATCCCTTCGACATCGAATGTGGGGTCGGCCTCGGCATAGCCGTGCTCCTGCGCCTCTTTCAGCACGTCATTAAAATCGCGTCCTGTTTCCCGCATTTCCGTGAGGATATAATTACAAGTGCCATTTAGAATGCCGTAAATCGCCTGCACGTTATTGGCCGCATAGCCTTCTCGCAGGGCCTTGATAATCGGAATACCGCCCGCCACCGCCGCCTCATAGCAAAGCTGTGCCTTGTTTTTCTCCGCCAGCGTCGCCATGTCGAATCCGTGATGCGCCAGCAAGGCTTTATTTGCCGTCACAACAGAAATGCCGCTTTCCAGGCTTTTACGCACGATGTTGGCCGCCATGCCTTCCGATCCGCCTATCAGCTCGACAACAGTATCAACCTTGCCAGCCTGCACCAGATCCATAGGATTATCGCACCATTCATAGGCGGACAAATCAACATCGCGCTTGCGCGTCTTGTCTCGCGCCGATACGGCCACGATTTCAATCCTGCGTCCGGTGCGCTGGGTCAGCAGATCGGCATTATTCTGCACAATCTTGACAACGCCTGCGCCAACCGTGCCCAGACCCGCAATAGCCAGACGAAAGGGAGAACTCATAAAAACGCCTTCTTACTTATTTATCAAAATTTTCCTGTATTGGCACAGGCTGGAAATCATCATCCATCGGGCCGCGTACTGTTACAGGCTTGGGCCTGTCATTTTCTTCCAGCGGCTGGGGCGCATTCAAAAGCTGCGCGCCGCGCGGCGGGTTCAGCGCTGGCTGGGCTGGCGCGTATGCGCGGCCACCAAGCGGAAAAACCTCGACGCTTGCGCTGTTACGTACAGCAACGGGCTGCGAAGGAGCGTTATAAACCGGTGATGTTTCCTGATAAGGCTGGCCGCCGCGCAGATCGGGCGCAGGCTCCTCCAGCGAGTAAATCTCAACACCCGGCGCGGCAACGCGCCCGGCAATGCCGATCAGGTCATTCGTATCGGGCCCAGCAATCATCTGCCCGGTCGTCATGTCGATGCCTTGTACGTTATCAGCAGGCTTTTCAACCTCGATATATTCCTCATCCCGAAAATACGAACATCCTGACAAAACAAGGGCGCAGGCAAAAATGGCAACGATATGGCGTTTTAACACGGGAAATATTCTCCTAAATCAATATGCTCGGGTGAGTATCTTATGCAGCCTCTAAGGGCTTTTCAAGTGCTCTAAAAAGCTTTATTTTCTTACAATATTTAATGAATTAGCGCGGAATCAGGCATATGAGCGAGAGCAAAGACCAGAAATCAGGGCAGCAGCCGAGCGATATCAAGCTTCCCGACCCGGTCATGCTGGCCCATGCCATGGCCAAGGCCTGTGAACGTATCCAGCCCGTTATGCTGGATTATTTCGAGCGTTTTACCCAGAATTTCCAGGATCAGCCGCTTGATCCCATGAATGTCCGGGATGCCTATATCGAATTCTGGAACAATCTCGCCTCCGACCCGCCGCGCGTCATGAAAATGCAGGCAGATTACTGGCAGGAAATGGGGCATATCTGGCAGGAAAGCATGCTCAAATTCATGGGCAAACCCAGCCAGCCTGTCGTCACGCCCGATGAGAAAGACCGCCGCTTCAAAGCCCCTGAATGGAGCGAGAATGTCGTATTTGATTTCATCAAGCAATCCTACCTCCTGACCTGCAACTGGATGGATAAGGCGATCGAGGAAACACGAGGCCTCAAGGCTGAAGATAAAAAGAAGCTGGAATTCTACGCTGATCTTTTCTCCAATGCACTCTCGCCCACTAACTTTGTGCTCACCAATCCGGAAGTCCTTAAAGAGACCCTGAAGACGGGCGGTGAGAACCTTGTCAAAGGCCTTGAAAATCTTGTTGAGGATCTGGAGCGCGGCCACGGGGAGCTTTCCATTTCCACCACCGATTACCGCGCCTTTCAACTGGGACGCAACATCGCCACGACCAAAGGCAAGGTCATTTATCAAAATGACCTGATGCAGCTTATTCAATATGATGCCCAGACCAAAGAAGTATTCAAACGGCCGCTGCTGATCATTCCGCCCTGGATCAACAAATACTATATTCTGGATTTAAAGGCCGAGAACTCATTCCTGAACTGGGCCGTACAACAGGGCTATACTGTTTTTACAATTTCATGGGTCAACCCCAATCCCAAACTGGCGCAAAAGCGGTTTGAAGATTACATGCAAGAAGGTGTGCTGGCCGCGCTGGATGAAATTAAATCCCGCACCGGGGAGCCTGATGTAAACGCTGTTGGCTATTGTCTGGGCGGCACATTGCTGACGATCACCTTGTCGTATCTCGCGTCAAAGAAGCAGGATAAGCGCATTGCCTCGGCGACATTCCTCACCACGCTGATTGATTTCACCGAGTCGGGCGATATGAAACTCTTTATCGACGATGCCCAGCTTGCCCTGATGGACAAGGAAATGGCGGAAACCGGCGTTTTACAGGCAAAAAATCTGCAACGCACCTTCAGCCTGCTCCGCGCCAACGACATGGTCTGGTCGTTTGTCATCAATAACTATCTGATGGGCAAAGAACCATTTCCTTTTGATCTGCTGTACTGGAACGATGACTCCACCAATATGCCGGCGGCGATGCACAGCTTTTATCTACGCAAGATGTACCGCGATAACGTGCTGGTTGAGCCGGGCGGCATTAGCATGAACAAGACGCCGATTGATATCTCCAAGATCAAAACGCCCTGTTATTTTCTCTCCACGCGTGAGGATCATATCGCGCCGTGGCGCGCGACCTATATGGGGCCGCAACATTTTGCCGGCCCTGTGACCTTTACACTGGCAGCCTCGGGGCATACGGCAGGCGTGGTCAATCACCCGGATAAGAAAAAATACTGTCACTGGGTTAATAACAAGCTTCCCGAAGACCCGGAAGACTGGCTGGAAGATGCCAAGCAGCATGAAGGCTCATGGTGGCCGCACTGGATGCTCTGGCTAAAAGGTCACAGCGGCGGCCGCAAGGTTCCCGCCCGCGCCATCACCAAATCCATCGAAGACGCGCCGGGATCGTATGTAAGGGTGAGATCATAACTCAACGTCATTGCTTATTTAATAACAGACGTTCCGTTCCAACAAAAAAGGCCCCGCTTTCCAGCAGGGCCTTTTGAAATTTGTATGTACCAATAGAAAAAGCGGATTAACGCTTCGCCCACTGCTTCGTACGACGGGCTTTGTGCTTGCCGACTTTCTTACGTTCGACGATACGATCGTCACGTGTCAGCATGCCTGCCTTTTTCAGTTCGCCGCGCATTTCAGGATCGAAATTCTGCAGAGCGCGGGAAATACCATGACGTACCGCACCAGCTTGACCGGACAAACCGCCGCCCTTGACTGTGCACATTACATCATACTGGCCAACGCCATTTACGATCAGGAAAGGCTGGTTGAGGATAAGGCGGTGGGTCTGGCGTGCGAAATACACGGCCTGATCCTTGCCATTTACCACGACCTTGCCGTTACCGCGCTTAACCCATACGCGGGCAACAGCGTCCTTACGGCGGCCTGTGCCGTATGCACGGCCCTTGGCATCAACTTGCTTTTCACGCTTGGGCGCTTCATTCACGCCGTCATTCGCAACAGGAGCAGCCGCAGCATCAGCCTTCGCGCTACCCAGATCTTTCAGATCATTTACTTTTTTGCCTTTAGTCGCCATGGTTTAAGCTCTCTTGTTTTTGGAGTTCATCGCCGCAACATCCAGTTTTTCAGGATTTTGCGCTTCGTGCGGGTGCTGCGTGCCTTTGTAAACGCGCAGATTGCCCAAAACCTTGCGGCCCAGAGGACCCTTCGGCAGCATACGCTCAACAGCTTTTTCAATGACGCGCTCTGGATATTTCCCATCCAGCTGCTGTGCCTTTGTGCGTTCCTTGATACCGCCGGGATAGCCCGTGTGCCAGTAGAACACGTCATCGGCGCGCTTGTTACCGGTCAGGGCAACTTTTTCAGCGTTAATCACAATCACGTTATCGCCGCAATCCATGTGCGGTGTGAAGGAAGGCTTGTGCTTGCCGCGGAGGCGCATCGCCACGAGGCTGGCCAGACGGCCCAGAACCAGATCCTCAGCATCGATCAGAAGCCACTTCTTTTCGATCTCGGATGGTTTAATCGAGTATGTTTTCATTGTTCTTATCCTTATTTTCCAAGAATGAACGAGGTTATGCCGCATCTGGGGCGTGATTGTCAATGTGTTTTTTGATGATTTTTCAGGCGCTTACAAATAAGGTATTATAATACCCATATTGTAAGTTATTGGCTCGTCTGCTCTTTTATCCACCCCAGAAATCCTGAATTACCATTAGTGATATCCAGGGCGAGAATACAGGGCGTTTCATAGGAATGCATGGATTTGATGGCCGCCTCAAGGGACGGATAAGCCCCTTTTGTGGTCTTGAACCACGCGGCGATTTCCTGCCCGTGCTCAATCTTGCCTTGCCATTCATAGATGGAAATATGCGGGTGCTGGGCAATATTCACGCAGGCCGCAAGCCTGTTCTCAACAGCAAAAGAGGCGATTTTCACCGCCTCCTCCTTGTCCTTGAATACTGCATATACAAGGCAGAACTCTGTCATGAGAGAGTTTTATATTAATATCCAGGAACCTGTAAAGCACCCCATGCAACACCCGGCAAATTAGGCGCGGCAACGCCCTGGTTACAATTTGTTGTACGTGTTGCACTCGTAATGCGGCCCGTAACAAGATCTTCGTTAACATTTGTATTTTGATCGCAAGGGCTTTGCGTCATGCCTGACAGCATACCGCCAAAACCTGCACCCAGAGCCGCGCCTGCAGCCGTCGCATAGCCATTGCCGCTGGAAGCTTCACTGGCAATATAAGCGCCCAAGCCGCCGCCCACTAATCTTGCGTCTGTTTCCTGAATTTCCATGCCCGGCGCGCAAGCCGAAAGCATTGTTGAACTGCCCAGTGCTGCTACTGCTAATTTTGATCTCAGTGACATTTTAAAAAGCCTCATATTTGTTGCCGTTGAATTTTATGTAGCACAATATACACATAAAAATCAAATATGTCAATATTTATGTAAATAAAACTGGTTTAAGGCATAATTTCAGCTTCTATGCGGGATCAAACCCATAGGCACTTTTTCGGCCCCAACGCGGATCGACTTCTGTTGGAGCAGCATATCCATGATCTGGTCTTCGCCAATATCTTGCGGGCGCTGGCGTTTAAGCATTTTCTGCACTTCCGCAAAATCAGCAACAACAAGGCCTTTGATTTCATCAAAATGCGAAGGCGTCGGTCTTGCGAAGAATTTTTCAAAAGCCCTTGCTGACAGATCTTCTGTCATGGTTTGAAGTGTCAAACGCTCCGAAAAAGCAACACAAAGAGCCTTGTCAAAATTTCTGATATCTTGCGATGTCGTGACCGCAAAGGGTAACGGGTGATTGCGCGCGATCTCCAAAAAGGTCTTGAGCAGCGTGTTATTATCCCATCCGCTCATTGAGTTCGGCGCCGGGGATAAATGTTCAATATCATGAATACATAGAAATCTCCCTGTATCCGCAGCCGTGGCAAATGCCGAAAAAAGATTCATTTCCGGCGTTGATTGCTGGGTTGGCGTTGCCAGTACTTCCATTGAGGCTTCATAGGGGTTAAGCGCAATTTCTTCAGAAATGTGACGCGCCACCGAACGCAATCCTGCGCCCTTTTCCCCTTTAATCAGCAATGAAAATGGCAAACGATCCTTGCCTTTGCCGATAATCGCCGGTAACGGGCTTGCGCCTAAAACATCCTCTTTGATGTTGCTGAAGGCAGGGTCATAATTGCCGCTGACGGTCTGATGATCCAGAATTGCCATACGCGATCCCGCTGTTACTTTGGCTGCGGCTGGCAGAGCGACCTCAATAGCGTCAAGTCCGCCGCCCGATAATTTGGCCGCCTTGATCGCCAGCGCAATCTTGCGCGGCATGGCATCATATTTCCGGGCCAGCATATCAAGTTCAGTAGGTTTTAATTCAACACCTTGCTGTTTCGACTGACGCTCCCAGATGCGGCGGCGCACGACAACAGGCGGGTGATCAATATAGAGCGAGAAGGTAAAGCGATCGCGCACCGCTTGATGGAATTTCTCCGGATCGTTTCCATTCCAGATAACGGGAACGGCATTATTCTCAAGCAGGCGGTTGATCTCGATCTTGCTCTCGGTATCAGATGCCTTGGACGCATCGGTCCCCTTCAGCAGCAAATCCTCGATTTCATCGAAATGCAGCACGCAGGAATGTCCATCACCCAGCAATGTCTGCGCGCGGAGCAATTCACCCAAGCGGCGCTTGCCGGTAGAGGAATTATCCTTTTCCACAAAGCTGCCCTGATAACCAATATCCTCATCGACATCGGCCACCTTCTTGTCCTGACCGGAGCCTTCAGCTTCGCCGATCGAGAACACGGGAAGGCCGATTTTCTTGGCAATCGTGCGTGAAAGCTCTGTCTTGCCGCCGCCAGCCGGTCCATAGACCAGAATATTTACACCGCGTTCACCCGTCTCTACCGCCGTTTTCAGGATATCGGCAATCATATCCAGATCCTTACCCAGATAGGCAAAATCTTCGTAATCCAATTCGCTATGGGCGGGCTGGCCCACCATCAGCTTGACGATATCCTCACGCGCCAGATCGGGGGTGTTGAATTTGGCCATCATATCCGGGAAGAAGGCCGGGAAAATATTATCATCCTGCTTGTACATCAAACCAAATTTGATGAATTTTCCTTCCGGCGATACGGCTTGCGAATAACGCGCATAATTGGCGGCATCATTGCACATCGTGGCAATCGCAGCCCCCAATGACTCAGGCTTGGCGCAAAGATCGGAAACAATACCTGCCAAAAAACCCGAGCTCTCAAGGCTATACACAAAGGTCAGCACATTACGATCGACCTCGCTCAAACCCAGATGTTCCGACAGCGCGATCAAATTCTCAAGCTCCGCCGGCATTTGCACCAGATCGGGGTCCGCCTCAAGCTCTCTAATCTGACCTTCGAGATATGACTTCAAGGTCGCCCAATCCTCCGGAATGACCTTGTTATGCTGGGGCACTTTTTGCCCGACATAGTAGATTTCTTTGACTTCCGTTGTCTTGCTGCTCTTTTTTGTCTTGGCCTTGGCTGGAAAACCAGCGATATCGGACATTGCCGTTTCCATCGCATGACAGAAATTATAGGCAGACGGGCGCTTGGGATCGGTGTTGTTGACGAAGTTCAGCATAAACCGGTAAGCCTGCAGTTCAGCATAACTGTCCCCACCATCCAGCAATTTCAAGGCTTTATCAGCTTCGCGGCTTTGAACTTCCGTCACTTTTTTATCTCCCGGCATATTTTTATATGGGAGGATAAAAGCAAATACGGAAAATAAATGCAAGAATTATTTAAAAAAATGCATGAAATAGCACTGCGTAAAATAAGGCGCAGCTATAGGCGATAAAAAGAGAGCCTCTAGTAAAGATGCGAGGGAAAATGGCCGGTGCAGAAGAAATGGTCGGAACGAGAGGATTTGAACCTCCGACCCCTTGCACCCCATGCAAGTGCGCTACCAGGCTGCGCTACGTTCCGCCGATGGGCTAATCTCATATCAGAGAAGCCCCATGGTTTGAAAGCATTATTTTATAAAAACAGGCCTATTCCGCCTTCATCAGAGCGCGGATGTCCTTGAGTTCCGTCAAGGCGGCCTCCAGAAGCGTGACCTGTTCGGCGCTCATGCCCGCCTGAACATCTTCCTTATCGGAATTGGCCGGCGGCGCAACGATTTTAGGCTGGATCACAGCAACGCCCGTTGAAAAATCAGCCTGCAGCAGCGCATTCTTGCCATTCTCGCGGAGGAGCTTCTGCACGCCCTTGATGGTATAGCCCTGCGCGTAGAGCAGCTCATGGATTTTCTTCAGCAGCGCCACATCCTCGGGGCGGTAATAACGGCGACCGCCGCCGCGCTTTAAGGGACGGACTTGCGAAAACTTGGTTTCCCAGAAGCGCAGCACGTGCTGCTGTACATCCAGCTCGTCGGCAACTTCGCTGATCGTACGGAATGCACCGGCCGATTTCTTGACGCGGTCTGTGGCAACCGGGCCATCCGCGATAACTTCATCCTGAAGCGTTACATCTGCATTATTCTTGCTTAAATTTTCTGCGCCCATTCCTTGTGCTTTCCCTGATTTTTATTGTTATGCGTCTTTATTCTTAGGCTTGCTTCGCGCCTGTATTAATTCTGTCTTTGAGGACATGCGAGGCACGGAACACGATAACCTTGCGCGGCGAAATAGGCACTTCTACGCCTGTTTTCGGATTGCGGCCCACGCGCTCGGATTTGGCTTTGACTGAAAAACTGCCAAAGGAAGAAATTTTCACAGTGTTGCCGGCAACCAGCGCATCGGCGATTTCATCCAGCACCGCCTCGACCAGATCCGAGGAATCATTGCGGGACAGACCCACCTGCTCATAAACAGCTTCCGACAAATCGGCGCGCGTGATCGTTTGATTATTCATACGAGGACTCTCCATGTCTTGTAATGTTAAAAACCTTAGACGCTGACCGGGCTTGGGTCAAGGGAGCGCGCAAGGTTATCGACAGGAAAAATGTGAATATCTTCAATATGTAAGAAAGATTTCCTTAAGTATCAGAAACGTACCAGCGCCGAGCCCCAGGTCAGCCCGCCGCCCATGGCTTCCAGCAGCAATAAATCGCCCTGTTTCACGCGCCCGTCACGCACGCCAGCATCAAGCGCCAGCGGGATTGAGGCGGCGGATGTATTCCCGTGATCGCCAACCGTGACAATGACCTTTTCCATCGACACACCCAGCTTCTGGGCCGTAGCCTCAAGAATACGGATATTGGCCTGATGCGGCACCAGCCAGTCAATCTGATCCGCGGTCACCTTATTTTCTTTCAAGGCCTCATTCACGGCATCGGCCATATAGGAAACGGCGTATTTAAAAACTTCCTTGCCCTGCATAACGATATGGCCTGTTGTGCCGGTCGAAGATATCCCGCCATCTACATAAAGCAGATCACGCTGGTTGCCGTTGGAGTAAAGATGCGTCGAGAAGACTCCGCGGTCGGTGATATCGCCCTGCCCGGCTTGCGCCTCCAGTATCACAGCGCCGGCACCATCGCCAAAAAGAACACAAGTTGTGCGGTCTTCCCAGTTCAGCAGCGCAGACATTTTCTCCGCCCCGATCAGCAAAATACGCTTTGATTGTCCTGTCAGAATAAAGGAATTAGCCACAGCCAGCGCATACACAAAGCCGGAGCAAACCGCCTGCACATCAAAAGCAATGCCGCGCGGCAGACCCAAATCAGCCTGCACCTTGGTGGCAACGGCTGGAAAACTTCTATCCGCCGTCGTGGTGGCGACAATCACCGTATCAATATCTGTCGGCTCAAGACCGGATTTCTCGATTGCCTTCCACCCGGCTTCAATTGCCATATCGGCCGTGGTCTGGCCTTCGGCAGCAATATGGCGCTGGTGAATGCCGCTGCGCTGGACGATCCATTCATCCGATGTATCCACCATCTTGGCCAGTTCAGCATTGGTCAGGATTTTTTCCGGCAGATATGATCCTGTGGCGCGGATTACGGCGCGGGTATTGGCTTTGATCATACCGCAGCCTCCGTCAGTAATTTATCCTGCCCCATAAGGTTTTCGATGTCCTTGGAAACGGCCTTGATATAGCCGCGTTCTGAAAGCTGAAGCGCCAGCAGGATCGCGCGCGAAAAGGCAAAATCATCACTGCCGCCATGGCTTTTGATGCACATGCCATTCAGCCCCAGAAAAACACCGCCATTATACAGGCGCGGATCCATGCGGGCCTTGAGTTTTTTAATAGAGAAATAGGCCAGTAAGCCGCCCAATATAGCCAACGGATCCGATTTGATCGTCTCCTTGAAGAAATGTCCGGTCAGCTTACCCACGCCTTCGGCGGTCTTTAAGGCGATGTTACCGGCATAACCATCCGAGACCACAACATCAACATCACCCATGGTGATATCATTGCCTTCAACAAAGCCGATATATTCGCCCGGCAACTCCACGGCGGAAAGTATCGCCGCTGCGCCGCGAACATGATCCGGCCCTTTGGTGTCCTCAGTGCCGACATTCAGCAGACCAATGCGCGGTCTTGCGATGTTCTTGTGCGCCTTGGCAAATACCGCGCCCATCACCGCAAACTGCGCCAGTGTCTCGGCATCAACCAGAACATTCGCCCCAAGATCCAGCATGATTGTGCTGCCCGTGGAGGTTGGGAAAATGCTGGCAATGGCAGGCCTGTGAATTCCCGGCAAGGATTTCAAAACAGATTTTGCCAGCGCCATCAGCGCTCCTGTATTGCCCGATGATACAATCGCCGCAGCTTTACCGTTTTCCACGGCTTCAATGGCCAGACGCATGGACGACCCCTTACCGCCGCGCAGCGCAGCGGAAGGTTTTTCATCATTGGCAATAAATTTATCCGTATGGACAATTTCAAAGCGCCCCTGCAAGGCAGGCTGCTTGGCGGCCAAGGGCGAAAGAATGGATTCATCGCCGAAGATCATGAAACGCACATGCGGATATTCGGCCGCGATCAGCGCCGCCCCCGGTATTACGGCCCGTGGGCCGTTGTCACCGCCCATGGCATCCAGTGCTATGATGATTGGCTCAGGCACGATATCCGCCTTAATGAAACCTTTGAAAATACACCCCTAAAACCAAGAAGCCGGATTGAACCAACCCGGCACCTTGCGTAATGGAGTGTATAGAAAAACGCGTACAGGACAAGCCAAAAACTAGTTACGGCCTTCGATAACCTGCTTGCCTTTATACATACCTGTTTTCAGGTCGATGTGGTGACGGCGCTTCGGCTCACCGGAATGGGCGTCTTCAACCCAGTTTTCAACCTTCAGGGCATCGTGCGCCCGGCGCATATTGCGCTTGGAAGGGGATGTTTTTCGCTTTGGAACGGCCATGACTTTTAATCCTTATTCAAATTTGGTGGCTAGGTTTATCGGGTTTTGCCGGGCTTGGCAAGAAAATTATGTGTTTTCAGCTATTATCCTCATTCTTGGAGCCTGATTTCCAGTCTTTCAAGGCCGCAAACGGGTTGCGGCGCTCCTCCGGGATTACGCTTATTTCCTTAGGCGCAGCCGATTCATCGCCCTTTGCACCCGGCGCATGGGGATATGGGTCAATCGCCAGCGATAAAAACTGGGTTACGACCTCGCCAAGGTCGATTTTCCCATCCGTAATGGGTTCAGGATCTTCCTGCTCCTCCATCATAGGGGTCTCGACATTATACTTCTCGGCTTCCTTGATCTGCCGGGCCTTATGCAACGATACGGCTTGCTCAGGGTCACTGAACCAGGCCTCAAAATCTTCCGATATCTCACTGATAACAGGCTCCAGGGTTATGACGCATTTCTGATGAACGCGGGCCGTAACCTTGCCAGAGACATAAATCACCAGATTTCCCTTTTCCCGGTCCAGCCGGATATCGGCCTTGCAGGCCTCCAGCCTCTCAATGCCGAGGCGCTCGCACAGGGCTGGCAATACAGCCTCCGGCGGGCTGATGATCAGATCCATAACCTCGACGCCGGCCTTTTCAGCTTCCAGCGGATGGCTCCATTCTATAATGGGTGTTTCTTCTTTCTTGCGCTTCATAGTCTCAAACTTTCCCGAATTCATAGCGTCCCGATGTCAACGCCTCAAAAGGGCGCTGCTGCAGGTCATTGACCAAATCCATAACATAGCGGGCCATCACACCGGTTTTTTCGCCTGTGATATCAAGGCCGGCATAGAGGTTACGCTGCAAGGCCTGCGCCATTTCCCCTTGCGGATCCTCCGATCGCAAAGCCGCCCTGTAGGCGTGCATACGCCCATTACAGGCCAGCATCAGTTTTTTCATGCGCTTGGGAATGCCGACATCGCCAACACCCATTTCCCGCAAGGTTTGATCCATATTCCGAAATGCCGCATCAAAAAGCGCCTGCGAAAGACTTTGCCCATCTGCTTCATCCACGCAGCGATTCATCAACACGAACAGATGTAACAGCAAAAGATCAAAACGCCCTTCGAATGTATCGGGCACAGCATATTCCTCATAAAAACGCGGATCGCGAATATGAAAAAGCGCATTCATGACAAGTTGCCTTGCCGCTGTATCTTCCGGTTTTTCGCGTTTTAAAAATCTCAACATTGTTTTATAAATATCTTCAGCCTTGTGATGATCCAAAGGCCTTATACTGAAAAAAAACGGTGAAAGCGATGAAATTCAACAGATTTATGCTCACAGCCAGCCTTCTGGCGATTTGCGGTCTTGGCGCGGCCTGCACCCCGACCATGGCCAATCGCGGGAATTTGCTGGAGGATCACCAGCTCCAACAGATCAAGACCGGAGAGCATACCCGCAATGATGTGCTGAAAGTCCTTGGCTCGCCGACGACTGTTGCGCCTTTCGATGAGAACACCTGGTATTACATTGGGCAGGAGACGGAAAAGCGCGGAATTCTGGACCCGGAGATCCTGAAAGAGCGCGTTGTCGTGGTTACCTTCAGCCCTGAAGATGGCAAGGTTGCCAAGGTTGCTGATGCCAGCAAAGGGCGCGAAGATATCCCAGTCTCCCGCGAAAGCACGCCAACCCATGGGCAACAAAACTCCCTCGCCCAGCAGCTTCTGGGTAATCTGGGACGCTTTAATCCGCAGGAAGAAGGCAAGCGCCAGTAAATTTGAATTACGCGTATAAAAAAACCTCCGGTTTAAGCCGGAGGTTTTTTGTTATTCAGATATTCTCTTGCCGCGATTAAGCGCCCAAGAATTTCGCCATGATCGCCACCAGCAAAATAGCAACAATGTTTGCAATCTTGATCAGCGGGTTCACAGCAGGGCCAGCTGTATCCTTGTACGGATCGCCAACAGTATCGCCAGTCACAGCAGCCTTATGAGCTTCAGAGCCCTTGCCGCCGAAATGGCCTTCCTCGATGAACTTCTTGGCGTTATCCCATGCGCCGCCGCCCGATGTCATCGAGATAGCGACAAACAGGCCCGTCACAATCGTACCCAGCAGTAATGCGCCCAGAGCCTGGAAGGCCGGAGCAAAATCACCTGTCAGATACGCCACCGTCAAGAACAGCACCACAGGCGCCGCCACAGGCAGAAGCGAAGGCACAATCATTTCCTTGATCGCCGCGCGTGTCAGCATGTCAACAGCCGCGCCGTATTCAGGCTTGGCCGTTCCTTGCATAATGCCGGGGATCTCGCGAAACTGGCGGCGAACCTCAACCACAACGCTGGACGCCGCGCGGCCAACGGCCGTCATCGACATCGCGCCAAACAGGTAAGGCAACAAGCCGCCAATGAACAGACCAATCACCACATAAGGGTCAGTCAGTTCAAAACGCAGATCCTTGTATTGCGGCAGGTAGTGCTTGATCTCCTCCGTGTAGGCGGCAAAGAGAACCAGCGCGGCCAGACCGGCCGAACCAATCGCATAACCTTTTGTTACGGCCTTGGTCGTATTGCCCACGGCATCCAGCGCATCTGTTGTCACGCGGATTTCCTTGGGCAGATTCGCCATCTCGGCAATGCCGCCGGCATTATCCGTTACCGGACCATAGGCATCCAGCGCCACGACCATCCCGGCCAGCGACAGCATGGCCGTAGCCGCAATCGCAATACCGTAAAGACCAGCCAGCGAGAATGCCACATAGATACCGCCGCAGATTACCAGAACCGGCAGAGCAGTCGCTTCCATGGAAACAGCCAAGCCTTGAATCACGTTTGTGCCATGGCCCGTTTCCGAAGCCTTGGCAATCTCGCGCACAGGGCGGAAAGCTGTAGATGTGTAGAATTCGGTAATCCAGACGATCAGGCCTGTTACCACCAATCCTGTTACAACGCATTTCAGCAGATCCATCATGGTGATGAACGAGCCATCGGCCATGGGAATACCGCCCTCAATCCCGATATTGCCAACCATAACGGCAATAAAGAGGCCTGAGAATATGGCGCTGGCAACGAACCCCTTGTATAGGGCGCGCATGATGTTTCTTTTCTCGTCCAGACGCACAAAGAACGTGCCTGCAACCGAGCCCAGAATACCAATCGCACCGATCAGCAGCGGGAACATCATCATGGCTTCAACCGCTTGCGGTGCAAAGGCGCTGAAAGCGATCAGCATCGTTGCCACCACGGTCACGGCGTAAGTTTCAAAAAGATCAGCGGCCATACCGGCGCAATCGCCTACGTTATCGCCCACGTTATCGGCGATAACAGCAGGATTGCGGGGATCATCTTCCGGGATACCGGCTTCCACCTTACCTACGAGGTCAGCACCAACATCAGCGCCTTTGGTGAAGATACCGCCGCCCAGACGCGCGAAGATCGAAATCAGCGACGCACCAAAACCAAGGGCAACAAGACCTTCCAGAACATGGCGCAGAATGACCATTTTCTGCTCGGCTGTCGCATCGGCATAATTCCAGTATTCCAGCAGGAAATAGTAATAAGCGGCAACGCCCAGAAGACCAAGCCCCACCACCAGCATCCCGGTGATTGCGCCTGCCTTGAATGACACGCCCAGGGCCTTATCCAGGCCTTCAGTCGCAGCCTGTGTCGTACGCACGTTCGCACGAACGGATACAATCATGCCGTTATAACCGGCCAGACCTGAAAGAACAGCGCCAATGACGAAGCCTGTGGCAACCCACCAGCCCAAAAGCCCATTCAGCAAAACAGTAACAACAACGCCCACAATGGCAATCGTTCTGTACTGACGGTTCAGATAAGCGCGCGCGCCTTCCTGAATTGCCGCAGCAATTTCCTGCATTCTAGCCGACCCGGCGCTAAGCCCCATGATCTGGCGCGATGCGGCAGCGCTGTATATCAGCGCCAAAGTGCCACAACAGGCAATAAGTAAAAACATGGCTTCCATTAAAGATAATCCTCACTATTGATGATTGGTAATTTTTTATTCATTTAAAATTTTTGGAGAGATTCCAAAGATTAAGGCAGGATGATAACGGGTAATATCTTGATCGCAAAGTCAGAATCTGGGGTGACTTGTGTTGCGCCGCAAAAAAAATCCCGCCTTTTCAAGGGCGGGATTAACTACAGTTACAGAGGGTTCACATCTTCGGGCCTGTGCATAAGCCAAGGCCCAAACCTTTACAATTCCTAGATCGGGTTCTGTTGTACCACTTGCAGAAGGACATCATTCACAACATCCTCGCCCAGAACCTTGGTACTGATTTTATTCAGGCGCTCTTTCATCATGCCAACCTGAATTACGCCGCCTTTCATGCCGGCGTGCTTGTTCAAAACACCATATAATTCCTGAATGTAGGCATCTTTAAGACGCGGGGTCATGGTTTTGACCGTTGCCGCTGATTCGGGTGTGCCAACCTCGATGGCCACCACTACGCTGACAATCTGGTTTACGCCTTCATCGTCAATAATCGGCAGGATCAACGGGTCCAGCTCCACAAACTCCATATGTTCGCCATGGGATTTTTCTTTATGATCGTCCTTGGAGGCCGCCTTTTCCGCATGAACATCCTTCTTGGCGGCCTCACCTTCCGAGGCCTCCGCTGGCTTCATGAAATAGAAATATGCTCCGGCGCCACCGCCGCCCAATATCGCCAGGGCAGCAACGACCATAATCATAATTTTCATTGTTTTTATTCACCCCAAAAGTGTTTTTTATGAACCCACTTCTATCGAGAATAATATGAAAACCTTAAATCGGGGTTATTTATAGATAAAATTTTATCTAAAAACCTTAAAATCCTTAGGATCTCGTGCTTTTTTTAATGGTATCCAGCACCCAGTTTACCAACTTGACCTGCGGCTCATCATAAAAGCCATGCGCCACATCCAGATAGTCATTGATGATTATGGGCGCATCAATATCCTCATGCGCCAGCAATTCATAAGCGCCGCACAGGAATATCGACTGCAGCAAGGCCTCGGTTGCCAGTGCAGGACCACCTTGGCTTTTTTGGGCCAACGCCCCCTCGATCAAGCCTGCCAGATCCGCCTGACGCTCAGCCACACCCGTTACAATCTTCTTTAGCAAAATACCATCAGGCAGCACCATAGGCTCGCCATCCAGCTCCATGCGGTCGCCGCGGCCCAGATAATCCGCCAGAACCTCATTGACTGGTTCGTGATTATGATGGATTTCATATAAAACCTGCACGGCCACAAGCCTTGCGCTGCGCGAACGCGCACTGGCCGGAGGAAGGTCTTTTTTAGCGGCATCACTCATGACAGGTTTCTTTAAATCTAGATTTGGCCTCGAAAGCGTTTTTGCAAGTCCAAAAGGCCCAGTACCGCATTAACGGCATCTGCGCCCTTGTTTTTGAGATCAGGCCGCGCTCTTTCTAGGGCTTGCGCTTCATTTTCGCAAGTTAAAATACCATTCCCGATAATCAAATCCATGTGCAAGGCCAGATAAGAAAGCCCGGCGGCACTTTCATTACAGACAATATCGTAATGCGAAGTCTCGCCGCGGATAATACAGCCCAAAGCCACATATCCATCATATTTGCTTCTGCCCAAAGCATTCTTGGTGCTCTGCGCCGCCATTTTGATGGCCATGGGAATTTCCAGCGCGCCGGCAACCTCCACGCGCTCAAACAGCGCCCCGGCATCAGCCAGCGCCTCAATCGCGCCCTGGGCCAGATGATCAGAGATATGGCGGTAATAAGGAGATTCAACAAGCAGAATGGTTGGCTTTGTCATGATGTTTCCGTGGCTTTAAATATTGATTGGTTGATAGCCTGCGACTTCAAGATCATATCCTTCCAGCCCGGCTATGGCCTTGGGAGAATTGGTCAAAAGCGTCATTTTTTTGATTCCCAGATCGCGCAATATCTGTGCGCCGATCCCATAATCTCGCAGAATTTGTGTCTTTCCTCCGTCCTGCTTCTCGGCAAGGCTCTGGGAAAGATTGGTGGGATTGGGTTCGCGCAGGATCACGATAACGCCCTGCCCGGCCTTGCTGATGATATCCATGGATTTTTGCAGGATCGAATCCCCTGCGCCCAGAACATCGTTCATAAAGTTCAGAGCGTGCATCCGGACCAGAACAGGATCACCTCCCTTGATACCGCCCTTTACCAAAGCAATATGCTCGGCATAATGCAGCGTATTGGCATAGACAATCATGGTGAAATCACCGCCATGGGCTGATGTGATATTGCCCTGATAGACCTGTCTGACAAGGCTCTCGCGCGTGCGGCGATAAGCAATCAGATCAGCGATAGTTCCGATTTTCAGGGCATGACGCTGTGCAAAGCCCACCAGATCCGGCAGGCGGGCCATCGTGCCATCATCATTCATAATCTCGCATATGACCCCCGCGCCGGAAAAACCAGCCATCTTGGCGAGATCCACAGCGGCCTCCGTATGCCCGGCGCGAACCAGAACACCGCCATCGCGGGCGCGCAACGGGAAGACGTGACCCGGCGTTGCGATGTCATTCGGGCCCGTTTTCGGGTCAATAGCGGTCTTGATGGTATGGGCGCGGTCAGCGACTGAAATCCCGGTTGTCACTCCTTCTTTGGCCTCAATCGAGACTGTAAAGGCAGTGCGGTGATGCGTGTTATTGCCGCGCCCCATCTGCTCAAGACCCAGACGATCAATCATCGCGCTTTCCATCGGCAGACAAATCAAGCCCCGGCCTTCGCGGGCCATGAAATTAATGCTCTCTGCCGTGGCCAGATCAGCGGCAACAATCAGATCACCTTCATTCTCGCGGTCTTCATCATCAACAATAATGACAGGTTTTCCGGCGCGGATATCAGCCAATATCTCATCAACAGATGAGAGCACAGGCTGGTCATCGGTTGCCAGACGCGCATCGCGAATATCGCCTTTGGAGATTGTTTTCATGCCTTGCCTGATTGCCCGAATTCAATGATGCGGGCGGCATAACGCGCCAGCATGTCGATTTCTATATGCATAAAATCGCCCTGTTTCAAGGATGAAAGATCCGTCGCATCCCATGTATGCGGGATAATCATGACGGTAAAGCCTCTATCATCCACATCATTCACCGTCAGGGATATTCCGTTCAGGGCCACAGAACCTTTGCCCGCGATAAACTTCATTAACCCGGCAGGCGGCTCGATTCTTAGCTCCCAAGCCCCGCCTTGATCATCGACACGGACGAGACGCGCCAGCCCGTCAACATGGCCGCTGACAATATGACCGCCCATCTCATCGCCCAGTTTTAATGATGGCTCCAGATTGATTTTCTGCCCCGCCGCCCAGCGCCCGATAAGGGTTTTATCCAGCGTCTCCGGCGAGATATCGGCAGCAAACCAGTCATTGCCCTTCTCCACCACCGTCAGACATACACCGGAACAGGCGATCGAGGCTCCGATCTCATGGGCTGTCATATCAAGGGAAGTTTCAATAACAATGCGGCGGTTTGCGCCTTTATCCTCAGCGCCCCTTAAATTTCCAATATCCTGAACCAGACCTGTAAACATTATTGCGGTGCCTCGTATATTTCGAGCCTGTCCTTGCCCAGAATTTCGATGCCGGTACAGACCAGCTTCAAACTATCGCTCAGGCGCATAATATCAAGTCCGGCAAAGGCATCTTTTGCACCACCGCCCAATATGGATGAGGCGCGGAATAGTGCCATCTGGTCAAACAGACCCGATGTCAGGAAGGAGGAATGGATTCCAGCCCCGCCCTCCACCAGCAGGCGCGTAATGCCGTTTTCAGCCAGAATTTTCAAAAGCGCCTTTAAATCCCTGGTATTGCATTCAAAAAGCCTTGCGCCAGCCTCTTTCAGCCGCGCTTTTTTTGTCTCATCTGCGGCTCCATGCATGATCCATAACGGCTCATCTTGGGCCGATTGAACCAGTTTTGCAGTAATATCCATACGCAAAGAACTATCAGCAATCACGCGCACAGCCTTGTGGATAAGTCCGGGATAGCGTGTGGTAAATTGCGGGTCATCGCGGTTCACCGTGCCGATCCCGGCCATAATGGCATCATGAGAGCTACGGAGTTGATGGGACTTTCGCCGCGCCTGCGCACCGGTAATCCACTGACTTTCCCCGGAGGCCATGGCAATCTTGCCATCCAGTGATGCAGCCAGCTTAAGTGTAACAAATGGGCGCTGCTGGGTTTGCGTGAGGAAAAATCCCTTATTCAAAGCCTCAGCCTCGGCGCGTAAAACATCCTCAATGACAGCTATACCGGCGTCTCGCAGCATCTCATGCCCGGTGCCCGATACTTTGGGGTTGCGATCGCGGCAGGCCGAAATCACGCGCGCCACTCCCGCTTCGATCAAAGCCTTGGCACAAGGACCAGTCTTGCCGATATGGGAACATGGCTCCAGTGATACGTACACATCCGCGCCTTTCGCCGCCTTCCCTGCCATGGCAAGAGCTTGTGTTTCCGCATGAGGACGGCCGCTATCTGCCGTACGAGCGGCAGCAATCACAACACCATTTTTGACGATAACGCAGCCAACGGATGGATTGGGCGCAGTGCGACCCAGCCCGGCCCTTGCAAGATTCAGGGCGTAACGCATGAAATGTTCATCATGCGCGGATGCCATGGCTAAACGGCCTTTTGCTTTTTCTTGGTTTGAAGTGTGCGGATATCATCCAGAAAGCGGTCAAAATCCTCCGGCTTGCGGAAATCCTGATAGACGGAGGCATAGCGGATGTACCCCACCTCATCCAGCTCTTTCAAGGCGGTCATAACCTCCTCGCCGATATGCTTGGAAGCAATTTCCTGCTCGCCTTCGGATTCCAGCTTTCGCACGATACCGCTGGCGACCTTTTCGATTTTCTCAATCGCCACGGGGCGCTTTTGCAGGGCTATCTGCATGGACTTAATGATCTTGTCACTATCGAACGGCTGCTTGCGCCCGCCGGATTTGAGGACCGTCATCTCGCGCAATTGCACACGCTCGAAGGTGGTAAAGCGCTGCTCACATTCCGGGCATGACCGGCGGCGGCGGATGGAAGCGTTATCCTCCGACGGCCGCGAGTCCTTGACTTGTGTCTCGTTAAATCCGCAAAACGGGCAGCGCATAAAAGCCCCTTACATCGCCCCGTAAATCGGGAATCGATCACAGAGTTTCTTGACCTTGGCCTTGACGGATTTTTGAACGCCGTCATTGCCTTCCGGCCCATTGGCGACCAGACCATCCAGAACCTCAAGGATCAGATTGCCGATTTCCTTCCACTCGGCAGGGCCAAAGCCGCGCGTTGTGCCGGCCGGCGTGCCCAGACGAATACCGGATGTGACAAAAGGCTTCTCCGGGTCGTAGGGAACGGCGTTTTTATTGCAGGTGATTCCGGCATGCTCCAGCGCATCATCGGCCGCCTTACCAGTCAGTTTCTTTGGACGCAGGTCAACCAGAACGATATGCGAATCCGTGCCGCCTGTTACGATATCCAGACCGCCGGACACCAGTGTTTCTGCCAGGATCTTGGCATTTGTAACAACGTCCTGAGCGTATTGCTTGAACTCAGGCTTCATGGCTTCGTTAAAGGCCACAGCCTTGCCAGCGATAACATGCTCCAGCGGGCCGCCTTGCAGACCGGGGAATACGGCAGACTGGATCTTCTTGAAGATATCCTCATCATTGGTGAGGATCACGCCGCCGCGCGGACCGCGCAATGTTTTATGCGTTGTCGATGTTGTGACATGGGCGTGGGGCACAGGGTTCGGATAAGAACCGCCTGCGATCAGGCCGGCATAATGGGCCATATCAACAAACAGTATCGCGCCAACCTTATCGGCAATCTGGCGGAAACGTTTCCAGTCGATCACGCGGGGATACGCTGAAGCACCCGCGATAATCATCTTGGGCTTGCATTCCAGAGCCATTTTCTCGACATCATCATAATCAATCAGGCCATCTTCCTTGCGCGTGCCATATTGCACGGCGTTGAACCACTTGCCGGACATGGCAGGCGCCGCGCCGTGGGTCAGGTGACCGCCGAAGGCAAGGCTCATCCCTAAAATTGTGTCGCCGGGCTGGAGCAGCGCCAACATTACCGCGCCATTGGCCTGCGCGCCGGAATGCGGCTGCACGTTTGCATATTCCGCGCCGAAAATCTTTTTCACGCGGTCGATGGCGGCCTGCTCGACGATATCAACATTCACGCAGCCCTGATAGTAACGCTTGCCCGGATAACCTTCGGCGTATTTATTGGTCAGGACCGTGCCCTGCGCCTCGATCACGGCGCGGGATGTGATATTTTCGCTGGCAATCAGTTCGATCTGATCCTGCTGGCGCGTCAGTTCGGCCTGCACCGCGTTATAAATAACAGGATCCACATCTTTCAAGTGACCTTCAAAAAATGTCTCAAACTGGTTTCCGATATGTTTGACTGCTGCGCTCATGTTGCCAAGTCCTTTCCTTGCAATGTTTTTATTCGCTGAGTTTATTGACGCGGCGCTCATGCCGGCCGCCTTCAAATTCTGTGTTCAAAAATGTCTCGACAATGTCGAAGGCTACTTCCTGCCCGACAATCCGTTCGCCAAGGGCCAATACGTTGGCATCATTATGGGCGCGGGTCAACCGGGCCATGGTAACATCTGTGCAAAGCGCCGCGCGGATATGCTTATGGCGGTTGGCGGCGATTGATATGCCGATCCCGCTGCCGCAGACTAAAATACCCTGCTCTGCCTTGCCTTCCTGCATAGCCGCGGCCAGCGCGCCTGCGAAATCAGGATAATCGACCGATTCCGGGCCGTTCGTGCCCAGATCTATCCACTCAAATTGCGAAAATTTCTTCTGAATGGCTTGTTTGAGGCCGTAGCCGCCATGATCGGCCGCGATAAGTATCTTGCGTTTCATGCGCCCTTTATATGTTTGTCTTGACAGAAAAAGCAATAATTTCGTTTATAAAAGACATAAAAACAGCGACAAAAATAAACAAAAGGGAGTTAAAGATGAAAAAATACGAAATCGACCCGCACCGCGCCATGCGCTATACCGGCCCATCCACCGAGCAAAAGCAGCCGGGTAAAGAAGATATTTCCACCCTGCAACACGGCCAATTGGTTGCGCATTTTCAGGACTCCAAAGCCCCCGGCGATATGCTTTGGGTAAGCACCCTCGAAGATGAAAACAAGTTTACGGTCTCGGTAGCCGATCTGGAACCGGCTTAAGGCCTATTCCGCGATCAGGCCTTTTTTCTTCAGCACATATTCAAGGCGCTTGAGCGCATTCAGCTTAAGCGTGCCTTCCGAGGCGCTGGCGGGGCCGGAAATGACAATCTCCGTCAGGCTTTGCGTATCCATGGCTGATACCTTCACGAAATTCCCGATCTGGTGAAATTCGATAATAACCTCGCGGCCTTGCAGCAATTCTTTGCCCATTAGAGTGTTTCCATGCGGATGAAAGTGTTCTACCCTGATCATATCGCTTTTAAGGAGACTTGCCCATGCCCCCCGCCGATCACACCGGAAAAATTGACGACAAGGTTAAATTCAACTGGGAAGATCCACTTTTGCTGGATGAGCTTCTGACCGAAGAGGAGCGCCTGATCGAGCGCACAGCCCGTGACTTCGCGCAAGAACGCCTGCTGCCCGGCATTATCGAGGCCAACCGCCATGAAAAATTCGACCGCGAAATTATGCGCGAAATGGGCAAGCTCGGCCTGCTGGGGCCCATGATCGAAGGCTATGGCTGCGCCGGGGCGTCCTATGTTTCCGCCGGTTTGATCGCGCGGGAGCTTGAGCGCGTGGATAGTGCCTATCGCTCCTGCTATTCCGTCCAATCATCCCTTGTGATGTATCCGATCTGGATTTTCGGGACGGAGGCACAAAAGCAGAAATACCTCCCCCCGCTGGCCAGCGGCGAACATGTCGGCTGTTTCGGCCTGACCGAACCAGATGGCGGATCCGACCCCGGCGACATGAAGACGCGGGCCAAGAAGGTCGAAGGCGGTTACCGAATTTCCGGGGCGAAGCAATGGATCACCAATTCCCCCATCGCCGATACATTTGTGATCTGGGCCAAGGATGATGAAGGCAAGATCCGCGGTTTTGTTTTAGAAAAGGGCATGAAGGGCCTTGAGGCGCCAAAGATCGAGGGCAAGTTTTCCCTGCGCGCCTCCCCCACCGGCGGCATCATGATGGACGATGTTTTTGTGCCGGATGAAAACCGCTTCCCCGAAGTTTCGTCCCTAAAAGGACCGTTCACGGCGCTGAATTCTGCGCGGTTCGGCATTGCCTGGGGCGTGATGGGCGCGGCTGAAGCCTGCTGGCACAAGGCCCGCGAATACACAATGGAGCGTATTTTGTTCGGCAAACCCCTTGCCGGGCAGCAGCTTATTCAGAAAAAACTCGCCGATATGCAGACCGAAATCACGCTGGGGCTGACTGCTTGCTGGCGACTGGGCAAGCTCCGCGATGAAGGACGCGCCGCGCCGGAGGCTATCTCGCTGCTGAAGCGCAATAATTGCGGGAAGGCGCTGGAAATCGCCCGCACAGCCCGTGACATGCTCGGCGGGAACGGTATTTCGGATGAATATCACGTCATCCGTCACATGGTGAATCTGGAGGCCGTGAACACCTATGAAGGGACACATGATGTCCACGCCCTGATACTGGGCCGGGCGATGACGGGATTACAGGCTTTTGGCTAAGTATATTGCTAGCGCTTTCGGCGGCTGGGAGCCTTGCGCTCACCAAAGACTATGGCCCAGATAATCAAGGCGCTGCCCAGCGCAACAGGCACATAGCAATACAGCAAAATCACATAGGTATTGAAAAACATCGCATCCGTCAGCGGCACGAGCAATATCACCAGCGGGAAAAATAGCGCCGAGGCAAAAGAAGCCTCCAGATATTTGGTGACACAGACATAAAGCAGTTGCGGGATATTTTTGACCATCCACGCAAATCCGAATTTTTCAGGAAACCATTTATTCTGATAGCCAAAGCCGTTCAGGAATTCGGCGGCGCGATCAACGCAGATAATATAGCCGACGATAACACCCAGCGCGGTTATAATAATACCGGCAATAAGCAGAATATCAGCAATCGCTGTGCGGGGCCTTTTGGGTTTTCTATCGCCGGGCCGCCTTCGCATGACACCGGTTTAATACATGCTGGAGAAATTGGTCTGTCCCGCCCAGAAACGCTCCAGCATCTTGAGCGTATTATTCAGGCCGTTCAGGGAAGCATCGGTAATATCCGAGCCGGCGATCTTGTCTTCGTGGCGCTTGAACATGTCAGAGATTGCCTGCTTGAGATCAGTGCCCTTATCCGAGAGACGCACACGGATCGAGCGTTTGTCATGGACTGAGCGCTCCTGAATGAGATAACCGTTTTCCACCATCTTCTTCACGTTATAAGAAACATTGGAACCAAGGTAATACCCACGTATGGTCAATTCACCCACGGTCAGCTCATCATCGCCGATATTAAAGAGGATCATGCTCTGGACGTTGTTAATATCCTGTATCCCTTTGCGGTCCAGCTCAACCTTCAAGACATCGAGGAAATGGCGGTGCAACCGCTCGATCAGCTGGATGGCTTCGTAATAAGGTGTATTGATTGTCACTGGCTGTACTCCGGGTGGGTGAGATGAAAATATAAGACGAACAAGACGTTGTTATCATTAAACTATCATAAAAATGATAAATCAGTCCTTAAAAAAGGCCAAGGCTTTTATGATTATTGGCTTTTAAGGCCTTAATTTCCATGCCTTACGGAAAACAGTAGGCATTGAGCGAGAATCAAAATCATTAATGACATGCCAGAAATAATTTTCCGGAACATTATTAATGCGGACTTCCCCCCGCATGATCTGAAGCGACAGATCAAAATGTGTAAAGGAATGCAGAACGCGTTCCTTCACCGGCATATTGACCGTGTTTATGAAGGCCGGGCGATCCGGGGCAGTATCAAGATCCACCCATTCCGATCCCGGCAGCCCCAGCATACCGCCCATCATGACGCTTTCCGGGCGGCGCTCCAGCAACACATTGCCCTGCCCGTCCTCGATCCAGTAAACATAACCATGACGCTGGGGCTTGGATTTATCCTTGATACGGGCCGGTAGTTTTTCAGGCGTGCCGGATTTGCGCGCCGCGCAGTCTTTGGCAATGGGACAGATCGTGCATTTGGGGCTGCGCGGCGTGCAGATGCCAGCGCCCAGATCCATAAGACTTTGCGCGAAATCGCCAGTGCGCGCTGCGCTGCCTTCAAATAACAATGCCGCAGCCTGCTTCAAAAGCGGCTTTGAGCGCGGCAAAGGGTCCGAAATTTCAAAATACCGCGCAGCAATGCGTTCTATATTACCATCCACGACCGCGTCATGCCCGTCAAAGGCAATAGCGGCGATCGCGGTGGCTGTATAATCACCGATGCCGGGCAATTTTTTAAGCTCTGCGGCCGTGTCCGGGAATATGCCGTCCCGCTCATTGGCAATTATTCTGGCACAGGCCAGAAGATTACGCGCCCTCGCGTAGTATCCAAGACCCGCCCATGCCGCCATGACATCTTCCTTTTCCGCCGAGGCGAGATCAAAGACCCGCGGCCAGCGAGCGGTGAATTTCAGGAAATAAGGGATAACGGCGGTCACAGTGGTTTGCTGGCACATAATCTCGGACAGCCAGACATGATACGGATCCGGCGCAGGCATGCCGGGCGGTGCGCGCCATGGAATTACACGCGCATTTGCATCGTACCAGCCGAGCATTTTTCCCCGCAATTCACAGGCCTTGCGCGGAGAAAGCTTGAACAAATTTTGTGTTTTTGCCATGGATGTACGATACTGTAAAAAACTTCAAAGTCCAAAAGCACTTCGAATGCGCCGCCTGTCCGATTCCGTAGCCTCTGTCTCGAAAGAGACCTTCAGCCGCAAATATATTGCGCTGGGGCGGATTGCTACGCACTGGCCAGATATAGTGGGCGCGGACCTCGCTGGCAAGGCGCAGCCGGCTGCCCTGAAATACCGCCCGCACAAGGATCAGAAAAAAAAGCCCGAAGCCGTTCTGGAAATCGCGACCACATCGGCCCATGCCACGCGTCTGCATTACCAGATTGACGTTATATTGGAGAGGATCAACACGATTTTCGGGGAAAAATGGATCACTGCCATCAAATTTGTAACCGTCCCTGCCAACAGCCAGAAGCGAAAGCGCCGGCCATTGGAACAGCCTTTGAGCGAGATAGATCAAAATTATCTGCAACAAACCCTTGATTCCATAAGCGATAACGAAGTAAAAACCTCACTTGAGCGTTTTGGTGCAGCCATGCTGCAAAGCCAGAAGCAATAACCTTATAGGAATTTAAGCTATGAAAGATAACGCAATTAACCTGCGCGCCGGCAATGTCATTGACTATAACGGCAAGCTTTGGGTCGTCGTCAAAAACGAAATCATGCAGCCCGGCAAGGGCGCATCTGTGGCGCAGGTTGAAATGCGTGATATCCGCACCGGATCAAAGGACAACGTCCGCTTCCGTACACAGGAAGTCGTTGAGCGCGTCCGTCTGGAACAGGATGATTACCAGTTCCTTTTTGCCGATGGCGAGGATTACAACTTCATGCATCAGGGCAATTTCGAACAGATCATCGTGAAAAAAGACGTTATCGGCTTCCCGGCGGCCTTCCTGCAAGAAGGCATGACGGTTGAGATCGAGATGTATGAAACCGAAGCCCTTGGCGTTCGCCTGCCGGATCAGGTTACAATGACGATCGTCGAGGCCGAGCCTGTCGTCAAAGGCCAGACCGCCACGACATCATACAAGCCCGCTATTTTAGAGAACGGGGTGAAGGTTATGGTTCCGCCCTTTATTGAAAGCGGCACACGCATTGTTGTAAAAACCGAGGATGCATCCTACGTGGAAAGAGCCAAGGATTAATGGCTGCCCTCGTCTCCCCTAACTTGAATGTCATGATCCGCGCGGCTGAAAAGGCCGCCAAATCACTTGTCCGCGATTTCGGCGAAGTTGAGAATTTGCAGGTCTCGCAAAAAGGCCCCGGCGATTTTGTCAGCGCAGCCGACAAGCGTTCGGAACAGATCATCTTTGAAGAACTCCGCAAGGCACGTCCCGATTTCAGCTTCTTGATGGAAGAAAGCGGCAGCGTTGAGGGTGCGGATAAAGATCACGTCTGGATCATCGACCCGCTGGATGGGACAACGAATTTCCTTCACGGTCTGCCGCACTGGTGCATCTCGATTGGCCTCAAACAGGGAAATGAGATTATCGCCGCACTGGTCTATGACCCAATCAAGGACGACATGTTTACGGCCGATCGCGGCGGCGGCGCTTATCACAAGCGCAGGCGTCTGCGCGTTTCAGGCCGCAATTCCTTTGTGAATGCCGCGATTGCAACCGGTGCGCCCTTGCGTACCATCAAAAGCAGCGGCCCTCGCTTTGCCAAGGAATATGACGCCATTCAAAATCTTGGTGCTTCCATGCGCCGCTTCGGCGCAGCCGCGCTTGATCTGGCCTATGTCGCCTCTGGCCGCATTGATGCCTTCTGGGAACGCGATATCAAGGCATGGGATGTTGCTGCCGGGATGTTACTGGTCAAAGAAGCAGGCGGTTTTACCTGTGATATTGATGATGATAGAAATTCCGTTCTTGAGACTGGAAATATTATCGCCTCGAACGAACCTTTCTTTCAGGACATGAAAAAGGTTCTAAGGGCGGTAAAGATTTAACGCCCTAATTTACCAAACCATAACAAAGCAATGGTTTTATGCTTCGCTGCGGCATCGCGATCAATCTCTGCGTTTTTATTTGGCTGCTGGGCTCTGGCCTTGCCTATGCACAGAATAGCAGCGACGTGGTCATTGATTACAATGTCCTCAAGGAAATGGATAGCTATACGCCTCCGCCCATGTTCGGCGTGCCGGATCAGCCACAGCTGGAGCCGGAAGATTTAAAGCTGAAAATCGAAAAGCCCAAAGTCAAAGCCCCCGCAAGACCGAGCGTAAAAATCCCGCCCAAGCCAAAGCGTCGCCCGGATAAATTTACCGCATCGCCTTCGGCTATAAAAACCATTCGCGCTCAGCAAGCCACGCCGGGGAAGCAAACCACATCCCCCATCAAGCGCATCGAGGCGCAAAAACCTACCAAGCGTCTCCCTTCGCTTGATATCACCGAGAACGATCTGGGACAAGATATCGTTGATATGAAGGCTCAGGATATTTTGGAGAGCATTGATATTTCAGAATCTGATGCGCCTCAGAAAACAGATACGCAGACACCAAACCAACACCCCGCCCGCAACTGGATTGCCCTCAATCCGCCCGATGAAGGCAAACCATTACACATTAAACTTCGCCCGGAAGAAGGCGAGCCGAGCAGTAACGAACTCAAAACAATTCTGGGCAGCCTTGTGCCAGCCATGACAAGCGATCCGGCGCTTGCGGCGGAAATTGAATCCTTTGCCAGCACCATTGCATCTGATGAAAATCCCAATGCCGCCCGCCGCCTTTCCCTAAAGCGCGCCCTTTCAGTTCGCGATGCCCTGACCAGAGAAGGCATTGACGAAAAACGTATAATTATCAAGGCTTTGGGTGATAAACATCCTCAACACGCGCAAGATGCGCTGGATATCTATCTTAAAAAACAATAGTGGATAGTTTTGCTTTTGGGTTGCCCTGCAAGGCGCAATATTGCTTATATTGCTTGTAATCATAGGAAATCTGGGATATTTCCCTAACAGCGAGCGTTTTCATAACAAGAATGCGCTCTGAAAGAAATGGACTATTTATCATGGCTGAAAACAAGAAACAGAGTAAACTTATCATCATTATCGCTGCCGTTCTGGCCGTTGCGGTCATTGGCTACTTTGTCACTGTTCCACAGAATGCGACAACACCTTCTTCTACTTCTGGCGAGACAATTGAACTGACGGAAGAGAGCGTTCAGGCTGAACCAACCCAGGACACAGCAGAGCAAGCAACCGAGGCAAACCCGGCAACCGATACAGCCGCAGCACCGGCCCAAGCCGCCACTATTGATGTCGCCGCGGCCATTGCCCCGCGCGTCCATGGCAACCCAGATGCACCCATTACAATCTCGGAGCACAGCTCCCTGACATGCGGCCATTGCGGAGCCTTCCATACACAGACATACCCAACACTCAAGGCAGAATACATTGATACCGGAAAGGTCAAAGTTGTCTTTAATGATTTCCCGCTGAATGGCCCGGCGCTTCATGCCTCGATGGTGGCACGCTGCCTGCCGGCTGAGCGCCATGCCGCCTTCACACAGCTCTTGTTCGAAACACAGGACAAATGGGCCTATGACGCTGTTGGCTACCTGAACTACCTGAAGCAGAACGCACAGCTTGCTGGCCTTGGCGCGGAAGCTTTTGATGCCTGCATCAACAATGCCGAACTCAGAGATTTCATTACAAAAGGCATTCAGGAAGCACAGACAAAACATAAGGTCAGCTCCACACCGACTTTTGTGATCAACGACACAACCGTTGTCAGCGGCGCATTGCCTTATGCTGAATTCAAAAAGGCCATTGATGAGGCTCTGACAGCAGGTGAAACCGCAACACCTGCCGAGACACCGGTTGAAGCTGCGCCTGAAAGCGTGACCGAGTAAAAGGACCGCATGATCCAGTTCAAATCCCTACGACTGAGCGGATTTAAATCCTTCGCCGACCGGACCGAGGTAGATATCGGTCCGGGGCTGAACGGCATCGTTGGCCCGAATGGCTGCGGCAAATCCAATCTGGTCGAGGCTTTGCGCTGGGTGATGGGTGAAAGCTCCGCGCGCAAGATGCGCGGCGATGGCATGGAAGATGTAATCTTCAACGGCACATCCCGCCGGGCATCCAAGAATATTGCCGAGGTATCGCTGCTGCTGGATAACGCAACCCGGTCCGCCCCGCCCGCCTATAACGGCACGGATGAGATCGAGATCACGCGCCGCATCGAAAAAGACCACGGCTCGGCCTATAAAATCAATGGCAAGACCGTCCGCGCCCGCGATGTGCACATGCTGCTCGCCGATACGGTGACTGGCGCGAATTCTCCGGCTCTGGTTTCGCAGGGTCGCATCACGCACATCATCAATTCCAAGCCGCTGGAGCGCCGGATTGTTCTGGAAGAATCTGCCGGCATCTCTGGCCTCTATGCACGCCGCCACGAGGCGGAGTTGCGCCTCAAAGCCGCCGATACCAACCTTGTGCGCCTGCAGGATATCGTGGGCGGCATGGAAAACCAGCTTTCAGGCCTGAAGCGCCAATCACGTCAGGCGGCAAAATACCGCAATGTGAACGCGCAGATCCGCCAGCTGGAAATTATCATTGCGTGGCTGGAATGGTCCGAGCTTTCAGCCCGCAAACAAGCCACACATGAGAAATTTTTAGAGGCCGAGAAAATCGTCGCCGACAAGCTGACAACCGTCACACAACTCACCAAGACACAAGGAACGCAAGCGCAAGCCCTGCCCGATCTTCGCAAGGCCGAAACAGAAGCCGCCGCCGCCCTGCAGGTCAAAAAAATTACATTGCAACGCCTTGAAGATGAGGCAAGCCGCCTTGAAAAACTGATCGAGGACACCAAGCAGCAACTCGCGCAGACCGTATCCGATGAAGCGCACGAAAGCACAAGCGCCTCGGAAAGCGCCACCACGCTTGAAAAGCTGACAAGCGAAGAATCCTCCCTCATTGAAATGCAGGGCAACGAGCAGTCCGTCCTGGAGGAAAAAGAAAAAATCCGCGCGGAGCTTGAAGAAAAAGTAACGCTGCTGGAGAGCCGCTATACGGCGCTCATGCAGGGCGTTGCCGAGAAGAAGGCCAGACAGGAGGCGTTGCAGGAGCAAATCTCCCAGAACCGCACGCGCCTTGATGTTGTACAATCCCGCCGCCTCAAGGCCGAGCAGGAGCAGGAAACACGCCGCAAGGATGCCGCCGCGATAACGCCTGCTGCCGACATCCAATCCGAGATCGAGAATCTGGATGAAAAAATTGCCAGCCTGCAAAAATCCATCGAGGATCTGGAGCAGCAGACAAGCGCGTTCAAATCCTCCCGCGATGAGCTGCAAGCCTCCTTGCGTGTGCTCGAAGCTCGCCTGACAGAAACGCAGACCGAAATCGGGATGCTGAATTCATTCCTCGCGGGCGAGGCTGATGATGACATTAAAACGGTACTGGATTCTCTTTCTGCCGCGCCCGGTTTTGAAAAGGCGCTCTCCCGCGCGCTAGGCGATTCTCTTATGGCCTCACTGGAGACAGACTCCCCGGCTTACTGGCTAAACCGTAAAAGCCTCTCTTCCCTGCCCGCCTTGCCTGAAGGCGTTACGGCCATCAAGCCTTCCATCAAGGCCCCGGCGCAGCTGGATGCTGCCCTGAGCCAGATTGGCGTTGTTGATGATGAGGCTGCCGGCGAAGCTGCATTTGAAAAACTGCAACCCGGCCAATCCATTGTCTCCCGCGATGGCCATTACTGGCGCTGGGATGGGTATTGCCTCAAGGCCGCAGCCCGTGACCGCAACGCCCAGCACCTTGAATACAAGAACAAGCTCGCCGGACTTGAAGAAACCCTGCCCGCGCTGGAGCGTGACATTGCCGCCGCACGCGCCACCTATGATGAAAACAATCAGAATCTAAGCGCAGCTGAAACGACACTGCAAACCAGCCGCAGCGAATTGAAAACACTTGAGCGTGAACTCACGCAAAAAAAAGCAGCCCACGCCGAAAGCCGTGAAAAACTCAACCGTTTCGAAGCCGAGATGCAGCGCCTTGGCGATACGATTGCGGCGTGCAAAGAAGATATTCAATCCATTGAATCGGCCATCCGTAACGAAAACGCCGCCCTGCAGGCCTACACCGAAGAAAGCGGCGCGGCTGATACGCAGGCGCAAGAAGAGCTTTACAGCGCATTACTAGGCGCTCGCGAATCCTATCAGGATGCCATCCGTGTCTATGAACGCCAGCAGCAGATGCAAAACACGCGCAAGGCCCGCTTGCAGGCCATTGCCGATGAGCGCATCAATTTGAAAAACCGTAATATTCGTGCCAATGAACGCCTGAAAGTTTTGACCGAGCGCAAGAGCGAGCTTGAGAAAAAACTGACTGAATTACGCAGCCAGCCGCGCAGCTTTGAAGATGACAAACAGAGCCTGCTCAGCGAAATTTCAAAGCTTGAGATTGCCCGTAACGATGCCGCTGAAAAGCTCTCAGTTTGCGAAAAGGAAGTCTTTGAAACAGGCAAGGCACTGAAAGAAGCTGAGAATTATCTCGGCGAAGCCCGTGAAGCCCGCGCCCACGCGCAGGCCACCATGGCCGCGCTGGTCGAGCAGCTGGAAGCGCTGGACATTAAAATCCGTGAAAAATTCGACATGCCGCCCATGCAGCTGAAAGACCATAGCTCGCTGGATGCCGATGACATGGAAACGCAGGACCTCTCGGCCTGCAAATCTTCCATGGAAAAACTGGTGCGCGAACGCGACCAGATCGGGCCTGTCAATTTGCGCGCCGATGACGAAGCGCAGGAACTGGAGCAAGGCCTGACCAAAATTCTGACCGAGCGCAATGACCTGATGCAGGCGATTGAAGAACTGCGCGAAGGGATCTCCACGATCAACAAGGAAGCCCGCGCGCGCCTTATGACTGCTTTTGATCATGTAAACGCTCATTTCCAGAATTTGTTCATGCGCCTCTTTCAGGGCGGCAATGCCCATCTGGCGCTGGTTGATTCGGATGATCCGCTGGGCGCAGGCCTTGAAATCTTCGCCCAGCCGCCGGGTAAATCCCTGCAATCGCTTTCCCTGCTTTCTGGTGGTGAACAGACCATGACCTCGATTGCGCTGATTTTTGCGATGTTCCTGACCAATCCTTCGCCGATCTGCGTACTGGACGAGATTGACGCGCCGCTTGACGATTCGAACGTGGACCGCCTGTGTAATCTCCTTGAAGAAATTGCCGAGCGCGGCGAGACGCGCTTTATGATCGTTACCCACCACCGCCTGACCATGGCGCGGATGGACCGCCTTTACGGCGTGACGATGGCCGAACGCGGCGTCTCACAGCTGGTTTCCGTTGATCTCCAGCAATCCTTCGACTTCCTGGATAAGGCCGCTTAAGCCATGAGCGATGATCTGGACAATCTGGCCGAAAAAATCCGCAAGGCCAAAGGAGAAGACAAGGCCAGCCTTGCAAAACAACGCGCCGAGGCCGCCGATAAAAACTCCAAGCAAGGCATGCAGGCCGGGATCGAGCTGGTTGGGGCGATTCTCCTTTGCACGGCTCTGGGTTATGGTATTGATAACTGGCTTGGGACCAAGCCTGCCTTCTTGTTGATATTCTTCTTTCTGGGGACCTGCACCGGGTTTTACAACGTCTATCGGATCAGCAACAACATGGGCACAGCCGTTGGCAATAAACAGCCGGAAAAAACGTCACAAAACGACTTGCAAGGCGATTGAAAACAGGCTAAATAAGCCATCTACCGGTTTTATATTAAGTTTTTAACATTTTAAGCGCGAGCGAGAGAACAGTGGCCGATCCCCTGCACCAGTTTGTCATCACCCCGATTATCCCTTTCGAGGTAGCGGGCTTTAACCTTTCTTTCACAAATTCCTCGCTCTGGATGGTAATTGGCGCTGTCCTGTCATCGTCTTTCCTGCTGACGGCAACACGCAAAAAGGCCCTTGTCCCCGGACGCGGCCAGGCCTTTGCCGAGATGCTTTATGAATTTGTTGCGACTATGATCCGCGAAAATACCGGCCCCAAAGGCCGCCCGTATTTCCCGCTGATCTTCACGCTCTTTATGGTCGTGCTGATGGGCAATGTTCTTGGTCTTCTGCCTTACTCCTTCACCTACACCAGCCATATCATCGTGACCGGCGTTCTGGCGCTGATTGTATTTCTGTGCGTTATGGTATTTGGGATTATCAATAACGGCCTGCATTTCTTCAGCCTTTTTGCCCCTCCGGGCGTGCCGCTGGCGCTGCAGGTTCTGATCGTGCCGATTGAAATTGTTTCATTCCTGATCCGCCCCATTACACTTTCCGTTCGTCTGTTCGCCAATATGATGGCCGGACACATGGTCTTGAAAGTCTTTGCCGGTTTTGGCGCGATGCTGGTGGGCGGCCTTGGATTGGGCGGCGCCATTGTTGGCCTGCTGCCCATGTTCGTGAATGTTGCGATGTACTCGCTGGAATTGCTGGTGGCCCTGTTGCAGGCGTACATCTTTGCGATTTTAACATCGATTTATCTGAAGGATACCGTTGATCTTCATCATTAAATGTGTAGGATCACCGGCATAAAGAAAAACAAGGTTTTTACTAACTTAACTAACACACAACCAAACTAAAGAAGGAAATACATCATGGATCCCGCTTCCGCAAAACTTTTGGCCGCTGCAATTGCCCTCCTGCCTATTCTGGGCGTTGGCGTAGGCATGGGCCTGGTATTCTCGTCCTACAACGAAGCTATCGGCAGAAACCCATCTTCGGCTGAAATCCTGGATAAGAAATTCTTTATCTCGGCCGCTCTGACAGAAGCTCTGGCGATTTTCGCTCTCGTTATCTCCTTCCTGATCCTTCTCGGATAAGTTTGAAGAAACGACCAGTTATAAATTCAAGCCAAAGACAGTCATTAATGGCCATGAAAAATTTTGGATACTCATTAGCAGCCTTCACACTCGCCCTAACCGTTATGGCAGGCGAAGTGATGGCTGCCGGCGGCGCTCATGGCGCTGAACACGGCTCAGGCGGCGGCGGTTTGCCGCAGCTGGATCCGACATGGTATCCATCACAGATTTTCTGGCTTCTGGCGGTCTTTGGTACGCTCTATTTCATTTTTGCCAAGACTGTATTGCCGCAAATCTCCGCAACGCTCGAAAACAGGCATTCGCATATCCAGAACGATCTCGACAGCGCACAAACGCTGAAGGATCAGGCCGAAGAAATTCACGCCGCTTATGAGAAAATCCTCAATGAGGCGCGCGAGAAGGCCAATCAGATATTTGCCGATGTCGAAGAAAGCCTGAAAGATGATGCGGCCAAAAAGACCGAGACATTCCGTCTTCGCATGCAGGTTGAAATCGAAAAAGCTGAGAAGCGGATCGAGAAAAGCAAAAAAGAAGCCATGGAGCAAATGAACACAATCGCCGCCGAAATGGCCAGCGAAGCCGCGAAAAAGATTGTTGGAATCTCCACCGATCTCGACAAGGCCAAAGACGTGGTCAAAGACTTAAGCGACAAGGCCAAAGCGGCGTAAATTAGGATCAGGATTAATACGATGTCTTTTCTAAACGACTCCGCAATCTGGCTTCTCTTCTCCTTTATTATCTTTGCCTATATTGTTGTGAAATACGGCAAGGATGCGCTGCTGGGGATGATTGATTCCCGTATCGCGCATATCAAAAAAGACCTGCAATCTGCTGAAAACCTCCGTATCGAGGCACAGGAATTGCTGGCGCAGTATCAGCGCAAGCACCGCGATGCCCTGAAAGAATCCGAAAAAATTATCGCCAATGCTGAAAAGCACGCCGCCGAGATCCGCAAAAACGAAGAAATGGTGTTTGCCGAGAGCCTTGACCGCCGCGAGAAGCAGCTTAAGGAACGTATCGAGCATATGGGCATGGCCGCCATTGATGAAATCCGCGCCCATGCGGCCAATCTGGCGATCAACGCCACCGGCCGCATCATTGCCGAGCGCATGGACAACAAGATTGGCGAAAAGCTGATTGATCAGTCGATTACCAGCACAGCCAAGAATTTACGCTAATCCCCTGCCCCCAAGAGCCATAAAATGACCGCATCCCACCCCAATGCACAAAATGCCGGGGCGGGCGCTGATCTGAACGCTCTCATTCAAAATATTGGCGCTGCGGCGCGTTCTGCCGCCTTTGTATTGGCTCAATGTGACGATGCACAGATTACAGCCTGTCTGAAAAATTGCGCCGCGCGTATCCGTGCCCATATTGAAACCATACTGGCTGCTAATACTGCCGATGTTGACGCCGCTAAGGCCAAAGGCCTTACACCCGCCATGATCGACCGCCTGATCCTGACGCCGGCGCGGATTGAATCCATTGCCGCCGGCATTGAGGTTGTCGCATCCCTGCCCGATCCGACAGGCCGAATTCTTTGGCAGGAAACGCGGCCCAATGGCCTTAAAATCGAACGCGTCTCTGTTCCTATCGGCGTCCTGGGCATGATTTATGAATCCCGCCCCAATGTCACGGTGGATGCTGCTGCGCTTTGTTTGAAATCAAAGAATGCTGTTATCCTGCGCGGCGGATCAGAAAGCCTGCAATCCTCTCTGGCGCTGCACCGTATTGTTCAGGATGCACTTTTGGAATCCGGCCTGCCGGAAGCTGCCGTCTCGATGATCCCCACGGCAGACCGCGCTGCTGTCGGGCTGATGCTGGCGATGAATGAATATATTGATGTTATGATTCCGCGCGGCGGCAAGACATTGATCGAGCGCGTCATGAACGAGGCACGCATGCCGGTTTTTGGCCATTTGGAAGGCCTGTGCCATATCTATGTTGATGCTGGCGTAAAACCGGACATTGCCTTAAGCGTTCCCTTGAATGCCAAGATGCGCCGGACAGGTGTATGCGGCGCGATGGAAACATTACTCCTGGATTCCAGCCTTGATAATACATTAGCAAAGCAAATTCTTGCCGGCCTTTTGGATGCGGGCTGTGCGATCGTTGGCGATAAAGCGGTACAGGCCCTTGATAGCCGCATCGGCCCGGCCAGTGAAGACGACTGGCGCACGGAATACCTTGAAGCCCGTCTCAGCTGCCGCATCGTGGACGGCGTCGATGAAGCTATCACCCATATCAACCATTACGGATCGCACCATACGGATAGCATTCTTACCGAAGATGCAGACAAAGCGGCGCGTTTTCTGGCACGCGTGGATAGCGGCATTGTCCTGCATAATGCCTCGACGCAATTTGCCGATGGCGGCGAATTCGGTATGGGCGCCGAGATAGGCATTGGTACGGGAAAACTTCATGCCCGTGGTCCCGTAGGGCTGGAACAGCTTTGCACCTACAAGTATATTGTCAGAGGCAATGGCCAGATACGGCCAGTATAAAAAGCGCAAAGCCTCATGACTTTTACCAAGCCCGGATTACTTGATAGCGCCCGCTGGCGCGGCATGCGTATCGGCCTTCTGGGCGGATCCTTCAACCCGCCGCATGAAGGGCATGTCCATATCAGCCTCGCCGCGATGAAAGGCCTTGGCCTTGATGCCGTCTGGTGGCTGGTGACACCGCAGAACCCGCTGAAATCCTTGCAGCCCCCGCCTATGGATCAACGCATCGCCCTGTGTCATGAGCTGATACATCACCCGCAGATCGTTGTATCGGATATCGAGCGCGATCTCGGCACATCCATTACCTACTACACGGTGAAGAAACTCAAATTAACACACCCAACAGCAAAATTCGTCTGGATCAGCGGCATGGATAATGCCCTGTCTTTGCATACATGGAACCACTGGAGGGAATTGCTGGCGGAAATACCCACGGTCCATCTGACGCGCAAGCCGGCCACATCCTTGATCCGCAACTGCCCCTTGCGCCTTTATGGCCGCCAACGCCATGTTTTTGTCGAAAAATCAGCGCGCTACCCACTTACCCCCGGTACCACATACTGGATGCTGCAGAAGAAAATGGTCAATATTTCCTCGACTGAAATCAGAACGAAATCAAAATCCTGATGTCTTTTCTTGATTTGCCATAAATTATTCATTACATAACACCCATTACGTGTACCATACAATCATGGGGTTAGTCAGATGACAAAAACAACAAAATCTCTTACCGAGCTCAAAGAAAAGCTCCAGCCCAATTATGAGCCCCTTGCAAGGCATTGGACACGATTTGTCCCGCCTTATCTTTTTTATCCAAGCGGCCTTACTATCCAGAAAATGAACATTAATGCTTTTGCTAAGAGCGCTAACGGTCATGGAACCCATCAGAATATTACGGATTATTTTCTGGTCGCGCGACTGGGAGCTGGAGAAAGCCTCCTTTACAGAGTTGACCCTGAGACCAATGAATATACTGAATTTTTTCAACAATCTGATGCCCCAGCGGTTTCATTACTGGCCAGCACTTGCACTGGCCTTCCCATTGAATTTCTATCAAGCAAAAAGACCACAGAATACCGCGATACAAAATCCCCTTCCGATGCCATGAAAATTGCAAGCCTTAAACAAGGGATTGATCAGCATATTGAAAGTGCAACAACAGCACGCGTTATTGGTGCCGGGATACGGGCCGCGTTCTATGGCGCTCTGGTTGCAATCGCTTTCAGCGGCTCGGAAGCAAGGGGCCAAACAGCCGAGGAACAACATACGCCTGAATGGCAGACGCTTGAAATTGGTCAATAATTCTGCTGAAAAATTCAGCTTGGCACCTTATCCGCAGCATCACGGGAGACAATTTGCACTCCGCCGTTAAAGGTTTTATAATGGTATTATGAGATTGACGTTGTTCAACACGATGATCATAGTCCGGAAAGGGGCAGAAATTTGAGAGAAAATCTTAAATTGCCAGCCTCGAATCGCATAGTTCTCCTCCCCCGATTATTGACTCATATCTGCACAGATGTTTTTACGAAACTTCTGGTCAGCCTGACGTGTTTGCACTATATCAATTTTAACAACCCACTTGGAAAAGGAGCCTAAACCCATTCTGACCCATGACGCCTTTGGGGTACAAAGCCCCCAGCATCTGAAAAGCCTTGTCGAACAGTCTCTTGACGCAGACAAGGCCAATGACATTGTAACAATCGACCTGCAAGGTCAGTCCGGCGTAGCCGATTACATGATTGTTGCCTCGGGGACTTCATCCCGGCATGTGCAGGCTATGGCAGAAAAACTTCGGGACAGGCTCAGCATCCGCGGTCACAAATGCATCAAAATCGAAGGCCTTAGCCAGTCCGACTGGGTGGCGATAGATCTTGGCGATATTATAGTTCACCTCTTCCGCCCGGAAGTGCGTGAATTTTATAACATTGAAAAGATGTGGACCACCTACCAGCCTTTTCAGGTTATTACCGGCACAGGGCCATCACAGATAGCGCCGTGAAAACCGCATAAATCCCTTTGCAGACAGCATATCTCGCATTAGAGTTATGCCTGTCATGAAACTTGTCGAACTTATTGTTGTGGGCCGCCTGAACAAGGGGCCGTATGCCGAGCTCTGCGCCGATTATCAAAAGCGCATCAAATGGCCGTTGAAAATCCATGAAATCGAAAGCAAGTACAAGGATGCCGCCGCCGCGCAAGGCGATGAGATTGCCAAGATTATTGCAAAAATTGATCCCGATGCCTTTGTGGTTGCGCTTGATGAGCGCGGCGATGGCCTGAAAAGCCTGGATTTTGCAAAGACCATGCAAAAGCTTCAAAATACCGGGGTCAATCATATCCAGTTTATTATCGGCGGCGCGGACGGGCTTGATGATGATCTGCGCGGACAGGCAAATTTGTTGTTGAGTTTTGGTCAACAGACATGGCCCCACATGATGGCCCGTGTTATGTTGCTGGAACAGGTGTACCGCGCCCAACAAATCATTGCCGGACACCCCTATCACCGCGAATGAAACACGCTATTGCGATTCTTGTTTGTGCCTTGTTTGTGACTGCGCCCGCCTTGGCGCAAAGCCCGCCCGTTCCCAAAAGCAAGAAAGAGAGCCTGATCGTCTATGACACCAAGCTCAAAGAAGAACAGTCGCGCCAGGCCAATATTGAAAAGGAAATGAGCGCGCTTAGCGCCGATCTCGAATCAACCCGTGATAAATTATTGGATATTGCTGGCTCCATTCAGGAAAACGAGAGCAATCTGCAGGCCATAGAATCGCGAATGGATCAAATGGAGGCTGATGAAAAGGCCTTAAAAACCAAACTGGAAAAGGATCGCCTTTCAATCTCGCGTCTTGTGCTGGCGCTGGAGCGCATTGCGCGCGTACCGCCGGAAGCCCTGATCGTCAAGCCCGGCGCGCCTTTGCAAACTGCACAAAGTGCCATGTTGCTGGCTGATATCATTCCGATGATCAATAAAAAAACGCAAAGCCTGAACGCGGATTTGACGAAACTGGCCGATATATCCGCCAAGCTCTCCGCTGACAAGGCCGAGGCATTGGCACGCAAGGAAACACTTACCAAGGAACAAGAGGAGCTGGCCGGGCTGATCAAAGACCGCGAAAGCATCTTTATCAAAACCCAGAAGGATTATGAGCAAAACAAAGCCCAGATCCGTAAAATTTCGGCGCAGGCTGAAAACCTCAAGGATCTCGTCAAAAAGCTTGAAGAAAACAATCGGCGCATGGCCGAGGAAAACCGCAAAGCGGCGACGGCCAAGAAGCAAAAACCACCCGCTTCTGATGATTCCGATTTACCATCCATGGCCTCCGGCGATTCACATTTACCTGTATCTGGCGTTATTCGCACTGCCTATAACCAGCCCGACTCATTCGGAGCGCCCAGCAAGGGGTTACGCATTGAAGGCCGTGGACAAGGTCTTGTGGTTTCCCCCTTGGCAGGGAAAGTTCGTTTTACCGGCGACTTCAAGAATTACGGAAACATGGTAATTATTGAACATAAAGGCGGTTATCACAGCCTTATTGCAGGATTAGAAAAAATTGATACATTGGTAGGGCAAACCGTCGGCGCCGGTGAGCCCATAGGAAAACTGGGCAAGGCATCGCGCGGCGCTAATCCGGTACTGTATTATGAGTTGCGCCAAAACGGACAGCCCGTTAACCCCGCAACAAAGCTGGCCAGTCTGGGTTAACGCGCACGAGTTAGAAAAACAAAGGATCAGATCGCATGTCTTCATTCAAAAATTTCTCCATCCGTCTGGCCTTGGTCGCTGCGCTGTTGTTTAGCGCCCCAAGCAGCGGCTTCGCACAGGAAGACAATGGCCGCACCGCCGGCAAGCAACCCGTGCAGGAAAAGGGCAATCACAGCGATACCTACCGCCAGCTTAACCTCTTTGGTGATGTGTTTGAGCGCGTGCGCGCCCAATATGTCGAGCCTGTTGAAGACAAGGAACTGATCGAAAAAGCGATTAACGGCATGCTCACTAGCCTTGATCCGCACTCGGCATACCTCAACGAAGAAAGCTTTGGTGAGATGCAAGTCAAAACCAAGGGCGAATTTGGCGGCCTTGGTATCGAGGTCACCATGGAAAACGGCCTTGTGAAAGTTGTCTCGCCGATTGACGATACGCCTGCCTTCCGCGCCGGAATTCAGGCCGGCGATTACATTACAAAAATTGATAATGAACCTGTTATGGGTCTTACGCTGAATGAGGCTGTCGATAAGATGCGCGGCGAGGTTGGCACGGAAATTCATCTGGAAGTCGCCCGCGAAAGCTCAGCCGAGCCCCTGCCCTTTACCATTGTGCGCGATATCATCCGCATTCAGTCGGTTCGTTTCCGCACTGAAGGCAATGCCGGTTACATCCGTATTGCCCAGTTCAACCAGAATACTGAAACCGGCCTCAAACAGGCCGTAGATGAAATCAAGAAAGAACTGGGATCAAAACTGATCGGCTTTGTTCTTGATCTGCGTGATAATCCAGGCGGTTTGCTTGATCAGGCGATTGCGGTTTCCGATGCTTTCCTTGATAAAGGCGAAATTGTTTCCACCCGTGGCCGCGATGACCGTGATACCAAACGTGACAATGCAACGTCAGGCGACATAGCCGATAACCTGCCGATTATCGTTTTGATCAATGGCGGATCGGCTTCGGCGTCAGAGATTGTGGCCGGCGCACTGCAGGATCACAAACGCGCCATCGTTCTGGGCCAGCAGTCTTTCGGCAAGGGATCCGTACAGACCGTCATTCCTTTGTCCGGTTATGGCGCGATGAAGCTGACAACAGCGCGTTATTACACGCCATCGGGCCGTTCCATTCAGGCCGAAGGTATCAAGCCCGACATTGATGTCGAACCGGCCAAAATCGAAAGCTACGGCAATTCGCCTTATGGCGGCATGCGCGAGGCTGATTTGCGCGGCGCTTTGAAAAACGATCAAACCGCTGGCAAAAAAGAAGCACCGGCCAAGAAGGAAGAGCCCGCTGCTACGCCCGATGCTGCAGCAACACCAGAGTCCGATGCCAAGACACCAGCCAAAAAAGGCGAAGGTGAGGAGAAAGACCCTGTTGATTATCAGCTGCTCCGCGCGCTGGATCTGATCAACGGCCTCTCGCTCTATCAGGGGTCAGCCATTGAATCCAAGCAGGGTATCATGCCGGCCAAGGATGCTGCCCCTGCTGCTGCGGCACCTGATGCGGCCCCGGCTGAGGAAGCAAAGCCCAAGGCGGAGTAAGCCTTGATGCTTATCAATCTTCGCCATGGCTGTGACAAGCGGGTATTTTCTCTGGGGCTGATGGCGGTTCTGGCGTTTTATGCCGCGCTGACAGGCTGGATTATGCTGAATGACGGCCCCGCAAGGCTGGAAGTTGAAAAAAAACTAGCCTCCCAGACAATCCCCATTACGCGGGATGCCGCATCTCATGCTGATCCGCATACGGATTCCCATACACAGGGCTCTTCAGCAGACCATGCCCCCGCACATGCCGCGCCAAAACAAGCCGCAGCAAAGCAACCATCAAACGGGGCGCTGCCCAATGCGCCGCTGGATGGAATGACAGAAACCAGCGGCAATTATAAAAACCTGCCGATCATTCGTGCTGCCGACAGCATGAGCCCCTATCAGGCCTATCGCCGCCCTTTTATGCCCCAGCCCGGCAAGCATTACATTGCGCTGGTGGTCAATGGCGGGCCAGATAACGTCCTGAGCGCGCGCGCGGCGCAAGTCCTGCCGCCGGATGTCAGCATCCTGATTTCACCCTATGCCGATACGCCCGATGATCTGGGTCATCAGTTACGCGCAGGCGGCCATGAATTCTGGCTGAGCATTCCATTTCAGACCGCCAATTTCCCGGAAAGCGATCCGGGACCGCAGGCGATTTTAAGCGCATCCTCGCTGGAATATAACATGAACAATTTTGAATGGACCCTCTCGCAAGCCACAGGTTATGCCGGGATTGCCGGGTTTGTCGATCAGACATTCCTAAGCGCCCGCCCGGTTCTGGGGGCGCTGGCCAAAAACGGATTTGATCGCGGCCTTGCCTTTTTCGATATCAACCCTTCAGCGCTTGATCAGGTGGAATCCATGGCCATGCGTCAGAACACCCCCTATGCCAAGGCGGATGTCATCATGCCGCTGAACGCCGACCTCAAGGATGCATTTGAAACGCTGGAGGCACTGGCAGCAGGCAAAGGCGGTGCGATTGCTGTGCTCCCGCCCTACCCCAATGCCATCAAGGCAGCAGAGGAATGGATCAGGACGTTGCCCGGCAAGGATCTAGCGCTGGCGCCTTTATCCGCACTTGCACAAGGCAGCGTGGCCACACCAGTAGAGCACATCAAGGCAACCCCGCCGCAAGAGCCCGCCGCCGCCACAACAGCGCCAGCCATGCCGCAAGGCGGGCTTGTCGCGCCAAAATCCGAGCATCATGAACCAGCCGCCCATCACTAAACGATATCGCCCCTGCGTGGGGATTGCCCTTTTTAACGATGAGGGCAAGGTCTTTGTCGGCGAGCGTATTGACACACCAGGCGCATGGCAAATGCCACAAGGCGGCATTGATGCTGATGAGGATATCAATACGGCTATATTCCGCGAAATGCGCGAAGAGATCGGGACAGACAAAGCCCGGCTCATTGCGTTGCTGCCGGAAAAAATCCGCTATGACCTGCCGGAAGACATGCTTAAACGCCTCTGGAATGGTGAATTTCACGGGCAGGAACAAACATGGGCAGCCTTGCATTATGAAGGCGGGCCTGATGATATCAATCTTCAGGCCCATGACCCTGCCGAGTTTTCAAACTGGCAATGGGTTGATCTCGACCGCACCGTTGATCTGATTGTCCCCTTCAAACGCGAGACCTATAAAAAAGTCATTGCACTTCTCAAGCAAGTTAAAGGTCACTAGCCTTTATCCTGTGTCTCGGCATCCACCAATGCCAGCGATGCATTGCCATCAACAGCCGCAATCGCAGGCGGCAGCGGTGTTCCGCGCTGGCGTTCCCGGATCAGGGTCATCATGCCCGATGCAATGATCAGCACAATTCCTGCCATCATCGGCGCATCCACATGATCGCCAAACAGCCAATACCCCAATATCACGGCCCATATCATCTGGCTGTATTGCGTGGTGCTGATATAGGTGGCGGGGGCATGTTGGGCTGCCTGCATGATGAGCCAGTTGGCAAAGGCCGCAAATAATCCATACCCGGCCAGCAATCCCCATTCTTCGATTGTCGGCATTTGAAAATACGGAATCATAGCCAAACCACAGATACAGATACCGCCCACGACCCCTGCGCCAAACAAAGATATTTTCTTCTCGCTCTTATTCGCCACGCGAAATGCCAGAACAAATATCGCCCCGCTCAAACCCGCAAATACCGCTCCGAAATGCCCGATGGATAACTCGCGAAAGCCGGGGCGCAGGACAATCAACACGCCGATAAAGCCGATAATCACCGCCGCCCAGCGCCGAACACCTACTTTTTCTTTCAGGAAGAATACCGAGGCAATCGTTACATAGGCCGGCTGAAGAAAGATCAGAACAAAGGCTTCGGCCATAGACAGATAGGTAAAAGATGTGACGCTGCCAATCACGCCGATCGGGTACGCCACAAAAAGCAGCCACCATAATTTCCGATTATTACACCGGAAGACATCAAACATACGGTCACCCGGCTGGCGAAGCATTGGTATAACAGCCAGCGCGAACACAGCACCAAAAAATGCTGATTCATACGGCGATAATTGCCCCTCCACCAACTTGACGCAAGCATCACTGAAGGCAAACAGCGCAAAAGCGCCAAAAGCCAGCAATACGCCTGTCACGCTGCGGTCCGAGGTTACCACGGGGTGGCTATTATCCATCATGATGGTGAAGTCCTGCAGAAATGTTAGGCTATAAGAAAAAAGGCGCCCCAGTTTTAACGAGACGCCTTTTTATTGTCCAGATTTATAATGACTACTTGTTCAGCGGTGACCAGGCCGGGTCAGACGCATCACGCGGCGTCTGCAGCCAGCGCTCATTGTAGCCGGTAATGTCGATCGTATAGACCTTGGCGGAACGCTGGCCATTGCCGGGCGCTTCCTTGAAATAGGTCAGAACGCGGCCATTGGGCGACCAGCTCGGCCCCTCGACGTGATAGGCATTCGTAATCAGACGCTCGCCCGATCCATCCGGGCGGATCACGCCAATATAGAACTGGCCCTGATACATGCGGGTAAAGGCGATCAGATCGCCACGCGGCGACCACACCGGGTTCGCATAGCGGCCTTTGCCGAATGTGATACGCTTCACATTGCCGCCGCTGGCATCCATCGTGTAAATCTGCTGCGTGCCGCCACGGTCAGATTCAAAGGCAATCTGACGGCCATCCGGCGAGAAGCTTGGCGCGGTGTCAATGGATGGATCCTGCGTAATGCGGCGCGGGCTGCGTGAGGCCAGATCCATGATATAGATATCGGTATTGCCGTTCTGCGCCAGGCTCATGGCGACCTTGTTGCCATCCGGCGAGAAGCGCGGCGCAAAAGTCATGCCGGGGAAATCACCCAGAACGCTTTGGCGGCCTGTATTGATATCATAGACATAAACACGCGGCTTGTTATTGGCGTATGAGAGATACGTAATCGTCTGCTGGTTCGGCGAGAAACGCGGCGTCAGCACCAGATCACGGCCATCGGTCAGGAATTTATGGTTTTCACCGTCTTGATCCATGATCGCCAGACGCTTGACGCGGGATTGCGCGGGTCCGCTTTCCGAGACATACACAATGCGGCTGTCGAAATAGCCATCTTCCCCTGTCAGGCGCTTGTAAATTTCATCCGAAATAATATGCGCGATGCGGCGCCAGTTATCCGGCGTGGTCATATAGGCCATGCCGGTCAGCTGCTTTTGCGAGAGCACGTCATAAAGGCGGAATTCAACGCGTGTGCGGCCATCGGCGGCGCGTGTGACAACGCCTGTTACCATGGCCTGTGCATTGACAGCGCGCCATTCAGGGAAGCGGATGCCTTCCTGATGGATAGACTGAACACTCTGTACAAAGGCTTGCGGATTGATTGGCTTGAAAAGGCCTGAATGCGACAGGTTATTGGTTATGACCTGCGGCATTTCCGTCGCAATCGTCTGATCGGCACCGGCCTGCGCCATAAAGCTTGTAATGGCGATTGGCATCGGCTCAACCACGCCGCGCGTGACATCAATACGGACTTCGCCTTGCTGCGCCATGGCGGGCGATGCGGCGATCATCAGGGCGGCAAACAGGGACAGAAAATATCTATACATGGCTCTCTCTTACTTACATAAAATCAGGGTGGCTTATAATACATCCTGCGGATTGAAACTAAATATAAAACTTTGCAGTTGCTGGTATTTTTCCGGAGGATATTTCAACGGCGTACAACGCGGATTGCGTAAGGCACGCTGCGCCGAGTCAGCGGCCGCCCGGAAATGCGGATCGCTATTGTAACGGCCCATATCCAACACCTGGGAATCCCGAATGTTCCCATCCGGCGCCATAAAGACGCGAATGTCCACAACCAGATTTTCAGCCATCTTGGCCCCGGCCGGAACGTTCCAGCACGGCCAGAGCTGCATGCCGATGGCATCACGCTCGCTCACCGTCATGCGCTCGCCCACCGGGGCAATCGCACTTTGTGCCGGCTCAACCTTTTCATCAGCCTTTTCCTTGGCTTCGGATGGCGTATTTTCATTTTTCATCAGGTTCTTCAGCAGGCTGTTCATCTGATCCTGCTGTTTTGGCTCTTCCTTCTTGGTGACCTCTTTTTCCTTGGGCTTTGGCGGCTCGGGCTTTTCCTTGGGCTTTTCAACCTTGGGCTCGGGCGGCTTTTCTTCCTTGGGCGGTGGGACGTCCTCCTTGGGCTCGGGCGGTTTTGGCTCGCTAAACTCAGGGGGTTTGGGCTCTTTCATCTCCGGCGGCGTAAGGTCCGATTCCTTGGGCGGGGCGGGTTTTTCTTCGGGCGGCTTTTCGGATTTCTTGGGCGGGGCCACGACATTGGTCTGGGTGATCTCATCCAGATTGACAATCTCGACATTGATCGGCGGCGAAATCACAAGAGGTTCGGAGCTGATGAATGGAATACCCACAGTCATGATCACAACCAGCAAAACATGAAGCCCGATGGAAAAAACCACCGGCTTTTGCATGGACCCCATCGGATCAAATGGATTATGACTGGCCGCCGCGCCCATCGGTTACACCTTGCCTCATCAACCGCCCTTGGCTTCGGAAATCAGGGCGACCTTTGTAAAGCCTGCGCCGCTGACCGCGCCGATCAGGCCCATAATCTTGCCGTATGACAGGCTCTGGTCGCCGCGGATATAAATGCGCCGATCCGTCTGGCCTTCGGTCATGGCCTGCAATAATGGCACAAGGCGATCCATTTCAACTTCGGTTTCGCCAATATAGATTTTATCTTCCTTGGAAACTGATATCTCAATCGGCTTGTTTTCTTCCTCGTTTAAAGGCTTGGCCGCTGAATCGGGTAGATCGACAGGCACGCCAGCCGTCAGCAAGGGAGCCGCCACCATAAAGACAATCAGCAGCACCAGCATGACATCAACCATCGGCGTGACATTGATATCCGCCATGGGGCGGAATGATCCGCCGCCGCCGCGCCGTCCACGCCCTTTACCGCCTTTGCCGCCGCCCAGAGATGCGCCCATGATTATGCCGCCTGCTTTTCTGCGGGTTCCTGATCCATCGAATCAAGATGCCGCGAGAGGATAGCCGAGAATTCATTGGCAAAGGCATCGAGGCGGTCGCCGTAGCGGTTCAGCGCCGTTGAAAAGACGTTAAAGGCCAGAACGGCGGGAATGGCCGCAACAAGGCCCAGAGCCGTGGCAAACAGCGCTTCTGCGATACCCGGCGCAACAACGGCCAGCGATGTATTATTCGTAGAGGCAATCGCCGCAAAGCTGTTCATGATCCCCCAGACCGTACCGAAAAGACCGATAAAGGGCGCGGTCGATCCCACGCTGGCCAGAAAGGTCATGCCGCGCTCAAGGCGGTTCATCTCGCGGCCGATAGTCACACTCATGGCGCGCTCGACACGCTGGGTAAGGCTGGCCTGCATGCTGGCCTTGGAAGGCATACCGCCCGCAACCCCGGCCTGCCATTCATCCATCCCGGCAGAAAATGTTGTCAGCAACGGATCCTGCTTGGAGTTTTTGACGCGCTGATAGATTTTATCCAGCGGCTCGCCTGACCAGAAAGAATCCTCAAAACGGGAAGCTCGGCGGTTCAGCATGGCAATCAGGCTGCGCTTTTGAATGATAATCGCCCAGCACCATATCGAGGCGAAAATCAGCATCAGCATCACGGCCTTGACGACCGGGTCGGCCATCATAAACAGGCCCCACATGCTCAAATCATGAACGGCGGCAACGGACCCGCCCAGATCAACGGCTTCTACAACCGGTTCGACAACACTTGCCATTTCAATCGCTCTCTTTTTCCAGAAAATTTGTAAATTTGGACTTCAAAACATCAGGTAATCTCAAAGGTTTTATAGTATTTATATCCACACAGACAAGCGTTACCTTTAATTCCGCGATGTTTTCCCCGCCCTTTGAAAAGACCTGCCGCATGGTAAAGCTCGAATTTTTAATCTCATAGATTGACGTCTTTATTTCCAGAAGATCGTCCAGCAGCGCAGGCCGCAAATAATCAATCTCCAGATGCCTTGCTACGAACAACAACCCCTCTTCCCTTTGCAGGGTTCCGATATCATAACCGATATAACGCAGAAATTCGGTACGTCCGCGCTCGGCAAATCCCAGATATGTGGCGTGATACATCACGCCGCCCGCATCCGTATCTTCGTAATATACGCGGGCAGAAAGACTATGACTTGTCATGATCGGTAAAATCGAACTCCTGCAGTGGTGATCTGGGCTCCAGCCCAAGATAGGAAAATCCCTTGGCGGAAATCATGCGTCCGCGCGGCGTGCGCTGGACGAGGCCCTGCTGCATCAGATAGGGCTCAATGACATCTTCGATCATGTCGCGCTGCTCGGACAAAGCCGCGGCAAGTGTTTCCACACCCACAGGGCCGCCGCCGTAATTATCGGCGATGCATTTGAGGTAACGCCTGTCCATGGAATCAAGCCCCGCGCCATCGACATCCAGACGGTTCAGCGCATCATTCACCTGATCGCGGCTAATCTGGGCAGACTTTGAGGCATGGGCAAAATCCCGGACCCGCCTTGTCAGGCGACCTGCAATACGCGGCGTCCCGCGGGAGCGTTTTGCGATTTCTTCTGCTGCACCAGCGGCAAGGTTCATAGCCAAAAGCCTTGCCGAGCGCTCAACAATCTTTGTCAGCTCATCCACCTCATAAAATTCAAGACGCAGCGGAATGCCGAAACGATCGCGCAAAGGGTTGGTCAGAAGGCCGCTGCGCGTCGTTGCGCCAACCAGCGTAAAGGGCACGAGATCAATCTGAATGGAGCGCGCCGCCGGGCCTTCGCCGATAATCAGATCCAGCTTGCGGTCCTCCATGGCCGGGTAGAGAATTTCCTCTACAGCTGTATTCAGACGGTGAATTTCATCTATGAATAAAACATCATTGGGCTGGAGATTGGTCAGGATCGCGGCCAGATCGCCGGCCTTGGAGATCACAGGGCCGGAAGTGGCGCGAAAACCAACGCCCAGCTCGCGTGCGACAATCTGCGCCAATGTCGTCTTGCCCAGCCCCGGCGGGCCAAACAACAATACATGATCCATGGAATCGCCGCGCGATTTGGCGGCCTCAACAAAAACACGTAAATTCTCGCGCAGCGCCTTCTGCCCGATAAATTCATCAAGGCTAAGCGGCCGCAATGCGCCCTCTTCGCCTTTTTCCGTTATCTGTCCTTCACGGGCCAGATTATGGTTTTTCTCAAGAGCGCCGCTCATCGCATCAGCTCCTTCAAAGCTTCCTTGATAATATCTTGCAGATTGTCATTGGCCTTTTCCTTCACGGCCATAACCGCGCTATAAGCTTCGGCACGCCCGTAACCTAGATTGACCAATGCGGATACGGCATCATGACTGACGCTCGCCGATCCGCTGCTCTCATCATTGCTTTTCACAGACTTATCCACAGGACGGTCCCCAGATTTTGGGGATAACTCGATTTTCCCAGCCTTATCCTTGAGTTCGGTCAGGATCCGCAAGGCCAGCTTCGGCCCCACGCCGTCGGCCTGCGTCAAGGCAGCCTTATCCTGCGCTGCGATCACAACGGCCAGTTTTTCAGCCGGGCAAACGGCCAGAATAGCAAAACCGGCTTTAGGCCCCACCCCCTGCACCGAGGTCAGCAGCCGGAACCATTGCTGCTCGGCGGCATCGGCAAAGCCGTATAATGTCAGCGCATCCTCGCGGACATGCGTATCGATCAACAGGCTGGCGCGGTCGCCCGTTTGTCCAATACGGCTTAAAGTGCGGCGGCTGGCCTGCACCAGATAGCCGACTCCGCCTACATCCAGAATAAGATGCGTCTCGCCGAAGCTGTCGATAATGCCAGAGAGTTTTCCGATCATGCCTTAGATTTTCAAGGTTCAATGCCTAAGTTGCAAGAGGATTCCTAGCGTTCTTGCAACTTGTACCTTGATACTTGCACCGCGCCATGATGTGCGTGGGTAATGGCCACGGCCAAAGCATCAGCCTCATCGGCGCTCACCAAGCCGGAGGATGGCAGCAAAACCTTGACCATCATACCCATCTGGTCCTTGGCCGCATGGCCGCTGCCGACGATGGATTTTTTGATGGTATTGGCGGCATATTCCGCAACATCCAGCCCATAAAGCGCCGGAACAGCCATAGCAACGCCACGCGCCTGCCCCAGCTTTAATGCCGATGCGGGGTTGGCATTGACAAAGGTTTCCTCGATTGCCGCCAGATCGGGTTTAAACATCTCAAGAACGGTGCATAATTCCTTATGAATGCAGGCAAGCCGTGTCGCCATGGGCAAGGTCACATCAGCCTTGATCAGGCCGCTGGCTACAAAACTAAGACGATTATCTACTGAGGTGATGATCCCCCAGCCGCATTTCTGCAAACCGGGGTCGATGCCGAGAATCTTCATAAAACCAGTTTAAGCGCTGGCCATGAGTTTTTCCATGATTTCATCGGATACATCGAGATTGGTCGTGACGCTTTGAACATCATCGTCTTCTTCAAGAATTTCAACCAGCTTAAGAACGGCCTGCGCTTGTTCCTCGCCCACAGGAGCCTGCACATTGGGCCGCCAGATAAGGCCCGCACGCTCGGCTGCGCCAAATTTGGCATCCAGCGCCTCCAAAACCCCGCCATAATCATTGGGATCGCAGGTAATCTCATGGCCCTGCTCGTCGCTCTCGACGTTGCTGGCCCCGGCCTCAAGCGCGGCCTCAAACATGGCATCGGCGCTGGCGGCGGCCGCGGGGTAAATAATTTCCCCCACACGGTCAAACATAAACCCGACCGACCCTGTTTCCCCCAGATTTCCGCCATATTTGGTGAAGGTTGAGCGCACCACGCTGGCGGTGCGGTTTTTGTTATCGCTCAAGGCCTCAACGATAATCGCTACGCCTCCGGGGCCATAGCCTTCATAACGAATCTCGAAATAATCGGCCATATCCGCGCCCGCACCGGTTCCGCTGACAATGGCGCGCTCGATACGGTCCTTGGGCATGGAATTGCTCTTGGCCGCCGCTATCGCCAGCCTGAGACGAGGGTTCATAGCCGGATCACCGCCACTCATCTTGGCTGCAACCGTAATCTCACGGCCAATCTTGGCGAAAAGCTTCGCCTTCATCTTGTCCTGACGGCCTTTTCTATGCTGAATATTGGCCCATTTGGAATGACCTGCCATTGTCTTGTTACTCCCGTTAATCGCTGCTTTTATACCCCTTTACCCCCGCATCCTTCAAGATGGTGGCTAAAATTTTCATAGCGCATTAACCCTCATGAAAGAAGTTATGCGGTATGACTGATAAAGGAGCGTCTTTGCGTTTGCGGTTTACAACCATACTGCCAAAACCTTACAATAATATCAGAAGCATGGGATCCATTTCAGATGGCTTATCAGTTCCACGGCATAAAAATTCTTCTGGTTGAGGACAATCAACCAATGCTGGACCTTGCCAAATCGATCCTGACGACCTTTGGCGTGGGTCTGGTCTATACCGCCAAAAACGGTGAAGCTGGCTTCAAGCTGTTCAAGGAAATCAACCCTGATCTGGTGATTGCGGACTGGATGATGAAGCCCATGGATGGGATATCCCTCACGCGCCTGATCCGCAACGACCCCAAAAGTCCCAACCAGTTTGTTCCCGTTATTCTGATGACAGGTTTTAGCGAAAAGCGCCGCGTGCTGCAGGCGCGTGATGCTGGCGTGACAGAATTTCTGGTGAAACCTTTTAATGCCCGCGACCTTTATCGCCGTATCGCGCAGGTCATCGAGCGTCCGCGCCAATTCGTGCGCTCGGATGATTTCTTTGGACCAGACCGCCGCCGCAACCGCAACATTTCCTATTACGGCCCCTACCGCCGTGAAAATGACTTCGGCGCGGCATCATCTGAACCCATGCGCGTTGATTTTTCCTCTGGCCCCTACCGCCGTGTGGAAGTTCCGACAGATAGCTAAGCTAATATCCAATTTAAGGTCTAATCAATGGATACCAGAAGTTCCGATATGGATCATTTCAACCAGCAGCCGCGCCGGCGCGCTGAGTTTATCACGCCGCCCAATGTTCTGAAATCAAAGGTCGGATCCGGCGGCCTGAGCGAGGCCATTCTCAACAAGGCGCAAGAACTACTGGAGAGCAATACGGTTGATTTCCTGCCCTTGGCCGAAATTTATCTGGAAAGCCTGATGAAGGGCATTGAAGGGGCTAAAAACGCCAATTTTAACGATGATCCGGAAACGCTGATTATTGCGATGCTCTATCCGGGTATGCAGCTCAAGGCCAATGGCGGCATGTTTCATTATCCGCTGGTGACCAAAATCGCCGACAAGCTGATCCAGTTTCTGGAAGTCATTGAAACTCCGGATGCAGAAGTCATCGAGATTATTCTGGCTTATCACACCACCATTCGCGCCGTCGTGCTTGGCCGGATCAAGGGCGATGGCGGGCGTCACGGCATGGAACTGATTGACGCGCTGAATGATGCGTGCATGCGCTATTTCGAGAAAAAGCCTGAAGGCATCAAACCGGCCTAAAACAGAACTGACTGGTTTTCCCGCCGGATGTGAATGCGGCTCACCCGTCTTCCGTCCATAGCCTGAATCGTAAAGATAAAATCGCCCAGCACAAACTGATCCCCTTCATTGGGAAGCTTCTGAAGAACGTTCAGGGCAATGCCGGCGGCGGTGGAATAATCACCCGGCGGAAACTCTGTCATTCCCAAGATTTCGGTCAACTCCTGCAGAGTCAAATTTCCGTTGATGATAAAATCATCCGGCTCGCGCGTTTCATAGGTGAAATCATCTTCGCTATCGTGATCTTCCGGCATGTCGCCGGCGATGGCTTCCATGACATCCGTCAAGGTTACCAGACCTTCCAGCGTGCCATATTCATCAATCACAAAGGCAATATGCAGCTTGTTCTTGCGGAAAGAATCCATGGTCTGCAAAACCGTCATGGTGTCGGGGATAACCAGTGGCTGGCGGATGATTTTCTCCAGCGCGGCCATGGTCTTGTTTTCCAGGAACATATCGGCGATATCTTTTTTCAGGAGAACGCCCATCGGCTCGTTCATATCCCCTTCCCGCGCGACAACGATGCAGGAATAGGAACATTCATAAACCTCGCGCTCGATGACTTGAGGATCGTCATTCAGATCAATCCAGTACAGATCGCTGCGCGGTGTCATGATCGCGCGAACAGGCTGCTCCGAAAGTTGGAGCACCCGGTTAATCATCAGGCGCTCTTCCGGCTTGAAGACATCCATTTCTTCCTCGCGGCGCGGCTTGAGATTAGCCAGCTCCGTCTGGATCGTCGGGTTGGCCGTTTTGCTGCCCAGCAAACCAATCACGGCCTCGGACAGGCGGGTTCGCGGGTCGATTTTCTCGTAATTCTTGCGGCGGTTATTCTGCGCGAACTGGTTGAACGCCTCGATAAGCACCGAGAACCCAATAGCAGCATAGAGATAACCTTTTGGAATATGAAAGCCCAGCCCCTCAACGATCAGGCTAAAGCCAATCATCAACAGGAATCCAAGGCACAGGATAACAACAGTCGGCCTTTGGCTGACAAAGTTCATCAATGGATTGCTGGCCAGCATCATCACAACAATCGCAATGATCACGGCTGCCATTGCAACGCCGATATGCTGAGTCATACCCACGGCGGTAATCACAGCATCCAGCGAGAACACAGCATCCAGCACAACGATCTGTACGATCACATGCCAGAATGTCGCATAATGAATAGGCCCGGTTTTGCGGTAATTTGAGCCTTCGAGTTTCTCATGCAGCTCCATCGTGGCCTTGAAGAGCAGGAAAGCACCCCCCAGCAGCAGGATAAGATCTCGCCCCGATACGCCGTGCCCTAAAATGCTGAATAATGGGCTGGTCAGCGTGGTCAGCCATGAAATACTGGCCAGCAGCACAAGGCGCATCAGCAGGGCCAACGAAAGACCGATAACCCGCGCCTTCTGGCGTTGGTCGGGCGGGAGTTTGTCCGAAAGAATGGCGATAAAGATCAGGTTGTCGATACCCAGAACAATTTCGAGTACCACCAATGTCACAAGACCGGCCCATATCGTTGGGTCGAGCAGGAATTCCATCTTTCTTTATTTCTCCTCTGGGATGATGTTTTCTAAAATTGGGCCAACGCGAACCGGCCGAATACTTTGTGCAAGGCCGGTATTGTCATTGGTAATGATGAACGTACCGCAAACCGTCCCCTCGGCTTGCGCTGGCTTCATGCCCTCGCCCGGCGTCTTGCGGACAAAACGATGAATGGCAATTTCCTTTTCCACACCGATCACGCTGTTGTAATCGCCGGTCATGCCGGCATCGGCCTGAAATCCCGTTCCCTTGGGCATAACATGGCAATCGGCGGTGGGCACATGCGTATGCGTCCCCACAACGGCCGATACGCGGCCATCAAAATAATGGGCAAATGACATTTTCTCGGATGTCGTCTCGGCATGAAAATCAATGAATATGGCTTGCGCGGTCTTGCCAAGGCGCTCCTTTTCCAAGGCCTCCGTGACTTTTTGAAACGGGCAATCCAGATCATCCATGAACAAACGGCCCATGGCATTCAGCACCTTGATAACCCGGCCATCGGTCAGTTTGACTTCCGCCATGCCGCGCCCCGGCGCGCCGGGCGGATAATTGATCGGGCGGATCAGGCGCTGGCTGGACTGGATATACGGGATTACTTCGCGCTGGTCCCAGACATGATTGCCGGTGGTGATGCAATCCACGCCCAGCTCATAAAACCCTTTGCAGGTTTTTTCATTAATGCCCTTGCCATGCACGGCGTTTTCGCCGTTCACGATCGTGACATCGGGTTTAAGCTTTTCATGAAGAAGCGGCAGATGCCGGGCCAGAGCTTCGCGCCCCGAACGCCCCATTACATCGCCAATGAACAATATGCGCATAGCGATTCTTTTATATCACGTCCCAAAGGAATGTACAGCATTCTGCGTGATCACATAATCAAGGGTCTGATCATATTGATCCGCGGGGAGATTAAACAACACCGCCTGTTCGGCGTAAGCCCAGCCCACCGCCTTTATTTTGTGCCCTTTGCGTAATTCATCCAGCGTGGCATCGTAATAGCCCCGCCCGTAACCAAGCCTGTGCCCGCGCCGGTCAAAGGCCAATAAGGGCACAACAACAATATCCGGCCTTTCGGCCTGCGTGGGTGCTGGCTGCAATATACCCATATCACCGGCGATGAGATCGCTTTGGCCATCCCAACTGTGAAATTCCAGAATGCGGCTGTCTTTTACCATGCGCGGCAACAGGCAAATACACCCGCGCTCAATTAGCGCATCAATCAGCGGCAGCGTGGCAAATTCCCGCCCCTTGGGCCAGTAGAGCGATATTTTATGCCCCGGCTGCGGATCAAAAGCCTCTATGAACAAACGCGCCGCGGCTTCCGGTGCGGCTGGGTCGTTATCCAGCCTGTCGCGGTGACGTTTCGCTTCTTCGCGGATGGAATTTTTGGGATTATCGGTCACAGGCCATTCTCCCCAAAAAAGGTTGCGACTGCAACCCGCGAAAAGTTTCGCGCTCTTACACCTAAAAATCCGGCGTTCTTATACCTAAAAAGCGTGCCGCGAAGGCCGTGTACGATTGCTTATCCGCATGTGGCCCTGTCAAACAGGTGGGTGCCGTTTGTTCCCAGCCACAGCCAGAAACAGGGACAGCTCCCTAGCGAAATAATTATCGGCCCCTGGGATTAAGACGTATCACGCACCCCGCAGCACTGACTTAAGGATATAGGGTCTTACGCGCAAATAAGCAAATATTACGCGTTCTGGATACGTGAAGATATGGAATCGATCCGGGCAGCCAGATGCTGGATCGTCTCGGCCAGAGCAACTTCCTGCTCGGCCTGCATATGCTGGCCCTCGACATGATCACCCAGCGCAACCAGATTATCGCGCAATTCAAAGATTTCATCGGCCAGAACAAGAGCAGCCAGAACAAGGGCATGCGACTCATTCCCGGCAGCCCCTGCCAGTGCGCGAACCTTGGAATCTACATAACGGCCCAATTCCGTGACGCGGCGCTCCTGCCCGTCATCGCATTCCATGCCAAAGGTTTTGCCGTTAATCGTAAGCGAAATCTGACCCATGACTTACTTCCCGCGGCCCTTGGCCGTCTTCTTGGGTTTGCTCTCTTCGAGAATTTTCTCAACCTTTTCAATGGCGCTATCAAGGCGCTTGGCAACCAAAGCAGACGGAAAACCCGGCGCATTCGTGTTATTGGCCATGGGCGAAGAGAACATATCGCGCTGCTCCCCTTTACGGCTGGCTTCAACGGTTTCAGCTGTATTTTCAAGGCGCAAAATCGCTAAATTCAAACTCTCAAGAGCATCCCGTAATGCGGACACTGGCAACCTCATCTGATTTTTAAAGAATGTCAGATCGTATCAGCGCCGCGAAAATACCGTCAAGGCCGCGCACGAAATATTTTATACCTAACCACAAGAAATCTTGACGAAAGCAGCCTTGAGCGTCATTGTGCCTTGCAGAAAATCACCGCCCACATAAACGAGTACACGCCCATGAGCCAAGCCAGCGCCGCCCCTGCCACTTCCGCAAAATCCGCCCCCGATCTGCGCCACAACGCAAATGCGATCCGTGCGCTGGCCATGGATGCCGTGCAAAAGGCCAATTCCGGCCACCCCGGCATGCCGATGGGTATGGCCGATATCGCAACGGTGCTTTATTCCAAATTCCTGAAATTCGACCCGAAAAACCCGGAATGGCCGAACCGCGACCGCGTTGTATTGTCGGGCGGGCATGGTTCGATGCTGCTTTATGCGGTGAATTACCTCACCGGCTATGAGAAAATGACGCTGGAACAGATCAAGAATTTCCGCCAGCTGGGCGCGATTACTGCCGGCCACCCGGAAGTTGAACATGACGCCGGGATCGAGACGACCACCGGCCCGCTGGGTCAGGGCATTGCAACGGGCGTGGGCATGGCCATTGCCGAGCGCCGCCTGAACGCCCGTTACGGCGATCTTATCAACCACTACACATACATCATGTGCGGTGATGGCGATTTGATGGAGGGCATCAGCCATGAAGCCTGTTCGCTGGCTGGACATTTAAAGCTGGGCAAGATCATCATGCTTTATGATGACAATGGCATTTGCATTGATGGCAAGACGGACCTGACATTCATCGACAATACGCCCAAGCGTTTCGAGGCGTATGGCTGGGACGTACAGAGCATTGACGGCCATGATTTTGCCGCCATCGAAGCCGCCATCGCCAAGGCGCAAAAGACGGACACACCATCTCTGATCTGCTGCAAGACGCATATTGGTTTCGGCGCGCCGACCAAGCAGGATAGCTCCTCCTCCCACGGATCGCCGCTGGGCGAGGAAGAAATCGCCGGCACACGCAAGAATTTGAACTGGCCGTACGCGCCGTTTGAAATCCCTGAAGATGTCTTAAACTGGTGGCGCGATATCGGCGCAAAAGGCAAGGCATTGAGCCATGACTGGAAGAACCAGCTCAACACACATGAAAAGCGCGAATGCTTCGAGAAATTCTCCAAAGGCGATTTCTCCAAGGCCATTGCCCCGGTCATTCAAGATCTCAAGAAATCCTTCGATGCCGAAAAGCCGAAGAAAGCCACGCGCCAGACGTCAGGTATGTGCCTGGAAAAACTGGTCGAGAAATTATGGCTGATGGTTGGCGGATCGGCTGATTTGACAGGTTCAAACAATACCAAGGTGAAAGCCTCAACCATTTTTGACCCGGCCAATTACGGCGGCAATTATATCAATTACGGCGTACGCGAACACGGCATGGCCGCGGCGATGAACGGGATTGCCCTACACTCACCGCTAGTGCCCTATGCCGGGACATTCCTGCAATTTGCTGATTACGCACGCCCCGCCATTCGCCTCGCCGCCCTGATGAAGCAGCGTGTCATCCATGTCATGACCCATGATTCGATCGGCCTTGGCGAAGACGGCCCAACCCACCAGCCGGTCGAGCATCTGGCAGCGCTCCGCGCCATTCCCAACCTGTACGTCTATCGCCCTTGCGATGGCATCGAGACAGCAGAATGCTGGGAGCTGGCGATTAATGACATGGACAGCCCTTCTATCCTTTCGCTCACTCGCCAGAACCTGCCGACCCTGAATACATTCCGTGAGGAAAACAAATCAGCGAAAGGCGCGTATATTCTGAAAGAAACAGGCGGCGAACCTGATGTGACGATCTTTGCCTCCGGCTCTGAAGTCTCCATCGCTGCCGAGGCCTATGATCGCCTCGCCGCAGACGGCAAGAACGTACGCCTTGTATCCGTTCCTTGCCTTGACCTGTTCCTGGAAGGTGATGTCGATCATTACACGGCGCTTGTTTGTAACAAAAGCCGCAAGATTGCCGTTGAAGCCGCTGTCCGTCAGGGCTGGGACGCTGTGATCGGCGCGCATGGTACATTCATTGGCATGAACGGCTTTGGCGCCTCCGCCCCGGCAGAGGAGCTGTACAAGCATTTCGGCATCACCGCCGATGCGATTGTCGCCGCGGCCAATAAATAATAGCACCCGCTATGGCGCACCTGCCCTTTCATGATTCCCGCATCCTGCGCGAAGATCCGCAGGAGAATAGTGAGATCATGATGAGCCTGATCGACCATATCACGGCGCAAGGCGGGTATGGCCGGGGCGAAATGGTTGCAATCTATACGTCTTTTACCGAGATGTTCCTCAACGCCCTCGAACATTCCAAAACCGGAACCGGTCTTGGCGCACAAAGCCTGCACAAACAAGGCTATCCCGTTACAATTGACGCTGATTTAAATGAGACGAGTTGCACGATTACGATCGCCAATACATCCGACACTCTCCGCGCGGATGAGATTAAACGCCGCGCCGAAATCCTGCGCTTAAACCCCCGCGCCCATATCGGCCCCGCCCGGCATATCTATCAGGACGATCCACGCGGCCATGGCGGACGCGGTAACGGGCTGCGCGATATTTTCACACATGCCAGATCTGTGGATATTACAACGCAGCCCCAAGAGAATCTAAGCCTGAACAGGGTTTGCGCGCATTTTGATATCTTTCCGGCCGTACCGCCCATACCACAGAGTGATTGACTTCCGTTGCCGTATTTCCTATGTCATATCTCAAAAAATGATAAGGAAATTACCGCATGACCCTTCGTATCGCTATCAACGGATTTGGCCGCATCGGACGCCTCGTGGCTCGCGCCATTATCGAGAGCAAGCATAACGATATCGAACTGGTGGCCATTAACGATCCGGGCGGCAATTTCTTTCCCCTGCTGAAATATGATTCGGTTCATGGCCGCGCGCCCTTTGATGTGGTGCGCGATGGCGATGACAATATCCTGATTGATGGTAAATCCGTTCACCGCTTCCGCAGCCGCGACCCGCAGGAGCTGGATTGGGGCCGCGAGGGCGCCGATATCGTGTTCGAATGCACCGGCAAGTTCAACGACCGCCAGGGCGCGCAGGTTCATCTGGACCGCGGCGCGAAGAAAGTCCTGATCTCCGCCCCGGCCAAAGATGAAGACCTGACGGTTGTTTACGGCGTCAATCACGGCCTGCTGAAAACAGAGCATACAATTGTCTCCAACGCCTCCTGCACAACCAACTGCCTTGCGCCCGTGGCCTATGCCCTGCACAAGGAAATCGGCATTGAGCGCGGCTTCATGACCACGATCCATGCCTATACGGGGGACCAGAATATCGTCGATGCCTCGCACAAGGACCCTTACCGTGCGCGCGCTGCGGCCATGAACATGATCCCCACATCAACCGGCGCGGCCAAGGCGGTTTCGCTCGTATTGCCCGAACTTAAAGGCAAGCTGGACGGTGTGGCGATCCGCGTGCCCACCCCCAATGTCTCGCTGGTGGATTTCAAATTCCAGCCCTCGAAACAAGTCAGCGCCGCCGAAGTCAACGAGGCCGTGACGAAATACGCCAATGGCCCGCTGAAAGGCGTTCTGGGCGTTTATTCCGATCCTTGTGTCTCCAGCGATTTCAATCATGATCCGCATTCGGCGATGTTCTCACTCGAAGGCACCAAAGTTATCGACGGGCAATTTGTCCGCGTCATGGCCTGGTATGACAATGAATGGGGGTTTTCCAACCGGATGATCGACACGGCACTGGCCATGCATGCCACCGGATATAAAGGTTAAAAAATCGTAAATTTTTCTAAAATAAATATTGACGGCGAATGACAACAGGCGTATTTCTTAGAGTCTAAACCGTTCTCCGTGGCTAAACCCGGTCTGAAATTCGTTTCAGGCCGGGTTTTTTAGTTTAAAGCCCCGCCTCATAATTTTCATAAACAATTAACATTTTATTGAATTTGTTTCATTTTTCCTGTAGGATGCCCTCATGGTAAAAAGCGTTGCAAAGCAGGTTATGGCCACATCGGCCCAGAAAGCCTGCATCGTTATTGATCATCTGGTGGAGGCTTTGGGCCGCGACCCATCCTCATCCCTGCGTCGCGCCCTCATTCTGGTGGATATCGACCATAACCCCGGAACCACGCAATCTGAAATCATGGACCGCCTGAAACTGCATAAATCCGCCATGAACCGCGAGATTGAATGGCTGTTCAATTATGGCTGCATCATGATGCAGGGAAATGACAATGACGGACGGGCAAAAAGCCTGCATATCTGCGGTTATTCCAAGAAAGCGTTGGATTCTGCACTGGATTATTGCGGCGGCGATCATAATAACTTGAAATTCTTTTTGAATAATACTATAAAGACCTTAAGACAGGAAAAACCGACTCTAAGGGATGCGAAGATAGTAGCCTCCCTGTTTGAAAAGAAGGAAGCGTCGAAACAACAGGTGATTGACACTCTTTATGGTGGATCCCCTTCGACAGACAACCGGGCTTTCAATAAACTGATCGAAGAAGGCCTGATCGAGGAATAGACGTTAGAGTAACTGAAATGGCAAAATTAGACGCAACAGTAATGGAAGGTTTTGGCAAGGGCTTCGCAGCTTTTGGCGATAACGGTCCTGCACGTTCCGCTCCAGTCATTGACCTCTCGATCATGGATACATTTGTGATGGCTGCCGCGAGACCGGACCCCATTATCATCCGTCCATCCTTTGCAATTAACACCCTCTAAAATTCACTGATTTTTGAATGCTGATGCTTGTTTGCAGCCGATTCCTTGGCTATAACTCGCTATACGCTTATTGATTTTCATGACACGGGAGCCAGACATGTCCGCCAGCCAGCAACAACGCGCAAAAATCTCCGAAGGTAACGGCTTTATCGCCGCACTTGACCAAAGCGGCGGCTCGACCCCGAAGGCGCTCCAGCAATACGGTATCGAGGAAAGCGCCTATAGCGGCGAAGACGCCATGTATGCCAAGGTTCACGAAATGCGCGCCCGGATTATTACGGCCCCGGCCTTTGGTGCGGGCAAAATTCTGGGCGCGATCCTGTTTGAAAAGACCATGGATAACGTCATTGCAGGCATCCCGACCGCCCAATATCTCTGGGAAAAACAAGGCATCGTACCATTCCTGAAAGTCGATAAGGGATTGGCGGATGAGCAGGATGGCGTGCAGCTGATGAAGCCCATGCCGGAGCTGGATGCCCTGCTGAGCCGCGCTGTTTCCAAGGGTGTATTCGGCACCAAGATGCGTTCGGTCGTCAACAGCGCCTCCGCAGCAGGTATCGCAGCCGCCGTCAAACAGCAATTTGAAGTGGGAAAACAAATCCTTGCCGCTGGCCTTATGCCGATCATCGAGCCGGAAGTGAATATCAAGGCCGCCGACAAGGCAGAATGCGAAGCCATTTTGAAGGCCGAAATCCTGAAGAATCTGGATGCCCTGCCCGCCGGCCAGCAAATCATGCTGAAACTCACGCTGCCGGAAAAGGCCAATTTCTACGCCGAACTGGTAAAACACGAAAAAGTTCTGCTGGTTGTTGCCCTGTCGGGCGGCTATAGCCTTGATGAATCCTGCAAGCGCTTGTCCGAAAATGATGGCGTGGTGGCCAGCTTCTCCCGCGCGCTCTCGAATGACCTTCGCGCCAGCCAGAGCGATGCCGAGTTCAATGCCACGCTGCAAGGCGTGATTGATAAAATCTACGCGGCATCGGTGGGAAACGGTAAACAGACCAAGGCGGCCTGATTGGCCTTTTTAAACAGGCTGACCGGTCCAAAGCACATCTGCGATATTATCGGCCCCCGCGAGCAGCATCGCCAGCCGGTCAAGGCCTAGCGCGATCCCCGCGCATGGCGGCAATCCGTATTCAAGCGCGGCTAGAAAATCTTCATCTATTGGATAAGAAAAACCGTATAACTTATTCTTTTCTTTCATTTCTTTTATAAATCGCGCACGCTGCTCGGCCGGGTCCGTCAGCTCGGTGAAGGCATTGGCCAGCTCCACCCCGGCCACATATAACTCAAACCGCTCGGCATAACGGGGATTGCCCGGCTTCTTGCGTGATAGCGCCGCCATACTGGCCGGATAATCATAAAGGATTGTCGGCGCCTTAAAGCCCAGATGCGGCTCAATCCTGTCTGCCATGACCCGAAAAAACAGGTCATCCCACGCATCATCCTCGGCAACACGAATGCCAATTTCCTTTATTTTACAAGCAAATGCATCTTTATCCTCTAAAAATACATCAAGATTAATCCCGGCATAGCGCCCAAAGGCTTCTGCGACCGAAATGCGCTCAAAATCGCACCCCAATGGAACGTCATGGCCCTTGAATGAAAGGTTCTTTATATCCAGTTTTTTCTGAAGAAAATTAAATAACACACTGCAATCATTCATTATTTCCGAATAAACACTTTCGGCTCTATACCACTCGATCATGGAAAATTCAGGGCTGTGCAGCTTCGTCTGCTCGCCGTTTCGAAAGACATGGCATATCTGGTAGATTTTGGGCAGGCCGGCCACCAGTAATTTCTTCATCGCAAATTCCGGGCTGGTATGCAGATAATAATCGCCCCGCGTTTTGAGATCAGGCCCGAAATAGGATGTTTGAAAGCCATGAATATGCTTATCAGCACAGGGCATAATCTGTAAAATCGGGGTCTCAACCTCCCAAAACCCCGCCTCATCAAAATAGGCGCGAATAGCCGTCATCATGCGCCGTCTTATGTCCAGCGCAGGAATTTTGGCCTGAAATGAATTTTGATGCCACCAATTCATATCTTTTTCCTTGCAATGGGTCTTTTTTAAAGCTAAAAAGCGGGTCTTATCAAGGAGATTAAAGTTATGAAAGCCGACATTCACCCCGATTACCATGATGTTAAGATCGTCATGACGGACGGCACGGAATACACACTTGGCACGGTTTGGGGCAAAGAAGGCGATGTTATGCGCCTCGATATCGACCCCTTGAACCACCCGGCCTGGACAGGCGGCACAGGAAAAATCCTGGAAAAAGGCCGTATGGAAAAATTCAAGAGCCGCTATGGCAATTTCATGGGCGGCGCCGACGAAGGCACAGCCGAATAAGATTTCAGAAAAATTTGCAGTTTTGCTCCCAAACGCCCCGCAACGGGGCGTTTTTTCCTTTTTGGGCCATTTTCATGCTATAATGAAGATTATAGGATCTGGAAGGATACCGGAGCTTTTGAAACCATGCTGGATGCACTGAACGCCATAGGCGCGACAACGCCCCTCACCGCCGCCAAAAACGCGGCGCAGGAGCCTGCATCCTCCGCCAAGGACAACACATCCCCGTTTAATACTGTTGAGAAGCATCTGGCCGACCAGGTCGATATCAGCGCTGATTTCCTCAGCCGCCTAGAGAATTTACGCAATCTGGAGCGCCAGCTCACCCGCTTTGCGGATGTCATGAAAGGCAAGCGTAGCGCCGGTAGTGTGCTATTCGAGATGGATATCGAGAAATCTTATCCCACGATCACAAAGGAAATACAGGAAAACGGCGCAAAATTCTCTCTTCCTTCAGCGCGGGATTTTGAGGCCACCATCAATGCCACGCGCGAGCGCCTGTTCAAGACGCAAGCCAGCATCCTTGAAAGCCTCAATAAAGAAACCTAAGCCGCCTCAAGCTGGCTTAAGGCCGCGCTCAGCTTTTCCATGGTGCTTAACGCATCAATCCGGCGCTGCTTGAATTCGGCGATAATCTCATCCGGCGCATTGGCCACGAAATTCTGATTGCTTAAGTTCTGGTCTATTTTCTGGATATCCTGCTCCAGTCTGCCGATCTGTTTTTTCAGACGTTCCCGTTCCGCATCCAGATCAATAATATCAGCAATCGGCAGGCCCAGCGTCGCCTCATCGATCACGCTTTGGATCGAACCTTTCGGGATATCGGCCACGCATTCAGCCGATTCGAGACGTGCCATGCGGCGCAGAACCTCGTCATAAGCGGCCAGACGCTTCTGCGTCCCGTCATTCGCGCCCTTAACCAGCAGCTTGATCTTGGCCCCGGCCGGGACGTTCATATCCGCCCGGACAGAACGAATTTCCGAGATCAAACGGCACAGCCAATCCATCTCGGCGGCAGCATTCTCATCAATTTTGATCGAATCATAACCCGGCCATGATTGCTGCATCAAAAGACTATCGCCTGATTTCATCCCAAGCGATTCGAACAACTCTTCCGTGATAAAAGGCATGAACGGATTAAGCAGCACCAGAATTTCCCGCAGAACCCACCCCGTCACGGCACGGATTTCCGAAGCGGCATCAGTACCTGATTGCAGCAACGGCTTGGTAAATTCCAGATACCAATCGCAAAACGTACCCCAAACGAACTGGTAAATCGCCCCGGCAGCCTCGTTAAAACGGTACTCGGCCATGGCCTTGTCGATGGCGTTGCGGGTATTCAAGACCTCGCCGATGATCCATTTATTCGGCGCATAAGTGGCTGATTCCGGCGTGAATTCCGGATCAAAACGGCACTCATTCATTTCGCAGTAACGGGAAGCATTCCAGAGCTTGGTCGCGAAATTTCGGTATCCTTCCACGCGGTCTTCGGACATACGGACATCCCGCCCCTGCGCGGCCATGGCCACCATGGTAAAGCGCAGCGCATCGGCCCCGAATTTCTCGATCAGATCGAGCGGGTCCATGACATTGCCCTTGGATTTGGACATTTTCTGGCCCTTGGAATCCCGAACCAATGCGTGGATATAAACATCCTTAAACGGCACATCGCCCATGAAATGGATGCCGAACATCATCATCCTTGCGACCCAGAAGAAGATAATGTCAAAACCCGTCACCAGCACATCGCCGGGATAGTATTTCGCCAGCTCCGGCGTTTTATCCGGCCAGCCCAATGTGGAGAACGGCCAAAGTGCTGAGGAAAACCACGTATCCAGAACATCTTCATCGCGGGAGAGCTTTACGCCGGCCCCGGCCTGCGCCTGTGCATCTTCCTCGCTATCGGCGACATAGACATTGCCATCTTCGTCATACCAGGCGGGGATCTGATGACCCCACCATAACTGACGGCTGATGCACCAGGGCTGGATATTCTCCATCCACTGAAAGTATGTATTTTCCCAGTTTTGCGGCACAAAACGGGTCTTGCCCTCGCGTACGGCGGCGATGGCGGGCTGCGCCAATGTCGCCGCATCGACGTACCATTGATCCGTCAGAAACGGTTCAATGACCACACCGGAGCGATCCCCGTAAGGTACGGCATTCTTGATATCCTGAACCTCAACCAGCGCATCCATTTCCTCCAGCTCTGTGAGGATTTTCTTGCGTGCATCAAAGCGGTCAAGACCGATATAAGAATCCGGAATGCCTTCTGCCGCCACGATACGCGCGCGGTTATCAAAGATATTGATCATTGGCAGGTTATGGCGCTTGCCGACTTCAAAATCATTGAAATCATGGGCCGGGGTGATTTTTACTGCGCCTGTACCTTTTTCAGGGTCGGAATACTCATCCGCGACAATCGGGATCATCCGGCCCGTGATTGGCAGGGTTACAAATTTACCCACCAGATGCTTGTATCGCTCATCTTCCGGATGGACGGCCACGGCCGTATCGCCGAGCATGGTCTCCGGCCTTGTGGTGGCGATGGTGATATATTCGGCCTCAGCCCCTTCTACGGGATAGCGGATATGCCACATATGGCCCTTTTGTTCCTTTTGCTCGACCTCAAGGTCTGAAATGGAGGTCTGAAGCTTGGGATCCCAGTTCACAAGGCGCTTGTCGCGGTAAATCAGGCCTTCCTTGTAGAGCTGTACGAACACCTTGGTTACGGCCTTGGAAAGGCCTTCATCCATCGTAAAGCGCTCCCGCGCCCAATCAGGAGTCGCGCCAAGGCGTTTGAGCTGGCTGACGATCGTGCCGCCGCTTTCGGCCTTCCATTGCCAGACGCGCTCCAGGAATTTTTCACGGCCCAGATCGCGGCGATTGGTTTTCTCGGCATCCAGCATGCGTTCCACCACCATCTGCGTGGCGATCCCGGCATGATCCGTTCCCGGTTGCCAGAGGGTATCGCGCCCGTTCATGCGATAATAACGGCTCAAGACATCCTGCAGCGTCATATTCAGCGCATGGCCCATGTGAAGCGAACCCGTCACATTGGGCGGGGGCATCATCACAGTAAAGGGCTGTGCCTTGCTGGCGGGGGCGCATTCAAAAGCGCCGGAGCCTTCCATGGCCCGGTAATGCTTGTTTTCAATGATCAGGGGGGCGAATGTCTTTTCGAGCATAATGTCTGGTATTCCTTTGGTAAAACGCCTGAAATCATAAGGATTTTCCACAATTTGTCCAGATGAAACCAAAGCCCGGCAATCTATACAAGCCCCCTGAAAGCCATTAGACTACGCCTATGATTTTATCAGGGGGAGAAAGATCATGGCTAAAAAACGCTTTGCCGCCGCCGCGGCTACCGATGTCCTGGTGCAGCCATCCAATTTATACGTCGCGCTGGATGCGCCTGAGACATTCCGCCCCATGGAACATACGCGCGCCATTGCAAGCGGCCAGATATTCCACAGGCCTATCACGCCGGGCTTCAAGCATGAGGATTTACGCAAAGGACTTAAAGAATTTCTATCCGGCAAAACATATCAGCACGTCACAGTGGCCTATGTCTCCCCATCCATGCGCGGTTATTCTCTGGTAAGTTTTTACAAGAAATCCGGCACATATAACGGCACCGAGGCTCTTGATAAAATCATGGGCATCGCGGATAACGAAATTACGGAAACGCGCTATCGCCCGCCGAAAAAATCTTCGGAGCACAACATGACGCCAGATATGGATTTATAAGAAAAATTATTCGCCAACGGCGCGGCGGGCCACGCGGTCAAGCTCCTCACGAACTAGACGCTCCACCATGTCAGGCAAGTTACGATCCAGCCACTCGCGCAGCATCGGCCTGATTTCATCGCGCACGATATCTTCAATAGTCACACCGGAAATCCTGTCAATTGCCGTCTTGGCGGCCAGTTTTGTAAAGGCATTCAAGGCTGCAGTCTCTGCGCGTTCCGTCAACAGGGAATCATCATCTACATCAACCGCAAAGGAAGGTTCGGGACGTGGCTGCGGCTGCAGACGGGGTGGCGGCGGTGGTGGCGGTGAAAAAACAGGCTCAGGCTCTGGTTCCGGCTCGCTTTCATCCGCGGCTTCCATAAACGAATCAAAGGAAACTTTCTCCTCTGGCTCAGAATCAGGTTCTTTCATATCAACCTGAATGATTTCTTCTTCCGGTTCAGGCTCTGCCGCGGGCGGCGTATTATCAACACGGTTGATCAGCTCAACAACGTCATCGTCGGAATCAAGGTCTTCATCCTGTGTGGCCGCAGGTTTAGCGGCAGGAGGCGCATCATCATCATCAGAGATAATCTGACGAATCGAAGCGAGAATCTCCTCTATTGACGGTTCCTGTTCAGTGCTGCTCACGTTTTCGGCCACTTATTAAAATTTCATTAAGATGAACGCAGAATGATTTTTTCAGTCTGGTACATAGGCCGCAGGATGTCAAAGGCCGAATCTCAATCCTGCGCTACACTATCCACATCCATGTTGAAAATACGGGCGCGTACATCATCCAGATGCGCCTGATGATTGACAGAATCTTCGCCAAAGCCCAGATTTTCAGGTGCCAGCGCCCCCAAAACATTCGCAAGCGTAAAATTGGCGACAATCTCGTTCCGGCGTGCCGTCACCAGCGAAGCCCGCGCATCCAGCAATTCCTGATCCGCATCCAGAGAATCAAGAATGGTCCGCGCGCCCAATTCCGTTTCCAGAACAACGCCTTCCTTGGCAACTTCGGATGCCTTGACCTGCGCTTCACGCGATTTGATCTCCGCTCGCGCCGCCTCCAGCGCTTCCCAGCTGGTGATTGCGCGTTGATGTGCATTGCGCCGCGCCTCTAATATCTGCATGTAACGCTGATTGGCGGTTTCCTTGGCCGCCCGCACACGGGACCGCACGGCGCCGCCCTCATAAAGCGGAATACTCGCGCTGATGCCTATTGTCTTATTCTCCTGCTCATCGACCAGGCCGGGCAAGGGATCATACGCCTTATTCCATTCCGCAAACAGGCCGACACTCGGCAGCAATTCACCAAAGACATTATCAACATCCGATTCGGAGGATCGCTGCAGCAAGGTGGCGGCAATCACATCGGGATTGTTCTGCTCGGCCAGCGATGCGCTCTCCTCCGCCCCTGTCGGCTTGGGCAGATTGACAGTGGTTACATCAAAGGCGGCCGGCGGTGCAAAGCCGATTATTTCTTCAAATACAGCTTCCGAACGCTTTAATGTGGCCTGCGACGCCGTAATATCCGCCTCAGCCCGCGCAAAACGCGCCTCGGATTGCGAAACATCGGTCAGCGTCAGATCGCCCACTTCAAAACGCTCACGCGCCGCCTTGAGCTGCTCGCCGATCACATTCTGGTTATTGCGGCTCAAATCCAGAAGCGCCCGATCACGCACGACATCCATATAGGCGGTTGCCGCCTGCAGCAGAATATCCTGCTCTGCCCCGTTCAGTATGGCCGTTTGTGCGGCAATAAAATCACGCGCCGAACTCATGGCCGCCACGGTGCGACCACCGCGATATAATGGTTGATTGACGCTGGCACCAATGCTCTTGCCCGTAGAACTTGAGCTACCGAAATCATCTTCTGTTTCACCGGACTCAACACGGCCATTGGCGCTGGCTGTCGGCTTATAACCGGCTTCCGCCTGCGGCAATCGCTCATGCACCGCGCGTAATTCCGCCCGCGCCGCCTTTAGGGTAGGATTATCATTATAAGCCGCCCGCAAGACATCCTGCAGCCGCAAGTCCTTGGGCTTTACAGGCTCCTGCGCCACGGCCAGCATTGGAATAAGCAGCAATACAATCGCCAGCATTAAAAATGGCAATACACGTAATACGTTCATCGTTAAATAAATCCCCGCGCTCTGGTAAGAGTCATTTGTCACGCGCGATAATAAAGGAGTTCAGGAGAGAACAAAAGGAAAACGCAGTTAGAATACAAAAGTATGCGCCGGCTCGAATCCATGAAGGTAAGACGCCGTTGCATCGCTATGTACGGTTGTGGAGACATGACCTTCGGCACTTTTATGAACGGCCACAATGCGCCCCATTTTCTCGCCGGACTTTTGCAAGACGCAAATCAGGCGCCCGCCCGGTGCAATTTGCTGCTCCAGAACAGACGGAACTTCTGCAACCGCGCCATTAATCATGATCAGGCTAAAAGGCGCGCAACTGGCGCAACCTTCGCGCAAGGGCCCCAGCATTCCGGCGACATTGACCACCTCATGCATATTCCAGCGCTCGGAAGCCATATCCAGCCATGCCTGCTGGTCATCCAGCGCAATCACTGTGGTCACCATCGAGGACAATATCGCAGCCGGATATCCCGTTGTACCGCCAATATCCAGCACCACATCATCAGCACGAGGCGCCGCGATCTGGATCATACGGGCATGGGTCTGCGGCGCCAGCATAAAGCGCCCCTGCCCCAATGCGATGGCCTCGTCATGATAGGATGTCTGGCGGCTGGCATCGGGCACAAAGGCCTCGCGCGGCATGATCTCGAAAGCATTCAGGATACGCAGATCAATCACACCGGCAGGGTGTATCTGGCAATCAACCATGTTTTTGCGGGCTTTGGCGAAATCGAGCATGTCTTTAAGGTTTTTCAAAAATCCGGATAATCAGAAACAGCGTCCTTGGCTGGCCGCCTCCATATGTAATGATTTTTAACCGATTTGCGAGGATTTTACCAGCCCTCACAGCCCTTAAAAATCATTCAAATATGGTTGACGCATGGGGCAATCATCTGTAATTGTCTTAACAATTCCCAATACCCCTCCAAGGCGCGGTGTCAGAGTGGTTATGTAGAGGACTGCAAATCCTCGTACGCCGGTTCGATTCCGGCCCGTGCCTCCAGTTTCTTGTTTTTGTTTAACCTCTAGTGTTCAGGGAAGGTTTATGACCCTTTGATAAAATTGGATTTTTTCTAACTTTCTGTCTCCTTTTATTCAAATTTGTTCATAAGCAGTCACTTTAACACGGGGTACCTTGCGGGGTACATCAAAAACAGATGGGGTACATTACTATGAAACTGACCGACACGGCCTGCAAAAACGCCAAACCTTCCGCCAAACAATACAAACTGTATGATGGGGCCGGACTTTCACTTCTTATCACCGCCAAAGGCCAAAAATACTGGCGCTTGAAATACAGCTTTCACGGTAAGGAAAAGTCCCTTGCTCTGGGTGTCTACCCCCTTATCTCGCTGGCCGATGCCCGTGATGCTGCCTATAAGGCCAGAAAGATGATCGCTCACGGCACCGACCCTGCGATGCTCAAAAAGCACGAGAAACGGCTCACAATCCGGAATGCGCAGAACACGTTCAAAGCTGTGGCTCTAGAATGGCATGAAAATCAAAAGGGGCGCTGGAGTGACAATCACTATAACAACGTCCTGCACAGGCTTGAAGCCGATATATTCCCGGTAATCGGAGCCATGTCCATATGTGATATTGAGGCCCCTGACTTGCTGGATGCTTTACGCCGCATTGAAAAACGCGGCGCGTTGGATCTTGCAGGACGATCCCGCCAGATTTGCGGACAGGTCTTCCGATACGGTATTCAGACAGGCCGATGCAAGCGTGACCCTTCCTCTGACCTCAAAGGGGCACTCAGGAGCCGAAAAACGAAACATTTTGCAGCCATCGACACTAAGGAGATTTGACCCGCCCCCTATAATTGAGTCCGGTATTAGAGTGAATCTGGTATCAAGAAACGGACATCAAATTATGGAGGCATTGCATGGCAAGGAAGCGTTATACGGCGGAGCAAATTATCGGATATTTGCGTCAGGCGGAGGTGTTGATTGGTCAGGGTCGCAGCATGGATGAGGTTCTGCGCGAGATTGGCGTGACGGGCAA
>JAMHWD010000026.1:0-1292 GCA_035911135.1 Alphaproteobacteria bacterium | reverse complement strand
TACATATTTCCGCCATCACAGGCAGCACCGGCGCCGGCGTCGCTCTGAGTGAAACAGGACATTTCACCTGGCGCAACAACAACATGAGCGTGTACAAAGCCTTCACACATCAGCACCTCGGCGAAATCGGTGAAACACTGACCGCACTGCAGCCTACCTTCGATGGCAGCATCCACTTCATTCCGTACCGCGGCAATTTTTCGAGGGGTATCATCGCCACGCTCTACCTGGCCTACGACGGCACTTTGCAGGACGCGAAAAAATTATTTTCCGACTACTATCAGGACGCGCCGTTTGTGCACCTGTCCGACAAAAATATCGACGTCAAACAAGTCGTCAATACCAATAAATGCCTGCTGTACATGGAAAAACACGGCACACAGCTGATGATTATTTCCATCATAGACAATCTCGTGAAAGGCGCATCTGGACAGGCAGTGCAAAACATGAATCTCCTGTTCGGATGGCCCGAAAAAACTGGCTTACAACTCAAACCAACCGCTTATTAACCGCATAAAATACCGCTGCTTACCATGACACTTTTTGACGTATATCCTTTATTTAATGTCAGCCTTACCAAAGGAAAAGGCTGTTTCGTCTGGGATGACAAAGGCACCCGATACCTGGATTTCTATGGTGGCCACGCCGTGATTTCCATCGGCCACACCAACGAACACTATGTACAAAGGATTACCGCGCAACTGGAGCAACTCGCCTTTTATTCCAATTCCGTGCGCATTCCGATACAGGATGAATATGCAACCCTGCTGGGCCGCGTTTCCGGCTACGACGACTATCATCTTTTCCTGTGCAACAGCGGCGCGGAAGCCGTGGAGAATGCACTGAAAGTTGCTTCTTTCGTCAACGGGCGCAAAAAGATCATCGCGTTTAAAGGCGCCTTCCACGGGCGCACCTCCGGCGCAGTGGCCATCACGGATAATCCTGCTATCAAGCCGCCGGTAAACGACGACGCGCACGTGCTGTTCCTCGATTTCAACGACAGCGCCGCGCTGGAAAAAGCCTTTGCGGAAAATGATATCTGCGCGGTCATCATCGAACCGATACAGGGCGTGAACGGCATCTACGAGCCGACGCCGGCATTTATGAAAGACATACAACGCCTGTGTCAGGCACATGGCGCCTTTTTCATTGCGGATGAAATCCAGTGCGGCTTCGGGCGCAGCGGACAGTTCTTCGCGCATCAGCTGGCCGGTGTGCAGCCGGATCTGATCACGATGGCGAAAGGCATGGGCAACGGCTTCCCGATTGCGGGCGTGCTGATACATCCGAAA
>JAMHWD010000025.1:0-2607 GCA_035911135.1 Alphaproteobacteria bacterium | reverse complement strand
GCGTTTTTATAATATTCTGGTATCCAATTTGCGCTTTGCGCCAATCCAGATCATGGGACTGGGCCATCCGGCAACGTCGATGAGCGAGTACATAGATTATGTAGTCAGCCCTAAAGGCCTTTATGATCCATCGGCGTTTCCCAAGGACACCTATATTGCGGACGGGTATCCCGAAAAGCATACGCCGATTGTGTCGAAGGAAAAGTTCTTTGCGCCATTGGCACCGGAAGATATGCCTGTGCGCGAGCCGGGCAAGAAAGTTCTGGAGGTTGCTGTCTGCGGATCTGACATCAAAGTATCCGCGCCGTTCTTCAAGTTCCTCAAAGAACTTGTCGCAGACGCGCCGTTTGATATTCATATCACCTTCCTGATGGGAGTTGGCGGTGTCGACTCGCTGTATATCGAGAAATATCTGCAGGAGAATTTTGCCAATTCGACTTATTTCGGCCATCAGCCTTACGAGGATTATCTCAAGGCCATCAAAAAGGTCGATATCGTTTTAAACCCCTTCCCGTTCGGGCATACAAATACGATCATCGATACATTGATGTGCGGTAAGCCGTGTATGGGACTGGATGGACCGGAGCCGTCATCGAAAACCGAGGGTGACGTTCTGAATGCTGTCGGGCTTAAGGATATGTTCGTGGCCAAGGATCAGGCGGAATACAAAGCAAAGTTTCTGGCATTAGCCGAACGCATATTCAATGGCGATACGGTGTTTTATGACCGCGAGAAAGTCTATGACCGGATTTTTGCCGATATGGGCGATTACGATTACGGCAAGGTTATGCGCTGGATTTACGACAACAATAAAAAGCTGAAGGCATCCGGCAAGAAATACTTTGAAGTATTCTCCGAGGTCTAGGCGCGGTACGCACCGCTTGCGATATCGTTGATCCCGTCTTCGTTGGCCAGATACCATTTCACTGTTTTGACGATCCCCGTTTCAAACGTCTCGGCTGGTTTCCAGCCGAGCGTATTGGAGATTTTGCTGGAGTCGACAGCGTAGCGGCGATCATGGCCAAGGCGGTCTTTGACGAAGGTGATTTGATCTTTGTAGGATTTTCCGTCTGCACGCGGTTTTTCGCGGTCGAGTATTTCGCAGATTGTGTTGACGACATCGAGATTGGTTTTCTCGTTCCAGCCGCCGATATTATAGGTTTCACCGGGAACGCCATTAGCCAGCACGGCGCTGACCGCATGGCAATGATCGGTCACATAGAGCCAGTCGCGGATATTGAGGCCATCGCCGTAGACGGGTAACGCGCCGCCTGTGATCGCACGGTGAATCATCAGCGGGATCAGTTTTTCGGGGAATTGGTAAGGGCCGTAATTGTTCGAGCAATTGGTTGTAAGGACTGGCAAGCCATAGGTGTGGTGGGCAGCGCGTACCAGATGATCGGAGGAGGCTTTGGAGGCCGAATACGGGCTGTTGGGTCTGAAGGCGTTGTCTTCGGTAAAGGCGGCCTCGACGGGGGAGAGCGATCCGTATACCTCGTCGGTTGAAACGTGAAGGAAGCGGAAGCTTTCTTTGGCCACTCCGTTCAGGCTTTCCCAATAGGCGCGAGCCATTTCGATCAGGTTGAAGGTGGAGACGATATTGGTCTGGACGAATTCGGCGGGGCCGGTGATCGAGCGGTCGACGTGGGATTCTGCGGCGAAGTTGATGATGGCGCGGGGCTGGAGACGCGCGATTAAGCCAGGGACGATATTGAGATCGCCGATGTCGGACTGGACGAATTCAAAGCGTTTATCGCCTTTGACGGGATCGAGGTTTTTGAGATTACCGGCGTAGGTGAGTTTATCGAGGACGCAGACTGTTTCATCCGTTTGGGCGAGCCATTGCAGCACAAAGTTTGTGCCGATAAACCCTGCGCCGCCTGTCACGATAATGGTCATGTTTTATTTTCTAAAATGCGTAGCCGAGGCGGAAGGTCACACGCGCGTTTTCGCCGTTGCCGCCATATAAAGGTGTATCAATCGGTTTGGTTAGAGGCAAGGCCACCTGAAGAGTGCCCGTGATGCCGCTTTCGTGCTGGACGCTGAGGCCCAGACCTGCGGAGGACGCGGATATTGTGTCTTCCTGACCGTCATTATGGTTCCAGACCTTGCCGATATCGTAGAAGGCAAACGGCGTGAAGGAGGTTTCTTTCCAGACAGGCAGGCCTTGGTAATGCAGTTCAACGCCAGCGGCAACACCGTCATCGCCCGAGATTTCAGATGGATCATAGGCGCGGCCCAGACCTGCGCCGCCATAGCCGAATTCTTCGGAGGAATAGAGAGAGCCGGAAGCTTTTTGACCCGACACGGTAAACTGTCCCATCCACGTATCGGTGATGCGTTGCAGACGGCGGTATTCGATTTCAACCTTGGCAAAATCAGGTTCGGCGCCATCGCGGGAGATATTGATATCGTCTTCGCTGCTGGCACCCAAGCCCGTCAAGCCACGGCTGATCGTGACGCGGCCAGTGTTATACCCCTGCCAGTCATCGAGCCAGTCGCCATTCGCGCCAACACGGACAGCGCGGATGCGGTCTTCGCTGAGGGGTGTATCGAGAATGGTGCTTTCGGAATTGCGGGCATCGAGAGCGAGATTGAGTTCGAGGT
>JAMHWD010000024.1:0-1037 GCA_035911135.1 Alphaproteobacteria bacterium | reverse complement strand
GTCATCACCGGCTATGGACAGATCAACGGGCGGACAGTTTATTTATACTCACAGGATTTTACAATTTATGGCGGCACACTAAGCGAAATGCAATCGCATAAAATTTGCCGCGTAATGGATCTGGCTGTCCGCAATGGCGTGCCGTTTATTTCACTGATCGACTCAGGCGGCGCGCGCATTCAGGAAGGCGTACGTTCGATGGGCGGTTATGCTGAAATCTTCAGACGCAACGCGCAATATTCGGGCGTGGTGCCGCAAGTGAGCGTTATGCTCGGACCCTGCGCAGGCGGCGCGGCCTACTCCCCTGCTCTAACAGATATGGTCATCATGGTTGAAAAATCTTCATTCATGTTTTTGACCGGCCCGGATGTGATCAAAGCCGTCACTGGCGAGATCATTGATTCAGAATCATTGGGCGGCGCGAGTGTGCATACTTCCGTCAGCGGTGTGGCGCATGTCAGCGTGGAAAGTGAAAAGGCAGCCATTGATATGGCGCGGCATTTCCTTTCCTATCTTCCCTCCAACAATGTTGAGAATCCGCCTTATGTGCAGGCGGGCGATCCGCTTTCACGCATGGATGAAGAACTCAATCACATCATCCCATTAGAAGCGACCGAACCGTATGTCATGCATCAGGTGATCGAAAAAATTATCGACACAGGTACATTCCTTGAGATCCAACCCGATTGGGCGCGCAATGCCATCATCGGCCTCGCGCGCATTGGTGGACATAGCGTGGGCATTGTCGGTCAGGAACCTGCCATCATGGCCGGCGTGATCGATATTGATGCCGCCGATAAAATGACACGCTTCGTACGCATGTGCGACTGCTTCAATATTCCGCTCGTTACCTTCGTCGACTCGCCCGGCTTCCTGCCTGGTATTGCGCAGGAACACGGCGGCATTATTCGTCACGGCGCAAAACTTTTATACGCGTATTCCGAAGCCACGGTGCCGAAGATCTGCGTCATCACACGTAAGGCTTATGGCGGCGCGTATGTGGTGATGTCTAGTAAATATCTTGGAACCGATGTCAC
>JAMHWD010000023.1:0-2041 GCA_035911135.1 Alphaproteobacteria bacterium | reverse complement strand
AAGAGCCCGTTTTGTTCTCAAGGCCTTCGATTGACGTGTTGTTTGAAACGGCGGCGGATTCCTATCGTGATGAATTGATCGGGATTGTCCTGACCGGAGCCAATGAAGATGGAGCGGCAGGGATGAAATATATAGCTGATTGTGGCGGGACTGTTGTCGTGCAGTCGCCTGCATTCGCCGAGTTTTCGATTATGCCGCAAGCAGCACTGGATGCATGTTCGGCGGCAGAGGTTTTAAGTCTTGATGAAATAACAAATTTTCTGCGCAAGGCGGGTAGTTTATGAGTATTGATCCCAAAGACGCAGTGCATATCCTGCTGGTTGACGATCTTGACGAGAATTTGATTTCTCTCGAGGCTTTGTTGCGTCAGGACGGGCTGGTTTTGCTGAAGGCGAAATCGGGGCCGGAGGCTTTGGAGATTCTTCTTGAGCATGAAGTGGCGCTGGCTCTCATGGATATCCAGATGCCGGGTATGGACGGGTTTGAACTGGCAGAATTGATGCGCGGTTCGGAGAGGACCAAACGCATTCCGATTATCTTCCTGACGGCGGGTAGTGCCGATTGGCAAAAAAGATTCAGGGGCTATGAAGCGGGTGCGGTCGATTTTCTGCAAAAACCTATCGAGACCGATATTCTTCGCAGTAAGGCTGCGGTTTTCATCGAGCTTTACAGGCAGCGCCAGCTGGTTTTACGTCAGCGCGACGAGTTGAGCCAGTACACAGAAGCATTAAAAATTGCGGATCAAAGGAAAGATGTTTTCCTCGCTACACTTGCGCATGAACTGCGTAACCCTTTGGCGCCTATCCGTAACGGGCTGCAGGTCATGCGTATGACCGATGACAAGAATGTTTTGAATCAGGTCGAGAATATGATGGATCGCCAGATTAATCATATGGTGCGCCTGATTGATGATTTGCTGGATGTTTCCCGCATCAGTCAGGGCAAGATCGTGTTACGCAAAGAGAAGATAAGGCTGGATGCTGTGCTGGAATCGGCAATCGAAAGTAGTCGTCCGTTAATCGAGCGGGCACGGCACAATCTGAGCGTCAGTGTGCCCGAGGAAAATGTCTGGTTTTATGCCGATCTTACGCGCATGGCGCAGATTGTCAGCAATCTGCTGAATAATGCGGCCAAGTACACAAAAGAGGGCGGCGAGATCAGGCTTGAGGTGCGCCTTGATGGAGCGCAAGCGACTATCAGCGTAGCCGATAACGGGTCTGGTATTCGCGAGGATTTATTACCGAGCGTATTCGATCTGTTTACGCAGATTGATTATAACCTTGATCGCGCGCAAGGCGGATTAGGTATCGGGTTGGCTTTGGTCAAGCAGCTGGTGCAGATGCATGGGGGGAGTATTACCGCTCAAAGCCCGGGGCTTGATCTTGGCAGTACTTTCTCGGTGACGTTGCCCGTTACTATGGCGGAGGATCATACGACTGCGGATGATAAGCAGAAAATCATCACGGCACCTGCGGCATCGCTGCAGGTTATGGTTGTCGATGATAACGTCGACTCTGCCAAAACAATTGGCTGGATGCTCGAGATGATGGGGCATACGCCACGTATTGTGCATGGCGGGCAGGAGGCGATGGATATTGCGCGTGAGGTAAATCCCGATGCGATTTTGCTTGATATCGGGCTGCCCGATATTACCGGGTATGATGTGTGCAAGACATTACGCGAGGATGCGGCCTTTAAGGATACGCTGATGATTGCACAGACGGGCTGGGGGCAGGAACGCGACAGGGCGCTGGCAAAGGAAGCCGGGTTCGATCATCATATGACCAAGCCGATCAGTTTCGACCAGCTCTCGGCGTTACTGGCAGATAGTAGGGCTGCGTAGAATGCCTGAATTGATCGTCGCTTTTCCGCCGATCATCGCGCCGGATGCCCATACATTGATTTTAGGAACGATGCCGGGGGTGAGGTCGCTTGAGGCCAATCAATATTACGCGCATCCGCAAAACCAGTTCTGGCGATTTATGGGCGATATATACGGGGCCGGTCCTTCGTTACCTTATGACAGGCGTGTGCAAATTCT
>JAMHWD010000022.1:0-1742 GCA_035911135.1 Alphaproteobacteria bacterium | reverse complement strand
GCCACTTTCTGGGCTTCGCCAAAGGCCTTATCCCGCGCTTTGACCGCGCTTTCGGACAGGATGTCGACTTTGACGTCATTGACTGTATAGGCCTGATCCGCCGCCCGTGCCGATCCGGGCACAAGCTGCAAAAAAGCCAGTAAAAAGAGGAAGGTTAGGGCTGTACGCGCCATTGCAAACCGTCTAAAACCGTTTGAAAGTGTTGTGTTGAGACCCAGTTTATAGCCGAGAAAGGCCGACTTTCCAAATGAAACAAAACGCCTACAAAGAAGCCGGTGTAGATATTGATGCAGGGGATGCCCTAGTTGACCGGATCAAACCCCTTGCCAAAGCTACGAACCGTCCCGGAAATATGGGCGGAATTGGCGGCTTCGGGGCGTTTTTCGACGTTAAAGGGGCCGGATACAAAGATCCGGTGATCGTTTCCTCGACCGACGGCGTGGGCACCAAGCTCAAAATCGCGATTGAAACAAACCAGCACAGCACGATCGGGATCGATCTGGTCGCCATGTGCGTTAACGACATTCTGGTTCAGGGCGCCGAGCCCCTCTTCTTCCTTGATTACTTTGCGACCGGGAAACTGGATGTCGATACAGCCGAGCAGATTATCGGCGGGATTGCCGAAGGGTGCCGCCAGTCCAATTGCGCCCTGATCGGTGGCGAGACTGCCGAGATGCCGGGAATGTACCATGGTCAGGATTATGATCTGGCCGGATTTGCCGTGGGTGCTGTCGAGCGTGACCAGATCATCACAGGTGAAACAATTAGCGAGGGCGATATCGTCATCGGCATTTCTTCGAGCGGCGTTCATTCGAACGGCTATTCCCTCGTCAGAAAAATCGTCAGCGATGCGGGTCTCGGGTTCAATGATCCGGCACCGTACTCAAACGGCCAGACAATTGCCGAAAGCCTGCTGACCCCGACCAAGATTTATGTCCGCGCTCTCATGCCGCTGATTAAAAAGCACGGCACCATCAAAGGCATGGCGCATATCACAGGCGGCGGGTTGCTCGATAATATTCCGCGCGTATTGCCTGATGGTATCGGCGTTCGCCTTGATGCCAATACATGGGAAAAACCGCCGGTGTTCGGCTGGTTGCAATCGCAAGGCGGCGTTGGCCCGCACGAGATGGCCCGCACGCTGAACTGTGGTATCGGCATGATCCTTATCTGTGATGCAGGCAAAGAGAAATCCATTCTCGAGCAGCTGGCTGGCGCAGGCGAGAAAGCAACGATCATCGGTGTGACGACTGCTGTATCCGGTGATGACGAGCGCGTGCAGATCGATAATCTGGAGGCCTCATGGGCCAGAAACTAAAACTGGCCGTCCTGATTTCAGGACGGGGCAGTAATCTACAATCCATTATCGATGCGTGTGCCCTGCCGGACTTCCCGGCGACAATTGAAATCGTTATTTCCAACGAGCCGGATGTTCAGGGGTTAGAGCGTGCGCGCGCGGCCGGAATCAAGACCGAGACCATTCCGCATAAAACATATCCGTCACGCCGCGAGTTCGAGACGGCCCTTCAATCTGTTCTCACGGCCCAGCCGATCGACGTTATCTGCCTCGCCGGATTTATGCGTGTGCTGACACCTGACTTTGTGTCGAAATGGGATGGGCGGATCATCAATATCCATCCGTCACTGTTACCTGCTTATCCGGGGCTTCATGTGCACGAGCGCGTTCTGGCGGGTGGCGAGAAGGAAAGCGGCTGCACGATTCATTTCGTAACGCCTGGCCT
>JAMHWD010000021.1:0-1052 GCA_035911135.1 Alphaproteobacteria bacterium | reverse complement strand
TGTAAATTCACGCTACACATTGAAATCAGATGTAAATAAGCGGAGGAAACTCCGCTATCAACTTAAAGGAGCAATAGAGAATGGAACTCGCAATCATCGGTCTGGGAAAAATGGGATTAAACATGGCTACGCGCTTGGTGCGCGGCGGTCATCGCGTGGTTGGTTTTGCGCGCAGTGTTGAAACAGTAAAGGAAGCGGTCGCGCTCGGCGCAGAAGGCGCAAGCTCATTGGAAGATGCCGTCAGCAAGTTAAATGCGCCGCGCATCGTGTGGGTCATGGTTCCATCAGGCCAGGCCACAGACGATACGATCAATAAACTGGAAGGGTTATTACAAAAAGGCGACATTGTGATTGACGGCGGCAATTCCAATTACAAAGATTCTGTCCGCCATGCTGCACAGTTGGAAGCCAAGGGCATTGACTTTGTAGATTGCGGCACCAGCGGCGGCATCTGGGGTCTCAGCGAAGGATACAGCTTGATGATCGGCGGACAGGTTGAGGCGGTGGAAAAGATGCGTCCCATTTTTGAGACGCTTGCCCCTGCGGCAGATAAAGGCTGGGGACGAGTCGGTCCGCATGGCGCAGGCCATTTCACAAAAATGATCCACAACGGAATCGAATACGGCATGATGCAGGCTTTTGCCGAAGGCTTCAGCATTTTGAAGGCCAAGGAAGAATTTGGTCTTGATCTCGCGCAGATCTCCGAGGTCTGGCAGCACGGCAGCGTGGTACGTTCATGGCTGCTTGATCTGGCGGCCAATGCGTTGAAGGAAGATGCCAAACTCGAAGACATCAAACCCTGGGTTGCAGATTCCGGCGAAGGCCGCTGGACCGTGTTTGAATCAATTGACCTGGACGTTCCCGCCCCGATCATCACACTCGCTTTGCAAATGCGCTTTGCCAGCCGCGACGAAGAGAATTTCTCGGCGCGCATGCTTTCAGCGCTGCGCAATCAATTTGGCGGGCACGCGATCAAGAAGGCGGAGTAATCAGCAGGCGACATGAATAAAGACCTCCCCGTTTCAGTTATCATCTTCGGCGCATCAGGTGAC
>JAMHWD010000020.1:0-2040 GCA_035911135.1 Alphaproteobacteria bacterium | reverse complement strand
CTCGAAGATGTCAGTTATTTTTCACCCGTACCCAAACTCTATGATTTCAGTAAAATGCCATATCCATGCGGCTATTAAATAAAAAATGAAACCTACAATTCTGCTTACTGCTCCCTACATGCTCCCCTTTCTGGAGCGCTTCAAACCCGTCTTCGATCAATACGGGCTCGACCTGATCGTCCCTGATGTGCAGGAACGCATGGAAGAAGATGATCTGCTTAAATACGCCGGTCAATTTGATGGTGCCATTTGCGGCGATGACCGCTACACAGCGCGCGTCATCGAAGCCTGCTCCCCGCGCTTGAAAGTGATCTCCAAATGGGGGACGGGAGTCGATTCAATCGACGCTGAAGCCTGCTCCCGTTTCGAGATCATTCTCGGCCGCACGCCAAATGCCTTCACCACTCCCGTAGCGGATACCGTCCTCGGGTATATGCTGGCCTTCGCCCGCCGCGGCCCGTGGATGGACGCCGCCATGAAACGCGGTGAATGGGAAAAGATCCCCGGCAAGGCATTAAGCGAATGCACATTGGGAATCATCGGCCTTGGCAATATTGGCAAAGCTGTTACGCGCCGCGCCAAAGCCTTCGGTATGAAAGTGCTCGGCACAGACATTGTCAACATTGACCATGTCTTCGTCAGCGAAACCGGCATCGAAATAACTGATCTCAATTTTCTACTTTCCAACTCTGATTTTGTCTCTGTCAACTGTGACTTAAACTCGACATCCCATCATCTGATCACCGCAAAAACACTCGCGCAGATGAAACCCACAGCCGTGCTGATCAACACCGCGCGCGGCCCCATCGTGGAGGAAACTGCCCTCGTGGCTGCGCTCCAATCAGGTCAAGTGGGAGGCGCGGCACTGGATGTCTTCGAGTATGAGCCGCTGCCGTTGGAAAGTCCGCTGTTGAAAATGGACAATGTCATGCTTGCGCCGCACAATTCCAATTCAAGCCCCACTGCCTGGGAAAGAATCCACTGGAACACGATCAAGAATCTGGTCGAAGGGCTGGGGATGGTCTACAAAGGATAAAGGATGAATAAAATCAAAACCGTTTTAGTCACCGGCGCAGCAGGTGGAATTGGCCGCGCCACCGTCGATCTCTTTGCTGAAAAAGGCTGGCACGTGATCGGCGTGGATCGTAACCCCTACACAGACTTCCCGAAAACCGGACTCTTCATCCGTTCTGATATTTCGCGTCCCGAAGATATGCAAGCAATCTTTGAGCAGGCGCACGCGTTTACAGACACCCTCGATGCATTAGTTAATAACGCCGCCATGCAGATCGCCAAACCATTGGTGGATACCACCGTGGAAGAATGGGATGCGGTGATGGCTGCCAATTTGCGCTCTGTATTTTTGGGCGTCAAGCTTGCGCATCCTTTACTTAAGGCACGCGGTGGGGCGGCGGTGGTGAACGTCTCGTCTGTCCACGCCATTCAAACATCTGCGAATATTGCCGCGTATGCCGCATCCAAAGGCGGATTGCTCGCCCTGACACGCGCCATGGCCATCGAATTCGCGCCCGATAACATCCGCGCCAATGCGATTCTGCCCGGTGCAGTGGATACTCCCATGCTGCGCGCCGGCCTCGGCCGTGGACATCTCGGCGGCGAAAATGTGCAGGATCGCCTCGACAACCTGGCCCGCAAAACGGTCAACGGGCGCGTAGGGATGCCAGCCGAGATTGCCAGCGCCATTTATTTTCTGGCAGATAACCAACAATCATCTTTTATGACCGGTCAGGCGCTGGTGATTGACGGCGGTGCAACAGCAAGGCTGAGCACTGAGTGATGGGAAAAAGATCAAGCAAGGTCAACTCTCCAAAAAATAACGCCAGAAAAAACAATTCGCTTAAGAAAAGCACGGTGCAGGCTTTATTCTATTTGAGCGCCATTCTTTGGCTGCTTTATGCTGTTTATATTGTTCTTGATATGAGTGCGGTAAAGAACACTGGCATGTCTGTAATTGCTGTGGCCTTCTTTCTTGTTGTGAATGCGGGAGCCATGCTTGCTTCTGGAATATTCATTATGAAA
>JAMHWD010000019.1:0-2745 GCA_035911135.1 Alphaproteobacteria bacterium | reverse complement strand
CGTGGTTTCCTTGATCGGATCGGCAATGGCGAGAAGTCCCACCGCTTTGCCATCGACCGCCGCGAATATCACCGTTGCACCGTCCTTGCGTAAAGCATCGCCCTCAGCTTCCAAATCGGAAACATCAACACCCAGATCATTCATCATCTTGACGTTTCCAAGCGCGACGGCGCGGTCAGATACTTTACCCACCACGCCTTTTCCAGTGGGCGAGTCGAAATCATCCGCCTTGGCGATGAAGATGCCTTTTTCCTTTGCCGCCACGACAATGGCATGCGCCAATGGGTGTTCGCTTGCTTGTTCCAGAGACGCTGCCAAGGACAGTAGATTATCCTCCGACATACCCTGAGCGATAATACGAGTGACTTTAGGTTTTCCCTCAGTGAGCGTTCCCGTTTTATCGACAACAAGCGTATCGACTTTTTCCATACGCTCCAGGGCCTCGGCGTTTTTGATCAGAACGCCAGCCTGTGCGCCGCGCCCCACGCCCACCATGATAGACATCGGCGTGGCAAGGCCAAGGGCGCATGGGCAAGCAATGATGAGAACGCTGACCGCCGCGATCAGACCGTAGCTAAAAGCGGGCGCGGGGCCGAATGCAAACCATACAATAAAGGCCACAACAGACACAAGAATGACGGCAGGCACAAACCATGCCGCGACATGATCGGCCAGCCTTTGAATGGGTGCACGGCTGCGTTGCGCTTCCGCGACCATCTGCACGATGCGAGAGAGCATGGTGTCACCGCCCACGCGCTCGGCTTTCATGACAAAGCCGCCCGTCTGGTTCATCGTGCCGCCGATCAGAGCTGCCTCTTTTTCCTTCATGACGGGCATGGACTCCCCCGTCACCATCGATTCATCCACTGCACTTTTGCCTTCGACGACCACACCGTCAACGGGAACGGTTTCGCCGGGGCGTACGCGCAAGAGGTCGCCCGCATGGACATGATAAAGCGGAATATCTTCTTCCATTCCATCCGCATTGATCCGGCGGGCGGTTTTGGGTGATAAGTTAAGCAGTGCCTTGATTGCGCCGCCCGTTTTCTCCCGCGCCCGCAACTCCAGAACCTGCCCCAGCAACACCAGCACCGTGATCACGGCAGCGGCTTCAAAATAGACTGGAACCGATCTGTCCATGCGGCGGAATCCTTCGGGAAACACATCTGGCATGAGGGTGGCGACAATGCTGTAAAGCCACGCAACCCCTGTGCCGATGGCAATCAGCGTGAACATATTGAGATTGCGCGAGACAATCGATGCCCAGGCGCGCTCGAAGAACGGTTTCCCTGCCCACAGAACAACGGGAGTCGCCAGAGCAAGCTGTATCCAGTTAGAGGCCGCGCCCGTAACAAAATGAAGATTGGCAAGATGCGCCCCCATCTCCAGCATGAAAACCGGAAGCGTCAATACAAGACCGATCCAGAAACGGCGGGTCATATCAATCAGCTCGTGGTTCGGGCCTTCCTCGCCCGTCATCACTTCCGGCTCCAACGCCATGCCGCAAATAGGGCAAGTTCCGGGGCCAACCTGACGGATTTGCGGGTGCATCGGGCAGATGAACATCGTTCCCGCTGGCGCGTCCACCACAGGGGCTTTCGCTTGATGATCATGCCCATGCATCGCGCAGCATGAACCATGCGTAGGTTTTTCTTCCATTTTTTTATGATCGTGATGATGGTGTGAATGATCGGTCATTATTGATATTCCTTATTCCTCGAATTTAGAAAACAGGCTGGCGACTTCATTGATGGATTTTGTCCGGCTGGCCTCCTCCCCGCTTTGCATGGCGCTGGCCACGCAGGATGACAAATGACGGCGGAGTATTTCAGTTTCAATCCCCTTGACCGCCGAACGCACAGCCCGAAGCTGCGAGAGTATTTCAGGGCAATAACGGCCTTCTTCGATCATCCTTTTAATACCCTCGACTTGTCCCGCAATGCGGTTCAAACGCTTAATCTCAGCGTCGTGGGATGGGTGCTTCTCGACTGCCATCGTCTTTCTCCATCTAGTTATATACCTTATAGGGGTATATAGTATCTAATCTCGCATAAACAAGCTATAAAAAAAGCCTATCGGGGCTATCGATAGGCTTTTTCGGCAATTTTTATAACAATCAGTGTTTATGGTCGTCGTGACCGTTCATTTCCATGCCGCCGTCCACAGCGGGCATCGGGCCGCTGGCGAATTTATCGAGGTTTTCCTTGCTCTCGAAGTAATAGGTCATGCCATGCGTATCCGCACCGATGACCGCGCTGGCCTTGTCGACCTGCTTGCCGCTTACAGGATCCGTCGCCGTACGCAAAGATACGTCATTTTTTAATCTGTCCGCGCACATCGGGCAGCACCCGTAATAAGTTTTTCCTTCAATCTCGATAGCGATTTGCGGTTTATCGAAAACCTTATTGTTCATCATGCACACATATTGCGCCTCGGTAGATTTAAGCCAAGTTGCGTCATGCGTGTGGCCAGTGTCTGCGGCCATGGCGGGCGCGAATGCGGACAAGGCCATCACTAATGCCAGTAAAATCGTCTTCATGCGTATTCTCCTTTATTAGGGCGTTTATTTCACGGTTATGCCGAACGGCGCGAAAATGTCTTTCCCGCCGATCCGTACCTGGGCGAAAAGCTTCACAAAGCCAGCTTTCTCAGGCTCGATATGAAACTCCAGTTTCGGCCCGCCGCGCTCTGCATCGCTGCTCGGTTCTTTGCCCATCGGATGGACATGAAGGACTGAATTATAAT
>JAMHWD010000018.1:0-327530 GCA_035911135.1 Alphaproteobacteria bacterium | reverse complement strand
GGTGATGTATATCCTGCCCTCCAACCTGAACACGCATCTGGCGATTCCGTTTTTCAAAAGCATGTTCATTAATTTGGGCTGGTTTTTTATTCCCTGGGCGATTTTCGTGATTATCGGATCATCCAATGCCGTGAACCTGACCGATGGTCTGGATGGTCTGGCGATTGTGCCGGTGGCGATTTGCGCGGCGTGTTTTGGCCTGATCTGCTATCTGGTCGGGCGCATTGATTATTCCAATTACCTGAATATCGCCTTTGTGCCGGGCACGGGTGAGCTGGCCGTCATATGTGGCGCGCTGATCGGCGGGTCGCTTGGGTTTTTATGGTATAACGCGCCGCCTGCACAGATTTTCATGGGCGATACAGGATCGCTGGCGATGGGTGGTTTGCTGGGGACGCTGGCGGTTATGACCAAACACGAATTGGTGCTGGCGATTATTGGCGGCTTGTTCGTGGTGGAGACGGTTTCTGTCATTGTTCAGGTGGCTTCATTCAAGCTTACGGGCAAGCGTGTATTTGCCATGGCCCCGTTGCATCATCATTTTGAGAAAAAGGGCTGGTCGGAACCGACAATTGTCATTAGATTCTGGATTATAGCATTCATTTTGGCCCTGATTGGCCTGTCAACGTTGAAACTAAGATAATAGATGACGAGCATTAAGAAATTCATCGACCAGTTACAAGGGCGGCCAGCGGCCGTTCTGGGGCTGGGTTCTTCGGGCCTGTCTGTTGTGAAGGCCTTGAAGAAGGGCGGCGCTGAGGTGATTGCCTGGGATGATTCCGAAGAGGCGCGCGCCGCCGCCGAAAAGGCGGGCGCGGTTATTAAGGCGCTTGATAAGGACGTGCTTGGGGCCTGCGAATGTCTGATTGTCGCGCCGGGCGTTCCCCTGAAATATCCGGAGCCGCACCCGGCCGTTATCGCCGCACAAGAAGCCGGCATTGAGATTATTGGCGATATCGAGATTTTCTACCGCGCCCATCCCGATACGCGCACGATCGGGGTCACGGGCACGAACGGCAAATCGACCACGGCGGCGTTGCTGCATCATGTGCTGGAGGCAAGCGGTGTTTCGACGGGGCTTGGCGGGAATATCGGCAAGCCTGTACTGGATTTAAAGCTGCCTGCCAAGGATGGGTATATGGTGCTGGAGCTGTCGTCCTTTCAGCTTGATTTGTGCCGCAGCTATGCGCCGGATATTGCCATATGGGTGAATGTCAGCGCAGATCACATCGACCGCCATGGCAGCATGGAAGGTTATGTCGCCGCCAAGGAACGCATCTTCGCGCGGCCCGATCAGGCCGTGATTATCGGCGTTGATGATAAATATAGCGCCGCAGTTTATGAACGCCTGAAAGGCGAGGAGGGGCGGCGCGTTATCCCCATTTCGACAGAAAAGGAAATTTCCGGCGGGGTCTATGCCATAGGCGGCGTTTTGTATGACGCCACGCAAGATGTCGTGCGCGAGATTGGCAGTTTGAATAATATTCTCACGCTGCCCGGTGTGCATAACAAGCAAAATGCAGCCGCGGCATATGCCGCGGCGCGTATTGCGGGGCTGGAACCTGCGGCCATATTAGAGGCCATGCAAAGCTATCCGGGTTTGGCGCATCGCCAGTTTACCGCCCGTATCATCAGCGGCGTTGCCTATATCAATGACAGCAAGGCCACAAATGCGGACTCGGCGGCGCGTGCTCTGGCCTGCCATCAGAATATTTACTGGATTGTCGGCGGGCGCAAAAAAGAAGGCGGTCTGAACGGGCTGGAGACCTTCATGAACCGCGTCAAGCATGCCTTTGTGATTGGCGAGTCGATGGATGAGTTTGTCAAATGGCTGGAGGGGTATAATGTCCCCGCTACGCCTTGCAAGACAATGGATATCGCCGTATCGCACGCCCATAGACTGGCGCAGGAAGGCCGAGGCCAGCCGGGCGGCGCTGGTGTTGTGCTGCTTTCACCGGCTTGTGCGTCCTATGATCAGTATAAATCCTACGCGCATCGGGGTGATGTCTTCACCGATCTGGTGAATGCCTTGCCGGAGGAGGATGTATCCGCATGAAAATTTTCTCCCGCGCGGATAATTCTTACCTTGGCCGTTGGTGGTGGACGGTTGACCGCGCCATGTTAGGGGCTTTGCTGTTGCTGGCGGCGTTTGGCATTGTGCTGGTCAGTACTGCCAGCCCGCCTGTGGCCTCGCATCTGGGGCTGCATGATTTTCATTTTCTGGTGCGCCATGTGGTCATGCTGGTGCCGGCGCTGGCGATCATGATTGGCGTCTCGACCTTAAGCAAACGTCAGATCTGGCGGATCAGCACAATCATGCTGCTGGGGGCGGTCGGCATCATGATGGCGGTTCTGGCCACAGGCATGGAGATCAAAGGCGCGCAGCGCTGGGTGCATATCTTCGGATTTTCCATCCAACCCAGCGAATTCGCCAAGCCTGCCTTTGCCGTGATTGCCGCATGGCTGATGGCCTTGCAGAAAAAGGGCGCGGATGAAAACGGCAAGATATTTCCCGGTAACATCATCACGGCGGGTGTGTATCTGGTGCTGATTTCGCTGCTGCTGCTGCAGCCTGATCTTGGTATGACGGTTATTGTCACATCCATCTGGGCGGCGCAGGTTTTTCTGGCGGGTTTTCCGTTCCGGTTGCTGTTTGGTTTTGTGACGCTGGCGGTTGTGGGCCTGATTGTCGCCTATACATCTTTCGCACATGTCCAGAGCCGCATTGATCGTTTTCTTGACCCCTCCAGCGGTGATAACTATCAGGTGGAGCGCTCGCTGGAAGCTTTTCAGAATGGCGGCGTTGTGGGCACAGGGCTTGGGCAGGGCGAAGTCAAGCTGTTGCTGCCGGATGCACATGCTGATTTTATCTTCGCGGTCGCGGCCGAGGAAATGGGGCTGTTTTTCATTCTTATGATGCTGGGCCTTTATTTCTTTATCTTGAGGCGGGGTTTTAAAGGCATGATGGCTTCGCATGATATGTTTGTTGTGCTGGCCGTGGGCGGATTATTGATGATGTTTGGTTTGCAGGCGCTGGTGCATATGGGCTCCAGCCTGCATATCCTGCCCACCAAGGGCATGACGTTGCCCTTTATCAGTTACGGCGGATCATCGGTGCTTTCGATGGGGTTTTCCATGGGCGTGGTGCTGGCGCTGACGCGCAAGGAATCGCGCGTGAGTATTTCCAAGGGCGGGCTTTCCCGGTTTTCGCCGCGCCATATTCGCGGAGGCAATCCCGCCGGAGGAAATGCATGAGCCGCAGACCATTGGTAATTTTGAGCGCAGGCGGGACGGGCGGTCACATGACACCGGCGCGGGCGTTGGGGCATGATCTGCTCTCGCGCGGATTTGATGTTGAGGTTATCACCGATTACCGCGGCGAGAAATTTGCCAATCTTTTTGATGGCATGCCCATCCATGTCATCAAAGCCGGTACGTTTGGACGTGGCGTTGCCGGCAAAGTATTGGGCATGTTTAATCTGGGCATGGGGTATATGCAGGCTTCGCGGATTATTGGCACATTAAAGCCGGCTGTGGTGGTTGGCTTTGGCGGGTATCCTTCTGTGCCCGGTGTTCTGGCCGCGCAGCGCCATAAAATTCCCACCATTATTCATGAACAAAATGCGGTTATCGGCCGCGCGAATGCGATCCTCGCGCCAAAGGCGGAGCGTATTGCGATCTCGTTACCGGAAGTGATCGGCCTGCATAGTAATGACAAGCGCCGGGCTATTGTTACTGGCAATCCGGTGCGCCCTGATATCGCCGCGCTTTATACGCGGCCCTATCCTACGCCCCAGCCCGATGGCGAGCTTTCCATCCTGATCATGGGCGGATCGCTGGGGGCCAGCGTATTTAGCCGCGTCGTGCCGCAGGCTCTTACCCAGCTGGAGGGCGCTTATAAATCGCGTTTGCGGATCGTGCAGCAATGCCGCGCCGATGATCTGGATATGGTACGCCAGACATATAAGGATGCCGATATCAAGGCCGAGTTGCAGACATTTTTTACAGATATCCCCCAGCGCCTTGAGCAGGCGCATCTGATTATCGGAAGATCCGGCGCGAGTACCGTGGCGGAATTGACGACCGCCGGGCGGCCGGGTATTTTCGTGCCCTATCCGCATCACAAGGACCAGCAGCAGAAAATGAATGCCGAGGCCGTGGCCGATGTTGGCGGGGCCTGGGTGATGACGGAAGATGGCTTTACGCCTGAGGCTTTGCTTGCGCGGATCGAAACTTTCCTGCAAAATCCGGAAATATTGTTCAAGGCCGCCGAGAACGCCCGCAGTTGCGGAAAACCCGATGCGGCCCGAAAGCTGGGCAATCTGGTCACGGCCATTGCCCGCGGATGGAGTTAGAATTTTATGCAATCAATGACGCAAGAATTAGGTGTGCTGCATTTCGTCGGGATCGGCGGGATCGGCATGAGCGGTATCGCCGAGATATTGAACTCGCTGGGCTATAAGGTGCAAGGGTCGGATCTGGCCGAGAGCTATAACGTTAAGCGCCTGCAGGAAAAGGGTATTCGTGTCCTGATCGGACATGATGGCGGTAATATTAAAGATGCTGGCGGCAATCTGCCGGCCGCGTTGGTGATATCCTCTGCTGTCAAAAGCAACAACCCGGAGGTTGAGGCTGCGCGCAAGGCCAAGGTGCCTGTGGTTCGCCGGGCCGAGATGCTGGCTGAATTGATGCGTCTGAAACGCGCCGTGGCGGTATCGGGCACGCATGGCAAGACCACGACAACATCGCTGGTCGGCGAGATGATGGAAGTCGCCGGATTTGATCCCACTGTCATCAATGGCGGGATTGTGAATGCCTATGGCACGAATGTGCGTCTTGGCAGCAGCGACTGGATGGTGGTTGAGGCCGATGAGAGCGATGGCACGTTCACGCGCCTGCCTGCTGCTGTGGCCGTTGTTACCAATATTGACCCTGAACATATGGATCATTACGGCGATTTTGAAAGCGTCAAAAAGGCTTATCGCCAGTTCATTCATAACCTGCCATTTTACGGATATGCGGTTTTGTGTATCGACCATCCGGTGGTGCAGGGGCTGGTATCCGAGGTATCGGACCGCAAGGTTATTACATATGGATTTAATCCGCAGGCTGATATCCGCGCCTTTAATGTGCGTCCTTCGCAAAAGGGATCGGAATTTGATGTGCGGATTGCCGGCTGGCTGAATAACGGCGAGGAAAAAACCTTAAAAGACGTATTCCTGCCGGTTCTGGGCGAGCATAACGTGCAGAATTCCCTGGTGGCTTTGGCTATTGCCAATGAGATGAGTGTGCCTGCGGCGCTGATGAAGAAATGCCTTGAGAATTTTAAAGGGGTAAAGCGCCGCTTTACCCGCACAGGCGAGGTGAAAGGGATTACAGTTGTTGATGATTATGCCCATCACCCGATTGAGATCGAGACAGTATTAAAGGCGGCGCGTTCTGCCTTGCAAGGAACTGAAGGACGCATTATTGCCGTTGTCCAGCCGCATCGTTATTCGCGCCTGCATGATCTGTTCGAGCAGTTCTGTACCTGTCTGAATGATGCCGATGCCGTGATCGTGGCCGATGTATATACCGCCGGAGAAGAACCTATCGCCGGGGCTGATAAGGATACCCTTGTCAAAGGTATCAAGGCGCATGGTCACCGTGATGTCGTGCCATTGCCACACCGCGATGAGCTGGCGCAGCTTGTGGCGGATACGGCAAGGCCGGGCGATTACGTGATTTGCATGGGCGCGGGTGATATTACATCCTGGGCTTATGCGCTGCCTGCCCAGCTTGAGACGGTGCTGAGTAAATCCGCCAGCGCGGCTTAGAAGGATCCCGCTATGTTATCCTACACGCCCGATTCCCGAATGCGCGAAGATGTAAAGCTGGGGGCGGAGAGCTGGTTTGGTTGCGGCGGCCGCGCTGATCGGCTGTTCGAGCCGTCGGATATGGAAGATCTTCGCAATTTCATGGCCTCCTGCACTGACCCCGTCACGATCATTGGCGGGCTGGCCAATACCATTGTGCGTGATGGCGGTATTCGTGGCATTACGATAAGGCTGGGTAAAAAGATGTCCGGCATTGATGTTCTGGATGATGCCAATATCCGCGTTTATTGCGGCGCCCTGAACGGCAGCGTTGCCGGCGCGGCGATGAAGGCGGGGATTGGCGGTCTGGAATTTTTATCAGGCATTCCGGGTTCGATGGGCGGAGCGATTGCCATGAATGCCGGGGCCTATGGCGCGGAAGTGAAAGATGTTCTGGTTTCGGCTGTGGTGCTGCTGCCCGATGGCACGCTGAAAATCTGCAAGCCGGAAGGCTTGAAAATGTCCTATCGCCATACGGAAATGCCCGAAGGCGGGATCGTGGTCAGCGCTATCTTGAAAGGCAGCTCGCAAGATTACGATACGATCAAGGCGCGTATGACCGAGATCAAAGAAAAGCGTAACGAAACTCAGCCTATCCGCGAAAAGACAGGCGGTTCAACTTTTGCCAACCCATCCGCGGAAGAGCTGAAAAAGGCAGGCTTGCCTGAGGGCACAAAAGCATGGCAGGTGGTGGAGATGGTGGAAGGGCGCGGCCTTGTCATAGGCGGGGCGCAGATGTCCGAGCAGCATTGCAATTTCATGATCAATACCGGCAGTGCCAGTGCCGAGGATCTGGAGAATCTGGGAGATGAACTGATTGCCCGCGCCCGGAAAAAACTAAAGCTCGATCTGCGCTGGGAGATCAAGCGTATCGGCGAGCGAGCGCTTTAGAGTTTCGGCACGCGCTCGTATAAATCGGGCAGGTCGTTTTCAATCAGCACAACATCTGTTCCGTTCATATTGTCATTGGCCCATTTCTGCGCTTCGGCGAAGGTCTCGAATTCTATGAGCGCCTGATCGGCTCTGGCTTCTTCCTTGAAGCCTTGTATGAAGCTCTGGATGCGGCTTGGCTGGATGATGATGGCGATATCGCAGCTGCGCGCGGCGTGGATGCCGACCTGCCGGTGGATTTCATCATGGGCGCTGCCCAGTTCGACCATACCGGGTGTAATCAGGATCTTGCGCTTTTTATGACCAAGCTGGTGCAGCAGATCGAGCGCCGAGCGAAAGCCCAGCGGATTGGAATTATAGGCATCATCAATGATAATGCCCTTGCCCGGCATGGGTTTGACCTCAAGGCGGTGGGGGATTTGCGGCGTGGATTTCAAGGCCGTGACGACCTGACGCGGATCCAGCCCTAAGGTGCAGGCTCCGGCAAAGGCCAGAGCGACGTTATCGGCGTGATGAAGGCCAAACAGCGGCACGTCAAGAATATATGTGGCGTTATCCCAGCGGATACGCATCTCAAGCCCGTTCATTTTCTGCTCGGCGCGTTCAATCAACAGATTGCAGGTAGGCGCATTGCCGGAGATGATAAAGGAAGCAATATTGTCGGATTTGAAGCCTTCCGTATAAGGGAAGCGCAGCGTTTTTTCCTGCACGATCACTTTGCCATCGCGCTTGATGGCGGCAGCGGCGAGTTCAAATTTTGTCTCGGCCACGGCCTCTAAACTTTTGAAGCGCTCATAATGCGCATGACCAAGGGCGGTGATAATGCCGTAATCAGGGGGGGCAAGTCTGCAGAGCCGGGCGATAGAGCCGGGGCCATATGCGCCCATCTCCACGATAAAATAGCGATGCGTTTCATCCAGCTGCTCGCGGATGATGCGCGATATGCCCATGGGCGTATTGACGCTGCCCGGCGTGGCCAGCGTGGGCGCGGCAGTTTGCAGGATATGGGCCAGGATATGCTTGACCGATGTCTTGCCGAATGATCCGGTGACACCAATGACGGTGGGGGAGAGGCGCAGGAGTTTTTGATGGGCCTCGTTCCAGAATTTGTTCTGGGTGCGGTTCTCATAGGGCTGGAGAACCAGATTGCCCAGCACCAGAAAGAGCGGCATGGCTTGCACCAGCACAACCCAGACCAACGGGAAATTAAATAGCAGCACAGGCAGAGCGGGCAGGGTGGCCGCGATCATGGCGCAGGTAAATATGCGTTTGGCGCGGGAGGTGAAGGCCAGTTTTTTCTTGGAATCCTTGCGCGGGTCTTTCTCGGTATAACCAATCAGCGCAAAGGCAATCAGCGCCCCCAGATCCACCAGAAAGGCAAATTCACCGGCAAAAAACCATGCAATCCCTAAAATCAGGAGAATAGGCGTCAGACGTTTATCAATAACGCGGTGGGCGATAACCCAGCCTAAAAAACGCCGCCCGTCATATTCTTCCTGCTGGAAGACATGCAGATAGGTCAGCAGTCGTTTGGCGGCAAAGCCCAGATAGGCCAGAAACACCATGAAAACGGTGAATGTTTCTAAAATCATTAACCTTGTCCCTTTTCAAGATCATGCAGGAATTCATCCATAATCGCGGCAACCTGATGCCGTCCTGATGATAAAACGGCGTAATGATCCTGACCATCCAGAATATGAAGCTGCGCGTTTTTCATGAGTTTTTTCTGACGCTCGCCAAATTCCGGCGGGGTTTCGTTATCGTTTTTTCCGTAAATCAAAAGCGCAGGGCAGGTTGTTGCTGCGGCCTGCGGGGTGAGGTCCTCATTGACGACCTTAATAAAGGTCGCGCGCATGGCGCCGGCATTCTGGTAATCGCGGCTGCCAAACCGGGCAGCCAGCCTGTCCTTGTCGATGAGGCCAAATCCTGCCAGTTTTTTCAAGGCTTTATAAATATAGATGCGGGATTTGAATTTGAATTTCTGCCATGGGCTTCTTTTGCGTTTTAACCCGGCCCCGGCAATGAAGATCACGGCCTTGACCAGTTCCGGATAGCGGGAGGCCAGTTGCAGGCCAACGCGCGCGCCAAAAGAATGCCCGGCCCAGATGATCGGCGGGCTGCCTGTGGATTTTAGATGTGCGGCAATGGCTTCTGCATAATCTTCCGTACCCCAATCGCCGGGCGGGGGCGGCGAGGCGCCAAAGCCGGGAAAGTCGATGAGATGATGATGAAACCGCGCCTCAAATGACCCGGCCAGCGGCAGGAATGCGCCATGTGACTGGCCCCAGCCATGCGCCCACCAGAAGGGCGGCTTTTCCGCCTGTCCGGTTTCGGCGTAGAAAAAAGTTGCGTTATGAGCTGTGAACGATTTCAAGGCAATACTTCCAAATGCGGGATTTCCCCATTATATTTAAATATCAGTATCAAAAATTCCGCCTGCCGTCACGGCAGTTATTCCAAAGCAATTATTTCAATGACCCAGACGCCAAGCACCAAAGAGAAAATAGCCGTATTTTTCGGCGGCAGATCACCCGAACACGATGTCAGCGTGGTGTCGGGCCTGCAAGTCCTGAGCGCGATGGACCCTGCGAAATACGAGGCTTTCCCGGTTTATATCACCACGGATGGGTTCTGGTACACGGGCGATGCGCTTCGCCGCCGCGAGAATTTCCTGCCCGACCGCGTGCTGCTGGCCTCGTTGACCGAAGTCACGCCGGATATCCGGTCTTCGGGCGAGCGCAAAGGCGTTTTGATTCCCAAGGCGCGAGGGCTTTTTAAAAATCCAAAGCCTATTGAGTTTGACGTGGCGTTGCCTGTTTTTCATGGCTTGATCGGCGAGGATGGTAATATTCAAGGCCTGTTTGAAACAGCGCGGATTCCCTATACAGGGATGCGGACCATGGCATCGGCCGTCACGATGGATAAGGCGCTGTCCAAGGCGTTGATGATGGCGATCGGTATTCCAACGCTTCCTTTTGCGATTTTGCGCCGCCCATCCAGCGGCTATATCCTGCCGGAAGATCATATCAAGGCCGTTATGGGCAAGCTCTCGTTTCCGGTTATCGTCAAGCCCTGTCATCTGGGCAGCTCGATCGGCGTGGCCAAGGCGACATCATACGAAGAAGTCGCAGCCTGTTTGCCTGCCATATTCCGTTATGATTCTGCCGCGATCATTGAACCATTCGTGGCCAATCTGGTGGAATATAACGCCGCCATACGCCGCGTTGATGGGAAAATCGTAACGTCAGCCATTGAGCGCCCGAAGAACACGCAGGAATTGCTGGATTTCAAACAGAAATATCTTTCCGGTGCGGGGAAAGGGAAATCCGGCACGAAAACACCGGGGCAAAGCAGCGAGGGGATGTTATCCCTGACGCGCGAGCTTAACCCTGCGCTGCCGCCGGAGAAGGAAAACGATATCCGGGACTGGGCGATGCGGCTTTATGAGGCGCTCGAAGGGTCCGGCGCGCCGCGCATTGATTTTATCGGTAATAGCGCCACCGGCGAGATCTGGATGAACGAGATCAACCCATGCCCCGGATCATACGGGTATTTCCTGTGGGAAGCCTCGAAGGAAAATCCGGTTCTCTTTACGCGGTTTTTAACGCAGCTGGTTGAAGAAGCGAAGGCGCTGCACCGTGCCTCTGCCGTTCCGGCCGATCCGGTTCCGGTTGATGCCCGTTTGCTTAAGCGTCATACATAGGAGGGGTAGATAGCGATACGATGATCTCTCTTGGCAAGAAGAAAAAGAAGCGCGGCACACGCCGCAGCACCATCAGAAGGCCTGCAACCAAGCGTGATATTTTCATGGTCTGGCTGCGCCGGTCTGGCGGGATTCTGGCCGTGATTGTGATTGTGGTATGGGCAGCGGCCTGGGTATGGCTGAGCGGGGCGGCGATCCGCGCACAGGAATTTGCCCATGAGAGTTTTTTAAGCGCCAGCGCTGATCTTGGGTTTTCGGTGGAGAATATTCTCGTGGAGGGCCGTGTGAATACGGAGGCCGATACCTTGATGGCTGCGCTGGGGGTTGAGCAGGGCGGGCCGATTTTTGCCTTTGATATCGAAAAATCCCGAAAAAGACTGGAAGATGTCTCATGGGTTAAGGCTGTTCAGCTGGAGCGCCGTTTGCCCGATACGATTTTTCTAGGGCTGGTGGAGCGCACGCCTGTTGCCCTGTGGCAGAGCCAGAAGCGATTATACCTGATCGATGATGAAGGTGTGGTGCTGACCGATAAAGGCCTTGGCGCGTTTGGGGATTTCCTGATGGTCGTGGGCGAGGGCGCACCACAAAACGCCAAAACGCTTGTCGAGACGCTTAATGCCGAACCGGATCTTCGCAGCAAGATTGAAGTGGCGAGCTGGGTTGGCGGGCGGCGCTGGAATCTGACATCGGTGGACGGCGTGACTGTGAAGCTGCCGGAGACAGATATCGGCCTTGCCCTGCGCCGTTTGGCCAATGAGCAGGAGCAAAGCGCGATTCTGGATAAAAATCTCGATCATATTGACCTTCGCAATACGGACCGTATTATTGTGCAGGCTGCGCCTGGCAAGGTTCAGGACTATAATCCCGAAGGACAGAGTCAGGATGCGGCCTTCAAGCCGGATAATAACATTTAGGTAAGTTGCTTCTCTTTTTTTAGGTTTGTACCGCCCGCCCATGATGAAAAATAACAAACACAAGCAACGTGGATCGCTTTTGGCGGCGCTGGATATCGGCAGCTCTAAGATTGCCTGTTTTATTGGCCGTGTGGTGGATGAGGCCGGAAATTTCGAGGTCCTGGGCGTTGGCCAGCAGATCAGCCAGGGCATCAAAAGCGGCACGGTTGTCGATATCGACAAGGCCGAGGATGCGATCCGCAAGGCGGTGCATGATGCCGAGAAAATGGCCTCGGACGATCTCAAGGGTTATCCGCTGCGCGAGGTGATTGTCAATCTGCCCGGCGTGCATTCCCTGTCGCATTCGCACAGCGCCGAAGTCCGTATTCTGGGGCATGAGGTGACCGATAACGATATCCGCCGCGCATTGGCCAAGGCACAGGAAGAAGAGCTGAGCAGCGAGTATGAGCTGATTCACACTATTCCCGTCGGCTTTCATATTGACGGGCATGATGGAATCAACGAGCCGCGCGGCATGTACGGTCAGAATATGCGGGTTGATATTCATCTGGTGACGGGTGATATGGGATCATTGCGGAATATGGCGGCCTGTATCGAGCGTTCGCATCTGGATATTACCGCCTTTTGCATTTCCTCCTATGCGGCCGGGCTGGCCAGTCTGGTTGAGGATGAAATGGATCTGGGCTGTACGGTGATTGATATGGGCGCGGGCGTGACATCCATGGCGGTCTTTCAGAATAACGCCCTTGTCTATGCCGATGCCATTCCCATTGGCGGCAAGCATGTGACGAATGACATTGCCAAGGGTTTGACCACATCGGTTGCCGATGCAGAGCGCCTGAAGAAGAATTTTGGCGGGGCGATGGGCTCCAGCACGGATGAGAATGAACTGATTGATGTGCCGCGCCTGGGTGAGGATGAGCGCGGCCCGCCCAATCATATCCAAAGATCATTGCTGGTGGGGATCATCCAGCCGCGTATTGAGGAAATATTTGAGCACGTCCGCGCGCGTTTGAATGACAGCGGACTTGGCCCCGCGCTGGGGCGGCGTGTCGTGCTGACGGGTGGCGGCGCCGAGATGGCCGGCATCCGGGAACTGGCGCAGCATGTGCTGGACAAGCAGGTGCGTATTGGTCGCCCTATTCGTTTGTCGGGGTTACCCGATAGCGTCAATGGCCCGGCTTATGCCACCACGGCCGGCTTGCTGACTTATGCATCCGAGAGAACTGATGAAATGCCCGCCGATATTATCGCACAGGTCGAACCCGGCACGCTTTGGGAGCGCACGAAGCTATGGCTGAGAGAGAACTGGTAATCAAGGTATGATCAGGGCTTCATCATCGGCATTGTGCGCGTGAAATCGGCATCGGGATCGCGCATGTATTTCGCATCCAGCTCGTTCATATTCTTTTGTGTCTGGCCGCCATACATGCCATCCATCGCCGTGCGGGAGCCGAGAATATTCATGGCCGCCTGAACGGCCATAATGTCATCATTGTGCTGCGCCTTGACGATATTGGGATTATCGCCGACGGCTTCATTGACCATCTCATGCATTTTATCGCCCAGAACAATGCCGTTCACTTCGGCCTTGTGTTCATGCAAGGTAATGGCGATATTGCGTACGGCTTCGAAATGATGGCTGTTCAGGCCGTCTGTGGCAATAGAATCAGCCAGATCGTCAAAGCCGTTCTCGCGCAGGAAATCTTCTGTTGTTTCTTTCGTCTTGCGGCCAGCCATGCCGTCAACGCCGCCTACGGCTTCCTCACCATAAACAACCGTCATAATGCCTTGTAACATCATGGTCTGGGTGGTGCTTAGCTCTGTGGGATTTTCATCAAGGGCAAAGACTTTCGTCGCGGGGATATCATTGGGGTTTTTGGAGAGTACGATGCTGTCAGGGCCGATATCGCCCTTCATCGCGCCGCCGGGGACGTAAAGGCTGGTATCATCGGCCTGGCGGATCAGGCTGTCGATCGTACCCTGACTGGCATCGGGGCGATGGTCCTGCGGGGCGATATCGGCATTTTCCGCGCCGCTTTGACCCATGGCCTCGTCCAATGTGAAATATGATGTGATCTGCTCCCAGAACTTGTTTTCGGCACCGATATCGTTCGCGCCGCGCTCGCCGTCAATTGTGAGTTTTGAGCCATCAGCGTTCTGGCCGCCCCATGATCTTAAAACGCCTTCGGTAACGGCTTGCTGTTCGGGGCTGCGGTCTTCGGTGAAAAGCAGGTCCTGCGTGGCATCTTTAATACGCATCCCCCATTCGGGATCGCTGCCTTCGCCGCCTGTTTTGAGTTCATAGGATTGCTCATGGCCGGGATCGACAATGGCCACGCGCGCAGCATCCAGCACGACGCGTGGATCATTAAGATCATAGCCGCTATATTGCGTGCCGACCATCGCGGTAAAGGCCTGTTTATCGGTCATATCCATCGAGGTCTGGTCAAATGGCCTTTGCAGATCCGCCTTGAAATTGTTGTAAGCTTCGGTGAGGTCCGTGGAAGCATTAGCTTCCGCGCCATAGGGGTTTACTTCGTCAGTTTGATAGTATCCTGCCATGATCAGGCGGGATTCAGGGCCATGAAATCCTGAGCATTGAGTTGCTGGAAGTCCGGATTAGTCCGGTGTGCATCGGTTTCCGCAGTGGATAATACGCTCATATACATTAACCCCTTATGTATTTATGAAAATAATAGAGGGTTGGTGTTAAAAGATTGTTAAACAGCGTGTATCAAGGTCTTGGAATGTTATCCACAGGGATGAAATTTTGATTATCCCAAGGGTTTTCTTGGGGTTTTTGAATCTTTTCTCATTTCAAATTGATGAACAAAATAAAATACTTGGGCGCGAACTTTGCGTTTAATGATTAAAAAATGCTAAATTTCATACAGGAATAATCCACAGCAATATAACGGAATGCTTGGGTTTTTTCCTTCCCACTTCGTTTCTTCTTACCTACACTCCTCCAGCAGTATCACTTCGCAAATCGCTTTATCAAGAACTCCAGTATTCACGGGAACAAAGAGGTTTCAAATTATATGATTAATATCAAAATCCAGGCGGCAGAGGTCCAGAAATTGTCCCCGAAAATTACAGTAATTGGCGTAGGCGGCGCCGGCGGCAATGCCGTCAACAACATGATTTCCTCGAACCTTGAAGGGTGCGAGTTTCTGATCTGCAACACAGACGCGCAGGCCCTGAACGGCTCGCTCTGCCAGCAGAGAATTCAGCTCGGCGCTGCAGTCACGGGCGGTCTGGGGGCGGGTTCTCGTCCTGAGATCGGGCGCGCAGCGGCGGAAGAATCGCTGCTGGATGTTTTAAAACATCTGGAAGGCGCGAATATGGTTTTTGTCACGGCCGGTATGGGCGGTGGTACAGGAACAGGCGCAGCGCCGGTTATTGCGCGCGCCTGCCGCGAGAAGGGTATCTTGACGGTTGGCGTGGTCACCAAGCCATTCCACTTTGAAGGTTCTCACCGCATGCGTATGGCTGATGCCGGCATCGAGGAGATGCAGGATGTCGTGGATACGCTGATTGTGATCCCGAATCAAAATCTCTTCCGCATTGCCAATGAGAAAACGACATTTGCGGATGCCTTCCGTATGGCGGATGATGTTTTGCAATCGGGCGTGAAGGGCGTAACAGACCTGATGGTTCGCCCCGGTCTGGTCAATCTTGATTTTGCCGATATCCGCACCGCGATGCTGGAGATGGGCAAGGCCATGATGGGTACAGGCGAGGCCGAAGGCGACAAGCGCGCCATCAAGGCTGCCGAATCGGCCATCAACAACCCGCTGCTGGATGATGTATCCATGAAGGGTGCGCGCGGCGTGATCATTAACGTCACGGGCGGCAATGACATGACACTGTATGAGGCTGATGAGGCTTGCAACAGGATCCGTGATGAAGTTGATCCGGATGCCAATATTATCTTCGGCGCGACATTTGACGAGACCATGCAAGGCAAGATGCGCGTCTCGATCGTGGCGACAGGTATTGAAAAAGAAGCTGAAGTGCGTCGCCGTCAGGAAAAAGGCCCCGGAGCCATTCTGGGCAATGCACCGCGGTCGCCCTTGGATAAGGCCATTCCCGCCGCCGCGCAGGATTTGCTGAAATCAACGACATACCCGCCGCAGCCTGCGCTGCACAGGCAGCCTATCCCCGCTTACACGCCCGCCGTGCAGCAGGAATTGCCAGTGGCTCCGGCTGAGGCCGAGGCTTCGGAGATGTTCGATCAGAGCAAATTCGCAGCCGGCAATAACGAGGAAGCTGCGCCGCAGAATACGGCGCTTCGTGGGACACGTTACAAGGATGCTTTTATTCCGCCCATGCCGGTGCAGGTTGATTATGTTTCTGATCTGCCTTCATTCCTTTCCGGCTCGGCTCCGGTAGGCGGGGCGCATATGAGCGCGCCGCAAGGTCAGATGCCCGCATCTTCTGCGCCTGTGGCACGCAAGCGCACGCCATCATTATTCGAGCGCATCACAGGAGCCGTACAGCACACCGTGGAAAGCATCGAAGGCGTGATGTACCGCGACGATCAGCCGCGCAAAAGCCCGCCATCCTTTAATGATCTGGGCGGGGCTGCGCCAGCGCCGCGTCAGGGTAATCTGAATATCGATGCGCCATCGGCCAAGCCGGTACAGAAAACCATTGAGGACGAGCTGGATATTCCGGCCTTCCTGCGCCGTCAGGCTAACTGATAACTAACTGATTTTATTGAAAAACCCGCCCGGTTCATTCAGGGCGGGTTTTTTGTTGCAGCGCGTTGTAACAATCCGCAATAAACAGTGATTTGAAGCGCAAAGCCTCGCTTTCTATACTTATATCAGGAAATACTGTTTTTGTGCGCTTCGGGCGCAATGCCAAGGTTTTTGAAATTATGATGCAGACAACGGTCAAATCAGCAATACGGATGCAAGGTGTAGGCCTGCACAGCGGTAAGATGATCGCCATGACGATCACCCCCGCCGAGATTGATTCCGGCATTACTTTTATCCGCACAGACCTTGCGCCGCAAGACCGTGTGATCGCCGCACGTTACGATGCGGTTGTCGATACCCAGCTTTGCACCGTGATCGGCAATGGCCGCCCCGGCGCGATCGTGGGCACGATCGAACATGTAATGGCGGCTTTGCGCGGCCTGAATATTGATAATGTTACCATTGAGATTGATGGCCCCGAAGTGCCTGTCATGGATGGCAGCGCCATGCCTTTCGTTGAAGTGATTGAAGCCGCCGGCATCCAGGTGCAATCCGCCCCGCGCCGCTTTATCCGCGTCCTTCAGGAAGTTTCCTATGAGCATGAAGGCAAGCGTGTGACGCTGACGCCTTCCGATACGCCTGTTTTTGGCGGCACGATTGAATTTGCCGAGCCGGTTATCGGCCGCCAGAGCTATTCTGTGCAGATGCTGAACGGCAATTTCGTGCATGATATTGCTGCGGCCCGCACATTCGGTTTCAAGCATCAGGTTGAGGCCATGCAATCCATGGGGCTGGCGCTGGGCGGTTCGCTGGAGAATGCGATTGTCCTGACCGATACATCGGTGCTGAACAAGGATGGTCTGCGTTTTGCCGATGAATTTATCCGCCATAAACTGCTGGATGCGATGGGTGATCTTTATCTCGCCGGCGCGCCGATTCTGGGCGCGTATGATGGTTATAAGGCCGGGCATTTCATGAATAATATGGCGCTTAAGGCGCTGTTTGCCGATGAGCGCGCTTATGAGTTCGTAACGGCCGTCCCGCAAGCCAGCCTCGCCGCGGCGCAGCCCGTTCAGGCGCATGGTTGAAAATCTCCTGCGGATGGCTGGGTTTTAAGCGCTTTTGCCTCTTTTCAATGTCCTGTCTCACGGCTAATCTTTTCCCAAATATCTGATGATAAGGGAAATGGAGTCCACCCCGATGACGCGCTATCGCCATTATGTATTGCCGGTTCTTGCCGCAGGATTGTTATCCGCCTGTTCCAGCACGCCTGAAGAGCAGGTCGCCGAGCCTGTTGATGTGCTGTATAACCGCGCACAGACCGCCATGGCTGAACAGAATTACGTTGAGGCCACGAAATATTTCGAGGAAGTCGAGCGTCAGCACCCATATTCGCAGTGGGCCACGCAGGCTCAGCTTATGGCCGCTTATTCTTCCTATGAAGATCAACGCTATGATGAAGCCATCATGGCATTGGACCGCTTTATCGAACTGCATCCCGGCAATGAAAGCGTGGATTACGCTTATTACTTAAAGGCGCTGTGCTATTACGAGCAGATTTCCGACGTGCGCCGCGATCAGGATATGACGATTGAATCGCAAAAGGCGCTGGATTCGCTCATCAAGCGCTTCCCCGACAGCAAATATGCGCGTGATGCCAAGCTGAAATTTGACCTGACGCAGGACCATCTGGCCGGCAAGGAAATGGAAGTCGGGCGTTATTATCTGAACCGCGGATTTGTGAATGCCGGGATTAACCGTTTTCGCGCGGTGGTGAAAGATTTCCAGACCACGATGCATGTGCCTGAAGCGCTGCACCGTCTTGTGGAATCCTATATGATTCTGGGCCTGAAGGATGAGGCGTATAAGGTTGCCGCAGTGTTAGGATACAATTATCCGGGCAGCGAGTGGTATGAACGCAGCTATGCTCTGCTGGATGATACGCAGCGCAAGCAGTTGATGGAAGAACGCGGGATTGTGGACCGCGCCATTGATACAATCTTCAAGCCTGACTAGGACATAAAGGACAAGCGTAACTTAAAAGGGCGCATGCGTTACACCAGATGCTGACCAGCCTCACCATTCAGAATATTGTCACGATTGAAAATCTGACCATGGATTTTCAGGCCGGGCTTTGCGTCTTGAGCGGGGAGACCGGCGCAGGAAAATCAATCTTGCTGGATTCTCTGGGTTTGGCTACGGGCGGGCGCGCTGATTCAGGGCTTGTGCGCCACGGCGCGGATCAGGCCATGGTAAGCGCCGTATTTGAAGAGGCGATTGATCAAGGAATTTACGATGCTCTGGCCGAGACGGGGTTGAATGTGGATGCGGGAGAGCCGATCATCCTGCGCCGGGTTTTGTCCCGTGATGGAAAATCAAAGGCCTTTATCAATGATCAGGCAGTCAGTGCCGCGCTATTGCGTCAACTGGGCGCAGGCTTGCTGGAAATTCACGGTCAGTTCGATACACAGGGTCTTCTGGATGCTGCCACGCACCGCGCGATACTGGATGAATTTGCCGGTATCGGCAGTGATGTGCCGCGATTGTGGAATGGCTTGCGGGAAGCGCAGGAGAGATTGCAAACCTTGCGGGAGCAAGCTGCAAAGGCCCGCCGCGATGAAGATTATCTACGCGGCGCACTGGATGATCTCGACAGGCTGGATCCTCGGCAAGGCGAGGAAGCGGAGCTGGCATCCTTGCGCGAGCGCCTGATGCATAAATCGCAGGCATTAGAGGCGCTTAATGGGGCCTATCATATCCTGAGCGGCGAGGATGATCCCTCCAGAAAGGCCGCATCCGTCATTGGCAGGGCTGTGGCCAAGATTGGGAATGGCGCAGATGAAATATTGGCGGCACTGGATCGGGCGAGTGCAGAGGTTAACGAAGCGGTCAATCTGATCGAAGCGCTTTCGGATGAATTGAATGATTCCGAGCATAGCCTTGAGAGCATTGATGACCGGCTCCATGAATTACGGGCGCAGGCGCGCAAGCATGGCTGTGCGGTGGATGATTTGCCGGCCAAGCGCGACGAAATTTCCGGCTCTTTGCGTTCCATATATAACGCCGGTGATTTGCAGGCCGAAGCCGAAGCCGCGCTAAGCCGGGCGCTGCAGGCCTATAAGGCGGCGGCGCAGGAAATTCATGACAAGCGTGTCAAGGCGGCCAGAAAACTGGATGCCTTGGTAATGGCAGAGTTGGCGCCTTTGAAACTGGAACGCGCGATATTCACGGTGGATGTTATGGCCCTCGATGAAGGCGAATGGGGGCCGCATGGCATGGACCGCGTGACATTTCTGGTGGCAACCAATCCGGGCGCAGCGCCTGGCCCCTTGCATAAAATTGCATCAGGCGGAGAGATGTCACGATTCATGCTGGCGATCAAGGTTGTCATGGCGGCGATCGGCCCGGCAAAGACCATGATTTTCGACGAGGTGGATTCCGGTATTGGCGGATCCACGGCCGATGCAGTGGGCGAGCGCTTGTCGCGTCTGGCCTCCGGCGGGCAGGTTCTGGTGGTGACGCATTCCCCGCAAGTGGCCGCCAGAGGCGATCATCACTGGATTGTGCAAAAAGGCGGCGAAAAATCCGTAACAACAGCAATCCGGCCGTCGCTCTCACGAGCGGCGCGGGCCGAGGAAATAGCCCGTATGTTATCGGGCGCATCCGTGACATCCGAAGCGCGGGCGGCGGCAGAAAAATTGCTGGAAAGCGCGGCGTGATGGCCGGGCCGGGAAAGCAGAAGGATCTTCTGGGCGCATTGGATGCCCGCGTGCGTCATGCGGATTTGCTGCAGGAGATTGCAAGGCATGACGAGCTTTATCACGGGCAGGACGCGCCGGAAATTACGGATTCCAAATATGACGCGCTGCGCCGCGAGCTGGAAGCGCTTGAAGCTGAATATCCTGAACTGATATCAGCGGCCTCGAAAAAAGTGGGTGCAAGCCCGGCGCGAGGCTTTGCAAAAATCCGCCATAGCGTGCCGATGTTATCGCTGTCGAATTTGTTCACGGAAGAGGATTTGGGTGATTTTCGAGATCGTATCTTGCGGTTTCTCAATCTGGATGCGGTGGATATGCCGGAATTGCTGGCGGAGCTGAAAATTGACGGGCTGTCCTGTGCCTTGCGGTATGAGGGGCGCAAACTGGTGCAGGCCGCCACACGCGGCGATGGTGAGGAGGGCGAGGATATCACCGCCAATGTCCTGACCATTACGGATGTGCCCAAGGAGCTTCCCGCCGGCGCGCCGGATATATTGGAAGTGCGCGGTGAGATATATATGCGCAAGGCTGATTTTTTTAGCCTGAATGCTGGTCTTGAGGCGGCGGGGAAGAAGATATTTGCCAATCCGCGCAATGCCGCGGCGGGCAGCGTGCGGCAGCTTGATTCTGCGGTAACGGCCTCGCGTCCTTTACGGTTTTTTGGATATGCTCTGGCTGATAGCTTACATTTTGAAACGCAGGATTCCATCAGGAAATCTCTGGCTGATTGGGGTTTTCAAGTGCCGCAGCCGCATTATGTCGGTTTTGGTGTTGAAGGCCTTTTCAGCTTTTATAATGACGTCATGAAGATGCGGAGTAATCTCGATTTCGACATTGATGGCATTGTGTACAAGGTCAATCGGGTGGATTACCAGAAGCGCCTCGGCTTTATCGCGCGCTCCCCGCGCTGGGCGGCGGCGCATAAATTCCCCGCGGAACAGGCCACGACAGTGCTGAAAGGCATTGATATTCAGGTTGGGCGCACCGGAGTTTTAACGCCCGTGGCGCGGCTGGAGCCTGTGAATGTCGGCGGGGTTCTGGTCTCGAACGCTACGCTCCATAACGCGGATGAAATAGCCCGCAAGGATGTGCGTATCGGCGATACGGTGATTATCCAACGCGCGGGTGATGTTATCCCGCAGGTTGTTGCTGTGATCATGGAGGCGCGGGGCTCAGATTCTTTGCCCTATGTGTTTCCGCAAGAATGCCCGGCTTGCGGGTCGCTGGCGATCCGCGAGGACGGTGAGGTTGCGACGCGCTGCATGGGCGGTTTGATCTGCCCGGCGCAGGCGGTGGAGCGCCTGAAGCATTTCGTCTCGCGCCTTGCGTTCGATATTGAAGGGCTGGGTGCAAAGATCATCGAGGAATTTTACGAGAAGGGCATTATCAAAAGCCCGGCGGATATTTTTCGCCTGCGGGAAATGAATGACAGCGGGGCTATAAATCTGCCGTTGCAGCAATGGGAGGGATGGGGCGAGAAATCGGCGGTTAATCTGTTCGCCGCCATCGAAGCGCGGCGCGCCATAGCCCTGAACCGTTTTATCTATGCGCTGGGCATCCGGCAAGTGGGAGAGGCCACGGCCAAGAAACTGGCCGGGCGCTATGGATCATGGCCTGCTCTGCGGGTAGCAATGCAAGGGGCCGCACTCAAGGACAGTGAAATCTATCAGGATCTGGTAGCCATTGAGGATATTGGCCCATCCATGGCGGATGATCTGATCGGATTTTTTGCCGAAGATCACAACCGCACTATTCTGGATGATCTGGAATCTGTTTTGAATATTGAGGATTATCAAGCCCCGGCCGCATCGAATTCGTCCGTATCCGGCAAGACGGTTGTCTTTACCGGAACGCTGGTCACCATGAGCCGGGCCGAGGCCAAGGCGCAGGCGGAAGGGCTGGGCGCAAAGGTCGCAGGGTCGGTTTCTGCCAAGACCGATTATGTGATTGCCGGCGAAGATGCGGGTTCCAAGTTGAAAAAGGCCAGAGAACTGGGGGTTATGGTCCTGAGCGAAGTAGAATGGGCAGACTTAACCAAATCAGGTCAGGTTTAAACTACTTCTGTGTTGTTGCGAAGAGAAAAGAGTTTTTTCATTGCGGCTTCGATTTCGGGCGGATAATCGCGGCGTTCGATGAACTCACCGCCGCCTGTATTGCGCGTCATGGAAAGCTCAAGGGCGCGTGTTAGAAGATCCGAAATCTTCAGATCATCTTGTTCCAGCGATAATTCCAGTGCGGAGAGGATGCGGTCGGAAAGTCTGATTTTTGAGCGTTCGCTTAAGTCCATAATGCCCTTCGTGCTTTATTATTTGGCTTTTTCAATATTTTACACGCCGGAATATTAAAATGGTTTTAACGTTTCAGGCCTGTCGATGATAGATGTTTTTATCAAATCGTAAAAGCTGCCCAGGAAAGGGGCGCGGATTTCATCCCGTTCCATGAGAATCTCGTGCTGAGCGCCTTCGCAAGGCAGGAGAGAGGCCTGTTTCAGCTTTTGTGATAATTTTATTATCTTGCCGTTATCAACGATTTTTTCATGCTCGGCCAAGGCTATCAGGCAGGGAATTTCAATTTTATGCGCCATATCCATGACGTCATGGCAGGAGCGCACGGCTTCATAGACCCAGCGCGAGGTCACGCCGCCCAGACGCAGTTCGGGATTATGAGCCATCCATTTCTCATGCAGGCTGCCGCGGGCAAAATCGCTGGAAAATTCATCATGGCCGGGATTGGGGCGCTGTCCGGCGAACCAGTCCTTTTGCCCTTTTGCGTATTTCAACGGCCCGATTTCATTAAAGGCAAAGGTCAAAAGGCGCATGATGGGATAGGGAAGTTTAGAGAGACCGTAAACGCCCAGAAACGGGGCGGTAAAGGCGGCGCATTCAAATGTGCCCGGATGCTTAGCCAGATATTTCAGCCCCAGATTGCCGCCCATCGAATGCCCCAGCATGGCCATCGGGATGCGCCCCACATCAGGGTGAACGCTGGAATGCTTGATATATTCCAGCACCAGATAATGCAGATCCTCGACATCTTCATCAAATTTATCGGCATGGCGCATATGCGGGTTGGCAAGATAACGCCCCGATCCGCCTTGCCCCATCCAGTCGATGATCCAAAAGGCCAGGTTTTTCGAGGTCAGGTCGCGCGCGGTTTCAAAATATTTCTCTGAAAATTCGGAAAGTCCCGGCAGGCAAACAATCACCGCATCCGGGATGCTGTCCTTGGGGAAAACCGACCCAAAGCGTATTTTGCGTCCGTTACGGTTAAATGCATGCCATCGCATGCCTTCGGGTTCTTTAAAACGCTCCTCCAGATCGGGCGGCGGATTTCCAGCTTTCATGATTGTCTTTTACCTTATCAGTGATCCAGTGCCTTGATGATATCTTCGGTCATCTTTTTGGCATCGCCCAGCAGCATCATCGTATTGGGCTCAAAAAACAGCGGGTTATCAATCCCGGCATAGCCTGAGCCCATCGAGCGTTTGACGAATAACACAGTCTTGGCTTTTTCAACGTCCAGAACCGGCATGCCGTAGATCGGCGAAGAGGGGTCATTCTTGGCGGCCGGGTTGGTGATATCATTCGCGCCGATCACATAGGCCACATCGGCCTGCGCGAAATCGCGGTTAATGTCTTCCATCTCGAAGACGACATCGTAGGGCACATTGGCTTCGGCCAGCAGGACGTTCATATGGCCGGGCATGCGGCCCGCAACAGGGTGAATGGCGTATTTTACATCCACGCCTTCTTTTTTCAGGATATCAGCCAGTTCGCGCAGGGCATGCTGGGCCTGTGACACCGCCATACCGTAACCGGGCACGATGATAACCTTGGAAGCGTTCTTCATGATATAGGCCGCATCATCCGCCGCACCGATCTTGGCGGTTTTATCGCCGAGGGATCCGGCTGCTGCGCCCGCGCTTTCGCCCCCAAAACCGCCCAGCAGGACGGAGATAAACGAACGGTTCATGCCCTTGCACATGATATAGGACAGGATTGCGCCCGATGCCCCCACCAGCGCGCCGGTAATAATCAGAAGGTTATTATGCAGCGTAAAGCCAATCCCCGCAGCCGCCCATCCGGAATAGGAATTCAGCATAGAAACAATGACGGGCATATCCGCGCCGCCAATGGGGATGATCATTAAAACGCCCAAGGCAAGGGCAACCAGAATGATGCACCAGAAGTAAAATGCCCCGCCCGTAACACAGAGCAGGAATATAAGAAAAACAAGCAATGCGCCAAGGCCGGCGTTGAGCATGTGCTGTCCGGGGAATGTCACAGGCTTGCCGGAGATTGTGCCTTGCAGCTTGCCCCAGGCAATCAGGGATCCTGTAAAGGTCACCGCGCCAATCGCAGCGCCCAGAGCCATTTCAATCAGGGAGTTGAGATTGATATTGCCCGGTGTTCCGATGCCATAGGCCATAGGGTTATAAAATGCCGAGGCTGCGACGAAAACAGCGGCCAGACCCACCAGCGAATGAAACGCCGCCATAAGCTGGGGCAGGGCGGTCATGGCAATTTTTTGCGCGATGAATGTGCCGATCCCGCCGCCGATCACAATGCCGGCCACGATGATGAAAGAGAATTCAACCTTGGGCGATAGCAGTGTCGTGGCAATGGCTAGCGCCATGCCGATCATACCGAAATTAAGGCCCTGCCGCGCGCTTTCGGGATGCGATAAGCCGCGCAGTGCCAGAATGAACAATACGCCGGATACAAGATAGGAAAGGTTGAGAATGCTGTCCATTTAACGATCTTTCATCCATGGCTGATGGCATGCATTATGCCTTCGCGGTTTATTTCAAATCCTTGCGGATCCAGTTCCTGTTTAAGGGCGGCTAGATTTTCTTCGGGCATTGTGCCTTGCGCGATATCGGCATCATCCAGATAGGCGGTTAATGCAAAATCATGGCTTTGCAGAACTTGCGCCAGCGCATTAAATTTCGGGCGGATAATGCTGCTGTCAAAGCCCAGTTCTTCCTTGGGGCAGATGATGACGTTTATCGTGCTCATGATTTATGCTCCCTTTTTCTTGAACATGTGCAGCATGCGGCGCGTGATAATAAACCCGCCAAAGATGTTAATCGAAGCCAGAACAATCGCTATGAACCCCAGGAACTTTGAAAATCCGGCGCCTTGCTGTGATACGTAATCCTGCGATACGAAATCATAAACAGCCGGGCCCGCCGCCATCAGTGCGCCTACAATAATCACGGATGAAATGGCATTGGTAATGCCCATCAGCGGTGAATGTAGGGCAGGCGTTACGCGCCAGACGACATGATAGCCGACAAAACAGGCCAGTACGAAAACGGTCAGGCCCATAATCAGGAAATCACCGCCATGCGCGGCAGCCGGAGCCATGTTATGTGAGGCATCCACAGCGATATCGGCGGCTTTTTGTGAAAGCGCCTCCAGCGTGGCGGCAAGTTCTGCAGCGCTTTGCGGGATGTTTTGCGTGTTATCGGCCATGATTTATCCTTCCGCTTTTGATGCGTTTGTTTTGCGCGGCGTTTTTTTAGGCGCGGATTCCGCATCTGTTTTTTCTGCCGTCACGCCGCCGCCGAAATTGGGATGGATCACCGCCCCGCCGCGTGTCAGGGCAATACCCTTGATGATTTCATCGTCCCAGTTGATCTCGATCACGCCTTTATCCTTGGCGATTATCAACCCTAAAAGATTAAGGATGTTGCGCGCATAAAGGCTGGAGGCATCCGTGGCAAGACGGCCCGGCACATTGCGATGGCCGATGACGGTCACGCCGTGACGTTCGATGATCTCGCCGGGTTTTGAAATTTCGCAATTGCCGCCTGATTCAACGGCCAGATCGACAATAACGCTGCCCGTTTTCATGGACTTGACCATGGCCTCTGTTACAAGGCGCGGCGCGGTGCGGCCGGGGATCAGGGCGGTGGTGATGACGATATCTTGTTTGGCGATATGCTGTTCGATCAGTTCTGCCTGTTTGGCTTTATATTCCGCGGACATTTCCTTGGCGTATCCGCCGGATGTCTCGGCTTGTTTAAACTCATCATCCTCAACGGCGATAAAGCTCGCGCCCAGTGATTGCACCTGTTCCTTCGAGGCTGGGCGCACATCCGTGGCGCTGACCACCGCGCCCAGACGCTTTGCCGTGGCAATGGCCTGCAATCCCGCAACGCCTGCACCCATAATAAAGACCTTGGCCGGGGCGATTGTGCCGGCGGCGGTCATCATCATGGGCATGGCACGTCCGAAATGCTCGCACGCATCCAGAACGGCCTTGTATCCGGCAAGATTGGATTGCGAGGAAAGCACATCCATGGCCTGTGCCCTTGTAATGCGCGGAACCAATTCCATGGAGAAGGCATCTATTTTCTGCGTCGCGTAGGATTTGATCGCATCGGCCGATTGATAAGGGGCCAGCATTCCGATCAGCAGCACGCCGTCTTTATATAAGGCCGCTTCATCAGCCGAGGGCGATTGAACATGAAGGATAATATCAGCCTTTTTGACGGCATCGCCTTGTGATTTTGCAATAGTGGCGCCCGCCTGAATATAGGCATCATCCGTGAAGGCTGCATTGAGGCCCGCGCCTTTCTCCACGATGACTGCAGCGCCCAGGGCTATAATTTTTTTGACCGTCTCCGGGGTGGCGGCAACGCGGCGTTCATGCGGGGCGGACTCGGACGGGATGGCAATTACTATACTCACGGCTCGGTATATCCCTTAAAAATGGCGTTTGTTAAAGTTCATCAAGGATGCCCTAAACTATGGGGCTTGTGAAGAATGAAAAATATATTCTGTAAATGGATCGGCTGTGGCATTTCCGGCGTTGGCGCTCTCTTGCGAAGGGGCTGATTTTTGTTTACAATTATCATTATTATTGTTGTGACTTCTCTGCCAGCCCCCCTTGAAAAGCAAGATAATCCTATGATTTTATCCGGACGCCGATCATCCTATCTATTGTTATGTCTGCTCTCCGGCTCGGTTATTGCCTCAAATGCCCATGCGGGATCTCTGGATGATGCGGTGCGGGCGGCTATGTTCGAACACCCATCCGTCAGCGCGGCAAAATCTGATGTCGATATCGCAGAGCAGCAGCGCCGCGAAGAATATTCCGGCTATTTTCCTGAACTTTCTGTTTCATCATCGGCGGGACGCATTTATGGCGATAACGCCACGTCGCGCGGTCTTTCTGTTACACGCGGGGCTGGATATTCGTGGCTGGGCGAGGGATCGGCTTCGGTCAGTCAGATGATTTTCGACGGGCGGGAAACGCCATCACGGGTGAATGCGGCCGATGCCAGAATTACTGCGGCCGATAATGCGCTGGCGGATATTCGCGAGAGTTTGGCGCTGCGCGCCGCACAGACCTATATCAATCTGGTCCGGGCGAAGAAGGGTCTGACCATGATCGAGGAGCATAACAAGATCGTCACGGATTATCTGGGGCGCATTTCGGATATGGTCGATGAGGGCGCATCCGATGAGGCCGAGCTGCAGCAAGCCCGCGATATCAAGATTATCCTTGAAGGAATCAAGACTGATTTTGAAGGTCAGGTCGCAACGGCCGAGGCACAATATGTCGAAGTGACAGGCAAGTCGCCGGATGATGTTCTGGCCGAACCGCCTTCGCGTCTGGATGTATTGCCCAAGGATGCGGCGCAGGCTATTGGCGCGGCCAAGGCGGAGCATCCGGCGATTGAGGCTGCCAAGCTGGCCTCCAAGGCGGCATCTTATGATGTGACGGCTGAACAGGGGACTTTATATCCCGATGTCACGGGCGAGCTATCTTATCTTAAAAGCGATAAAGATGATGTGATCGGCGGTGAGCTGGTGGATGGCCGGGCGCTGGTACGCATGAACTGGAATTTTGCCACAGGCGGCGAGCAATTGGCCCGCATTAAAAAAACGCGTTATGCACATGAGCAATCCAGAAGCCGCATTGCCGAGATGGAGCGCCAGATCGAGCGCGATATCCGCATGGCGTATTCCGAGCTTGAGACTTCCGGGCGGCAAGTAAAATTGCTCAAGGAGCGGATGGCTTTGAATGAAAAGCTTTTTGGAACGTATCAATCGCAATTCGAGGCCGCGCAGGTCAATCTCCTGCAACTCATGCAATCGCATAACCAGCTTTTTAATACAAAGCTGGAGGCCATTAACGGAGAGTACCGGAATCTTGGCGCGCAATATGCCGTTCTTGCCGGCATGGGGCGTTTGCAAAAAAGCCTGAACCTTGCCGCCGGTCCATCCGCAAACGCGGGGCCGGTCAATGGCGCACATTGAATCCGGATCACCCGATAATCTTTTGGAATGCCTTGTTCATTTAACGGCGCATTATGGGCGTGCGATATCCGCCCCGGCGCTTGTTGCCGGCATGGCCTATGATGGCGGCATCATGACGCCGCGGCAATGTGTTGATGCGGCGGAGCGCGCCGGGCTTAAAGCCAAGATTGTCAAAAAAGAAAACCTGTCAGATATCAAATCAGGTTTGTTGCCGGTTGTGCTGATTTTGAACAACAACCGCGGTTGCGTTCTGCTGGAGCATGGCGGCAAGGGCGTTAAAATATTCTCGCCCGCATCCGGCAAAATCGAAACTATATCGCATCAGGCGCTGGAGAAAGATTATAGCGGCCATTGTATTCTTGTGAATCCGTCGCCTCAATTTCTCAATCCGCAGGATGGCGCGGCAGAAAAGGGTGCTCACTGGTTCTGGGATGTGATCCGCGAAAGCAAGGCAAGCTATGCGCTTGTGCTGGTATCGGCCGTATTTATTAATATATTCGCCCTTGTCAGCCCCTTGTTTGTGATGAATGTTTATGACCGCGTGATCCCCAATAATGCGATCGAGACGGGCTGGGCGCTGGCGATCGGGACCCTGATTGTCTTTATTTTTGATTTTGTCATGCGTACATTGCGCGGGTCCTTGGTGGATATTGCCGGGCGACGCATGGATGTGATTGTGGGCCGCAAGATTTTCGATCAGGTCCTGAACATGAAAATTGCAGGCCGCCCGCGATCAAGCGGATCTTTTGCCAATATGCTCAAGGATTTTGACTCTGTGCGGGAATTTTTTAATTCCGCCAGTGTTACGGTGTTGGTGGACTTGCCTTTTGCGTTGTTGTTTCTTTTTACGATTTACTATCTTGCCGGCGGCGCGGCTTTCATATTGCTGGGGCTTGTGCTGGTGGTTATTGCGGCAGGATTTATTCTGCAGGCCCCGTTGAAGGCGGCTGTACGCAAGGCCGTGAAATCATCAGAAGCCAAGCATGGTTTGCTGGTCGAGAGCATCCACGGGCTGGAGACGATCAAGACCAGCCGGGCTGATGGTATGTTCCGCGCGCGTTACGGATCGTATCTGGCGGAGAATGCCGCCTGTGGCCAGCAATCCCGTTTTCTCTCCAGCCTTGGCGTGAACATCGCCTTGTTCGTGCAGCAGATTGCATCCGTATTGCTGATTATTGCCGGTATGTATCTGGTGCAAAGCGGGGATTTAAGTGTGGGCGCGTTGATTGCATCGGTCATGCTCAGCAGCCGCGCACTGGCACCGGTGGGGCAGGTTGCGGGTCTTATGACGCGCTATCATCAGGCTTCCAGCGCGCTAAAAACGCTTGAAAATCTCATGGAAAAGCCTGTTGATCGGCCAACGGGCAAGAAATTTTTGCACCGTCCGGATCTTGGCGGTGCGGTGAGCTTTGATAAGGTATCGTTCAGCTATCCCGGCACTGACAGGCTGGTGTTGGATAATGTGTCCTTCACGATCAAGGCCGGGGAGAAGGTTGGCATTATTGGCCGCGTGGGGTCAGGGAAAAGCACGATCGCCCGTCTTATGGCCGGGTTGTATGATCCTGCGGGCGGGACGATATTAATGGATGGTACGGATCATCGTCAGATTGATCCCGCCGATCTGCGCCGCAGCTGCGCCTTGATCGAGCAGGATGTGTATCTCTTCAGCGCGAGCCTTCGCGATAATATCGCCATCAGTAATCCGCAGGCCAGCGACGAAGACGTGTTGCAGGCAGCGCGGCTGTCCGGCGCGCATGATTTTATTTCGCGCCATCCCCTGGGTTATGACGCGCCGGCCGGTGAGCATGGTGGTTTTCTCTCTGGCGGGCAGCGCCAGTCACTGGCCTTTGCGCGTACAATTCTGGCCGCACCAAATCTGCTGATTGGCGATGAACCCACCAATGCGATGGATATGCAATCCGAAAATAATTTCATGCAGTATGTGCGTAATAATATGGAGGGTAAGACATTTATTCTTATCACGCATAAGCATAACATGCTGCCGCTGGTGGATCGTCTGATCCTGATGGATCAGGGCAAGATTTTGATGGATGGCCCGCGTGATGAGGTGATCAAGAAACTTCAAGGCCCTAAAATCACGAATGGGGAGGGCTAGGCCATGCGCGAGATTGATTTCATGGATGATGTTGCCGCCGCCGAAGATTTAAGGCCGCCGCGCGTGGCTGTGTTTATGATTGTTGCCATTGCCGCGCTGGTTGTGGTTGCAATCGTCTGGGCCGGTATTGCACGCGTTGATGAGATTGCACGCGGATCGGGACAGGTTGTGCCCTCGCAAAAAATTCAGGTTGTTCAGTCATTGGAAGGCGGCGTGCTGCAGGAAATTCTGGTGCATGAAGGCGATCTGGTCAAGAAGGACCAAATTTTGCTGCGGATCAGTGATGTGCAGTTTTCTGCCGAGGCGCGCGGAACGGAGGCAAAATTCTTGAGTCTTTCCGCGAAAAAATCACGCCTTGAATCCGAGGCAACGGATAAGGACTTCGCGGTTCCCAAAGAAATTCAGGAAAAAGCGCCGCAGATTGCCGCCAATGAGCTGGCGCTGTATCGTTCACGTCAGAGCGAACTGAAAAACGCCTATGATATTCTGGATGACAAGATCGAAAAGGCCAAGGCGGATATGGCTGAGTCTAAAGCGCAGATCAGCCGCCTTTCGCAAAGCCGGGGTCTTTTGAATCAAGAGCTGAATATTACCCGTGAAATGGTCAAAAAACGCGCGGTGCCAAAGCTGGAAGAAATCCGCCTGAACCGGGAACTGAGCGATGTCAGTGGCCAGATCAATGCCGAAAATCAGCGTCTGTCGTCCTTGCAGGCCGAGCTTAGCACGGCAGAAAATGAAAAGGCGGGGCAGGGGGATAAGTTCCGTTCACAGGCATTGACCGAACTTAATGATGTCGAGACGCAGATATCATCCTTGCAGGAGAGTCTGAAATTTATCGGCGACCGTGTCGATCGGACTGAAATCAGATCGCCCGTTGATGGGATTGTGAACAGCATGGCTGTGAGCACAATTGGTGGCGTTGTCGAGCCTGCCATGAAGCTGGTGGAGATTGTGCCGGTTGATGATGAGCTGAAAATTGTGGCGCGCATCCCGCCCGATCAGGTGGCCTTTATTCGGCCGGGTCAGGCCGCAAAGGTCAATATCACCGCGTATGATTCCCAGAAATATGGCCGTCTTGATGGCGAACTGGTACGTATCGGGGCGAATAGCGCCACGGATAATGATGGGAATGCGTTTTTCGAGATCGAGGTGCGTACCAAGAAAAACTATATAGGCGAAGAATCCGCGCCGCTGCCGATTACGCCCGGCATGGTGGCGCAGGTTGATATCCTGACCGGCAAGCGCACGATTTTATATTACCTCCTTAAGCCAATCCACCGTGCGCGCGACAGGGCACTGACGGAGAAATAATTTTATGAAAGATTTCCTCACGCGGCGCTGGGTTCATTTTGTGATACTTTTTGTATTGCTGATTGCGGCGGTCGCATTTGGGGATTCATCACATCCCTTGCGGCAGGAATTGCGCTATCTGGCTTTTGATACGTTTAACCGCGCCTATCCCCGCCAGCCATTGGAAGAAAACAAGGTCGTCATTATCAATATTGACGATGACTCTTTAAAGGCTATCGGCCAGTGGCCGTGGCCGCGCACCGTCATTGCGGAGATGATTTCCAGTCTCAAGGCCATGGGCGCAAAATCCATTGTATTCGATGGCGTATTAGCGGAGCCTGATCGTTCTTCGCCCAAACGCGTGGCCGATAACATCCCTGAAGGTGAGGAATATAACGATATCCGAACCCAGCTTGCGAGGCTGGAAGATCATGATGCCATTTTAGCCAATGCGATTTCGCAAAGCGGAATATTTGTGGCGGGATTTACGCATTCGACGTATTCGCAGACCCCGGACAAGCCATTATTGATCAAAGAAATTCACATGAAAAAGGATGATCAGGCCGAATTTTTGAAATGGGCACGTCCATTTACCAAGGCCGCTGTATTCCTGCCAGCGCTGGAGAAGGCTTCTGCCGGTAACGGCAGTTTCATGGCCTTCCCGGAACATGATGGCATTTTACGCAAGACCGGCATGATTTTCTCGGATGGCAGCCAGATATACCCTTCCCTTTCGCTGGAGGGTTTGCGCGTGGCGCTGATGGGCAAGAAAGATCATGTAAAGATTGGAAAAACGCCCGGGAATGAACGCAAGAATATTGATACCGATTACCGCATGGTTATAGCCAATCATGTTGTGCCGATTGAGCGTGATGGCGTGATGTGGGTTTATTTCCGCAATTTTGATTTTAACAAGGATTACATCTCGGCACACAAGACGGTTAATCCTGAATATATGCTGGATATTGCCAACAAGATTAACGGCCGCATTGTTCTGATCGGGGCAAGCGCCGAAGGCTTGAAAGACTTGCGAAACACGCCCCTTTCATTGTTCCGCCCCGGTGTTGAGATCCATGCCAATGTCATCGAGCAGATATTACAGAACCAGTATTTGCTGCGCCCGAATATCACGCAGTATATCGAGCTGGCCTTTATCTTCGGCGTTGGTCTTTTCATGATTGTCCTTGCGCCAATGACGAATGTCCTGATGCTGGGTCTGGTCTGCGTTTCTCTGATCGGGGCGATTGGTTATGGCGCGCTGATTGCCTATACGCAATATGGCGCGCTGATGGATCCGGTTTATCCAGCGCTTTCGGTTCTGGCGATTTTTATGGTGGCAACGATCCTGAACTACATCCGGGTCGAGGCGGAAAAGCGCCAGGTGCGAAGCGCCTTTGGCCTTTATATTTCACCTGACTTTATGAAGGAGCTGACCAGTAATCCGGATAAATTAAAACTGGGCGGGGAGATACGGGATCTTACCGTCATGTTTACCGATATACGCAGCTTCACCACAATATCTGAAGGTCTCACGCCGGAGGAGCTGATTGCCCTGATGAATGATTTCCTCACGCCCATGTCGGATCTGGTGATGCAAAACCGCGGCACCATCGACAAATATATGGGGGATGCGATGATGGCGTTCTGGAACGCGCCGCTGGATGATCCTAATCACGAGCGCCATGCCTGTCTGGCCGCGCTGAAGATGAACGAGGCCTTGGTGCCTATTAATGAGGCCGTGAAGAAAAAGGCAGCGGAAATCGGTAAAAAACCAGTTTTGCTCAATGCCGGGATCGGTATCAATACCGGGCCGTGCGCGGTGGGCAATATGGGGTCGCGCCAGCGTTTTGCCTATTCGACATTGGGGGATGCGGTTAATCTGGCCTCCCGCCTTGAAGGGCAGACCAAGGCGTATGGCGTGAATATCCTGATTGGCGAGATAACGCAAAACAAGGTCGCTGATTTTGCGACGCTGGAACTGGATCTCATTCAGGTCAAGGGCAAGACAAAGCCGGTACGCATTTTTACATTGCTGGGGGATGATCAATTCGCACGAAAAGATGATTTCAGGAAATTAAAAAATCTGCATGCCGAGATGATGGGATCTTACCGGGCGCAGGAATTTGAAAAGACGATTGCCGTATGCGAGCGTTGCAAGCCCTTGATTGGCGGATATCTGGCTGATTATTACGATATATTTATCGCCCGCGCCCAAGACATGATTAAAAATCCGCCGCCTGTTGGATGGGACGGCGTATTTATTGCGACCAGCAAATAAAGGAAACTGGATTATATATCCGTATTTTTCCATGTGGGAAGGAGGGCGATGATATCAGCCTCGCTCATGGGTTTGGCGAAGTGATAGCCTTGCGCCATCTCGCAGCCCAGCGATTTGAGGATTACGGCATCTTCGCGTGTCTCAACCCCTTCGGCGATAATATCCATCTTCATATTATGGCTTAAATTCAGAATAGATTTCACAAGCTCCATTGCGCCTTTATCGCTGGTCATATCTTTGACGAAGCTGCGGTCGATTTTCAGCGTGCTGATCGGGAAGCGGTGCAGGTAGCTTAAGGAAGAATAGCCCGTCCCGAAATCGTCAATGGAAATCATCATGCCGGCCTCGCGGCATTTCTCAAGCGTTTGCTGCGTAACATCAGGCTGGCCCATCAGGACGCGCTCGGTGATTTCAAGGTGAAGCCTGCCGGGTTTGACATCATGCGTATGCAGGGCCTTCATGACCCCGTCCAGAAAATTATACATGCAAAAATCCTGACTGGCGAAATTGACGCTCATGAACAGATGGTCATGGCCGGCAATGGATTTTGTTATGCGCTTGAGGGCGCTCAAGGCTTCGTCAAGCGCCCAGTGAGTCGCAGGGATAATCAGGCCGTTATCTTCAATAACCGGGATGAACACGCCGGGTGGAATAAATCCTTTCTCCGGGTGGTTCCAGCGCATCAAGGCCTCGAACCCCGCAATCGCACCGCTGCGAAGGTCGATGATGGGCTGGTAATGCAGCATGATATCGCGCCGCTCCAGCGCCTCTTTGAAATCATTGGCGATTTTAATGGCGCCTAAGGCCTCGCTTTGGACGAGATAGGCTTTTTCCAGAGTTTCGGTCTTGGGGACGGCGGCACGTTCGCCCTGTTCGCGTGCCAGAATATCGCGGTATCGGGCCATAATAACCTGTATGGTCATTTTTAAAACAGGATCGGCGCCAGAGAGCCTGCGCTCGAAATCCTCGGCTGTAATTTCCAGCAATTCGCATTCCTCCAGCGCGGTGACGCTGGCGGTGCGGGGGGCCTTGTCGATCAGGGACATTTCCCCGATCATGCTGCCGGGGCCACGCGTGCCCAGCTTTTCGGTCGTGCCATCGGGCTTCAGGACACTGATTTCTACCCGGCCGCGGTCAAGAATATAGGCCGCCAGCCCCGGATCGCCTTGCCGGAGGATGATTTCGCCTGCCTTGTATATCTTCTGTGAGGTATCGGACATGGGATAGAGCCTGAAAAGAACACTGGTTAATATGATGATACCCCATAATGGGTAAATCAATAGTCAAAGCAGCCATAAGTCTAGCTCTTAAATGCTTGACAAGCTGTTAAATATCTCTATAAATTGGCCGCTTGTTAAGGAATTCCAGTTTAGGATAAGTGTTATGAAGGTTGTTAACTCGTTGAAAACGTTGAAGAAAAGAGACCGCGACTGCCGCGTTATTCGCCGCAAGGGCCGCGTCTATGTCATCAACAAGAAAAATCCACGCTTCAAGGCGCGCCAGGGTTAATACTTATCAGTTGCCAGTTCTCAGTCGGCAGTCTAGATTAATGGCGGTTTACTGATAACTGATAACTGATAACTGGCCGTTTTCTCTATGTTTTCCAAACTTTTCGGATTTATGTCCGCCGATATGGCGATTGATCTGGGCACAGCCAACACGCTTGTGTATGTGCGCGATCAGGGGATCGTCCTGAACGAACCCTCCGTTGTGGCCATTTCCATGACCAATGGCAAGAAGCAGATTCTGGCTGTTGGCAATGAGGCCAAGCAGATGCTGGGCCGCACGCCGGGCAGTATCATTGCCACGCGTCCGCTGCGCGATGGTGTTATTGCTGATTTCGAAGTCACCGAGGCGATGATCAAGCACTTTATCCGCAAGGTTCATAACCGCCGCTCTTTTGTATCGCCGAAGATGATTATCTGTGTGCCTTCCGGTTCGACAGCCGTTGAGCGCCGCGCGATTCAGGAATCCGCCGAAAGCGCAGGCGCATCTGAAGTTTACCTGATCGAAGAGCCAATGGCCGCCGCGATTGGCGCCGGGCTGCCCGTGACCGAACCCACAGGTTCGATGGTTGTTGATATTGGCGGCGGTACGACCGAAGTGGCCGTTATCTCGCTGGGCGGGATTGTGTATGCCAAATCCGTTCGTGTTGGCGGCGACAAGATGGATGATGCGATTATCTCCTATATCCGCCGGGTGCATAACCTGCTGATCGGCGAAAGCACAGCCGAGCGTATCAAAAAGGAAATCGGTTCTGCCTGTCCGCCCGCCGATGGCGAAGGCCGCCGCATGCAGATCCGCGGCCGCGACCTGATGAACGGCGTGCCAAAGGAAATCGTGATCACTGAACGTCAGGTGGCCGAAAGCCTGGCTGAGCCTGTCGGGCAGATTATCGAAGGCGTAAAAGTCGCCCTTGAACACACAGCACCGGAACTGGCCGCCGATATCGTGGATAAGGGCATTGTCCTGACCGGCGGCGGCGCGCTTTTGAAGAATCTGGATTTTGTTCTGCGCCATGCCACGGGGTTGGCCGTGACGCTGGCCGATGATCCGCTGTCTTGCGTGGCGCTGGGCACTGGTCATGCGCTGGAAGAGCGTAAGACGCTGCGCCATGTTCTGATTGGCTCCTACTGATTTCATTTTTTAAAAATTCCACGCATTGAAAAAGCCATCCCTGATTTCTCAAGGATGGCTTTTTGCGGGGGAATTACAATTACAGCTCAGGCGCGCTGAAAGATGTTTCTGTGCTGTTGCCTTGTGGAGCGTTTTCCTTGCGGCGGCGTAATCTGTTGCCAACGGCGGCCACGCCGAATCCGGCAAGGGCGGTGCCCATCAGAACGATGCCAGCCGGCAGTGGAACAGGCGCTGGGGTTACCGGATCAATAGGGTCGATTGGATCGATGGGATCTACAGGATCAATAGGATTGCATCCAATCAGGCAAGGTGTTGGCTGTTCCGGCAGATTGGGGTAATGCGGATTGCCAGGCACAAATGGATGACGCGGCGGATTGGTATAGGTTGGCGTGTCCACAAGCTGCGTAACGCGAATAAGCGTCTCCGGCGTGCTGATTGATGGGGGTATATACGCGCTTGGCGCTGCTTCGCAGAACGAAAGCGTGAGCGTGCCGTTGGCTTCGTTGGTTTCAACGCATATTTGCGGTGCCTGTCCGGCGCAAGCGGAGATTTCCGGGTTGGCAAGGCTTTGCGAACGGGAGAGACGATTGGCTGAACCTTTCAGCAAGTCACCCACCGCAATGCCATTAAATGCGCCGTTTTCATCGCGTGTGATGCCCGCGATTGTGGAGGGCAACCATGTGCGGGAGAATTCAATATCACCGTATTCTTCGGGCTTGAAGCCAGCCGTGCAAAGGCCGCCTGCTGTGAATTCTTCTTTGATCAAGGCTTGTGCATGCTCGCCTTGTGGCAGGTCAATCACCATGATGGTGTTGTTGTCGATGGCATCAAAGGCAGCATCAAATCCGCCAATGAAGGCTGTGTTGTTACATTCAACGAATGTCTCCAGCGGGAATTGTTCTGCCGCGGCGTATTCAACCGTATGCGGCTCGTTCGCGTTGGAGGTCGATGTGACGATAATGCTTTGCCCTTCGGCGGCGGCAACAGAATCCGTGATCGTATAGCCATCATTGGCAATTTGGGTCAGGGCTGCATCTGCGCCATCAATTGTAATGGATGTCTGGCCAGCATCGGCGCCAAAACCTATTTTAACAAGCGCGGCAAAAGTCGGGCCGGATTCTTCAATCTTGATATAGGCCGTGTTATGGCGGAGTTCTTTTTTCTCTTCAGCTGTAAGTTCTGTGCCGTTTGCGTTTGTAACTTTGGCTTCATCAAAATTCAGTGTCAGGGAGCCAACGCAGGCAACTGATCCGTCTGCGGATTTTACAGGCACAATAGACCAGGCAGAAGCCGGAGCCTGATCGCCGAGCATTTGTGCAGGGCCCATGGCGGTGCGATCACGGATGATCTGTTCAAACCCATCCTGATTGTTGAAATAAGCATCATCGGCTTGCGAGATTGTCGCGCCGCCGGTGGATTGTACGCTGAGCGCCAGAGCGAGGGCGGAGGCGGTTAAAGATGTTGTCGTGGCTGTTTTGTTTTTCATAATAAACCCTTCTGATTTTGACCGAAAATAGGCCATGGGGCGCTATATGTCAAGATAAAAGTGCTTAAATATTAGATATTCTGTGGTTTTTAAGGCGAAAATTTGCCATATGCTGTCAATGGCCGGACACGTACACCATGGCATAACGCCCTGTTGTCATTATCATTTTATTTATTTATAAGTGTGAAATTGTTAGAATGAAAAAGTAAGGAATTGCTGGGGAGATTCGGCTCTGAAGATGTGCTGAAGATACCCAAAGCAGATGCCGGGGAATTTTGTGAAACGCCGCATTCGAAATCGTTATCTTGCCCTTGTTGCCCCTATATTATACTGGGACAGATCTTTTACGACAGTCACATTCCTCGTATTTTCCGCCATATTGCTGATGGTTTCTATTTTTAATCCGCCTGCGCTTGTGCGTGTGCGGGTTTTTACAATGGACGCGCTCTCGCCGGTCGTTGAGACAATCAGCATGCCGGTGCAGTTTGTCTCGCAATCGGTGCGCGATGTAACCGGTCTTTCCCAATTGCAGGCGCGTAATGCGATGCTGGAGACGGAAAACGCACGCCTGAAGGAATGGTACCAGACGGCATTGCTGTTGGAAGCGGAGAATAAGTCGCTCAAGGATCTTTTGAATCTCAAGCAGGAGCCCGGCTTTAAATATCTTACCGCGCGCGTGATTTCCGATGCCGGTAATTCATTCGTTAAAAGCGTTTTGATCAAGGCCGGCGCAGAAGATGGCATCCTTAAAGGGCATGTGGCCTTGTCGTCGAGCGGTCTTATCGGCCGTGTCATTGAAAGCGCGGATCAATCGGCGCGCATATTGTTGCTGACGGATATCAACTCACGCGTGCCTGTCATTGTCGAGGGCAGCAATCAGCAAGCTGTTCTCTCCGGCGATAACACCAATAAGCCTGTTTTGCGTTATCTGCCGGATGATACGAAAATCGCCGATGGGGCGCGTATTATTACATCCGGGCATGGCGGCATTTTTCCATCAGGCCTTCCCGTGGGTGTGACGGCATTGGATGAGGCTGGCAACATGAGCGTCAATCTCTATGCTGATTTCAGCCATATGCAATATGTCCGTGTCATGTTGCCTGATGAGCGCCAGTTGATTCCGGCGCAGTAAGTGCGGATTGCCGGGCTTAGGAATTCTATCAATATATATGCAATCTTCTTTATTTCCGGTGCGCCGGTAGGCTAGGATACGCCTCGTTATGACTTTTGATCTGTATGCAATGACATCGCGGGCGGATGGATTGATGCGCTATGTAGTTCTCTACGGCGCGCTGGCGGCTTGCATGATGGCGGATACGGTGTCGTTTAATATTCCGATTTTTGCTGATGTGCGGCCATCTTTTACATTGATGGGTTTGTTTTACTGGACAATTTACAGACCCACAATCATACCGGTATGGCTGGCCTTTGCGGGCGGGATTGCACTGGATGTCATGAGCGGCTTTCCGTTGGGGCTGAATGCTTTTTTCTTTACGGTGGTGCTGTTTATTCTGGGCGATCAGCGCCGCATTTTTTTGCGCCAGTCTTTTATGACTGTCTATATGGGTTTTGCGCTGGTCATGTGCGGGTATTATGCCGGACAATGGCTGATATTCAGTGCGGTTTCTGGCATGTATCTGCCCTATGACATGATTGGCGGCGCCGTGATTTTGAACCTTCTCTTTTTTCCGCTGGTGGCCTTGATGATGAATCTCTGCCACAAAATTCTGCCAGTACGCTCGCAGGACATCATCCGCAGTTCCTTCCGCAATTCGGCCAAGATCAGATGAGGGGCCGGACATGAGAAAGGATAATGACAACAGGGATGTTTTTACGCGCCGCGCTTTTGTGATTGGCGGTATTCAGGGGATGCTGCTGACTGTTCTGAGCGGCAGACTGGCCTGGCTGCAGATTGCAGAAGGCGCAAAATACAAGACGCTGGCGGAACAAAACCGGGTGAATATCAAGGTTCTTGCACCGTCCCGCGGCGAGATTGTTGACCGTTTCGGCGTGCCGCTGGCGCTGAATAATCGCAATTACCGCGTGGTTCTTATTCCTGAGCAGACCAAGGATATTGAAAAATCATTGCGCCAGCTTCAGGGCGTAGTCGATCTTGATGAGAAGACCTTGAAAAAGGTGATCAAGGAAGCCAAGCGATCCTCAAAATTCATGCCGGTGGAGGTGCGCGATAATTTAAGCTGGGAGAATGTCGCCACAATCGAGGTTAATATGCCGGATCTCTCCGGTGTTGAAATTGAAGTGGGCGAGAAAAGGACCTATCCGTTCGGCCATACGACCGCGCATCTGATCGGTTATGTCGGCGCGGTGAGCGAAACAGAGCTTGCGGCGGATAAAAGCCTGGGCATGCCGGGTTTCAAAATTGGCAAGAACGCCATTGAAAAGCAATATGATCTTGCCTTGCGCGGAAAGGCGGGCAATGCACAGATGGAGGTTAATGTCGTTGGACGCGAAGTGCGGGAACTTGACCGTGTACCAAGCGAGCCGGGGCAGCGAATTATCTTGAGCATTGATGCCGAGTTGCAGCGCATCACGCAGGAGCGTCTTGATCAGGAGCGCAGTGCTTCGGCCGTGGTCATGGATGTCAAAAGCGGGGCCATTTATGCGCTGGCGTCCAGTCCCAGTTTTGATCCGAATGTTTTTGCCGGCGGTATTCCGGCTGATCGCTGGGAGGCTTTGCTTTCCGATCCCGGCAATCCGCTGACGAATAAGGCGGTGGCCGGGCAATATCCGCCGGGTTCGACTTTCAAGATGGTAACGGCGCTGGCGGGGCTGGAGGCTGGCGTGATCACGCCGGGCCGGCGCGTATTTTGTCCCGGCCATTATGAAATGGGCAAGACAAGATTTCACTGCTGGAAAAAGGGCGGTCATGGATCGGTTAATGTTGTCGATGCGCTGGAGCAGTCCTGCGATGTATTCTTTTACAAAGTCTCAACCGAGATGGGGGTTGATAAAATTGCGGCCATGTCCAATCGGATGGGATTGGGCGATAAGCTGGGGTTTGACCTGCCGGAGGAACGGCCCGGCCTGATCCCCAGCACGCAATGGAAAAAATCCTATATGAATGAATCCTGGCATCCGGGCGAGACGGTGGTGGCCAGTATCGGTCAGGGATATATCCTGACCACGCCGTTGCAGCTGGCTGTCATGACATCACGCCTTGTCAATGGCGGAATAGCCGTCAAGCCATGGATCATGATGGATCATGCCCATAAAACGGCGGTTTGGCCGTCCATGAATTTTCAAAAAGAGCATCTGGATCTGGTACTGGAGGGGATGCGGCGCGTGGTGAATGGCGATCGCGGCACAGCGCGCGGATCGCAGATCAAGGACCCGTTGATGGCCATGGGCGGCAAGACCGGAACCGCGCAAGTGCGCCGTATTACCGCGCAGCAGCGCGCAGCAGGCGTAAAGAATGAGGACTTGCCCTGGAAGCACAGGCACCATGCACTTTTTGTTGGTTACGCGCCGGTTCATGATCCGATATATGCCTGTGCGGTGGTGGTGGAACATGGCGTTAGCGGCTCCGGCGCGGCCGCTCCATTGGCTAAGTTCCTGATGGAATCAGTGCAAAAACGTAACCCGTCCGGAAAAACTCCCGCCCCGCTGGAGCCTGAAAAATCCGCAGGCATGGATGGCAATAAGAAAATGCAATAGTGAAATGATATGAGCGGAATTCTACTCGAAAAAAACAAATTCTTATCAAAGATATCACAGCTTAATTGGGGGCTGATGTTTCTTTTGACCTGTGTGGCGCTGGTGGGGGCAACATGTCTTTATTCTGCGGGCGGCGGCGATATCAATAAATGGGCATTGCCGCATATGTTCCGTTTTGGTTTTGCCTTTTGCGTGATGCTGGTGATTGCGCTGATTGATGTGCGTTTCTGGTTCAAGATTTCGTGGTTGGCGTATTTTGGCACTTTTGTTTTGCTGGTGATTGTTGAGGTGATGGGACATGTCGGCATGGGGGCGCAGCGCTGGATCAATCTGGGTTTTATAAAGCTTCAGCCTTCGGAGATGATGAAGATTGCCGTGGTGATGGCGCTGGCGCGATATTTCCACAATGCCACGCTGCATGATATGCGCCGTATTTTGTTTTTGCTGCCGGCGCTGTTACTGGTTGTAACGCCTGTGGGGCTTGTGATGGTGCAGCCGGATTTGGGAACATCGCTGATGATTCTGGGGGCGGGCGGGGCCATGTTTTTTATCGCCGGTGCGCCTATCTGGATGTTTTTGCTGGCGATTGCCGGTGTGGCGGCGGCCATTCCTGTGGGATGGCATTTTTTGCATGATTATCAGAAGAACCGCGTCATGACATTTTTAGACCCTGAGCGCGACCCGCTGGGGGCAGGGTATCACATCACCCAATCCAAAATTGCGCTGGGGTCTGGCGGCATAGAAGGTAAAGGTTTCATGCAAGGTTCGCAGAGTTATCTTGATTACCTGCCTGAAAAGCAGACGGATTTTATCTTCACGCTCTGGGCTGAGGAATGGGGCCTGATCGGCGGTATCTTTTTATTCTCCCTTATGGGGCTGGTTTTTGCCTATGGCATCTATATTGCGGCGCGCTGCCGTCACAATTACGGGCGCTTGCTGGCGATGGGGCTGACGGTGAATTTCTCGCTGTATGTGATCTTTAATACGGCCATGGTAATGGGGCTTATCCCGGTGGTGGGGATCCCATTGCCGTTGATCTCGCATGGAGGCACGGCGATGTTATCCTGCATGGCGGGTTTTGGCCTGATCATGTCATGCAGTGTTTATAAGGATTCAAAGGTGAACCGCGTCTAGCGTTTTTCAGGCCGCGTCCTGAAAGGAAATACCCTTGTCGCGCAGAAGATCCTGTAGCTCGCCGGACTGGTACATTTCCTTGACGATATCGCAGCCGCCGACAAATTCACCCTTGATATAAAGCTGGGGGATTGTTGGCCAGCTGGTGAATTGTTTGATGCCCTCGCGCAGCTCGCTGTCCTCCAGAACATTGATGTCGCGGAAGTTCAAGCCAAGGTTTTTGAGGACCTGCGCCACGACAGCAGAAAATCCGCATTGGGGCATTTGTGCGTCGCCCTTCATAAACAAGACAATATCATTGGCTTCGATTTCTTTGCGGATGTCATCAAAAATGGCAGGTTGCATGAGTTTTATCTCCTGATGGTTTGTTTTTATTGTTGAGGGGCAGTCGTCTGCAGCGCCAGCGCGTGAAGCTCGTTCCCCATTTTGCCTTTCAGCGCGGCATAGACAATCTGGTGCTGCTGGATGCGGCTTTTGCCGATAAAAGCGCTGGATTCCACATAGGCGGCGTAATGATTGCCATCGCCGCGTAAATCTTCAATACGGATAATCGCATCGGGAAGGGCTTCGCGGATATGATCTTCGATGCTTTGGGCGTCCATTGCCATGATATGTGCATAACCTTTGTTTTGTAATGAATTAGGCATATGCGATTAAAATATCAAGCATATAATGGGAAGGGTCTGGAAGATGCCGGTTTCCGTGTGTTTTGGTAATAATATTACTAAAATATCCGAGAAAAGAATAAAAAATTCCAGATTTTCAATAAAATAACATCATTTTTCCCTTGATTTAATTCACAACTTTATTTAGCGTCAAATTACACAATACAGCAAAAATAAGAATTTTCTGAAGGCGAATGAGGGCTAATCAGAAAAAAACAAAGCGTTGTTGAACAGGACAATTCTACCAGTATAAAAAAGCCCCGGGCGCTATATCCGGGGCTTTTTTATATGGTTTTCCTTTTTTATATGTTTTTCAGGGCGCGCGCGGAGATTGCGTTCTAGTCGCTGCCCAGTTGATTTTTAGCTTCGTTCAGGGCTTTTTGCAGCTCTATGCGGATGATTTTGTCCTCAATTGTAACGCCCTTGCTGGAAAAATCGGCGTTAACCTTACGCAAGATATCCTCAAAACCGGCCTCATCCAGATTGGCGGCGACAACCTCGCCAGCGTAGCAGGTGGCCTCGGAGCCGGAAAGGCCCAGTTTTTCTGCAGCCCACAGCCCAAAAAGCTTGGAACATCTGGCCTCAACCTCAAAGCTCAGCTTTTCCTGATGGGCATAGCGGTTTTCAAAGGCGTCTTTTCTGTCATCGAAGCTGGTCATTGTTCTTACCCCTCTTGGCTCGTGAATATCTCAAAATTGATTCATGATTATATATATAGGCTGTTTTACTGCAATTCCAGAGCTTGAAAAATTGCGCTTAATTTGGGGCTGTTTTGTACAAAGGTAAAAATATTAAACAATACCCGCTAAAAATTCATAGCTGCGATGCGGTTTTGAGGCGCAGAAATCTGCGGTTTTTTCTTTACAGCGGAATCCGAACGGGTGTATTGCCTTGCGCCATGAAGTGCGGGGTTGTCTCGCGCGACAGATAAAAGTCAAAAGGACGATATACAATGCTCAAAGGTAGCTTTGATCAAACTTTAATTTACCATGACGGCCATCCGGTCGCTTACAGCGCCGGTGTCGATCTCTCTGAACTGGCCGCGATAGGTTATGAGTCGCTGGAAACCAATTTTTCCGCACAAGCCAATCCGCAAGCCAAGCGCACTGCTGCCAGACCCGTACGGATGCTGGGCGCGCGTGATGCGGTTGCTGCTGTTTACGAATAAGTGCAGGCAATCTGAAATTTCTTGATTTCAGGTGGTCAAACCCATTAGAAGTCGGTATTCTGGGCCAAAGGCTTGGAATACCGGCTTTTTTAATTTTTGATAATCCAAAGGAATGAGAGCGAATGGCCCGGCGTAAACTGATCTATGAAGGCAAGGCGAAGATTTTATATGAAGGCCCGGATGCCAATACGGTCATTCAATATTTCAAGGATGATGCCACCGCCTTTAATGCCGAGAAAAAGGCCGTGATCGCTGGCAAGGGCGTATTGAACAACCGCATTTCCGCCCATTTGATGACCAAGATTGAATCGATTGGCATTCCCACGCATTTCATCCGTTCCATTAATATGCGTGAGCAGCTGGTGCGTAAGGTTGATATCATCCCGATCGAGGTTGTGGTGCGTAATATCGCGGCCGGATCGCTCTGCAAGCGCCTTGGCGTCAAGGAAGGTGAGTTTCTGGGCCGTCCTTTGATCGAGTTTTATTACAAAAATGACGCCCTTGGCGATCCGCTGGTCGGGGAGGAGCATATCCTGTCCTTCGGCTGGGCTGATCCGTATGAGCTGGATGAAATGATTGCCATGGCATGGCGGATCAATGATTACATGACCGGGCTTTTTACAGGCATTGGTCTGAAGCTCGTTGATTTCAAAATTGAGTTTGGCCGTATTTACGGTGAGTACGGCGAGATTTATATCGTGCTGGCCGATGAATTATCGCCGGATAATTGCCGCCTTTGGGACGCCAAGACCGGCGAGAAACTGGACAAGGACCGTTTCCGCTTTGACCTGGGTGATCTTGTCGAGGGGTATCAGTATATCGCCGAGAAGCTGGGCCTTGTTCCGGCGGGCGGTATCGTGCAAGGCGGCAGCATCAATGAGCAGCTCGCCGAGAAGCTTGAGATGATTGAAAACGAGCTGGCCGAGAAGCGCAAATTACGTGGCCTGCCCAAGCCATCCGGCGGTAAGCCGCGGAAGATTTAAGGACGTTTAATCCGGTGTTAGTTGTGTCAGGTCTGGTATCTTGCCAGTCGCACAGTATTTTTGCGCTCCGTCCTGAATTTGTTTTTCCGTTAAATTGGATGCTGAAAAGACTGGCTCAAAATGGTCTATAGGGATGATAGTGCGTCCAGCGTAGAACATTCTTCTCTCCACTGTCCCAAGCTCCAGTTTTGTCGGATCAGAGACACTGGCGTGAGCGGCTCGATCTTCAATCTTGCAAATTTCTTTGATGTCCTTGGAATCGCACCCCGCTAGTGCGAAAGCGCTACATAAAATTGCTTCAGGGCGCGAATTGCTCAGCGAAAATGCGCTCGCCAAGGCTGTTATCCGGGTCAAACATCAATGTGCAGGTAATGGTGCGGGACTCACGGACTGTGACGCTGACCACATCCCGGATTTCCTTGGCATCAGCCGTTGCGGAAACAGGGCGTTCGCCGGGACGCAGGACTTCAAACACCACTTCGGATTTACGGCTGAGCAAAGCGCCCGGCCAGCGGCGCGGGCGAAATACCGATATGGGCGTGAGGGGTAGAACATTGGCATCCAGTGGAATGATCGGCCCGCCAGCGGAGGAATTATAGGCGGTGCTGCCCACGGCGGTGGAGAGTAAAATGCCGTCGCAGACAATCTGTTCTAATGCGACCTGACCATCGACGGATATTTTGATCTTGGCCGAATTATGCGTTTCGCGGATCAGGGAGACTTCGTTAAAGGCGACTTCGCTGTGCATCTTGCCGTTTTTGTCTTTGGCTTCCATGCGTAAGGGGTGGATCTTATAACCATTGGCGGCCTTGAGCCGGGCCTTGAGATCCTTGGGGCTGTAATCATTCAGCAAAAAGCCCAGCGTGCCCAAATTCATACCGAATATCGGTTTTTTGAGTGTCGCAAACTGGTGTAGGGCGCGCAGCATGCTGCCATCGCCGCCCAGAACGACAATCACATCAGCATCCTTGGGATTGCACTGACCGTATTCGCTGGTCAGTTCCTCCAGCGCCTTTTGCGCGCGAGGCTTGTGGGAGGCATGAAAGGCGATTTTCTTGAAGCCAGCCATCCCGGTTATTCCTATACAGCCTTGCTTTGCGCCGGCGCTGGATGCGCGTCTTGCCAGGCGAGTGGGTCTTTCAGGAAAGATTCAACGGAGGAGAGCGTTTCCGCATCGAAGTAGTTTTGCTTCTTGGCCACGCTCAGGACATGCCACCAGTTGGTCAGCTCGTGCAGCGTGATACCCATATCGCTCATGTTGATTTTGCTTTGCTCAAAAATGCCGTAATGAAAGACCACGAAGGCGTGTTTAACTTCCGCGCCGGCTTCGCGCAGGGCATTGACGAAAACTTTCTTGCTGCCGCCATCGGTCTGCAAATCCTCCACCAGAATGACTTTGGGGTTTTTGATGTCTTCGTGGAATACGCCCTCGATCTGGGCCATGCGGCCAAAGCCTTTAGGTTTTTTGCGGATATAAAGCATCGGCTTATGCAGGCGTTCGGCAATGAAGGCCGCGTAAGGGATACCGGCAGTCTCGCCGCCGGCCACGAAATCAATGTCTTCAGAAATCTCACCCAGCAGAATTTCAGCCGCCATGTCCATCAGGTCCATGCGTTCTTCGACGAAGGAGATAAGGCGGCGACAATCAATATAGACCGGGCTGGTGCGGCCCGATGTCAGGACAAAAGGCTCGCGCGCGTTAAACAGGACGGATTTTGTATCGAGAAGAATTTTGGCGGCTATCTCGCCGATTTCATTTTTGCGCTGCGGGTCCATGACATTTTACTCCTTCAAATCTCATGCTTTTAAAGCATGTTCGGGCCTTTTTGTATATAGGGCTTGCGGCGTTACTGGCTGACCCAGACAATTTTTGCCATCCATTGGATTTCATCCTGCCGCAAGATGCGGTCCTCAAAGCCGGGATTGAGGGATTTGAGTGTAATTTTTCCGGCGCTCTGGCGGCTGAGTTCCTTGGCCATGACCTCGCCCTTGATTGTTTTTACGACCACGCGGTCATTGCGCCGGATACTCAGATCGGGGGAGATGATGATCAGATCGCCCTCACGGTAGAGTGGTTCCATGGAATCGCCGCTCACCTCAAGGGCATAGGTGCGCTTTTCCTGCTTGGCAATCTTGCCGGGGAAATCAACACTGCCCCAGCCACTTCCTACGGGGTATCCATCTTCATCGAAATAACCGTTGGAGCCAGCCTGCGCGAAGCCAATAAGTGGAATTCTGGCGGGTTTTGATGTGCCTGCGTTATCCTCATCATGGCCGATCAGGCTTATAAAATCGCTCATGGTGGATCCGGTGACAGAAAGAATTTTGGCCAGACTTTCGGTGGAGGGCCAGCGCGGCTTGCCATCGGGGCTGATGCGTTTGCTTTTGTTAAAGGAGGTCGGATCAAGCCCGGCCTGTTTTGCCAGCCCGGAAGGCGAGTAGCCAAATGCCGATGCCAGCCTGTCTATGCCTCTCCAGACATCATCGTGTGAAAACATGGCGGTCTTTCCTTATTTGCGTGTTCTAGGAACATAATCCCAGCGTATGCATGACAAGTAAATAGGATAAAAATCCTATTTTTTCCTTGACGCCTTTAGAAATTTATAGCACAAAAGAGAACATAAAGTGAACAAAAAAGAAAAAGTGAGGAACATATGGCATCACAGGACCGATATTTCTACCCCGGCATTATTCGCGAAAGGGCGACAATTCCTTTTATGAGCGCGGCAGAGGCCTGGTTCTGGTTTATGGACGCACAGCAGGCCAAGAACGAAGGCGCGCGCGTGACGGCGGGTCTTAGCCTTTATCCGCGCCCTTGCGAGCCGATCGACATTTTAAAAACGGTGGATCGTTTATACCGCCAGCGGCGTTTGTTGATGGATCATTTGCTGGTTCTGCGCCATTACGGCCGCCGGCGTTATTCGCCTGATCCCACGCGGGTCAAGGAAATGCGTGCGGCGCGCCTGTGGGAAGAGGCGCTGGACCGGATTCAAGATGTGCTTGTTGAAAAAGGAATCGTACAACAGCCCCGCCGTAATGGCCATGCGGGCTGGGCGCAAGATGCACTTTTGTATGAGCCGTTGGCTGCAGAATAAACAAGGAGGAGATCATGCATACACAAAAAATCACCCCCAAGGCCTGGATCGTATTTTCGCATGAGACGGACTTGCCGTGGCTGCGGATTCTAAAATCCGGTTTCCGGCATTGTTTTGTCATTTTGAATGACGGGCATTCATGGGTCAGTTTTGATCCGCTTTCAGGCCACAGCGAAATATCGGTTCATCATTTGCCGCCTGATTTTGATTTGCCCGGCTGGCTGGAGGGGCGCGGACATAAGGTCGTTCCGGCATCCATCAATTACGCTCATAAACGCCCGGCCCCGCCGATGCTTTTTACCTGTGTCGAGGCGGTCAAACGCGTTTTAGGCCTTCATTCTATCTTTATCCTCACGCCCTGGCAGCTTTACAAGCGGCTGGAGCGCGATAATTCCAAAGACATTTTTAATCAAAAGGAGATTTATCATGGGAAGTATAGCATCCCGGCCTAAAGTGCCGAGCGCAGCCCAGCCGCAAGTCATATACGTGCCGCAAACCGTTTATACGCCGGCGCCATCCACGGCAACGCCCACCACGAATACAGGCGGCGGTACAGGCGATACGGGCGGCGGCGGCACAGCTGAGCCAACGGCATCGGATGTACGCACATCCAATCTGCTTTCGCGCAACCGCGGTATATTCGGAACCGTAACGACAAGCTTTCGCGGGTTGTTGTCGCTGGCCGCGCAAACGCCTCAGCGTAAAACTTTGCTGGGGGAGTAGATGATGAATACAGAGCAAAAAAATGCCAGGCTGGATGATATCACAAGGCGTTATGATCAGGCCCGCGCCCGTCGCGGCCAATGGGAGCGCCTGTGGGGGGATTGCTATGATTACGTCCTGCCCCAGCGCGGCGGATTTAATGGATTTTCCATGGCGGGCGATAATCGCATGGAGAAAATTTTTGATGCCACGGCGATGGATTCTGCGGACCAGCTCGCGGCCAGTTTGCTGGGAAATTTAACGCCCAGCTGGTCACAATGGTTTGGCCTGAAACCCGGCCCCGATCTTTCGGCGGCAGAGGCCGAGGCGCTGGCTCCAGTGCTGGAAAAAGCTGGCCGGACGGTGCAGGATCATTTTGACCGGTCCAATTTCGCGGTTGAAATTCATCAATGTTACCTCGATCTCATTGTCGGCGGCACAGCCAGTTTATGCTTTGAGGAAAATGCGCCGGGCGAATTTTCGGCTTTTAAATTCTCGGCCGTTCCCCTGCCGCATATTGTGCTGGAAGAAGGGGATGGCGGATATCTGGACGGAGCCTATCGTACGCTGGAATTGAGCCGTGATCAGATCACGGCGCGCTATCCGCTGGCGATCATTCCGCCAGATGTTGAAAAGAAAGCGGCACGCGATTCACAAATGCGCTTCAAGGTTCTGGAATCTATCTTGCCGGAAAATGGCCTGTATCGCTATGTCGCGCTGATGCCTGATATTACGGGTGGCCCCGCTTTGCTGCAGGATACGGAGATTACGCAATCGCCGTTGATCAATTTTCGCTGGCTGAAATCGCCGGGCGAGATTTACGGGCGCTCTCCTGTCATGAAGGCGCTGCCTGATATCAAGACGGCCAACAAGGTGGTGGAGTTGATCTTGAAAAATGCCTCGATCGCCGTAACGGGGATCTGGCAGGCTGATGATGATGGCGTTTTGAATCCGGCCAATATTGAACTGGTTCCGGGTAGTATTATTCCCAAGGCCACAGGTTCGAAAGGATTGCAGGCGCTGGAGATGCCGGGGCGTTTTGATGTCTCGGAACTGATGCTGGATTCTTTGCGCTCGCGTATACGCCATGCATTGCTGACGGATAGGCTGGCCCCGGTGGCCGGGCCGCGTATGACTGCCACAGAAGTGCTGGAGCGTTCGGCAGAGATGTCGATGCTGCTGGGGGCAACTTATGGCCGTCTGCAATCAGAACTTTTGACGCCGATGATCAAGCGAGCGTTTTCTATTTTAAGGCGCCGGGGCGAGGTTCCGGATATTGCGCTGGATGGGCGTCTGGTTGCCGTTGATTATCGCGCGCCGCTGGCACGGGCGCAAGGTCAGCGCAATGTTCAAAATACGCTGGGCTGGATCAATTCCGTTCTGGCTATGGGCCCGGCCGCGCAAGAAGCCATCGACCTGCCGCGTGCAGCACGTTTTCTCGGTGAGGCGCTGGGCGTACCCAGTGACCTGATCCGTAACGAGCTTCCCGCTGCCTCAACCATTTCATCCCAGGAGATAAGCAATGATCGAATTCATCAATAATCTTTTTCATGGGCCATTACCCTTGCCAGCCGAGAGTATCGGGCGCGAGCTTGTGTTTTCGGGCTATGATCCTGCCAAAACTGAGCAGCGCGAGATCGAGCGTTTATTCGCGCGGTTCTTTACATCAGAAGATGGCCGCAAGGTTTTGGCATATTTGCAAATGATGACCTTTCAGCGCGCGGCCTCGCCATCCAGTGCGGAATCCGAGATACGTCATATGGAAGGGCAGCGGGCGCTGATGGCAACGATCCTGCGCCTGATTGACCGCGGGCGCAGCGCCTGATCTTGCCGATTTTTAACACCATAACAACCATGTAATAAGGAGACAGATATTATGTTTGATAATCTATTAACGGAAGGCCTTGATGAAAGCGCTATTCCTGAAAAATTCAAAGATGCCAAATCGGGCGCGCTTAACCTGGCGGCACTTGTGAAATCCTATGGGGAGCTGGAGCGCCGCATGTCATCCCAGCCCGGCGCACCTAAAAGCCCGGATGATTACTGCATTGATTGCTCGCATGGGCTTTTTCAGCCGGATACGGAAATTAATGCGCGTCTGCATGCCAAAGGCATGACGGCCGATCAGGTGCAGGAAGTTTATAATCTTGCCGCCGAGAAACTTATTCCCATGATTGTTGATCTGGCCGGTGATTTTCAGGCTGACCGCGAGGTGGAAAAATTGATCCAGCATTTCGGCGGGCCGGAGCGCTGGCAGGAAATTTCCCGTCAGTTATTGGCATTCGGGCAGAAATCCCTGCCCAAGGATGTGCTGAATAATATGGCCTCGTCCTATGAAGGGGTTTTGGCACTTTACGGGATGATGAAGGGCGATGAGCCATCATTTTCTGCAGCAGCCAAGGAAACGTCTGGTATGGCCGGCGCGGATGTGAATGAACTGCGTAGTCTGATGCGTGATCCGAAATACTGGCGCGATAAGGATCCGTCTGTAGTGGCCAAGGTGACCGAAGGGTTTCAGAGAATTTACGGCGGACGTTAAGATCAGGAGAATCTAAACAAGCTGGGAGTCGGCAAATTCCCGCACCACCGCATCATCCAGTATGGTCTGGAAGCGGTCGCGGATTTGCCGGCTCAACGGCTCGAATTCAAAGGCAATGCGGTTGTTGTTTTTGCGGATAACGCGGGCCTTGTGCGGCACTTCCAGAATATTGTTACGCATATGAAATTTCAGCGTTACATCCATTTCTTCTTTAAGGCCAAAGAGCCGGTCATCTGCGGCAATCAGAATGCCGCCAAGGCTCCAGTCTATGATCGGGTAAACCCGGCCGGCAATCATGCTGACACATTGATCGCTGGCGCGGCGTTCGTGCTTTCGGCGCGATTCTGAATGACCGTCACGGCCAGAGTTGCTGCGTGATGAAAGAAAGTTGCCAAACATGAATAGGTACCTCGTTATTATTTTTTTGTTTTAATTATATAGGGCTTTTCAAAAAAATTCCAATTCCCGCCCCCAAGATATCTTCAGGAAAAAGGTAATTGCGGTGTGCACGCCCCAAAAAAGAGAAAAAAAGATCCAGAATATTCTTGACAATATAGGAATTTAATCCTAAATTAGCATCATCAACGCCAGAATTGCGTTTTCATTTTCCCGGTCTTTGGCGAAAACAGGATTTGTATCTCTTGCAAATCCCTGCCGCCCGAAGGCCGCAGCCGGATTATGCGCGGCCGCCTTACTTTTAGGCGAAAACCAGTGGTTCTTCCGGGTTTAGCACTCTTACAAAAAAATCATACATCAAAAAGGATCAATAGCATGTCAACGACAATAGATAATGCCTTTGTCAAACAATTCGAACGCGAAGTTCATGAGGCGTTTCAAAGGCAAGGTTCAAAACTGCGTAACACGGTGCGGACCATTCCCAATGTAAATGGTTCGACGGCCGTATTTCAAAAGGTCGGCAAGGGCACCGCATCGACAAAATCCACGCATGGCATGGTTCCGGTTATGAATCTGGCCCATTCCGCCATTGAGGTCGCCTTGAGCGATTATTATGCCGGCGATTGGGTGGACCGCCTGGATGAGCTGAAAATCAATATCGACGAGCGTCAGGTTATTGCCAATGCCGGCGCGCACGCGCTGGGGCGCAAAACGGATGAACTGATTATCAACGCGCTCGCCACGGCTGATGAGACGATTGTCCTTGATAATAACGAGAGCCTTACGATGGATAAAATCCTGAGCGCTTTTGAGACATTCGGCGCAAAGGATGTTCCGGATGATGGCAACCGTTTTTGCATTGTCGGCTGGAAGCAATGGAGCGACCTGCTGAAACTGGAGGAATTCGTGACGGCAGATTATGTCGGCGCAGACAACCTGCCATTTGCCACGCCAACTCAGGCCAAGATGTGGCTGGGCACGATCTGGATTCCGCATTCCGGCCTGCCGGTCGCCAGCGATATTCGCTCTTGCTTCTGGTATCACAAGACAGCCGTGGGGCATGCCGCCGCCAGCGATGTGCAGACCGATATCACCTGGCATGGTGATCGCGCCGCGCATTTCGTCAATAACATGATGAGCCAGGGCGCAGGCCTGATCGATGAATCGGGCGTTATCGTTATCCAGTGCGATGAAACGCCGGATGCCTAATTCACAAGACAATCAAAAAAAATAAGGAAATGAAACATGGCTTATAACTCCCAAGATTTAAGCGTTCTGGCCTATGCCAATAACTTTACGCTGTGGCACTACACGACAATCGACAGTGCCGTAACAGGCACAGGATATTTCAACAAGGCAAGCGATATGCTGCGTGTGAATGATCTGATTATCGTCAATCTCGACACTGATGGCACGCCTTCGACAAAATTCTATGTCGTATCGGGCAATAGTGGTGGTGTGGTGGCCGTGACTGTCTATTCATAAAGGCAGTTCGATGTTTGGCGGCCCGGATATTTTTCATTTTCTCCTTGCGCGTGCAAGTCGAGAAATTCCGTTGTGCCGCCTTTTGCAGGAAAGGACCAGGGCTTGAAGCCGCTTCTTCCTCTCGCCTTTTAAAAGGCGTGCTCGCCCTGGTTCTTTCTTTTAATTCATGTAAGGGGAATCGATGATATGCGTGATGGCCGGCAGTTTGTGCAATTCCTCTTCGGCGACCATTTGATTGTAACGGCTGCGGATTTCAGTCTTGATTTCGGAAGAAAGCGAAAAATCTTCCTGCGTATGAAATTGTGATTCAAAACCGTTTTTAAGAACACGATCAAGTTCGAAGTAGCCATACTCATTATAAATTACGGCAGTGCCATTCATATCCTTGATATGACCGTAGTCATGTTCCCAAAGATAGACGCAGAGCGAATTGATGATCAGTTCATCGGTTTCTGAGAGCGTATCCATGGCAATAATTTACATAAACAAAACTTGTGCGTCAATAGTTTTCTAAAAATCAGGAGAAAAATCATGGCTTTAAGCGATATTGCGCTTTGCGCGCGGGCGCTCGTAAAAATTGGTGCTGCGCCGATCACGTCATTTTCGGATGGCTCGGCGGAGGCGGAAATCGCCAATGCGTTATTCGGTCCGGTGCGGGATTCAATGCTCTCATCATACCCGTGGGGTTTTGCCAGTGGGCAGGTTGCGCTGAACCTTCTGGAAGAATCACCGCTGGCCGATTACGCCTATGCGTTTCAGTTGCCGGCGGATTTTCTGCGCGGGCTTTCGGCTGGCGTGGGTGGCCGGGGCAGGGGGCTATCTTACCGCATAATGCGCGGACAACTGCACGCCAATAGCAATGCCGTTGTGCTGACCTATATTTTCAGGCCGGAGGAAGAAGAATTTCCGCCCTATTTCGATCAGGCGCTGATAGCGCGACTGGCGGCTGAATTTACGATTCCAGTCACAGAGAATACATCACGCGCCGAAGCCTATTACCGTCTAGCGGAAGAAGAATTTAGGCGGGCGCGGCTTATTGATGCACAGCAAGATACGCCAGGGCGCATCGACCAGTTTAATCTGATCGACGCGCGTGGCTGATTTTATGCGCCTTGGGTGACGTTAATCATCAAGATTGATGTCATCCGGGTCGGTTAATGCACCTGTGGCCGCACCGGCTGCGCCGCCGATAATCGCGCCTGTCCATGGACTGCCGCCTGTCAGGGCTGCGCCGGCTGCGCCCACGCCTGCGCCAATACCGCCGCCGCTTAAGGCGCGGTCGGATTTGGATGTACCGCAAGCAGTCAGGGAAAGACTCAAGGCGGCACAGGCCGCAATTGTCAGAAATGTCTTGGTCATGGGTTTTCTCCTTTAATTCTCTAATCCCATGGCCAACGGATTTCAGGCGTCCAAAGTTCCCCAATTTCTCATTATTAAAGGATCACAATCTAATGACCCGCATACGCGAAATAAAAACCAATTTTACGGCTGGCGAGGTGTCGCGCGATCTTCTGGGGCGCGGCGACTTAAGGGCCTATGATAACGGGGCGCTGACGCTCCGTAATGTATTCATTAGTCCCACGGGCGGCGTCAGCCGTAGGCCGGGATTGAATTACATTGATACCGCGCGCGGCGCAGGAAAATTGATCGCATTTGAATTTAACACGGCCCAGACTTATTTGCTGGTTATCACCGATGGCAAGATTGATGTCTATGCCGGAGGCGCCCTGGATGAAACGATTGACGCCCCGTGGACAGCCGATCAGATCAATCAGCTCGCCTGGACGCAGAGCGCCGATACGTTGTTGCTGACGCATCCGGATGTGCCGCCGCAAAAGCTCACCCGTAATCCCGATGCCAGCTGGAGTTTAAGCGAGTGGACTTTTTTTATTGATAACAATATCAGCGGCCAGCCTTATTTTAAATTCGCGGGCAGTGCCGTGACCTTGAGCGCCAGCGCAACCAGCGGCACGATTACCTTGACGGCCTCTGCCGGGGTATTTGAAGTAGGCCATGAAGGCACGCGTTTGCGTGTGGGCGGCAAGGAGGTGGAAATTACGGATTTTGATTCCGCCACTGTTGTCACGGCAAGCGTGATCGAGACATTAAGCGGGACCAGCGCAACCATTGACTGGCAGGAGCAGGCATTTTCGCCCGCGCGCGGTTATCCTGTTACGGCCGCATTCCATCAGGACAGGCTGGTTATTGGCGGCAGCCGTGATTTACCGAACCGTCTATGGTTTTCAAAATCAGGAGACCTGTTCAATTTTGATCTGGGCGAAGGGCTGGATGATGAGGCGATTGAGTTTTCCATCTTGTCCGATCAGGTCAATGCCATTCGCGGCATTTTTTCCGGCCGGCATTTGCAGGTTTTTACATCCGGCGCGGAATGGATGGTGACCGGTGATCCGCTCACGCCTGCATCGGTGCAGATCAGGCGCCAGACGCGCATCGGATCGCTGATCGGGCGGCATATCCCGCCGATCAATGTGGATGGTGCGACATTATTTGCAGCGCGCAATGGCCAGGAAATTCAGGAGTTTCTTTATACCGATCTAGAGCAGGCGTATAAATCCACAGATCTGGCGCTGCTCTCCCGGCATATGATTTATGACCCGATAGATATGGATTACGATCAGAAGCGGCGGTTGTTGTATCTGGTGCGGGGGGATGGAAAATTTTCGGCACTGACCGTATTCCGTGCCGAGGCCGTGGCGGCCTGGACCTTGCATGAAACGCAAGGCAGCGTCATATCCGTTGCCGTTGTGGGGGATGAGACATTCATGCTGGTGGCGCGCGGGGAGGTTGTGTTTATTGAGGCCCTTTCCGATGATCATCATCTGGATTCATCCTTGAACGGATCAAGCGAAAGTCCTCAGCTTCTCTGGTCGGGGCTGGATCATCTGGAAGATATCAGTGTTTCTATCGTGGCTGATGGGAATGTGCGCGAAGGCGCAATAGTTACGGATGGTGAGATAATTTTGGATGAGGCGGCTAGCACGATCGAGGTCGGCCTTTCCTTTACGCATATTATTGAACCTTTGCCGCCCAGTGATGTTGGTGCGGCTGGCGGCGGCCGCAAGATACGCCTTGTGCAGGGGATATTCCGCCTTCAGGACACGGCGGCGCTGCGGCTTGATGTGGGGCGCGGTCTTAACGATATTCCGCTTGTATCTTTTGGTGATGAAGTTCTGGATATGCCGCCCCCGCTTATCAGCGGTGACATCAAGGTGCGGGCGCTGGGATGGCCTTCCGATTTGACGCGTCCTCTCTGGCGGGTGGAGCAGGATATTCCGCTTCCCTTTACGCTGTTATCCGTTTCGGCGGAAATCAAGGTTAACGATTAAACTTCAAGATAAAAGGAAATTCAAAACATGGGAACCTTATACCCGGCCATATCCGGCGTGTTGACCAATTCGCGATCCTTCATATCCGGTGCTTCGCCCTTTATCGGCGGCATCAGCCAGATTTTGAATGCGGGAGAGCAGATTTTCTCAAACCCTATCAAAGATCAGCGCGCGCAAATCAGGGCAGAGCAGGATCTGGCGCTGGAGCAGTTGCAAAATCGCCAGAGGCTTGAGGAGCAGCAATTGGTTTCCGGCAATGCCTCTGAAAGGCAGCGCATTGCCACAGAGGCGGTGCAGGCGGAGGATCAAAGGCGCAATGCCTTGCGCCGCGCGGTGGCCCGCCAGCGCGCCAGCTTCGGTTCGCAAGGCGTTGGGGCGGGGGGCGGATCATCCGAGGCTGTGTTGCTGGGGTTGTTTGATGAAAGTGATCAGGAGCGCAAGCGCCGCGAAGAACTGGATGTCATGAAAACAAGTGCGCTGGATCAGAACTATTCCAATCTCCGCAGCATGAATTTGCTGCAGGCTACGCAATTGGCCGAGCGTCAAAAATTAAGCCGTTATTATTATTGATGAGATCAGGAGAATATCTATGACCGAGCATATCAAAATGCCGGCTGTAACGCCTGTTACGCGTTATCTGGCCGATGGCGATCAGACAGAATTTACCTATCCGTTTCCAATATTTGCCAGTGAAGATCTGGCCGTTTATATCGCCGGTGCAAAGCAGATCAGCGGGTTTGATATTGCGGGCGCAGGCGCAACATCCGGAGGGATTGTTACATTCGATATCCCGCCTGCCCAGGATGCTGTTGTCATGCTGCGCCGGGAATTGCCGCTGGAGCGCCTCACTGATTATCTGGAAGGCGGCGAATTTTCAGCCAATTCAATCAACACCGAACTTGATTTGCTGATGGCCTCGATACAGCAGGTAAGCCGCGCCACTGAAATAACCTTGAAATACGGCGAGCATGAGCCGCCCGGCATCGCACAATTGCCCTCAAAGCTGGCGCGCATGGGCAAGGCGCTGGGGTTTGATGATGATGGCAACCCGGTTGCGGTTTCTCTGGAAGGATCAATGGCCATGCCGGATTTTACAGCCCACGGTGCAGGCGCAATGACGCGCAGCGCCGGAAATAAGATGGGCGATCTTATCAGCGTAAAGGATTTCGGCGCAGCCGGAGACGGAATTACAGATGATACGATCGCCTTTCAGAATGCGCTGGCGGCGCATGATGGCGTATATATTCCGCAAGGGGAATATCTTATTACCGGCACGATTGAGTTGATATCCGAGAAATCATTGATGGGCGTCGGGCATGGATCTGTAATCAAGGCGCAAAGCAACGGGTTTGACGTGATCCGTATAAATGGCCGTAATTGTCTTATCCGTGATCTGAAGATTGATGGCGGGGATTGCGGGATTTTACTGCGCGGTATTGATAGCGAATGTACACAAAATACGGTTATCAATGTGCAGATTCATAATGCTAATACCGGGGTCATGCTGGATGGATATGAGGATACTGATTATCCCTGTTATTGGAATAATTTCTATGGTGTTCTGATCGAGCGCCCCTTGGTAAACGGCGTGCATCTGATCTTGAGCGGAGATGGCGATACGCCCAATGCCAACAGATTTCACAAGGTGCGCGTTTATTCTAAAGGCGCAGAGACTTCAGGGTATGGTTTTTATATCGAGCATGGTGCCTTGAATAACAGCTTTATCGATTGCGAAGCCAATATCAATGGGACAAGCGCACAAGCCTGTTTCCGTGTTGGGGCGGGGAGCAATAAAACAATTATTGTGAATCTTCTGACGGAGTCATGGAACAGCGTGCCTAATGTTCAGCTTGATGCCGGTTCGCAGGAGACGGTCATCCTGAATTTAAGCGCCACCAGCAACGGCCCGGCGATCTGGGATCATTCGGGCGGGAATTATGACGCACTGAACGCTGGATATCCGGATAAAAATCGCCTTCGCAAGACATCTGTTACCGATCTTAAAACAACCTTGATGCGCTATGATACGGAATATATTGAAACGCCGGGCACACATAGTGTTGATCTTTCGCATTCCATTCATCTGGTGAATGCCACGCTGGGCGCAATGACAATTGAATTGCCCAATGCCACAGATGCCGAGGCGGCAGAGATTACCATCAAGAAAATGGATGCGGGGTCCAATCCTGTCCTGATTACGGAAGATGATGGTGACGGGCCGGACGGCGTAGAATTTTTGCTGGGCGGGCCGAATGATTATGTCACGGTGATATCAAACGGTTTGAAATGGTTTGTCACCTCATCCAACCGCATGGGCGGCAATACGCGTTATGCTGAGGCTTCGGGAACTTATGATATCGACATGGCGGTTGATACCTATCTGATTTCCAGCTATGGCGGCGCGGTGACTGCCCGTCTGCCGCCGGCCGATGCCGCCGAAGCCATTGGCAGGCCGATCACGATCAAGAAAACCGATGTATCGGGCAATTCGGTCACTGTAACAGAGCAAGGCGGCATTGGACCTGATCAATACGCTCAAGTTCTCACCACGCAATATCATGCCATCACGGTCATTTCCAATGGCGCCGAATGGTATGTGCTGAACCGCTATCCTTAAAATTCAGATTACGGAGAGATAATGAAGCCGATTGATGATGCCGCGCGCAAGGCGGCGGCAATATTTCTGCCTGAGGCCATGAATGCCGCCATAAAATCCTACAGCGAGTTTTTGGCTAAAAAGGCAGACGATAATGAAGAGATGGATGCCAAGGAATTCAAAGCGCATCACGATGCCTGCAAGGTGGCGCTGGCGCATATTGATCTTTTGCTGAAGCTGGCCGGATATGTGATGGCCGGGGAGAATGATCTGGCCGAAAGAAAGCGTATCGATGCAATGATACATGAGGCCGAAACGGAATTGCGCGATGATGACAGACGTAATGCGATAAAGGATCCATCCGATGAGTGAGAGCTTCAAGCATGATATTCGCGAGGCCGATTTTCGGATGTTTCTTTTGCTTTGGAACCAGACGCAAAATCTGCGTACGCCTGATATTCACAAGCGCATGGCGCTGTGGATGGAGCGCGCATGGAAAACAGGGCGCAAGGAATTGCTGCTGATGGCGTTTCGTTCATCCGGCAAAAGCACAATGGCGGGATTGTTTTGCGCTTGGCTGTTATACCGCAAGCCGGAGCTGCGTATTCTGGTGCTGGCGGCGGATGATGCGCTGGCAGGGAAGATGGTAAGAAATGTTAAGCGCATCATTGAGCGCCATCCCTTAACGGGGAAAATGAAACCGGACCGCGCGGATCAATGGGCATCGGACAGATTTACGGTTAGGCGCTCGATGGAGCTTCGCGATCCTTCGATGCTGGCGCGGGGGATTACTTCCAATCTGACGGGCAGCCGGGCCGATGTGGTGATTTGCGATGATGTCGAGGTTCCCAATACTTGTGACACAGCCGAAAAACGGGCGGAGCTGCGCGAGAGGCTTGGGGAGATATCATTTATTCTGGTTCCGGGCGGTACGCAGATGTATATCGGCACGCCGCATAATTATTATACGATTTACGCCGATGCGCCCCGCGTGGAAATCGGGGAGACAAAATCATTCCTGCATGGTTTTCATGCCTTGAAAATTCCGGTTTTGAACGATGCGGGGGAGTCCAGCTGGATCGAGCGTTTCAGTGAGGCCGATATTGCCATCATGAAAGATCGGGCAGGCCCGAATAAGTTTTCTTCGCAGATGATGTTAAGGCCCGCCAATATTGCCGAAGGTCGCCTTGATCCGCGCCGTTTGAATTTATATAGCGATCAAGCCGATTATGCGCCGGAACTGGGCACGATGTTTATTGGCAGCAGGCGCATGGTATCGGCCCATGCCTATTGGGACCCATCATTTGGAACGGCCAAAGGGGATCGCAGTGTTCTGGCCTGTGTGTTTGGCGATGATGAGGGGAATTTATATCTGCATGATCTTGTGTATATTGCGCCGTCTGTTGAGGGTGGAGAAGACGAAGCATCCGCGCAATGCCGCATCGTGGCAGGTATTTTAAAAAGGCATATGATCCCCAATGTCGCCGTTGAGACGAACGGGATTGGAAAATTTCTGCCTGCCATATTACGCAACATACTGGCCCGCGAAAAAGTGCCTGCCAGCGTGAGTGAGATCAACAATAGCCAGCCCAAGCATGTCCGTATTCTGGAATCTTTTGATGCGCCGCTGGCCGCAAGGCGTTTATATGTGCATGAGCGCGTCATGAAAACACCATTCGCCGCGGAAATGCAAGAATGGCGGCCCGGGGCGACGCGTGGCCATGATGATGGTCTGGATGCATCTGCCGGTGCGATATCGCTGCACCCGCTGCGGCTGAAACGTCTGTATGGCAAGGGCGCTTATGAATGGATGAGCGGCGCAAAGCCTTCAAAGGCCAGAACTGATTTTACGCTTTAGTTTAAGAACGCGGCACTTGCCGCGAAGCGCAGTCGCCATGTTTTAGAACAAGAACGCCGAATTTTCGGCGGGCGGCAGTCGCCGCCTTAAATGCGCCCAACGTTTTTTACCCAAAAAGGATAATAACATGACATCACTTTCTTCGGATCTGGTGTGGTGGGTCACGGTGATTGACCTGCCTGCCATGGCTGGCCTTTTTGCCATGATCTGGCGGACGCGCCAGGATAATGAGGCGGCCATCGATCACCTGCAGGATATGCTGGACCACCGCAGCGATCAAATGCGCGAAGCCTTGCACGCGTTCAAGCTGGAGGCCGCCAAGACTTATGCCAGTCAGCGCGATCTTCGTGATCTGGAATTGAGGCTGGTGGAGCATTTGCTGCGGATTGAAGCCAAGCTTGATGCCACCGCGCTCAAGGCTGAGGCGCTAAAGGCCAGAGTTGAATGAGATTTTAGTTTAAGAACGCGCCATTTGGCGCGGCGTGCAGTCGCGCGCTTTTGGAGCATAAAATATCAAAAGGAGATTAATCACAATGAAAAAGCCGACTTTAATCGGGCTGGGCGGCGCTGGCGGCCCGGCGGATCAGGATATGGCCGCATTCTACCGCGATATGGAGATTGATGTTCTGGCGCGCACATTATGGGGCGAGGCCCGGGGCGAGGGCAGTATCGGTATGCAGGCCGTGGCCAATGTGATTTTAAACCGTGTGGATATTGCCGAAAGCCGCGCCGGGTTCTGGTGGGGGAATAATATTATTCAGGTCTGCCAGAAGCCTTATCAGTTTTCCTGCTGGAACCGGTCAGATCCCAATTTCCAAAAACTGCAGGCCGTGGATGAGAGCGATATTTATTTCGCCACCGCCAAGCGCATGGCAAGGCGCGCACAGGCAGGTGTGTTGCCTGATGTTACAAACAGCGCCACGCATTACCATGCCGCCGGGGTCACGCCATATTGGGCGGAAACAGAAAAGCCTGTGGCCGTACTGGGGCGGCATATTTTTTACTCTATCATTTAAGAGCGTGGCATTGGCCACGAGGCGCAGTCGCGCCTTTGGGTGCATAAAAGATGGCGACTGCCATCCGCCGGAGGTCCGGCGCTCTTTAACCTTAAAAGGAAACAAACATGATCGAAACGCTTATTACCAAGGTTGGAATTCCAGAATTGATCGAGGTCCTCTCGGAATCATTGGGACGGATAGATAACCCCGTGATGAAAACCGCATCTGAGGCGCTGTCCAAAGTCGATGAAGCCATGAAGGGTGGAGCCATCCCGCAGGAACAACTGATCGAGATCAATCGCCATGCCGAGGCCATGGCCGCGATGCAGGTCAAGGAATTTGAAAATGCGATCGGGGAGGTTAATCAATCCCTGCGTGCGGAGGTATCGTCCAATGATGCTTATGTACGCCGTATGCGTCCGACTTTTGGTTATCTGATGGCCGCTACATGGGCGGCGCAGATGTTTGGCATTGCCTATGTTATTATTTTCAAGACCGAACAGGCCGGGGCAATTATGGCGGCGATGAGTTCTTTGAGCGCCATCTGGGCTGTTGGCTTGTCGGTTCTTGGCATATATGTGTACAAGCGCAGCGAGGAAAAGCGTTCTGCCGGCGGGAATGAGCCGATTTTCTGGTTGCCGTCACAATTGAGCAAAAAGCCTTGAAAATCCCTGAAATTACCAAGAACTTCCCATCTTTTAGCCATATTCTTGTGACATAATTAAAGAATAGACAGTTTTTACCTCTACCGTCTAGTTAGCTCACTACCGTATCAAACCGCTGTTTCTGTTCCAGAAGCAGCGGTTTTTGATTGGAAAAGGCTTATGGCCTTATTATCATGGCGGGCATGACAGACGCCCCATCTTCCCGATCAAAAATCACAGCCCTTGTGCAGGCAGGCATTGCCACAGACGGCGCGTATAACGCCATTGTGCCGCCGCTATATTTATCCTCGACTTTCAAGCTGAAGAAGCTGGAGGAGAGTCTGGGGTATGAATATTCCCGTACGCGCAACCCCACGCGCGACATTCTGGCCGAGGCCTTGAGTGAATTGGAGGGCGGATATAAGGCCTGTGTCACCTCATCGGGCATGGCGGCCCTCACCTTGATTGTGCATCTGCTGGAACGGGATGATCTTCTGATCGCGCCCTATGATTGTTACGGGCGTTCTTATCGCCTGTTGCAGGCGCTGGCCGATAAAGGGCATTTCAAACTGGCATTTGTTGATATGTATGATGCGGCGGCCATGGCGGCGGCGATCAAAGACGCGCCGCGCATGATCCTGATCGAAAGCCCCAGTAACCCGGTAATGCGGATTGCCGATATTGCCGCCATTGCAAAAGCTGCAAAAGCGCAGCGCGATGATTGTCTGATTGTCTGCGATAATACGTTTCTTTCGCCGATCCTCCAGCAGCCTTTGAATCTGGGCGCGGATATCGCTTATCATTCGACCACGAAATTCATCAATGGCCATAGCGACATTGTGGGCGGCGCGGTTGTAGCCAAAGATAAGTCTGTATGGGAAAAGCTGGATTTCTGGGCTAACTCTTTAGGGCTTATCGGCGCGCCGTTTGATGCCTATATGACATTGCGGGGTTTAAGGACGCTGGAGCTGCGCGTGAGCAGGGCAGAAGAAAATGCCCGCGTTATTGCGGATCTTCTGGCCGGGCATAAAAAGGTCCGGCGTGTTTATTATCCGGGGCTGGCATCTCATCCCGGTCATGACATCGCGGCGGCTCAGCAATCAGGGTTTGGCGCAATGATTTCCTTTGATCTGGATGGCGATAAGGCGGGCGTTGAGAAATTTACATCGGCCTTGCGATTATTCGCGCTGGCGCAGTCTTTGGGCGGCACGGAAAGCCTGATCAATCATCCGGCCACCATGACGCATGTTTCGATGGGGCCGGAGGCACGCGCCAAAGCCGGAGTTTCCGATAGTCTGCTGCGCCTCTCGATAGGTATCGAGGATATTGCCGATTTGAAGGCGGATCTGCTCCATGCCTTGGATGCGATCTAGAATATGTCCGGGACCTGTAAAAAATCTCTCAAACCTTTGATTGCCCTTAATGGCGTATTGCTGGTGGTCATTGCGGCGCTGGCATGGTTTATGTTTGTGCCGCCTGCGGCTGTTGCCCGTATTCCTGATTTTGGCATGCCGGGATTGGCGGGCGGTGATTTTGGACCTGATAATTTTGCAGAAGAAAAATTTGTGCTGAATATTTTTGCCAGTTGGTGCGTCCCATGCCGTGCCGAGCATGAAGTGCTGATGACCTTAAGCCGCGATCACGGCATTCCTGTTTATGGCATTGCTCTGATGGACAAGCCTGAAGACACCAAGGCGTTTTTAGCTGAGCTGGGAAATCCTTACCGCGCCGTGGGTTCGGATCTGGGCGGGTTGATGCCAAAAGCTTTGGGATTGGCGGGGGTTCCGGCCAGTATTGTGGTGGGGCCGGGGCTGGTGATTGAAAACATGATTCAGATGCCCCTGACGATGGAATCGGCGCAGGCCGAAATCCTGCCGTATTTTCCAAAGGATTAAAGCATGGCCTAGCGCTTGCGCGGGTCCAGCATTTTCGGCGTGACCTTGAAATCGGGGCATAGCGCCGATACGCGCTCGTATTCTTCAAGACTGTCGATGGCGCGCTGCATGTCGGTGCGGTCCAGCTGCATGCGTTGGAATTCAGTTTCGATGATCTGTTCGGCGGTGCGGCGCATCTGATCGGCGGTGGCTTGCGCGGCTTCGGCCTTGACCGGCCCGGCCATAAACCCTCGTGCCTTAAGACCGGTCATGATTTTCTGGCCCATGATCTGGGAATATCTGTTTACCAGTTTACGGTCGGCCATGACATGCTTCATTTCATGGTCCATAACCGCCTTTTTCATGCAGCGGTCCTTATAGACTTCCTTGGCGATATAAACGGCAGGGTCGATGGAGAATTTTACGGAGATTGTATCGTACCAGATACAGGCGGCCCTGTATTTGGGCAAGGGCTTGAGATCCAGTTTGATCTCGGCCTTCATGGATATGCGCCCCTGTGCAAAGCCTTGCGTGACGGATTGTGTGCCGCTGCCATAAGGATTAAGCGTGTCGGTTTCCTGCTGTTGCAGGTCAGCCAGTGAAAGATGGGTTACAAATTCAACCTTTTCCGTCGAGGGGCGAATGTCGATATTTGTAGGCTGTTCCATTTGGCAGAGCTCTTGACCTCCGGCGGCCAAAATTAGCAATGTGCCAGCGGTCAGGGGGTCGAAAACAGGCATATGCCCTCCGTATCGGCGTAATAACCATGCTTAAATCATAATAATTTTATCATAAGATGCCCGAAAATGCGCTCTCTAATATTGCGGTATTTTCTTATGGCTGGCTTATTTCCTTCCCGGGCCATTCATGTTAGATTCCCAAAAGAGCCGTTTTTCCGGTCTTTTCCTTTTATAAAGAAAGATTTCACATGGGTTTTATTCTCTCTCTTATTGGCTTGGCCATTCATATTTTTATTCTGATTATTATCATTCAGGTTATCGTCAGCTGGCTGATTGCCTTTGATGTCATTAATGAAAATAACGAACAGGCGCAAAATCTGATGGGCTTGCTGCATCGGGCAACCGATCCGGTATTCAAGCCTGTACGCAAGTATGTGCCGCCGGTTGGTGGCATTGATCTGACTCCCCTGATCGTTATTGTTGCCCTGACCGCCCTTGAATCTCTTCTTTATTCATTGCTGGGCTAAGCGGCGGGTTTTAACAAAGAAAGGCAAAGGCTGGGATCATGAGCGCGCAGATTATTGATGGCAAGGCCGTTGCGGCAGAATTGCAAGCCGACATAGCCAAGCGCGCAGCCGCAATGTCAACACAGCCGGGGCTGGCCGTTATTCTGGTGGGCGATGATCCGGCCTCCAAGGTTTATGTTGGCAACAAGATCAAGGCCTGCGAGAAGGCAGGGATACGCAGCTTTGAGGCGCGTCTTCCGGCCGATGCTACGCAAGGACAGGTCGCGGCGCAGATTGAGGCTTATAACAAGGATCCGGCTATTCACGGAATTTTGTTACAGCTTCCCGTTCCGGGACATCTGGATTCTGATACCCTGATCCAGAGCATTTCTGCAAAGAAAGACGTCGATGGCCTATCGTTTGTCAATCAGGGCAAGCTGGTTGCCGGTGATAAAACAGGGCTTGTCCCTTGCACCCCGCAGGGGAGTCTCAGGCTTATCAAAACGGTGCGGCAGGATCTTTCCGGTCTTCATGCGGTGGTGATCGGGCGTTCGTTGTTGTTCGGGAAACCTATGGCCCAGCTGATGCTGGCTGAGAATTGCACGGTCACAACGGCGCATTCCCGTACAAAAGATTTGCCAGCCATCTGCCGTCAGGCCGATATTCTGATTGCGGCTGTCGGGCGGCCTAAAATGGTCAAAGGCGATTGGATCAAACCGGGTGCGATTGTCATTGATGTAGGCATTAACCGTATGGATGATGGCAAGTTATGCGGTGATGTTGATTACACCGATGCCAGTGCTGTTGCTGCCGCGATTACACCGGTACCGGGCGGGGTAGGGCCGATGACCATTGCCTGCCTGCTGGATAACACGCTCAAGGCCGCGCTTTAAATTATCAATAAATCATCAGACGAAACGGCGTATAGCTCATGATCTCGCGCAGGGATTCCTGCCGCTTGTTATAGAGCTGGTCAATCTTGTCACGCTTTTTTGGGTCAGGAATATCATAGAACGGATATTGGACCTGAAACTGGCCGTTGATGGATTGCAGATATTCTAGAAACGCCAGATTGCCATCAATCCAGGCATATTGATCCTGAATGAATTTTTTGACGATGCGCTCATGATATTTAAAGCTGGTGCGGGCGCTGTCGGTGACATCGCCGCCATCAATTGTCTTCTGGATCTCTATGATTTCTGTATTCAGGAATTTTCGCCAGTAATCCAGGACGATGCGCGCCTTTTTGCAGTCCTCGATTTTTTTAGTGATGAGGATAGGATCATTAAGATCGGCCGGCGTGAGGATGCTTTTCATGTAGCGCCGGATTTCATAGCCGTAAATATCGTATTCCGGCGGAATATCCGTCTTGATACCGAAAAGCATCTGATCGATGCGGTCGGAAAGTGTTTTAGGTGGCTGGGCCTTGAGGAATTTGACCTGCGCGTATTGAGGTTCTACCGGATCTTCAGGCAGGACTTCCTTGCTGCGATAGCGTTCGGGCGGGATATCCTCATGTTGTATATTGCGTAATACAAGCACTTCAAAACTAAAGGTTTGAACGGCGCCTTTTTCCTCGCTTTTGACGTAGCTTTGAGCATAAGTCAGCGTTGAGTGCCCGGCCGAGAGCGCAAGGCAAGTGCCGCAAAGTAATCCCAGATATTTTATTGTTGTTACAGATTTTACCATTTATTCCCCTTGTGCCACCGTATAACCGGGAACGCCGTTGAATGTGTGCAAAACGATCATCTTTGTTACGTTGATATCGGCCTTATTCATGCTGTCCATCATTGTAATTATATCAGATGTACGAACAGTTTTTCCATCCTTGCCTTTAAAGCGCAGGCGCCAGTTATCCGCGCAGAAGGTCTCCGGCTGGCCGTCTGGCCAGACTTTTGTGCCGCGGTTGGATATCATCATGAGTTCTAGATCCTGCGGGATGCAAGGTTTTATGGCATCGGCGAGGTGGTCGGCCGAGTGATCCCAGTTTATGTTGATATCAACGCCTACGCGCTCTTTTTTCTCAACATCATAAGTCTTGAGGCGCGGAATTTTCATGCCCCCGGCCGGAACCTTGGAATAATCCGCGATTTTAAGTTTTTCAGGCAGCTGGCCCAGACGCTCGATCACCGCCTTGCAGAAATCGGCTGTTCCGACTTTTTGCTTGGATGTCTTGCTGCGGAAAATCTCGCCGGTATGAATGCCATCTTCAATGGTTTTCAGCCAGGCGTTGTGAATTTTGGCGGCGATATCGCCCTGACCCACATGCACCAGCATCATCACCGCGCCCAGCAGCAATCCTGATGGATTGGCAATGCCCTTGCCGGCAATATCGGGGGCCGAGCCGTGAACGGCCTCGAACATGGCGAAATTATCGCCCACGTTTGACGACCCGCCAAGTCCAACGGATCCGGTGACTTCGGCGGCGACGTCGGAAATAATATCACCGTAAAGATTGGGCGTAACGATGACATCAAACAAATGCGGCGCATTGGCAACCTTGGCGGTTCCGATATCAATAATCATGTGATCGGTCTGGATGTCCGGGTATTCCTTGGCGATATCATCAAAGACCTTGTGGAACAAGCCATCCGAGAGCTTCATGATATTGTCTTTGGTCATGCAGGTGACCTTTTTGCGGCCATTGGCGATGGCGTATTCAAAGGCATAACGCACGATACGCTCGGTTCCGGGGCGCGAGATAATCTTGGTCGCGGCCATAACTTCCTGGCTTTGGCGGTATTCGATCCCGCCATAGAGATCTTCTTCGTTTTCGCGGATGATCACCAGATCCATATTCGGATGGTTGGTCTCGACATAAGGCGCGTAAGATACGCAAGGGCGTACATTGGCGTACATGGAAAGTGATTTTCTGATCGTCACGTTCAGCGACTTAAATCCGCCGCCTTGCGGGGTAGTAATCGGGGCCTTGAGAAAGATTTTCGTGCGGCGGAGCGAGTCCCACGCGCTGTCTTCGATACCGTTCTTGATGCCGCGCTTATAGACGCCTTCACCGATTTCGATTTCCTCGTATTCAAGCTGCGCGCCTGCGGCTTCGAGAATTTTTAAGGTCGCGTCCATGATTTCCGGGCCAATGCCATCGCCGCGCGCAATTGTGATAGGGGTCTTTGTCGTCATGATGATCCTCGAACAGATGTATATATGAAGGCAGCCGGACGGCACGCCGCAAGATGGAGTATGCGCAGGAAAGCGTTAAAAATCTCTTGATAGGGATTTTATATTATTTCAGGGCTATTTGCCATGGGGATGCTCGCCGGGTTCGATCTCCTGCGCGGGCGGCGCGAAGTAAAGGATCGCAAAGCCCAATACCGCGGAAATCAAGGATCCTACGAGAACGCCCAGCCTGATGGAGGCCTGATGCTGGAGGTCTGCAAAGGCCAGCCCGCCTATGAACAGGGACATGGTAAAGCCGATACCGCACAGGATTGAAATTCCATAAATATGAATCCAGCCCACGCCTTTGACCATCGGGCAAAGCCCTGATTTCACGCAAAGCCAGATCGTGGCGAAAATGCCAAGCTGCTTGCCCACGACAAGGCCCAGAATAATCCCCAGCGTGACCGGATCAAAAAGCGAGTGAAAGCCCATGCCGGTGAACGGTACGCCCGCATTGGCAAAGCCGAATATAGGCAAAATGCCAAAGGCAACATACGGGTGCAGGCCATGGATGAGATGTTCGCATGGGGAATGATCCGGGTCCTTACGGCAATTCATGGGGATGAACATGGCGGTGATAACACCTGCCAGCGTTGCATGAATGCCTGATTTCAGGACGGCTACCCAAAGGACCACGCCAATCAGAATATAAGGCGCAATTGCGCTGACGCCGCGTTTATTCAGCAAGAACATACCGGCCATGGCAATCAGCGCGATAATCAAGGCTTCGAGATGCATATCACCTGCGTAAAACAGGGCAATAATTACAATCGCACCCAGATCGTCAATCACGGCAATGGCGGTGAGGAGGATTTTCAGGCGAATAGGGGCCTTGCTGCCCAGAAGGGCCAATACCCCCAGCGAGAAGGCAATATCGGTGGCCGAGGGAATTGCCCATCCCGGCAGGTTTTCCGGCGTGTGATGATTGACCATATAATAAAGAGCGGCCGGAATAGCCATGCCGCCAATGGCGGCAATAATGGGCAGGATGGCGCGGGAGCGTGTTGAGAGCTCGCCGGTTACAAATTCACGTTTGATCTCAAGACCGACCAGCAGGAAGAATACCGCCATCAAGGCATCATTGATCCATAGATGCAAAGGCTTGCTCAGTGTGTAATCGAAGCTGCCGTCGCTGGCGGCAAAGCCGATAATCAGCTTGGTCTGGTTCAGCAGGAAATTATAATCCGTATAAAGCGGCGAATTGGCAATAATAAGCGCCAGCGCCGAGGCGATCACCAGAACGATACCGCCCGCCGCCTGCATGGCAAAGAACTGGCGTATTTTGTCAAAGGCCCGCGCGAAAGGATTGAAACGGATATTTTGTGTTTGCATGTCTGCTTCCTTGATCGTTCGTCCCCTACTATAAATCGTATGGCGCTAATTTAAACCCCTAAACGGATTTTTATCGCCTTTATTGAGAATGAATATCATCTAAGCATTTGAAAATTTTTACCGATTTTAAACTTTTTGGACTCATGATATTCTTTTCACGATTATTCAATCATCCATCAGAATCCATGGGGTTTTCCACGACATGACACGCACAGGCCACGATACGCTTAATACACGCAAAACACTGACCGTTGAGGGCAAGGAATATGATTATTTCTCGCTCAAGGCTGCGGCAGAAAAGATTGGCGATGTTTCGCGCTTGCCATATACGCTTAAAGTTCTGCTGGAAAATCTGTTGCGCTTTGAAGATGACCGCTCGGTGAATGTGGCGGATGTCAAGGCGATCGTTGAATGGATGAAGGATAAGAAATCCGATCACGAGATTGCTTATCGCCCGGCTCGTGTTCTGATGCAGGATTTTACAGGCGTTCCGGCCGTGGTTGATTTGGCCGCGATGCGCGAGGCCATGGTGGCGCTTGGCGGCGATCCTCAGAAAATCAATCCGCTGGTGCCGGTGGATCTGGTGATCGATCACTCGGTCATGGTGGATGAATTTGGCAGCCCCAAGGCATTCCAGCGTAATGTGGAGATCGAGTTCGAGCGTAACGGCGAGCGTTATGAATTTCTGAAATGGGGACAAGGCGCGTTCCGTAATTTCCGCGTTGTGCCGCCCGGAACAGGCATTTGCCATCAGGTAAATCTGGAATATCTGGCCCAGACAATCTGGGTTGAGGATGATGAGAATAAACAGGGCCGCAAGGTTGCCTACCCCGATACGCTGGTGGGGACGGATTCTCACACGACCATGGTCAACGGCATGGCTGTTCTGGGCTGGGGCGTGGGCGGTATCGAGGCCGAGGCCGCAATGCTGGGCCAGCCGGTTTCGATGGTTATCCCTGAAGTTGTCGGCTTTAAGCTGACAGGCCAGATGAAGGAAGGCAATACGGCCACAGACCTTGTTCTGCGCGTGACGGAAATGCTCCGCAAGCTGGGCGTGGTGAATAAGTTTGTCGAATTTTTTGGTCCCGGTCTTGATAATCTGACGCTGGCGGACCGCGCAACGATTGCCAATATGGCGCCGGAATACGGCGCGACTTGCGGTTTCTTTCCGATTGATGAGGAAACGCTCAATTACCTGCGCTTTACGGGCCGCGAGGAACACCGTATCAAGCTGGTCGAGGCCTACGCCAAGGAACAGGGCATGTGGCGCGATGCCTCTTCTGCCGATCCTGTATTCACGACAACGCTGGAGCTGGATCTTGGTTCGATCGAGCCGGCGCTGGCTGGCCCCAAGCGCCCGCAGGACCGCGTCAATCTGAAAGATGCCAAAGTATCCTATATCCGCCATCTGGCAACATCGCTGGGCATTGATCCCGTTGGTGCGGAAGGCGAGATGATGGAAGAAGGCGGCGGTTCGGAGCCGGCCGCGGCAGAGAATGGCCTGAACAAGGCTATTCAGGTGGAAGGCGAGGATTACAAGCTCAAGCATGGTCATGTGGTGATTGCCGCCATTACATCCTGTACGAATACATCCAACCCGGCCGTTCTGGTGGCCGCAGGTCTGGTGGCGCGCAAGGCGCGTGCGCTTGGCCTGACGCGCAAGCCATGGGTGAAGACTTCGCTCGCCCCCGGTTCGCAGGTGGTCACGGATTACTTGACCAAGGCGGGATTGCAGGAAGATCTTGATGCTGTTGGTTTTAACACGGTTGGTTATGGCTGCACGACCTGTATCGGTAATTCCGGCCCGCTGCCGACGGCGATCGGCAAGGCTGTTGAGGCCGGCGATCTGAACGTTACGGCTGTTCTTTCGGGGAATAGAAATTTCGAAGGCCGTATCAGCCCGCATGTGAAATCGAATTATCTGGCTTCGCCGCCTCTGGTGGTGGCCTATGCGATTGCCGGTTCCCTGAAAATTGATATGTACAAGGACCCGATCGGCAAATCCAAGGATGGCAAGGATGTTTTCCTGAAAGATATCTGGCCAACGAACAAGGAAATTGCCGATACGATCGCCCAGTGCCTGACGCGCGATATGTTCGTATCCCGTTATTCCGATGTCTTTAAAGGCCCGAAGGAATGGCAGGCCATTGGCGGCGCAAAGGCGAGCGAGACCTATCGCTGGGACCCGACATCGACCTATATCCAGAACCCGCCTTTCTTTGAAGGTATGAAACCGCAACCCGCGCCGACAAAAAATATCGAAGGTGCGTATGCGCTGGCGATTTTGGGTGATTCCATTACGACTGACCATATCTCGCCCGCGGGATCTTTCAAGGAAAGCCATCCGGCCGGGAAATATCTGGTCGAGCATCAGGTGCGACCAGTGGACTTTAACTCTTATGGCGCGCGCCGCGGGAATGACCGTGTAATGACACGCGGCACATTTGCCAATATCCGCATCAAGAACGAGATCGTTCCGGGCGTGGAAGGGGGCGTGACGAAATTTATCCCCACAGGCGAACAGATGAGCATCTATGAGGCTTCGGTGAAATATCAGGCGGCTGGAACGCCGCTGGTGGTGATTGCCGGTAAGGAATATGGCACGGGATCATCCCGCGACTGGGCGGCCAAGGGCACGCGCCTTCTGGGCGTGAAGGCTGTGGTGGCAGAGAGCTTTGAGCGTATTCACCGCTCCAATCTTGTCGGCATGGGTATCTTGCCGTTGCAGTTCAAAAATGGTGAGAGCCGGGCCACGTATAACTTTAAGGGCACGGAAAAATTCGACATCAAGGGTATTGATGGCGATATCAAGCCGGGTCAGGACATCATTATGAGCGTGACCTATGAGGATGGCAGCAAGAAGGACATTGCTCTGAAATGCCGTATCGACACGCTGGATGAGGTTGATTACTACCGCAATGGCGGCATCTTGCATTACGTGCTTCGCAGTCTTGCGGCATAACAGGCAGGATCTTTGATTTTTAAAGAATTATGCGGGCTGAGGCGGGATCGTTTCAGCCCGTCATATTTTCAGCCTGTCATATTTTCATCAGGCGGGATCAGGATTTTCTGCGCCAGTTTTTCCGCATCCATCAAAATATGCTGGAATTCCGGCTTGTCGGGGCGGTAATGGATATCATAGGCATCCTCAAGATTGCCGATCTCCCCGGCGAGGCGTGAGAGACGGGCGCGGGCTTCTCTGGTTTGTTTTTCTTCCTCGGAAAAACGCTCGATGATGCCAAGGCGGATTTTTTCATGATTCATGCCCACCAGAAACGCGAGCTGTACCCCTTCCAGATAGGCGGCGGCGCTGGCAAGGCATTGGGCGGTGTTGATGGGGTCTTTTGATTTGCCCTTGACCTGAATATTCATGGTGAATGTTGTTGTGCGGTTGGGGCCACGCAAAATAACGCCAAGACGCCCTGATTGCTTTTCAAGGCTGATCACCAGCGCCACGTTGGAATCATGATTGATGCGGACGACTTTGCCGGCCTGCTTGAAGGCTTCTTCCGCCATGGGGATGGCGTGTTCGTAGGCTTTGCCGCTGCGGGCGTCACATTGTTCGATGACATCGAGAAAAATATGATGTTCGCCTGCAGAAAATATGATCTTGCCCTTGTGATAGATGACGATCCAGCGTTGCGGGTTGAAGCGATGTTCGTAATCATTGACCACGGCGTTCCATGCTGATTCCCAGTCATAAGCCTTGGGGCGGTTCATGATCGGCCCGGCCGTGTCATAAGATTTTATCAGGCGTGCCGCCATACGCACGCAGGAATGCATGTTGTGGGATCGGATAATGAAAGTCTCATCAACCTGGCCGCGCGGGGATGTCAGCTCAACAACCATGCGGTTGCTCAATGCCACGATCATATCGGCAGAGACCGAGGCATCATGGATTGAAAATTTTTCGCGCAGGAGAGAAGTATTAAGTTCCATGACCGTCAATGTTATCGGGCTTTATCCAAAACTTATATATTCTAACATAATTCGCGCCTTGTCATAGAGGCTTGCCGGGCAGGGGAGGTTTTTATTCCGGCGGGTATCAGGCCAGACCTGCCAGCAGGCGGTCGCAGTTTTCGATGCCGCGCTCATACGCCGCGGCGCGGGGAAGATCCGCCAGATAGGCGTTCAAGGCGCGCTGGTATGAAGCCAGCAGGGCGGCATTGGCAAAATCATTGGCAATCGTGATAACAGGTTTGCGAAAACCCAGTTTGGAAGGTTTGGCGGCGCAAGTATTCAGATGGCTTTTGAGCCCCTGTTTCTTAAGCTGGATCTTGGTTTTAAAAGCTCGCTTATCTGCGGCCTTGTTGAATTCTATGACACCCATCTGGAACCCTATTTTTTTCTTTGATCATAGGGTTCTCGCGTAAAGATGATTTTAATTATGCATAAAATTTGAAGTAATAGTTTGATCTATTACTTCATGAATATTTGAAGATTATTTGAATAAAATTTTAGGAAATTTTATTAGTCGAACAGGGCGTCGATATCAGCCTGGGAAGAGGCGGTATGTTCTTCGATGATTTGCTGCGGACCTTGGCTGGAGCGCTGAAGGCCCATTTTGTCGAGGACATTGCCCAGCCGGTCTTCGATGGATTTGAGATTCTCCAGCGTCATGCGGATTCTTTGGCTGGTAAGATCCTGAAAGGAACAGGCAATGATGATGTTCCCGACTTCTTCCGCAATTGATTTCTGCGCGGCCTGACGGGCGGCCGGGTCGTTCCAGTCGGTTTCAATGGCGGTGGTGATATGGCCGGCGGCATCCAGAATTTTATGGGCGGCCTGTTCGGTCATCTCGACAACGGCGCTGAGTTCAACCCCGGCATTGGCGGCTGTTTTGCCGCCGCCGCTATAGGATATGGCCTGCACCACATCCAGAACTTCAGAAAATTTACCGATCAGGCCGCTTTCGGCCATATCGACCTGCTGGGAGGTCGCATTGATTTCCATGGAGATTTCATCAAAGCGCCGTGCCATAAAACGCTGTAGTGTCTCTAATTGCTGCTGGATGTGATGGCTCGCCGCGTCGATTTCCGCGCTGGCGTTCGAGGATTCAAGCGTTCCTGATTGAATAGGCATGATACCCAACGCCCCTTTGGCGCAACAAAAAATGTTCAATCCCGACAATAAGCCGAAAAAGTTAATTTTTTGCTAGGGGCGCTGCGCTGGAATTAAGATCAATCGCAATCAAAGGAAGAGTATTGCGCCTGCCGGCTCGAGGATACCGGATTTTTCGCGGATTCCTTGAGCTTCTTATCAAAGGGGGAGGCTGTCTTTTCGACATAGTCAAAAAACTCGCGGCCCTCGGCTGTGATCTTGCCATCTGCGGCAATGCCAAGATCTTCAAAGGCTTCCTGATAACGCGCGGAATACTGGCTGGCATTATCATCCGGCTTGATGTTCAGGAACAGGAAGCTTTGGGAAATATTATACTGTTCTTTCAAATAGTTAAGGAGGGCCTTGTTATGCGCGTCATTGTCCTGGCCTGTTGCCGCTGTTTTAAAGGCAATGGTTCCGGTCAGTTGATCGTCGATATTTGAAAAATCCTGCATGAGCCCCTCTACTGTTATGGAATATTAATGTATGCAAATTTAGCAAATCAGCTATGCGCTGTAAAGGTAAATAACACAATTTATACAGTTTTATGACATAATTTATATATATAATTCATAGTTGTGATGGCTGGATCGGCACGTGGAATCTTTGTAATATGCTGATTTTAATCATGAAGTTTTTAAAAAAGGCGGATCGCGTTCCATGCCCCGTGAAGATAGACGCATAATGTTCTCTTATGATGAGGCCTATAAGGCTATTTATGGGCTGAGTATGCAAAAGAACATGAAAAAACCGCCGCCCGCGCAGCTTGTCAGCATCGACAAGCACCCCAATGACGAGAATTTGCTGGTGGTTGGGCTTGAGAATATCCAAGAGAACTGGGATGCGCCTAAACATATGGAATATACGCAGGATTTCATGGCCGCGGCGTTGATGCTGTTCTGCCGTGGCTGCGGGATTCCCTTGCCCAAATCGGCCAAAAAATCAGTGATGCTGATGCAGGGCGGGGTTATTCTGCGGGTCGAAATCTAGTCCGGCGATTCGGCATCATCAGACCCATCGGCCAAAGCCGGTGCAGGGCCGTATAATTCAAGAATATCAACGATGGCCAGAATTTTGCCGATCTCCTGCCGGGCGGTGAGTGCTGTATCAAAAGTAGCGATTGGCAGATTGATATTACAGGGCTCGAACATATCGGCATTGTTGGGGATCATCATAAACAGGCTGTTGCCGCCAAAAAAGGCGGCTGAAATCGGGGCATTGTCAAAAATCTGGGACATTTCTGAAAACTCGCGCAGCAAGCCTTCATGTTGCAGATGGCCGGCATTTTCAGGCCGGGAGGAGAGCATGATAAAATCCGATGGTGGCATATCTGCAGGCAAGGCAACAGGCTTAAGCTTGGCAGCGAGGCGGCGGGCCAGCGTATTATCGGCCGTGACAACGCTGTGGCCTGCAAAAGGCTTGCCGGGCAGCTCCAGCAAAACGAAAACGCCGTGAAATACGTACTCGCCGTTATGTTGCGGATGGGTCAGGCGCGCTTCGGAGAAAATAATACGCACACCTTTGTAACGCCCGGCCATGCAATCTTCGGCATGATAGAGGCGATGGGCAGGTACGATCCCGGTTTTCTTGAGCGTTTCCCGGCTGATCCCGCGTGCGGGGTAGTATTTCAGCCCGAAAATCCCGGCAAGCGCCGGCATGAATTTGGTTTTATGTTCTGCCCGGTAACGTTTGACCGGCGCTTCGGCCCAGGGAAAGGCCAGCACGGGAAGGGCAAGGGCCGCCAGCAAGCAGGCCAGCCCCGTGGCCAGATCGCCATCCATCAGGAAAAACCAGCCAAACGCCCCGGCCCCGCCAATCACGGCGGTAATGGTCAGGGTCAGGGCCAGAAAATTGCGGCTGCGGTGGCTGGACATGCGATCAAGGCGGCGGGCGTCGCTGTCGCGGATCAGGGATTCGATGGCGCTGCGGAAGCTGCTCTCGTCCAGCGAGCGCATATCCGGCGCATCCCTTAGGGATGTTTTGTTTCGAGAGTTCTTTTTTTCAGCCGATTGAGGCATAATGAGAGTATCGTAACGTATCCCCCTCATCAGGGAAAGCCATTAAAGACATAAAGGGCAATAGCTATGGATCAGGAATTATCGCAGGAACAGGTGGAATGGCTTTGGTATATGGCTGCGATTGCTGCGATTTTGCCTGGCATATTTATTCTCCGGTTTATTGTCTATACGTTTTTGCCGCGCAGCGTGGTGAAGTTCTTTTTCAAAAACAAGCTGGGCTACAAGAACGAGAATGTTCTGAAAAAAGAAAAGAAATTCTACGAAGATTAAGCGCCTGAATTCGCCCGGCAAAGGGTTTTTGGCCCTTGCGCGTATTATCTTTGAAACCGGCCTGATGATGGCCGTGTTAGATAATCAAGGATGATGCCAATGAAGAAGTTTCTGATATTAACCGCGCTGCTGGGCGCATTCACTTTTATGCCGCAGGAAGCAAAAGCCTATGGCCGCGATTGCCGTGATTACACGCGCACCGTAACCTTGAACGGCTTTCGTTATCAGGCTTATGGCACGGCTTGTTTCCAGCCCAATGGCGCGTGGGAGATCACGCAGATGAGCGGCGCGCCGATCGCACAGGAAGCCTTGCTGGATATGATACAAGACGATGCAAGGCGTTACTACGGACGCAATGTTTCCTATGTAACCCGTGATAATTATTACTATGGCCGCGATCGCCATTATGATCGCAAGCATTATAAGAAACATAAAGACCGTGATCGCTGGGATGATGACAGGCGCGGATGGAATAACGGTCCATCCTATCATCATGGCTCCCATAATAACCCATGGGCCTATAACAATGACCGTTCAGGCTTTACGATCATCTATCGCGATTAAGGCTTAAGGATCGCGCGGGCGGAGACGGTCAGTGTAATGGTCGTCTCCCCGGCGGCTGCCACGGGCGCAGCCATAGCATCCGAAGCCACAGCCATTTCCATCTTCGCATAGGAACGGGCCATCGGCATGACGGGCATATCCATGCCTTGGGTGTTAACCTCGCGCAGTTCGGCGCCGGATTTCTTCAAGGCCTTGGCGGCGCGGTCGGCGCGTGTTTGCAGCTGGATCAGCGCGGCCTCCATCAGCTCATCCTGAATTTTCACGGCCGTATCGGGATCAAGCGTGTAATTCAGACCGTTCATGTTCAGCTTCAGGGCTTGCAATTTCCCGGTCAGCGCCAGCAGGTCTTCGGAATTTTTTGATTTTAATGTGATGGACTGGCTGCCCTGCCAGAGTTTTTCCTGCGTGCGGGGTTCGATGGTTTCATGCACGTAATACCCGCCGGTCTCAACCTTGACCGTATCGACTTTCTTGGCTTCGGCCAGCGCGCCGGCCATGGCGGTATTGATTTCGTTCTGGATTTCGGCGGCATCGCGCTTGGTGACATTATAGGAAAGCGTGGCAACCAGCAGATCCTGCTCGACTTCCTTGCGCTCGGTGGCGGAAATGTTCAGGATCACCTGACCATCGGGCAGGGACAGGATCGGGTCTTGCTGTTGCGCGGCGGCGGGGAAGGCGAATGTTGTAAAGGCAGCGGCGGTAAGCAGTGCGGATTTGATGCGGCGCATGGCGTATCTCCTGTTTTATTGTCCGGGTGCGCCAAGGATAGCTGATTGCGGATATTCTTTCTAGGGCGTTGTTACGTCCGTGCCATACGTGAAGCATTCTGTTTCAATACCGGCGATAAAACCGCGCCATTCTTCAGGCGTAAATTGCGTCTTGCCGGTATCAATCTGGCGGGCGAGGGCGGCATCAAAGCAAATTTGCTTGGTATGCTCGGCCGGGTTTTCATAGTTTGCGGATGTCACGGATTCTTTCAGGCCATCATAAAATTTAATGCCGATCAGGGTGTCGCCCTTATATTGCGCCGACCCGTAACAGCACGCCGCGCAGGCCGCCACATCATCATAGGCCTTGATGCTTTGTAATGCCGGGCGGTTGGCATCCCCGCCAAGGACGATCATATCGTACGGCGTGATATTCTGATCGTATCGTATCGATCCATCATTTTCCGTCCAGGCTTCAGTCACGCCGCCATTGCAGCGATCGCCCCCGGCCAGTGTACCCGTCACAATCAGGGCATCACCTTCACGCTTGACGGTCATGAGGCTGGAGAATTGCCCTGTCCCCCCGGTGTTATATCGCAGGATTAGTGGAATGCCCTTATCGCCCGTGGGCGGGAAATTGCCATCCATATCTTCGAGTTTTTTGCCGGGATACTGAATCATCATATAGGGCTTGGACATGCCCATGCCTTCGGCATCCTTATAGTCATAGGAAATGCCGTAACTGGCCGGGCCTTTCTCAAGGGCTTCAATATTCACTAGGCCTTCGGCCACGCAGTTCTTTAATTCGTAACGGCTCGTTTCGCTTTCCATGCTCGTCTGCGCGGCAAAACACAGCGGATCGGCAGGCTGCCCATCCACCAGCAGTTCCGGCGGCAGGGGCCAGTCGGTAGCAGGGGCAGGTGTGTTATTGGCGGCGGGCGCATCCGATGAGGCCGCGGCGATAGAGGCCGCAGGCGTTGCCTCCAAACCGGGCGCTTCGGCCTTATTATGCATGAAGGCGGTATATATCCCGGCGGCCAAGCCAATGGTTACGGCAATGGCGATTGTTTTTTTCATAGCAATTTGCTGGCCTCTTTTTCAAGGGTTTTGGCAATCCATGCGTTCAAGGATAATCCAGCCTGCTTCGCCGCCACTGTGGCATTGCGGTGAATATCCGGATCAACGCGGACCATGAATTTCCCGGAAAAAGGCTTGGCCGGGTCAATGCCTTCTTCGGCGCAGACTTGCAGATAACAATCGACGGATTCATGAAAGGCGCGTTCCAGCTCATCGACATGTTTGCCCTGAAACGTCACGACATCGCGCATATTGATGACATCGCCGTGGAAAATGCGCGCCTCATCGTCATAAACGACATGGCCGATGTAACCTTTATATTCCAGCATGATTGATACCTGCCTCCATCAAAAAGCGGCGCATGGATTTCAACGCGCCCTTATCGGTTTCTTTCTGCGGATGGGGGCGGTGAAAAACAGCAATCCGGTCATTTAGTTTAATAACAACACGGCTTCCGGCCCGCTCCTCGACTTTCGCGCCCAAGGCAATCAGCATGGTTTCAATCTCGCGCCATGCCACATCCGCCCGCACCGGGTCCTGAAATATCTTCTCAAGGGTTTTTCGGTGCTTACTCGATAATGATATCATATTATGATACTATTTTGTCAAGTTTTGGTATTTTTGATGTTCAAACTTCTTATGTTGGCCATAAAATGATTCATAATCAATATGAACGTCCATGTGATTAAAGATAAGCTTTGCTCTACATTTTTCTTCATTGGAATTATAGATAAAGCAAAGTCTTAAAATCGTAGTTTCTTCTCCTGCAGCCGTAATTTGTCCGGATTTAAAACTGCCAACTGAAGTCTCATGTAGAAGTAAGTTTGAGCCGCGTATTACTCTTTTGATGTTTTCTTCGAGAATTCGTTTATCTCCTGTAGAGAATGTTTCATTTTGATAAATGAATTTAAAGTTTATAATTTTTGCAGGCCCCAAGCCAACATTCTTGATTATAATATTTTCTGTATACATGTGAGGACTGTTGGTTGGATCCTCAGTATGGACATTTGTATCGTGGTATCCTGAAAAGCTTATTAGGGCTGGTTCATTTAATAATTTTTTTTCGTTAGTAAGAGCGAAGGATTGCCAAATCCCAAATGCTAAAGCTAAAAGAGCTACGATACCTTCTGCTTTGCTTGATAAAAATTCCAAGAAGCCTATTTGGGCACTAAAAAATAACCACCCAAATAAAAAACCCATGATTAATAAAAATAGGCCCCAAATAATTTGGTTGCGAGTGTCCACGCTTAGTCATCGCCCATCTTCAGCGCCGCGATAAATGCGCTTTGCGGGATTTCGACATTGCCGTATTGGCGCATTTTGGCTTTACCCTTTTTCTGCTTATCCAGCAGTTTTTTCTTTCTGGAAATATCGCCGCCGTAACATTTGGCTGTGACGTCTTTCCGCAGGGCCGAGACATGTTCGGAGGCGATAATCTTCCCGCCAATGGCGGCCTGAATGGCAATTTTGAACATCTGCCGCGGGATGAGTTCCTTGAGGCGTTCGCACATATGGCGGCCGCGGTATTCGGCATTGTCGCGGTGGACGATCATGGCCAGCGCATCGACAGGTTCCTGATTGACGCGCATCTCAAGCTTCACCAGATTATTTTCGGCGTAGCCATCCAGCTCATAATCAAAGCTGGCATAACCGCGGGAGATGGATTTCAAACGGTCGTAGAAATCAAAGACAACCTCGTTCAGCGGCAAGCGGTAGATCAGCATCGCGCGGTTTCCGGCATAGGTCAGATCAACCTGAATGCCGCGGCGTTCCTGACAGAGCTGCAAAAGCCCGCCCAGATATTCATCCGGCGTGAGGATGGTCGCCTTGATCCATGGCTCCTCGATGTAATCAATATGCGTGACTTCGGGGAGATCAACGGGGTTATACAGCTCCATCATCTCGCCATTGGTTTTGTAAACATGATAGACCACGCTCGGTGCGGTGGGGATCAGGTCGAGATCAAACTCGCGGCTCAGACGCTCCTGAATGATTTCCATGTGCAGCAAACCGAGGAAGCCGCAGCGAAAACCCATGCCCAAGGCCTGGGATTGTTCGGGTTCATAATGCAGCGAGGCATCGTTTAATTTCAGCTTGCCCAGCGATTCGCGCAAATCCTCGAAATCGCCCATATCAACGGGGAAGAGCGAACAGAACACCATCGGCACGGAAGGCTTGAACCCGGCCAGTGCCTCGGCGCAGGGGCGTTTTTCATCGGTGATGGTATCGCCGACTTGGGTATCGGAAATATCCTTGATCGCGGCTGTAATAAATCCCATCTCGCCGGGGCCGAGGGCATCGACCATCACGTGTTTGGGCGTAAAGATACCCACGCGGTCGATCTCGCGCACCGCGCCGGTATTCATGAATTTGATCTTCTGGCCTTTTTTCAGGTAACCATCGAAAATCCGCACCAGAATAACCACGCCCAAATACGGGTCATACCAGCTATCCACCAGCAAGGCCTTGGTTGGGTTTTCGGTGCTGCTGTTTTTGATGGGCGGGGGCAGGCGCGTGACTACGGCCTCCAGCACGTCCTCGATCCCGATGCCGGACTTGCCGGAGCAGGGAATGGCCTCAGACGCATCAAGCCCAATCACGTCCTCGATCTCGGCGCGCACGCGCTCCGGCTCGGCGGCGGGCAGGTCGATCTTGTTGAGGACAGGCACGATTTCATGATGATTGTCGATGGCCTGATACACGTTCGCCAATGTCTGCGCTTCCACCCCTTGGGAGGCATCCACGACGAGAATCGAGCCTTCACAGGAAGCAAGGCTGCGCGAGACTTCGTAGGAAAAATCCACGTGGCCGGGGGTGTCCATTAAATTGAGCTGGTATTCAAGGCCGTCCTTGGCTTTGTACATCAGGCGCACAGTTTGCGCCTTGATGGTGATGCCGCGCTCTTTCTCGATATCCATGTTATCGAGCACCTGTTCGCTCATCTCGCGCTCGGTCAGGCCGCCGCAGGTCTGAATCAAGCGGTCAGCCAGCGTCGATTTCCCATGGTCGATATGGGCGATAATGGCGAAATTACGAATCCGCTCCAGCGGCATGGTTTTGGGTGTGCTCATGGCGCTCATAATTACGGGGAAAGCGCCTGAAATTCAAGGAGAATATGCGCCTAAGCGGCTTTGGGGCAAAAACCGCTTTTATTCGCCGCTGTTTCGTGATTATAGTAGGGCCGTTTTTGACGGAATAACAAAGGATATCGCCATGCGTATGGACCCAAAATCAATGGCTGTGAAGGCCGCAGTCTATTTTTCGTTGCTGTTGGTGACGATTATTCTGGTGGCGATTCTGGTTCCCAATATGGGATCCAATACCATGGTCCCTGGGGTGGTTGAAGGCCTGCCAGAGGAGTCCGGGCTTATCCTTCAACCCTTATCGGGTAGCGCTGCTGAGAGCGTTCCTGCCGAACTTGCCCCGGAAACAGCCGCGCCAATGGATGCGGAAGTTCCTGCGGAACAAGAAGGCGTTCACTAATCCCCGTTATGCGATTTTAGGAACGACAGGGGCTGTTGAGAGATTGTCAGCGGCCGGCGTTTCGATTTTTGTATCGTTCAATCCAGTGAACATAACCTGAATACCAGGGACGGCGGTCGTTGCGTCTGGGGATACACGGTAGGAGCAAACGGCGTTGAAGCCTTCCATGCCGCCCATTTCGTTATCGAGTTCTTTGCCTGTGAATGTTGGTCCTGCTGTCATACTTACACTCCTCTTTTTTTATTTAATGTTTTTTATTACCTAATAACCGTTTCCTTTATCACCCTTGGTTTTGTTGGTAAGGGTTGATCCCTTATCCGGCCAGGTGAAAAGGCCTTTATACGCAGTAAATTCTTCTACTGGCTGTGGATGATGAGCGGGATGTAATAGCCTTCTTTGGCGGCTCCCGTCTCGCTATCCAGCAAGACCATCAGAATCTGGTGAGAATTATGCATGTATTTGGCGATCTCCTTATTGTGTATCGGAACGCCTACATCGCGGATCTCACCGTCATCCATGACGAATTCAATCACATTACGGCCTGTATCGTATTCAATCCAGGCCAGGTCATTTTTGAAGGGCTTGTTATGAAACACCGCCACCTTGCCGTCTTTTTTGACGGCGACTTCGACAAATAAGTCTTCGGAGCCCTCGACGTGATAGACGAAGTCCAGAAGATTGCCGAAAGTTGTGTGAGGTTGATCAGCTGTTGTCATGTTTATTATGTTAGCTGATTGTTGGTTCAACGTCACCCTTCTTTATTACCTGTAACAATAGTACCATGAAAAAAAGTGAAATTGCAAAGAAATTGATAAGCCAATATGTAATTTTTATGGATAAAAATTATCGTTTTATTTCTGTGGCTTATGGGTTATCGGCACCATAAACCCATCCACGACTTCGCCATCTTTTGTGTGAACAATGCCCACTTGGCGGGCCGCGGTGAAATAAGGGCGCACCAGCCATTCGACTTTTGCGCCCAGATCCATATGCGTGCCGTCCTTTTTTACGACGATAACGCTGTGATCGCCGGGATCATATTCCAGGCGCGCAATGTCTTTGGGGATGGGCTTTGTGTGGAAGATATAGGTCTCGCGGGTGACCTTGTTCACATAGATGCTGAATTCGCTTTTGTCGAACAGAATACCCGATGAACTCGCCTTATCACTGGAAAAGGCGGATTTCATGGTTTTTGATTCGTTGTTTTCAATATGATCGCTCATGAAGAATCCCGGCGAAGATCAGGCTAGGGTTCAGCCCTTTAATGTTCAGTGTACCATTACAAAACCCGGCAATAAAGTATTTATGCCGGGTTTTGGTAAAGACGAGGTTAAGAAGCCTTCTTAGGCTGTCAGCTGGCCAAAGGAAATCGGGCGATTCGGGGCCAGCGTGCCGGTATTGGCATTGGCGGCAATGAGCGAGGCATCCGCGGTTGCCAGGTGCGGCATCAGGTCAACACCGGCGTTATTGTCAACGCGAAGGGCGGCTGGAACGGCATCATCAGCCCCGGTATGAACCGTAAAGGCACCAAGAGATGCCATGATGGCAGGAGGCTGAACACTGCCCTGACCGGCAGCCAGCGTGATATCAGGCGATGTCATGGCTCCGGTCAGGCCGGCAACATCCATCCATCCGCCATGCGGGCCGATCATGCCCATGCCGGGGATGCCATCATTTGTTGTGTAACGCAGCGTTGTCACGGTCGAGGTGGCCGGTGCGGCGGCAAGGCTGAAGGCGAGCGTATTGCTGGCCGGTACAAGGGCCGGACCAACGCTGGCCAGATCCGTGGGCACGGCATCCATGTTATCGCCTTGCAGCAGCGAGTGTTCTTCGCTGTCCGGGCCGTGGCGCTGGATGGTAGAGTCAAGGTAGCCGCCATTGCGCACGGGACTGTAATTGCGGTTATCCTGCGGATCGCGGCCAGGGGCTTCGTTATCGCCATTGAATTTATCGACCGCCATGTTCAGCAGGAATGCGCCAACGGCAAGTCCGCCCAGGGTCATCCACGTCTTGCCCGATGTCAGGAAACCAAAACCGTTTCTGAGCAGTTTAAAGCCGAGCAAGCCACCAAGCCCCAGAGCGGCAATCCCGGCGATCGGACCCCATTTGCCCAGAGGGCCGTTGGGATCAGCCATAACCTGATACATCTGGGAGGCAAAATTGGCGCCGTTTTTGGCAAAGCGGCCAATACCGCCCAGCGTGTTGCCAACTGTATCGCGAACGGACGGATCCTCAACCGCATTGCGGAAGGCCGATGGCAGCATGTCGATGAAATCCTGCGTATCCATTTCCGGCGCGGTTCTGCGCTGCGGTGGTGCGGCAGGGGGTGTTCCTGTTGCGGCACCTGCTCCTGTCACGGCCGGATCGGCTGGCGGTGTGCCTGTTCCGGTCCCAGTACCTGTTGCGGCCGGATCTGTTGCTGCCCCTGAAGGTATGGCGGGGTCCTGGCCACCTGTCGCGGCCGGATCGGTCGTGCCGGCTGGCGGCGCGGCAGCGACACTGCTGGGCAGGGCCAGCGGATCGGCCGCGCCGGTGTTTGCTCCTGTGGCGGCGGGATCTGTGCCTGCGGCGGCGGCATCAGCATCAGCATCGGGGGCAGGGGGCGTGGCAGCGGCAGGGTCAACGCCGATGCCCATCCATCCGGGTACACCAAAACCCCAGCGGTTCAAATTATAATAGGGGATATCGGTGCCAAAGGCGTAATTGATACCGGCTGTCGGCAGGGCGGCAACTGTATCGATTGCTGTGCCGGCAATGTCCAGGCCGAAATCAAGGGTATCGCCAGCGACGCTGACTTCCTCGCCAAAAATTGTGAGCTCCTGGCCGGTGATGGCTTCAACGCCCTCTTGAATTAAAAAGGCATTTCCAAGCCACACGGCCGCGCCAAGCGCCTTGATCGGATATTTAAGACCGCCTTCGATTAGATTGGCGTGATATCCCTGATCCGCATGGTGAATCAGGCCAAATGAAGGCAGGCGTCCGAAAACATAGTTCAGGGCTCTGAAGGGTGATTTCCAATCATGGCCATAAGTAACCTTGCCGCTGGCATCAGCTTTGTGACGGCCGCCAGTCAGATCCCCCAATATACGCAAGACAAAATTCTGGCGATAAGGGTTGAAGCCGCCTTCCTGAGTTTCAAGGGTTTGTGTGATGCGCCCGGCAACAAATCCCCAGCCCATATCTTCGTTGCCGAGATTGGCAATTTTGCGGTAGTTAAACAGTGCCTGGTCGTCCTGAGATTTTGTTGTTTCCTTACGGAAGGCAACAACGGGACGTACGATTGTGTAATAGAAATTATCATCAAAGCTGTAAGGAACGGGCAGACCCGATCTATTCGTCAATTCGGTCAGTTCCAGTCGTAATCCGCCAATACGCGCCCGGATCAGAAGGTCAACAGCCTCGACATTCGAAATACGCCCGTAACGCTGCATGGAGGCCAGCGTTTTCAAAAGCATATCGGCCGTTTCTTTTTTGGCTTCCGCCATGGGTTTGCCGCTGGCAACAAGAGCATCAATGTGGTTTTTGATATTCAGGAATGGTTTTAATTCGCGGATCACAATGGATTCGTTCGCGCCCATACCGGTGCGGGTGGCCATCTCGATAATGCCAGATGCGCGCGTCAGGTCCTTACCATAGGGGCGGACATCACGGCCGCTCTTGAAATCATCAAGGGCTGCTTGTGCGTAAATTTGCTGCCAGTCGGGATAATCCGAGTTGCCATAGAACGTGGTGATCCAGGCATTATCCTTGGATGCGTTTTGAGGGATAGCACTGACATCACCTCGTGTAAGCCAGGAAATTGAAATGTCGGCTTTGGCTTTGAGTTCAGGCTTCAGTCCTTCAAACTTCCCTTCTTCGCTCAGATGTCTGAGGACGTGAGGCGGTATTTTTGAAATTTGTTTGGTGGTCAGATTATTCAGGTCGGCAGTTGTGATGCTATCGACATGGATCATTTTTATTCTGTTTGGATGCTTGAAAAGATCTGCTTTTGCCTTGTCATCCAGTGGTGTTTGCTTGGGTTTTTTGAGGCTGGTCGTGCCATCTCCAGCATGTGTCGTTGCATCCGGCACAGTATTTTCAGGCGCATCGGCAGCATTCGCACTGGCATCTGGTGCGGCGTTTGGATCGGGCGTAGCAGTTGACGTTGCGGCAGCAGGCGCAGGGGTTGCAGCCGCAACCGGGGCAGGCGCGGGCATTGTATTCATCAGGCGCGCAACTTCAACTTGTCTTTCCGCTGGCAGGTTTCCGAATAGGATGCGGTGCAGTTCCGGGTTCTCCGCACCCATGCGGCTCAGATATGAGGCTTGCGTTCCGGGCTTGAGATTTTCAAAGATCGGCGCGAACTCACCGGCGTCCAGGCGCGTATGCATAAAGGCAAAGGCACGCTCCGGGTTTTGGATCATCAGCTTTTCAATATGCGCGGCGCGGGCGACTTCATCCATTGTCCCCCAACCGCCCGGACGACGCGGTGCGCCGGGTGTGGCGGCTGGTGCCGGTGTTGTGGCAGCGGCAGGTGTAATTGGCGTCACTGTCGCAGCAGGTGTCGTGGCGTCAACAACCGGCGCGGCATCTATTGCTGGTTCAACCGGTGTGGCTGGCGCGGCCGCAACTTCAACAGGTGTTACCGGCGTTTCGATGACAGGCGCGGCATCGGCAGCGACTGGTGTCACAGGCTGCGCGGGTGGGGCGGCATCAATAGTTGGTGTAACGACGGCTGCGGGGGCAGTCTGTCCCGGCGGCAGAAGACGCGCATATTCCGGGCTGGCCGGATCGAGCGTTTCGCGCAGGCGCGTGACGATTTCGTGCGTTCTCCAATCCGCGCCTTCGGGCAGATTGCCGTGCTTCTCAATGGCTTGGCTGACGATGCTGATACCTTGGTTATTGGTCCACCATTGCGGCTGGAATGTTCCATCTCGCAGCATATTATATGTGGTGGTCAAAATATCTGTAACGCCGCCCGGCGTACCTTCACCCGCCGGGGCGCGTGTCACATCAGGGCGGCCCAGTTCCCAGTTCGGGCTGGCGGCGATATCAATCTGACCAGGACGGCGCAGGCCCAATGTTGGTGCGCTTGGCAGGACAGGAGTAACGCGCGGTGTAATGGGCGTTACTGTTGCCGTGGTGTCAACAACAGGGGGGGCATCAATATTGGCGGGTTCGTCAGCAATAATTGGCGCATCAGGTGTTGTGATTTCTGGCGCCGTTTCAGCAAAGGTCACAGGCGCGATCGGTGCGTCTTCTTCTGCGACAGGCGCAGCATTGATATTGGCAGGTGCATCTGTGAGCGCCGGCGCAGCATCAATGGCATCAGGCGTATCGACTCTGACGCGCGGGGCGGGCGTTACCATGTCGGCCACGCCGCTGATGATCGTACCGGCGCCAACACCGATGACGGCATCGACTGTTGCGCCTGCGCCTGCGCCTATTACGACAGGCGCGACATAATCAGTCCATTCGTATTCTGCCTGTCCGGTTTGTTCTTCCAAGCCCATGCTTATGCCGGGGCGCATGGCACCATCAACAGCACCGCTGGCCAATTCCGCGCCAACGATTACTCTGGTCGTTAGCGAGGTGACATAGCTCATGACCGCACGCTGGCCGGCGAGTTTTGCGCCTTGCGCGGCGGCTATGGATCCGCCCAGCGTCGGGATTGCCGCGGCATAGGTGGCAAGGCTGACCGGGTCAGTCAGGGAGTAACCAAGAGCGCGCGCCGCCGTGCCAAAATTGCTGCGTGTCAGGTCGAATGTTTGCATTCCATACAAAAGCGCAACCTTCTCCCGGTCGGTATAGCCATTGGTGATCAGCATGCTTGTTAAATCTTCACCGGCTTCCCAAAGCTGGTTATTCTTTTTGGAAATATACTGAATGCCCCATTCGCCCAGAGTGTTGTGGCTGAAATTAGGCAAAAATCCATCGGCATCATACTTGCCATCGACAACGCCATCCGAAGCATCGGCTTCCTCGAATGTCATGCCATATTCGCGTTCAAATAAAACGGCGGCAGCAGCTTGGAAGCTTTCGGTGCCTGCCAGTTCTTCTTCGGTCGGGCGTGAGGCCTGTGTAAAGATTGTGCCGTCCAGTGTCAGGCCGATTTCGGGATTCTGCCCAACCTGTTCGTAGAAGGTCCGCATTTCCTGACGCTGTGCAAAATCTTCGGATGATTCGATCAGCTCTTCCGGGTCATCCGGAATGGTCTTGATGAAATCTTCCATTGTCTGGATTGTGGTCAGCAGTGCCTCTTGCTCGGCGGAACGCTGTCCTTCCGGCGGCATAAGCTGCGCCTCGATATCGGCAGTCAGGTTTTCGGCGTAACCGCTGGCGGCCGCACCTTCCAGACGCGAATAAATGGCAGACATCGTGCCGAGGCGCTGGATATCTTCGGTTGTAAGCGTGCCATCTTCCTCGGCCAAATTCTCAGCGTTCAGAACAAGCTGCATGGACTGGTTGCCCATCATCAGCTGCTTGACGGCAGGGCTGGCATCCATGCGGCGCGCCGCCTGATCCCAAAGGACTGCGGAAAGATTCTGGCTGCGCTCCAGTTCCTCGCGGATCCGGGCGACACCTTCTTCGGTCATCTGGCCATCTTGCATGTTTTGCAAGGCAATTGCGCCGCGCGAGGCGTAAACGGCATGATGCAAGGCAGCAGCCATTAAATCTTCGCTGTTGCCGTTGGCCAGCAATTCCTGAATTTCAGGCGAATAATTCTGATAAGATTGTGTTATGGCTTCGGCGTTGGATTGCTCGTAGCTGTAATCCTCGCGCACCCAATTCACCAGAAGCTGAGCAGGGTCAAAAGCGGCAAGGCGCTCTTCATCGTTATCCCAGAAATCCCATCCGCCTTCGGCATCGGCCTGAAGGTCGCGGCGTGTTTCCTCTACATGGCGTGCCCATGCGTTTTCGCCGTGGATGGCGTTATAGTCGGTTTCAGCGGCGGCCAGAAAATCGGCATTCCCCTTCAGCGCCGCATCATCTGCCGCGAGGGTCTCAGTCAGGTTGCTCAACGCCCAATTGCGAAGGAGAGCTGTGGTTCCTGTCTGTGTTGTTTCTGCCATTTATTTTCTACCCTTGTTTAGTAACTCTTGTTTTTTTATGCAGTATCGCTTTAATCCATTGTTATATCAAGAAAATTAGCCTGGCGCTGGCTCCATGACCTGCGGCGCGGGTGCAGGGGCTTCCGGTGCAGGAGCGGGCGCATCCGCCGCGGCGGCCTCGCCAAAGAATTTCGGCATAACAAATTTTGTCACCGCATAGGCCGCAACACCCACCAAAGCAGCGGTGATAACCGAGCTGAACGCGCTATTGCCCATAAGCTGGTTTTGGAACAGGAATGTCGCCAGCGCAGCAATCGGGGCCAGCATTTCGCTGTTCTCCAGAATGCCGTTGAAGTCGCCATTCATCATTTCCTGAAATGTTTCGCCGATTTCATCGGGGTCAAAACCCATTGCACCAGCGGCAAAGTCTGATCCCATGGCGCTCAGGCCATCTCTGGCCATTGTGCCGGCGGCGCGTGTACCCGCGCCGTCAAAAGCCATCTGGTCGATAGCCGCTGCTGAGGCACCGGTCAAGAGAAGTCCGCGTCCGCTGAAAAGTCCACCGAGGATAAGACGTGCTAAAAAGCCCATAGATTCACACCTTTCGTGAAGGTCGTTGCCTTCAGTTCTCGGATGCGGGGCTGGCGGTGATTTTTTTGAGACTTACCGCGTCTTTTAACGCATCACACCCGAATATTTATTACCGATAGTTACTCTTTATATTTATTAGTTAAGCCCATGATACCGGAAAAAGGGGTGATTTGCAAATTTTTGACAAATCCTGCACATGGCCCCGCCGAACAATAAGTCTAACAAATAAAAGTAAACATAATTTCAACAGGTTAATGTTTTTTTAGAAAAAGCTAATTGAGCAAGGATCAGAGGCCGTGCTGGCGGAAAAAACCATATTCTTCCAGCTCTTTATAGCGGGTTTGGGCTTTTTGGGTTTGCGTGAACGTAAAGTATAACAGCAACAGGCTGGCCATGGCGGCCCATTTAAGGCGGTGATCAATTCCCGCCATGTCCTCGTCATAGGCAAGTGATCCGGCGCTGATGCATTGCTCCAGCCTGTCCGTATCAATTGTAATGGCTGCGGTATTCTGCCGTCCTGCGATAAGGGGGGCGGCAATGTCTATGACCTGTTCCTGGCGGCAGGTTGTCTCAAAATGATCCCGCAATTCATTGGCGGGCGGCGCTTCGGCGCTTAAAAGCCATAACGGAACGAAAACAAAGCCGGGCATGGCGCTGATGGCTGCCAGCTTGCAATGAGTCTGATAATCCGGGTCGAATTCATACGCCAGATCAGCTTTCTTGTATATTTCCGTAAGTTTGCGGAGCATCCGCCCTTAATGCCGGAAATGACGCATCCCTGTCAAGACCATGGCAAGGTTGCGCTCATCGGCGGCCTTGATGACCTCTTCGTCACGGATGGACCCGCCCGGCTGGATAACGGCGGTGACACCGGCCTCGGCGGCGGCGATCAAGCCATCGGCAAAGGGGAAGAAGGCATCCGATGCCACAACGGATCCAACCGCCCAGCTTTCCGGAGCCCCGGCTTCCTTGGCGCCTTCAGATGCTTTCCAGGCGGCAATGCGCGAGGAATCGATACGGCTCATTTGGCCCGCGCCGATGCCCACTGTGGCCAGATTTTTGGCGTAGATAATGGCGTTTGATTTCACATGCTTGGCCACGCGGAATGCGAATAACAGATCGGCCATTTCCTTGTCCGTGGGGGCGCGTTTGGTGACGACTTTCAGGTCGGCCTCACTGATGCGGCCAATATCGGCATCTTGCACCAGCAATCCACCTGCCACGCGCGCGACCATCTTGCCCTTGCCTGTTTTCGGGTCAGCCATGGCGCCGGTGGTCAGAACGCGGATATTTTCCTTCTTTTTGAACATCTCCAGAACGTCGGGGGCGATGTCGGGGGCAATTACAACTTCCACAAAGCGCTTCAGGATAGCGGCGGCGAGATCGGCTGTCACCGGGCGGTTTACGGCAATAATGCCGCCGAACGCGCTGGTGGGGTCGCAGGCCAGCGCCTGTTCATAGGCCGAAAGAACATCAGCGCCCACGGCCACGCCGCAAGGATTGGCGTGTTTGATGATGGCCACGGCGGGTTTATCAAATTCCGAAACCAGTTCAAACGCGGCATCAGTATCATTGATGTTATTGTAGGAGAGTTCCTTGCCCTGCAATTGCGTGGCATGGGCCGCGCCGGGGCGCTTGATCCCGTCCGTCACATAAAGCGCCGCTGATTGATGCGGGTTCTCGCCGTAACGAAGCGGCTGTTTGATGGTGCCGGCAAAGCTGATCTGGCGGGGGAAGGTGCCCTTGTCATCGGATTGGTCATGCAGCCAGCCTGCAATGTGGGAATCATAGGCCGCTGTATGGGCATAAGCGCGGGAAGCCAGCGCGCGGCGCAGGCCGTTCGGCACGCCGCCCGCATGGGCTTTCATGGCCTCAAGGACTGAATCATAATCCGCCGGGTTGGTCAGGATCACGACATGCTCATGGTTCTTGGCCGAAGCGCGCACCATGGCCGGGCCGCCGATATCAATATTTTCGATGCAGGTATCAAAATCAGCACCCGATTCAAGTGTCGCCGCGAAGGGGTAGAGGTTTACCACCACCATATCAATCGGGGCGATATCATGATCTTTCATCGCCTGCACGTGATCGGCCTTGTCACGGCGGGCAAGAATGCCGCCATGGATTTTGGGGTGCAGCGTTTTAACGCGCCCTTCCATGATTTCGGGGAAGCCGGTATGGCTGGAGACTTCTGTTACGGCAATGCCTGCGTCTTTTAATGTCTTGTATGTTCCGCCCGTTGAGAGAAGTTCAACGCCCATTTGTGTCAACGATCTGGCGAAATCGGTAATGCCAGCCTTATCGGATACGGAAAGGAGGGCGCGGCGAACGGGGGCGGATGATGTGGTCATGACGTGTTACTCTGGCTTGTTATCGGGCCTGTTTTGCAGATGTTATTTAAAAACAGGGCGAGTTTTAGGCTCTTTGGCCGGATTATGCAAGTGCTTGCTGCGCGCTGGCGGGGTTTTGCACGTGGATGCTGCCTGGTTTGGCGTAAACGCCGCGGACATTCGGGATAGAGACAAATTTATCGGTAATGCCGATCACAGTCTCGGCGCCCCCCAGAAACAGTAATCCATCAGGTTTAAGCTGTTTGGCCATGCGTTCCAAAATCCCGGCTTTGGTCTTTTCATCAAAATAAATCAGTACATTGCGGCAGAAGATCACGTCCAGCTCGCCAAAGCCAGCCATGCTGTCCAGCAGGTTGAAATATTTGAAATTGATCATCTTTTTCAAGGTGTCGGCTATGCGCCATTTATCGCCGTTCTGGGTGAAATATTTCATGAGCATCTGAATGGGCAGGCCGCGCTGAACCTCGAACTGGGAATAGGCCCCTTCGCGGGCCAGCGCCAGAATATCATTGGATATATCTGTGGCGGTGATCTCGATATTCCAGCGCGAGAATTGCGTCTCATGATCTTTCAGGATCATGGCAAGGGAATAGGGTTCCTGACCGCTGGAGGCGGCGGCGCACCAGATGCGGAATTTTCTCTCGTTTACCCGGTTCTTGAGCAAAAAGGGCAGGACGAAATCCTTGAACCGTTCAAACGGGTTGATATCGCGGAAAAATGAGGTCTCATTTGTTGTCATGGCTTCGACGATTTCATTGACAAGCCGAATATCGGGCACGCCGCGCAAGGCCGTTGCCATGACTTCGAGATTGGCAAAATTCCATTTCTTTGCCACCGGCCCAAGGCGTGATTCCAGCAGGTAAATTTTATCCTGCGTCACCACAATGCCTGATTTTTCCTTCAGGATATCTTTGTAAACATCAAATTCAATCAAGCGCATTTTTATTTTTGTCCTTAAACACCATCTGTAATTTCAAGCCGCAGCATTTCTGATCCACGGGCCAATATCGGGCAGCGGCAAAACCGCGCTGCAGATGCCGGCCTGTGCAACGGCGCGGGGCATGCCCCACACAACACTGGAGGCTTCATCTTGCGCGATGACGCGCCCGCCAGCCTCGATCAAAGCCTTGCATCCCAATAATCCATCCGATCCCATGCCCGTTAGAATAACGCCCAGAATTTTACGCCCATAGACCTCAATGGCAGAGCGCATCATCGGATCAACGGCGGGCTTGCAGAAATTTTCCTGCGGGCCGTTATCAATCTTGACAACAACCTGCGTTCCTTTGCGTTCAATCAGCATATGAAAGCCGCCAGGCGCAAGATATGCTTTGCCGGGCTCCAGCACCATGCCGTCTTGTCCCTCGCGGCAATCAAGGCCGCAATTTTGCGTGATATGCTCAGCCAGAATTTTTGTGAATGTGGCTGGCATATGCTGTGTGATGATGATCGGTTTCTTGACGGTATTAAGATGTTTCATGACCTGAAACAGGGCCTGTGGCCCGCCGGTTGAGCTGCCAATGGCGATCAGGTCTGGCTTGTTCGCTAAGTCGCCGGGATTGTTGCGAAGCGTATATGTTTTGGCTGCGGCTGGCGTTGTTGGTGCTGATGCTGGTGCTGGGGCGGCTCCGGCCGCGATGGCCGTTTTGACGATGGGCGTTGGTGCAGCAGGTTTGATATAAGATGGTACAGGCACAAGATTTTTGACAAGACCGATAAGCTGGCTTTGGAACGCGCTGCCCTTTCGCGCTTCGCCTGCGCCGGGTTTGACAAGACATTCAACAGCACCCAGTGAAAGCGCTTTGATAGTAATCGCCGCGCCACGTTCGGTCAGGGTCGAGAACATGATGACTTTTGATTTGGGAGATTTCCCCAGAATAAGGGGCAGGGCCGTCATGCCATCCATCACCGGCATCTCAACGTCCAAAATGACAATATCCGGCAGGTTCCTTTCTGCGCTGGAGACGGCCAGCTCACCGTTCGGGACGGAGCTGACAACTTTGATCTGGGGATCTTCTTCCAGCAAGGATCCCAGCGCGCCCCTGATAACGGCAGAATCATCAACCAGCATCACTGTGATGACTTTTTCGCTGCTTGTTTGCGTATTGGTCTGGTCGCCGATCATGATTATTCGACTAATCCGATCTGCTGGAATTTGCTGTGAATGATTTCATTGTCGAAGGGTTTCATGATGTATTCATTGGCCCCTGCGGTGATGGCCCGCTGGATATGTTTCATGTCGTTTTCGGTGGTGCAGAAAACGACTTTCGGCTTGGCGCCATTTTCCATCATGCGTAATTTTTCCAGAAACTCTATGCCGCTCATGATGGGCATGTTCCAATCCAGCAAAATGGCATCGGGCATGATTTTCTGACAATACTCGTAAGCTTTGAGGCCGTCTTCGGCTTCCTCGCAGGAAAATCCAAGCTCTTCTGCTATGCGCCGCGCCACTTTTCTGACAACGCGGCTATCATCAACAATCAGGCAGGATTTCATCTTGGTATTTCCTTGAAATTATTATTATTTCCAGACCTAAAACTCTACATTCAACTTCTAAAGATGAAGTTAACTAAAAAGGCCTATACGCGAATAGAATCAAGGAGCTTTGGTACATCCAGCGTGACCAGAATCTGCTTCTCCAGCCTGTAAACACCGGCTGAAATATCGCGCCATCCGGCATCCAGCGTGGCAGGATTTTTTTCGTAATCCGCATCGCTCAGGCTCATGACGTCGCCGACCTTGTCAATCATCAGGCTAAAAAGCTCGCCATCATGTTCGACAACAACGCTCATGTATTTAAGCTCTGCATCGCGAGGCGGCATTCCCAGCTTGTCACGCAGGTTAATGGCGGTAACGATGCGCCCGCGCAGGTTCAGCGCGCCGGATATTTCCGGCGGAGCCAGCGGAATACGTGTTATTTTCTGAGGGCCAAGGACATCTTGCACCTGCAGGATCGGCAGGCCAAAAAGTTGTTCCCCCACAATAATGGTCAGTAGATCTTTTGTGGCAACCGCTGCGCTTGCGTTGGCGTTATCGGCATTGTTTCGTGCATTTATACGTGCGCTCATGCTGCGTGATCCCGGCTTGCGAGGGTTTGTGAAAGGGCGTTGAGAAGCGTATCGCGATCAAATTTGGCGATATATTTTTCAAACCCGACCTGATGGCCGCGGTCGATATCCTGTGGCGTGGCATGTGATGTCAGGGCAACGATGGGCGTATCCTGCCATTGTCCATGGGATTTGATCTTCTGGGCAAATTCAAATCCGTTCATCACCGGCATTTCGATGTCACTGACGATCAGATCAAATTGCATGCCGTTATCACATAGCTTTAATGCGTCTATGGGGCTCTCCAGTGTTGTGACCTCATAGCCTGCCACGCTCAGCAGCGGCGTGAGCATATTGCGGAAGAACGGGCTGTCATCCACCAGAAGGATGCGTTTCTTGCGGCTTATGCCAATATTATTGGCCGTGTCAAACGGATCATCGCCATGGTTTTTAAACCAGTCGCGGTTTACGGTTTGCAGGAAATGCGCCACATCAATGATGTCTGTAGCTTCGCCGTTGATAATGGCGCTGCCCATCAGGGCCGGGTTGGATGATCCCACCTGCACATCAATATGTTCTTCGGTGATATCAATGATTTTATCGACAATCAGGCCAAGCGAGATATCGCGATCCGAGAATACCAGAACCGGTTTTTCTGTCTGGTTTTCTATTTGCACCATGGCGTTAAAGGGCGATAGCGGCATGAGATGACCGCGATATTGCACCAGCATCTGATTGCCGGAATATTCGATATCGTCCATTTTTATATTCTCAAGCCGCGCCACGAGTGAAAGCGGAACGGCCTTGGGTGCCGCATCGCCAGCCGCAAACAATAGCAATGCCGTTTTTTGTGCTGAATGACTTGATTGCGCAAGATCTCCGGCATGGGCATTCATCTTCGTATCGCCTGATTCAATCTCGCCAGAGGCGCGCGCGATGCCGTTGGGGTCCAAAATCATAATGACCGTCCCATCACCAAGAATGGTGTTGCCGGAGAATATTTCAACCCCGCGCAGCATCTTGCAGACAGGCTTGACAACGATTTCTTCGGTATCAAAAACCCGGTCAACAATAATGCCGAAACTATAATTGCCGATCTGCGTGACGACGATGTAATGATTTTCGCGTTTGATATCGCTGTGGATTTTAATCCGCAGCAATTCATCCAGCGCCACCAGCGGCAGGAGATGATTGCGAAGGCGCAAGACTGGCGTTCCTTTGATAACCTCGATGCGGTTCTCGCCAACATGGGATGCCATGACCAGTTCGCGTACCGCGAGCTGGGGGATGGCGAAGCGTTCACCGGCCGACTCCACGATCAGCGCCGAAACGATAGCCAGCGTCAGCGGGATCTTGATTGTAAAGGTCGAGCCTTTGCCCTCTTCTGATTTCAGCTCGATCGAGCCGCCGATTTTCTCGATATTCGTACGCACGACATCCATGCCGACCCCGCGGCCTGATACGGATGTGACTTTTTCGGCCGTTGAAAAACCGGCCTTGAAAATGAATTGCTGGATTTGCTGCAGCGACATCGTGGCGACTTCTGCCTCGGTGGCAAGGCCGTTGGCGACGATCTTTTCCTTGATGCGCTGGGTGGAGAGGCCTTTGCCGTCATCGGCAATTTTAATGATGATATGGCCGCCCTCGTGATAGGCATGCAAAATAATCTTGCCGGTTTCGTTCTTGCCGGCTGCTGCGCGGGCGGCGGGCATTTCCACGCCGTGATCGGCCGAGTTGCGGACCATATGCGTCAGAGGATCCTTGATAAGTTCCAGAACCTGACGATCAAGCTCTGTCTCCTGCCCGATCATCTCCAGATCAATTTTTTTGCCCAGTTCCATGCTAAGATCGCGGATGATCCGGGGCAATTTCGACCAGGCATTGCCAATAGGCTGCATGCGTGTCTGCATGACACCTTCCTGCAGATCGGAGACAACATGGTTGAGGCGCTGCAAGGGGGCGGTAAAATCTGTCTCGCTCTGGTTGCGTAAAATTTGCAGAAGCTGGTTGCGGGTCAGCACCAGTTCGCTGACCATGGTCATCAAATTCTCAAGCACATCGACATTGACGCGCAAGGTCTGTGCGGCCGCTGCAGCCGCCTTGGCATCGGTCTCGCCATGATCGGCCGTTGCCGTTGCAACGGGCGCTGGAACCGGGGCAGGGGCAGGGGCTGGCGGTTTGGCTTCTGCGACAGGGGCAGGCGCTTTTTCTACGTAATCAGGGCCGCGTACTGGCGTGAAATCAATATCATCATCAAAGGAAGCCGTTGCGCTGGCCGCGGGGGCTGGCTCCGGTTCTGATACCGGCGCTGGCGCTTCCGTTGTATCTTGTCCTTCATAAACGGCATCCAAACGTGCGATCAGGCCCGGATAATCATTGTCAGGCTCTGATCCTTTCATGCCAATATGGTGAACGATGGTTTTAATGGCATCAATGGATTCAAAAATCAGCGATACGTAAGCCGGCGTAACTTTCAGGTCGCCATCGCGAAACCGGCCCAGAACGTTTTCAGCATGGTGGGCAACCTTGGCAAGGCGCGGCAAATCAAGAAATCCGCATGTGCCCTTGATGGTATGCATCAGGCGAAAAATTTTGGATAAAAGCTCTGTATCATTGGGATTTTGTTCCAGATTGACCAGATCATTATCCAGCTCATCAAGGCTTTCATTGGTTTCGGTCAGAAATTCTGTGACGAGTTCGTCCATGATCGTATCCATCCCCTAAAATATACAAAAGGTGTCTTATAGAAGATTCCTAATATGGAACCTTCTGGCTCTCATGAATGCTGTACAGCGCCCATGATGCAAAAAATCCTTTAGAATCTAAGAGTGCCTGAAGTTTGTTACCAAAACATTACCCATGCATATTCTACCTGATTTTTGCTGAAGAACGAATCAGATTCCGCGGGGTAGCGGCAATTGAAAATACATAAGTATGAGAAAAATCAGGCGCTTGGGTAGGTTATGATAAATTCGACGAATCCGCCGCGTTTCACGCCTTCTTCAATCTTGAAGCCGTAATGGCTGGCCAGAACGCCGGTCATGTAAGCATGAACATAGCGGGGCTCCAGCTGTTCGCGGGTCATGGATCCGGCCAGAGCCTTGTCCATGGGGGGCTTGAGGGCGGCATCCTCGCCTTCGGCCAGAAGCGTGATTTTGGAGTTTCCGCTGTCCTTAACACGGATTATGCCGCCCTTGGGCAGGCATTCAGTGCACAGGAGAAGAACGGCAATCAAAATTTTGCTGAATCCCTGCGGGCGGTCCATGGGGCCGAGCGGGGCTCTGGGGTCCCATTCCTGCTTGATCTTGCCACCCTGGCGGATGAGCTGGTCAAAGACCTTGTGCACATCCTCAGGTTTAATCGAAGGGTCGCCGCCGCCAAACCCATAAGCCATGCGGTAGGCTTGCAGCTTGCCCGAAGCTTGTGTTGAGCTGAATTTGATCAGATCCAGAACATCCGCGCCGGCATCCGGGCCCATATCTTCCAGAAATTCAACGCCATTGGCCATCGCGCCTACAGGGCTGATGAGATCGTGGCAGATTTTCGAGGCCAGTAATTCCAGAAGGCCGATATCAATGCTTTTGCCCATGGGCGGGAATTCCTTTGTATATGTTCGATGTTAGTATCGGTTTACTGTGCCGAGAAATCAAGGGTATAGCCGATTTTCTGCACATGCTCCTGCGCCATGCTCGTCAGGCGCTGCAGGCCTTCGGCGGAATTGCCTTCCGCGCGCGCCACCAGAACGCTTTGCGTGTTGGAAGGGCGCAGCAACCACCAGCCATCGGGCGTGCTTACCCGCACCCCATCAATATCATTGATACGAAGATTATCATTGGCCAGTGGTTTCAGATTGTCATAGACGCGGGGGACCAGATCAAATTTTTCGGCTTCATCGACCTCGAACCGGACTTCCGGCGTGGCATGCAGGGCATTGATATGCCCGGTCATCTCGGAAAGTTTTTTGCCGGATGCAGCAATCACATTGATCAGTCGCACCGCGCAGTAAAGAGCATCATCATAGCCGTAATATTTATCGGCAAAGAAAATATGCCCCGATAATTCACCGGCCAGCGGCGCGCCCATTTCGGCCATCTTGGCTTTGATCAGGGAATGGCCTGTTTTCCACATGATGGGCTGGCCGCCCATGCGCCCGATCTCATCAAACATGACTTGAGAGCATTTGATATCGCCGATAATCGCAGCGCCCGGTTTCTGCGCCAGAATTTCGCTGGCGTAAAGCGTCATCAGGATATCGCAACGCAGGATATTGCCCATGTCATCCACAACGCCGATCCGGTCGCCGTCGCCATCAAAGGCTATGCCAAAATCATGCGCGCCCTCGCGCACCGTTTTGATTAGATCGACAAGGTTTTTATCAACGGTGGGGTCAGGGTGATGATTGGGGAATGTGCCATCAATTTCATCAAAAAGAAGGGTGTGCTTGCCCGGCAGTTTTGATGTGAGGCGGCGCAATATCTCGCCGGATGCGCCGTTGCCGGAATCCCACGCGATGGAGAAATTTTTCTGCGCGGCAAAATCCTGCATCAGACGCGAAACATATTCATCCTTGATGTCATATGTTTCAGATTTTCCTGTGCCATTTGTAAAATCACCGCTGGCGGCCAGCGTGCCAAGATCCTGAATCTGCTGCCCGTAAAACGGCCCTGATTTCAGGCTCATTTTAAAGCCGTTATAATCAGATGGATTATGCGATCCGGTGACCATGATCCCGGCATCGGCATTAAGATATTTAGACGCAAAATACAACATCGGCGTGGGGCCAAGGCCAACGCCAATCACATGAATCCCGCATTCCATTAAGCCCTGGGTAAGGGCATCAGCCAGCCCCGGCGAGCTATCGCGGCCATCATAGCCAACGCATATTTTTGTGCCGCCCTTTTGCGTGATGAGTGTGCCGAAGCTTCTGCCGAGAAGGTAGGCATCATCAGCGTTTAAGTTCTTGCCAATCTGGCCGCGTATATCGTATTCGCGCAGGATGGTGGGAGAGAATGTATGGGCCATTATCAAGCTGCCTCGGAGAGCCTGGATGCAAATTTCTGCACCAGCGCCCTGACCGCATCACCGATATCCGGATCGGCCATGGTGTAGGCGAGATTGGCCTCCAGAAATCCAAGACGGCTGCCGCTATCAAAATGCTGCCCTTCAAAGCGCAGGCCGTGAAATGGCTGCGGACCGATCAGTTTGGCCATGGCATCGGTGAGCTGAATCTCGCCGCCTGCGCCTGTCTCAAATACCGAGAGGTGATTGAAGATTTCAGGCTGCAAAATATAACGGCCAATAATCGAAAGGGTGGATGGGGCTTTTTCGGGGGTGGGTTTTTCGACGACGCCTTTGACGGCGATTGTCTTCCCCTTGTCGGATTCAATATCCAAAACACCGTATTTGGATGTTTCTGCGCGGGGCACGTCGCGTACGGCCACAATATTGCCGCCCAGTTCGTTGTAGGTTTCGATCATCTGCTTCAGGCAACCGGATTTATTCAGCACCACATCGTCAGGCAGCAGGATGGCAAAAGGCTCATCCCCCACCAGCCGGGCGGCGCACCAGACCGCATGACCAAGGCCGAGTGGTTTGGGCTGGCGGGTCAGGAACAGCTTTCCGGCGGGCATTTCGGAATTAAGGACTTTTTGCAGCATATCTGTTTTGCCGCGCGCCTCAAGGGTTTGCATCAGTTCCGGCTGGTAATCGAAATGCTCTTCCAGCATTTCTTTATACCGTCCCGTGACGAAGATAAATTCCTCGATGCCGGCTTCGCGCGCTTCTTCGAATACATGCTGGATCAGGGGGCGATCATTAATCGGCAGCATTTCCTTGGGCATGACCTTGGTGGCGGGTAGAAAGCGTGTGCCAAGACCTGCGACAGGGAATACGGCTTTGCGGACGGGGCGTTTGAAATTCGTATTGCTCATGTCATGATTTTAAGGGGGCTTGCCGCGTGTGGCAATAGAGGCGCGGGTTATTTTTGAGTAAAAAATCACGGGCCGCATTGAGTTTCGCCGCCATCCAGTCCGATCCTTCTTGGTCAGGATGGACTTTTTTCATCAGGCGTTTATAGGCGGCCTCGATATCATCGGCTCCTGCGGCCTCGCCCAGTCCCAGAATTTCCAATGCTTCCTTTCGGTCCAAAGGCTTATTGGAGGATGGCGCGGCAGGTGAATTCCTTTGTGTCCGGCGATTGTACCAGGCCAGAGCAAAGGGCGCGATGGCCGAGATAATGGCAATGGCCGCAGGCAGGCGGCCTGTAACGGAAAGCACGAACAGCGCCGCACAAATCGTAATCACAATCACAGAAGAAAAAAGGGCGCGGATTTCCTGCACATCGGCTTTTAAAAAGAATTTGTATAATGCTACAAGGCCGATGATAAGGCCGATTATCAGGATAATATAGGGCATGGGTTATCTCTGTTCGCTTGTTGTGGCGCTAACAGGATCAATTGCATGGATAAGGTTACGCACTTCCTGCCGGGCGGCCACTTGCGAGAGGGTCAGAGTATTTTCAGCATCATCTTCCAGATCCATCAATGTCAGGCCTTTGAGGAAAAGCTCGCGGAAAATGACGCGCTCTGCCAGTCCGGGTACAATCTCGCAATTCAGTTTTTTGCCAATTTTATCAAGGATCGTGCTGATATCTTCCTTGTTGCGGGCATTAATGTGTGAGAGGCGGTTACGCATGACGATCCAGCGCATTTTCTTGTGCTGGCGCGTTTCTTCTACCATTTTGGCATAGACAGACGGGCCCTCGTAGCTGTGGGTGTCCGCGTTGATTTCTGCCAGAAGGTCGATGTCGATGAAACTGTCATTGATCGGCGTGACCAGCGTATCGGCCTGCGCGTGGGCGAGGCGCGAGAGATAAGTATCGCTGCCCGGCGTATCAATGACGATGAAATCGCAAAGAGGTTTAAGCTCAGCCAGAGCCATACTCAGGAAATCTGATTCTTCGCGCTGCTGGGTTTCAATACTGGATTCCTTGCTGCGCTCGATCGCCATATGCAGCGGGCTGGGGATGGTTTTCAAATTGCGCGTGATGAAATTAAAGCGGTTACGCATGTAGCGTGTCATGGTCGCCTGACGGGCATCCAGATCAAGCGTGCCAACCTGATAGCCTTGCCTCAGAAGGGCAATAGCCGTATGCATTGCGCCGGTCGATTTCCCTGAGCCGCCTTTTTCATTGCCAAAGACGATAATATGGGAAGATTTTTGTGCCGGGGCGGCAGAGCTGGGCGTTTGCAAATTATCTGGGCTCGCGATAGGCTGAATGCTCATAAATTACAGTGTACAATAAAAATAAATAAAGAAACAGGCTTCATGAATTCTATCACTTCTGCCGATAAACTTAAATCCCTGCGCGCCGAGATGGCAAAAGACGGTCTTGATGGTTTTGTAATACCACGGTCGGATGAGTTTTTAGGTGAATATGTTCCGCCCAGCGCCGAGCGTCTGGCATGGTTTACAGGATTTACCGGATCGGCCGGCATTTCTGTGGCGCTGCAAAGCAAGGCCGTTGTCATGACCGATGGGCGTTATCAGATCCAGATCAGGCAGCAGGTCAATGCGGCGCAATTTGAAATTGCGGATTCCCAAGCGGAAAGCGCTGGCGCATGGATCGCCCGCAGCGCCGCCAAGGGGGCCGTGATCGGGTATGACCCCAGACTTCATACCGCCAGAGAGATTGAGGTCATGGAAGAAAGCCTGCGGCAGGCGGGAATGACATTAAAGGCGGTCAATGACAATCCGATTGATCGCCTCTGGCAGGCGCGTCCAGCGCCCCCGGCTGGCAAGGTTTCCATCTTTCCTGATTCCATAGCCGGGCGCAGCCTGCACGAGAAAAAGCAGATTGTCATGGATGCCGTTACCGCCAAGGGCGGGGCGGCCGGCGTGGTGGCGTTATCGGATTCTATTGCCTGGATGCTGAACATACGCGGGGATGATTTGAAATGTGTGCCGGTGGCGCTATCGCATGCGATTGTCAATGCGCTGGACGGGCAGATTGAATGGTTTGTCGATGCCGCAAAAATACCGCCCGATGTTATGGCGCATCTGGGGAATTCCGTTATTATCCGTTCGCCGTCCGATCTGGATAAAAGGCTGGTTGATATTGCCGCCGCGGCGAAGGCTGTGGATAAGCCGGTGCTGCTGGATCCTGCGCGCTCGCCCATTTATTTCAGGCAGGCTCTTGGCGATGCCGGGGCGAAAGTTGCCGATTACAAGGATCCTTGCATTGATCCGCGCGCCCAGAAGACATCCGCGGAGAAGGCCGGCATTGAAAAGGCGCATGTTCTGGACGGCGCGGCGGTGGTGAAATTCCTGCATTGGCTGGACGGCGCTGTGCCTTCTGCCGGCATCAGCGAGATTGATGTTGAAAACAAGCTGGAGGGATTTAGAAAGGAATCGCCAGAGTATAAAGGCCCCAGCTTTGATACGATTGCCGGATTTGCCGGGAACGGCGCGATAACGCATTACCGCGCCACACCCCAGACAAGCAAGATGATTGATACTGATGGTTTGCTGCTTGTCGATAGCGGCGGGCAGTACCCGTTCGGGACGACCGATATTACTCGCACCATTGCTATTGGAACGCCCAGCGATGAAATGCGCGTGAATTTTACCCGCGTCCTCAAAGGACATTTTGCAATCGCCATGGCACAATTTCCATCCGGAACCACGGGGCAGCGTATTGATTCTCTGGGGCGCGCCCCTCTCTGGGCGGCGGGGCTGGATTTTGATCACGGCACCGGTCATGGCGTGGGATGTTATCTGAGTGTTCACGAAGAGGCCGCCAGCATTTCGCCGCGCGGACAGGAACCCTTGAAGCCTGGTATGCTGATCTCGAACGAGCCGGGATTTTATAAAGAGGGCGAATACGGAATCCGTATTGAAAATCTGGTCATGGTCGAAGAGGCCGGAAACCGGATTGATAAAAAATCAACAGTTATGCTGAAATTCAATACGGTAACGTTGGCTCCGTATGATCGGCGGATGATCAAGAGTGATATGCTCAATGCCGAGGAAAAGCAGTGGCTGAATAATTACCATGCCCGTGTTTATACAACGCTCAAGCCCTTGCTGAATACGCAGCAGGCCGATTGGCTGCGCGATTCAACCCAGCCCATCCCGTAATATGCTCGTGGCTGTGAAGCGGGTTGTCAGTTCTGTGGCAGGGGTGCCTGTTCGGTCTCCGCGGGCGTGGCAGCCGTATCTGCCTCCGGAACATCTTGTTCCGCCGGGGCGGCAGGCATGCTGTTGAGCACAGCTTCCTTTTTTTCAGTTTCAAATTTGGCGTTGGCGCTCACGGGATGAAATTCAAACATGCTCAGGAGCTTTTTTGCATAGGGCGATGTTATATGCGGCGAGCTGCCGGCCAATTCCTGCACCGTGACAAAATTGCCAAAATAATAGGCGACCAGCTTAATTGTATCCATGTAGGGATATTTCTTAGGGCGCGGAAATCTGACCGTTGTTGTGATAACGGGCATTTTGCCGTAATTGGTTCTGCCGAATTTGACGGTGCGGATATCAACCTTGAATTTCTTTAGGTGCCGGTCCAGCAAGATTTCTTGAACTTTCTCCGCCGTCATCATGGTATTGAACCTATAGCCATAAACGCTATAGAACATGGTGCTGTTGAAGAGCGGATCCTTGATCTTGAGTGTGAGCCGTTCGACCTTGTCGTTGCTTTGGAACTGCGGATCGTCAGTAACGAATGGCGGTGATATGCCGGGGATCATGACCGTGCTCAGGTGAAATGGCGATCTGATCTTGCGCCATTCTTCCTCGAAAGTTCCGGGAAGTTTTGTTCGGCCTGAATTGAGCTTGAGGGATGTGAAGAATTTTTTGGTTTCTTCGGCAAATCCGGCCTCCATAGGGCCAATGGCGATCTGCTCAAAACGTGTGAAATCGGCAATGATAATTCTGGCTTGTACCGTTTGAGGGCCAAATTTTGGATCCTGATACGCTAGAATGATTTCAACGCCGGGATGGCCTGCATAGACCTGAATTCTCTTGCTGGCGACTTCCCCGCCCAGCGATTTATAGTAATCAATATATTTATTGGCTTCGGATTCGAGGATGACGGGGATTTCCTCATCCGTGGCCGGGAACGCGAAGGTATGATCGGCGCGGACGATGAATTGCTTGACGCTGTTCTTGAAGGGTCTTTGGTCGATATTGGCGGTGAGTTCTGTGCTGACGACCACTTCCTGATCGGTCACACGAAAGGACTTTTTATTGATTTTGTAATTTTCGGGAATCAGCAAATTGAAGATGCCATCTTCATCTCTGTATTCAACCCATTGCGAGGCATGCGCGTTATGCGGGATGGCGATCAGCACAAAAATAAAAATATGTAAATATATAGCGAGTGAGCGCATCAATAATACCTTCTGCAATTTACCAGTAATATAGTGCCTAAAAATTGCTATGGCCACAAGCTGTCAGTAAAAAAGCCGCCTGTCCTTACGGAAAGCGGCTTTGATATGGGATGAAAAGAAGCGAATTAATCGCGGTCTTTACGCTTGCGCTCCATTTTGCGGGAACGGCGGATAGCTTCCGCTTTTTCCCGGGCCTTGCGCTCGGAGGGCTTCTCAAAGCTTTTGCGAAGCTTCATTTCACGAAACAGGCCTTCGCGCTGCATCTTTTTCTTCAGGGCTTTCAAAGCCTGATCGACATTGTTATCGCGTACGTTAACTGTGACCACTGGGGATCAACTCCTTTCAAATTAAATTTCGTGGGCTATTCCTATCATTTTCCGCTGCGATTGCAAGGAAAAAGGCATATTCAATCTAGTATATTGTCATAATTTAAGGGAATTTGCGAGTTTTCAGGTTCATGGCGGCCTCAATCAGGGTTTTTGTATATTCCTGATGCGGGGTCTCGAATATGGATTTTGCGCTGCCATCTTCAACAATTTTGCCGTCTTTCATGACCAGAACATGGTGGGCCAGCGCCTTGATAACCCGCAGATCATGGCTGATAAAGATATAGGAAAGGCCTTCGCGCTCTTGCAGATCCCTCAGCAAATCAACGATTTCCGCCTGCACCGAAACATCCAGCGCCGAAGTTGGTTCATCAAGAACAATCAGGTCGGGTTTAAGAACCAAGGCGCGGGCGATAGAGATTCGCTGGCGCTGGCCGCCGGAAAATTCATGCGGATAGCGGTGGCGGGTAGCCGGGTCCATGCGGACTTTTTGCAAGGCCTCAGTAACCATCTCATCACGCTGCGCCGGGCTGATATCTGGCCTGTGTACGGCCAGCCCTTCGCCGATGATCTGGGCGACGCTAAGGCGGGGCGAGAGCGATCCGAACGGGTCCTGAAAGACAATCTGCATGTCGGATCGCAAGCCCTTAAGCGCTGACTTGTCCAGATCGGAGATATTTCGCCCCTGAAACACGATATGGCCTGTTGATTTCAAAAGGCGCAAGATCGCCAATCCCAATGTTGTCTTTCCGGATCCGGATTCGCCGACAATGCCGATTGTCTCGCCCTTGCGGACTGTAAAACCCACATCATCCACGGCATGAACAAAGGATGTCGGCTTGCCAAAGAAGTTTTTGGTCTTGGGGAAGTGAACTTTTATATTCTGCGTTTCCAATATGATGGGTGTGTTTTCCGGCATGGCTCTGGCCTCGCCCTTGGGCATGGTGGCCAGCAGTTTTTGCGTGTATTCATGGGAAGGCGCGGCGAATATTCTGGCCGTTTCACCTTGCTCGACAATCTCGCCGTTTTTCATGACACAGATTTCATCGGCCATTTTTTCAACGATGGATAAGTCATGTGTAATGATCAGCAGCGCCATGCCGAGGCGTTTTTGCAAATCCTTCAGCAGCTCCAGAATCTGCGCCTGAATAGTAACATCCAGCGCTGTTGTCGGCTCATCCGCGATCAGAAGTTCCGGATTATTGGCGAGCGCCATGGCGATCATGACGCGCTGACGCTGCCCGCCGGATAACTCGTGCGGATAGGCATCAAGGCGATCATGCAGGCGTTGTAATCCCACAAGATCCAGCAGTTCCAGAATGCGCGCACGGATTGCTGCGGGTTTCATTTTCTGGTGCAGGCGCAGAACCTCACCGATCTGACGCTCGATCGTATGCAGCGGGTTGAGGGCTGTCAGGGGTTCCTGAAAAATCATGCCGATGCGCCGGCCCCGGATATCTTGCATGAAGCTATCGCCCTTGCCGTTCAATTCCAGTCCATCAAATATGATGGATGTGCCGGGACCGTGGCTGGCCAGTGGATAGGGCAGGAGCTGCAGGATCGAAAGGGCGGTCACGGATTTCCCTGATCCGGATTCTCCCACCAGCGCTAGCGTCTTGCCTTTTTTCAGCGTAAAGCTCGCGCCCTTGACGGCGTCAAAGATACCGCCAGGCGTCTTGAAAGCAATGGAGAGATTCTGAACTGAAAGTATGGGCGCGGTCATGAGCATATTAGAAATCAGCGCTGGCGGCTTGTCTAATGGTTTTGTGTTGACATAATGATCAACTCAAATGCATGAAATGAAGGCTTACGCGCCTTGCGCTGCCAGCCACTCGGCCTCAAGCGCTTCCAGATCGCTGGTGGTTTTTGCGTGCTTATCATGTGTTAGCGCGGTTTGATCATGCGGTTTGGAATAAAATCCGTCCGAGGCCATCAGGGCTTCCAGCTCCAGTTTTTGCTTTTCCAGCTCCGCGATTTTCTTTTCCAGCTTGGCAATAGCTTGCGGATTCATTTTGGCGGCAGGGGCGGGAGCCGGGATTGCAGGCGCTGTATTGGTATTGGCAGGGAGGCTGTCTTTTTTCTTGCGGCCTTCCTTGCGTTCCTCGCGGCGGGCCTGAATGGTGTAATTGCGGTAGTCTTCCAGATCGCCATCAAAATGCTGACATTCGCCATCACGCACAACCCAAAGGCGGTCGGCCACGCGCTCGACCATGTTCGGGTCGTGGCTGACGATCACAATCGCGCCTTCGTAATTGTTCAGCGCCTGCACAAGCGCTTCGCGCGCGTCGATATCCAGATGGTTTGTCGGTTCATCCAGCAGCAGCAAATGCGGCGCATCAAAGCTCATGATCGCGAATAACAGACGCGCCTTCTCACCGCCGCTCAAGGAGGCAATCTTGTTATCGGCCAGTTCCTTGGAGAAGCCAAAAGCGCCCAGTTTGGCACGCACTTTCGGTTCGGTTACATCCGGATTGGCCTTGCGCATCAGGTCCAGCATTTCCTGATAAGGCGTTGACTCCACATCCAGCTCTTCCGTCTGGTGCTGGGAGAAATAACCGATGCGGAGTTTCTGGTTGCGCGTTACCTCGCCGCCCATGGCTTCCAGCTTGCCGGCAACCAGCTTCATCAGCGTCGATTTCCCGTTTCCGTTCGCCCCCAGCAAGGCAATCCGGTCGTCATTATCAATGCTCTCATACACTTTTCTCAAGATGGGCTGGCCTTGCGTGTAACCAATATCCGCATGGTTGATCGCGATCAGCGGCGATGCAATTTCCTTGGGGCTTGGAAAGATGAAATGCACCGCGCGGTCGGCGATCACGGCATCGACAAGATCCATGCGCTCCATGGCCTTGATACGGCTTTGGGCCTGAGCGGCCTTCGAGGCCTTGGCTTTGAACCGGTCGATGAATTTTTGCATATGGGCGCGTTCGGCTTGCTGCTTTTCGAACATCTTTTGCTGCAGGCCCATGGCCTCGGCACGTTCGCGCTCGAAGGTATCGTAATTGCCGGTATAAAGCTTGACCTTCTGGCGATCGACATGGATGACATGGTCGATACATTTGTTCAGGACTTCCCGGTCATGCGAAATAATCAGCAGCGTATGCGGATAGGCTACCAGATAGCTCTCGAGCCACATGATGGCTTCAAGATCCAGGTGGTTGGTCGGCTCATCGAGCAGCAGGATTTCAGGCTCGACAAACAGCGCCGCCGCCAGCGCCACGCGCATCCGCCAGCCTCCGCTGAAAGACGAAAAGGGTTCGGTGAGTTGTTCTTCCCGGAAACCAAGCCCGGTCAGCAAAAGGGATGCCTTGGCCGGCGCGGAATAGGCATCCAGATCGGCAAGGCGCTGATAGATATCGGCGATCTTGTTCGGGTCTTCCTCGGTTTCGGTCTGGCGCCACAGATCGGCCATTTCCTCATGCGATCCCAGAACGATATCAATCAAGGGCGTATCAACTTCCGGGATGTCCTGACGCACCATGCCCATGCGCTGCTTGGCGTTTTTATCAATGCGCCCGCCATCTGGTATCAGATCGCCTGCGATCAGTTTGAACAGGGTCGATTTCCCTGCGCCGTTCAAGCCGACAACGCCGACTTTCCAGTTGTCCATGATGGTGACGTTGCACTCATCCAAAATGGTGCGCGCACCGATTTTATAGGTCAGGTCTGTTACGCTTAACATGGTTTTTCCGGTATTCTTATTGGGTCACAAAGGCAGCTGTTGTGCCTATTTTTTGACGCGCAGCACGGAATAAATATCATCCGTGATCTTTGCCTCGACGCCTTGCATATCGGAAAGTGATAATTCATGCAACTTGCAATCCCGGCTTTCGGCCATTTTTACAATGGTGCCCGTGATATGATGCGCCTGACGGAAGGGGATGTTCAGCTTCATCACCAGCCAGTCCGCCAATGCGGTGGCCGTGGTGTATCCATCCTCGGCGGCCTCTAACATACGCGCGGTGTTAAACTCGGCGCTCTCTAACATGCCATCCATGGCCTGCAGGCCCAGCATCAGCGTATCAAAGGAATCAAATACGGATTCCTTATCTTCCTGCATGTCCTTGTTATAGGTCAGCGGCAGGCCCTTCATGACGGTCAGCATCTGGATGAGGTTCCCGTTCAGCCGGCCTGTCTTGCCGCGGATCAGCTCGGCGGCGTCCGGGTTTTTCTTTTGCGGCATGATTGAGCTGCCGGTGCTCCAGCGATCCGATAATTTAATGAACCCGAATTGCGGCGTGGCCCAGATGATAATCTCCTCGGCAAGACGCGAGAGATGAATCCCGCATTGCGCGGCGTTAAACAAAAACTCGCAGGCAAAATCCCGCGCCGAAACACCGTCCATCGTGTTGGCCATGGGACGGTCGAACCCCAAGGCCTTGGCGGTCATCTCGCGGTCGATCGGGTAGGGGGTTCCGGCCAGCGCGGCAGAGCCCAGCGGGCTTTCATTCAGGCGCTTCTGGCAATCCTTGAAACGTGATTTGTCGCGGGCCATCATCTGTGCGTAGGCACCAAGGTGACGGGCCAGTGTCACGGGCTGTGCGGCTTGAAGATGCGTAAAGCCCGGCATGATGGTCTGCTCATGCTTCTGGCAGAGCGCCGCAAGCGTGGCTTCGAATTTTTCAATCGTGGCAATGACGATATCAATCGCCTCGCGCGTCCAGAGGCGAAAATCGGTCGCTACCTGGTCGTTCCGTGACCTCGCTGTGTGAAGTCTTCCGGCGGCATCACCGATAATGGCCTTCAGGCGCGTTTCGATATTCATGTGAATGTCTTCAAGCTCGGCCGTGAATTCCAGCGTGCCGCTCTCGATCTCGTCGGCAATCTGGTCGAGGCCTTTTAAAATCGCATCGCCGTCTTCTTTGGTCAGGATCCCCTGTTTGACCAGCATCGTGCAATGCGCCTTGGATCCAGCAATATCCTGTCGCCAGAGGCGCTGGTCCACGCCGATCGAGGCGTTGATCTGCTGCATGATCTCATCCGGCCCGGCGGCGAAACGCCCCCCCCAGATGGTGCTTGATAACGGTTTTTTATCAGTTTTCTGCGACATTTACTTCAGGCTTCTTCTTTATTTTAATAATCATTGTCATAATTTAAAAAGGAGGCTATATAAATAGGTATCCTTATAAACATGAACAGGTATAGCAGGTATGAGCGGATTAATCCAATTCCATAACGTATATCGCGACGGTATACAATCGCTGATGGGGACAAGCCCTTCGGCCAAGGAAATCGTGGCCGCGCATAAAAACGCGCACAAGATCGGCACTGCGACCATTCAAACGGGCGGGGGCACGTTTTACGATATTTTCGCCAAGAAAGGCCGCAATGAATGGGCCGAGATTGAAACGATCCTCTCCGATTTTAAGGAAAAAGGCGTGCGACAGAGCGCGCTGATCCGCGGCGATTGCCTGTTCAAATATTCACCCCAGCCTTTTGATGTGGTTCTGGGTATGGTCCGTGAATATGGCGGGATGGGCATGAATATCCTGCAGAATTTCCATGGGCTGAATGATACACGCCTCACGGCTGGTGTTGCCAAGGCGGTGCAGATCGTCCGCGAGGAAGATGGGCACGATATCGAAGCCTGGGGAACGCTTTGTGTTGAAGATAATCCCAATGTAACGATTGAAGCCTGCCTGCGCGCCGCTGAACAGCTTGTCGCGCAAAAACATACAGCATTCTATTTGAAATCGGCCAGCGGCCGCCTTGATCCTGAAATGGGATATGACCTTGTGGCGGCCTTGGTGGATGAATATCCTGATATGCCTATTCATATGCATGCCCATGCGACATATGGCGAGGCGGCGGCGTTTTATATGCGCGGCATCGAGGCCGCCATCGAGCGTAATCATACAATTGGCATTGATGTTGTGCATCCGGCGCTGGCCGGATCAACCGCGCATCCCAGCATGTTCAAGATGCATAGCCTGATCCGCAATCACGAAAACAAAGCCATCAGCGGCGCGGCGCCTGCTCTTGATTTTGGCGCTATATCGGCGGATATGGACAGCTTGCTGGAGATGCGGTTTCGCTACCGCAGGTCCGAAGCAAAATACGATAAGGATCTGCTGGAGGCGATGCGAGGGGCGCGTGCGCCGGGCGGCGCAACGGCAACCTTGCGCGGTATTCCGGGGCTGGAGGCTAATCTGGCGGCTGTGCTGGGAACAAAAGATTGGGATGCAATCCAGCTTGCTGTCTATCAAAAGGCTGCCGAAATTCAAGAAGAATTCGGTCATCCCACGCAAGTCACGCCTTATGCTTTCATCACCAGCCTTTACGCCGCGCAATCTGTGATCGCCGATGCACATCACAGGCCGCGCAAGCAAGGTTTTGCCAAGAGTTATATTTCAGCCTATCTGACCGGGCAGCTTGGCGTTGTGCCTGAAAATGTTGATCCTGTCTTGAAAGCGCACGCCCTGCATGTGGAGGGGCTGCAATCCGAACTGGATTATACGCCGGCTGAAGATCGCGTCCCGGGTTTACCCGGCGCGGAGGATAAGTTAAAGGCGCTGGGGCTGAATAATCCGACGGAGCGTCAAAAATTATCCGCCTTCTTGCTGGATAAGGGGCCGGAGCATGTTGTGGCTTGTGCGCGCGGGAAAAACAAGCCCGCGGTTGCGCCGGAATTACCGGATTATGCGCGGGTTCCTACTGATCCTGATGGCGAGTTTTCCAATACCGGCGCGGCGCGCATCAAGGTCAAGGGGCCTGCTTATATTGTGCAGGCACTTGGCGGTATTGCCACGTTGGAATTGCTGGCACAAAAGGCTTTGTTCCTTAAGCAGCTTGATGATGATCTGAATATCTTTCCTGACGGGCAGGAATATAAAAAGGATGAATGGCGCAACAAGCTTGTTCGTCAGATACATGATTTTCAAACGAGTATTCCGCGTATGCTGGCCGGTGCTGGCTTTGTTGAATATTCATCCCACCCGCCTGCGAGTAAATCGGAAATGGCATTGGCTTTTGCACGTCATAGCACCGGGGTCAAGATCGAGAAGATTATTCGCGATGTTATGAATGGCAAGGGCGAGGGCATTTATGAGCATACAAAGGCGGCATTGGAAGATTACCGTATGCGCCAGACACCTTCGGTCATCCTGACGGCTGGTTCGCAGGAATTATCCTAAAGTTACAGGTGAAGGCCGCATTCGGTCTTCTCCTCACCTTCGCGCAGCAAAAATCCGCCCTTGGATTTTACACCCGGCTTGTAGGCGGGGTGGCGGATATCTTCTGGCAGAGCGCTCAGGTAAAAATCGGTCTTTGCATCCGGCCAGTCGAGTAAGGGATGAAATGTCACCGTATTATTGCGCTCGTTCCATTCCACAAATTTTTTCTGCGCGCGTGTTTTGGTCTGCGCGGCGCGGATGCCGGAAATAGTCGCAGCAATGCCGAGCGCTCTTAATCCGTCATCCATCGCCGGCACTTTGTGTGCGTCATCGCTGGCTGGAAAAACATGAAGATCGAGGTTGAGCGTGCGCGTTAGTTTTTGCCGGTATTCGCGCTGACCATCATATTTCTCGTCGGCAATATCAACCGAGATAACCGGGATATCAAGTTTAGACGATTTCGCAAATTGCAAAAGCAGAGCCGATTGCACGCCGAAGCTACTGCTGAGGGCAAGCGTGCCGTTGGTATTTTCCACCGTCCAGTCATGGGCAAAGCGGATGCGGTCCTCGATGGTAAGGCGGCGGAATTTTTCGCTTAAACCTTCAAGGGAAAAAGCTGGATGTTCTAATGTCTGCGGCGCGGCAGAACGCAAAGATGTGGCGGGCATGATGAAATTGTCTTTCGCAAGATGCGGGCCTATTATTCTGGCGCAGCATCATAAGTGTTTTTAAGGGAGGGGATCGCGAAAGGGGGTTAACAATATTCGCAGACAAACGCGGACGAAGCCATGAACATCATGGCAAAGATCGTCAGGGTTGTTTGTTGCGCTGCGTTAAACATGAAACCAAGATATGAGCGATGCAAGGTTTCAGCAAGATGTGGTAAACGCATGGCAGCCATGCATTTTGCGAGGCTTAATTGGCAATCTCGAAATTCAAGGTGGCCACTACGCGCACGGTTTTAAAGCGCGCGCCGCGCTCGGCATAGGCGTTTTCGGAATCGCGCGGGAAGATCTGGAACATGCCCTGATTGGCATATTTGATCGCGCCTACGCTGGCTCCTGAGTCTTTCGCGAATTGCTCGGCGCTCTCGCGGGCGCTTTTGGTGGCCTGTGCGATCATTTCCGGCTTGATCTCATTGAGCTTGGTATAGATATATTCGATAGGGCTGGAGCCTTGCTCGCTGACCAGTGATATTCCGGCGGTCAGCAATTCGCCAGTGCGCTGATAGGCGGCATCCAGATGGCCGACATTATTAGACCGCACGGCGATTACTTCGGAAACGATAAAGCGTGACGCGCTGGCGTTATTCTGGCGGTAAGCCTGCGCCAGTAAATCCGTTACCTCAAGCCGTGCGCCGGAAATATCGCCCGGTGCAATGCCGTTACCTTTCAGGAAGCTGCGGATCATATAGCCATTTTTCTTGATGGTTGCCTGCACACTGGCCAGATCATCGCCGGTTGCTGTGTGCTTTATCGTCCAGATCGCCAGATCCGCCTCAACATCCTTGGTCGCCAGACCCTTCACGGCCACAGTCTTATCCGATGCTCTGAATGCCATCAGGCCCATGCACACGCCCGCGCCAAGGATTGAAAGTCCGATAGCGATGATAACGGCAGGCAGGAGGAGTGTTTTATTGTCAGTGCTCATGGTGTTTCTCCTTGGATTGTTGTTGGTAAAGCGGCGGGATCGGAGGGGATTCCGTAATGAATGGCGAGAACCAATCCTACGGAAACGCCCAGTCCAATCATGATTTTAAGAAAATCCTTGCCGATAATGGGAAAGACAGATTTCAATTTGTAATTCTTGCCGTATGTCGTGGCGATTGCCAGTTCACGCCCTGTCAGCAGCCCGACAAAGACCCATGTCGTTGACATGGGCAGAGAGCTCATTTCCTTGAAATAAATTAAAATTCCGGCATATACAAAATCAATCAGTGTTGCCGACCGGATAAAGCGTGTGCCGGATTTGTTCAATACGATTTTCTGAATTTTGCCACCATGGGTCTTGAAGATGTATGCCAGCCATCCGCATAACACAATAAGAACGCCAATAAATTGTTCGACCGGCAGCTGACGCGGCAGAAAAACCGATATGTTGGCCATGTCATGCGAGAGCCATGAAAACCACAGGCAGCCCGTGGCCATCCATTGCAGGAATATCCATAGATTGCGCTGGTTCTTGGGAACCTTGTCGTATTTTTCATTGATGATACGCGCGATAATCATCCATAGGCCATAGGCCGTGACAGCGGCGATGCTGTAACCAATCATGCTTTTGACCAGAATGCCTTGAAGAACATCGGTTGTTGCAAAAGTGGACAGCACCAGAAAAGTGGTGGATACCGGAAGGCCAAAGCGGGTGAGTATGACAAGGATCAACGGGGCCGCGGCATGATACCACTGAACGGTGACAGGCGGGATTTCTTCCAGCCGTCCAAAGGATATGTCGCCTTCATGGGCAATCCAGCTATAGGTCAGTGTTCCCACCAGAACGGCACTCGCCGCCAGCCAGAGCCAATACCATGCAAAACGCTTCTGGTTGGAGGCAATGAATGTCCCAAGCGTTTGCACAGAATCATTGGCCACAACCGAATAGGCCGCCAGCATAAAGCCAATCATGGCATAGACGGTATGGATATCAATGTTCACGGCTTGATCTGCCTTTCATGGGCGCGGCATCTTCCCATTATTTAAGGTGTAACAGTTTCAGATGCGTTAGTGCCAGTTGGCGGATTAAAGAAGAAATCCCATGGCTTGTCGGAATAAATACTGATGTTATCGGCAACCAGTTTAAACTCTTCCGGGCCGTTTCTTTGGAGGTCCGGCGCGATCATCTGAATGGTCATGTTGCGCTTCTCCAGCAGCTGACGCGGCATTCTGGATTCAATGGCCATGATTTCCGCATCACCTGCCATCGCCGCTCCGGTTTTGAGTTCCGGGTCCTTCGCATTAACATCGCCCAGTTCATCGCCCAGCACGATTCCGGTATCAGTCCTGCCTGTGAAATCTCCATTTCTGCTGGCTTCGATCCGTTGCAGGCGTGAATGGGCGCAATCAGGATAGGAGGTAAAGAATGTTTCCGTCTGACTGTTCAGGAATGCCGGTGCGATATCGCTTGGGTTTACCATCTTTATGGATTCATGGCAGGCTTTGGTGGCCGGGAATACAAACTTAAGCCCTTTGCCGAAATAGGTTGGCATGAACATAAATCTGTCTTCCGCGATTTCCAGCTCGATATTGTCAACGCCCTTTCTGGTGACGAAATCAGCTAAGGTTGTCTCACCCAGAACAGCTTCGCCCTCGATACCAACGCCATAAACCAGCGTGGCACTTTTCAGGTTTTCGTAAGGAGCCGGCGAGCAGCCTGCAGCAAGAAGCGCGAGTGATAACGCCCAGTGTTTCATGGCTTGCTCCTCTTTTTAGGCTGGCTTATGCCGCTTTTTTCTGTGATTTTTTTGCCTTCTTCGTGATCAGCGTATGGTTACGCAAGCGCACCGCGTTGATCTTGATGAAGCCGGCGGCATCTTTCTGGTCGTATCCGCCTTCCTCATCCATCGAGGATTGCTTGGGATCATAAAGGGCAACGTCCGATGTACGGGCAACGGGATAGGCCACGCCCTTGAACAATTGCACCGTCACTACGCCGTCAATCATCTCCTGCGCCTTGTCCATGCAGGCCATCAGGAATTCAAACTCCGGCGAGAACCAGAAGCCGTTATAGATCAGCTCAGCCACTTTCAGGGAAAGCTGGTCGCGGAGTTTCATGACTTCGCGGTCCATGACAAGGCCTTCAAGGTCGCGGTGCGCATTGTGCAGGATTGTTCCGCCCGGTGTTTCATACACGCCGCGGGATTTAATGCCCACAAAGCGGTTTTCCACCATATCCATGCGGCCAACGCCGTGACGCGTGCCCAGTTCGTTCAAGTACATGAACAGTTCCAGCGCGCCTGTCTTCTCAACGCCGCTTTCGCGGGATTTGACTTTCACGGGGATACCGTTCTTGAAGGTGATGTCGATCAGCTCCGGCGTGTTCGGCCAGGCGGAGAATGTCGATGTGCGGGAATATACGCTCTCTTCCGTGATCGCGCCGGGATCTTCGAGAATGCCCGCCTCATGCGAGATATGCAGCAAATTATCGTCCTCGGAATAAGGCTTCTTGCGCGTGGCCTTCACCGGGATGCCGTGCTGGTCACAGTAATTCAGCATATCCGTGCGCCCCTTAAAGCGCGTCAGGAATTCTTCCATTTTCCAGGGCGCGATAACTTTGATATCGGGCTTAAGCGCATAGTATGTCAGCTCGAAACGAACTTGATCGTTCCCCTTGCCGGTGGCACCGTGACCGACATAGGCCGCGCCTTCTTTTTCGGCGATTTCAATCTGGCGCTGGGCGATGATGGGGCGGGCAATGGATGTGCCGAGCAAATAGCGGCCTTCATATAAAGCCTGTGATTTAAAAGCGGGGAAGATGAAATCCTTCACGAATTCCTCGCGCAGATCTTCCACATAAACCTTGGATGCGCCGACCTTGATGGCCTTCTCGCGCGCGGCCTCGAAATCCTCGTCCTGTCCGACATTCGCGATATAGGCGATAACGTCGTAGCCTTCCTCGATGAGCCATTTGAGGATGACCGATGTATCCAGACCGCCGGAATAGGCGAGAACGACTTTTTTATTCATTGTATTTAAGGCCCTTTATAATGATGGATTTCTCCTATTTATACCAACTCTGGCGTAAATGAAAAGCCAGTAATTGCCTTGTGATGGCAATGATTTGGCTTATTTTCTTTACAAGAGCAGCGGAGGTCGTTAATTTACAGAAAAACGGAGATAGCGATGCCACAATTAAAGCCACTTTATACTGTTGAAAAACTGGATGATGATCAAAGCCCCCTTACGGCAAAGTTTCGTTATGTGGATGGTTATGAACGCCCTTATTTGTGGGGTCTGGTGGGGCCGGCCCAAGCTGAGCGCTGGGTGACCACGACCTTTCCGGCCATTCGCGAAGAACTTGGTGATGCCCAGTTCAGCCTGACACTGAACTCTCATTCTCTTGTGCCAGCTTTTGCAGATGCCTCGCGCATCGAGGGGCTTGAGAAAATTGCCGCCAGGATGGCCGAGCAGCTTGATTTCTCCGACTATGAGTTTTTGCTGGAGCCAGATGATGGTTATGGCATTGGCTGATTGGCGTTGAGACTCTATTCGCCGACCGACATTATAATGCCATCAAGGGAAAATTCCCGCGCGCCATCACAAAAGCTCTGCGCCTGTGTTTTGGCTTCATGATAAAACTGGTTATCGGCGCGCATGTTGAAGGCGTTATTCTGGCCGGCGATATCAAATTCAAGCTTGATTGAGGTTGTGCCTAAAATCCCTTTATTCACGGTTGCGGTATGCATATCAGCGGTATCGCCGTGACAGGTAAAGGCTGGTTCCTTGACCCAAAGATAGGCTCCCGCACTTGCGATCGCAAGAAGGCCTGCACCGGCCAAGCCAAAGGCGCGATTTATTCTTTTGTCCAATCCTTCCATCTTATTACATCCCTTGTTCTGGCGGTGGTAATGCGGTTTTTGAGTTTTTATGATCCTGCGTAATTTTTTCAAGATGATCCGCGATCTTCTTGATGAGGCTCAGACCCGGCGTCGCAGCTTCTATATTATCGGTTCCGGCGCCATCATTGATCTCGCATATATAATGCTGGCCGGTTTGTATATCCATGAGAATATCGACCGCCCCGTCGGTCAGGCCAGCGCTTCGGAGCGCAGTCACAGCATCCTTTTTCTGTTGTGCTGTGAAATTAAATGCGGAAGCTGTTGATCCCTGATAACCGTTGCCGCGCCATTCGCCTTCTTTGGCGGTGCGTTTGATGGATCCGACCACCTGATCGCCGATCACATAGGCGCGGTAATCTATGCCTTGCCCATCAATAAATTCCTGCAGGATAAAAGGGCTCTTGTCCTGATCGAATTTCTGAAACGCCGCGAGCGCATCTGTCACGCCGGAAAATTTGACAACGCCAACGCCGGCCCATCCGTAATTGGGTTTTGCGACATATGTTTTCTCAGGATGGGCCAGAAGGTCTGCGACGATCAAGGCCCTGTTTTCCGGATTTTCACCATCCCATGTCTGGGGGATGGGCAATCCTGCATTTTTGAAGGTCTCGCTCATCTTGAGCTTGTTGTTGGTGGTAAGGACGGCCTCGTATGATGTGGTGGAGGGGTATCGCTCGCTCAGCCATTTGATCTGGTCAAAATATGACGCGCCGCCTTTAGGCGCATAATCGGCAAGATCTTGATATCTGGCATAGCCCGGCCACCAGCAAATAAATGAATCTATCGGATTTTCTGGGCTGACATTATCGTAAACAAGGTCGGCACCATTCCATTTTGCCTTGTCAATGTCGAGATGGACCAGTTCATGTTTGCGCTTTTTAAGTTCATGAATAATCTCCACCAACGGTGTTAATTCTTTGCGGTCAATGGATAGGTTATAGCTGCTCGTGAGTACGCCAACACGCATGGTAATATTCCCTGTTTCATTTTTTTATTCATGAAACCTAGAATATTATTGGGCTTTAGGCAACTTTTTGGTTTTTTGATGCAAAAGCCTGCCGGAAAGCCTGATCCAGATCGGCAATCAGATCATCCGGATGCTCAAGGCCAATGGAGAGGCGCACAAGCCCATCTGACACGCCTACCTTGGCACGGATATCGGCCGGAACGCCGGAATGGGTTGTCGAGGCCGGATGGCAGACAAGACTTTCCGATCCGCCCAATGATACAGCGGATTTGAAAACCTGTAAGCTGTTAATAAAGCGGAACATCGTGGCCTTGTCAGCATCCACCGCGAAGGAGAATGTCGATCCCGCGCCGGTGCATTGGCGTTTGTAAGCTTCCCTGTAGGCGGGATCTTTTTTGTAGTCGGGGTGGTGAAGTTCGGCCTTGATGTAAGGGTTACCGGCAATCCATGCGGCGACTTTATCCGCCGTATTGGCGGCGCGTTCCATGCGGATGGTAACGGTCTCCAGCGAACGGGAAATCATCCAGCTGCTATGCGGGTCGAGATTGATACCCATGGCACCGCGCATGGCGCGAACGGGTTTCAAGGCCTCGCGTGATCCGCAGACAGCGCCCGCCACCAGATCGCTATGCCCGCCCAGATATTTGGTAACGGAATATACAGCCATGTCGATGCCCTGCGGTACGGCCTTTTGGAAGATGGGGCCGAACATTGTGTTGTCGCAGACGGTAACCGGCCTGTATCCGGCCTCTTTTTCAAAACTATTCAAGGCCTCGACCAGCGCCTTGAAATCAACCAGTGCGTTGGTGGGGTTGGCGGGGGTTTCGATAAAGACCATTTTCAGATGGCCATCCTTGGCGGATTTTCGCATGGCATCCAGCATATGCGCCCCGTCCAGACCGTCTGTGAAATCATGTGTTTTGATGGCAAATTCCGGCATGATCTTGCGGATCAGGGTTTCTGTGCCGCCATAAAGCGGGGTGGAGTGCAGGATAACATCGCCTGGGCGCAGGTATGAGAGCAGAACGCCTGAAATCGCGCCCATGCCGCTGGCAAAGGCAACGCAGCTTTCCGATTGTTCCAAAATCGCAAGGCGGTCTTCCAGGATTTCAACATTGGGATGATTGAAACGGGAATAGATCAATCCGCCCTGATCCGGGCCTTCAGGCTTTGGCTTGCGGCCGGATGTGATGTGGAAGAATTCCTCGCCTTCCTCGGCTGAATTAAAGACAAATGTCGAGGTCAGGAAGACGGGCGGCTTGACCGATCCTTCCGAAAGCGTCGGATCATATCCATAAGACATCATCAGCGTTTCAGGGTGAAGCGCGTGATTGCCGATGGTGGTTTTTTTATAATTGCGCTTTTCGGCCATGATGATCCTCCCGTTGAGATGTGGCGGGCAGTATAGCGTATTTTTAATGCCGGACCAAATGCCCTTGGAATCAGGTAATCTTCACGCCTGCGTTTTCAAGGCACCATGCCAGAATCGCTTTTTGCGCGTGCAGGCGGTTTTCGGCTTCGTCATAAATGACGCAAGCTTTGGATTTTAATACTTCAGGCGCAACTTCCTCGTTTTCATGGATCGGCATACAATGCATGAAAATGGCATGATCCTTTGCGTGGCCCATAAGGGCGGCATTCACCTGATAGGGCATGAATTTCTGAATGGCTTTTCCTTCCTGTCCCATGGATACCCATGTATCGGTCACGATGACATCGGCATCTTTGGCGGCCTTGGCCGGATCAGCGGTGAAATTGATATTGCCCTTATTGGCCGGGATCAGATCTTCGGGGCATGCAATGACCAGATCAAAGTCAAAAATCGGTGCGGCTTGTGCAAAGGTCTTGGCCACGTTGTTGTAATCCCCGAACCAGGCAATTTTTTTGCCGGCAATCGCGCCCAGTTTTTCCTCGGCGGTCATGATGTCGGCCATGATCTGGCAGGGATGTGATTCATTGGTCATGCCGTTAATGACAGGGACCTTGGAATAGGAGGAAAATTCTTCCAGCCGCGCATGATCGCTCATGCGGATCATCACGCCATCCACGAAGCGCGAGACGACATTGGCTGTATCCTCGATGCTTTCTGCTCCGGTGATCTGGAGTTCCTCCATGTTCATGACAATCGTATGGCCGCCCAGCTGTTTCATCGCGACCTCAAAGCTCATTCTGGTTCTGGTCGAGCGCTTGTCGAACACCATGGCCAGCGATAGACCTTCAAATATTTGCGGCGGTGAGAATTTTTGCTTTTTAAGCGCATGCGCGTTTTGCAGGATATTTTTCAGCGTATCCGGCGCGATATCGGGCAGGTTCAGGAAATGGCGCGGTTGCAGAGTCATGGTTGGTCCTCTTGGTAATAATGACGGGTGATTTTTAATGGAAAAATAAAGGTGATGCAATCGGACTTAGAGCGACGCGCCAAGGCGATTGTAAAAATCTGGGTCGCGGGCAGTGCCGCCCTTGGGGCCGGTGATATTGACCTGATTGGCGGTGCAATGGAAGCTGCCGCCGCCCTTTAAGGCTTCGCTGTAATCCAGTTCATGCAGCGTATAGCCGGCCTGCTTCAGGCGGTCTTTCAGCTTATCGCTCAGGGCCTTGCCGACGATCAGGTCGGTATCCGTTATGGATGTCAGGTTACAGGCCAGAATATTCGCATCATTGGCATCAACCTCAATCAGATATTCGTCCTCGGACAGGCCGTAATCTTCCAGCGCGGTTTTACGCATATGATCGAAAGATTTTGCCGTCATGCCGGATGCAAAGCACAACACATGGCCCTTACGCAGCGGCGATACCGCCGTGTCGATATGGAAGTAGGGGCGCATCACCTGCAGGCTCAAAACATCATGGCCCATCAGATTGGAAAGCTGGGCATGGGCGCGGATATCGCTGCGGCCGCTTTTGGGGTCGCTGGGGTTGGGGACGTATCCGCTCCACCAGATGCCGCGATAGCTGTCATAAACATTATCGCCGCTGCCTTCGGTGTTGAAGGCAGCGTTTTCATGTGTGACGCTGATGGTAATGCCAGTGCCCAGAGCTGCTTGTCTTAAGGAGTGCGTGAATTCGCAGGCCGCGCCAAAATGCGCCGATAATTCGCCCTGACGATCGGCATTGGTGAATTTGCTGCGAAGCGCCCGGACGTGAATCTGCTCAACGGATTTCCCATCTTCCGCAAACACGACATTGGTATGAAACGCCGCCGGGTCGGCGGTATAAATCTGGCCGGTCAGCTTTTCATCAGGTTTGGCGAGAATAACACTGCCGCCCAGTTCAATAATCTTGTCCTGAAAGGCCTGCCATTGTGTCATGGCCAGTTCTTTATCGACCTTGGCCTTGCCGGCGAAATCATTCGGCTTTTCATGCTTTTTCTCCAGCGTCGGCGCTTCTTTGTCGGGATCAAAGAATGTAGGGTCGCACATGATAAAAACCGGCTTGAGGATAAGATCCTTCAAGGTCTTTGCGGCCGGTGATGTAGCAGGTGTAGCGCTCATCAGAATATTCTGATCTCCCAGTCATTTTTTTAATTTTCATATCTTTTATATGAAAATTACAGATCTTTCAAGGTTTTTTCGATGATCTTCAGTGATTCATCAATTTCATCTTCGGAAATGACCAGTGGCGGAGTAAGGCGCAGCGTGGCATCACCGGCCTGCGTTGTCATTAACCCATTGTTTTGCAATGAACTCATCAGGGTTTTGATGTCGATTGTGGTATCCACACCGATCATAAGCCCCTTGCCCTTGATTTCGGTGATTTTGTTGGATTCCCGCTGGATTTTCTTGAGGCCTTCGACCAGACGCTCGCCGCGGGCGCGGATTTGCGCCATAAAGCCGGGCTTGAGCAATTCCTTGATGACTGTGGCAGCCACGGCGCAGGCCAGTGGATTGCCGCCATAGGTTGTGCCGTGCGTGCCGACTGCAATTGCGCTGCCGAATTTCTCTTTCGCGCCAACCGCGCCAACCGGGAAGCCGCCGCCCAGGCCTTTGGCCCAGCAGGCAATGTCAGGCTCAACAACATGGCCGGCTTCATCGGCAAAGGCCTCATAGGCATTGAAATATCCAAGGCGGCCCATGCCGGCCTGAACCTCATCGAATACGAGCGCGATATTATTCTCATCGCACAGCGCCCGCAGACCTTTCAGGAATTCCGGCGTGGCCGATGCCAGACCGCCTTCACCCTGCACGGGTTCGACGATAATGGCGGCTGTTTTGGCGGATACCAATTTTTTGACGCTCTCGATATTATTGAATTCCGCCCATTGGATGCCGGGCAGATAGGATTCAAAATAGGGCTGGCTGTGGCGCTTTTCCGTGATGCTGGCCGATCCGTAGGTGCGGCCGTGGAAGCTTTTGCGAAAGGCAATGATCTCATTAGCGTCTTTTGATTTATTCTCATAGGCCCATTTGCGTACCATCTTCAGGGCGCATTCAACGCTCTCGGTTCCGCTATTGGAAAAATAGACAAGATCAAAGCAGGAATTCTCCACCAGCAAACTCGCACATTCCAGCTTCTCGCGCGTGGCATAGGATGACTGGCAGGCCATCATGCGGGCGGCCTGTTTGTTGATCGTCTCAAGCATGGCCGGGTGAGCGTGCCCAAGGGATGCCACCGCGATCCCGGCTGCAAAATCGACATATTTCTTGCCATCCGTATCAAAGGCATAGATGCCTTTGCCATGATCCATCACAACGGGCTGGGGGTTGTAGGTTTTCACCAGAACCTTGAATGTATCTTCGATAATTTTTTGTGCTTGTGCGCTCATGCTTTTCTCCCTTATGTCCTTTTTGTAGAATTATGCCCCGATGGCTTTTTGAATTTCAATCTCGTTCATGTAACTTTCTTTTTCATCGGCGCTTAAAATCATTGTGCCGGGGCTGACGGTTTCAAAAATTTCTTTCTCCAGCGCGTCCTTGCGAAGGCCGTTGATCAGATGGATGCGCTTCACGCCCGCATTGAGAGCCTTGAGGCAGTTTTCCATTTTTACCTTCATGCCGTCTGTTACAATGCCCTTTTTGATCAGGCCGGGGATTTCATCGCTGCCCAGCATCAGGGCTGTTTTGCCTTTAATCAGAACGCCATCGACATTGCTTAGGAATAACAGCTTGTCTGCTGCCGCGCCGATGGCAATTTCGGTGGCAATGGTATCGGCGTTTATATTGCAAAGCGTCTTGGCATCTTCGGCCCAGGCCATGCAGGGCACAGCCACAAAATTGACGATTTTAAACGGGTCGAGAATATGGCGCTGGCGCGTTGAGATCACATCGCCGACAAAGCCGTAATCAACCGGCTTTTTGCTGCGCAGACGCACCGTCATCCAGCTCGCCGGAACGGCGTTCAACGACAAGCCTTCGATGTTGTGCCGTGCCATGGCTTCATAAACTTTGAGGGAAAGCCCGCCGCCAATCGTATCTTTCATGACATCCAGCGTGGCCTTGTCAGTCACGCGCCGTCCGTCCTTTTTAATGACCTTTATTTTTTTCTCCGCCAGCGCTTTGTCGGTCGCCTTGCCGCCGCCATAAACAAAGATGATTTTAATGCCGTGATGGGTGAGTTTTTTGATGTTGGCCATCAGGGAATCCAGCGCCTTGCCATCTTCCACGATATCGCCGCTGGCTTTTACCACAAACAGATTATCCATGAATTTGGAATGATAAAAGGCGTTGATATAAAAATTGCTCATCCGCGTTTTTTTGATCTGTTTTTTTGTCATGGCACTTTCACTTTCCTTATGGGTAGAGAGGGCTGATAACTTTCAGGCCCGTATCTTCCGGTAATCCAAACATTAAATTCATATTCTGCACCGCGCATCCGGCCGCGCCCTTGACGAGGTTATCCAGCGCGCCTTGCGCGATGATACGACCGTCATTGCCGGCTTGAAAGCTGACATCGGCGAAATTCGATCCCACGATATTGGCCAGTGCGACATCTTTAACAATGCGGGTGAAGGGTTCGTTTTTATATGCCGCGCCCGCATCGGCGGATTTATCCGTGGTAATAAAGGCCTGCATGAAAATGCCGCGCGTATAAGGGCCGGAGGAGGGGATGAAGTTCAGTTTATCCGCCGTAATTTTTGCTGTGCGCGTGACCTCCGGGATATGACGGTGCGCGTTGATGTTATAGCTTTTGATGTTGTGATTTCTAACCGGGTGATGCGTGCCATCGGTTGGTGTTTTTCCCGCGCCGCTGGAGCCTGTGATGGCAAAAATATCGGCATGTTTAATCGCGCCCGCAAACGGGTAGAGCAGCAATTGCGCCAGCAAGGCAAAGCATCCGGGGTTTGCCACCAGATCAGCCTTTTTAATTGCCTCACGGTGGAATTCCGGCGCGCCGTAAACAGCATTTTTCAGCAGCTCTGAATGATTATGTTTCAGACCGTAATATTGTTCGTACACGCCCGGATCATCGAGACGGAAATCGGCGGAGAGGTCGATAATCTTTGTCTTGCCGTAGAGCGCGGCCACAACATCTTGTGCGGTTTTATGCGGCAGGGCCAGAAAGACAACATCGCTGTCTGCCGCGACTTTATCAAGGTCGGTGTTGGTGATGGTCAGGTTGTAACCTGCCAGATGCGGGTATGTTTTTTCAATCGGCGTGTCCTTATCGACTCGGGCCGTGAGATGCGCGATTTCAATATCCGGGTGTGCCAGCATCAGGCGCACCAGCTCAAGGCCGGTATAGCCACTTACGCCCACCACCGATGCTCTGATCTTTTTACCCGGCACGCTTGAGGCCCTTTTTTTCGTGCTTCATCCAGCGCGTAATCACCAGATCCAGCCAGTCATTGCTGGGGGAGAAAGCGTTATAGGCATAACACCCGATCGATTCCTCGATAATCGTCTTGCCGACCATGTTATCGGTGACGGGGCCGCTCATGATATCAATCGGCAGGCCGATCTTTGCGCAGGCATCCGCCAGACCGACTGCGCCCACGGGATCGCGCGCACAGCCAATATGCAGGCGTACGTTTTTCTGGATCTGCTTGTCGCGCAAAATGGCTTCAACGCCGTATTTTCCCATCAGCCCATCACCAAATTCAATCATGATGGCATCGGGTTCATCGGCGGCGAGGTAATCCAGCGCCCCCTTGGCCATGGCCAGTACCTGATCGTCCGGCATATTGGCGGTGGAGCTGATGCCGCAATCGGTGAAGGCCACGGATTTGGATACGCCGTAATCTTCCATCTTGAAGTTATCGCGCGCCGCGCCCACGCCGGTCAGTTTTGCGCCGGCCAATTTCATGCCCATGCGCGTCAATGTCTTGATGATCTCAACGGCGACTGTCGTCTTGCCGCTATCCATCGAAGTGCCCGTGGTGATAATCAAAGGGATATTGGTCTTCAAGGTGGAGGAGGGCTTGAACAAGGCCGCATCACCGATATTGAGCAGCTTGCCCTTGCGTTCGACGCCGCCCAGCACCCTAATTCTCAATGGCTCGCCGACTTCCTTGACGTTGGCCGATGTGCAGATCCCGGCCACGCCGCCGAAATTCAGCAAGTGAATCACATCGCCCGTTTGCAGCGCATTGGGCAGGCGGCCCGTAAAGCCTTTCAGCGCCATGCGCGAACCCAGCGCCACGGCGATAATATCGCCCTTTTTCAGCTTGGACATCCGGCCCGATGGCAGTTCCATCTCGTTATAGACGGTTTTATCCTGCAGCACCTCCGCCGCCAGAACCGTTCCCATCGCCGTGGAAAGCCTGTCTGTCAGCTTTTCCTTGTGCTTGAGGCTCAGGTTTTTGGTAACGGAGCCGATTTTATCCAGTGTCACAAAAGTCATGTTTTTCTCGTTCTTCAAATGTCAAAGCACCATAGCGCATTTCGCAGCGGAGTTTAAGCCCGTTGGCGTCGCTTACCTTGAAGTTTATTGGATGAGATTTTTTAGATTATGAAATTTCAGGCAATACAATAAGGCAGCCGTCCGAAGGGCTAGATGTCCTTAGGCTGGTCGTCGCGGGTTGGTGTGACGTGTTGTATTGCTCATATCTCGCTTGTAATTCGCTTTGGAGCCTTAAGTCAAATAATAATTTTAAAATTTTTAAATGCGAATCATTTGCATTCTCATTTAATCCTGTTATGGTGCTGTTAATTCGAGGGGGCATGTACCAAGCCTTCGGTCATGGGAATTGAAAGATGAAATGCAAGGAATTGAATGCTGAAAGTCTGGCGCGCGCTTATCGACGCGCGCTTGAAGATGCTGGCGGTAAAGATGTTGAGATGGATGTTCTTGCGCCACATCTGAAAGAAACCGGATCATCATGCGGCGCGTGCCCGGCTTTGCTGACGCTGGCCAAGAAAGTGTTCGAGGCGCAGCAAGCAGGGGGCGCAGAAATACCCGCCATTATTCCGGATCTTTTTCTGCCCGGTTCACAGGAATTATAACGGTATCAGGAGCTGGGGGAGATGAAGGATAATCTGATCACGCCCGATTTTACCCGTCGCCGGCTTGTGCAATCACCGCAAGTGATTGCGCCGAGCTCTGGCGGCGTGCGCGGGTTGTTTTCAGGTAGTGCTGCGCGTTATCCATTATTGTTATCACCGGAAATTTTGCAAGATATCGACCGGCGTATCAAGGAATGCGAGAGAAGCTGCGGCGGCGCTGCGCTGCGTACGGAAAACAGTATCCGCCCCAAACCTGCGCGCGCGTCACATGAGGATTTTTATGAGGCCGAAATACGCTTTTATGGGGGTGCAGGAAATGCTGCCGGTAATACAGCGGCCGCATTGCCATTTTTGATTCTCCGGGCGGAACATCGGCGCGATCTGCAGGATCGCACGAAGGTCGATGCGGTTTATAATTTGTGGAATGGCCTGCGTATGGGCAGTGCCAGTGCGAATATCCGCAGCGGGAAAAATTATCAGATGGATATTGCCCCGTATGTATCGCAACGGCTTTTTGCCGCGCTGGGCCAAAAAGCCTATACTGATCCCGGTCAGGGATACGAGGCATGGACACCATCATGACGATTATTTGCCAGTGCCGCCAAATATCAGATACCCGCCTCAAGGAAATCTTTGATGATTTTCGTGCGGCTAATCCGGATTCTGATATTGATCCGCATCAGGATTTAAAAGGCACGATTGGCGATTATGTGTGCGGCGGATGTTCGCGCCTGTTTGCGCGCGCCGCGCAGCAATTTAATGAGACGGGCGATTTCAATCTTTTCCCGCGCAGCAATGCCATGCCGCAAGAAGACATGCAGGAAGGCCTGTGTTCAACGGCGGCCTCTCGCAAATACGCGGGGCAGGGAATTCCGGATCTGCGAAAGCCTGCTATTGAGGGCGAGCCTGCCTGATACTATTTTAACGGCAAGGCGGCCTCTGCGATTTTTGTCCAGTATTCGATGCCTTGCGCGATGACGCTGTCATTAAAATCATATCCCGGATTATGCAGGCCGCGGTTATGCGGGCTGGCCGGGGTTGATGGTTCGCCCTGTCCCATCCAGATATAGGCTCCGCGCACTTTCTCCAGCATTGCGCCAAAATCCTCGCCGCCCATGCAGGGCTCGACATTGGCATTCACCTTATCTGCCCCTACGAGCGAGGCTGCAATCCCGGCGCAAAACTGCGCGGCTTTTGGATCGTTGATCGTTGTATCAAGGCCATAGGTGAATTGATAGGCCAGTGTCGCGCCGAAACTGCCGGCAATGCCGCGGGCCACGGTTTCAATCTGGGTTTTGAGATGCTCACGCGTGTCGGGATTGAAGGTGCGAAGCGTTCCACTTAAGGCGGCTGTGTCGGGGATGACGTTATTTGCGCCTGTGCCGGCATTAAAATTTGTGACGCTGATAACGGCCGTATCAATCGGATCAACGGTGCGGGTAATCAGGGATTGCAGAACGGTCACGATTTGCGCCGCAATCACCAGCGGATCTATGGTCTTGTGCGGCATGGCGGCGTGTCCGCCCTTGCCGGTGATGGTCATTTCGAATTTATCGCTGCTGGCCATGATGGGGCCGGGGCGAATGCCGAATGTACCGCGCGGCATTTCCGGCCAGTTATGCAGCCCATAAATCTCATCACAAGGGAAGCGCTCGAACAGGCCTTCGGCGATCATGGCATGCGCGCCTTTCGCGCCTTCTTCGGCGGGTTGGAAAATCAGATGGACGCGTCCGTCAAAATTGCGCGTATCGTTCAGATATTTTGCCGCGCCCAATAGCATCGCCGTATGACCATCATGGCCGCAGCCATGCATCTTGCCGGGAATTTTGGAGATATGCGGTTTGTTGGTTTCTTCCATGATATCCAGCGCATCCATATCGGCGCGCAGGCCAATCGATTTGCCGGATGTATTCGTCTGGCCTGTGATGGTGGCCACAATGCCGGTCTTGCCCAGGCCACGCTCGAACGGGATACCCCAGCTGCTTAGTTTTTCTGCGACCAGATCGCTGGCGAAGAATTCCTCATACGCCGTGCCGGGATTTTCATGCATGGCCCGGCGATAGATGGCGATTTCATCGGCAAGGGCGGTAATGGCGTTGTTGGTGGTCATAAAGGCCTCGAATGATCGTTTGGTAAAACACCTGAATTATAAGGCTTTATCAGCTTTTGTCATCCATGCGGCCTTGAGTTTCTTGACTTGGCGGCGGGAAATTATTATGTTTCGTTATGAAAATAAAATTGGCCACTCAATTTGATATTGCTGCCTCCTTTTTATATGCCGCGAATGAGGCCGCGCAGTATCTGCATAATGGCTATCTGAAGCTTCAGAAACAGGGCATCGACGCGCCGTATCTGTCCTTGTATGAAAATATGCCGGTGGGGGGGCAATTCACCAATTATTACGCTTCCAGTTTTTTCGGGGCGGCGGCGTGTGTATTTTTCATGAAAACGGCAGCCAATTGTTTAACAGATAAATTCAGATCACATGCGACCGAGGCTTCTGTGGCGGCTTCGGCGGTGGCGCTGACAACGCATGAACTCACGCGCGGTTATAATGGCAGTTTTGATTGGCGTGATATGGGCGCATATGCCCTTGCCCTGACGCTTAGCTATACGCTTCATAAAATGCAAGAATCAGCCGAAGCGCAAGAACTGCAGGCAATAACACCACCAGATCCAAAATAAAAAAGCCGGAAGAATATTTCCGGCTTTTTCCTGAAGATCAATGTGTTCCGATTACTGGCCGGGTGCGGGGGCCTGCTGGATTTCATCGGCAGTCGATGTGATGTTGCGGAACGCGCTGAAGAACGGCCAGCGCCAGCCGGCAACATCAAATGTGTATGTTTCGCCAACTTCCAGCGTGCCTTGCACGTCGGCGGAATCGAACTTCCAGAACAGGGTGGAGTCGATATTTTTAAAGGTTTCCATGTCGTTCTTGCCATTGTCATCGGCATGACGGCCCCAGACCATGTATTCAGAACCTTCGCCGTCCTTCTTTTGAACGCGCTCGGTCTTTGTCACGGTGATGGTGACGGTATCTTGTGTAAGAAGTTCGAATGCTGCGTTATCGCCATCATCGAATGCGGCTACTGCAGCCAGAAAGGCCGCGCCAGCAATGCCAGCTTTCTTGGGTGTAATATTCATGGAAACATACTCCTGTTCAACATAATTAATTTACGAAATATTTTCAGTTATAGCAGGCAACAAATGTCTGTCAAGGCGATTCTTATCGGCGTATTTTTTCAAGGCCCTGCGTATCAGCGTTCAAGAATATTTTCATCTGCAGGCGGAGTCATAATCTGGGAAATTTCAGACTGGGACGGCGCAGGGGCGCTCTCTCCTGCGCCGGCGATATCAATGGCCGCAACCGCAAGCAAGCCAAAAACTGTTGCCAAAACCTGACTTTCAAGGCCGTTTTTATTATTGTTTTTCATAAAAAATTTCCTCTGTTTTTTACTTATAGTTGAAAGATTGCAGATCTAAAGAGCTGCGTCTGATATGTCAACTATTCTATTAAAGAGCTGTTTTTCTGGGGTCGAAGGCATCCCTTACCGCCTCGCCGACAAAGGTCAGCAGGGTCAGCATGAAGGCCAGTGAGACAAAGGCGCTGATCCCTAGCCATGGGGCTTGAAGATTGTTTTTCCCCTGCGCCAGCAACTCGCCCAGTGAAGGCGAGCCGGGCGGCAGGCCAAGGCCCAGAAAATCAAGCGAAGTCAGCGCCGTGATCGAACCTGTCAGGATAAAGGGCATATAGGTCAGCGTGGCCACCATGGCATTGGGCAGGACATGGCGCCAGATAATGACCGGATTGGAAACGCCCAAGGCATGGGCGGCGCGAACATAATCGAAATTGCGCGCGCGCAGGAATTCCGCCCGTACCACATCCACCAGCGCCAGCCATGAAAAGAGCAGCAATATCAGCAGCAGCGTCCAGAAACCCGGCACGAACATCGCGGAGAAGATAATCAGGATATAAAGGGAGGGCAGGGATGACCATATCTCCATGATCCTTTGCATGATCAAATCCGTGATCCCGCCGTAATAGCCCTGTATGGCGCCCGCAGTCACGCCGATGATTGAACTGATGATGGTCAGCGTCAAGCCAAAAAGGACCGAGAGGCGAAAGCCGTATATCACGCGCGCCACGACATCGCGCCCCTGATCATCCGTCCCCAGCCAGTTGACGCTATCCGGCGCGGATGGGGCCGGGGAGGTCAGGTTGTAATTGATGGTATCGTAGGAAAAGCGGATTGGCGGCCAGATCATCCATCCCTGCTCGTTGATTTTGGCGGCCACGAATTCATCGCGGTATTCAGCCTCGGTCTCGAAGTCGCCGCCAAATGTCGTCTCCGGGTAATTCACGAATGTGGGAAAATAGAATCGGCCTTCATACTGAATCAGGATCGGCTTGTCATTGGCGATAAATTCCGCAAACAGGCAGATAAACAGCAAGACGCAAAAAATCCAGAAGCTCCAATAGCCGCGCTTGTTGGCTTTGAACTGTTTTAATCGGCGCTGGGTGATGGGGGATAAGGCCATGGTGATAAAATACCATGACTGTAATGATTGTCCATCACTTACGCTTACAATTCAGCCATCGGGCCAAGTTGCGGCGGGAGCGGATCTGCCTCAATGACTGGAAGCGCCGGCGGGCGGATATCAGTGCCATCGGAAGGCTCGAATATTTCGCCAAAGCGGCAAAGCCCGAAAATAAAGGCCATAGTCTGGCTGGCATCTTTGGTCCATTGCGTTATTTCCGCAATTCTTTCTTCTGGCAGTTCCGGAATATCGGTGGACGGGCCGTAAGGATCATCGCCAATCCACATTTGTGAATGGCCGCCCTCGTTGAATTTCGTGATATGGCTGATGCTGTAATCAATGCTGACGCTGCGGCGGAAGCGATAGGATAATCCGTCATCCGGGTTTTGATCGAACTCAATCTGCGCGGCGAATGTCAGGGTTCTCGGCGCCTCCGCAAAGGGGCCTTCATTGCGGATATAGGTTGTGGCAATGCTGGCACGGTAATCTTCGTCAAACTGGCTTGAGACAATATATTCGCCGTTTGGCCCGATAGAAGAGCGCGTGTTTCTAAGGCCGGTTTCTTTCATGGCCTCGTCAATGCAGGTTGTATCAGCAGATGGAAGAATCTGCATAACCTGCTGGGCATTGGTTTCGCCTGACAGGCTGGCGCTGAGGAGCGCAGCCGCTAGAAATGTCCTGTTCATTACTGATTTCCCTGTTTTTTTTAGGGAAAGAGTAATGAATTTTTTTATTTATGTCAAAATTGATGCTTTACGCCCGGCCTTCAAAGCTGATCCGCGGATCAACCCAGATATAGACCATATCGCGCACCAGATGCATCACAAGGGCAATCAGGCCGAATATATACAGCGTTCCCAATACCACGGGGTAATCGCGGTTGATGACGCTCTCATAGCCCAGCAAGCCCAGACCATCGAGGCTGAAGATCACTTCGATCAGCAAGGACCCGGTGAAGAAAATATGCACGAATGCTGCCGGAAAACCGGCAATGACAATCAGCATGGCATTTCTGAAAACATGGCCGTAGAGCACCTGATGTTCCGAGAGGCCCTTGGCACGGGCGGTCAGGACATATTGCTTGCCAATTTCATCAAGGAAGGAATTTTTGGTCAGAAGCGTGAGCGAGGCAAAACCCGATATCACCATGGCAATCACCGGCAGGACCATATGCCATGCGTAATCAAGGGTAAGCTCGATAAAGTTCATGTCCTGCCAGTTATCGGATAACAAGCCGCGCAAGGGGAAGATGTCGAAATACCGTCCGCCCGCAAACAGAATGATCAGCATAATGGCAAACATGAAGGAGGGGATAGCATAGCCTATGAATATGGCCGCCGATGTCCAGATATCAAAAGCGCTGCCGTCCTTGACGGCCTTGCGAATACCAAGCGGGATCGAGATGAGATAAATCAGCAATGTGGTCCATAACCCTAGCGAAATCGAGACCGGCATTTTCTCGGCGATCAGCTCCAGCACGCTGGCATTTCTGTAGTAGCTCTCGCCGAGATTAAAGGTGAGATAATTCTTGAGCATCAGGAAAAAGCGTTCATGGGCAGGCTTGTCAAAGCCATAAAGCTTTTCCAGTTCCTTGACAAATTCCGGGTCCAGGCCTTGCGCGCCGCGGTATTTGCTGCTTTGTCCGGCCGCGCTTTGCATGGATGCGCCCCCGGCATCGCCGCCTGATCCACCGCCGAAACGCGCTGTGGCTTCTGTGCCATGCCCCTGCAGCTGTGCGATCATGCGCTCTACCGGGCCGCCCGGCACAAACTGGATGATAATAAAGCTGATCAGCAGCATCCCCAGCAATGTGGGGATCATCAGAAGCAGTCGTCTTAGAATGTAAGAAGCCATATCTTAAGGTTTAATATTCCATCCCGTGACAGTCCAGCCAGAATCAGCATGTATCAACAATCCGAATGATCCGGTGGCCAGCTTGGGGTTGTGGGATTTCCGGAACGTATCGTAATTTCCGGTGACATACGGGGCAAAGCGGCCAATGCCGTTGGAGGTTACGACCAGGACGGTTTCGCCGTCGTCATGGCTGGCGGCGGATTGTGCGAATCCCTTCCAGTTTTCGATGATCTGATCCGTATCCGCATTCCATCCGGGCGGCATGATACCGTCTTCATCCCATTTTTTTAGCGCGTCTTCGCCGATGCGGGCCACGATGTCTTCGCGCGTCTTGTTCTCATCCGGGCCGTAGTCAATTTCATTGAAGATATCGAGGCTGAAAACCGGATTGGTCACGCCGGTTTCTTTGATGGCGATTTTTGCGGTCTGGATTGTGCGCTGCAGGCCCGATGCATAGACAACATCCGGTATAAGGCTGTTGTCTTTTAAATATCGCCCCAGCGCTTTGGCTTGTTCCACGCCGCTCTCGACCAGGGGCAGGTCTGTGCGACCGCCGACATAGGTTACGGTATCGCCGGGTCCAAAAGTATTGCCGTGGCGAGCAATGATAAGCGTTGTCATGGCGTTTCCAGCCGGTCATTGGCCGCGAGTATCGCCTCGGCGCGGGCGAGATCCTGAGGCGTATCGATGCCGGATTGCATTTGGCCCGGATCAAGGGCGATGGGCACAGCCTGAATGGTGATGCCGTTTTCCAGCAGGCGCAGCTGTTCGAGGCCTTCAAGCTCTTCGTAATGTCCCATCGGCAATGTACAAAAGCGCTCCAGAATGTCGCGGCGATATCCATACAAACCCAGATGCTGATAGACGGGTGAGGGCGCGTCAAGTTCGCGCAAGGATTCCTCGTTGCGAAGGGCGGGAATAATCTGCTTGGAGAACCAGATAGCGGTAAAATCATGGCGCAAAATGGCGCAAGTGCCGCTAAAGGGGGTTGTCTTTTTGGCCTCTCTCAGGCGATCAAGATCCTTCCAGCTCAGCGCGTGAACAGGCGTAACAACCTCAAGGCCGGGGTTCTTGTCAAAGGCTGTTAATAAGGCCTCCAGCGCATGCGGCGGCGTGAACGGGGCATCCCCTTGAAGGTTGATCACGAAATCCGGCTTGTGATGCAGTTGCTCGATGGCGGCCAGAACGCGGTCAGATCCGGTCGCGCAATTGGGCGAGGTAATCAGAACTTCCGCCCCGATGGATTGACCGTGATCGGAAATGCGCTGGTCATCGGTCGTGATGAAAACTTCGGTATCCGGAAATTTTTGTGCCGCCGATTTTGCCAGATCATAAACGCGGCTCAGCATGGTCTGGCCGCCAATCTTCATCAGCGGTTTGCCGGGGAACCGGGTTGACCCGTAACGGGCGGGTATGACGATGGCTGTTTTCATGATTATGGCTTCGGGGCGCTCCACCATGTCTGGCTTACGGCTGGCGATATGCCGGACAGGTTTTCCGGGCGCTGCAGTTTTGTCCAATAGGCAAGGCGCCATTTGGGATAATGCCACATCGGGATAACGTAATGCCCGGCCAGCAATACGCGGTCAAGGGCGTGAACCTGCGCCACCAGTTCTTCGCGGCTATCAGCGCGGATAATGGCTTCGATCATTTCATCGACGGCCTTGTCCTTGATGCCGATATAATTGCGCGATCCCGGCATGTCTGCCTTGTCCGATCCCCAGAAGTCGCGCTGTTCATTGCCCGGCGAATCCGACTGGCCGAAATTGCCGATCGTCATGTCGTAATCATATTCATTCATGCGGTTCTGGTATTGTGCGGCATCAATGACACGGAAATTGGCCTTTACGCCAATGCGCTTCAGGTTCTGCACAAAGGGCAGGACCCAGCGTTCGAACATCGGGTTGGAATCAAGGATCTCGAACTCCAGCCGCAGGCCGTCTTTTGCGCGGATGCCGTCAGTTCCCGTTTTGTATCCGGCCTCATCCAGCAATTGCGCGGCCTTACGCAGGTTATCACGGGCATTGCCCGATCCATCCGTGACGGGGGCTTTGTATTCCACGGTAAAGACGCTCTCAGGGATGCGGCCCTTATACTGGTTGAGAATTTCCAGCTCGCGCCCCTCCGGCAATCCTTTGGACGCCAGATCGGAGTTTTCAAAATGGCTGTTGGTGCGGATATAGGTCCCATAGGCAAATTGCTTGTTCGACCATTCAAAATCGAAGGCATAGGCCAGAGCTTCGCGAACCTTTACATCTTTGAAAACAGGCTTGCGGATATTCATGATGAAGGCCTGCATCCCTGCGGGGCGGGCATTTTCAATTTCTTCCATCTTGATACGCCCGTCTTTGACTTGCGGGACGTCATAAGCGGTTGCCCAAAGCTTGGCGGTATTTTCCTCGCGCACGTCATACTCGCCGGCAAAAAAGGCTTCGAGCGCGATATTGGAATCGCGGTAGTAATCATATACGAGGCGATCGAAGTTGTTATGGCCCTTCCAGAAAGGCAGGTCCTTGCCCCAGTAATCATCATTGCGGACATATTCAATGGATTTGCCGGGTTCAATCTTGCCGACCTTGTAAGGCCCGCTGCCCAGCGGCGGGGTGAGGGATGTCTGGTCAAAATTCTTCCCCTCCCAGTAATGCTTCGGCAGGATTGTCATCTCCGCGATAATCAGCGGCAATTCCGCATTGCCCTTCACCGCAAAATCAAAACGCACACGGGTCTGCGATTCAACCGTGATCTTGTTGACATCGCCCCAATAGGCCTTAAAAAACGGCGAGCCCTTCTCGCGTAAAGTCTCGAATGTCCATTTCACATCTTCGGCGGTGATGGGTTTGCCGTCATGCCATTTGGCTTGTGGGCGCAGGTTAAAGGCAACATAAGAACGATCCTCCGGCAGCTCGATGGATTCTGCAACAATCCCATATAGTGAAAAGGGTTCATCCAGCGAGTTCTGCATCAGGCTGTCATAAATCAGGGAGGAGCGAATAAACTGCATCCCGGCTGCCGGGCTGCCCTTGACGATGAAGGGGTTTAGGGAATCAAACGTGCCGATTGCCGATTGCTTTAACGTGCCGCCCTTGGGCGCGTCAGGGTTGGCGTAATCCAGATGGGTGAAGTCAGGTCCGTATTTTGGCTCCCCGTGCATGGCAACGGCGTGTTTGGGTGTTACGGCGGCCTCTGCGCCGGCGGTTGGCGGCGCGGGATTTTCGGAAAGCGGAGGCGTGTTGGCTTCCTGCGCGAAGGCAGCTCCCGTGCTCAAAACCAAAATCGTGCAAACCGTTAAAAACCGCATGGGGAAAATCTCCTAAAATTTCAGATAACGCATCAATGACTATATAATACGGCTGGCGTGCCGTGAACCCGTCTTTTTATTGGCAAAATCCCGCCATTGCATAAGTCGGCCTGTGTTTCTGGCTCGCGATCATGGTCTGGATTTTACCGATATCGGCCTTACCCGGGGCGGGGTCCATCTGCACTTCTTCCCAGTGAATGCCCACCAGATTCATCACGCTATCAATCCCAAAGGCATTTGCCCCGGCAATATCGGTATGCAGGGAATCGCCAATCGCGCAGATGCGGGATTTGTCCGGGCGGCCCAGCAGATCATAACAGATATCATAAACCGGGCCGTGCGGTTTGCCGTGATAAAGAACGCTTCCGCCCATATCCTCGTATATTTTGGCGAATGTGCCCGCGCATTCATATTGCTCATCGCCGATATTCACCACCAGATCGGGATTGGCGCAGATCATGGGCAGGCGTTTGGATACGGCACGTTTTAGATCGTCCAGCAAAGCCTTGGCATCGCTGCTTTGTGTGCCGGGGATGGAGTTCAGGATAAAATCGGCCTTGTCTGGCCCGTGCACGAGATTAAGGGGCAGGCCGGTCACGATATCCCGCGCATATCCGGTATCGATAAACCAGCAGTTTTTGCCAATCATATCATTCGCCAGATGCTCGCGCAGATATTCATGTGTAGTCTCGCCGGATGTGACGATATGATCGAACATATCGCGCCCGATCCCCATGGTCTTGAGCTGTCCGGCCGTACCATGCGCCCGGCGCGGGGAATTGGAGAGCAGGCATATGGATTTGCCGGCGTTTTTTAAGGAACGCAACGTCGCGATTGTATCCGGGAAAGGGCGGATGCCATCATGGATCACGCCAAAAATATCAATGATGAAATGATCGTAATTTTGGGCGATTTCCGACAGGCCTGCAATCAGGGGCGTGTGGCTTGAGCGCGGATTGGGCATCATGAAAACGTTTCCCGCACGCCTTGACGTTTTGCGTAAGTCTTGGCATGGGCGAAGGGGCGATGCGCGCCCAGAAGATCCGGCTTTCCTAGTAAAAACCCTTGCCCGAAATTGAAGTTCAGATCCAGAATCTCTTTCAAATCCTCCTCGCGTTCGATGCGGTCGGCAATCACGGCCACGCCATTGGCTTCTAACTTGTTCTTGAGGCGCCAGAGATCCGTGAACATCAGCTCGGTCCGGCTATGGGCGATGATGGTAGCTGCGGGCATCTTGATCGTGCGGATATTGAGTTTTTGCAAAAGCCTGATATCGAACTCAAGGTTCTCGGCATGATCAATCGAAAAGCCGCACCCCAATCTGGCAAGGCCTTCCATAATTTTCAGCGTGTCGGCTGAAAGCTTCGAAAAATCAACGGCCGGCATTTCAAAAGCCAGTGTTTTGGCCATGGTTTTGTTCTGGGCGACAAAGGCCAGAAGCGTATTGATGAATTTTGGTTTCTTAAGGCTGGAGGGCGCGATGTTGATATAAAAACGCGCGGCCTGATCATCCTTGGCCCGTGTCATAATTGATTTCAGGCAGGCATTTAATAAAAGCGCATCAATATCAGCGGTAAGTTTATCCTGCCTGGCTACATCCATATAGCGTGATGCCGGGATATAAAGGCCGGGGCGGGCGCGGATGCGGGCAAAAAGCTCATAGGCGGCCGCTTTTCGGGAAGGCAGGCGTGCGACGGCTTGTGCAAAAACATCAATGCGCCCCTGCCGCACTGCGCTATGGAGGAGTTCTTGCACCACCATATCGCTCAAGGATGCGTATTCGGAAAATGGATCATCATTGGCCGCCAGCGGTGACTGACGATAGGTTTCTTCGGCTTCCTCTGTGATGGGCCGCGGTTCGGGTGCTTGAGTTTTGGCCATGCCGGGCTTGGCCGCGCGCGGGCTCTCATCCATTTTTTCAACAGTTTCAGAAAGGCGTTTCAGGAAGGCAAATTCTTCGCCGTGTTCCTGTTGCGGCGCTTGCGCCCCTGCTGGCGGCATTTCTTGTGCCAGAGCCGCAACGCTATCTTTCAAGACACTGATATCATGCTTGTTGCGGGCGACGCTGCGGGATAGCGCATCATGATTATCGGCCATATTTTTGAATTTGAAGCTCGATGCCAGTTCCCAGTTCTGGCGGCGGCGTATCTCAAGGGCGATAAAGCCGCATATGGCCATAAATCCGGCCAGCATGCCCATGAGCTCCAGCGAGATAAAAGCCAGAACGGCCAGCGCCAGCGCGCCCACAAACACACAGGCCGTTATCGCGGCCTGTCGGAGCGATATGACGATCGCGTGGTTATGATTGCCTGTTTTCCTGTTCATGGCCTTTATTTGTGATCAGCGCCAACGGCTTCATTTATTGTTGTGTATCCATCTGCACGCAGCAGTTTCAGCAATTCCGTATTGGCGGCATATGCAAGGCCCGGCCCTTTGAAAATCATGCCGGAATAAATCTGCACAAGGCTCGCGCCGGCCTTGATCTTTTCATAGGCATCTGCGCCGCTTGAAATGCCGCCGACACCGATGATCGGCAGTTTTCCATCAGTAAGCTTATAAAAATTGCGGATCAGGGCGGTGGATTTTTCGCGCACCGGCTTGCCGCTCAGGCCGCCTTTTTGTTCGCGGAAATCAGGGCTTAGATAGTCCGGGCGATCGAGCGTTGTGTTGGTCAGGATCACGCCATCGACCTTACAATCCATCAGCGTGCCTGCAAGTTCTTCTTGTTGTTCCATTGTCAGATCCGGCGCAAGCTTCACCAGTAAGGGCGGCTGTTTGTCCGGGCAAGTCTCACGGCGTGTTTCCATGATGGCGTTCAAAAGGGCGGTGAGCGGTTCGCGTTTTTGCAGATCGCGAAGGCCCGGCGTATTCGGGGATGATATGTTTACCGTCAGGTAATCAGCCATCGGCCCTAGCAAACGAACAAGGGCGGTGTAATCGCTGGCGGGGTCGGCCTGATCCTTGTTCATTCCAATGTTAAGGCCGATAATCCCGGATGGTTTTTGAGATTGGCGCAGGAAACGCTCCAGATTGCGCTTGAAAACGCTTGCGCCTTCATTCGGGAAACCCATGCGGTTGATTACGGCTTCGTTCGCGGGGTCGCGGAAAACGCGCGGGCGCGGATTGCCGGCCTGGGGCTTGGGCGTGACGGTTCCGGCCTCGACAAAACCGAACCCCAGCTTCAGGGCGGGGCCGATAACTTCGGCGTTTTTGTCAAACCCGGCAGATAGACCGATGGGGTTTGAAAACTTCAATCCCCATAATGCAACTTCCAGTGCCTTGTCGTTGATGGAGGGGGCAGGCGGAACCATGCCCATTTTCATGGCGCGGATTCCCATGCCATGGGCGGTTTCGGGATCAATATGAAACAAAAGCGGTTTCAGGCTGCGGTAATAATCCATCATCCTTTAGATTGTTAAGGGATTCTGGCCGTGCAGACAAAGAAAAAGATTATTCGTGATCGTGGGTATAAGGTGATGCGGCATGTGCCGGAACAGCCGGGATATGCGTGGGGACGATTGCCGATGTTTCGCGGTTGCGTTGTTCTTTCAGTGCGTTCCAGTAACGGCCTTGTGTGATGGCATGGCGTTCGCGTTCGCTGGCGGCGGCTTCATCGGCGATCACGCGAAATTCCTGAACGGCGCGGTTGATCTGGAATTTGTCAAATCCCTGTCCGCGCAGGAACTGGCCGAATGATTTTTCATGCTCTGGGTCAAAATAGCCGCGCGCGGCGTCAGAGAGAAAATTGTCAAAAACGGCTTCAACGCCGGGGCGATCAGTGGCAGGCAGATGTTCAAAACTGATGGGTTTTGCCGTCGCATTCCCCCAGAGCTGACGCATGTCATAGCGCAGCTCTCTGAACATTTGTTTCAACTCACCTTTAATACGCATAATTTCCTTATAGATCATACATCTAAAATGTACAATATATTTCAAAGATATGCAAATTAACGCAATTTAATGTGGGGTGCGCGGTTCGGGCATGGGCGTGATCATGAAATAGCCCCTGAAACGGGAGATATCCTGAATGATATCCTCAACCTCGCGGATATGGGCGGCCTGAGCATCAGGGCCCAGCGCATTGGCCGTATCCGTTATAACGTTGATCTGGCCGATGATGCGGTTTTTCTCGGAAGGCAGATAGCCCCAATCGCCTAGTTTTTCCCGCATATCATGTGATTTCTTGGCGCTTGATTCCAAAGTCCTGCCTTGTGCATGAAAATCGGCCAAGAGCTTGTAAATGGCCCATTCCTGCCGTTCGGTCATGTCGCGGAATTTAATGTAATCCCAATGCTTCTGAAGTGTTTCGCGCGCGCGCATGTTCTGATCCCTGTCTGTGAATTTTTTAAGTCTTTAAGCAGGGATTATAAATCAAAAAGCGACTGAAATCTCAGAGAAATTTATAAGTGGCACGAATATATTGTGCGCCGGTAATCACAGTTAGTCCCGCCGCCCCCGCCAGCAGCCATTGCCCGATCGCAAGGCCAAAAGGGATGAAGGGGCCGATAATGAGAAACCCGAGGCTGAGCATCTGTGCGGCAGTTTTCCATTTGGCAAGCTTTGATACCGGGATCTGGATATTCTGCGGGCCCAGATATTCGCGCAGGCCTGAAATCACAAATTCGCGCATTAAAATGAGCAAGGCCGGTATGAGCCATATATCCGGCAAGCGTCCGGCCCCGGCTAGCATCAGCAGTAGGCAGGCCACGAATATCTTGTCGGAAATGGGGTCCAGAAATGTGCCAAAGGCGCTGATCTGGTTGAGTTTTCGCGCCAGATACCCATCAAAGAAATCTGTGAGCGCGCAAATGATATAGATGATCAGGGATAGTATCGCCGCCCATGCGCCCCATGATGTCTCCAGCCCGAACAGGATCAAAAACACCGGAATCATCGCGATGCGGGAGAGTGTGAGGATATTGGGGATCGTGAACATGCTTTCTTCTAGCATATTCGAAGAGCATGAAAAATATTTAATAATTTTAACCAAATGTTAATAAACTTTTGCACATTATGTCACATAGTTATGAAAAAATAATTAATAGAGGAGTGTTACAATGTCGATAGGGTTGATTACAAAATTCGCAGAACAATTATTCGAGACCGTCAAGAATGAGAGCGGCATGGGTGCTGCAAACGTGCGCGAGGGGGAGTTTTTCAATGACAGCCCGGCGGTGGGTGGGATGCTGCAAGAATATATTGCGGAACATCTTCCGGATATGGTAGGGCCGCTGGATGTGGCAACTGCGGATGGGATTGTTGCCGAAGAAGAGTTGCAGACATTGCTGGAAGTTGCCGGCCGTCAGGGTGGGCAGGAAAGCCTTACAGGCGATGAGATTGACCGGGCGGTTGGCCGTATTTTAGAGATCGGATTGGAGCCAAATGGCAATGCCATTCGCGGGATGGACCGAATTCTCAAGGTGGTTGACGCATTTGAGGCGGATATGCGCGTTGATCCACAAATTTTGCCGCAAAACTCATCTCCAGAGGTGGAACGATTGGATGACCCGGAGCAAAGCGGATCATTTATACCAAAAGCGTTTACTTTGCCGATGCGGGGCTAGATCAAGTTTGTGAGCGGTAGCATATAAAAAGGGGCCTTTATCAGGCCCCTTTAAAATTCAGATCACGCCTGGAACTAGGCTCCGGCGGCGGCTTTCGCCTTGCGTTTTTCCTCTTCCGGATCGCGCAGGACATAGCCCCGGCCCCAGACGGTTTCGATATAGTTATCGCCATCCGTGGCATCGGCCAGCTTCTTGCGGAGCTTGCAGATGAACACGTCGATGATCTTCACTTCCGGCTCGTCCATGCCGCCATAAAGGTGGTTGAGGAACATTTCCTTGGTCAGGGTTGTCCCCTTGCGAAGGCTGAGCAGTTCGATAATGCCGTATTCCTTGCCGGTCAGGTGCAAAGGCTTGCCGCTGACATCCACGGTGCGCGAATCAAGGTTTACCTTCACGCGGCCTGTTTCGATGACGCTTTGTGAATGGCCCTGGCTGCGGCGTACGATGGCCTGAATGCGGGCGATCAGCTCGCGCTTGTCGAAAGGCTTGGTGAGGTAGTCATCTGCGCCAAAGCCCAGACCCTTGATCTTGTTGTCCAGCTCCGTAAGGCCGGAGAGAATGAGGATCGGCGTTTCAATCTTGGAGGCGCGCAGCGCCTTAAGCACGTCATAACCATCCATATCCGGCAGCATAAGGTCCAGAATGATGATGTCGTATTCGTAAATTTTACCGATTTCCAGCCCGTCTTCGCCGAGATCTGTCGTATCAACGATATAGCCTTCGGATTTGAGCATTAACTCGATGGATTTCGCGGTGGAGGTGTCGTCTTCGACCAGTAATACGCGCATGTGAGGGCCCCTTTGTGAATGAACGGTTTTTATTGGATGATTATTATTAACCTTCATTAATATTAACAAAAATTAACCGAGGCGGCAAATTTATTTATTACAGCGCAGCATAAAAAATGCAGGGCTTGGGAAGCGGAGCCTATTCGGGGTAGGCGCGGGCCAGAATGAGTTGCTCATCCTCATGCCATAATGTCTTGCCGCCGGCCTGCATGGTGCGGGTTCTGATGCCGGCCACAATGGCGGCTGGCTGTCCGGTATGGGCGGTTTCAAACGCGCAATCGGCGATCATCTGATGATCGCTTGCATCGGCGAAGCGGGCGGTGAGGTGAATATCTGCGCCTGCCGCCTGGGCCCTGTCAACAAGGGCTGCATCTGTTTGCGGTCCTCCGAGCGTGATGACAGGAAGATCGGGCCATTTGGATTTCAGGCGTAATATCGCCATGATCGGGGCGGCATGTTTGGGGCTGTTCAGGTCGATAATGGCAACATCGCAGCCCTCTTCTTCGATCAAGGGCAAAAACCTTGTATAGGTCGGCGAGCGCAGCGATAAGCCCATATTATTAAAGACCCGTCCCAGATTGGTCAGATCCTCAATATGCCTGTTCAGGGATGGCTTTAATCTCTCGCTGAGCAGCGCGGCCTTCATGTCATTTACCCCATATCCCTGTAAAGCAGGAAGGAATTCTGAATCTGGCGATCTGCCGGGCTGGGCGGCATTTCGTGAGGCGGCAAAGCCAGCTTGCCATTTTCAAAATCGGCGGCGCGTTTGATCAGATAGGCGCCGGTACTGTCCTGCTCGATCTCAATCAGAACGTCTTTTGCGTCAACATATTCGCAGTCCTGCCATCCCGCATTATAGGAATACGTATTGTTGCAAAGCTCCAGTAACGGTTTTTGCGCCATGGCGTCGATCTCATCTGCGAAATTGCTGAAACTCCGTTCCAGATTTCCAGTGGCGGCAAGGAGTGCGACACTTGTATCAAGCGTGCGGTCCAGACTTTGCGTCAGCCCGCTATGTGCTTCGGCGATAGAGGCCTCAAGTTCGGCAAACCTGCTTTTCAGTCCGAAATACATCCCTAACGGAACAGCAGAGGCTATGGCTGATCCGATCAGGAATTGTTGTGTAAGGCTTAAGGCCATGGGGCAAATACCTTCCTGTTTTTTTTAAGATTAGTATCGCATTGGCGATAATATGTCAAAATTTGCGAAAGCCTCTTGGATGGCTTAACCCGTTCCCATGAAAAACTTGCGTTTCCTTACATTGTGCAAGGCATGATATAATGAGGTTTCATGGACCGCCTCGCCGATAAAGCCCTCGCTGAAATCTCTGTCATACCCGCTCAGGAAACCTTTGGGCGCGTGACCAAGATTCTGGGCCTTTTGGTTGAAATCGCCGGGTTTGGCGCGAATCTCTCCATCGGCCAGCACGTGCATCTGCGCCCCGGCGGGAATCGCAGCGTCCCGTGCGAGGTGATTGGCTTTCGTGATGATCATGCGCTGCTCATGCCTTTTGGCACGCTGGAGGGGATTGGCCTTGGCTGCCGGGCTGTCATTCAGGATTCCGAGCCTGTCGTGCGGCCGGATGATTCGTGGCTGGGCCGGGTGATTAATGCGCTGGGCGAGCCGATTGATGGCAAGGGGCCGATCAGGCCGGGCCTTGATCCGATCCCTCTGCGGAACAAACCGCCCCAGCCTCACTCACGGCAACGCGTGGGAAGCCAGCTTGATCTGGGCGTGCGAGCGGTGAATACATTTCTGGCCACATGCCGCGGGCAAAGGATGGGGATTTTCTCCGGCTCCGGCGTGGGGAAATCGGTGCTGCTGTCGATGATGGCGCGTTATACGGCCGCCGATATTTCCGTGATTGGACTGGTGGGTGAGCGCGGGCGCGAGGTGCAGGAATTTCTGGAAGATGATCTGGGGCCGGATGGTCTGGCGCGTTCGGTGGTGATTGTTGCCACGGGCGATGAACCTGCGCTGATGCGCCGGCAGGCCGCCTATATGACGCTGGCCGTATCCGAATATTTCCGCAATCAGGGCCAGCAGGTTTTATGCCTGATTGATTCTGTGACGCGCTTTGCCATGGCCCAGCGCGAGATCGGTCTTAGCGCGGGCGAGCCGCCGACATCAAAAGGTTACCCGCCGACCACATTCGGCGAGCTGGCAAGATTGCTGGAACGTGCCGGTCCCGGCGGTCCCGGGCAGGGCGCGATTACGGGGCTTTTTTCCGTCCTTGTCGAAGGAGATGATCACAACGAACCGATTGCCGATGCCGTGCGCGGGATTATTGATGGTCACATCGTCATGAACCGGGAAATTGCCGATCGCGGCAGATACCCGGCGATTAATATCCTCAAATCCGTTTCGCGTTCGCTGCCCGGCGCGATCACGGAAGAACAGAATGCCATCTTGCGCCGTGCCAAGCGCGTCATTACCACCTATGAGGACATGGCCGAGCTGATCCGGCTTGGCGCGTATCGGCGCGGGACCGATCAGGCCGTGGATGAATCTATTCGTCTTTATCCGCAGATTGAATCCTTCCTGAATCAGAACAAGGATGAATGCACGCGCATCGAAGAAGGTTTTGCCGCCATGGCGCTGATCCTTGGCATGGCCTATGAGGGCGCGGGGTAGGCGATTAAGTCATGGCCGATCTTCATGCCCTTATCCGCGTTCGCCGCCATACAGTCGAGCAAAAGCAAAAAGTGCTGGCCGATCTCTATCGTAAGGCCGAAGAGCTGGAAAACCAGAAAAAGGAACTCAATGAAACGCTGGCCATGGAGCGGCGTAAGCTCGATGAAATGGGCGTCGAAGCTTTGGGGTATTTCGGGCGTTATTCCGAAGTCGTGCGGGAGCGGTCGGAGGAAATTGATGAATCCATGAAACGCCTGAACAACCGGATCGAGGTTGCGCGGGAGGAAGTGCGCCTTGCGTTCTCGGAATTGAAGAAAATCCAGATCACGCAGGAAAACCGTGAGGCCGAGGAAAAAAAGGCGCGTGATAAAAAGGAATCCGCGCTCCTTGATGATATTGCCATCGAAGGCTATCGCCGCCGGCAGGATGAGGGCGAATAATCGCGGGATTCAAAGGCAGCGAGGCCTTAGAATTTGCATCTTTTCAGGGTTTTTTCTATAACGATGTGTGATGAGAAAGAAAAACGCCGATACAGTGCCTGATCTGCCGCGTAAGGATTATTCCGCCTTGCGCCGCGAATTCTCTGCCGTCAGGCGCATGGAGACGCAGTTTTCTCAAGGTATGAAGCGTCTGCAAACCGCGCGCACAGAGCTTTTTCACGATATTGCCGCGCCTGAATGTTTGGGCGGGGCGGTTTATGTGGCCTCGGCACAGCGCGCCGGCGAGATTATCGTGCTCGATCAGGTTTCGATCAATACCAGCGGCGATCATCAGGAATTTGTGGACCAAAACCTGCGCCAGCGGCGTCTGATCGCGGCGGGGACTTCCGTTGGTGATACGCTCGCCGCCGGGCAAAGCGGTATATACCCCAGCAAGATGGCGCCGCATGATTGCCTGAATGTCATTGATACCAAGGCCGCGCGCCCGGTGGTGTTTCAATTCGTGTTCCCACGCGGCGTCAGTATTGATGTTGCAAAAATTCAGGCCGCGCTGGATAAGCCGGCATCCAGAGGAAAATCTTTCCGCGATCAGGCGCGCAGCATCGTGGAGGCTTATGGAGACAAGCTTGATATCCTGATGGGGCTCAAGCCGCCCGAAGGTGATATTAACGGCATAATTGTTGCGACAGATATTACAGGTTCGACGAATATTGCGACATCTTTTGGTGCGGATATCTGGGATGAATTTTTGCATGGCTGGAATGATCGCGCTGAACGCGTTGCCGCCAGACAAGGCGGTATTCTGATCTCCGAGGCAGGCGATGGCATGAAAATCGGTTTTCCGCCCGGCAATGAAACGGCGGTGAATGCGGCGCGTATTTTGTGCGCGGAATTTGAATTATACGGGCGTGAGTTTTTCAAGGCCCCGTTGCAGGAAACCGGCCTTCATCTGCGGACAGCCATAGCCGCCGGTTATTTCACCGGTACGGTGCGCGGACGGATTTTTGATGCGCGTCCTGATATTCGCTATAACGGCTTTGCGCTGGTGCAGGCGCAAACGATGCTGGATGGCGCGCCGCGCGATCGCAATCTTCTGATGGCATCACCCGCTGCCGCGCGGCATCTGGATCTCAACGGAAAGCCGCTATCCGTCCCCAGCACATTCATGCCCGAAGTGCGGGAACTTGATCTTTAATCATCATCGTTTCATGGGGATCGGCGGACGTCTGATAATATCGATCATTTCCTTCATGTGCGATTTGGCAATCCCTGCTTTTGGCTGAAAATATCCGTATCAAGCACTCTGGCCGGCGCTGGCCTTGCCTTGCGCGATAACATTCACCCATTGTTCGGGCTTGTTTTGGAAGGAGATTTCCCCGCTCAAGCCGCTGGCTTCAAGGGAAAGTGTATAATCCCGGCGCATTTGTTGTTGCATGGCCGGGCTGATGGCGCTTTCGGTGCGAAGGATCAGGTCAAGTTTCTGCGGACGCAGCAGCCCATCCAGTTGCACCTTGCCCATGCGGTTAAACGCCAGATCAAACAAAAATCGTGTTTGCTTGCCGCCGCCGCCTTCGCTTTCATTGTCCTGCTCGCGCTCATGTTTGTAATAGAGCGCGATTTTGTGGATATCGCCATCCCAGACCATCGGCAATGTGGTGGCCCGCCATTCGGTTGAAGGTGCCTGATCACCGGACAGGCGGTTGATGAGATTGCTCTCCTGAGAAAGCCTGCCGTTCAAATGGCCGCGCCCGTCACGGCGCAGGGCATCAATGGCTTTCTCGCTTAAAAGGCTGTTCAGGTCGCCGCCCTTTAAAGCGGCCATCACAAACATAATCGCAGGTGTCATCTGCGCGGCATTGGCGGGGGAGGGCAAAATTCCAGCCATATTTTGCGCGGCCTGCGGCGCAATGGCTTGGAGGCTTTGCATGATATCTTGCATCACCGGCCATGGTTCGGGGGTGAGGAAATATCCCGGCATGGGCAGCGGCGCATGCGGCTGGATGCCGGGCATGGCAAGGGCTGGTGTGCCTGTTTGCGGCGTGATCTGGAACTGCGTGCCGATGGCCAGCGCATCCGGGGCAATTGCCGTTTGCATGACAAATAACGGCGGCAGGGATTGCCCTGATGTTACAGGCAGACTGAGCACCGGCATGGATTGCGCGGTGAATCCTTCCAGCCGCGCCTGCAGGTTATGTGCGGCCATTGTCGTGACATCGGCAGGTATGTTTGCCAAAGCTTTGGTCACATCAAATGGCGCATCGGCCTTTGTGATCGTATTCTCAGGCGGCATCAGCATAAGGCCGGGCGGCTTTATGGTCTCGATCATGGCATTCATAGGCAGCTGTGGCTGCACGCCGTCCGAAGGGGCGCTCACAGGATTGGCGGTTATACCCGATTGCGTGCCAAATGGCGCAAGGCGCGGCGTGAGCAAGGCTTTGAAATCCATATCGCTGAGTATCGTATTGATGGTATTGGCGGTGGGTTGGCCCTGCGGTGGCAACAAGGCGGCCGATGAAATTTCAGTACGAAGAGGGGCCTGAAATTTCATCGGCGTATTATCCGATAGGGGCAGTATCGTATCGCCTTCAGCGGCCGGTATTGCAGGCGTTGTCACGATTGGCAAGGCGGGCGGTTGATTGATGGCGACTTCCGGTCTTGCGGCGCTTGCTAAAGTCTCCGGCGCTTGTGTTTGTGATCCGGGCAAGACAGGGGCCAGTTGCGCTGTTTCCGGCGGCAAGACGCTGGGAAGAATTTCGACAGGCAAGGATGTTATTTGCGGCGGCGTGGCCACAGGCAGGGGCATAAGGCGTATCATCTCGCCTTTCAAGGCCTGTTCAATGGTTTTTGCTGGCGCTTGCGGCGCGGGGGTGTCCGGCTGATCCGGTAATTCCGGCAGAGGCGTTTGCCCTGAAATTTTGATATCCACGGGCGTTTCAGTGCTACGGCGCGGCGGCGCTTGGGTTTCGGTGCGCGGCGGCGTGGCCGTGACCTGCGGGATTGGCGCTGGCGTATCGGTGCGCGCGGTGACGCTGCTGCGGATGGTAACGGAGATTTCTTTCGATTGTGTTTGCTGGGGATCGGTTTTGCGTTCTGGCGGGATTTCAATTTCCACGCGCTGCCCCGGTTTGAATTCAATGCGCTCGGCCTTCATGCGCTCAGGGTCGATTTGCAGGTCAATGGCCCCGCGATCGGTGCGAATGGTCAGGACATTTTTTTCCTGCGCGATTACTTCGCCCTTGATGATGATGGCGCGGCCCTCGCTGCGAACCTCGTTGGGGACGCCAATCAGCCGGGCATTCAAAATAGTCTCGGCGGCGCTGCGCGGCGCAGAACCTGCCAGCCTTGGGCCTTCGGGAAATCGGGTGGAACCGGACTCGCTCATAAGGCCATTATAACATGCCTTGGTTTGAGGATATTATAAGAGATTGAAAATACGAAAAAAAGCTTAGCCCGTTGCCATGGTTTTCTGCGTTTCCTTTAAGGATTCCCAGATATTCTTGGCAATTTTTTCGATATCTTCTGCGGCCTCGGTATTGGGGGATCGCATCAGGATCGGTGTCTGGTGACGGATGCTTTCCTTGACGCGCGGGTCCGAACGCACCATGCCGGCCATAGGCGGCTTGAGGCGCAGGAAATTCTCGCAGGCCTTGAGCAATGTCTTGTATGTGCGCTCGCCTTCCGTAACGCTGGAGGCCATATTCACGACGATGCTGATATTTTTGGACAGCCCCGCCGCATTGCCAAGCTTGATAAAGGCATAGGCATCGGTAAGGGATGTCGGCTCATCCGTTGTAATCAAGGCTGTGCGCGTGGCGGCGGAGGAGAACATGCGAACGGTGCGGTCAACACCCGCGCCAAGATCGGCAATGACGACATCATATTCACCGGAGAGATCCAGCAGCTGGTCGCGCAGCATGGCAAGGCGCTGGGAGGGCAGGGCCGAAAGAGAGGCCTGTCCGGAACGTCCGGCAATGATATCAAATCCGCCATCTTCAAATTCCTGCACGACTTTATCAAGGCTCAGACGGCCGCGGATCACATCGTTCAGATCGCGCTTGGGCATCAATCCCAGTTGCACATCGACGTTCGCAAGGCCAAGATCCCCATCAAACAGCAATACTTTTTTGCCCATGCGCGCCAGCGCGTGCGCGAGAGTGATGGAAAACCATGTCTTGCCAACGCCCCCTTTGCCGGAAGCCACAGCGATAATGTTGTTGCCGCGCCGGAATGTCGGCATGGCGTTCGCAGGTGGCGGCGGTGATTTGAGTGTCATATCGGTCATTGTCTTAATCTCGTGCGCTTGTCTTTTATATCGGATGAGGTCTTTGTTCTGTCAGCGGCAGGGTTACGCGAGGAAGATGATGCGGCATTATCGGCATAGCCGCCCGGCATCAGGAGGCGGGCCAGAGAAGATGGTGTGATCTGCAGCAATCCTTCGGCCACTTTAGGACTATTGCCGGCATCTGTGAAGGAAAGGGATCCGTGATGTGCCGCCGAGAGCAGACCGCCCAGACGGCGTGCCATGTCGATACGGCTTGGCATCAGGAGATTTGCGCCCAGTGAGGCGAAGGCGCGGGCGATCTCGCCTGATTCATCGGCATCAAGACCGGCCGGCATGACCAGAACGGGTTCGACATCCGCCGCGCCCAGATAAATGGCCGCGCCGCGGATATCTTCGCGGTTGAACGGATTGACGCCTTGCGTATCGATAATCAGCTGGTCACAATCCGAAAGCGCATCAATATGATGGGCAAATTCTTTCTCATTCTTGGCCTTCTTCAGGTCAATGCCCAAAAGCTTGGTGAAGGATTGTAATTGTTCGATACCGCCGGCGCGGACCGTATCTGTGGTAATAACGCCGACATTCTGGCCGGCCATTACGCCGCGCGCGGCGAGCTTTGCGGCCGCCAGCGTCTTGCCGCCGCCGGGTGGGCCGATCAGGACGATAGGTTTTTTGAATGATTTTTGCGGCAGGGGCATGAAGTTGAACAGATGCTCCAGCGCGGCAATCAACGCAACGCCCGGCTGTTCAAGCCCAATAACGGTCGCGCAGGATATAACCTGATCCATGACATCTTCCGGCACGCCATGGCGTAGCATGGCCTCGGTGATTTCTTCGGTGACGGCGTTTTCCTCGTCTTCGGTGTCGTATTGCAGCCAGCCGCCATCGGTATCATCGGCAGGGCCAACCTCAAAGGCAGGCGAACCATAGCCGGGATCAATAGCCGCGGTCACGCGCACTGACTTGCCGCCTTTTTCCTCGCGGGTGGCAACGATTACGGCATCTTCGCCGAGGGTCTCTCGTACCATTTGCATCGCCTCTGTCATGGTTTTGGCATAGAATGATTTCAGCCGCATGGATTTGTGGAATCACACTTCGTAGTTAAAATTATAGATTTGCTAGAATCCTTATTCTACAGTTTAAATCTAAACAAAGCGTATGTGAATCCACTATTGTGGATAAAATTTGAAAAACCATAAATATTATGGTAACGAATAATAAAAAACAGGGACTTGGCAATGTTACCGCTTTATTGGGGGCAGCTATGGCTGCAGACAACACTTAATCTTATGAAGGCCTGGGAAAAGGCTTTGGCCGGCCCGCCAGCGCCTGGTCCTGCGCCTTATGATCCGCCGTTCCAGCGCCGGGATTCCCGCATTGTGCGCGATCTGGAGAATTGCCATCATATCACAAGCCCTGCCTTGCGGGCGCAGCGCATGCTGATGATCTGCCGTATGGCAATTGATAATGATGCGCTGGAAGATGCCGAGTTCGGGCTTGCCTATCTTACGCATTATGATCGCGTTGGCGGCGGTATTCCGTGTTCAATCAAACGCAGCCTGATGCAATTCGAGTTTGGACGGCAGGTTAATACGGCTTCGGAATCGGCCAATTTCAAATGGAATTCGGATAACCAGCCTGATTTTGTGGAGATGCTGGAGCGCGATCACCTGAAAAGCGGTGGGCGTCATTTCCCAAAGGCCTTTACGCAGCGCGCAGCGGAATTTGCCGTTTATCAACTGGCTTGCGGCGCGATGCGAAAACCGGATTCATTGCATCCCACGCCTCAGCAGCGCTATGACTGGGTGGTGCGGACATTTAATGAACGCTATGAGGCTATCAAGGCTGATGTCATTGCCTTTACACCGAAACGGGACGGCCTGAAACGGAATTGTGAAGCCGAAATTATCCCGTTGCCGGGGCGGGGATAGGCTCTGACTACACCTGCCCGAATGTTCTGATGCGGGCCTTGGGGTGGATTTCATTTTGCGAAAGCACAACGGTCTGCGGCCGGAATCTCTCGATCACGCTGCGGACATAGGGGCGGATGGCAGGGGAGGTCAGCAGCACCGGCATTTCGCCTTGCGCCGACATCTCGTCAAAGGCCGCGCGGACCGAGGCGATAAAATCCTGTAATCTTGATGGCGGCATGGCGAGTTGTTTTTCTTCGCCATCCCCGACCAGCGCATCGCCAAAGGCTTGCTCCCATTCCGGGGAGAGGGTGAGCAGCGGCACGAAGCCCTTGCCATTGATATTGGCATCGCAAATCTGGCGCGAGAGGCGTGTGCGCACATGCTCGGTCACAAAGGCGGTGTTTTTTGTATAGCTTGCGGCCTCGGCGATCCCTTCCAGAATTGTCGGCAGGTCGCGGATCGAGATGCGTTCGGATAAAAGATTTTGCAGCACGCGCTGCAGCCCGCCGATATTGAGCATGGACGGGATCACGTCACCGACCAGTTTCTGATATTCCTTGGGCAGTTCATCCAGCAGTTTCTGCGTCTCGGAATAGGAGAGCAGATCCGGCATATTATCTTTGATAATCTCGGTGATATGCGTGGTGATGACGGTGGGCGCATCAACGACAGTATACCCCTTGAACAGGGCCTCTTCCTTGTAACGCTCATCAATCCACATGGCGGGCAGGCCAAAGGTCGGTTCGGTGGTGCTCTCGCCGGGCAGGGTAATGGGCGCGCCGGTTGGGTCCATGCACATCATCATGCCGGGGCGCACATCGCCTCGGCCCGCCTCGATTTCCTTGATCCGCACGACATAAGTCTGGGAGGGGAGCTGGAGGTTATCCTGAATCCGCACCGCCGGCAGAACATATCCCATATCCTCGGCGAGCTGGCGGCGCAGACCCTTGATCTGGTCGGTGAGTTTGTTGCCGCCGCCCTCGCTCTGGACGAGGGGGAGGAGGCCATAGCCCATTTCGAGGCGTATCGTATCCATGGCGAGGGCCTTGGAAATTGGCTCTTCGGCGGGTTTAACAGGACCACCTGCGCCGGGCATTGCGGCAATGGCTGCGGCCTCGGCTTTTTGCTTTTCAACCTCCTGCCGCTGGAAGGCCATGAAGGCAAGCCCGCCTAAAATAGCGGAAAATATTGCAAAGGGCACGAAGGGAATGCCGGGCACGATGGCCAGCGCCAGCATCAAGCCGCTGCTCATGGCCAGCGCCATCGGATACCGGCTGAACTGATCGACAAGGGCCTGATCGGCGGAGCCTTCAACCCCGGCCTTGGAGACCAGAAAACCTGCGGCGATCGAGACAATCAGGGCCGGAATCTGGCTGACCAGGCCATCGCCGATTGTCAAAAGCGTGTATGTCGAGGCCGCTTCCTGCAGCGACAGACCATGGGAAATCGTGCCGATAATAATCCCGCCGATCACGTTGACGAAAGTAATCAAAAGCCCGGCGACCGCATCGCCGCGCACGAATTTCGCCGCGCCGTCCATGGCCCCGAAAAATGTGCTCTCCTGCTCCAGATCCTTGCGGCGGCGCTTGGCTTCTTCCTCGTTGATCAGGCCGGCGGATAAATCGGCATCAATGGCCATTTGCTTGCCGGGCATGGCATCCAGTGTAAAACGCGCGGCGACTTCGGCGATACGGCCAGAACCTTTTGTGACCACGACAAAGTTCACGATGACCAGAATGGCAAAAACGATACCGCCGACGATGTAATTGCCTTGAATCATGAAATGACCGAAGGATTCAATAATATGGCCGGCGGCATCGGTGCCGGTATGGCCTTCGGACAGGATCAGGCGGGTCGAGGCTACGTTCAGGCCCAGACGCAAGGATGTCACCACCAGCAGGATTGTCGGAAAGCTGGAGAGATCAAGCGGGCGCTGGATGAAGAGCACCAGCATCAAAATCATCACCGAGGCGCTGACCGAGAGTGATAATCCCAGATCCAGCAGCAGCGGCGGCACAGGGACCAGCATAAAGAGCAAAATACAGATAATGCCCAGCGCAAATAAGACATCGGGGCGGTAAAGACTGGCAGCTGCGCTGCCGGCGCGGCCCATGGCGGCGCCAGCCCGCCCGGTTGCAGGCGGGGGCGCGGAAGGTCTGGCAGCTGGCAGATTGGGCGTGGCCATAAGCGTGATTTCAAATATGCAAAAGAATGGAAAACGAATGTTTCCCATTCCATTTTACCGCTATGCGGACAAATAGGCAAACCCTTGCGAAAAAGGTTTTTATCGGGCTATCAGACTGATGGCGTCGTGCCGGCAGCTGGCTGTGTCCGGCGTTCCGTCTCGGCAGCAGCCACTTCGGCTGCTGCAGGATCAGCTCCGGGCGCGGTCTGCGCCGGGTCTGGCTCTGTGGTTGGACCGACAACTTCAGGATCAGGCGTTTGATCCGGCATGAAGCGGCCAATAAAGCCTTCGATAAAGCCAAGAAAAGTCTGGATGATCCCGCCCAGACCCGGGAAATTGCTCAGGATATTCTGAAAACCGCCGATGGCTTCGGCTGAAATTGCGGGCAGGGCGGCATCCAGGAATTTTTCGCGGTCCTTGGCAAGGCGCTCTGCGGTGATCAGTTGTTCGATGGAATCCCAGTTATTGGGGTCCTTCATGTAATTCTCAATTGCCGGCCTGTTGCTTCGCAGAAGGGATTCAATCTGGGCGGGCTCCATCGTGGCAATATTCACTTCGCCAGTGCGGATTGGCGTGATGGCATCCATGATCCCTTTGCGAACGCCGGCATAAACCTCAGTGGCCACGCCTTGCTCGATCTGCGCTTGAATGGCGGGATTATTGGGCGCGGCTTGGGCAATCATTGTTTGGGCGCTGCTAACAAGGCCGGCAAAGAAACCTTCTTCCGCCTGCGGGGCGGGTTCTTGCCCGGCTGGCGTAACCAAAGCCACGCTCTCGATGCGATCAACGGCCGCATCAAAGGCTTGCAGGCGGGCTTCTGCCGTATTAGCCGTCGGCATTTCCATGGCTTCGCCGCCGCGGTCTGTTATGGCCTTGTTCAGGCCTTCCATGACATTGGCAAACATTGGCGGGGGCAATGTGCCGACCAGTGTTCTTAAATCTTCGTTGGATACATTCGTCAGATCGAGATTTTCAATTTTTTGTGCGCCGATGCTGGCCGGAATGGTGGCGGCGGTCTCAGGCGTAATGCCCTGACCTGTCATCAGCTGGGCAAAAGTCTGCTGCGAGAGCTGCTGGGTAATCGTATCAACAATCGGCTGGATGGATTGCGGATTGGCGGTTAATTGATCTTTGATTTCCTGACCATCCATCTCCATGACGAAGTCAACAATGGCCGTAGGATTTTCGCGCAAATGGGCCTTGATCGTATCCATTTGTCCACGAACAAATTGCAGCAGCGGTTCGTCCACGCCGTTATCGGGTGTTGTATCCGGGCCGATAAAATTATTGGCCAGAGAGATCAGCGATGTGCGCGTATCGGGGGAGAGTTGTGAGAAGTCGATTTCATTCGGATCCTGCCCGCTCATGGCAAGGCGCATCACTGTCAATGCATCCTGGAAAGAATTCAGCTTGGCACTAATGCCAAAAAGATTGGATAGACCCATATAAACAACACCTTCTCTTATAACACCGCGTTTAGTTTTTTTATTTTTTGATATTTATTTTTTCTTTAGTGTACATGAAAAAAGGTGCATTTTCAAATGCACCCTTAATGTATTGTAATTTAACGGTTATTTCAGGTTCCGGACTTGGATTCCGGGACGTCGATTCCCTCATCCTTATACTGGGAAAGCTTGTTCCGCAGCGTACGGATCGAGATGCCCAGAATATTGGCCGCATGGGTGCGGTTGCCAAGGCAATGATCCAGCGTGTTGATAATCAGGTCGCGCTCGACATCGGCCATGCTCCGTCCGATCAGCGATTCGACGCCGCCCGGATTTTTCACGCCGGCTGATGCCGGGGGCTTTTGTTCTGTGGCCGGGGCTGCGGCAGTTGCAGGCGCGGCGGCAGGAGCGCTCTGCACCGGAACGGACACGCCTGCGAATGAAGCGTCCTGCAGATGGATGGCATCGGCCTCCAGCTCATCTTCCATGGATACGATGATGGCGCGGTGCATGGTGTTTTCCAGCTCGCGGATATTGCCGCGCCATGGATAGGCCTGCAGCAGGCTTTCAGCCCCTTTGGAGAGTTTTTTCTTTGGCACGCCATTGGCATCGGCATATTTATCGGCAAAAAACTGCGCCAGGACCAGAACGTCCTTGGGCCGTTCGCGCAAGGCGGGCAGGGGGATGTTCACCACATTCAGGCGGAAATAAAGGTCTTCGCGGAATTCTTTCTTGTTCACCGAATCCTGCAAATTGCGGTTGGATGTGGCGATAATCCGCACATCGACCTTCACCGGATCATTGCTGCCGACGCGGGTAATCTCGCGCTCCTGAATGGCGCGCAGCAATTTGGCCTGCAGCGAGATATGCATCTCGGTGATTTCATCCAGCAAAATTGTGCCGGTATGGGCCTCTTCGAATTTGCCAATCCTGCGCGATGCCGCGCCGGTGAAGGCACCTTTTTCATGGCCGAACAGCTCTGATTCCAGAAGGTTTTCGGGGATGGCCGCGCAGTTGACGGCAATAAAGGGGCCGTTGGCGCGTTTGGATTTGCGGTGGATATATTGCGACATCACTTCCTTGCCCGTTCCCGATTCTCCGGTAATCAGGACAGTGGCCTCGGATGGGGCAATCTTATCGGCCAGCTTGACGACATTTTGCATCACCGGATCGCCCGCGATCATGGTGCTGGATTCTTCGGTCACCGCGGCAAGGACGGCGGCGATCAGTTCGGAATCAGGGGGCAGGGGTACATATTCTTTTGCGCCTTCCTGAATGGCTTTGACGGCCGATCTGGCATCCGTACCAATCCCGCAGGCCACCACCGGCATGTGAATGCGCTCGGCATCCAGGCGGTCGATGAACTCACGGATTTTCTGTTTTACATCGATCATCACCAGATCCGCGCCGCGCCCGTTCAGCAACGCGCCGATGGCTTGCGCCGTGTCCTCGCAATGGATGACTTTCGCGCCCTTCTGGTGGGCGATTTTGCCCGCCTCGCTGATATAGCCTTCCAGTTGCCCGATGATCATTAAACGCATGGTTATTCCTTGAAATTACGAATGAAATTCCATTATATGTCATTGCAATCCCCCATTAAACCGAAAAATAGACCATTTTTTAAAGCGAGTAACTATGCCGACACAGCCCGACCACGCGAGCCCTTACCCGGAAAATGTGTTGATTGTGGGATCTCTGGCTGATCTTTTTGATGCCGTTTTAAGCCATGAAAAAAACGTAGCCCTGCTGCGCCGTGATTTAAACGGGGATTATGCCGCCATAACGCAAGGCGTTCTGGATCGCCACCGCAGCGCGCCGGAATTGCGCTATAAGAATTATGGCCGGATAAAGCCTGATTATGCACACGAAGATATGCCCATCAGCCGCTTTTTCAGGGATGCGAATCTGGCCGCGCAAACGCCAGCCGGGCGTGCGGCGCTTGAGACAATTCGTGCGGATATTGAGATCTTCAGAGAGCATGGTTTCAAGCCGATGATCAGGGTTCAGCGCAGGAATATTGTGGGCAGCGCTCATATTGACGGCGCGGGCAATGCAAAAATGATGGACCGTTTGCTGGTCAATTATCATGGGGCTTCAACGCGGGGGTGGCGGCCGGATGATGTCGTGCTTGCGCCGGGCGGCGGAGTCCCCGCACAGATCAAACCAGAGGCAAAATCCTTTGATATGCATCTTGGGGATATCTGGCGTCACGCGGCGGCGCATAACAAGGCCAGCAGGCCCTTTCTGCATTCCGTGCCAGTTGGCAATACGCAGCCGCGACTTTTGATCGTGGCGGACCCCAAGGCATCACCGGATTATTAGGCGGGCTCGAAATAATTGATTCGTTCGGATGGCGGCAGCTCGCTGTTGAGCAGCATCTCAAGGCGGCGCGGGTTTTCCTGCCGGGCGATGGACAGGGCGGCGGCCGCGATCAATGTGCGGAACATACATTCATCGGTGGAGTTTTTCTCCAGCTTCACGGCCAGCGGGGCCAGAATGATATTGCCAAGGATCGCGCCGTAAAACGTAGTCAGCAAGGCAACGGCCATGGCCGGGCCGATCGTCTCCGGGCTTTCGAGGTTGGCCAGCATCTGCACCAGACCGACCAGCGTCCCGATCAATCCCATGGCGGGGGCAATTTCGGCGGCGCGGCGTGCGATCCCGGCGGAGCGTTTATGGCGTTCGATCAGCGCGTCAATTTCCATGTTCATCAGGCGCTCGATATCTTCAGGCCGGTAGCCATCAATCACCATTTGCAGCACGCGCTGCAGATGCGGGTTTTTACGAAGCTGCGCGTCATAATTCGTGAGTGAAAGCGGCCCGTATTTGCGGGCGATCACGGCAATATCCAGCAAATTCCTGGCCAGATCAGCCGGGACATAAACAGGGCGGATCAGCGCCTTACCAATGATTTGTCCGGCCTTGGCCAGTTCGGATCCGGTATAGGAAATGCTGGTGGCGGCGATCGTGCCAAAGATAACAATCAGGACGGAGGGAAGATCAAAAAAACTCGCATCGCTCTGGCTGGCCATGATGGCGGCGGCGATAAAACCCAGCGCGCAAACAATGCCAAGGATCGTGGCGAAATCGGTGCGGCTTTCAGGGGGGCGTAATGTCAGGGTTGGCAGCGGACCTGTTCCGGCAGGATTGTCGGAAGTGCCTTGCATCATTGTGCCATCATTCATGATTGTCTAGCCTCCTGCCAGAGTATGAATCCAGATGAATATAATAGCAGAAAAATGCAGGCAGACCTTGTAAAAAGTGTGCAGGTCTAGTTGCCGCGGTCTGATTTGACAATTTCCGTCATGGTCACGCCCAGCTTGTCTTCCACAACGACAACCTCACCGCGGGCCACAAGACGGTTGTTGACATAAATGTCGATGGCTTCGCCAACCTTGCGATCAAGTTCCACAACCGCGCCGCGTCCCAGTTTCAAAAGTTGGCTGACCTGCATCGTGGAGCGCCCCAGAACGGCCGATACCTGCACAGGGATTTCGTAAATCGCCGTTACGTCCGAGGCCATCGGCTCGCCGATTTCAAATTCTTCATCCAGGCTGCGAACGCCATCAGGCTCGTTGATCTCGTTCAGCTTCATGCTGCCGGGTTTGGATTTCGCTTCGCCGAACATGGAATCGATATCATTCTGACCCATGGGGTTATTATCATCCTGATCCGCCATCACTGCCTCCATCGGTTATGTGCTGCGCTATAGTATTATCATGACGCTTTGCGGCATGCGCCGCAAGCTTATCCTTGAGGATATCCCGGATTTCCGCGGTAAGTTTTTCAATATCGCGTACCGCGCCGCCATCTTTCCAGTTCAGACGGACGGAGAGGGCAGGCATGTTTTCCTGTACAATGACCTCATAGCGGCCATCAATGCTGCCCGCCATTTGCTGGCTTAAGGTCTTGAGATGCGCCTCGATCCCTTCCAGCGCGTCGGGATGGACGTAGATGGAGATTTTTGATTGCCTGTCCTGTGTGTTCAAGACTTGCGTTATTGTGTCTCTGATTTCATCCAGCCCGTGTTCATGGGAATAAAGCGGGAGGATTTTTTCAAATATGCCATGGCTCAAATTGACGGCTTCGTGCTCGAAGGTCATCTCGCGCGTGTTTTCTGCGGCCAGAATATCGGCCCAGTTCTGCGCCAGAGCCTGCAGCACCTGCGTGACCATGTGCTCGCGGCTGGCCAGGGCTTCATTGGTGGCATCTTGTCGGCCTTTGGCCATGCCATCGTTAAAGGCTTTCTTGCGGGCGGTATCCAGCTCATCGACGCTGAAAGTGGGCGGCGGCGGCTCGGCCGGAATCTCTTCCTCTTCTTCGGGCGCATCAAATATGTTTTTGTCGAAGAGAAACTTTTGCGTTTTGTTGCGGGGAGGGGTGGATCTTGCGCCTTTCATCAGTAGATAAGCTCATCCTCCGCATCGCCGCTGGCAATCGTGATCTCGCCTCTGGCTTCGAGGTCCTTGGCGACATTGACGATATATTGCTGGGCTTCCTCGACATCGCGCAGGCGCACTGGCCCCATGGCGGCCATGTCTTCTTTCATGATCTTGGCGGCGCGTTCGGACATGTTCGAGAAGAACAGGTCGCGGATCGTCTCGGTGGCGCCTTTCAGCGCAGGCGGCAGCTTTTCCTTGTCCACCGCGCGGATAAGCGTCTGGATCGAGGCCGGATCGAGTTTCGCCAGATCTTCGAATGTGAACATGAGCGAGCGGATTTTTTCGGCCGATTCCGGCGCGGATTTTTCTAGCTCTTCCATGAAACGGCTCTCGACCGAGCGCTCCATCGAGTTGAAAATCTCGGCGATAAGCTCGTGAGAGTCTCTGCGCTGGGTGCGGGCCAGATTGGTCATGAATTCGGTGCGGAGCGTTTTTTCAACCTCATCCAAAATATCTTTCTGAACGGCCTCCATTCTCAGCATGCGGTGAATGACCTCAAGCGCGAAGTTTTCAGGCAGCAGCGCCAGAACGCGCGCGGCGTGGTCGGTGGCAATCTTGGAAAGCACGACCGAGACGGTCTGCGGATATTCTTTTTGCAGGAAGGTGGCCAGAATTTCCTCGTTCACATTGCCCAGCTTCTCCCACATGGTGCGGCCGGCGGGGCCACGGATTTCTTCCATGATGGAAGCAACCTTGTCGGAACCAAGGCCGGCCTTCATCAAAAGGCGTTCGGTACTGTCCTGCGTTCCAACCAGCGAGTTGGTCGAGGTCATCTGTTCGGCAAAATCCACAAACAGGCGCTCAACGACATTCGGGCCGACTTTGCCGAGTGTGGCCATGGTCTGGGAAATCTCCATGATTTCCTCATCGTCCATATGCTCAAAAATACGGGAAGCATGTTCCTCACCGAGCGAGAGCAGCAGGATTGCGGCTTTCTCCGGTCCGGTAAGTGTTCTGTAATCTTCTCTGACGCGAATTGACATTATGCTTTATGCCCCTGTATTCCCCGATATCATCACTGATTATCCTGCGTCATCCAGCTGCGGATGACAGACACGGTTTCAGCCGGATAATTGCTGACGATTTCCTCAACTTTCTTGATCGAGGATGCCTTAACCTTGCCATCAACGCCCGCCAGATTGATCATATCGTCATCGCCCGGCAGATGTAATCCTTCCGGTTCCTGTCCCAATGGTGCGGCCAATGCGGGGCTTTCCGGGCGAGCCGCCAGCAGGTCGGCTTCGAGTTCTGGATCAATATCAGCAGCTTCCGCGGAGACGAGACGGCTGACCATGGGCTGGAGGACCAGCAACACGACCAGCACGATCATGACCGCAACAGTCAGGATCTCAGCCATATCGAGAAGGTCTGATTTTTCAAACCCGAAGAGCAGACGCTCATCCAGCATGTCTTCGCCGGTGTCGATTTCGGCAAATTGCATGTTGACGACTTCAATCACATCACCGCGCTGCTCGCTAAAGCCAACCGCGCTGCGGACCAGCGTCTTGATCTGGTCGATTTCTGCCTGTGTGCGGGGCTCATAAGTTTCAACGCCTTCGGCATCCTCGACATATTTGCCATCAACCAGAACGGCGACGGAAAGGCGCTGGATGGCGCCAACCTCGCGCACAGTGCTCTTGACGGTTTTGCTGATTTCAAAATTGGTGACTTCTTCTGTCCGGTTGCTCTCCAGCGAGGGCTGTTGATCAATCAGCAAATCGCCTTGTACGGCGGGCAGGTTATTTTCAACGCTCACATCATCGGGCGGCGGCTCGCGCTCAAGGCTGTTTTCCTGCGTGGCCTGCGAAGATCTGACAACCTGAGTGTTGGGGTCGAACAGTTCTTCATTCGTGCTGACGCGGTCGAAATTCATCTCCGCCGTGACGGTGGCGCGGACATTATCGTAACCCACGATCCGGGCAACCTGATCCTCTACCTTTGTTGTCAGGCGGGATTCTGTGTTCAGGCGAAGCTCCTCCGCCTTCATGGACATCAGGTCTTCGCCTTCCTGACCGCCTTGCGCCAGAAGCTTGCCGTTGGAATCAACCAGTGAGACATTGCTGGTCTTGAGATCCGGCACGGCGGAGGCCACCAGCGATTGAATCGCCATGATCTGTTCTTTGGGAATTTGCGTACCGGAGCGAATCCCCAGGAATACGCTGGCGCGGGATTCTTGGGCTTCCCGGCTGAATAATTCACGGCGGGGCAGAACCAGATGCACACGGGCGCTGCGGATATTCTCCAGCGAACTGATCGTGCGGGATAACTCGCCTTCCAATGCGCGGACCTGGCTGATGTTCTGAATAAAATTCGTTGTGCCAAAGCCCGATTGATTGTCAAAAATCTCATAGCCCATCGAACCGCCATTGGGCAGGCCTTCTTGCGCCAGCAACATTCTCGCGCGGCCAACATCGTTTTCAGGCACGATAATGCGCGAGCCATCCGGCGAGATTTCATAGGCAATCTGGCTTTCTTCAAGCTTGGCGGCAACGGCGCCGGAATCGACCGTTGATAAATCGGCGTAGAGCAGTTTCATTTCCGGTGAGGATACGCGTAACGAGACAAACACAAAGAAGATGACAAGCCCCAGCAAGATCGCGCCCATGATGGCCAGTCGCGATGGACCCAGCTGCTTTAATGTTTCAAGAAAGCTATTCACGGTTACCAGTACCTTTTGTCACGTGGCCGAGATCCCTAGGATAATATAAGAAGTGGGGTGGCCGTTTATTTTTTGGCAATTCTGGAAAAAGAAGAGGTCTTCCCCCCGAATCACTGCTCATCCTCTTAATAATTATAAACTTTTTTTATCCTCATTTCCATCTTGCTGTGGATAAGGGGTGTTTTGAAAAATATAGAGCATTGCTTCAGGGGGGCAATAAAAGCCGGAGCCCCGAATCATGAAATGCTTGACATAGATTTTTGATTTTCTTGACTTTTGACTGTAACCGGGTTAAGATGATAATAGGGAAGTATACTTAAAAATCCGCATGGATATTCTGGGTATGCTAAGTTTGGTTAGGGATAGCTTATGATTGAAGCTGTAAACGCAGTGATATCCAACGCGACTCTGCTCCGCAACAATGCCGAGCAGGTTGCGGCGTTGCGTGCGACACCCGCCGATACGGGCGCTGCCCGTCAGGAAATGGGTACGCCGGTGGCTCCCTATATCAGTCCTTATATCTTTATCAATAATCAGTATAACAAGGCCGTTCTGCAGATCCGCGATTCGGATACGGGCGATGTCCTGCGTGAATTTCCTTCTGAAACGGCTCTTGAGGCCCGCGCCCGCGCGGAAAGCCTTGAACAGCAATCCTTAAGCCGTCCATCCAGAACAACACTGGCGGAGGAGCGTGAGGCATCAGTCCAGACCGCGCCATCCAATGCGCGGCCGGGCGGTATCCAGCTGGATTCTTCGTCCTTTAATGTTATCCAGTTCAGCAGCGCCGATATCGCCGCGCCAGCGGCATCATCTGCGCCATCCGCGCCTCAGCCCAGAGTGGCCGAAGCGCAAATTGCATCGGCCGCGCTTAGCGCCGGCGCATTATCCGGCCAGTCTCTATCGGCCGGCGTCAGCGTCACAGCCTAATAATAATCCTAAAATCTCTATTCGGAAGTTTGGGGCGTTTGCTCGGTTTGCGGCGTGCTCATCAGACCGGCGGCAATTTCCTTGTTGATATTGATCAGCACATCCAGCTTCTCTTTTTTCCGGTCTTTGTCCGACATGATCTCAACTTCGCGTTTGAAGATGAAATTGGCCAGATTGATGATATTGCTGCGGATGTCCTTGGGCTTGTCACCATCGGGATTTTCCATGGCCGTATCATAAAACACCAACCATATCTGACGGTTATAGCGCAGGATCGTTTCAATCTGTTCCGGCGTGGCCACATCCCAGCTATCCTGCAATTCCTTGATCATGCGGGCGGATTTCAGCAAAACCCGCGCTTCCAGCTCGCGCTGGTTGGGCGTGTGTTTCTGGGAATGATCGCCATAGGCGCTGGCGGCTTTGGCGTAAGGGTTATTTGTTTGTTTGCTGGTCATATGAATCTAACCCTTCTGGCCGGATCTGGTTCCGGTCCCGCCGAGGGCAATATCCATTAATTCACGCTCATGTTCAATCAGCTGCTTGGCCAGTTTCATGGCCTTGTAATATGTGCCGCCGATAATAGCATCATTGATCTGCATAAAGAAAATGCTGCTGGAAGGGGAGGCATGCTGTATCTCCTGAATCAGGCTGAAATAGGCCTTGTGCAGTTCCGATGGCGTTTTCGAGAGATACATACATTGAATAATATAATAAATGCGTTTGCAGGGCGTATCGGCCTCGTCCTCTTGCATAACGTCTTTTTCGCGCAGGATTGCGGCGTCGCCGGCAATATGCAGGCGCGTGCGCTGGGCGTCATTGGTAATGACGGCATCGCCAATCAGAATTTTTTCGCCGGGTTTGAGATCAATTACAAGTGCCATAGGATTTCTTCCTTTCCAGTTTCGGGCCAGGGGCAATTTCTTTACCTGCAATAATCATACCACGAAAGGCCTTAAGAAGGAATAAAGAATGGCTGTATATAAGATTTTTCTTATAAATCTGTGCCGGGCGAGAGGTCGGTCATTTTCACGAACAGGGTTTCGCGCTGCTGGAGGCTGCCATCGGGCATTTTCAGAATGACCAGAACGCGCTGTTCGCCGTCTTCTTTTTTGACGGGTACGACAAGACGGCCATAGGGGTTAAGCTGGGCGATCAGGGCAGGGGGCGGCTCGGTCACGGCCTGCTTGACCAGTATGGCATCAAACGGCCCGGCATCGGCCCAGCCATAAATGCCATCACCGACCTTCATGCTGACATTTTTATACTCCTTCAATTCCTCAATGCCTGTCTCGGCGATAGCCCGGCCCAGCGGATTTTGCTGGCGCAGGGAATAGACTTCCTCGCTGAGCTTGGAGAGTACGGCCGCCTCATAGCCTGTGCCATATCCGACCTCTAGTACCCGGTCATTACGGGTTACGCCCATCAGATGGATCATCATGGCGGTCAGGAAGGGTTCGGGCAGGATATAACGCTCGCTGACCATCGGCAGGGCAACGTTTTTATAGGCATAAGGCACATGCTCGGTTTCGACAAAATCGCTGCGCGGGACGCGTGCCATCGCATTCAGTACGCTTTCATCGACCCGGTAGAGGCCTGTGTGCAGGCCGGTGACAAGGGCCGTCATCTCAATCTCGGAGATCATGAAGCGCCGCTCTTGAATCTGATAGGTCTGATCGCCGGCGATAAAAAAGAGCAGCAAAATCGCCGAAAGCAGCGATATCTGGTCATTGGCCCGCGCAAAGCGTTGTATCAGTGAGACTCGTCCCATATCTTAATATTTTACGTATTATATGGAAAATTTTAGTTAATTTGCATATAAGCAATGCAAAAATACAATAATTGACATAATCTAATTTTTTGTGGTAGCTACACATCCATCATGTCTATCAGTACAAAGAATTTTACCTTTCCCAAGGCATCTGCTGCCGTTCAGCGGCACACGGTAGAGCAATACGCGCTGCCGGCGGGTGAGGTGTTTCTGGAGCGGGTCATGGCGGATTTCCCGGTTTATTTTGCGTTATTCCTTCAGGAGCAGCCCCATGCCAAGGGGGCGTGCGTTTCTTTGAGGCATGCCATGCCTGCCGGCAGGTTCCCGCCGGTCGCGCGTGATCCAGTACCGGGCAAGCCGCCCCATACCCATTTCAACAACAGCGCCATGCGTGCAGCATTACGGGCGCAGCATATTGTCCGTGATCAGGATACGTATCCTTTGAGCGTGGATGAGCTGTATGAGGCCAAGGCCTATATCGCAGAACATCCGGAATTGCAGCAGGCCATCGCCATTATTCAGGCGGGTTTGCAGGATTATTTCAAGGATCTGGGGGATGTTCTTCGGGCATCAAAAGACCTGCCGCCGCTAACCAATATGATCACGCGCGCCAGTCCGCTTGCCAAGATGATGAATGCCTTTACGAATGAGGCTGGCGGGTTTTCCTTCATGCATGATCTGCTGCCGATTATGGCGTCTTCGCTGGCGCGGCAGGAAAAGGAGGGCGGCGCTGCCCCCAAATCCGCCGAGCATCAGATGGGGCGCGCCTTGTGTGATGCCTTCCGCCTGCAGGCCTTTACGTCTTTTGTCAAACGTCCCTTGAAGGAATCTGTTCTGGTCTGTCCGTTCAGCCAGATTATTACGCGCGTGTTTTCCATGAAGGTCGGATCGGATGCGCCGGGCGTGATAAAGGTCGAGCCGGGCGGTAAGCCGGGGGCGCTGTTATCTTCGCTGATGGATTTTATAGAGGCGCGGCAGAATCAGGCGCCGTCTTCCCGTCATTACCCGCTTTATGCGGGTAATCCATGAATCAGCCAGGCAAATGCCGAAATGGATTGCCCGGACAAGCCGTGCAATGACGACGTGTTTTTAAACCACTAAGCGCCCTGAATATAAAAAAACCGGAATCTTTCCGGGGGTGGGATAACCAACTTTAGGCAGGTTATGAATCTGGACAAGTAAAAAACCCCCGGAATCCTTCCGGGGGTTTTTGTAGAGAAGGGGCGTTTGGGGCGCCGCCTTCCCGAAGAATTTATTAGAACAGACGGAGAACCGACTGAGCGGACTGGGAAGCCAGCGACAGGGCTGTCGTACCCAGAGCCTGACGTGTCTGCAGGGCGAGCAGGTTTGCACCTTCCTCGTTGGAGTCTGCAACTGTCAGGTCGTCCGCACCGGATTCCAGCGTATTGATCGTGGATTCCGTGAACTCGCGGCGTGTCTGAATGATCGACAGGTTGTTGGCCAGTGTCGAACCGAAGGAACGAACGTCATTCAGAGCATTTCTGGCTTCAACGCTTGTTGACTCGATCGAGGCGGAGCTTCGGAAGGAAGCTTCGTTCAGACCAAGGCCGTTGGCTGTGAAGTTGGCGCCTACTGTTGTCAAGGTGCTTGTATTGTCCTCGTTGAAGAAGGTCGTCAGGTCATCACCGCTCAACAGGTTAACCCCGCGATATTGAGCGTCTTTCACAATGCTGTCGATCTGGTCGCGGATGTTGTTGTAGTCAGCCGCGAGCTGGTCAAGAGCCTGTGTCGAGTTGTTGAAACGGAACACGAAATCGTTGGCTGTCGCGCCGCCAGTAGCCGCAATCGGGTCCAGAGCGCCGCTTGGGTCGCCAAGGCCGATATCGAATACTTCAGCAGCTGCACCAGCTGTGTAGGTGATTTCGATAGAGTCAACGTTATCGCTGAGAGATGTAAAGCTCAGCTGTCCTGTTGCGCTGTCGAAGTTTGCACCCAGATACGTGTTGGTGTTCGTGTCGAGGTTAACGCTATCCACCAGATCCTGGAAGGTCGAGGCACCTGAAACGGCCGTTGTTGTTGCTGTTGTACCATCAGAGAGGTTGATCGTAATGCCGAAAGTAGCACCAGCTGCAACGTTCAATACTGTGTTACCATCAGCATCTGTGTAGCCAGTACCGCCGATCAGATCACCAGCATCAACTGTATCGCCTGTGTTTTCAAACAGGGAGATCGAGCCGATTGTGTTACCCGCAACGATAGTCGCGCCAACGCCGATAGAGGCGCCATCACGAACTTCGTCAGCAAAGTAATCGCCAATACCCAGGGCATCGAAACCTGCCTGGGAAACGGCTGTACCGCCGGTGGTGTCGGAGATCTTGAAGCTTCTGCCATCCTTGCTGGCAATCGCCAGATACCCTTCGTCCGTAACGGTGGCAACAATCTCGCCATCTTCGTTATCAGCAAAGGCATCAGTGATTTCAGCAGCCAGAGCGTAAACGGAATCACCTGTGTTGATGGTGATTGTCTGGTTAACTTGCAGACCTTCATCGTCAGTTGTGGTGATGGTGAACTGGTCGCCGGTTGCGATACCACCAAGACCAGTCAGTGTCGCTTCATCGGACAGGTCAACGTTACCCACCAGACGTGCTTCGCCGGCAGAAGCTGCCAACTGGTCACGAGCCGATGTCACGATGGACTGTGCTTGTTCGATCAAGCTTGTCAGCGCTGTAACCCCGTTATCGGCTTCCTCGATCGTGCGGATCGACTGGCTGATACCATCGAGCAAACGGCCAAGGTCGCTGGCGCGGTTGTTCAGGGCTTGTGCGGAGAAGAAGTTCTGCGGATTGTCCAGAGCAGAATTGACCTTAAGACCAGTCGCAAGTTTTTCCTGCGTGGAGTCGATCAGTCGCTGCGTGTTCTGGAGGGAGAGAAGGTTTGTGCGTAACGCACTGGTAAGTACGATATCGGAGGACATAATTTTTTTCCTTTCCTAGGGTTGTTATGCTTCCTGCATGAGCCTGAATACTTCAAGCCACAATAATCAGAATATATCATAAATATGAATGAAGCGTTAATAAAAAAATTATTTTAGGGAACAAAAATATACCAATTAAAACAATGCATTAGGTATTGTTTTGTCGTAACTTTTGGTGGTTTGAAACGTCATTGCCCGCTTTATGCGGGCAATCCATGAATCAGTTCGTTGTATGTTGAAATGGATTGCACGGACGAGGCCGTGCAATGACGGCGAGCACATTAAAAAGAAAAAGCGGGGGTGGGTGGCTCAAGAAAGCAGTCATCAACGTGGGGTGGGTGTGCGGCATTCTGCCGCAGGCCTCCTCGCGCCGACCCTGCCCCCGCTTTTTGGGGGCTTTTTACCGCCTCTGGCCCGAGGTCTCCATCCTGGAAGTTACGGAGCCGGAGGCGGTAAAGCCGGGTACAAGGCTTTGGGGGTTAGGGAATGATGGGGGGTAGCCATCGCCCAAGACCTTATACCCAAGTCGTATGCCTTTCTCTTTTTCCTCCCGGCTGCGTTGCTGCGGCGCTCATTTATATTTTATAAACTTCACGCCTTGCGCCTGACCGGATTGAAAAAATAGTTCAGGCAAATTCCAGTTACTCAAAAATCTCTTAACGCAGTCTCAGCAGGTCTTCCGTCATCTGGTCAACCGTGGTGATAACCCGCGTTCCCGCGCCGAATGCGCGCTGGGAGATAATCAATCGGGCGAATTCATCGGCCAGATCCACGTTGGAGGATTCCAGCGTTGAAGGCTCGACGAAGCCTGCGCCACCGGTTCCGGCCTCGCGGAGGTTTTCCTCGCCCGATTCATCGTTCTCGGAGTAAGCCGTACCAGAGACCTCGTTCAGGCCGTTGGCATTGGCAAAGGTAATCAGCGGCACTTTATATAGAGTGGCCGATGCGCCGTTCGAGAAGCGGGCAATAACCTCGCCTTCGCGGTTGATTTCCACGCCTGTGCGTAATCCCAGCTCCGCGCCGTTCTGGTCGGAGAAGATCACGTCATAGTTACCGGAGAACTGGCTGAAGCGTTCGATGTCGATCGCAAAGCTTTGCGGTTCGGAACCGTTGCCCCAGGAAATATTGTTCAACTCGATATCAATATTGCCGTTTGTATCGGGCGAGGCGTTGATCGTACCATCGCCGTTGAAGTTGATCATACCGCGGCTCATCGAGCTGCCATCCGGGTGCAGAATGTTCAGCTGCCACCAGCCGCGCTGGTTATACTCGGTATCGCCGGGGCGGTTTTGGATCGCCGGGAAATTCTCCGAGCTGTAAGGCGGGGTATCTGTCGGCGCACCGTTGCTATAGGTGGCGTTGTTCAGGTCGGTCGCGTCATAGGTTCCGGCTGTTAATCCCAGATTGCCCAGTGCCGTGCCTACCACGTTGGCCAGAACGATATCTTCGCCGCCGCCTTCAAAGTCGTCGCGGATAATAACCAGCTCACCGTTATTGCCCAGATAGGCCGTCGCGCCGGTCAGGTTGGTGTTGATCTCGTTGATCACATCCTGCACGGTCTGTACTGCGCCGGCCGGGGCTACGCCCACGCCATCCCAGACTTCCAGTGTAATTGTGTCTGTGGCCGGGCCGGGGTTGCCATCGACCGAGATCGAGAATTGCTCGCCATCAGTGGCGCCCAGATCGTCAATCAGTTCCGATGTCGTGCTCAGGCTGCCGATGGATCCGAAAGCCGTACCATGCGGGCCGTAAACTTTCGTGAATTCCATTGTGATCGTCTGGGCAGCGCCCAGTGCATCATAAACGGTCAGGCCGCGGGAGAAGTTCACCGGCGCCGTCAGGGCATCCGTATAGTTCACATCGACTTCGTCGGCATCAAGATTGATGGCCAGCTCTGCAGATGTTGTCGGGCGTGTCAGGCCGCCGAGGAAGGCCACGTCTGCCGGAACCAGCGAGGTAAGGTCCCCCTGGTTGGCAGGCAGGTTGCCGTTGGCATCGATCGGCCAGGCGTAAAGCACGAAGCCTGAAGCGTTTCTCAAGAGGCCTTGCGCGTCTTCCGAGAATTGTCCGGCGCGGGTGTAGAGGAATTCCTGTCCGAACTGTGTCGAGCGCTTGACCGGGAAGAAACCGTTACCGGAAATCGAGGCATCAGTCGAGGAGGCTGTCTGCTGCAATGAACCCTGCTGGTCAACGCGCTGGAGGCGGTTTACCGAAACCGTACCCGGTGAGTAACGCGAGGATCGGCTTTCCGTTGTCACGAGGGACTGGAACGATGCTTCTGATCGCTTAAAGCCTGTCGTGCTGATATTGGCGATGTTGTTCGAGATGATGGCGGTATTTTGCGACTGGGCAAAAAGTGCCGACACCCCTGTAAATAATGATCCGAAAAGTCCCATACTCGTGTCTCCTTACCTTAAAACTTCTGTGTGTTTCCTTGTTATTGTTTCAACCGTGATAATACTTGCGTCATTTCATCTACCGTACTGATCACCCGCGAATTAAGGCCAAAGGCCCGCTGGTGGACGATCAGGTTGCTGAACTCGTTCGAGATATCCACGTTGGAGCTCTCAACAGCCTGTCCGTATATGTCGCCTGCGCCGTTTTCACCTGGTATTTCCAGACGCACTTCGCCGGCATCTGCACTCTGTGCAAATACTGTGCCGCTTCGCTCAATGAGGCCGTTGGCGTTGTTAAACATGGCCAGCGGTATCTGGTAGATATTCACGATCATGCCATTGGAAAATTCTGCCGAGACAATTCCGTTATCGTTGATAACAACGCCGGTCTGCAGGCCAAGGCCTGCGCCGTTCTGTTCGGCTTGAATGACGTTGTAGCCGCTGGAAAACTGACTGAAGCGCGAGATATCGACATTAAACGGCAATTCCTCGCCCGTTGTCGCTAGATCGAAATCTATGGGCGTTGTGGACATGTCGATGACCATATTGCCATTGGCATCTTCCACGGCGTTCATGGTGCCATCGCCATTAAAGTTAATCAGGCCCTGACGGATAATGGATCTTGCTGTGCCGCTGGGCGCTGAAGGGTCAGGGATCAGGACAGTGACTTCCCACCAGCCTTGCGTGTTGGGGGTGTCGCTTTCGTCGAAGGCGGGAAAGAGATCCTGCCCCGGATAGGCTGTGGATGTGCCATTGATATCGAATAAAGGATCATAGGTGTAATCGGCATCGACCGGATCGGGGATGATGTTAAATCCGGTGTTGCCCAGAACGCTGGCGCTGCTGGCGCTGATGTCGAGGCTTTCCGAAGCCAGCGCAGACTGGATCAGCAATTCGCCGCTATCGGTGATGCGCGCTTCGAATTGTGCCTGGCCGCCTGTATCGGTGAAATTGTTGATGATGCTGCGAAGATCCGCCAGCGTATTGGCTTCATAAGCGGGGGCGGATGTATCGGCCGTGCCATTGACGAATGTAACGGTCAATGTTTCTGCACCATTGGCGATGGTGAATGTGTCGCCGGCTGTAATGCCGGAGGTTGGGCCGGTGGGGTTATCGACCAGCACATCGCTAAGGCTCAACGATTGCCCGGCATTGGATGTGATTTGTGCCATCGGGCCGGTAATCTTGCGGAACTCAAAAGTGACCTGACGTTCGCCGCCCAGCGTGTCATAGATGTTTACGCTGCGCGAGAAATGTGCGTCTTGCGCGGATACAGGCAAGGTCTGCGCCGGCACAAAAAGATAGGGCGAGTAATCTTCTTCCGATGCATCCAGATTGATCGAAAGATCGACATTCGTCGTGGGCAGAACCTGCGTCTGGAACATGCTGATCTCGATGGGCACAAGACCGTTCAGATCTGTGCTGCTGGCGACATTGCCGTCCTGATCGATAGACCAGCCATACAGGAAAAATCCTGCCGAGTTTCGCAAGTAGGTGGCCTCGCCACTATTTTCCGTGGTCAGCGCTCCGGTGTCTTCGCTGGCGCGCACTGTGAAATTGTCGAACTGTCCGTTGCGCGTGAATACAAATTCATCGCCGGCATCCAGGCTGTCGCGCACCACGAAAAATCCGTTGCCTACAATTGCGGCATCCGTCCCATAAGCGGTTTGTTGCACTTGTCCTTGTTGCGTGGCGCGCAGCAATTTTGTCGTGCCAACCGCGCCGGAATTAAATGTCTTTGTCGAAAACAGGCTGTTGGCAACGATGTCCTGAAAAGATGTATCGGATCTTTTGTATCCAATCGTGGTCATGTTGGCCACGTTTTGCGATGTGACATTGGTCGCGCGGGAGGCTGCGATCACGCCGCTGGTGCTGGTGTTGAGTGAGTTGAAAAGACTCATCCTAAGGCGCTCCCTTTCTCAGGCCTCTTACGTGCCGGTGGCGGTGTCGTCATCACCGCTATCGGTCGTTGTTGTTGTCGTTGTTGTTGCAGGCTGGCTGACATTCAGAACATTGCCGACTGAAACGGCGCGCTCGCCAACCAGAAGATAAATCGAGCCATTCTGTGTTTCCACGCCGCGGACATTGCCCTGCACAACCACCGAGGATCCCACGGCATCGCCTTCATATGTAAGCGCGTCAATCTTGACCTCATACGTGCCGGCCTCAACCGGATAGCCGTATTTGTTTTTTCCATCCCAGACAAATTCATGGCTGTACCCGGCGCTGGTCTGGGCGTCGGCCTCATATACAACATCGCCTTCCTCGTCATAAATGCGGATCTTGGATTCAAAGGCGTTATCGTTCAGGGCATAGGTGATCTTGCTGGGGTTTGTGCCGTCATAGGTAAACTCGGAAGAGATATAGCTGATATCCTTGCCGACATAGTTCAGTGCCGAGCTGAATGTATTGCCAAGATTCAGCGAGACAAGGCTGTCCAGCTTCTGGTTGGTGTTGATCTGCTGTTCAACGCCGGTAAAGGCAACCAGCTGATTGGTAAATTCTGTCGTATCCATGGGCGAGAGCGGGTCCTGATGCTGGAGCTGAACCGTCAGCAAGGTCAGGAACTGGGAAAAATCTGTCGCCAGCTGCGTCGATGACGCGCTTGTGTTCTGCTGCTGGTTTAAGGCCGTCTGGAATGTTACGTCGGATACCATTGTTCTATGTCCTTGCTCTTGCCGCCTATGCCCAGATCACATAATGCATGTGCCCTGTGTCCGGGTTGACGGCCCATGTCATGGTAGATTCAATTATCGTGCCAGTTTCATCGGACTGTGTTCCTTTTTGTCCGCTATGGCTCTCATCATGGCGGCCATTCTGGCTAAAATCATGTGCGTCATCGGCCAGCTCAAAGGAAACGCCTTCCGAAAGATCGAGCCCCGCATCTTGCAGGCTGCGCTCCAGCGCGCCTGAATCTCGTTGCAGCATCAGGAATGTTTCCTGCTTCTCAACAGTCAGAACTGCCTTGATGGCCTTGTCCTTGCCAAAGCTCATTTTTATTTCCACGCGGCCCAGCTCTGGCGGGTCGAGCTGCAGCGTCAGATCCTTGGTCTCGCCATTGGCTGCAGATTTCTGGATGGTTGCGGCAACCACTTGCGTTGCGGGGTGCGGCTGGGATGCGCTTTGCGCCTGCGTCACCAGCGAGGTCAGAGATCCTTGTGTGATGGATTGCATCTGTCCGGGGGCCATGCCGTATTCATCATAACCGGATGCGGCATAATCGGCGGCTGTGAAAATAGAACCCGTTGCCGAAAACGGCCAGCCTTGCAGTGTGCTGAAATTATGGCTTGCCTTGGCGGCAGGTTTTTCGCCTTCGCCGTTCATTTGCGCCTTGATCGTTTGCTCGGCGGCTTCCTTGATAAGGCTTTGTGCCTCGTTGCTGCTGTCCATGAAATCGGAAAGCAACATGTCAAAATCCTGATCGGGCGCGGCGAAATCATTGCTGTTGGCGGGCAGTGGTGCGCTCGTCTCCAGCGGGTCAAGGCTGGCTTGTGTTTGTGAAAAGGCTGTCAGGGCCGCAGGCGTATTTTCCTTCGTCGCCGGGGCTGTAATAATAAAGCCGCCCGGCGCGATGGTTGTGTCCTTGGGCGGGGGTGTGACAATGGCAATCAAGCCGATCATGATGTTATCCAGACCTTCAGTGATATCATCATCACCTGTTTCCAATGTGCCTTCCGGCAAGATAATATTTTTGTCTGTTTCGGCCGCATTGATCATGGCCATGATCTTGTCTTTTGCCACTGCCAGTTGCTCCGGCGTCATATTGGTGGCGATCATCAGGGATGGCTGGCCATCCGCCAGGGTTTCAATGGCCTTGAGAATTTTCATCAGCTTGCCTTGTCCGGCATTGTCGGGCTGGATGCGCGTGACGATCATCAGGGCGTTCATGGTGGAAATCTGGGCGCTGGCATCGGTCTCGATGTCCTCGGCGCTGGTCACGATCAACGATCCTTCCAGCGAAGCCGCCAGGGATTCAATATCCTCGGCGCTTAATGTCGCGCCGGGATCAATCACCGCCAGCGCTTCCAGAATGTCCTGATTGGCGGAAAGGATTGTCTCGCCATCGGCGGCCGCATCGGCAAGATCGGGTGTTGTTTGCGGCAGGGCGGTTCCTGCCTTTTTGTTTTCAATGGCGCTTAAGGCATTTTGCAAAATGACCTCGAAGAAATCGAGGTTTTGCAAATTCTGTGTATTGGTTGCTATGCCGGATTTCCCGCCGGCTGTTGCGGGCTGGGGGGCGGTAATGGTTTGCGTAAAAAATAACGTTGATGTGCCCATGTTATTCCTGCTTTCTTTTTTATTAGGCGGTCTGGCTGATGCTTCCCGATGAAATGCGTTTGGCTTCTTCTGCGGCCATGGTCCCGAGACTGGTATAGCTGCTGCTGCGCTGACGGATGGCGATGTCTTTTACGGCATTACGCAGCGTATCGCCAAAACGCGTCATGCTCTTTTGCATGCGCTCCAGCGCTGCCAGATTGCGGCGGCTCAGTTCCGAAAATAATTGCTGCTTTTCCGTGAGCGAAGTTTTCAGCGCCGGGTCGGCCGCAACAAATTCGTCCTTGCGCGATACCAGTTGCTCGATGGCGTCTTGATAATCGCGGGCGGCGCTGATTTTTTCTTCCTGCAGGGCCATGAAGGCCCGTGCATCGGAATTTTCCAGCGCATGTGTCTCGGCTGTATAGACAACATGCAGGCGGTCGATAATGTTATGCACGCCTTCCAATGCCTTTTTGGGGTTGGCATTCAAGATGATTTTTTCTTCCGGACTGGTCATGGCAAACTCCTTTCTTGGCGGCGCTTATTGTCCCTGATGGGCAGAGCCTTGCGCGAGATTGTCGAATTTTACAGGCTTCATCTGGCCCAGTTCCTGCGCGCTCAGCAGCGTGCTTTGCGTTTTTTGCTCGGACTTGTTCTTGATGCGGCCGATCAGGGCATTGTTGGTGCGGGAGCTATCAGCCAGCACCTTTTGCAGGGATTCCAGCTTGTCCAGATGGGATTTGTCGATGCCGCGGAAATCTTCAATCCGGTCGCGGAATTCGCGGGACAGGCGCACATAACGCTCAGCCAGAATGGATTTTTCATCTTGCAGGATCGCAAATGACATCATGTCGTTACGGGCCAGCATCTTGTTCTCGCGCTCGGCATAATCAATCAATGACTGCGTGACCTTGATCAGGGTTTGGATTGCCTGAACCGTGTCCTGCGGCAGCAGTTTTCCATCGGTCATCAGGGCGCTATTGTGAAAGGTCTGTGTCATGCGATTTTTGCTCCTGTGCTTTGAGTAATTCGGTTTTCACGGCATCTGAAATGCCAACGCCGCCATTTTGCGCCAGCTTGTTGCCGTATTCCTGCAGCAGCATGCTGCGAAAGATTTCCTCGCCCTTGCCGCCGCCAAACGGGGCCTCGGTCGAGATGCCCTCGAACATGGGCTTCATCATTTCGGCGATAAAGACAGCCTCGAATTCTTCGGCGGCGCTGGATATTTTTTCCAGCTGCTTGGCGGCCTTTGCCTTTTGTGCCGCGCTGGTGGCGCTGGTTTGGCCGGCCTGCATCAGGGCGATTGTGGTATCCGGGCTCATGCTGTTATTGGCGCTGCTCATGATCAGATAACCTCGATCTCGGCTTGCAGGGCGCCTGCCGCCTTGATGGCTTGCAGGATTGTGATGATGTCGCGGGGCTGAAGGCCAAGGCGGTTGAGGCCGGTCACCAGATCCTGCAGCGTCACGCCGGTATCAAGGTTCGAGAGCTTCGTGTCTTCGCCTGTATTCACATCAATATCGGTGCGCGGCACGATGACAGTCTCGCCCTGTTCGGCAAAGGGATTGGCCTGTGATACCTGCGGCGTTTCATTGATCTTGATGGTCAGGTTTCCTTGTGCAATGGCCACCGCGCTGATGCGGACATCCGCGCCGATGACAACCACGCCGGATCGCTCGCTGATAACGATGCGCGCAGGCTGGTCAGGCTGGACGGGCAGTTGCTCGATATCAGTAATAAGGTCAACAATGCTGCCGTCGTAATTATCGGGGCGCATCAGGACAACGCTGGCGGAATTTTCGGCCACGGCCAGATTGGCCGATGTGAAGCCGTTAATGGCTTGCGCGATTCTGCGGGCGGTTGTGAAATCCGGGTTTTTCAGGGCAAGGCGCACCTGGCTCAGCTCGGAAAGCTGGAAGTCGATCTCGCGTTCGACGATCGCGCCGCTGGCAATGCGGCCTGTTGTGGGTGTGTTTTGCACCACGGTCGCGGCATCGCCTTCGACGGCAAAGCCGGAGACACTGACCGGGCCTTGTGCAACCGCATAAACGCCGCCATCAGCCGCCATCAAAGGCGTTACCAAAAGCGTTCCGCCTTGCAGGTCCGTGGCATCGCCCAGTGTCGACACGGTGACATCAATCTTGGACCCCTGATTGGTAAAGGGGGGCAGGGTGGCCGTGACCATGACCGCGGCGACATTGCCGGTGTTCATGTTCTGGCCGCGTACGCTCACGCCCAAACGCTCCAGCATCGCCACAAGGCTTTGCTCGGTGAAGGGGGAGTTATTCAGGGAATCGCCGGTGCCGTTCAGTCCCACCACAAGACCGTAACCTACCAGCTGGTTTTCCCGCACGCCTTCGATATTCACGATATCCTTGATCCGTGAAGTTTTCGCCTGCGCGGCAAGAGGGGTGAGGCACAACGCAAGAAAGAAGAAAATAACCGTTATCACGCTTCTGATTTTTTTGTTTTTCAGAGCACTGCACCCTTCCATCTCAAGGGCGAGAAGCGTTGATGACCGGTTTACACCCACCATTATCAAGCCGTTTGCTGGCCTTTTTATATTATGTCTTCTGTTCTGCGTTGTGTTGAACATCCGTCATGCCTCATTGGTTCTGGCCCAAACCCTAACTGTTTGAGGCCGTCGGGCAGAGATATGCGAATGCTGTGCCAGATTGAAAATTGTGAAATTACAATGACTTGTTCGATATTCAACAGCGCGGCGCGGCTTCTGGCGCGGCGGGGGGAATCTTGAATTTTCCCTAAGACCCGGCAAATCTTTCCTCTTTCATTATTCTTTCTGTGCTATAGTTATTAAGAGATGGCAGGGGAAAGCCCGGCCTTTAATTATCGTAAAATAACAAGAAATCCAGTTCTAAAAGATCATGAAAATTCAAGGTCCGGGCCAGACGCAAGGCCCATCGAAAACAGGCAAAAAGGACAAGGTTTCATCGGGTGATGAAAGCTTTGGCGATTTTTTATCGCAAGGCACAGAAGGGGCGGCAGCGGCCAGCACCACCAAATCCATTGCCCGGGTTGATTCCTTGCTTTCGGTGCAGGCGGCCGAAGACCCAACGGCGCGCGCCGCCCGTAAACGCGCCCGTGAACGCTCGAACGGGGTGCTGCAGGAACTGGACAAAATCCGTCTGGCCATGCTGGGCGGGACGCTGACGGTGGGGCATATGATTGATATCGCCGATGTCGTGGCTTCGCACCGCGAGCGGATATCAGACCCGGCCCTGACCTCGATCATGGATGAAATTGACTTGCGGGCGCAGGTTGAGCTGGCGAAGATGCGCGTGGCGCTTGATTCAAAGGCAAATGTGAATAAGGTTTAACAGAATCCTTAAATCCTCTTGTTTTTCAAGAACTTCCTTCTTATAGTTTTGGAATCACCAAAGTACCGCGTTTAAGGGATTTTTATGGTTATGAGCGAAGTCAGCAGTGTTATTGTTCCTCCGGATTACGATCCTGAAAAGGATAAAGCCAAGTTTATGAACCCGGTCATGCGGGAATATTTCCGCCAGCAGCTTATCGCCTGGCGTAAGGAGCTGCTGAGCGGCTCTCAGGAAACTATCACCAATACGCTGCAAGGGACCGAGCTGCAAAAGCCCGATCTGGCGGACCGCGCCTCGGCTGAAACCGATCACGCGCTGGAGCTGCGGACGCGCGACCGCGAGCGTAAGCTGATTTCCAAAATCAACGAAGCCATCGAGCGTATTGATCATGATGATTATGGCTTCTGCGAGGAAACGGGCGAGCCGATCTCGATCCCGCGCCTGAAGGCCCGTCCGATCGCCACGCTCAGCCTTGAGGCGCAGGAGCGTCACGAGCGTCTGGAAAAAACCCACCGCGACGATTAATCGCGGGCAGCATTTTGTTATCAGAATATTTCTCTAGAAACCGATCCAGGTGATTTCGGCGATTTCCTGTGGCTTTGTGCCCGGCGGGTCTTGAACATAATTCAGGCCAAAGGCGTATTTCACGCCGTCAGCATCGCGCAGAATAACCATCTCCTTGCCCTCAAAGCGGTCGCCGCTGATTCTAAGTTCTGGAATTTTCTCGACAATATAATTGCGGATTTCCCGGCTGGGCATTGTTTTGATGGCCTGAATGTCATGCCCTTGCAACCCGGTTTTTTCCAGATATGTTGCTACAAAATCCTGCATTTTCAGGCCGGGCATGACCGTTGTAAGGCCTGTGGTGATGCCCTTGAAATCAGGATGGGTGTGTTTGTTAAAGATGACGCGGGCCTGGCTGAGTATTGTGGTGGCGCAGGCCGGGAATTTAGCAAAGAATCCTTGCGGATTGTCTTTGATCATTTGGGAAAAATCGGTGGCGCCTTCAACAACGCCCAATTTCATTTCGTGGCTTTTTTCATCATCGGAAAGCTGCTGGCCGCAGGGCATATTGGGCTTGTTATGGTCGAATGTCAGGATAAAGCGCGTGCCGCCTTCTTCGTACATGGCCTCAACAGCCGCCCCAGCCAATCCACAATAATTGCCGGGTTTCCATTCATAATGGCATTGCCCGTTCACGGTTTCCTGAATGGGCTTGACAGTATAAAATCCCTCGGTGCCGCTTTTAAAGGGAAGTTGTCCGGTTAAGTCTTGCAATGTGCTGCGGGATATCAGCAACGGTCCGAATGTCCCGCGGCCCATGGTCCATGCGGAATAGGTCGTCTGGATCGGGGTGTATTGCGGCTCTGGCGCGGTGCGCGATGCGGTGCTTTGTGCTTGCGGCGCGCTGTGGCCATACAAGGAATCCATGCCGATGATCCATGGGTTATTTTCAACAATCACATAGCCGGTGAATAGGATTATGGCGCTGCCGATCAGCCATTTTTTTTGCATGAAGTTGAAATCTTTGATTTTAAAATCTCTTAAAGAAAGCATTATAAAAAATGCAAAAGAGCCCGTCAATGGAGCGAGCGGTTAAAATAACACAAGCCGCAATGTGCTGCGGCTTGTGTCTGATCTTGCGGGTGGGGTATTTTTTAGAATGGGAAGATCACATCATATAACTGCTGGCCGTAACGCGGCTGCTGGACGTCGGTAATCTGGCCTTCGCCGCCGTATTCAATGCGGGCTTCGGCGATCTGGTCATAGGAGATGGTGTTGTCGATGCTGATATCCTGCGGGCGGATAACACCATTGATCTGCAAGATGCGTTTTTCGAAATTCACGCCCACTTCCTGACGGCCATATATCACCATGTTGCCGTTGGGCAGGATTTGGGTGACCAGAGCGGCCATGCGGACGGTGATTTCTTCCTCCCGTTCGATGCTGCCTGAACCGTTATGCGATGAATCCGACTCAAGGCCTACAACATCGGGGTTGATGAGGCCGGTTGCAGGGTCATTGATATCTTCCGGCAAAACCGCATTCAGTGAGTTCTGATAACCCAGGAGAGAGTTAAGGCCGGCATTCTCGTTGCTGGACCGTGTGCGCTCCGTTTCGTTTTCCAATTGTGCTTCATCGTTAATGTCAATCAACACGGTGATGATATCGCCGACATCGGCGGCGCGCTGGTCTTTAAAGAACGTCTGGCGGTCGGAGGCCCAGAGCGAGTTTTTCTGCTGGATGGATTCCTTGGGCGCGGGCATGGGCAGGCTGACGGGCTGGTAATCGGCCTGCGTCATTGGGTTGGAGATTTTGCTCATTTCCGGGGCTTGTCCGATATTTTCAATCCGGTCCATGGCCGAGCTGCAAGCGCTTAAGGTCGAGGCCGAGGCGATCAGCAGGCTTAGGCTTTTGAGTTTATGCTTCATGGTGGTTTTCATGGTTGTTACCCCGTTCTCTTAAGTTCTTACGCGGATGTTGGTTTAAAAATCCGAAATCTGTACTTCCTTGTCGCCGGTGACCAGTGCCTGAAGCGTGCGGCTGCCTTCCGAGCTGGTAACGCGGATGAGGTCTCCGGTCGCGCCGTTTTCAAGGGCCTTGCCTTGGGCGGTCAGTGTCATCGGGCCGCTTTTGAGTGTGATCACAATGGCATCGCCGCGTGTGACAACTTGCGGGGCTTCGATATCGTTTTCTGTGACCGGCTTGCCGGGGATCAGGATTTTGCGCGGCGTCATACCGATAATGTCATTGGCATCAATGAAATAGGCATCATTTAAAGAATCGGCGCGCATCGTGATAAATTCAATATCGCGTTGGCCGATGATTGTGCCCTTGCGTAATGTGGATCGTAATACCGGCACTTCGGCTACCGGGTAAATAATGCCGCTTACGGCGTTGGTCTGAATGGTGTTTTCCTTGGATGGCGCGGCGATAGTGGCGGTGAATTTTCCGCTGGCGCGGTCGATTTTAAGGTCTGCAATATCAAAGCTGCCGGGTTGATCCTTGGGCAGGATCATCTCGGATGTGGCTTGCGGGAATTCAATATCAAATCCTTCAGTGTATCCGTTTTCGATAATTTCTTTCTTGAGGCGGGATTCGATCTCGTCACGGCCGATAACTGTTGCCGCACGTTTCAATACGATCTGATCCGTTGCGCTGGACGGGCGCCATGGCAAATCCATGGCTATGGCTATTCTCATCAGGGTCCGGGCGTTCAGAACCATATCCGTGCCGGGGCGTGGGGCGGGGCCGAGCACTTTATCGTTATCGCGCGGCAGATCGGTAAAAATATCGCCCAGCGTGATATTCGATCCTTGAATGATCGTATTGTCCTTCAAGGTGATCGCGCCCGCCTGAAAGGCATAAAGCCCTATGCTGGCGCCGATCAATGCGGCTAGTATAAATTTTTTTGTTTTCATGAGCTTAATCCCTAACTTTTAAGTTCATTGGTGAATAATTATCGAAGCTGCGATGTTGTCTGCATCATCTCATCCGATGTTGAAATCACGTTGGAGTTCATTTCATAGGCACGCTGCGCGGAAATCAGCTTGGTAATTTCTTCCACCACGTTGACGTTGGATTGCTCAAGCGCGCCCTGACGGATGGACCCGAACTGGTCTTCTGCCGGATTGCCTGTTGTCGGCGCGCCGGAGGCTTCTGTCTCCAGAAACAGGTTATCGCCAATGGCTTCCAAACCGACCGGGTTCACAAAGCTGGCCAGTTCAATCTGACCCAGATTTTGCATGGTTGTCTGGCCGCTGATCTTTACAATCACCTCGCCGCTTTCGTTGATATCGACGTCGATGGCGTCTTCAGGCACTGTGATGCCGGGTTGGACCAGATAGCCCTGTGTGGTGACGATCTCGCCGTTTTCATTGACCTGGAACGTTCCATCACGTGTATAGGCGGTCTCGCCGCTGGGCAGTTCGATCTGGAAATACCCTTCGCCTGTGATGGCCATATCCAATGGGTTTTCGGTGATCTGGATCGCGCCCTGTCCGGTCATGCGGTACACCGCGCCGGTGCGAACGCCAAGACCCATCTGGATACCCGATGGCACTGTGGTCCCGGCATCGGACGATGTGCTGCCGGGGCGGTCGATATTCTGGTAGATCAGATCCTGAAAGGCCGCGCGCTGGCGCTTGTATCCGGTTGTGGTCATGTTGGCGATGTTGTTGGATATCACATCCACATTCATCTGCTGGGCCATCATGCCGGTTGCGCCGATATCGAGTGATCTCATGGTCTTGGTTCTCCTTTAAACTTTCAAATTCTTATGTTCGTGTCAGGCGTTGTATGGCGGTGCGGAGGCGCTCATTTTCCGTCTGCATCATGGATTGCAGCGACTGGTAATTCCGCAGCGTATCGATCATGTTGGTCATCTCCAGAACGGCCTGCACGTTCGATCCTTCGAGATAGCCCTGCTTGATCGTGGATTGCGTGGCCGGCGTGCCGGGGGCGGGGGCGGTGTAGAGATTATCGCCCATGGCTTCGAGTTCCTGCACATTGGCAAATTCTACAAGCTGGATGCGTCCGATTTGCCCGTCCTGCGTCGAGATAACGCCCTTGGAATCGATTTTGATTTCTGTGGCATTGGCCGGAATGGTGATAGGCGCGCCGCCTTCATTCAGGATCGGATGGCCGGAAGGTGTCCGCAATTCTCCGCCGGGGCCGAGCTCCATCTGGCCGGCGCGGCTGTAGGCTGTGCCGCCGCCGGGGCTTTGCACGCCGATAAAGCCGGGGCCAACCACAGCGATATCCAGCGGGTTTTCTGTCATCTGCAGCGGGCCTTCATCGGTGACCTGATACTGGCCGCGGTCATAGACAAAAGACAGCGGGTCCTTGGGGTTGTCGATGTCACGTTGTTTGCTGACAAATTCGGCAAAAAGCGTGTTCTGGCCGCGATAGCCGGGCGTATTCACATTGGCGATATTATTCGCCGTAATGTTCATATTGGTGCGAAGCACCATCTGTTTCGACAAGCCCAGATATATACTGTTTTCCATGGCGTACTAATTCCCTTGAGTAAAAGCAGGAGCCTTGTTTCCCTTGGGCAGTGGATTTGCATATGCTGTGCCAAATTTAAAAATCATTTATTATCAATTGCTTAATTGAGTTCTCCCTGTGGATAAATTGGAGGCACCGTTTCTGAAGATTTTCTGGCGGCCGGGCGGCGCGGAATTTTTTTCCATCTCCGGCGGAACCGGATGGGAATAATTCGATATTGTTGAAAAGCCATGACTTTTTTGGATTTCATCATTTTATTCGCGGGCGCTATACGGTAAAATTTCTTAAAAATGCATATAATGTAAAAGCACCAACGCAAAATCCCCGGATGGATCATCATGGCAGAAGAAACTGAAAACGAAGCCGCAGACGGCGCAGGCGAACAAAAGGCCGGCTTTAATGCCAAGAAGCTGATTATGCTGGTGGTGCTGCCCCTGTTGCTTTTGGGCGGTGTTGGCGGCGGGCTTTATTTCTCAGGATTTCTGGATTCCTATCTGGGCGGCGGCGCGGAAGCATGCGTCGAGGAAAAAGACGATCACGGCAAGGTTATCAAGGCCTGCCCGGAAGAAGAGCATGCCGCTGCCGATAGTCATGCCGCGCCGGCGGCCGATTCCCATGCAGCCCCAGCAGGCGATGGTCATGGCGGCGGGGATGGCCATGGCGGTCCTTTGAGCGCCTTTATTGAAATTCCGACCATGATCGTCAATCTGAACTCGGATCCTGATGAAGATCCGCGCTTTTTAAGGCTTACGGTGCAGCTGGAGCTGAAAAATCCGGCCGAAGGCTCTGCCGTACAGGCCGTTATCCCGCGGGTGATCGACCAGTTTCAGACCTATTTGCGGGAATTACGGGTAAGCGATCTGAAAGGCTCTGCCGGGATGTATCGCCTCCAGATGGAGCTTTTATGGCGGGTTAATCAGGCGGCTGCGCCTGTGGAAATCAAGGATGTGCTGTTTCAGGAAATTTTGATTCAGTAGTGCTATAATGGAAAAGGCACGGATTTTGCTTATATCTGTTATGGAATGATTAATATCAAAGGGTAGCTTTAAGGATCATGGCCGAGACGCCGACTGAAGAACTCGAGAATATGAGCGCCGAAGAAAAGGCGATGATGGCGCAATGGGAATCCATGTCCGGCGAAGGCGAGGGCGATGGCGGAGACGCTGTGCCTGCTTTTGATGGCGCGTTTGGTGATGACGAAGGCGGAACACGTATCCTCAATCAGGAAGAAATCGACTCCCTTCTGGGGTTTGATGATGACAATATCGGGGCGGGTGAAACGTCGGGCGTGATGGCGCTGATCAATTCGGCGATGGTCAATTACGAACGCCTGCCGATGCTGGATATCGTCTTTGACCGCCTTGTGCGCCTGATGTCCACATCTTTGCGGAATCTGACGTCCGATAACGTGGAGGTCAGCCTCGATCAGGTCTCTACCGTTCGCTTTGGCGATTACATGAATTCAATCCCGCTGCCGGCCATGCTTTCGGTGTTCAAGGCGGAGGAATGGGATAATAACGGTTTGCTGGTGACGGATTCCGCGCTGATCTACTCCATTGTTGATGTTTTGCTGGGTGGCCGGAAAGGCACACCCGCCATCCGTATCGAAGGCCGCCCCTATACCACCATCGAAAGCAAGCTGGTCGAGAAAATGGTGCAGGTGGCTTTGGGCGATCTTTCATCTGCTTTTGACCCGCTCTCGCCGGTAAGCTTCTCCCTTGACCGGGTGGAGACAAACCCCCGTTTTGCCACGATTACGCAATCGGGGAATGCCTGTGTTTTGGCGCGGCTCCGGGTTGATATGGGCGACCGGGGCGGTCGCGTGGAGATTTTGATACCCTATGCCACGCTGGAGCCGATCCGCGAGCTGCTGCTGCAGATGTTCATGGGGGAGAAATTCGGGCGCGATTCCATCTGGGAAAGCCACCTGACGCACGAGCTTTATAAAACCGATGTCCAGCTTCAGGCCATTCTGGGTGAAACGGTTCTGCCTTTGGGCGATATGATGCGCTGGAAGGTTGGCACGCAGGTGCTCTTTAACACCCGTGTGGATGAAGAACTGGAACTGCGCTGCGGTCATTTTCCGATGTACCGGGGGCCGGTGGGGCAGAAACAGGGCAATATTGCGGTGCGGATTGAACATTATATCCGCCCGGAACGAGATGATGAGGATCGTTAAGTCATGAGTATACTGAGTTTGGCGCTGGATGTTATTGTTTTGGTCGGTTTGGGCGTGACCATATTTTACTGTATGCGCCTTTCCAGGGCCTTGAACGCTTTCCGCGCCCAGCGTCAGGAATTCAACAAGATGATCGTGGATCTTTCGGTTAATATCGACAAGGCCCGCGATGCGATCGAGGGCATGAAAAACGCCAGTTTTGAATCGGGCGAGGATTTGCAAAAAAGCATTACATCGGCGCGCAAGCTGGCGGATGAGCTTTCCCTGATGAATGATTCCGGTAATGCGCTGGCCAATCGTCTTGAGAAACTGGCCGAGAAAAGCCGCAAGATATCAACCGATGAATCCATGCCCGATGTTGCTCCTGCTGCTGTTGCCGCGGCCGCGGTTGAAATTCGTCCGGCGAAAAAGGCGGAAAAATCGGCCTTCCCGTCCTTTTTTATCAAGGACCGGGATTTTGATGATGCCCCGGCTTCGCGCCGCAACGGCAAGGCCGCGGCCAAGCCTGATGCCCTGGAAAATGCAGGTGAGCCGGAATTTTTATCGCAGGCCGAGCGTGATCTCTACGAGGCGCTGCAGAAGAATAAACGATGAAGGGAGTTTTATAGTGGGTAGTTAAGAGAGTTTAGCAGTTAAGAGAGTTCAATAATTAAGCAAAGGGCTCCCTTTTAAACTACCAAACTATCCAACTACCAAACTACCAAACTGAGAAATATGTCTGAACGCGTGAAAATATTGCCGCTTTTGATTGTCGTGGCCATGCTGGCATTCTCGGTCCGGCTGACCGAAGTCGTGACGGGCTTTAAATCCTTGTCCGGTGCGGCGCATGCCGAACAGGCAAAGGAACCGGAAAAGAAGGAACCTGCGCCGGCGGCGGAGGCTGCGAAAAAAGAAGAGCCCGCAAAAGATGCTGAAAAGCCTGCGGATGAGGGCAAGGCTGCTGCAGATAACGATAAGACTGAAGCTGAAGGTGAGAAAAAGGCTGAAACGGCTGCCCCTGCCGGGGAAGATGTGGAATGGAAGGATTCTTCTGATTCCGATATCGGCGTTGAGATGGTCAAGAAAGAGATGTTCGAGGATCTCACCAAGCGCCGCGAGGCTTTGGACAAGCGCGAGAGCGATCTTGTGACGCGCGAGGCCCTGCTGCGCGCCGCCGAGCAGGAGATCGACCGCAAGTTTCAGGAAATGCAGGCCATGCGGTCCGAGATTGAAAAATTATTGAAAACTCAGTCCGAAGAGGAAAAGGCGCGTATCGCCAGCCTTGTCAAAATTTATGAGGGCATGAAACCCAAGGAAGCTGCGCGTATTTTTGACACGCTGGATCTGGATGTGCTGGTGAATGTCGCGGCTGAGATGCCGGAACGCAAGCTTGCGCCGATATTGGCGGCCATGACCCCGGACCGCGCCAAGGCGGTGACGGTATTCCTGGCCGAGCAGAAAAAATTGCCGGAATTGCCGGAGAACTGATTGAAAACCCTGCATCCCCTCGTATATATTTTCAGTTAAATTACTTTTCATTAAGTTTTTTGTCCTAATAATAAGGGCTTGATGGATTTTTTTATTTTATTTCATCGTTTCCAGGAGATACCCACGTGAGCGTTAACAAGAATATGAATGTTTTGATTGTGGATGATTATGTCACAATGCTGCGTATTATTAAAAACCTGCTCAAGCAGCTCGGCTTTAATAATGTCGATGAAGCCACGGATGGCGGCATGGCATTGGAGAAGATCAAGGCAAAGCAATATGGGTTGGTGATTTCCGACTGGAACATGGAGCCGATGACCGGCCTTCAGCTCCTCAAGGAGATCCGCGCGTCCAATGATACTTTTGCCAATGTGCCTTTCATCATGGTTACGGCGGAAAGCAAGACCGAGAACGTGATTGCCGCCAAACAGGCCGGGGTCAATAACTATATCGTCAAGCCATTCAATGCCGAAACGCTCAAGACCAAGATGTCCAGCGTCCTGGGCGAATTCTAGGGCTGCAGATTTTTCAATCAACACGTCATCAAAAGGGGGAGATGACCAGTGGGATCACGCTACGAAAAAGACCAGGTGGTCAAGATCATCAATTCCGTTATCGAGAAAGTCGGTAAATCCGGCGATGTCTCCAAGGATGTGATTTATGGCGAGCTGGCGCAATTACGCGGCATTATCGAGGATTTGAAAGCCAATATCGGCATGGTTGCTCCGGCTGATATCACGGGCAAGCATATCCCGACAGCCACGGATGAGCTGGATGCCGTTGTCAGCGCCACGGCCGATGCCACGGGGCAGATCATGGATGCATGCGAAGCCATCGAAAACGAAGCCGGGGCGATTGGCGGCGAGAAGGCCGATGCCATTACCGCCCATGTCACGCGTATCTATGAGGCCTGTTCCTTTCAGGATATCACAGGCCAGCGCATCAAAAAGGTTGTGAGCGCCCTTCATGCGATTGATACCAAGGTTGGCGCGATTATGAATATCATGGGCGATGACGGCGCCGCATCCGGCACGCAGAGCGCAGAAGACGATCAAGGCGAGCGCTTTGTGCTGCCCGAAGAAAAAGGGCTTCTTAATGGCCCGCAAATGCCGGCCTCTGCCATCACGCAGGCCGATATCGACAAGCTACTCGAAGATTTCGATTAAATAAATTCTGTCAAATGCCGGTCTGGCCAGAGCCCTTTTTTGAAAATAATAAGGGCCGGACGGGCGCTTTTCTGCTATCCTGATCGAATGTGGACCGCAAATGAGGAAAAGGAGTTCCCTCATGGGCAATAATGATTATCTGGGCCTTTCGCTCTTTATCATGCTGCTCTCGTTTTTTCTGATCCTGAACAGCATGTCGAGCTTTGAGATAGACAAGGCCGCTTCCGTGATCTCCAGCGTCAATAACGCCTTTGCGTTTGGCGCTCAGCGTGACCGGATCGTGCCTGCCATCCAGACCCCTGTTGAGACGTCGCACCGCAAGGGCGATGCGCTGGATGATGTCGAGGCGCTGTTTAACGCCCAGATCAAACCATTCCGCCTTGTGCGTAATCGCCTCGGCACCGAGATGCATGTGCGTATGTCGCTTAGTGATTTCAAGGCGCTGATGGATGGGATCGGCAAGACGGAAATCACCGAAAGTAATATGCTGGATGGGCAGGGCGGGGCGTTCTTGCCGACGCTTGTCTCCGTATTGCAAACCGCCGAAACCGTGCAGCCCTATCACATGGATCTGACGATCAATACAGGGGGCAATCCGGCGCTGATGCAAAATGAAAACCCAGAAACGCTGAAAGCCTATGCGGAAACGGCGACATATTTCGGGCAAAATCTGGAATCGGCGGGGCTCTCACGCAAATTCCTGAGCGTGGGTCTGGGCGGCGGGGCCGAGAATACAGTCGAATTATTATTCCGCCGCTACCAGCCTTTTCGCGTCGTGGACCAAGCCGGAGCGCCGGTCGGCGGAGCAGGGCAATAAGCATGGATAAATCGCCGCAGACACAATCACAGGAATCCGATCACGGGCCGGAATATGCCGCGCCTGTGTTTATCGGCAAATATCAGAAATTCGCCGCGCGCAAAAAATTCGAGGACCGCGATGCCCAAACCAATCTCTGGCTGATTACGATTACCGATATCATGGCGCTGATGCTCACATTTTTTGTGTTGCTTTATTCCATGTCCTCCCCGCGCGAGAAACAATGGGAAGAAACAGTTGCCGCGCTGAATAATAATTTCAACGCCGAATATTCTCCGCCGCAGCAGGACGGCATGCAAGATACGGTGAATATCGACAAGGTGGATTTCGGACGAGCGACCGATCTTCGGTATTTGCGTTCGGTGATCGAGGAAACACTGGCGCATGATGAAACGCTCAAAGGTGTTGAAATCATAGCCCAGCGCGGACGCATGATCTTGTCCCTGCCGCAGGATATGCTGTTTGAACCCGGCCGGGCGGAAGTCAATGCGCGGGGGCAGCAGGCCCTGTTTGCGATTGGCGGGGCGCTGTCGCGGATTAAAAATGCAATCGAGGTTGTTGGCCATGCTGACCCGCGGGCGATCGAGAATAACCAGACTTTCCGCACCAATTGGGATTTGTCGCTGGCCCGTGCCATGCGCGTGGCCGGGATTTTGGAGAATGTCGGCTATCCCAAGCCCATAGCCGTTCGCGGTATGAGCAGCGCCCGTTACGATGATCTGGATCCTGCCATCCCGGAGGCACGCCGCCTTGATCTTTCTCGCCGTGTGGATATCGTTATTCTCAAGGATAAAGGCAATATTCGCGCTTTTTATGATGTCGATCCGTAAGGCGCGGATGTATAATTTCTTTTTTGATAAACGCACCATGAACGCATGAGATTATCCGGGCTTATCACTTTTGCACTGACCTGTACGGCGCTGACAGCACTCGCGGCCGAGAAACTGCACGCCGCCTCGGCGGAAAATCTGAGCGTGCGTACTGGCGAGCATCGCGGCTATTCGCGCCTTGTCTTTGACTGGCCGGCTGAGACCACTTATGAAATCAAGGATGAGAGCGAGAGCAGTTTCACGATTGCTTTCAATAAGGCGGCCACGATTAATGCGGCGCAAAAGGCGCGTAATATCAAGGGTATCAATGTCATATCTTCCAATCCGCTGGTGCTGAAGGTTGATGTGCCCGGCGGTGCGAAAAGCCGATCTTTTGCCGTCAGAAGCCGTATCGTGGTGGATATCTACGATCCGCCCCCCGGTGCGAAAGCGGCAGAAAAAAAGCCCGAAGCTAAATCTGACGCAAAACCCGAAGAAAAACCCGAAGAAAAAAAGCCTGATGCCCCCAAGGCGGCAGAAGCCAAGCCGGCAGAAACCAAGCCTGCCGATAAACCCAAGGCTGAACCAAAAGCCGCCGCCGCCAGCCTTGAACAGCAAATCAAGGAAAAGACAGGCGCGGCCGGGGCGGCTGTTACGGTTACGGAAGATAAGGCCGCGCAGCCGCCTGATCAGGGGGCTTTGAAACAGGCCACCACGCCGCCTTCTGTGGCGGCTGTGACCAATACCAAGGCCGCGCATAATATCGTGCGGCCCAATCTGGTGACGCTCTCGGCGACGCAATCTATCGGTCTTGCCGTTTTTGAAACGGGCGATGAAATCTGGATGATCGCTGATAAGGAAGCGCTTCCCATCAAGCCGCAGGTCAGCGGCGCAAATGCCGATGCCCTCCAGCCTGTGCGCGAACGTGATGTGGCGGGCGGCAAGATTTATATCATCAATAATCTGGATGGAACCAATCTGCGCGGCGAGGGCGGAACGCTGCTCTGGAAAGTCATGATCTCGCCGGAGAAGCATGATCGCAAACCCGTTGAGCCTGTGCGCGTTGATGTTAATCCCGATGAACCGCGCAGCGGCAAGATTATCTGGCCGCTGAAAGGCGCGACGCGCGTCCTTGATGTTGTGGAAAGCGGCAGCGGACAGACCTTGAAAGTTGTGACGGTTGAAAGCGCGGATCAGCTCGCCGGTAATGGGCGCTCCTTTGTCGATTTCGATGTTCTTACCTCGGCGGTGGGGATTGCTATCCGTCCGAAGGTCTCCGATCTTGATGTCAAAGTCACCAAAGAAGGCGTTGAAATATCACGTCCTTCCGGCCTTGCGCTCCTGCCGCAGGATAAGATGGTGGCCGTTGAGAAAGAAAGCTTTACCGAGCGTATGAGCAAGGCTTCTCCCAATGATCGGCGCATATTCAATTTCGAGGAATGGCGCATGGGGGGGCTTGAGGCCCTGAACGAAAATCGCACCGTTATTCTGGCCAGCATGGGCGATATGAGCGAGGGCAGCCGTATTGAAAACCTGATCACGCTGGCCAAGATGCAGCTCGCCAATGGCCGCGGTGCGGAGGCTCTGGGTTTCCTGAGCTATGCCGAACAGGAATTGCCGGAGCTGGCGCAGAACCCTGAATTTCTCTCGCTGCAGGGCGTGGCCAAGGCGTTTGACTGGAAAACAGATGCGGCCTTTGATGATTTGTCTTCGGATGTTCTGAAGGATTATGAGGAGATACAGTTCTGGCGCGCCTTTGCGCTGGCGGATCTGGGCGATTGGCAGCAGGCCGATGCTGTCATGCCGGAAAATCTCGCACCGCTCGAAGGCTATCCGGCGGAAATCCGCAATCGCCTTGCCATCGTGCTGGCGGAAATTGCCTTGCGCGCGGGCAAATTGCCGCTGGCCGACCGTCTCTTTGCGATGGTGGAAAAAGAGGCCGACAAGCTGAACCTGGCGCATGATTCCGCGCTGAAATATCTCAAGGGCGAGGCCGCGCGTCAGCGTGGCAAGGTGGATGAAACCAAGACGCTCTGGGGCGAGCTTGCCAAGGGCAGTGACGATCTCTACCGCGTGAAGGCGGGGCTGGCGCTGGCGCGGCTGCAGATGGAGGCCAAGGAAATCACGCCCAAGGAGGCGATCGACCGTCTGGAGCGTCTGCGTTACGCCTGGCGCGGGGATGAGCTGGAGGCGCAGGTCGGTTACTGGCTGGGCCGCACATATTTTGAAAATGGCGAGCATGTGAAGGGCCTCAAGATCATGCGCGATGCCTCGGTCACTGTGCCTGAATCCGTTCTCTCGCGCCGTATCGCTGCCGATATGGGCGCGCTGTTCACTGATTTCTATCTCAAAGAGACGCTGGATAAATCATCGCCGCTGGATGCGGTCTCGCTTTATGAGGAATTTACCGAGCTTGTGCCGCCCGGCCCCCAAGGGGATATGGTTATTGCACGCCTTGCCGAACATTTGGTTAATTCCGACCTGATGGAACGCGGCGGCAATCTTCTCTCGGCGCAGATCGACCACAGGCTCAAGGGCGATGCGGCGGCAAAGACGGCGGTGCGGCTGGCGGCAATCCGTTTGCTGGATGGCAACGCCAAGGCTGCCGAGGCCTCGCTGAACAAGGCATCGCAGATCCTCTCCACCTTGCCGCCGGAGCAAAATACCAAGGCGCGGCAGGAAGAGATCATGCTGCTCAAGGCCAAGACGCTATCCGAAATGGACCGCACCGATGAGGCGCTGAAACTGCTGGAGACGCTCACGCCCGGCAAGGATGTAAACCGTCTTCGCGCCGATATCGCATGGCGCGCCGGATATTGGGATGATGCCGCCTATGCGCTGGAGGATATCATGCTGGATGAGGATATCTCCCTGACCCGCCCCTTAAGTGATGAACATGCCCAGCTGGTGCTTCAGCGCGTCGTGGCGCAGAATTTGTCGGGTGACAGGATCGGTCTTGCCAATATGCGCGAGAAATACGCCGATGCCATGGCCCAGACCACCCGCGCCAAGCTCTTTGACGTTGTCACGCGCCCGCGTCAGAATGCCGGGCTGGCCGACCGGGATACGCTGCTTTCGGCGGTATCGGAAACGGACCTGTTCAAGGGATTTCTGGATTCCTACCGCGCGGCGGAAAAACCGCCTTCGCAGTAAACTTGCAGAAATATTACGGCCCAATCGCCCCGCCCGTAACAGGCGCGGCGGCAGGAACCTGATCAAAGCTTTTGATCAGTGATCCGGCAATCAGATGCCAGCCATCAACCAGCACGAAGAATATGATCTTGAAGGGCAGGGATATCGTCACCGGCGGCAGCATCATCATACCCATGGACATAAGGATCGAGGCCGTCACAAGGTCGATAATCAAAAACGGCAAAAACAGCATGAAGCCGATCTCAAAGGCCCGGCGCAATTCCGAAATCATGAAGGCCGGCACAAGAACCTGCAGCGGCGTGTCCATGACATCCTCGGGTACAGGGGTTTTGGACATCTCGTTGAACAGGCTCAAATCCTTTTCGCGGACATGCTTGACCATAAAGGCCTTGAAAGGCTGCACGCCGCGGTTCAATGCCTCGATCTCGTCAATCTGCTCGGCGATCAGGGGGCGCACGCCCTGGTTATAAGAAGCCTCCAGCGTGGGGGCCATGACGAAGAATGTTAAAAACATCGCCAGCGAAACCACAACCGTATTGGGCGGGGTTTGCTGGATACCGATCGCAGTCCGCAGGAAAGACAGCGCCACAACAATCCGCGTGAAGGAGGTCATCATGATGAGGATCGAGGGCGCGAGCGAGAGAACCGTCAACAGCGCGACAAGCTGGATAACCCGGCCCGTTACCGTGCCGTTTTCTTCCGATCCCAGATCAATGGTAATGCCCTGTGCGCGCAATGATTCGAATGGCAGCAGCAGCGCGGCGGCAAAAAACGCGATCCCTATAACACGGAATAGGGACGTAAAATCAGATCGTTGGCGCTTTTCTCTCGTTTGCATCCTGCTCGCCCGCTTCGGGTTCTATATCTGTTTTGATAACAGTGTCGCCGTTATTGCCGGTCAGGACAAGATGCTGTTTGCCATCGCATTGAATCAATAACAACCTTCTGCGGGAATCAACAGGCAGCGATTCCACAACGCGCAGGCGTTTCTTGCGCCCCAGCGCCGATCCGTTCTCGCCAAGGCCAAGGCGCTTTGCCAGTAATGCAAAGCCCCCCATCAGCGCCACCACAAAAGCCAGCGCCGCCAGAAGTTTGATAATCTGCAAAGGGTCGATCACATCCATGGTGTTAATAGATAGTGCAGCAATAAGGCGTTGTCATCATGGCATCTCATTTTTTTGTTCAGTTCGTTATCACGTTTCGTGTGTTTTAAAATCGTTCCTTGTTTTCATTGGCTTTTTCGGCCTTTTTGTTCAGTTCGTTTTTTATGGTATTCAGTGTATTCTTTAAGAGGAATAAAATCCTATTTGAATATAATGCAAAATTCCCAAAAGAGGAAGCGTTTTGCGAACGGATTATTCCTGTTCAAGGCGCCGGGTCAGCGCATCGAGTTTCTGGATGGCGCGGATGATATCGGGCTGGATGGCTTTGGCCTCAGTGGCAGGCAGGTTTGTGACCAGATCGCAAAGCAAGGCCGCCTCGGTCTCCAGCGCATCAAGCTCGGCCGCCGATAAGGGCCTGCCGCGGGCAATCGCGCCTTCGAGACGCGCAGAGAATTGATCCATTTTATCTTTAACGGCGGCGCTCATTTCTTCGGCTCGTCTTTCTTCTCGGCCTCGAACAAGGCATTGAACGGGTTGGGCTGGCCGTTGGCGCGGTAAACATAAGATAAAATTTCCGCCACGGCAGCAAAAGCTTCCGGCGGGATAGGGGAGTCGATCTCGATCGCGGCCAGCATCTCGGCCAGCGGCCCGTCCTCCCGCACCTTGATGTCATTCTCAAAGGCCAGTTGCAGGATTTTTTCGGCCATCACCCCGCGCCCGGCGGCGGTGATAAGGGGGGCTTTGCGGCGATTTTCCTGCGCCTGCAGGGAGACGGCAGTCTGGCGGCGCGGTATGGGGGCGGCGTTCAGGGGCCTTAAGGCTTCGTCCCTGTCGCTTTCCTTCTTATACCCATCGTCAAATTCATCGGCCATTTCTTAATTCTGGCACGGTTCCTGCATTGAATACCAGCAGGTTGGATCAGTTATTACAGGGAATTATAGCATGACTACGGAAAATATCAGTCTTTTCAAGGCTTTGGGCGCTAAAATGGATTACCTGAACCAGCGCCAGCGCGTGATTGCCCAGAATATCTCGAATGCCGATACGCCGGGTTATCGCCCGCAGGACCTGACCAAGGTCGATTTTGGGGATGTTTTGCGTAATGTCAACAAGGGCAGCGGGGCCACGGATAATGTGCGCCTGACCCGCACCAATACAGGCCATATGCCGCCGCCCGACCATATCGCCAACCCGGATGAGCGCAAGCAGAAAAAGGCTTATGAGGTCGCGCCCGATGGCAATGCGATCATTATGGAAGAACAATTGATCAAATCGGGCGAAACCACGATGGATTACAACCTGATGACCAATATTTACCAGAAGAATATGGGCATGATCCGCACGGCGCTGGGCCGCGGGTCATAAGGGATAAGGGAAAGAGGAGCATAAGCCATGACAAGCATGAATTCCGAACTCTTGAGCGCCATGAAAATCTCGGCGCGCGGTATGAAAACGCAAGGCACGCGCATTCGCGTGGTGGCCGAGAACATTGCCAATGCCGATACCACCGGCCAGACGGCCGGGTCAGATCCTTATCGCCGCCAGATTATTACCTTCAAAAACGCGCTCAACCGCGAAGAAGGCGTGGATATGGTCAAGGTTGATAAAATCCAGGGCGATAAGAAAACGCCCTTTACCCTGAAATATATGCCCGATCATCCGGCCGCCGATGAAAAAGGTTATGTGAAGATGCCGAATGTGAACCCGCTGATCGAGATGGCCGATATCCGCGAGGCGCAGCGTTCCTACGAGGCCAATCTGGGGATGATCGAGCAATCGAAATCCATGGTCATGCGTACCATTGATTTATTGCGGGTTTAGAGGCGAATTTTAGGATATACTTGAATCAAGTGTAAGGTTTTGAAAAATGGATAAAGTCAGCTCAAACATCGCCGCCAATGCTTATGGCCGCACATCTACCATGGCGGTGGAGAAGATCCCGGATCTGGATAATGACAAGGGCGTTTCCTTCAGCCAGTTTTTACAAGAATCAGCTGAACAATCGCTCGATACCATGAAAACGGGTGAGAAAATGTCCGCCCGCGCCGTCACCGGCGAGGCCGATCTGACCGAAGTCGTGCAGGCCGTCAATGCCGCCGATTTGACATTGCAGACCATTGTCAGCATTCGTGACCGCCTTGTTTCCGCATACCAAGAAATCATGCGGATGCCAATCTAAGGGCTGCGACTTTTGGGCCTGTATGGCGTTGCTGCGTCACTCATGGCCATTTTGGCCACTTCGTTCCTCGCGCCTGATACAATCCAAAAATTCTTTGCCCTTGGGCATCGCCTTTTTCCTTTGCAGTTAGTTTGTATAGCCTTGCTTAGGGTGTTTTGCCTTGTACGAAATATCCTTTATAATCCTGATTCATGAATGATACCGAAATTATTGATGTGGCGCGTCAGGCGATCATGATCTCGATCGAGATCGGCGCGCCCATATTGATTATCGGGCTTGTTGTGGGCGTGGCGATTGCGCTGGTGCAGGCGCTTACCCAGATTCAGGAAATCACGCTGGTATTCGTGCCGAAAATTCTGGCAATCCTGCTGTCCATGTTTGTTTTCCTGCCGATGATGATGCGTACGCTGGTGGTCTTCATGGAAGAACTGGCCGACAAGATTATCGGCCTGCACTAGGGAAGGGCGAGGGGGTTTTCCAATGCTCGTCCAGACGATCACCGATTTCCTTGCCACGGGCGTTTTCGCTTTCCTGCTGGTGTTTGTGCGTTTTGGCACGGCGATGATGATCATGCCGGGTGTGGGCGATTCTTTTGTTTCTGGTCAGGTGCGATTGCTGATTGCGGCTTCTTTTTCTTTTTGCATGTTTCCGGTGCTGCTCCTGCAGCTGCCCACACCATTGCCCGGCACGTTTGCGCTGGTGACATTGATTGTCAGTGAGTTCATTATCGGCCTGTTTTTCGGGACGGTGGCGCGGGCCTTCATGTCGGCGCTGGATACGGCCGGGATGATTATCTCGATACAATCGGGCCTTGGCAGCGCACAGATATTCAACCCCGCCATGGCCACGCAAGGCTCGTTGATCGGTGCGTTCATGTCGATCACGGGCGCGCTGTTATTATTCGCAACAAACCTGCATCATCTGCTGCTGCTGGGATTATACGAGAGCTACCAGTTCTTCCCGATGGGTGAGCTGCCCGATCTTGGCAGCATGGCGGAAATGATGGCGCTGGCGGTCTCGGCCAGCTTTGCCGTGGGCCTCAAGGTGGCCGCGCCCTTTATCGTGATTTCCCTGATGATCAATGCCGGGATGGGGGTTTTATCGCGCCTGATGCCGCAAATTCAGGTCTTTATGCTGGCGCTGCCGCTGCAGATTCTGCTCTCGCTGATTGCCCTGACAATTGTCCTGTCTGCGGGGCTTATGTACTGGGTCGGCCAGTTCGAGGAAGGCATGGTCTTTTTCCTGTCTGAAAGCGGCGGTTAGGTCGCCTGTTAAATTTGACATAAAATCAATGGCTTGCTATAACCCTGTTTAATCCAAAATCAGGGAAATTCAGGCCTTACTCAAGTGTACACGCCGTATGAAAAAAGAACGCCTCGCAAGCATTATTTCGAGGATGTGATCGTAGAGACGCGGGGGCGTCATGATTTCTGCGCGCTTTTTGCCGGGCTGGCGGCGGCGATTGATCCCAAGCATTTTGATGCCGTGCCGCTGGTTTTTATCGCAGGCGGCCCTGAATCCGGCAAGAGCCTGGCGGCTGATGTCATGTTCGAGGCGCTTGATGATGAAACGGACAAGAATGCCGTCAGCCGTTATTGGGAAGAAGTATCCGGCAAGTTTTCCCGCGAGGCTTACGGCGGATCGGCGATGAGCCGGCCGCTTGTCTTTCCCATGCAATCGGGCGGATTGAAACGTCACTTCATGTTCCAAAGCGGATTTGGTTATGAGAATGATTACCAGAGATTAAAACCTGTGCAGGAATTATACGAACAAAGCGGCGGAAAATCGGGTGTGATTATTGTGACGGGTAATTTATGCCGCGAGTATCGCAGCACGTCATTGTTTGTGGATGTCGGGTTTGAGCAGTTTCATAATTCAAGGCCGCGCGCGGCGATGATTTCCGTGCCGCATGGAAGCCCGTTTGAAAATTGCCCAAGATTTAGCGGCGTGATGGATAATTTACGCAGTCTTGAGAGATAGAAAAATTGTGTAAACAATATGTTGCAAGCCGGATCTAAAAATAGAAATCAAGAAAATGTCATCATCCGCACGCAAGGGCGGGAGGAATTTTGCAATCTGTTTTCCTATCTGGCCGATGCGATCGACCCGCGCCATTTTGACGATAGCCCGGTCATTACAATTACCGGCGGCGGCGGGGCGGGAAAATCGCTGGCGGCGGATGTGATGTTTCAGGCCTTTGACGATCTGTCGTTCCTGAAAGCCGAGCGCAATGATTTTTCCGGCCGGGCATCGGACAGGTTTTCCCGCGAGGTCTGCCGCGCCGAGGCCACATATGTTCCGGTGACATTCGATATGCCATCTGGCGGCATGATGCGGCGTTTTATGTTCGCCAGTGGCTGGCGGTATTTATTCGGATCGGAGCAGATATCGGAGCTGGTCAGCTATTACAGCTACAAGGCGGGAGGCAACGGCGCAATGATCATTACGGGCGCGCATGAGGATATGTCCGAGTTTGAATGGCTGCGGATTAATGTCGGGGATCATCTTTTTAAGAATGAGGGATCGCGTTATATAAATATTATCACGCCGCCGGCCAGCCCGCTGGAGCAATGCCCCAGATTTCAGGCTTATCTTGATAAAATGCGTCAGGGCTATCCGGGATTTTGCCCGGCTCAGCCCAGTCTGGTTTCCTTGTTCATGGAGAAGGTTAAAAATTACTTTTTGCCCGATTATGTGCAGGACATACCCGGCAAGCCCCCCCGGTTTAGCCAGCCCGATCCAACAAGCTGGAGATAACTCCGCGCAAGGACTTTTTACGAAGGCCGCCCTGTGGTGATATAATGGGGTAATCTCTCCTGATCCAATATAAAAAGTGATTATTCATGGCCGAAGGCGAACAGCCCGATGATGCCCAGAAAACCGAGGAACCCACCTCGAAGAAGCTGGAGGAGGCGCGAAAGAAAGGTAATATTGCCCTCTCGCGCGAGGTGAACAACTGGATCATGTTGTTCGCCGGCACGATCATGATCGCCGCCCTGATGCCGTATTTCTTTTCCGAGACTACAAAGATCCTGAAATTCTACATCGAGCAATCTTATATGGGCGAGGGAACGCCGGGCGGTATGCGCCTGACTTTGGGCGAGCTGGCCAAGGATATGTTGCTGTTGATGATGGGGCCTTTTATTCTTTTGATGTTAGCGGCGATTATCGGGCCGCTGGCGCAGGTGGGGCCGTTATTCTCGCCAGAGGTTATCAAGTTCGATGCCGGAAAAATATCTATTGTCAAAGGCTTCGGCCGGCTTTTTTCAAAACGCGCTTTAATGGAATTTGCCAAGGGGATTTTGAAAATCGCCCTGATCGGTCTGGTCGGTACGATTATCCTGATGCCCTATTTCGGCCAGCTGGAGCATCTGATCAACCTGCCCATTCAAAGGCTGGTGGAGGAGATATTATCCCTGACTATCAAGCTGATGACGGGCGTTTTGGTGGCGCTGTTTATTCTGGCGATGATTGATCTGGTGTATCAGCGGCGCGAGCATCATTCCAAGATGCGGATGACCAAGCAGGAGGTCAAGGACGAGTACAAGCAGACTGAAGGCGATCCGATGATCAAATCCAAGCTGCGCCAGCTTCGCGCGGAAAAGGCGCGCCAGCGCATGATGCAAAGCGTGCCCCAGGCCGATGTGGTTATCACCAACCCGACCCATTATTCGATCGCCCTGAAATACAAGCCCGAAGAAATGGAAGCGCCCGTTTGTATCGCCAAGGGGATTGATGATGTGGCGCTTCGTATCCGTGAATTGGCCAAGGAACATGACATTGTCGTTTTTGAAAATCCACCATTGGCCCGCGCCCTTTATGCCACTGTGGATCTGGATGAGACCATCCCGCCGGAGCATTACAAGGCGGTGGCGGAGGTCATTTCCTTCGTATTCAAGCAGCGCAAGAAGTTGAATTAATTCGTATATCTTATTGTAATTGCTTGCATTTTCATTGTTTCCTTGATTTACCCCTCATGAAAGGTTAAACAATGCCTGCCTGCATGATGCGGGCGCCGGTCGCGGACCTACCCGGCAACAATGAAAACAAGGCATTAGATTTGAAAACGATTGTTATATGTTCCGGCGGACTGGATTCCGTCATTCTCTCCCATAAAGTTGCGCGTGAAGGCGAATTGCTTGGCCTTGTTTCCTTTAATTATGGCCAGCGCCATAAAAAGGAAGTGGATTATGCCGCGCGCGCGGCGGCTGTGCTTGGCGTTCGTCATGATATTGTCGATATATCGGGCATTGGCGCGCTGCTGACGGGTTCGGCCCTTACGGATGATGTGAATGTGCCCGATGGTCATTACACGGAAGAAAGCATGAAGATTACCGTCGTGCCCAACCGTAATGCGATTATGCTCACCATTGCTTACGGGATTGCCTCATCGCGCGGCGCGGAAGCGGTGGCGGCGGCCGTTCATGGCGGGGATCATTTTATCTATCCCGATTGCCGCCCGGCATTTGTGGAGGCGTTTGACAAGATGCAGCGCCTCGCGCTGGATGGGGTTGGGGATTCCCAGATTTCGTTTTATACGCCGTTTCTGAACTGGACCAAGGCGCAGATCGCCGCCGAAGGCGCGCGCCTTGGCGTTGATATGGGCGCGACATGGTCCTGTTACAAGGGCGGGGATATTCATTGCGGGCGCTGTGGCACATGTGTGGAGCGCCGCGAGGCCTTTCATCTGGCCGGTGTATCCGACCCGACTGAATATGCCGATAACGATTTCTGGATCGAGACGGTCGAGCGGATCAACAAGGCGGGCAGAGGATAATCATGTTCACAATCCATAAGGAATATCATTTTTCCGCTTCGCATATCCTCAAACAATTACCCGGTGATCATCCTTGCGCGCGGCTGCATGGGCATAATTATATCGTGGAGGTGGAGCTGCGGTCGGATGAATTGAATGAATACGGTTTTGTCCGTGATTACCGTGAGTTGGATGCGTTTAAGAAATATCTGGATGAAGAAATAGATCATCGTCACATCAACGATGTGCTGGGCGATCATTGCGCGACAGCCGAACAGATGGCGCAGCATTTTTACGGCTGGTGCAAGGCGCGCTGGCCCGAGGTTGTGGCGGTGCGTGTCAGGGAAACCCCCAAGACCAGCGCGGAATACAGACCATGACAGGCGGAAAAACCATCAAGATCAGCGAGATTTTCGGGCCTACCATTCAAGGCGAGGGTGCCTTGATCGGACAGCCGACTGTTTTTGTCCGCACCGGTGGCTGCGATTACCGATGCTCATGGTGCGATACGTTATACGCCGTTGAGAGCCAATACCGCCATGACTGGGTGGATATGGGGCCAGAAGATGTCATGGCGCGCATCCGCGAATTATCCGGCGGCAAGCCATTAACCGTGACATTATCCGGCGGCAATCCGGCGATCCAGCCCTTGGGTGATCTGATCCGCATGGGCCAGAATGAGGGTTATACATTTGCCATCGAAACCCAGGGATCGGTGGTGGCCGAATGGTTTGCGGATCTGGATGTTCTGACCCTTAGCCCCAAGCCGCCCTCCAGCGCGATGGAAACCGATTACGCAAAACTGGATGCCTGCGTGAAGGCCGCTGGCCCTAAGACAAAAACCCAGATGAAAATCGTCATCGCCGATGAGGCAGATTTTGCCTATGCCCGCGATATGGCCGCGCGTTACCCCGATCTGTCGATGGTCATCCAGCCTTGCAATCTCACAGCTTCGAAAGATAATCCCGATCAGGACGCGCTGATGGCAAAGATGCGCTGGCTGGTGGACCGGGCCGCCGAGGAGCAATGGTTTTCCGTGACAATCCTGCCCCAGCTTCATGTTATGCTGTGGGGGAATTTGAGGGGGGTTTAGTATTTGAATAGTTAGAAAGTTTATTAGTTTGATGGTTTTTTCCTAAAAAAACCATTCAACTTTCTTAACTGTCAAACTCAATATAAACTGAGAAAAGCAATGACCGAGAACATCTACAAAGACTTAAAATTACTGGGCGGGGCGAGCGATATCCCCGACAGCCCCGATCAGGCCATTCTGGAGCGCGTGCCCAATCCGCAAAAAGATGTGAATTATTTCGTGCGCTTTACCGCGCCGGAATTCACATCCATTTGCCCGATCACAGCCGCGCCGGATTTTGCCCATCTGATGATTGATTACGTGCCGGGCGAATGGCTGGTGGAGAGCAAGTCCTTAAAGCTGTTTTTAGGGTCTTTCCGGAATCACGGCGCGTTCCACGAGGATTGCACGATCACGATTGCCCGCCGGATTGCCGATGCCATTGAACCCAAATGGCTGCGGATTGGCGGATACTGGTATCCGCGCGGCGGCATTCCCATAGATGTCTTTTACCAGACCGGCAAACCGCCCGAAGATGTCTGGATCCCCGATCAGGGCGTGCCGCCATACCGGGGCCGGGGATAGCCCCTACAGAGAGGCTGTAAAAGCCTTGCATTTTGTGGCATCCTATTGGCCATGAGCCTCGATAACCGCGAATTTATCGCCCGTCACCATAAGGGCGTCAACCAGACCCAGCCTGCACAGAAGCCCACCCGCAAGTGGAGCCTGAACAGCGTTCTGATTGTCTTGCTGCTTTCGATGTATTTCGCGTTTTTGCTGTTCGTCTTTTCAATGGCGCATCGCGGCGAGTTCAGCAATGTCTATGCCGCGCTGGTGGTGGCGGTGTGCGGATCGCTGGGGCTGGTGATCTATCATTTCTTTTATCTGCATGCCAGCCGCGAGAAACGCCTTGAGCTGCTGATTGAGGTGCTGGAAGGATCGCGCGGCGCGCGCTTGATCACCGACAGCGCCGATAACATGGTTTTCGCCAATCAGAAATTCTATGACCTGTGCGAAGGCGTGGGCAAGCCTAATTACAAAACGCTGATTGCCCTGTTCCAGAATAACGAGGAAGCGCTTTCGCATTTTAACCTGCTGGCCGATCAGGCGCATCGGGGGCTGAACGATTCCATCGAGCTGTTTTCCAAGCTGGATGACCGGGAATGCTGGTACGCGGTCGCGGCGCAGCCTGTATCGGGATGGGCGGGGTATATCCACTGGCGGATTGATGATGTCACCCAGAAATACACGGTTGACCGCGCCATCCGCGATGAGCGCGAGAAGCTGATTGATTTTACCGATAACGCGCCGGTCGGATTCTTTTCCGTGAACGAGGAAGGGCGTTTTGTCTTTGCCAATGCGACCTTTGCGCGCTGGATGGGGCAGGATCTCGATACGCTGATGGCGACCAAGCTGCATACCTATCTGACGGAACCGCCGGAGGCCGGGCGGCCTTATGACCTGATTGAAAATGGTGGTGCGCGGCAGGTTGTGGAAATCCGCATGAAGGGCCCGGCCGGGCGCACGTTTCTGGCGGCTGTCAATCAGGCGATTGTCTATGAGGCGGACGGGCAGGTGCGTACAAGGGCTGTCGTTCATGACCTGACCACCGAGCGCGAGATGCGTCAGGCCCTGCAGGCATCGGAGGATCGGTTCCAGCGTTTCTTCGAGGAAGCGCCGCTGGGGATTATCATGGTCGATGAAAACGGCATGATCAAGGATTGCAACTCCGAGTTCGCCAATATGCTGGGATGTCCCATGGACCAGCTGGAGGGGATATCCTTTGCCGAGCTTATTCAATCGGAAAACCGGGATATTGTGATCAGCACGATCAAAAGCATCGGGCAGGGACAGGCCACCGCCACGCCGATGGAAATTTCGCTGGCGCGTTGCAATGCCGAGCAGACCGACGCCCAGATGCATGCGCGCCGTTACCGCGAAAGCGGCAGCGTGGTGGTACATTTTATCGACCTGCGTCAGCAAAAGGCGCTGGAGGCCCAGTTCGTGCAATCTCAGAAAATGCAGGCCGTTGGCCAGCTGGCCGGGGGTATCGCGCATGACTTTAATAACCTGCTGACCGCCATTATCGGCTTTTGCGATTTGCTGCTGCTGCGCCATAAGCCCGGCGATCCGTCCTTTGGCGATATCATGCAGATCAAGCAGAACTCCAACCGCGCCGCCAATCTGGTGCGCCAGTTGCTGGCCTTCTCGCGCCAGCAGACCTTGCGGCCCAAGGTGCAGGATGTCACCGATATCCTGACCGAGCTTTCGCATCTTTTGCGCCGCCTGATTGGCGCAGGCATTGATCTGGAGATGGTGCATGGATCGGGGCTTAATCTGGTCAAGGTCGATGGCGGCCAGATGGAGCAGGTGCTGATCAATCTGGCGGTGAATGCGCGCGATGCCATGGATGGGTCGGGCAAGCTGGTGATCTCGACCCATAATTTCACCAATCGCAAGCCCAAGGAGTTGATCACCGAGACCTTGCCGCCCGGCCATTGGACAGCAATTGATGTTGTGGATACGGGATGCGGGATTCCCAAGGAAAACATGGTCCGGATTTTCGAGCCGTTTTTTACCACCAAGGAAGTCGGGCAGGGGACGGGCCTTGGGCTGGCGACCGTCTATGGGATTATCCGTCAGACGGATGGTTTTTTAGATGTGATCAGCACACCGGGGCAGGGAACGACCTTTACGATTTATCTGCCGCGCGCCACCGAGATCGAGGAAGATGATTCCGAGGACGAAGCCGTGCCTGAGGATATGACCACCAAGGACCTGACGGGCACAGAGCGCATTTTGCTGGTGGAGGATGAGGACGCCGTGCGGACCTTTGGCCAGCGGGCGCTAACCAACAAGGGCTATGTCGTGCTGGCCGCCGATAGCGGGGAATCGGCGCTTAAATTAATGGAGCAGCAGGACGACAAGCATATCGACCTTCTGGTGACCGATGTTGTCATGCCGGTGATGGATGGCCCGACATTGGCCCAGCGTATGCGCCAGACTTCGCCGAAATTGCGGATTATTTTCATGTCCGGCTATACCGAGGACCGCCTGAAAGACCACATGGGCGAGGGGATTTATTTCCTGCCCAAACCCTTCACGCTCAAGCAATTGGCGGAGAAGGTCAAAGAGGTTCTGGGGAGTTAGAAAATAAATCCCAAGGACCGGATTGCCGGGCGCGGGCAAGTGGTATATCTCATTGCCCATGCGCGATCCTTCCGTCACTGTTACTGATATCCCTCCGGCCGCAACGCCCGCGATTTCGGGCGCTATGGATTTGAAATCATGGGCGGTTTTGCTGACATTATCCGTGGTCTGGGGCGGGTCGTTTTTCTTTGTCGAGGTTGCCCTTCAGACTTACGGGCCGCTGACTATTGTCGGGGCGCGGGTGTTTATTGCTGCTGCCGCGCTGCAGACATTTATTGCGCTCACGCGCCGCGACTGGCCGGTTTCCCTTGATTTCTGGCGTATGATTGTGGTCATGGCGATCACAAATAATATCATTCCCTTTATTCTGATCGTCTGGGGGCAGGTTTATCTTTCCGGGGCTCTGGCCTCGATTTTGAACGCCACGACTCCTTTGTTTGCGCTGGTGCTGGCCAATATCATGACGCAGGACGAGAAGATGACCCCGCGCAAGGTGATGGCGTTACTCTGCGGGTTTACCGGGGTTGTCGTGATTATCGCGCCCGATATGCATGGCGGGATGGATGCCGAGGCGCTGGCGCATCTGGCGCCTCTGGCGGCGGCGGTATCCTATGCGTATTCCTCTATATATGCGCGGCGATTCGCGCGGTTTGGCAGCCGGCCTGTCATGATCGCCTCCAGCCAGCTGACGATCTCGACGCTGGTGCTGGTGCCGCTGGCGCTGGTGTTCGAGCAGCCCTGGACGATTGGCGCACCGCCCATGGAGGCCGCGCTGGCGATTCTGGCGCTGGCGCTGCTTTCCAGCACATTGGCCTATATTGCCTATTTCTGGTTTATTGCCAAAAACGGCGGCACGAATACGACGCTGGTGACGTTTTTGGTCCCGGTCAGTGCCACAGGATTCGGGATAGGTTTTCTGGGCGAACATTTGCTGCCCCAGCATATCGCAGGCGTTGTTTTTATCGCCCTTTGTTTCTTCATTCTGGATGGCCGAATTTTCGCAAAAATCCGTTCAAAATTCTCTCAACCTATTGAAAACGCTGCATAATAAAAAGTTCTTATTTTGTTCTCTTTTTGTGTTGACGCGGGAACAAAATGGGTACATTCTATTGTGTATAAGATCATGATTTGCGGGGCGCGGCGATTGTCAAAGCGCAGCCGATTTGCGACAAAAGAGAGGAAATCCCATGAGTGTCACAGCCTTGAAAGCGAGCGAAGCTATGCAGAACAAAGCCAGCCCTGAAAAACAAAAAGCCCTTGATGCCGCCTTGCAGCAGATTGAACGCGCCTTCGGCAAGGGCTCGATTATGAAGCTCACCAGCGATGGCAAGCTTCATGAAGGGATCGGTACGGTTTCAACCGGATCGCTGGGGCTTGATATCGGCCTTGGTATTGGCGGCTTGCCGCGCGGGCGTATCACCGAAATTTACGGGCCGGAAAGCTCCGGTAAAACGACACTGGCGCTGCATGTGATTGCCGAGGCGCAAAAAGCCGGCGGCACATGCGCCATTATTGATGCCGAACACGCGCTGGATCCATCCTATGCCAAGAAGCTGGGCGTGGATGTTGATAATCTCCTGATCTCCCAGCCCGATGCCGGGGAGCAGGCGCTGGAGATTGCCGATACGCTTGTGCGTTCTGGCGCGGTGGATGTTCTGGTGATTGACTCGGTCGCTGCCCTTGTGCCCCGCGCGGAACTGGAAGGGGAGATGGGCGATTCCCATGTCGGCCTGCAGGCGCGTTTGATGTCGCAAGCTTTGCGTAAGATCACAGGCTCGATTTCCAAATCCAATACGGTCGTTATTTTTATCAACCAGATCCGCATGAAAATCGGCGTGATGTTCGGCTCTCCTGAAACCACGACGGGCGGGAATGCCTTGAAATTCTATGCCTCGGTGCGTCTTGATATCCGCCGCATTGGATCTATTAAAGACCGCGAGGATGTCGTGGGCAACCAGACGCGCGTCAAGGTCGTTAAAAACAAGATGGCCCCCCCGTTCCGCCAGATTGAATTTGATATCATGTATGGCGAGGGTGTTTCCAAGATGGGTGAGCTGATTGATCTGGGCGTGGCCGGGAATCTGGTCGAAAAATCCGGCGCGTGGTTCTCCTATGATGGCCAGCGCGTCGGTCAGGGCCGCGAAAATGCCAAGCAGTTCATGCGCGATAACCCGGAAATCGCCCGCAAGCTGGAATCCCAGATCCGCACCAATGCCGGTGTGGTGGCAGGGGCCATGCTGACAGGCCCGGAAAATGAAACCGAAGCGCGCGAGGCCGAGGAAGGCGGGGCGGAATCCCTGATCGCCGAGGCAGCGGCGCCCGCGCCAAAAGGCAAGAAATCAGCGGCTTAAGGCGCCCGCCTCTTTATCCCCCTCTCCCCCGCGGGGAGAGGGAAAGGGTGAGGGGGAATTTTTGAGAAGTATAAGGAATTACCCGGATTACGCGAAGGGGTGTGGTGTCCCTTCCGCCCGGAATAAGGAAAAAGGCAAGGTATGGGATTAGTGCTCCCGCCTTGCCTTTTTTTGTTTTTATCATGATGTGTTGGCAGGCAGGCTTTAACCCTTATCCCGCATCAGCCGCCCCTTGTCGCGGTTCCAGTCGCGCTCCTTCTGGGAGTCGCGCTTGTCATGCAGTTTCTTGCCCTTGGCCAGCGCTATTTCAAGTTTGGCCCGGCCCTTGTCATTGAAATAAAGGCGCAGAGGCACGATGGTATAGCCATCGCGCAAAGACGCGCCCAGCAATTTATCGCTTTCTTTTTTCTTGAGCAGCAACTGGCGCATGCGTTTGGGTTCGTGCTGGAGATGCGGCCCGGCCTGCGCGTATTCGGGGATGTGGCAATTGATCAGATAAATGCCGCCCTGATGCGGTCCGACATGGGATTCTTTCAGCGAGCATTGCCCCATGCGCAGCGATTTGACTTCCGTCCCGGCGAGCATGATGCCGGCCTCGAATTTTTCCTCGATGTGGTAATCAAAAAACGCCTTGCGGTTATCGGCAACAGTGACGTTGACGGAAAGCAGGCCGGATTTTTTCTCTTTTTTCTTGGCCATGACCGCCCGTAAACGATTTTATGCGACGCGGCGTTCCGCGGCGGGTTTCAATTTCGCATGCGCCATGGCGGCATCAATGGCCTGCCGCGCCTTTTCACTGGCCGGGAGCAGGGGCAGGCGCACCTCATCACGCGAGAGGCCCAGAACCGAGGCCGCATATTTGACCGGCGCGGGAGAGCTTTCACAGAACAGCGCCTTGGAAAGCGGCGCCAGCAGATCGCGCATTTTCGCAAATGTCGCCAGATCGCCTTTGGCCCAAGCCTCGTGCATCTGCGCCGATTCATAAGGTGCGATATTGGCCACCACCGAAATGCAGCCATGCCCGCCCTGCGCCAGAAACGCGCTGGCGGTGGCATCTTCGCCGCTAAGCTGGCAGAAATCAGGGCCAATCAACTGGGAAACTTCCAGTGGGCGGGCCAGATCATTGGTCGCATCCTTCACGCCGACGATATTGGGAAGCTTGGCCAGTTCGGCCATGGTCGCGGTGGTCATGTCGATAATGCAGCGCCCCGGAATATTATAAATGACGATCGGCAGCGATACCGCCTTGGCGATCTGGGTGTAATGTTCGACCAATCCGGCCTGCGTGGGCTTGTTGTAATAGGGCGTGACCACAAGCGCGGCATCGGCGCCGACTTCTTGCGCGTGCTGGGTGAGGCTGATGGCCTCGCGCGTGGAATTTGATCCGCTTCCGGCGATTACGGGCACTCTTCCCTTGGTAATCGCGACGCAGCGCTTTATAATGTCCATATGTTCTTCATGAGACAAAGTGGGCGACTCGCCCGTCGTGCCGCAAGGGACCAAAGCATGCGATCCTTTTTCAATCTGCCATTCCACAAACGAATCGAATGCGGGCCAGTCGATTTCGCCGTTCTTGAACGGGGTGATGAGGGCGGGGATAGAGCCTTTAAACATGATAATTCCGGTTTTTCAAAATTCAGGTTGTTACGAGATATGATATATGGGCCGCAAGACAAGGGCAAGGCAAGGCTTTTCTTGGCGGGGAGCGCCGTTTTTCTGGCGTTTTGCGCCTTTCCGGCATCGCATCTAAGCGCCAATTCCCCCCCCGCGCTGGAAACCAAGGCCATTCAGGCGCTCAAAGCATTAGATCGCGGTGCATGGTCGGATGCCAGAAGTTATGCCGCCAGCGCGAAAGATCCGCTCACAGCCAAGATATTTTTCTGGATGATGTTCAGCCATGGCGATGAGGGCGGCAATTTCACCCAGCTCACGCAGTTCGTGCGGGGCAATCCTGACTGGCCGCGTATCGGCAAGCTGGAGGAGAAGGTTGAAAAAACCATGCCCGCCGATATGGCCGCTTCCAGCGTGATTGCCTGGTTCAATGATTACAAACCCAAAACGGCGCGCGGCGTTGATTTATATCTCAATGCCCTGATCACCAGCGGCCAGATCCCCAAGGCGCGGGAATTTTTGGCGGAATGGTGGGCCACAACGCCGCTGGCGTGGGAATATCAGCGTGATCTGTTCCGCAAATATAACCGTTATATCAATACCGCAGCCCATCACAAACGCCTTGATATGCTGCTGCTGGAGGGGAATTACGACAGCGCCCTTGGTATTGCCGAAGTTCTTCAGCAAGGTTATCCGCAACTGGCGCAGGCGCGAATTGGTCTGGCGCAGGATGCCGGCAATGTCGAGGGGCTGATCCGTCAGGTTCCGGCAAAATTGCAGAATGATCCGGGATTGCTGTTTGAACGCCTGCGCTGGCGGCGCAAGAACGATATGAACACGGCGGCCATCGAGATATTAAGCCGCCAGCCCGATAGCGGCCATATCCAAAATCCCGATGGCTGGTGGAAGGAACGTAATATCCTGATCCGCCGGATGCTGGAGGAAAAGAACTACAAGACCGCTTATTCGCTGGCATCGTCTCATGGTCTGAGCGCGGGCGGATCGGAATATGCCGATGCGGAATGGCTGGCCGGGTGGCTGGGCTTGCGGTTCATGAAAGACCCGCGCGCGGCCTTCACGCGGTTTCAGAACATGCATATGAATGTCAAAACGCCGATCAGCATTTCGCGGGCCGCTTATTGGGCGGCGCGCGCCGCGCAGGTTATTGGCGATCAGAATGCGGCCGCCCGATGGTTCCGTGAGGCGGCGCGTTTCCAGTCTTCCTATTATGGCCAGTTGGCAGCGGCCGAGCTTTCGATGAGCGGCGAGTCTTTAAGCGCCGCCCCGCCAAAACTCACGGATGAGGATTTTGCAAAATTTCGCGCCAATGAACTGATACGCGCGGCGCGTTTGTTTAATGCCGCCGGCATGAAAGCTGAGACCAGCGCCTTTATCAAGGCCTTTGTGGAATCTGAAGAAACGCCCAAGGCCTATTTATATGGCGCGGAGCTGGCTTCGGATATGGAGCGTTATTACGATGCGATCAGCATTGCGAAAAAGGCCTCGACCAAGGGCATGTTCCTCACCGCGCAGGCCTATCCGCTGATCCAAGGGACTATCCATGGCGCGGGGCTGGAGAAGGCCTTGATCCATGCGCTGATCCGTCAGGAAAGCATGTTTGATCCGGACGCGCGAAGCCCGGCCGGCGCGCTGGGTCTCATGCAGCTTTTGCCGACAACCGCGCAGGAAACCGCCCGAAAAATCGGCGTTAATCATTCCACCGCATGGCTGACTTCAAGGCCCGAACATAATATCCGTCTGGGCAGCGCGTTTTTGAAACGTTTGCTGGACAAATATCAGGGCGCGTATCCGCTGGCCATTGCCGCGTATAACGCGGGGCCGGGGCGTGTGGATAGATGGCTGGTGGAATTTGGCGATCCGCGCGAAGGGCAGGTTGATATCATTGACTGGATCGAGCTGATCCCGATTTATGAAACGCGCAATTACGTCCAGCGCGTTGTTGAAGGCACGTATGTGTATCGCCTGCGTTTGAAGAACATGCAGAATAATCCCCCGACGACGATTAGTTTAGCGATGCCTAATAATTTAAGAAAAATGCAATAAAGGCAAAGTTCTGGAAGTTTTTTTATAAACTGCATACAGTGGTAACACTGCTGTAACGCGCGAATATTATACTGATATTGTAATGTTATATTTAATTTTAATTGTTTCATGCTAAGGTTGTAGCTATGAAACATTATAGTTCATGCCTGTAGAGGAAGTTATGAGACTTTTACTGGCCGATGACCATACGCTTTTCCGCGATGCTTTGATGGAATATGTCCAGCGCGCCATTCCTGCGGCCGATGTTGTTCTGGCGCGGGATTTCTTTGAAGCTTTCGATATCATGGAAAAGGATGAGGATTTCGATCTTATCATGCTGGATCTGCACATGCCGGGTATGAAGGGCATGGACGGGTTGGAATGGATTTTGGAAGGCTTTCCCGATCAGAATGTCGCCCTTATTTCCGGTCTGGCGGATGATGAGGATGTCCGCAAAGCCATGGAGATGGGCGTTGAGGCGTATTTCCCCAAAACCATGTCCGGCAAGGCCATGGTGCAGGCCATTCAGGTCGTCTTGTCGGGCCAGCGCTATATGCCGCTGGATCACAAGGGGGCCGATATCATGCCCTCGCACCACCCGCAAACCTATGCGCGGCCAGACCGTTTTGACGGCGAGGATGAACTGATTGAAAATTTCACTATTCCGGGCAGTAACGAAGCTGGGCTGACGCCCCGGGAAAAGGATGTTCTGGGCTTTCTCGTCAAAGGCGCATCGAATAAGGAAATCGCACGCGATCTCTCGCTGCAGGTTGTCACGGTCAAGCTTCATGTGCGCGGCATATGCCGCAAGCTGGGCGTTCAGAACCGCACGCAAGCAGCGCTCAAGGCGCTTGAGTTGGGATATCGCTAGATTTTGGTCTTTAAATTCGCGCAGGCAATAATCACATGAATTTTATAAAAGACAGCCTCAGCCGGATCTGGTTTCTCGTGAGCTGTGTGTTGCTGGTGCTGGCGATTACGCATCTTGTTCTGGATGAATTTTCAGAAGAAAAAGGCGAGGCTATTTTTGCGTGGCTGGTGATGATCGAGGGTATGTTCCTGATGGGCATACTCATTATCTATGTCACGCAGATGGAAAATATCAAGCGTATCAATGCCGAAAAAGACAAAGCGCTGGCTACGCTGAAGAACAGGATGGCCGCGATTGAGGCCGCAGGGGACGGGATCGGGATCGCCGATCCGCAAGGCAATCTGGTCTATATCAATTCCGCCCTGCAAAGGCTTCATGGGCTGGGGCAGGAGGAAATTGCGCGTTATCTCGGTGCGCCCTGGACCCAGCTTTATACTGAAAACGGCCGGATCGAGATTGAGGAATATGTTCTGCCGCTTTTGCGCGAGCATGGATATTGGCGCGGTACATCGGCAGTGGTTCGCAAAGGCGGCGGCTTGATACATGCCGAGCTCTCCCTCACGCTCCTGCCCGATGGCAGCATGATCGGCACGGCGCGAGATATTTCGCATCAGAAAAAAATGGATGCGGAGAAGCAGCAGCTGGAGCAGCAATTTTTTCAGGCGCAGAAAATGGAGGCGATTGGAAGGCTGGCCGGCGGTATCGCGCATGACTTTAATAATATTCTGGCCGCTATGTCGGGCTATGCCGAATTTTTGAAAGAGGATCTTTCCAAGGAAGGCTCTGGTCATAAATACGCCGATAATATCCTCAAGGCCGGGCAGCAAGCCAAAACGCTGGTGGATCAGATGCTGGCATTCTCCCGTCAGAAGCAGGGCACAAGGGAAGCCATGGATCTGCGCGAGCCTGTGCTGGAATGTCTCTCGATGGTCAATGCCAGCCTTCCCCGCACGATTGAAATCACGACGGATATTGCCGAAGGATATGCCTGTGTCGATGGCAATCCAACCCAGATCGCACAAGTTGTCATGAATTTATGCGTCAATGCCAAGGACGCGATGAGCGATGATCATGGGGCATTGCTTGTGACATTAAAGCATGTCCTGCCGGGGCAGGATGATTTTGAGGATCTTGCGCTGCGTAAGGATTTGCCTGATGGATCGCAAACCCCGCCCATCAAGATCAAAGAAATTACGCCCCTTCATACAGCTTTATATCTGGGTGAAATTGCAAAGGATCATGATTATTTCTGCCTGTGTGTCTCGGATACGGGATCAGGCATCAGCAAGGCGATCATGGAGCAGATGTTCGAACCATTCTTTACCACCAAGCCTGTCGATAAGGGAACGGGGTTAGGGCTGGCGACGGTGCATGGCGTGGTCAGCTCGCATCACGGGGCTTTGATTGTCGAGAGTATTCTGGGCGGCGGCACAAGCTTTCAGATATTTTTCCCGGCCAGCAAGGCCAGGCCGGCAGAGCATGTATTGCAGCAAGACGGGCCGGTTGTCTCTCATGGCGGGCGGATTTTGCTGGTCGAGGATCAGGATGAGGTACGCGAAATTACCAAAAGCATGCTGGTGCGTAGCGGATACAGCGTGGAGATTTGTGGCACGGGGCTCGATGCCTTGATGCTGTTACAAGAGCGCGGACGTGATTTTGACCTGGTCCTGACCGATCACAATATGCCCAAGATGACAGGGCTGGAGATGATATGTCAGGCGCATCTTTTGGATGCCGATATGCCTTTTATTTTGCTTTCAGGCTATGCACAGGAAAGCCTGCAGGACATGATGAACGCGCATCCGGCCATCAAGGCGGTAATCCGCAAGCCGGTCTTGCGTAAGGTGCTGGAGGAGAAGATTGCCGCCGTTCTGCTGGAAAGCCGGCACAGCGCGGCGGCGTGATAAGCTTATGGACTATCCGGTTCAGCCGGGCAAGCCAGCGGCCGGTCGGTGATATTGCCGGCGGCTTCCAGATCGCTGATGGCATGAACGGTCAGGGTGTCATGGTTCTGGGCCGCGCGGCGCAGCTCATCGATAGGGAAGAGCCAGCTTGCCGGAACATCGGCGGCATCCATCTTTTTACCGGCTGCCCGGATGGCCGGGTTGTCGGTAGGGATTGAGGCGATAAACCATTCGCGCGAACAGGCGCGCAATTGCAGGGATCTTTGTGTAATCTTGCGGCATGCCTCGGTATAGGCCGCGACCTGATCGCTGCGGGATGGATTGTATTTATCATCAATTGTGGCGCAATAGGCGGTGGCATCGACTGTAAAATTCTTGCCATCACGGTTCAGTTCAATGCCTTTGAGGTCCAGCACAAACGCATCAGGAACCGGGGTCACCAGAGGTTTTGATGAGGATGTCTGGGCCGGGGTTGTTGCCGGGGCGGCGGCATTATCGTTACCGGGTTTTGTTTCTTCTTCGAAGCAGCCGGATGTCAAAAACGCAACAGCGGCCAGAGCGGCCAGTGAACGGCGATTGGTCATGATGTATCTCTCCCTGAAATATTATTTTTTATGTCATTATTTTTATGACATCAGGAATAGCAGGGTTTCAGGTCAATAACAAGCTTGCGAGACCTAAAAAGGCCAGAAAGCCGACAATGTCGGTGATTGTGGTCAGGAACACGGCTGAGGCCACGGCAGGGTCAGCGCCCATACGGTTGAGGATAATGGGAATGCCGGCGCCGAATAATCCGGCAACGATCAGATTGATAACCATGGCCGCAGCAATGACAAATCCCAGAACGGGGCTGGTGAAGCAAAACGCCGTCATGATTCCGGCAATCACGGCAAAGAGAATACCGTTCAGCAGGCCGACAATGGTTTCCTTGCCGATTAATCTCCATGCATTCGTGCCGCTGAGTTTTCGCATGGCCAGCGCGCGCACAGCAATGGTCAGGGATTGTGTACCCGCATTGCCGCCCATCGAGGCGACAATCGGCATCAGAACGGCCAATGCAACGATTTCCTCGATCGTGGCATCGAAAAATGAAATCACTGCCGAGGCTAAAATAGCGGTCAGCAGATTGATAAACAGCCAGCGAAAACGCATCCCCGTGGTGGAGATAACGGCGCGGTACATATCGCCCTGATCGACCCCGGCCATTTTCAGAAAGTCTTCCTGTGCCTCTTCGTCGATAACATCGACAATATCGTCAATCGTGATAACGCCCAGCAATCGCCCGTTATCATCCACCACAGGCGCGGAAAGGATGTTGTCACGGCGGAAAACGTCGGCGACTTTTTCCTGGTCCATATCTGCGGGGATGGGGTGGGCGTCCTCGTTCTTGATCGTCTCCAGCTTTTCCGTGCGCGGCGCGCGGAGCAGAAGATGCAGCGGAACCTGCCCCGTAACATGGTATGACGGATCAACAACGATGATATCGTTGAAATCATCGGGCAGGGAATCTGTCGCGGCCTTGAGGTAATCCTGGGTTTTGCCCACGGTCCAGAATTCGGGCACGGCCACGACTTCGCGCTGCATTAGACGGCCCGCGCTGTCTTCCGGGAAGCTCAAGCCTTCTTCGAGGGCAAGGCGGGTTTTGGTGGAGAGCTTGCGGATGATCTCGCGCTGGAAATCCTTATCCAGATAGATAATCAGATCCAGCGCATCATCTGAATCCAGCGCCGAGATAATCCGGGCAACCTCATCCGCATCCATGTCCGAGAGCGTCTTTGTTCGCAGCTCCGGGTCCATTTCGGCAAACATTTCCGGGTCCAGAACGGGCGCATACATACGCAAAAGCTCGCGGCGCTCCTCATCACCGACCTTGCCGATCAGATCGGCAATATCGGCGGGGCTGAGCTCATCAATCAGCGAGTGAACCGTATCGACATCCTGCGCGCGCAAAGCGGCGGCAGCCTCGCGGATTTCATCTTCCGTGAGGTAAAAAAGATCGTCCTGATCCTGCACCTCTGCGGGGGGCGCTATGTTTTTGAGATCATCAATCATTGCTCCATGCTTTTACAGGGAGAGGGGTTTTCTTGCAAACGAAGTATTGAGAAAAAAGTGCCTTAGGCTTCAAAATCAATGAGGCTGCCGGCGGGGGAGAGCGAGTCTTCCGAACGCTGCAGAAACTCACGAATTTCGCGGGCGTTATTCTCGGCCTCCTGCAAGGACTGGGCTTCGGGCGAGAAGCTGACTTCATCTTCAGGTTGTGCGCGTTCCGTATTTTCAATGTCCTCGGACCTGTTCTCGCGCACAGGTGCATTTTGCGATCTTCCAGCCGCGCCAGCCGGATTTATGCCCGGTATTTTGGTGACATCAACCATAGTTATTTCCCTAACCCTATGTTTTGCCTTGAATAAATTACTACCCCAATTCCATTATAAACAAAAATTGGGTAATTATCAGCTAAAACGCCGATATTTATGAAAATTTTAAGCCCAGCCAGAGCCGCAATGCCTTAAAAGGCGGTGGCAGCAGTAGTTTGGGCGAAAAAACATTGAATTTCTGCCCTTTAAGCTGGCCGTGATACTGGCGGGCCAGTAAATGCGCGGCCTTCAGATAGGTATTGCGCGGTTTGAGGCGGATAGTGAATACTCCCGCAATCTCGGCAATGACTTCGGGCAAGCGCTCGGCAGGCTTCATCTCATAAAGACCGCCATTGATATTCTGGCCGATTGATTTTAAGGCATCTTCGGGCAGGAAGCATCGCCTTTGCCTTGCGTGAAAGGGGACGGCCCGTAAAATGCCCATGACGGCGTAATTCAGTGCCGCCGGATGAACGGATTCACTTTCGGGATCCTCGCCCATGACCTCCAGAACAAGGCTCATCAGCGGCGAGGATGTGAAATCGCAGTAATTCATCAGCCCGTCCATATTGGCAGGCAGCACGCCTTCGAGATCAAATTCGCGGGCATAGATCAAGGTCTCGAAATAGGAATTGCTCAGATTACGTTTTTTGATCAGCGCGGCAAGGGGTTCGAGAATTTCATGTTCCGGTGCGGGCGTGCCATCATAAAGGGCCTTGATCTGCTCTCGCCACCACTGAAGCCTCATGAGGCCCAGCATGGTTTCACTGACGACCTCGCGGGTCTTGGCGATTTCATAATTAAAGGCAAAAAGGGTCAGCAAATCCTCATGGAACTCCGGCCGCATGAGCATCGTTAGCAAAAACCTGTCGGGATCGTGATCCTTGACCAGTTGCGCGCAGTAGGAAAGAGAGTGAGCGGCCATTATTTACAGGGTACTTTATCCTTGATAATTGCAGCCTAACCTCTAAATTACAAAAAGACATTCTGCAAGGAGATATAAATCATGGCTTTTGAACTTCCCCCGCTTCCTTATGCGTATGACGCGCTCGCCCCTTATATGTCCGCCGAGACGCTGGAATTTCACCATGACAAGCATCACAAGGCCTATGTCGATAAAGGCAATGAGCTGATCGCGGGCACAGGCAAGGAAAATGCCAGCCTCGAAGAAGCCATGGTCTGGGCGCATAAGAATAATCCGGGCCTCTTTAACCAGCTGGGCCAGCATTACAACCATATTCATTTCTGGAACTGGATGAAAGCCAAGGGCGGCGGCAAATCATTGCCCGGCGCACTGGCCAAAAAGATTGAAAGCGATCTGGGCGGGTTTGATGATTTCCGCGGCAAATTCGTGCAGGCGGGCATGACGCAATTCGGTTCGGGCTGGTGCTGGCTGGCGCAGGATAATGCCAGCGGCAAGCTGGAGATTGTGAAAACGCCCAATGGCGAGAACCCGCTGATTGCCGGTAAAACACCGCTGCTGGGTTGTGATGTGTGGGAGCATTCCTACTACATTGATTACCGCAATGCCCGCCAGAAATATCTGGAGGCTTTTGTCGATAATCTCGTCAACTGGGATTATGTGGCCGAGCTGTTTGAAAAAGGCCCGCTGAAAATCGCGGCCTGATTTATCCTGTTTTAATTACCGTGTCATGCCCGGCGTGTCTGGCTGGACGGCCATGTTTGGGTCCATGGCCTGCGGGGCGTTGGCGGCGGCCTGATCCTGATTGAACTGATCATAGGCGGCCAAGGCTGTTGTCAGTGTATCCAGTTTGGCGATATCCGGCGAAAATCCGGGATCAGCCGGTGCCGTCGGCACAAAGCCTGCCGAGCTGTTGAAGGCATTTTGCATGCGCTCAAAACCGGGCAGTTCTTCCACGTCAATGACGACGATTTCTGTTTCATAATCAACATAGGAGGCTTCCGGATTTTCGGCATCAATGACCATGAAAAAATTCCGTCCGGTTTCAGGGTCCGTATAGACGGCCCGTTCATTGGGCTGGACAGAGTCTCCGGAATTGCCCTCAATCGTGACCATGGCGGTCATGCCATTGCCCTGCAGCGAGGCTGCGGCCATGCCGACATGTCCGGTCCCATCGGGATGGATCATCATGAAAATATCGCCGCCCTGCGGTTTGTATTTATCCAGCCTTTTTATGGCATCGGGTGCGGCTTCTTCAATATTTTCCAGCATGGAATTAACGCTGGGTGATCCCTCCACGAAACTGTTTTTGCCCTCGCCGGCATATTTTTCAATCTGATCGAAGGTCCAGCTGGTGAAGGACGCGCACCATGCATTGCCTTTTTCCATGTGGTATTCGCCCAGATAATTCTCGACATCCACGCCGGCATTATTGCCTTCATCCGTTCCGGGGATCACCCCGCTTTCGGTTACGCCGATATGGGAGGCGGCCTGCAACAATACAGCCGAGCGGACGGGGCCGAGATCATCAAAGCTGCTGGTATCAAAATTCTCGTAAAAGCCTGCATTCTTGAAGCGCTGGAAAATGGAAGGGTCGGCCGCCTGCATCTCCAGCGCGGCCATCTGGCGCGTGGTAATATCGCCCGTGATCTCGCCGGCGGGGTTGTAATAATTGTTGATGCGCTGCCAGTCGGCGGCGGCGGCCTGGCTTGCCGGGCCCCAATCGCCATCGGCCTTGATGTCATAGCCCAGTTTTTGCAGGAAGGTTTGCGCCTGAACATTGGCCTGTTCGTTGATAAGCGCCGAGGGGCTATGGTCGATGTATTTTTCCGTCATACAGTAAAGATGATACGGAAAAAACGTTAATCGCGCGTTAATATATTAGAGCGGCATAAGAATGGCCGCTACGCGCCGTCCTTCGGCCATAAGAACGTTATAGGTGCGGCACGCCGCGCCTGTGTCCATGAAATCCAGATTGATTTTCTTTGATTTCAGCGCCAGGCGAAGGGCGGTTTCAGGAAAGGACAGGGTTTTGCCCGTCCCCATCAGCAAAACATCAAAACCCTGCAAGGAAGATGCGAGGGTCATGAAGTTCTCTTCGGTAAGGTCCTTGATGCTGGCGGGGGGGTGCCAAGGGGTCACAGTTTCCGCGGTGACGATCACGCCGCCCTCGAAAATATCGCCGCTGATGCGGAATTTTCCATCCGCATAGCTTTGGATGATTTTGCTGCCTTGCCGGACGAGGGGCGTTACGTCCATCGGGTTTTATGCTTTCGTCGCCAGCGCGGTGTCGCCAGCGTTATCCGGCGATGGGCGCAGTTTGAGGTAATACAGTGCGTTCGAGGATACGAAATACGAAGAATGCGTACCGATCAGGATGCCGAGGAACAGCGCCGAGACAAATCCGCGAATGACCTCGCCGCCGAACAGCCAGAGCGCAAAAATCGCCAGCAGCGTCGAGCCTGAGGTCATGAGCGTGCGGGGCAGGGTCGAATTGATCGAATAGTTGATGATATCCTGAATGAGCATTTTCTTGTATTTACGCAAGGTCTCGCGCACGCGGTCGAAAATGATCACGCTCTCGTTAATGGAATAACCCGCCACCAGCAAAATCGCGGCAACAGTGGAGAGGTCAAAATGCATCTGGGTGATGGAAAACAGGCCCAGAATCCCGACCACATCGTGAATAAGCGCGAGCATCGCGCCCACGCCGTACTGCCATTCGAACCGAACCCAGATATAGCCCATAATCCCGACCATGGCGGCGATTACAGCCAGAACCCCGGCGATTTTCAGTTCCTCGCCGACTTGCGGGCCGACAAATTCGGTGCGGCGGTAATCGACAAGGCTGTCTTCATCGCCCTGATAGCGTTCATCAAGATTGGCGCGGACTTTATCAATCGCGGCAGTCTGGGCTTGTGGCCCGCCTTGCTGTTCCTTGAAGCGGATCAGAAGGGTATCGGCTTCGCCGAATTCCTGAATGGAAACCTCGCCCAGTTCAAGATCATTGAGAGAATCGCGCAGATCCGCCAGATTGGGTTGTTCGGGGAGCTTAACCTCCATGATCGTACCGCCCGTGAAATCCACGCCGTAATTCAGGCCCGATGTGGCCAGATAAAACGCCGATCCGCCCAGAATGATCAGGCTGGTCAGGAAGGCGTAATAACGATGCCCGAAGAAATCAATCTTGGTATTGGCGGGGACGAGCTGGAGAAATTTGATAATCATCTCATTATGCCTTTTTATGCAGCGATAGCTTTGGGTTTGGCCCAGTTATACCATGTCAGGACCATGAGGCGTGTCAGCATCAGCGCGCAGAAATAAGACGTCGCCACGCCAATGCACATGGTCACGGCAAAGCCCTTGATCGGGCCCGTGCCAAAGGAAAACAGGATCAGCGCCGCAATCAGGGACGTGGCGTTTGAATCTGTAATTGTCGTTCGCGCCCTTGTGTATCCGGCATCAATGGCCGAAAGGATGCTGCGCCCGTCGCGCAGTTCTTCCTTGATGCGCTCGAACACCAGAACGTTACCATCCACGGCCAGTCCAATCGTCAGGACGATACCGGCAATACCGGGCAGGGTCAGCGTGGCCTGCAGTACCGACATGATCGCCATCAGGATGGTGACGTTCATCACAATCCCGATTGTTGCGAATATGCCGAAAAGTCCGTAGGAAAGCGTGCAGAAAATCGCTACAAACACCAGCGCCATGAAACAGGCCTTCGCGCCGGATGCAATGGAGTCCGCGCCCAGCGAGGGGCCGACTGTGCGTTCTTCGACCACGTTCAGCGGCGCAGGCAATGCGCCGGCCCGCAGCAGCAGTGCAAGGTCATTGGCGCTTTGTACTGTGAAGCTTCCGGAAATCTGGCCAGACCCGCCGCAGATAGGCTCGCGGATGACGGGGGCGCTGATGATCTTCTCATCCAGCACGATGGCAAAAGGTTTGCCGACTTGCTCGGTGCTCACCGTGCAGAAGCGGCGCGCGCCGGCAGAATTCATGCGGAAGGTCACGATGGCTTCGCCGCTCTGGCCGAAACCGGGCGCGGCGCTATCCAGCATCTCGCCGGTGATCATGGCCTTGCGGTCAATGGCAAGGCTCTGGCCCGGCTCATCGGTCATGGGCAGCGTGCGTGTTCCACCGGGGCTGGTGTTGCCGGGTTCGGCGACCAGATGGAATGTCAGCTTCGCGGTTGTGCCCACGATACGTTTCAGATCTTCGGCATTGGCGCCGGGAACCTGCAGCAGGATGCGGTTTTCGCCCTGACGCACGATCACGGGTTCGGTCGTGCCGATTTCATCCACGCGGCGGCGGACAATTTCAATGGATTGCGAAAGGGTCTGATCGGCAACCATCTTGATTTCCGCCTCGTTCAGCGCCGCCTCGATGGTCAGCGCATCAGCGCCATCCGTGAAGGTCAGGTTGGGGTTGATGCCGCGCAGGGTGCTCAAGGCTTCCTGTTTCTGGGCAGCATCGCGCAAGACAACGCGCAGGCCTTTTTCAACCGCGCCTATGCGGCTATAGCCGATTTTCTTCTCGCGCAATTCGCTGCGGGCATCCTGCACCAGAAGATCAGCGCGTTCCTTATAGACCGTGTTGAGATCAACCTCGTAAAGCAAATGCGCGCCGCCGCGAAGATCAAGGCCAAGATTAACCGTTTGCGTGGGCATCCAGCCGGGCAGGCGGTTTTTCAGCAAGGTCTGGTTGTCCGGCGAGAGCGCATTGGGCAGGCTGTAGAGAATGCCCAGAACGCAGGCCAGGATAATCAGGACGGCTTTCCAGCGGGGGATATGAATCATGGCGCGATGCCTTTGGTTATTGTTCTTGGTTTATTGTTTGTCTTTGGTTTCGGCTTTTGTATCCGCCTTGCCCTTGCTCGCGGCATCATTGGCCGGCTTGGCGCGCAGGCGCGGGTCGTCTTTCTGGTGAATCGTCGAACGCAGCGCCGTGACTTTTACCTCGCCCAGATCAATCACAACTTCGTCGCGGTCGGGGATAATCTTGTCCACCTTGCCGATCAGGCCGCCGCCGGTGATGACAGGGTCGCCTTTTTTCAACTCGTTCAGCATCTTGCTGTGTTCCTTGAAGCGGCGTTGCTGGGGCATGATCAGCAGCACATAAAACAGCAGAACCAGAACGCCCACCACCATCAGGTTGGAGAACAACATCTCCCCCGCGCTGGCCGCTTCGGGCATGGGCGGGATATCGCCTTCGATGGCGGCAATTGTTTCGGCTGCGGCGGCGTATGCCTTGGAAATCAGCATGGGTAATGCTCCTGCTTTTTATTACGTTTTTGACGGATGCTCGAACTATAAACGCCCCAGCCGTAAAGGCAAGGGGCGTTTTCGCAGATGTTCACTGTCATCCCCGACCCTAGATCGCTTCTTCATGTCGTAGCGTTAGCGAAGACTGATTGGAGCGACTTGGGAGCGGGGATCTGGAAATTAAAAAGGCCGGATCCCCGCTCATAACCTCAGCTATGGCTTACAGCCAAGCTTCGATAATGTCGGGGATGACGACTGTTGTTTTTTAAAGATGACGCACGATGCTGCGCTGGGTGTAATCATCCTGCATGTCCTGCTCGCCGACCTGCGCGGCCACCACGGCAATGGCGGTGGCGTTCACAATCCCGCGCGGTGTCACGGCGGGGTTGAGGATATGCGCGGGTTTTGCAACGCCCAGCAGCAGCGGACCAATCGTAATGCCATCAGCCAGAACCTTGAGCATGTTAAAGGCGATATTAGCCGATTCAACATTGGGCATGATGAACAGGTTCGCCTCGCCGGTCAGGCGCGAATTGGGCATGATTTCAGCGCGGATCTTCTCCGACAGCGCCACATCGGCCTGCATTTCGCCGTCAATCTCCAGCTCGCGGTCGCGCATGCGGATATCGGCAAAGGCCATCCGCATCTTGTTCGAGGATTCGCTTTCGATCGAACCGAAGTTTGAATGCGAGAGCAGCGCCACTTTCGGCTTGATGCCGAAACGCTTGATTTCCTCGGCGGCCAGAAGGGTCATTTCAGAAATCTGGGCGACGGTAGGGTTGGTGTTGATCTGCGTGTCGCAGAAGAAGTAATTCCCCTTCGGCAGGATCAGGGCATTCATCGCGGCCGGTGTTTCCACGCCGGGTTTCAGACCGATAATGTCCTTGATATGGCGCAGATGGCGGTGATACTGGCCGATTGTGCCGCAGATCAGCGCATCGGCATCCCCGCGGTGAACCATCAGGGCGGCGATCACGGTTGTGCTGGTACGGACGCGGTAACGGGCCGTGGCAGGCGTTACGCCCTTGCGGTCCATCAGGCTGAGGTAATGTTCCCAGTATTCGCGGTAGCGGGGGTCATCTTCCGGATCGATAATATCGAAATCCGTACCGATTTTCATGCGAAGGCCAAGGCGCTTGATGCGGGTCTCGACAACTTTGGCGCGGCCAATGACGATCGGCTTGGCCAGGCCATCATCCAGCACCGCTTGAACGGCCTGCAGAACGGCTTCTTCTTCGCCTTCGGAATAGACAACGCGCTTGGGATTTTCCTTGGCGCGCGCCATGATAGGGCTCATGACCAGCTGCGAGCGGATGAAATATTCACGCAGCTTCATTTCATATTCCGCGAAATCCTTGATGGGCCGCGTGGCAACGCCGCTTTTCATGGCGGCCTTGGCAACGGCAATCGGCAGATCCACGATCAAACGCGGGTCAAAGGGTTTGGGGATCAGATAGGACGGGCCGAATTGCAGGTGCTCGTCGCTATAGACGGCGGCAACTTCGGGCGTGGCTTCCTTGCGGGCCAGCGCCGCAATCGCCTCAACGCAGGCCATTTTCATGTCTTCGTTGATTGTGGTCGCGCCAACATCCAGCGCGCCGCGGAAGATGAACGGGAAGCAAAGGACGTTATTCACCTGATTCGTGTAATCGGATCGGCCTGTGCAAACAATCGCATCGGGTTTCACTTCATAGACTTCTTCCGGCATGATTTCCGGCGTCGGGTTGGACAGCGCCATAATCAGCGGGGCAGCAGCCATTTTCTTTACAAAGGCCTGCGGCAGCGCCTTGGCAGCGGAGAGGCCCAGGAACACATCGGCGCCTTCGATGGCGTCTTCCAGTGTGCGCTTGTCGGTTTTGACGGCGAATTTTTCCTTCGCCGGGTCCATGCCCTCGTTACGGCCCTCGTAAACCACGCCGTTACGGTCGCAGACCAGGATGTTTTCTTTCTTGAGGCCAGCCTCAACCAGCAGCGTCAAGCACGCCAGCGCCGAAGCACCCGCGCCATTGGCAACCAGCTTGATTTTCTTGATGTCGCGGCCCGAATATTCGATCCAGTTCTTGAACGCGGCCGTGACGATAATCGCCGTGCCGTGCTGGTCGTCGTGGAAGACGGGGATGTTCATGCGTTCGCGCAGTTTGCGCTCGATCTCGAAGCATTCTGGGGCCTTGAAGTCCTCAAGGTTGATCCCGCCGAATGTCGGCTCCATCATGGCGATGGCATCGACCAGCTTGTCGATGTCTTTTTCGTTCAGCTCGATATCAATGGAATCGAGGCCGGCGAATTTCTTGAACAGGACGGCTTTGCCTTCCATCACCGGCTTGGAGGCCAGCGCGCCAATATCGCCAAGACCCAGAACGGCCGTACCGTTCGAGATAACGGCAACCAGATTGCCCTTGGATGTGTAATCATAAGCGGTCAGAGGATCTTTCTCGATCTCCTCGCAAGGGGCGGCAACGCCGGGCGAATAGGCCAGCGCGAGGTCGCGCTGCGTGGCCATGGGCGTGGTCGGAACGATGGCGATCTTGCCGGGGCGCGGAAACTGATGGTAATCGAGTGCGGATTGACGAAAGGCGTCTTTGTCCTGTGTTTTGTCTTTGGCCATGTTGTGAAATATTTCCGTATTGATTTTATCGAAGCCTAGGCAATAACAAACTGCCCTGAAAATCGCAAGAGGTAAGGCATGTTGCAATGCAAAATACCATAACTATGAATGGGGATTCTTGAAAATCCAGATGGTGCGGCCGAGAGGACTTGAACCTCCACGGGATTGCTCCCACAGCGACCTCAACGCTGCGCGTCTACCGTTCCGCCACGGCCGCAAGCCTGGTTTCATCTTTATGGTAGATTGATGGCCAAAGGCATAACAAAACTTGAGGAGCGGCGCAAGGGGGCGTTTTGTCCCGTGTTAAAAATTGCTCATTTTTTATGAATAATAAAGTGATCAAACATCAATACGGATTGATGTGTTCGTGATCGTATATATAGGTGTCCTTGTTCCGGCGCGGATTGCCAAGAAGTTCCTGTTTGATCTGTTCCATTTCCTCCATCAGGTCGTAAAGGATAAGGGCCTGTTTTTCAGGACTGATGAAGGGTTCCTGCTTTTTATAGCGTTCATGGGATTGGCCCAGATCCTCATCATAAATGCGAAACAGTTCGGCCGGGTGAATACGTAGCAGATGCGAGGCGTTATCCATGGCGGCCAGAAACATCTCGTCATTCTCCAGCGGGTCTTCTTCGTCCTCAAGCCGTTCAAGCAGTTTGTCCAGCTTGTTGATCTCGGCGGCGATATCCACGAAATGATTATCCCGGCTATAGGGGCCGGTATAGCGCGCATCTTTTTCCAATGGCGTTTCATACACATGGTTGGCGGAGAATTTATCGCGCAGCGCCGGATCGCGCAGCATGACGGCAGTCAGGCTGGGGGCGTCGTAATGGTGGTCTTCCAGATAGGTGGCCAGCGTTGTCGTGCGCTCGCGCGGCAGGCCGATAAAGCGGTTAATCGTCTCGGAAAGCTCGTTCCGCATATCCCGCAGCATCCGCGTTTCCTGTTTCAGGGCCATGAAGGCCAGCCCCCTGGAGGAGCGCGCATTCCATTCCGCCAGATCGCCGCCATGGGCGCGGGCGATTTCTTCCGGCTCGCAGCGGAAATAATCGCTGGCGGTGTGAATCATCGTCAAAAGCTCGATATCCAGCAGCGGGTCAGGCTCGGCATTTTTCTGGATACGGTCATGCAGATTGTTTATATCGCCCATCAGCTCTTTCATCTGGCGGATATAGGCTGTGCCCTTTAATCCAAATGGCGCGCGCGGCCTTGGATTTTCATGAAGCGCATGATGGGAATGGCTTTTTGCTTCCATGCCGTGCAGCGGCGCGGAAGGGTCTTTGACAATGCGAACGATATCTTTGAAATATCGTGAAATCCCGGTCCTGTTTTTCATTATTCTTTTTTATTATTTGATTAGATCATATCTAGCACAGCGGCTTTGTATAATCAAAATCAAAAAATGAAGGACATAATGTGCCCATGCGGCGCTTACGGCGCGTCAGGCTCAAGATCAGGCTTGTAGTCGTATGGATTTTTGGCGTGGAAATACTGGTAGATGCTGGTGATGTTGGTTTCGCGCGGCTTGCCGTGCAGTTCCTTGTGCCGTTGGTCCAGCTCCACGGCCAGATCAATCAGAATAGCGCAGGCCTCATCATCTTCCATGAAGGCGCCGTCATCTTCCTCGTACATAAAAACCCGGTGAATTTCGGCGTAATCATAGCCGTAAATCTGGAACAATTCCCGCGGGCCGATTTGCAGCAACCGCGCGGCCTGGCCGGTATGGGCAAAAAAATAATTTCCTGCATCAAGGGAGAGGCCGTTTTCCTCGATATCATCCACCAGATTTTCAATCTCATCAATGGTAATGCCGATCTCGATAGTGCATTCGCCAAGGTCGTCATAGGGGATAAGGCGCGGTTCAGGCAAGCCGTTATGGCGATAGGCCGTTTTGATCACGGCGGATTCAGGACTGCGTGCAATTCTTGCAATCCGCTGGTATTCCGGTGATATTGGCTTTTTTGGCATGTCAGGCAGATTACAGGCGCATATTAGTTATGTCAACAATAATGGAATGGAAGCACAGCTCTGGCCCCGTGAGTTACACGGAGGCATTGGATTTCATGGATGGGCGGGCTGCGGCTATTTATGAAGGACAAGCGCCGGAATGTGTCTGGCTGCTGGAGCATTCACCTTTATATACGGCCGGGACCAGCGCCAAGGCCGGTGACATGCTGGACCCGCGTTTTCCGGTGCATAAGGCGGGGCGCGGCGGGGAATACACCTATCATGGCCCCGGCCAGCGCGTGGCTTATGTGATGCTGGATCTGCGCCGCCGCCAGAAAGCCCCCGATATCAAGAAATATGTCTGGGCGCTGGAGGAATGGATCATCCGCGCACTGGCCGAGTTTGGCGTGGCGGGCGAGCGCCGCTGCGGCCGTGTGGGCATCTGGGTTGTTACCGATTCAGGCGAAAAGAAAATTGCCGCGATTGGCGTGCGGATCAAGCGCTGGGTCACGCTGCACGGGATTGCCATTAATGTGAACCCGGATCTGTCGCATTTTACCGGGATCGTGCCGTGCGGGATTGCCGAACACGGCGTGACCAGTCTTGCCGATCTGGGCGTGAAGGCAAGCATGGCGGATCTTGATGCGGCCTTGCAGCGGAATTTTGAAGGCGCATTTGAAGCGGGTCAGTCGGCGGCCTGTTCCACCAGCGTGCTTTCGGCGTAAGCCGCAATAAAGGCCATCAGGCGTTCGATATCACCCTTAAGCCGGGCGTAATGAGCGTTTTTCTCGCCGGTGATTTCATTCATATACAGTGACTTGTTGATCTCGATCTGGATTGAATGGCGGCCGCGCATGGGGTTGGAATAGCGCCGCACCAGCTCCACGCCCTTGAAGGGGTCATTCACCGTGACGTGATAGCCCAGATTTTTCAGGAATTTGCGGATGGCGTGCAGGAAATCATGGTCGCAGGTCTGTCCGTCGCGATTGCCCAGCACGAAATCAGCCATGCGGGCCTCGCGCCCGATCAATGCCAGAGGCTGGCGGGGCCGCGCACTGGATGCCGGCATGGAATGGCAGTTGATATGATAGGATACGCCAAAATTATAATGTGCCTCGTTAATCAGGGCCTCAAGCGTCTGATGGTAGGGATGATAATATTGCGTGATGCGCCCTTGTATCTCATCTGCGCTCAAAGGGGCGGCATAGACGGGCAGGCCGGGGCGCACCAGCCGCCGGATCAGGCCGATCCCGGCATCGGAACGTGGCGTGGGATTGATGGGGCCATGCGTATCAAGGGGCCATGGCGCATCCAGCAAATCGGTGTCGATATCCAGATGATCGCGGTTTACATCAATATAGCTGCGCGGGAAATGCGCGCATAAAAATGATGCGCCGTGGTCTGGCGCAGCCGAGAAAAGATCATCGACGTATTTATCTTCGGCGCGTTCCAGTTCGGCAAACGCGCAGGCATAGCGAAAATCCGCCGGGTAGATCGTGCCGCTATGGGGCGAGTCATACACCAGCGGCAGGGGAGATGCGCTTTTTGTCAGCGTGAAGATATTATCCATTATGTCTTTACTATATCACGGGCGGCGGCCTTCATACCACCATACGATCATAACCGTTCCGGCCAGCAGCGCCAGCATCGCCCAATCCGGCAGCAGCGGCGTTTGCCGCACGCCCTGTACGCTGTATTCGCGGTTGCGGCGCAGGCCAACCCAGTTTGATCCGGCATAGGAGGATCGCCCTTCGCTCAAGGACCGGATTTCCGGCGAAGCATTTTCCGAGAGCCATATCGCCCCGCCGCCCGATGCTGTCATGATAGGGGTGAGAGGCTGGGGCGATGTGATGACATTTTGCAGTTCCGGCGGGTTGAGATCGCCGACCACGCCAAAGCGTATCTCGCCGTAAGTATCCTCGAAGCGGTAAATGCCGATCTGTTCGGCCTTCACTTGCGCCTGCAACATGCCGCCCGGCGCTTTTTCCATTTTGATGGTGCTGGCCTTGCCATCGGGGCCTGTCATGATGACGGATGTATTCTGGCCCTTATAGTCGCGGGATTTGAGCGTAATTGTCATGCCCTGCACCTGAACATCCAGCGCGCGTTCATCAAGTTCCGGCTCTTTCATCAGCCAGTGCACGATCCGGCGCAGCAGATCAGCATGCGGCCCGCCGCCCTGATAGCCTCGCGACCAGAGCCAGATATGATCGCTGGCGATTTGCGCAACGCGCCCCTTATCCACGCGGTCAAGGATCAGCAGCGGGAAATCATCCGCCCCGTTCATCAGCACTTCGCCGCTTTCGCGTTTTAAGGGGATTTGCCGCAGCCATGGGCCCCAGCTTGGTTTGGTTGTTCCAGCGCTCATGCCGTTCCAGACGATGGAGCTTGTGACCGGGTGTTGCAGGCCGGATTCGCTTAAGGATGGCACGAAAGCTTTTTTGATGATTTCGCCATCCGGCGTGCCAGGCAGAATATCCATCAGCGAGGTATAGTAAATGGATTCCTCGGTGGTGAATGACGGGCCGCTGGCCTCCAGCAACGCGCCGCCTTCGCGGACATATTTGACGATATTGTCAAAGTAATGGCTGGGCAGGATGCGGTTGAGGCGGTAGCGGTCAAAGACGATCAGGTCAAAATCATAAAGTTTGATCTCGAATAATTCCTCAAACGGGAAGGCGATCAGCGAGAGTTCATTCTGCGGGGTCATGTCGAGCTTGTTGGGTTCGCGCAGAATCGTAAAATGCACCAGATCAACGCTGGGGTCCGAGGTTAAAAGATCGCGCCACATGCGCCCGCCCGCATGAGGCTGGCCGGAAACCAGCAGCACGCGCAGGCGGTCCCGCACGCCGTTTACCATCAAGGCGGCGCTGTTATTGGCTGCTGTGATTTCGCCATCAACCCCGGCCACGCTTATTTCAAAGACATTCTGCCCCGCATGGTCTATGGGGAGGTCAATGCGGTTATCCTCGCCGGGCATCACGGCGGTGGTAACTTCCTGCTGATCCTGTTTGCGGATGGTCACGCGCACTGGCTGGCGGGCGGTGATATTGTTATCTTCGATGCGGTATTTAACGCTGACGTTCTGGCCGACAATGCCGTAGCTGGGGGCCTCAAGAATGGCGAGGCGGCGGTCTTTTTCATTCTTCGTGCCGCTGAGCAGGACATGAACCGGGCCATAATTGCGGGCATTGGCCGCATCAGCGGGAATGTCGTGAATTTGCCCGTCACTCAGGATAATAACGCCCGCGCGCCGCGCTGCCGGGACATCGGCATAAGCGCTTTCAATGGCTTCGAAAATCAGCGTTTCATTGATCACGGCAGGATCGGTGGGAGCTTCGATCACGCGCAGATCCAGATCCTGCCGCCCGTCCAGCTGCCCGCGCAGATAGAGCAGCGCATCGGCAGTGCGCGTATCGCGGCGCTCCAGCCTTTGGGATGGGCTTTTATCGACGATCACCAGCGCTGTGTCTTTCTCCGGCTTGCGGTCTTCCTCCAGTAATGAAGGGCCCATCAGCGCGGTGATAAAGACAATCCCGGCCAGTGCGCGCAGCCACGCGCCCTTCCTGCCGCGGTAAAATGACCAGAGCACCAGCAAGGCATAAAACGCGCCGGCGCCAATAATCCATTCCAGCGGCAGCGCCGGGGAGAAGTGAATGCTGATGCTGGTTTCCAATAAATTCATTCTTATTGCCCCAGACGTTCAAGGATGTGCGGAACATGAACCTGATCGGCCTTGTAATTGCCGGTCAGGGCGTACATGACGATATTCACGCCAAAACGAACGGCCATTTCCTGCTGGCGCGTCGAGGCGCGCTGGGACCGAAGACCCGGCGAAACTGTTTCCGCCCCCGCCCATGCCGATCCCCAGTCATGCGAAGTGATGATGACGGAGGAAACACCGTCGCGCCCGGCCACGCTGGTGCTTTCGACCCAAAGTGTCTCTCCCGCGCTCTCGCCCGGATAATCGTGAAAGAGATAAAATGAGCGTTTTAAAACATGATCATCCGGCAAGGGCTCCAGCGCGGGGATATTGAGATTGCCGATCAGGCGGCGCAGGTCTTCGGTATCGCGCACGCTTCCTGATCTGCCCCGCGTATCGAAAATAATCGTGCCGCCATGATCGAGATAGAATTGCACAGCTGCCGTAGCCGCAGGCGATAGAGGTTCGGCATCATCGGCCACGGGCCAGAAAATCAGCGGAAAAAACAACAGGGAATCGTTTTCGATATCAAGGCCGACAACGCCGTCCGGTTCGACCGATGTGCGGCGGCTCAGCGCCTTGGCCAGACCTTCCAGACCATCTTGTGCGTTATTATCAATGCCGGCATTGCCGCTTTTGATATAAGCCAGATACAGCCCGTCAGCATATTTGATATCGCTCTCGCTGGTGCCTTGCGCGTAAGCCGGGGCGGCGAGACTTAATCCGGCAAGGGCGATCAGGGAGATTGCGGCGAAGCGCCCGCGCCATCTGCGCCCGGCCATGGACATGGCGATCATGAGCAATCCATCAGCCAGCAACAGCAGCAGCGCCGCATAAAGCAGATAGGGCTGAAGATGAAATTCATGGCGCTTGCCGTAAAATTCGAGCCGCCCGCCCTTGGGTACAATTTCAAGGGCTTTGAGATTCTTGATGGTATCGCCTGTGTTCAGCGTGACTTGCAAACCCCCGCGCCCGTAAAATCCGGGAGGGTGCGAGGATGTAATCGCGGGTATTTTATCTGGCGCGGCTTCAATGGCCTTGACGGTGGAATCAGGTTTGGTCAGCATCCCGAACCCATCCAATACCATCAAGGGATCCAGATAGCCCTGCGTGTTCTGGCCCGTGATATCGGGTTTGCCGGATACGGCGATGAGGCGGCGCAGGATATTCACAAACATCCCGGATAACGGCAGACCGGACCAGTCGGGCGTGGCGGCGGTATGGATCAGCACCAGCAATCCTTTATCCTGCGCGACACCGGTAATCAGCGGCGTGCCATCTTCCAGCATTGCCCATGTCCGCGCGGCCAGTTCTTGCGATGGCTGGGCGAGAATTTGCTGCTGGATGGTGACATCCTCGCTGACGGGGATGCCATAGAACGGGCTTTCCGGCGGGAAGGGTTTTAAGGTGGGCGGCTTCTCCCAGCTCATTGAACCATCGGTATTGCGCCCGCCGCTGCGCAGGGTCACGGGCAGCAGATAATTATTGCCGCGGTTCTCCGCCATGTTCGGCCCGGCAAAGCGCAGCAGCATCCCGCCATCCGATACATATTTTTCAATCGTCTCCAGCGTATCGGGCGGCATGACGGCGATATCCGGCAAAATAATGACGGATGGCTTGAATTTTAAAATCTCATCCAGCGTCCCGAAATGCAGATCGGCAAAAGGCTCCAGCGCGCGGCGGATGTAATAGGACGCCTCGGCCAGCGGCGCGGCATTGGGGTCTTCGGCCGGGGCCATGACGCCTACGCTGCGCTTTTGGTAGCGATCATCCAGCAGATAGACCGCGCCAGCGCCGCGCCGCCCGCCAAGACGGAACTGGCTGACTTCGTTGCGGAACATTTCCGGCACGTCAAGGGTTGCGCTGATGCGGTTCTTGCCGGTGACGCTGCCGATTTTTTTGCTATCCAGTATGCGTCCGTCACGCGCCAGCGCCTGAATGGATACGGGAACGCCGGGGCTTATGCTCGCGGGGAATATGATATCGGCCTGCATCGTGGTCGATGCCGTTTCAGGCGGCGCGATCGCCACAGGCAATCCGGCATTGTCGGGGCGCAGGATCTTGAGGGATGATTTGCCGGCAATCATGGCAACCAGATCCGAAGCGCCTGCGTTTTCCAGCCCGTCCGAGAGCCATATGGTATCGGCATTTTGCGTATCATTGGCCAGCATATCTTGCAGGGATTTCAGGTCTTCATTCCATGCGCGGGGGGCAAGGCCTTTGAGGATGGCCTGCGCGTCAGCGGCGGGGAGGGGGCCAAATTGTTCGGGCCTGTCCTGTCCGGGCGCGGGAGCGGTTGTGTAAAGCGTAATGCTGCGGGAATTACGGGCGGCCTCGGCCAGTAAATCGGTGGCGGCGTTGATCTGGGTGTTCCAGCTTTGCGCGGCGCTCCAGCCATTGCTGATAATCAGGCGCAGGGATGATGAGGTGATCGTGCCTTGTGCCGGGTTATGCACCGGGCCGGAGAGCGCGATAATCACCAAGGCGGCGATCACAAGGCGCAGCAGCAAAATCCACCATGGCGTTTTGGACGGGGTTTGTGTTTCCGGCACGAGGCCCTCAAGAAACCGTATCGCCGGGAAGGCGATCACTTGCGGCGGCGGCGGGGTCACGCGCAGCAAGAACCAGATCACAGGCAAGCCGGCCAGCGCGATCAGGATCAGCGGACTGGTGAATATCAAATTGCCGAGAAAAGGGAGCATGCTTGTTTCCTATCCCCTGATATCTTTGGGCGCGATGGCCTGCCAGAGATGGTTCAGGGTTTCGGCAATCGGGTGATCGGTGCGGTGCAAGGCATAATCCCATCCGGTCTTGCGGCAGATATCCTGCAGCCCTTGCATATGCGCGGCAATGCGTTCGCGGTATATGTCCCGGATGCTGCCGACATTTTCGATGCGTTCCTGCCGGTCAGAGGCTTCAATATCTTCGAAAATCCATCGGCCCTCAAAGGGCAACTCTATTTCGGCCGGGTCCAGAACCTGCAGCAGTAAAACATTCTCGCTTTGCGCGGCGATGGTTTTGAAGCGTGCTTCGATTTCCTCCAGCGGGCTTAGGAAATCTCCCGCCAGAATACAATGCGCGTGGCGCGGCAGGCGCGTGTGATCGGGCGGCAGGTCATCATCCAGGCGCAGATCCAGCATGTGCAATCCCAGACTATCCAGCGCCGCGTTGCTGCGCCCGGTGCGCGCGGCCCCGTAAGCGCCGATATGTTCGCCCGCGCGGGTCATCAGAACGGCAAGGGCCATTAATATAATCCGCCCGGCATCACCTTTTGGATTAAGCGCCTCATCCGAGGCGTAATTCATCCCCGCGCCTGAGGAACACCAGAAAAAGCAATTCTGCGCGGTTTGCCATTCTTTCTGCCGGATGAAAATGCGGTCCGATTTCCCCGATTGCCGCCAGTCGATATCCTGCGGCCGGTCGCCTTGTGTGTATTCGCGGAACTGCCAGAATTTTTCGCCCGTCCCGGCGCGGCCCTGCCGGTGATCGCCCAGCAACACCGACCGCATGGCCTTGTCGGCCTCCATATGCAGGGCGGGCAGGGATGTCACCAGCCCTTCGGCGCGGCTACGCACGCCGATAAGGTCTAGCAATCTGGAAACGGCCGCGGCCATGAATGATTTCCCGTTTGTTTATAAATCCGCGCAGAGCGATTGCAGAACATAGCGCACATCAACGCCATTGGCCCGTGCCCGGAAATTCAGCGCCATGCGGTGTTTCAGGACTGGCTCGGCCAGATCAATCACATCATCCACCGATGGGGCGCTGCGTTCCTCGATCAATGCCTTGGCACGAACGGCCAGCATAAGCCCTTGCGATCCGCGCGGACCCGGCGCCCATGTAACATATTCATTCACGATGTCGCTGGCATCCTTGCCGGGCCTTGCGCTGCGGACCAGACGCAAAATCGCATCCACGACCTTATCGCCAATCGGCATGTCGCGCACGAGGCTCTGGATTTCCAGCAGATCCTTCTTGCCCATGGCGGCTTTGATTTTCGTATCCTTGTTGGTGGTGGTCGCCAGCAGCACGCGGCGCTCGGCATCCTCATCGGGGTAATCGACATCAATCTGCATCAGGAAGCGGTCGAGCTGGGCTTCGGGCAGGGGGTATGTGCCTTCCTGCTCGATCGGGTTTTGTGTGGCCAGGACGTGGAAAGGCTCCGGCAGTTCATAGGATTTGCCGCCAACGGTTACGAATTTTTCCTGCATCGCCTGGAGCAGCGCCGATTGCGTGCGCGGTGAGGCGCGGTTGATTTCATCGGCCATCAGGAATTGCGTGAAGATCGGCCCCTTGATGAAGCGAAAGTTGCGCTTGCCTTTTTCGTCTTCCTCTAAAACTTCCGAGCCCAGAATATCGGCGGGCATCAGGTCGGGCGTACATTGCACGCGCCCCGATTCAAGCCCCAGCACCTTGGCCATCGTATCCACCAGCAAGGTTTTGGCCAGTCCCGGCACGCCGATCAGAAGGACGTGCCCGCCGCAAAGCAGGCTGGTCAGCGTCAGATCAACGACGTTATCCTGCCCGAAGATCATTTTTGATATTTCATCCCGTGCCTTGTCGATTTTCTGGCAGGCATCGGTAAAACGTTTTTCCGTTGCGGATGAATTGAGCGTATGATGTGCTGAGGTCACGGCTATGGTATCCTTGCAATGATGGTCTTTGTAAGATACCAACGAGTTTAAGCCCTTGAAGGTTTCTGCAAAAGAGGAAATGCGCGGTTATGCCCGGCGAAATCCACTCTATCCACAATTCTGAAGAAACGCCCCCAGGGGCGGATTTTCGCATTGATCATAATGGGCGTTGGTATCATGACGGCCAGCCCATAACCCGTGATGCGCTGGCGAAGCTGTTTGCCGACCGGGCGCTGAAAATCGATGAAGATGGCCGGTACTGGCTGGCTACGCCGTATGAAAAATACCCTGTTGATGTCGATGATGTGCCATTCCTGATTATCCGCGCCGAAGACATGGGCGGGGAGGCGGTTGATTTTATCACCAACATGGAAGAGCGCGTGCCATTAGGCCCGGATCATGTCATTGAGCTGCGCCATAATGAATTTTTTGGGCGGTCATTGCCCTATGTGCATGTGCGGGACGGGCTGCAAGCGCGGCTGGGGCGCAATGTTTATTACGATCTGGCATTTCGATACGGTTCGGAATTTATCAGCCGAGGAGCCTTGCAAATTCTGGGTGTCCCGGATGAGGAGCAATCCGCATGAGCCTTGAAAATCTTCCCGCCTCAACACGAAAACTGGGGCCGCAGGACTGGCTGGGCGAGGAGCCCGTCAAGCGCGTAATGGCGGCATTGAATACGGATGAGGGCGCAAGCCTGTTTGTGGGTGGCTGCGTGCGGAATGCACTTTTGAATATCGCGGTGGAAGATATTGATATCGCAACGCAATTCGCACCGGATGTGGCAGCTTTAAAATTGACGGCCGCTGGTTTTACCGTCATCCCTACGGGCATTGATCATGGAACGATTACGGCCCTTCTTCCCGGCGGGGATCGCCAGTTTGAAATCACCACTTTGCGCCGGGATGTCAGCACTGACGGACGGCGGGCCACTGTGGCCTATAGCCATGACTGGGCCGAAGATGCCGCGCGGCGTGATTTTACGATGAATACGCTGCTGGCTGATAGCGAGGGGAATGTCTATGACCCGCTGGGTTCGGGCATTGCCGATTTAGCGGCACGTAAAGTCCGGTTCGTGGGTAAGGCGGCAGAGCGCGTGGCGGAGGATCATTTGCGGATTTTGCGCTATTTCCGCTTTCATGGCGGTTATGGTTCCGGCGATCCCGACAAGGCGGCATTAAAGGCTTGCCGGGAGGCTGCAGATAAAATCGGCGATCTTTCGCGCGAGCGCATCACGCAGGAGATATTCAAAATTCTGGTCGGCGATAACGCGCCTGATATTCTGGAATTGATGTTTAAAAATAATATTTTGCGCGAATTTTTTCATTCGCAAGATCATAATGATTTCTTCCGGCATTTCTGCGAATTCCAGTCGCGCTATGGGCTGATATCGCTCAATTCCCGCTTGTTTGTGTTTCTGGGCTTGAAAAAAGAAATACACGCCATGGGCAAGAAATTTTTCCTGTTTCCCAAGGTGTTTCTGCGCGATTTTGAAAATCTGCATGATGTGCTGGCGGGGCCTGATTTGTCCGATGATCAATCCGTTCGCCGTGCCGTTTATACATCCGGCCGCACGATCACGGCCCAGGCCTTGATGATTGAATTGGCGCAGGACCGTGTGATGAACGGATACGCGCCCAAGGCGCTGGAGATTATTCAAAATTGGGACGTGCCCGATTTCCCGCTGACCGGAAATGACCTTATCGAACGCGGTATCAAACCGGGGCCGGATATGGGCAAGATTTTGGCAGAGATTGAAAACTGGTGGATCGCGGAAGATTTCAAACCTGACCGCAAGGCGTGTTTGGCGAGGATTACTCAAAACTCCTGAAAATTGAAGCCGCCTTATCCAGCGTTTCCTGATATTCTGCCGATGGAATGGAATCGGCGACAATCCCGCCGCCGACCTGAAAGCTCATCTTGCCGCCCTCAAATATAATCGTGCGGATCAGGATATTGGTATCCATCGCCCCGTCATGACCGATAGTGCCCATCACCCCGCAATAAGGCCCTCTGCGGCCCCGTTCCAGCTCCTCAATGATTTCCATCGCGCGGATTTTCGGTGCGCCGGTAATCGACCCGCCGGGGAAGCAGCCTTTCAATAGATCCAGTGCATCCTTGTCAGGGCGCAATTTCCCCCGGATCGTGGAAACCAGATGATGCACGCTGGCAAAGGTCTGTAATTCACAAAGCCCCGTTACATCGACACTTTCATCGGTACAGGATTTTGAAATATCATTCCGCAGCAGATCGACAATCATCGTATTTTCGCTGCGTTCCTTCTCACTGGCCAGCAGTTCGGCGCGGATGGCGGCATCCTCGACCGGATTTTTGCCATGGGGCCGCGTGCCCTTGATGGGGCAGGTCTCGACATCGCCGTTTTGTGAGACCGTCAAAAATCGCTCCGGCGAGGCGGAGCATAATTGAACGCTTCCGGCATCCATATACCCGGCAAAGGGGGCGGCGTTGACGCGCCGCAATTTCAGGTAATGCGCGGCCGGGTTAAAGCCTTGTGGCACGGGCGCTTCGAATCTTTGAGTCAGATTGGCCTGAAAAATATCTCCGGCGCAGATATATGCAATCAGTTTTTCTAGTTGGGCTTCGTAATCCTCGCGACTGAAATTTGCCCGCCAGAGCGGTGCGAATTGCGGATTTTCTTCCAAAGTTTCGGCCGCGGCGACATGACCCAGAAAATCGATGAAATCATTCTCCGGCGTATCGCCATGGGTGATAAACCATCCCTTGTTCTGTTCATGATCAAAGGCAAAAATTTTATCGTAAAGTCCGATGACAAGATCTGGCTGGGCCGGATTATCGGCGGCAATTTCAGGCAGGCGCTCAAGCTGGCGCCCCAGATCATAGCCGAAATACCCGGCCAATCCGCCCGTAAAGGGCGGCAGGTTTTCGGGAAGATCGGTTTTCCAGTTGTGATCTTTTAACACGCGCCGGAGCAGGGCGAAGATGTCCGGCTCACTGACAATAGTATCATCAATTTTAATAACGCCGTTTTTTGCCGTGACGCTTAAAATCGGATCGGCCATCACATACGAATAGCGGCTCATCGGGTGATGATCTTGCGCGCTGTCCAGAAAAACGCATCCCGTTCGCTGGCTTAAGGCGCTAAAAACCTGCAGCGGTGTGAAAGCTGTTTCAAAGGCGCGGATGGTCATTTCAGGAAATCCTTGATTTCGGAAACCGCCTGCGCCAGCCCGCATTTAACAATCGCGACATCCGGCGGAAAGGCCGAGTGCAAACGCGAGGGCAGCATGGAATCCAGCATCACGAACACGCCTTTATCATCCGCCCGGCGCACAAGGCGGCCAAAGGCTTGCTTGAGTTTCATGCGGGTGATCATCTCGTCATATTGTTTCTTGCCGAAGGCCTCGCGCCGCGATTTGTGCAGAATTGTGGGCCGTGGCCATGGCACGCGATCAAAAACCAGCAAGCGCAAGGACTCGCCCGGCACATCCACACCGTCGCGCATGGCATCCGTTCCTAATAAACAGGCATGCACATCATCGCGGAACATATCCACCAGAGATCCGGCATCAATATCATCGACATGCTGGGAATACAGGTTCAGCCCGTGATCTTCCAGATCGCTGGCGATTTTTCCATGCACCGCGCGCAGGCGCGATATGGCGGTGAAGAGGCCGATCGCCCCGCCGCCGCTGGCCTGGAATAATGCCCTGTAAGCCCCCGCAACCTGGGCGAGGTCATCCTTGCGCACGTCATTGATAATAAAGACGCGCGACTGGTTTTTATAATCGAAGGGAGAGGGGAAGGCGGCTTCGGTGATGTCGCCGTTCATATGCGGCAAGCCCGTCTGCATCCGCGCGGCTATCCATCCGCTATCTTCGGCCTCTGCGCCATGATCGCGCAAGGTTGCCGATGTGATGCCGATGCCATGAACATGCGGCGCAATGGCCTGCGCGAAAGGTTTCATAGGGTCGATGAAATGGCGATAATACCCGGCATCATAGGCCTTGCCGTCCATGCGCTCGATCCCGAACCAGTCGATAAATTCGCCTTGTGCTTGCGGGGTATTGGTCAGTTGCTCCAGCATCGCGCACCATGCGTTCAACGTCATCGCGCCGCGCCGTTCCAGTGATGATGATACGGCGTCCAATCGCCTGCGTGTATCGGAATCCATCTCGCCCGTATCGGCGGCAAGTTTTGCGCGTAAATGCTTGGCCATCGCCATGACGGGCTTTTGCAGTTTGCTGAGCGCCGCGCCCAATACGGCCGCCTTTTTCGCCAGATCATCATTCAGCGGTTTTGTATCGGTCTCCAGCGAATACGGGCCGTCGCGCCCTTCGGCTCTGGCATAAACCTGCTCCATTACGCCGTGAATAAAGGTCTCGCACGGGCCGAACGGGGCATTATCCTTGAGGCGCTTGGTCCAGCCTTCGCCGGTCAGGCTTTGCGCTTCATGCAATATGGCCGCCAGCATGGTCTGGCCTTCGGGGTCAGATGAGATCAGGTCTTCAGCGCGGCGCTTGATGCCGCGCGCGCGGCTTTTCTGTCCGCCTTCCGCCCCTAAAAACCAGCGGCGCAGATCATAGGTTTCCTGCGCGGTCAGATGCGCGGCAAAGGCGCTGTCGGCGGCGCTGAACAGGTGGTGGCCTTCATCGAAAATATAACGCGATGGCATGTCGTCTTCTGGCGCGGCCAGCGCGGATTGGATCATCACAACCGCATGATTGGCCACAACGATGCGGGCGTGTTTGGCTTTGCGGGAAGATTTTTCAACAAAGCAGCGATGATAATGATCGCAGGCCGAATAGATGCATTCACCGCGCCGATCGGAAAGCGCCAGCGTATAGCGATATCCGACAAGGCCGGGGAGCCATCCCGGAAAATCGCCGCCGCTTAAATCGCCATCCCGGCTGGCCGCGCTCCAGCGTGCCATTAATCCCGAGGCAATCGCGTGATCGGCATGCGCCGCCAGCGCCGCCCCGCCCAGCATTTCTTCTAGGTTCAACAGGCACAGATAATTCTCGCGCCCTTTTCGGATGGCGACATGTGTATCCTTGATGAGGCTATCGGGATAAAGGCGTGTTAATTCCTGATCAATCTGGCGCTGGAGATTTTTGGTAAAGGTGGATATCCAGACGCTGCCCTTGTTCTTCTCGGCCCATAAACTGGCCGGGGCCAGATAGCCCAGAGTTTTTCCAACGCCTGTTCCGGCCTCGGCCAGCACGATATGCGGCTCTCCGGATTGCTGAGCCGGATCAAACGCATGGCGCATCGTATCGGCATATTGTTTTTGTTCGGCGCGTTGTTCCGATCCATGGCCCAGCAGGCTTGTCAGGCGCTCTGCTGTTTCTTCTTCGGCAACGCCTTCATGACCGGCCGGAGGCGGGGGAGCTTCTTCCGCCCATTCGGGCAAATTCTTCCAGACATTCAAATCCGCCTTGCCGAAAATGGGTTCTTTCGGGTCGTAATTCTCGCCCAAAGCGGCCAGCACGAACGGCGTCCAGTTCCAGCCCTTGCCGTTTAATCCCATCACGCGGGCAATCTTTACCGGGTCGGCCTTGGCCTTGTAAGGGTCGAGCGCGAGATCGGACAGGAGCGCGCGGGCGCAATCCATCAGTTTCAGCGGCATATCCTCGAAATCATCGGGCGGCGCAAACCCCAGCGCCTTGCATAGGCCCGCCGGGGTGGGCACGCAGAATTTCACGGGATGCACAAAGGCGAATAATTCCAGAACATCATAAGTGGGCAGTTTGTCGATTCCGGCCCGGCTGCGCGTATAGGGCGCATGGCATACGAGTGTGGGTTTGTTCTGCAGAATCATGCATGCGCGGTCGTGGCTGAGGCGCTCGATCTCGCCATCGGCGCTCAAGATGGCGGCTTCACGCGCGTTCACGCATAAAACGGGAACATCCGGCAGGGCGATCTGCTTGGCGGGCTGGGCTTTGGGGGCATGCATGGGAGTATTTTAAGGGATATTAGCGTGTTCTAAAACAATAAAAACAATGGGTTATCATCTTTATCCCATCTTTTTTCTTGATCTGAAGAGGGATTTTTCCTAGCGTGCGTGGTATAATTTAACAAATTAAGATTTCAGGGAGATTACAATGCAAAAACCTCAATGGCTGAAAAGCGTTTTCAAGGCAGTCCAGGATAAGTTTGCGGAATGGGACCGTAACGAGAGGATCAGTGAAGCAACAAGAGATCTCTCCAATGCCGTGCATGGATTTGCAATGGAATATCCAAAGGATGATATGAGTTATGCCGTGGTCGGCGCTATGGGCGCTGCGTCATTCCCATTAAAAAGCAAGGTTAAACTTTCCGTGCCGGAGCAAAAGGCGGCCATAGAAAGACACAGCGCCAGCCTGAGCGCATTGGGTGTATCGCCAGCAACAATTGAGTCTGTTATCAGCACCGCCAAAAGCAATCCTGTTGAACCCAATGGTTGGGATTACATGTGATCGGCCGGGCCTTCGGGCTTTTTGACTGATTCCGGTTTAAAGATTTCCGCCTGCCCTTGTTCTGGCATGGGCAGGCTTTCTATAAGCAGCGTCTGCGTGGGATAAGCGAAATCAGCGCCGCATTCATCCTCGACGATGGTTTTCAGCTTGAAAGCCAGTTCTTCTTTAATTTTCAGGAAATCTTCCCACACGGTCGTGCTTGTGAAGCAGTAAATCATGATATCGATGGAGGAGGAGCTGAAAGAATCAATCCCTACAAATGTATTCAGCCCATGCCCCTTGGCGAAGTCCTTGCTTTCTTTGATATGGGCCAGAACCTTGTCGCTGATCATTCTCAGTTGCTCGGTTGTTGTATCGTAACGCAGGCCTACTTTCCAGAAAATGCGGCGATGGGACATGCGCGTGAAATTCATGATCGCGGCATCGGAAAGCAGGGCATTGGGAACATGCGCGGGAACCTTGTCGAGACGGCGCATCCGGGTGGAGCGAAAACCGATTTCCTCGACCACGCCTTCGATCACGCCCTCTACCAGCACATAATCACCGGGCTGGAAGCGTTTTTCGGCCAGAATGGTCAGCCCGCCAATCAGGTTTTTGAACAGATCCTGCGCGCCCAGCGCCACGGCTGCGCCGAATAAGCCCAGACCGGCTAGAATAGGCCCGACCTGAATGCCCCAGATATCCAGAACAACAGCCGCGCCAATAAAGATGATGACAAATTTCAGGCAGCGGAAAATCCATTCCGCCATGGGTTTGTTCAGGACTTTTTCTATGATGCTCGTTTTATGGCTTAAGGGGATGATCCCGCGGTGCAGCGCCCAGAAAATCGTAAAGGCGATCAGCGTGCGGATCAGGTTCGTAAAGCTGTAATAAACCGTGCTGTCATGGGAAAAATTCAGATAATGCCCGGCGGCAAATAATCCCATAATCACCGGTACAAAGCGCAAGGGCGGGATCAGCGCATCCACCAGCAAATCATCGGTATTGGTTGCGCTTTTGATGGCGCGGTTATGAACCCATGTCAGGATATATTTGCTGAACAGGCCGCGCAGCAGCAAAAATCCTAAAAAAATCGCCACGGCAATGAGGATATTGCCGATATTGATGCCCATGAAACCGTTTTCCCAGACAATCTTAACTTCTTCGGCAAATGCCTCGGCAAGTTCTGACGGGCTTTTTTCGATAAGGGATGGTGTTGCTTGTTTGTTAGCCATTTTCTACACTTGGGTTATCAGGTGGTATGTATTGGGGAAGCCGGAGAGCACCTTAACATGGGTTTTTGCATTTTTGAAGATTGGGATCGGCCCGGCGCATATTTCGCTGTAAATTCTTCGCATGTAAAGGATTTTTACAAAAGAACGCCTGTATCGGGCGAGGCCGCGCACGAGCATTGCCTTATTGTATTTGCCAATTCTCTTGGGGTTGACGGCGTGCCGGAACGTTTTACAGCCCGCGGTTCGGAAGAACAGATTGGCCGCATGCTGGATGAGGCCGCCAAGATTGGCGTAACCAAATGCAATCTGAATATTCTTGGCAATCTCTCGGCCAAGCCCGTTCCTTTTTTGGTCAATAACACCGACCGGATCGGCGCGGTGCGGGAAATTGCTTCGGAAATACTTTTTCAGGCCAAGCCCCATGTTACCACCGCCAGCGTCTTGCTTTTTGCCGATGGGCAGCACAGATTAATCACCGAGCGCCCCGGCCAGTTCGCATTAAACGCCAATGCCGGCGGACAGGTTCCCATCTTGAGAATAGAAAGCTGACATTATGACTTTGATTGCCGGTAAGCCCAGCCTTGAGACATTTTCCTATCTTGAGGCGCGGCGCAGCGTCTCTGTGAAAAATCTTGCCGCGCCGGGACCGGATAAAGCGGCGCTGGACAAAATTCTGAAAACCGCGGCGCGTGTGCCCGATCATGGCCGCACTGTTCCTTTTTATTTTGTGACCTTTGAAGGCGCGGCGCGTGTCCGGGCGGGGGAGAAGATCGCGGAAATTTTCAAACGCGATAACCCGGATGCGTCTGCCGATAAAATCGAAGCGGAAGCCAATAGATTTGCCAGAGCGCCTTTGGTGGTGGGTGTTATATACCGGGCGCGGCGTGGCAAGCATCCGTTATGGGAGCAGATGTTGAGCGCCGGGGCGGTATGCCAGAATTTGCTGCTGGCGGCCAATGCTTCTGGGTTCGGCGCGAACTGGCTCACGGAATGGTATGCTTATAATAATGAGTTCAAGGATTATCTGGGATTGGATGGGCGCGATATTGTGGCCGGGTTTATTCATATCGGCAGCGTCACTGAAATACCGGAGGAGCGCGAGCGCCCGGATATGAGCGCCATCACCACATCGTGGACACCGGGCATTGCCTTGAATAAAGGTGATGCAGATGGTGGCGGAAAATTTGATTTTCCGCGTCTGGGATTTGATCCGGAAATTTTACAAGGGTAGAACCAACCCGTCATTACACGGCTTGTCCGTGTAATCCATGGATCACACGCATAAAGCGTGTGATGACGCAAAAAAATAACTAAGCCGCCTTTCGCATGAGCGCTTGGTGAATAAGATCTTCTGTTTCGCGGGTACCATAAAGTTTGATAAACGATCCAAATCGAGGACCTTGTGACTGGCCAAATACCACCTCGTAAATCGCCTTGAACCAGTCGCGCAGTTCGTCCTTCTCATAGCCGTTATCTTTTCCAGCAGAAAAAACTTCTGTCATGTATTCTTCTTCGCTGAAATTATACGCCATGCCTGACAGGCGATCTGCCAGGCTCTCCAGCGCGGCGCGCTCTCGGGCGTCGGGGGCGCGGTATTGCTTTTCAGGCAGGACGAAATCCTTGTAATAACGGATCGCATATCCCACAAGCCGGTCAAGGAAGGGGGAGTTTTCCGGCGTGGCATCGGGCGCTGCTTTTTTGATGAACTTCCACAAAATTGCGGCATCTTCGGTATTGGCGGCATTCACCAGATTAAGGAGCAGCGCAAAAGATATAGGCGATTGCTGCCCTTCCGGGATTTCGCCGCCATGGATATACCATGCCGGGTTTTCGAGTTTTTGCGCGGGCTCTTGGCCGGGCAGCTTCTCAACAAATGTAATGTATTCATCCAGCGCCTTCGGGATGATATCGAAATAGAGTTTCTTCGCCGTGGTCGGGCGTTGATACATATAATAGGCAAGGCTCTCATGCGGGGCGTAGGTGAGCCATTCATCAATCGAAAGTCCGTTGCCTTTGGATTTGGAAATCTTCTCGCCTTTTTCATCGAGGAATAATTCATAACGGAATCCGGCCGGGCCTCTGCCGCCTAAAATCTGGACGATTTTTGCAGAAATTTCAGCGGAGGAAACCAGATCCTTGCCGGCCATTTCATAATCAACATCCAGCGCGAACCAACGCAGCGCCCAATCGGCGCGCCATTGTGCCTTGACGTGGCCGCCGGTGACGGGGACTTCCTGACGGGAACCATCCTCATCTTCAAAAACAATCGTGCCGGATTTCGGGTTTACTTCCAGAACCGGAACCTGAAGAACCTTTCCTGTTTTTGGTGAGACCGGCAGGAAGGGGGAATATGTCGCGGCGCGTTCCTCGCCCAGAATGGGAAGGACGGCCTGTTTAATTTCCTCGTGGCGATCCAGCATCATCAAAAGCGTCTTGTCGAACTCGCCGCTGGTATAGGCATCGGTTGCTGACTTGAATTCATACTCAAACCCGAACTGGTCGAGAAAGCTCCGCAGGCGCGCGTTGTTATGGCGGCCAAAACTGTCATGCGTGCCGAACGGGTCGGGCACTTTGGTCAGCGGCATGCCGATGAATTGTTGCAGCATCTCCTGATTGGGGACGTTGGTTGGAACCTTCCGCAGGCCATCCATGTCATCCGAAAAGCAGACCAGCTTCACGGGGATATCGCTCAGGGCCTGAAAGGCGTTCATGACCATGCTGGTACGGCAGACCTCGCCGAATGTGCCGATATGCGGCAGGCCTGAGGGGCCATAACCGGTCTCGAAAAGCACATAGCCTTTCTCCGGCGCTTTGATCTGCCCCTTGCCGATCGCCATCAGGCGTTTCAGAACGGCTTTTGCTTCTTCGAATGCCCATGTGCGGCAGGCATGGGCCATGTCTTGTGTGATGTCTGTTGTCATGGTTTTACCATGGACAAATCACAATGCGTTTTCAAGCGTCATTTGATGAGAAAAAGGAATCAAAAATGATTGCGCCGGTAAAAATTTTGCAGGGCGGATGATTACTTGAGCAGTGAAAACGATGTATTTCTGCAACAAATGCTGCAAAAAATTTTGTCCAAAAAATAAAAATCTTGCGTAGAAATACCGCAGATTTCCTGATGAAAATTCAACTTGTCCGCGCCCTTCACGGACAAGGTTAAAAAAAAATTAATTGCCAATGTAATTTTATGTTTTGTTCAGTAAAAAAAAACGGATACAATGGGATTACTTTCAAGAGTTCTTGGAAGACACCACACTAACCAATTCTGGTTATCCATCTAAAAGGGAGCACTAAAATGGCTACTACTGCAAAAAAGCCTGCCGCTAAGAAACCGGCAGCAAAGAAGACGACTGCAACAAAGAAACCTGCTGCTAAAAAAGCTGCTGCGAAGCCCGCCGCTGCTAAGAAGCCTGCTGTGAAGAAGGTTGCTGCTAAGAAGCCGGCTGTTAAGAAGCCTGCTGCTAAGAAGAAAACAACGAAAGCTGCTGCTGTTAAGAAGCCGGTGAAACTGGCTGCTAAGAAGAAAGTAGCGAAGAAGAAGTAATTTCTTCTTTTTTTTTACCAGACAATCAATAACGCGGGGATCTTTCTCCGCGTTATTTGTTTTTGGGCCATTTTCCGCTATATCTATGGCCATGGATGCCCAAAACCTTAAAATCGTCTCCGACATTACGCCGACCGGGGACCAGCTGGCAGATTTACTTGCGGGCGCAAGCCCGTTAGAAAAGCGCCACCCCCGCGCAGGCGGGGGCCCAGAAAACATAAAGCGGAGGGCTGGCGCATGAGCAATGATGTTTTGAAGATCGTCTCCGACTTTACGCCCACCGGGGACCAGCCCGAAGCTATTCGCAAGCTCTGCGAAGGCTTACGTTCCGGTCTGACCGACCAGACATTGCTGGGCGTGACGGGTTCGGGCAAGACTTTTACCATCGCCCATGTCATTCAGGACATGCAGCGCCCGGCCCTGATATTGGCACCCAACAAGACTTTGGCGGCACAACTTTATGGCGAGTTCAAAAGCTTTTTTCCCGACAACGCGGTCGAATACTTCGTTTCTTACTATGATTACTACCAGCCCGAAGCCTATGTGCCGCGGTCCGATACCTTTATCGAGAAGGATTCTGCGATTAACGAGCAGATCGACCGGATGCGTCACGCCGCGACCAGAGCGCTGTTCGAGCGCCGAGATGTCATAATCGTGGCTTCGGTGTCTTGTATTTACGGCATCGGGTCGAAGGAAGATTACGCGGCCATGACCTTTAACATCAATAAAGGCGACCGTTTTGACCGGCAGGACCTGATCCGCCGGCTGATTGCTTTGCAATACAAGCGCAATGATATCGCGTTCGAGCGAGGGAATTTCCGGGTGCGCGGGGATGTCATTGAACTCTTTCCCGCCCACTTCGAAGACCGCGCCTGGCGCATTGATCTCTTCGGGGATGAGGTTGATACCATCACCGAATTCGACCCGCTGACGGGCAGTAAATATGAAGGGCTGGAAGGGATCCGCATCTTTGCCAATTCGCACTACATCACGCCGGGGCCGACTATGCAGCAGGCCATCCAGCAGATCAAAAAAGATCTGAAAATTCAGGTCGCGGCCTTCGAGGCGGAAGGGAAACTATTGGAAGCCCAGCGCCTTTCCCAGCGCACGCAATTCGATTTGGAGATGCTGGAGGCCACAGGCGTATGCCAGGGGATCGAGAATTATTCCCGTTATCTAACGGGCCGCGCGCCGGGCGAGCCGCCGCCCACGCTGATCGAATACCTGCCCGATGATGCGCTGATGGTTCTGGATGAAAGTCACGTCATGATCCCGCAATTGCGGGCGATGTATAACGGCGACTACAAGCGCAAATCCACGCTGGTCGAATACGGGTTTCGCCTGCCGGCCGCCGTTGATAACCGCCCGCTGAAATTCGAGGAATGGCAGCGTTTCCGGCCACAGACAGTCTATGTTTCCGCCACGCCGGGTGAATGGGAGGTTGAGCAATCGGGCGGTATCTCCGCCGAGCAGCTTGTGCGTCCAACGGGCCTTATCGATCCGCCCGTGGAAATACGGCCCACCAAAAATCAGGTCGATGATCTGATGCATGAGGCCAAGGATGTGATCGCCAAGGGCGGGCGTTTGCTGGTGACAACGCTGACCAAGAAAATGGCCGAGGCGCTCACGGAATATTTGAGCGAAAATAATATCGCCGTGCGCTATATCCATTCCGATGTCGATACGCTGGAGCGGATCGAGATCATGCAGGATTTGCGGCGCGGCGCGTTTGACGTGCTGGTGGGGATTAACCTCCTGCGCGAGGGGCTGGATATCCCCGAATGTATGCGCGTGATGATTCTGGATGCGGACAAGGAAGGATTCCTGCGCTCGCGCACCTCGCTGATCCAGACCATTGGCCGCGCGGCGCGTAACGTGGATGGCAAGGCGATTTTATACGCCGATAGCGTGACAGGCTCCATGCAGCACGCCATTGATGAAACCACCCGCCGCCGCGAAAAACAGGAAGCCTATAATGCCGCCAATGGCATCACGCCTCAGACCGTACGCAAGAATATCGAGAGCATCCTTGATAGCGTGTTCGAGCGCGCCGATCATGTGACCGTTCCGGCGGGCGTGGGCTATGGCGGGGTGGGCGAGGATGATCAGGACGCATTCGCGCACAATCCGGCCAGCTTGCAAAAGCGTATCGCCCAGATGCGCGATCAGATGCACAAGGCCGCCAGCGATCTGGAATTCGAGGAAGCCGCGCGTCTGCGTGATGAGGTCAAAAGGCTCGAAGCGCTTGATCTTGGCCTCACCGGAACCATCACCACCCCCCGCGCCGCCAAGGCGTGGAAGGCGGGCAAGGCCAAGGGGAAGAAGGGGCGTTAGGATGAAGGCTTGGATCATAACTGCTGAATTTTATTGTGGAAGCGGGATAAAGAATATTCGTGTTGTTGGACTGCTCTCTCGAAGAAAAAGTGACGGCTATGTTTGCGACTTTCTGACAAATATTTATGATATGATGTTTTTAGCCGTGGCTGGTCAGATCGAAGCCGTAAAATATAATAATAGTTTCAGATCATATGCAGCAGAAAGAATAAACAATAGAAGAATACAATGTGGGGATGATCCTGTAATTGTCGCTGAATTATCAGATGTTATTGGTTATAATGAGGATGGGATGGGCTTTACTTTATCATGGAAGCCTATTGATATTATTCAGCGAGATAGAAAAACTCTGCAAAAATTAGATCCTGTTCAATCTCATGTTGTTACGGCCCCATCACTGGGGTTTGGGAATATAAACTGGTTTGAAATGGCGAATGCTTAAACGCAACAACGATGTCTAAAAATCCAATTCTTATCATCTTTGCTGGTGCCAACGGATCGGGTAAAACGACGGTGGCAAAGCTGCTTTTGCCAAAGCGCAAGATCAAGGAATTTATCAACGCGGACGAGATTGCCAAGGGCCTGTCGCCGTTTAATCCGCAAGATCAGCATATTTCTGCGGGGCGTATTGTTATTGAACGAATGACCGGTTTTATTGAACGGAAGGAAGATTTCGCTATCGAAACCACCCTTTCAGGCAGAACATTGTTTCCCAAGCTTAAAGAGGCTCATAAATCAGGTTATATTATTGAAATGCATTATATTTTCAGCGCAGATATCAATGTTAACATACAGCGCATCAAGAACAGGGTCGCTCAAGGTGGCCATCATGTGGCATCCTTGGATGTGCGCCGGAGATATTGGCGGAGTCTTAAGAACTGGTTGATGCCGTATAAGAATATCTGTGATATAATGCGTATATATGATACGACTGCCGGGGCGCCAGAAGAAATCGCTTTTTGGCAGGGAAATGAGCCGGCTATTCGTTACAATGAGAACCTATGTCAGCGGTTCGTAGAGAAGGTTATTGAGGCTAGAGATGAACATTGACTTTATGACAGGCTCTGTCCCGGCGGGAAAGAAAAAGCCCAAAAATGCTCTCAAGGGTGCCATTGAGATTGCTATTCGTGATGCAGAGCGTTACGGCACTGATCTTGTTATTAAAACGGGTAGTAAAATCGAGCGCGTTTCTCCGAAGGCTATGAGAAAGCGTGTCGGCGCTTTAAAATCATAAGAAATTACTGCAACACAGACGGCGCGATGGCGGGAGCAACATCATCTTCGCCCGGATCTGCCTGCTCTCCCCCGACCTTCTGCGCCCATCCGGTGTCATTCATGCCGATCAGGGCCTTGGCGGCGGCGGGGGATTGTGCGGCGGTTAAAAGGGCCATTTCGACCTGAAGTTTGTTCCATTCCAGCGCGTGGCCGCCCTCCTGTTTCGAGAGCGCGTGCAAGATGTCCTGCAATTCATCCGCCGTATAGGAAAAATCGCGGATCGAAATTTCGCCGGTATCCTTGTATTCCGTGGTCAGGAAGCGGATATCGTCCTGCGGATGAATAACGGCCTGCAGTTTCAGGGGCATGTCGGCCAGGATCGGGGCCTTGGGCTTCATGCCATTGCGCTGATCGACGGTGGTGTGCGGCTCCGGCATTCCGCCCAGGCGAAACAGGGCAGAGGCAACTTCGGAGAGGCGCTGTGTTGTTCCTTGTAATTGGCTCATGCCTTTATTATTACGTAAATGCTAATACAAGGGCAAGTTTTGGGCGTGTTGCAGAGCAAAAATGCGGTAAAATCAGCCTGATATTACAGGCCGTAATGCTTGTTGAACCAGTCCTCATAGGCCTCGATACGCTCGTCACGGGATTTGCCAAAGGTATAAAGCGGCACAATCATGCCATCACGCATGGTACTTTGTGCGCCTATAATGGCCTCTCTCATTTCCCGGCGCAGGGTTTTAAGGCCTTCTTCGGTCAGATCGTCCTTGATACGCTCCAGCGCCTGATCCATTTTCTGGCGTGTGCGGTCCAGCGCGTCACGAAAGGCCAGCGTCAGGGAAAGTTCCAGAATCTTGAAGTCACGGCGCAGTAATTCACGTTCAAATTCGGCTTGCGCGCGGATGGCGGCAAATTGCGGCGCGAAGATAGATTGGATTTCATGGTCGATATCGCGTGTGAAGGCCACCATATCGAACGGGTTCTTGGCATCGCCCGTTTCATACAACCACCCATCCTGGCGTGTTTCCTCGATAAACATGCCAAGGCGCATCATTCTTTTGGATTGTGACTGGTCCAAGATGTTTCCCTGTTAACTTTTTATTTTTATACATCGATTTAGGAAAATTATGCTTATAAAGTCAAATGAAATTCATATTGCATCTGCGTGGGTTATGCTCACAATGAAAGTTTACAAGAAGGAATATTTTATGCGTTTCGCCGGGTTGGCTGTTTTGTTGTGCTTTTCATGTGTTTCTGCCGCATTCGCGCAGGGAACCAATACGATCACGGTCATTCAGGATGATGGCAGCAAGGCCGTGGTTGATATCGGCAAGCCGCAATCTGAATCTGCGCCGCCTGCAGAACCTGCAGAAAAAGCACCGCAACCGAATGTCCCGGCCAAATCAGTGATATTCTCTGCGCCTCAGCCACAGACATCCCCGGAGCCAGCGCCAGAACCAGATCCTGAATCTGTAAAAGCGGATGAGCCTAAGGTTGAGGAGCCAAAGGCAGAGCAACCCAAGGAAGAGCAGGCCAAGGAAGCGATGCCAAAAGAAGACGCGCCCAAAATCGAGGCACAGAGCATCGAAAAACCAAAAACCGAGGCCGCAAAAGCCGATAAGCCCAAATCCAAGCCGAAGAAGAAAAGCAAGCCTGCCGCCAAATCTGAGGTAAAATCAGCGCCCGCGCCAAAATTTGACCTGCCGCCGGGGCAATATATCTCGCCGGAACAGGCCTTTGCTATTGCCGCGGAAGAGGCGCCTCCCGCTATGGGCTTTGAACCGTATAAGGCCATGATTAACGGTAATGATCCGGGATATGGCTTTGTTTTCAATACGGACCGGGGGCCTTACAAGGTGGTTGTCGATGCCCATGACGGGGCCATCGTTATTTCGCGGCCTGTGCATGATGATGAGGTTATGGGCGTGACAAAGCCCGGACATTTGCCAGTCCGCTAGGACAGCGTTATAAGTAAAAGCATACATGATACTGGTTATTGATAATTACGATTCGTTTTCCCACAATCTGGCGCGCACTATACGGCTGGCTGGCGGGGAGACGCATATCATCCGCAATGACGAGATGAGCGTGGAAGAGATATCGGCACTCAAGCCCGATGCCATTGTCATCTCGCCCGGCCCTTGTACGCCGGATGAGGCAGGGGTGAGTGTCGAGGTTGTTCGCAGGCTGGGCGGGCAGATTCCCATGCTGGGCGTATGCCTTGGGCATCAGGCCATCGCGCAGGCCTATGGCGGCCGTGTTGTCGCTGCGCCGCGGCCGATGCATGGCAAGGCCTCGGAAATCATTCATGACGGGCAGGGGCTTTTCGCGGGGCTTGGCTCGCCGTTCACGGCGGGGCGTTATCATTCCCTGATCGTGGATATTCATGATGCGCCGGCGCTGCTGGTTAGCGCCCGCACCGAAGATGGTGTGATCATGGCGCTGCGTCATGCGCGGCATCCGGTTTACGGCGTGCAGTTTCACCCGGAATCCATCCTGACCGCACAGGGTCAGATGCTGATTGGCAATTTCCTCAATCTTGCGGCGGCACACCGTACAGCGCATTCGCACCGCAAAGCGGCCTGATGCCATGGTGATGTGGCGCAATGGCACATGGCTGGAGGATGATGGCGCGTTTGTTTTTGGCGCGGCGGACCGCATTCGTCTGGGCGATGGCATTTTTGATACGTTGCTGGCGGTGGATGGATGGGCGGTTCATGCCGGGCTTCATTGGGAACGGCTTGCGGCCAATGCACAAATTCTGGGCATTCCGTTTTCCTTGCCGGTTGAAAAATTTCTTTCACTTACGGCCGAGATTATTCAGAAAAGTAAGGCACAATCCGGCCGCTATGCGGTGAATACGGTTTTATCACGCGGCATGGCGCAGCGCGGATTGATGCCGCCTGAAAATGCCGCGCCTGTTCTGGTGATGCGTCTGGCGCCTGTGCCGTCTGAATTCCCGCCCATTCATGCTTTGATTGCACGTAATGTCCGGCGCAATGAAGGCTCGCCGCTTTCCCGGATCAAATCCTGTAATTACGGCGATAATATTCTGGCCCTGATCGAGTCACGGGGGAAGGGCGGCAATGAGGCCATCATGCTCAATAATGCCGGGCATGTGACCTGTGCCTCATCGTCTAATCTCTTTATTGAAAAAGAAGGGGCGCTGTTTACCCCGCCGCTTTCTGATGGCGTGCTGCACGGCATCGCGCGGCAAGTATTTATGTCCCGTTATCCGGTTTCTGAAAAATCGCTGCTGCCGGATGATCTGGCCGGGGCGGAGGCGATCTATCTGACCAACAGCATCCGCGGGGCGCAGGCGATTGAAATGCTGGATGGAAAAGCCTTGTCCGGCGGGCGTTTACAGATTGATAAGGATTTTTACCTAGGATGATAATCAAGAAATTGATAAGGATGAATAACACTGTCTGCTGACGCCTTTCATACATTGACCGTTTATCTGGGCTCGTCCGGTTTTGCGCGCGATATTTTTAAAAATGACGCGCTGGATATGGGCGCGCGCATTGGCCTTGCGGAACGGCATCTGGTTTATGGCGGCATGGATGCCGGGCTGATGGGGCTGGTGGCGCAGGCCGCGCTTGATAATGGCGCGAAAGTCACCGGGATTGTTCCCAAGAAAATCAAGGATAGCGAGCGTATTCTAAAAGGCCTGACCGAGACGATTTTGGTCGAGGATCTCTGGGATCGCAAGCGCCGCATGTTTTACATGGCGGATGCACTGGTGGCATTACCGGGCGGTTTCGGGACAGCCGATGAAACGCTGGAGGCGCTGTACTGGGGCAATCTGCGCCTGCATGGCAAGATGGTCGTGTTCGTCAATACCGATGGATACTGGGATGAGATGATCGGATTCCTGAAAAGCCTCCCCGATTTCAATCCCGATTACTGCCTTGTCGTGAATGACCCGTCAGAAGTATTCGATGCGCTGGACAAGGCAACGCCGCCCAAGGGGCCGGATGTCTTGCCGGAGCGTTTCCCGCATTTCGAGGATGAGATTACCCGCAAAACGCCTGATCCAATTATTGTCGCCCAGCCCAGCGTCGAGAGCGCGTATTATCTGATCTGCGCGCTGGGGCTGAAACAGTTGGGCAAGCATGCGCGGCCCATAGGTATTTTGAACGGGCATGGCCAGTTTGATGCCTTGCTGCGCTGGCTGGAACGGGCGGCGGCAGAAACATTCATCACGCAAAAATGCCTGAAGCTTTTTGATGTGGGGACGGATGAGGCAGCCTTGCGCGAATCCCTGAAGCATCAATCATCGGTTCAAATCGACCTGCACCGCGAGAAATGGGGCGCGGAGCTGATAACCAAGAGCTGATAGCGATAATGAAAGCCCAATAACAAAATCCCCGCCAATGGCGGGGATTTTTTAATCGGTATCGGCAAAGCCTTTAAGGGCTTATTCCGTGGCTGGGACTTCGGCCGGAACGGCGGCCGGATCAGCAGCAGCCGGCGTAGCGGCAGGCGCTGGCGCGGCGGCTTCGGCAGGCTTGTTGGCATCGGCCTGAACCTGCATCTTCACGATTTTATCCGGGCTGGCAGGCGGTTCGCCTTTGGCAACCTTGTCGATGAATTCCATGCCTTCTTTCACTTCGCCAAATACTGTGTACTGGCCGTTCAGGAAGCCGCAGTCTTCAAAGCAGATGAAGAATTGCGAGTTGGCGCTGTGCGGGCTGGCGGCGCGTGCCATGCCCAATGTGCCGCGTCCGAAATTCGTCTTTGTGAATTCAGATGGCAGGTCAGGATATTTCGATCCGCCTGTGCCTGTGCCTGTGGGGTCGCCTGTCTGGGCCATGAAGCCGTCAATGACGCGGTGGAAGATGATGCCATCATAAAAGCCTTCGCGTGTCAGCGTCTTGATGCGCTCGACATGCTGGGGGGCCAGATCAGGGCGAAGCTCGATAACGACGTTCCCGCCGCTGGAGACTTCCATGACAAGTGTGTTTTCAGGATCGGCGGCCATGGCTGGCGCGGCGGCGGTTGCGGACATAATCATTAAACTCCCGATGGTTAAAAGCGTTTTCTTGAGCATTCATTACCTCATGCTGCGTGGGTTTAAAAGGGGCGGATATAAAAAATCCGATACATTGTCGTGCCACAAGCCTTTGGCCCGGGCAAGCCGGAAAGGGGATGGGCGTTTATTTATACGATGAAAATTGTGAAATCAGGCGGTCGCGCCTTCGAGGGTGCGGTTATGTGTTTTCACCAGATCTTTAAGGGCCTGCATGCAGGCGCAGCATTCGGGCTTCTCGCCGTTGCTGCACGCGCCATATACCGCCGAAACCGTTGTCTTGCCCGATTGGCATGACAGGTGATCCTTGACTTTTTTGTCGCTGAACGGGTTGCAAAGGCAAATATACATTTGGTGTCCTTTTGGTTCTGGCGCGGTTGCGTATAAGAATCATTATCATCTTGCCATCGAAAATGCAAGTCATTCGCAAATAGGGGCAGAACAGGCCGCAAGCCAAAGCCTCGCCATGGATTATAAAAACGTGATATGCTGGAAATTCGGTGGTATTGCAGAGGTTATGATGCGCGCGATTCGATTGACTATTCCCGTAATTCTGGGTTTTTCCCTGCTGGTGCTGGCTGTATTGGCAGCTGGCAATCTGCGGGCGGCTGCGCCGGATAAATTCTACACCATGAGCGCCGAGCAGATAGGCGAGCAACTGGATCAATATCAGGGGCGCAGGCTGATGTTTATCTATGCCTCATGGTGCGGGTATTGCCGCCATGCCTTGCCGCAAATCATGGATATCGCGCGGGAATATAAAGGGGCGGTGGTTGCCGTCTCGGTGGATGAGGATCCATCGGCGCTGCTGACATATCTGGGGAATTTCCCGGATGTGCCTTTCAAGGTGATTATCTGGGACCGCGCCAGCCTGATGTCGGATGGTCTGGCACGGTTCGGGATCAAGGATGCGGAAGGTATTCCCTTTACCGCGCTGATTGATGAATATGGCTATGTCAAGAAACAGGGCGTGATCGAGCCTTCAGACTCTCTCCATTACCTGCGCGGTGCGGACAAATCAGATCGTAAAACAGAACTTTAGGCGGCCGGGGAATTTTTCGCTGATTTGCTGCCGAAATGCTTTTTAGCCTTTTTGATGGCAGGTCTTGCCATGACGGCGGCAAATCCCAAAACAAAGGCGCTAGTGGCGCTCAGGAAATAAAGCCCCAGCATGTTCGCTGCAAAAATGGCGGCAACCCCGCCAGCCGCGGCCAGCCAGAGCATTCTCGATGTCAGGAGTGTCTTGATGGATACTATCGATAGCACCAGCCCCATCATAAAGCCGATCCCCAGCAGCAATAAGCCGCTGATGGCCGCGATTGATCCGCTGATCAGCGTGACCATCTCGCCGGTATTTCCGCTCAGAACGCTTTCGGATAAAAAACAGCAAGTCCCGGAGACCAGAAACACCGAAAGCATGATAAAGAAATGCTTCCACTCGAAATTTGTTGTGCCGCCGCTGCCGCCATGGGATGCGGGCGTGGCGTAGGGGCCTGTTCCCATCTGCCGGCGCGCGGCATCGCGGGCCATCATCTCGCCGGGGCTGCTTGAGGGGCCGAGGCTATCGCCATACATGATTTGTTTGTTGTAATTATTCAGAAAATCGCTCATGAGAGATTCCTAACATAGCGACCAGAGGTTGTCAAAGCGCCGCCTATACTGGCGGCGCGTTTGATGGCTTATTGTTTTGGGCAGGCGACTTGCTTAGGCCGCTTCGCCTTCGCCGGCAGGATCAGCGTTCAGGGCGATATAACGCTCTGGGCCAATTTGCTCCAGCAGGTTCAGCTGGGTCTGGATGTGATCGCCGTGATCTTCCTCGTCTTTGAGGATTTTCACCAGCAGATCGCGGCTGACGTAATCATGCACTTTTTCGCAATGCTCGATGCCCTTGCGGAGATCCGGAATGGCTTTTTCCTCGAGTTTCAGGTCGCATTCCAGAATTTCCTTCACGCTCTCGCCGATGAATAATTTCCCCAAGTCCTGAAGATTGGGCAGGCCGCCGATCAGCAGGATGCGCTTGATCAGCTCATCCGCGTGGTTCATTTCCTCGATGGATTCCTTGTATTCGTGGCGGGCGAGTTTTGTGACGCCCCAATCATCCAGAATGCGGGAATGCAGGAAATACTGGTTGATGGCCGTGAGTTCGTTTTTCAGGCACTCGTTCAAATATTTGATGACTTGCTTGTCGCCCTTCATGGCCTTGGTTTCCTTTGCATGCGTGTTAATTGCGTTCATAAAATAGAACGATGTTAAGGCAATGGCAAGTGATTGTTTGAAATTTTTCAATGGCTTAACTGATAGTGATTATCATTCTAAGGCGGGGTTTGGGGTGCGTTGCCTCCAAGATTGACGAAGGGCATAGTTTGACAATAGAGTGGGCGCAACAGGGAAAATAATTATGAATAAGATTTTATCGGCTGTTGCGGCGGCTTCGTTCGCAATAGCGGCACACACATATACCGCCGCCAGCGCACAGGAGCGTGAGGCGCCATTGCGTGAAATTGATGATTATCTTTTTACACCGGATAAAACCGATCTGGATAATTGCGATTTTATAGTACCGCTGGAATTCCCGCAGGAAGAATTTGACCGCCGCCTTGGGGCAGGCGAAATTCTGGATGATCGTTTTGGTTTGGGGCATCGTTATCTTTATGCCCGCAATGACAATCTGCCGCGCGTGGTGATCAACGAGCCGGATCGCCTGATTGATATCTTCCTGAGCACCGCCGCCATCGAAGGGCAGAGAATGGCTGTCTCCCGCATCGAGCGGCCCGATGATACGCTCATGATAGATGATAGTCCGTTATCAGAGCACCTGATCCAGATTGATGCCAACAGGGCGCTGGTGAGCGTAACAAATCTTGTTACGGGCGATAACTATACGGTCGCAACACCAGGGGGCTTGCTCATGACGCCAAAGAAATATCATCCCGATCTGGCGCAGCAAGATGGAATAATCGGGCCTTTTAGCCTGCATGTTGAATCCGGCTATATCGAAATCGCAACGCCGCTGGAATTTGAGGGAGATGTTCCCGATACGTCGCTGCGCGTGTTTTTACATGACGATAATATCAAGGTTCAATATATGGATGAAATCGCGACCAATGCCGCGCCCCTTATCATGACATTGCCTAATTTGCCGCCATGGGAGGATAAGCCCGATATCGTCTGTAGCCGCGAATTGGAGACACGCGCATTCTCACCCGGCAATCTGCCGATCACGCCGCGTTTTGATTAGCCAAAAACGCGCTTGAAGACGTAGTCGATATTCTTTGTGTACGGCGCGAGGTCGAAGATTTCATCCAGCGCCGCTGCATCCAGCTTCGCCGTGACTTCTGCGTCTTTCTCCAGCTCGCCGCGCAGGGATAGCGTGGCGGTGTTGCCGTTTTCGGCGGCGCTGCCCCAGACCTTCATGGCGTTGCGCTGGATGATGCGGTAGGCATCTTCGCGGCTGATGCCGTTTTGTGTCAGCGCCAGCATGGCTTTTTGCGAGAAGTGCAAGCCGCCCAGACGGTCCAGATTGGCCTTCATGGTTTGCGGATAGACCAGCAGTTTTTCAATGAGGCCCGCCAGACGGTTCAGTGCATAATCAGCCGAGATACAGGCATCAGGCAAAATCGTGCGCTCAACGGCCGAATGCGAGATATCACGCTCATGCCACAGGGCCACATTCTCCATGGCCGGGATCACGGCGGCGCGGATAATGCGCGCTTGGCCTGTTAAATTCTCCGCGCCGATCGGGTTGCGTTTATGCGGCATCGCCGATGAGCCTTTTTGCAGCGGGTCGAAATATTCTTCCGCCTCGCGCACTTCTGTTCTTTGCAGGTGGCGCAATTCTACGGCGATATTTTCGATGCTGGAGGCAATGACTCCTAATGTCGCAAAGAACATCGCATGGCGGTCGCGCGGGATGACTTGCGTGGAATGGATTTCGGGTTTTAGGCCCAGCTTCTCGGCCACGTAAGCCTCGATTTCGGGGGAGAGCACCGGATACGTGCCAACCGCGCCGGAAATAATGACGGTGGAAATTTCTTCCTTGGCGGCAATCATACGCAGACGCGCGCGATCAAAGGCGGCGTAATGCCCGGCCAGCTTCATGCCGAATGTTGTCGGCTCGCCGTGAATGCCGTGGCTGCGGCCAATGCAGATTGTGTCCTTGTGTTCAAGGCTGCGTTTTTTCAAGGCCGCGCAGACGCGCTCCAGATCGCCAATGATAATATCGGCGGCCTGGGTGAGCTGAACCGCAAAGGCCGTATCAATCACATCCGAGCTGGTCATGCCCTGATGCACATAGCGGGAATTTTCGCCGACATGCTCGGCCACCGATGTCAGGAACGCGATCACGTCATGTTTGACCTCGGCCTCGATGGCATCAATCCGGGCGACATCAAATCTGCCCTTTTCGCGCAGGTCGCGTGCGGCGGCCTCTGGCACGATGCCCATCTTCGCCATCTTTTCAAGGGCGAGCGTCTCAACCTCCAGCCAGATGCGGAATTTGTTTTCTTGCTCAAAAATAGAGGCCATCTCAGGCCGGGAATAGCGCGGTATCATTTTTGTCTTTCCGGTTTGCTTTTCTACTGCGTTACTGCGTCACTCGCCTAGCTTATACTAGGCGTCGCTTCTTGTGCCTAGTATAAAAGCAAGCTGGCGTGACAAAACGCATTTTATTGGTTCTTTGGAGATGTGCTTATTGTATGTCCAATCAATACATAATGAAATTCAGCGGGTTTTCCTGCAGGTAATACCGCCTCAAGGCCGGGTCCACACCGATAGTGGGCGGGATGCGCCGGGATTCAAAGTAGTCATAGCCTTGTTTCAGATTTTCCCAGAACGGCATCCATTCCGATCCCGCATGGCGCAGCATGTTTTCAGGGCTCATGCGAAACGGGAAGATGTGAACCGGCACGTTATGCTCGGCCTTGATGCTGGCCTCGGTGATCAGATAAATATCTTCAATCGCCTCATCCGTCACCGCAAAGCAACCAATTGACTTGCACCCGCCATGGATCATCAGCAGATTGCCCGTGCGGCCCAGCATCTTGTCGTATTCATTGGGGTATCCGAGATTGAAAGAAAGGTGATGGCCGCTCCACGGATTCATCTGGCGGGCGCGCACGGTGTAGAATCCTTCCGGGGCCTGCCCGTCACCTTCGGCAATTTTGGGGCCGAGCGTGCCGGAGAATTTGCAGATCGGATATTCGCGGTAGAGATCGTAAACGCCGGTATCGGGATGCGCCAGCCAGACCTCCATCACCGCTTCTTCCTTGAAGACACGGATAAAGGCCGGCCAGCCATAGCCAAAACGCGAAGCATTCAATTGCGAGACCAGCAACGCTTCGCGCTGCGCCCGCACGCCTTCCAGATGCGGCGAGCTTGGCGGCTGTCCGGCGCAGGCGGAGAGAAATAAAACAGTCATTGCGAGGAGCGTATGCAATATGGTTCTTCTCCTCGCATCCTGACGAAAGTCAGGATCTTTGATAAGATCCCAAATCAAGTTTGGGATGCGGGTGTATTTGTTAAAAACCATCTACATCAACCCTTCAGTTTTAAAACTCGTATGGCCATTACGGCTGATAATGATGTGATCATGCACCGTGATATTGAACGGCTCGGCGGCGCGGATAATCAGGCGCGTCATCTCGATATCGGCCTTGGAAGGCTTGGGGTCGCCGCTGGGGTGGTTATGCACCAGAACAAGGGCTGTCGCGCCCAGCTCCAGGGCGCGTTTCATAATCTCGCGCGGATAGGCCGGCGCATGATCTACCGTGCCGGAGCCTTGAATTTCATCGGCGATCATCTCGTTTTTCTTGTTCAGGAATAAAATGCGGAAATGCTCTTTTTTCTCATGCGCCATGGTGGCGTGGCAGTAATCAATCAGGCGCGACCAGTTGCTGAAGATAGGGCGCTTCTGCAAATCCTGTTTGGCGGCGCGGTTGGAAATCGCGGCGATGGATTTGATGCCGATGGCTGTATTGCGGCTGATGCCCTCAATGGTTTCAAGCTCTGCCACCGATGCGGCCATCACGGCCTGCAATGATCCAAAAGTCTTGATGAGATCCTTGGCCAGCGGCTTGACGTCCCGGCGCGGGATCATCATGAACAGGGCCAGCTCCAGCAACTCATAATCTTGCAATGCGCTTTCGCCGTTTTCAGCAAAACGCTCGCGCAATCGGTCGCGATGGCCGTGGTAATGCGGCGTCTCGTCTGTGGCTTTATTTGCGCTGGTCATGAATCTGTTCTAATAATTGTGCTGCAGGAATGCAAAAGCAATTTAAGGATGCGGCGATGAAAGCTAAGGATATCTTTATACCGGTGGCGCTGGGGGCTGTGGCGATTGGCGCGGCGGCGCTGGCGGTGACCGAGCAGAACAAGGAGCGCGCACGCCTTGAGGAGGCATGCCGCATTGATCCGGCCCAATGCCCTGCGCCCCAAGATAAAAAGAATGATGCCCCGCTGATCGTGCCGTTGCCGGGCGGCGGCGTTGGGTTTTTCTAGTTATCAGAGATAAGGCGGCTTTGTGTAGCCCTTGGGTGAGAGGGTGAAGATTTCAAAGCCATCATCCGTTACGCCTAAAGAATGTTCGAACTGCGCCGAATGGCTCTGGTCACGCGTTACGGCGGTCCAGCCATCGGGCAGGACTTTCATCTGCCAACCCCCGGCATTGATCATGGGTTCAATCGTGAAGAACATGCCGGGCTCCAGCCTTGTTCCGGTGGATGGCTTGCCGTAATGCAGGATCGAAGGCGGGGCGTGGAATACGCGCCCCAGTCCATGACCGCAGAAATCGCGCACGACCGAGAAACGCTGCTTTTCGGCGTATTCCTGAATGGCATGGCCAATATCGCCCAATGTCGCGCCGGGGCGCACAGCCTCGATGCCCTTCATCATGCAATCATATGTGACTTCGATCAGGCGGCGGGATTTCACGGGGATCTTGTCGCCCGCAATATACATGCGCGATGAATCGCCGTACCAGCCATCCAGAATGACCGTCACGTCAATATTGAGGATATCGCCGTCCTTTAATTTGCGCTCGCCCGGAATGCCGTGGCAGATCACATGATTGATGGATGTGCAGATGGATTTGGGGAAAGGGGGGCGTCCTTCGCCGCCGCCATAGCCTAAGGGGGCCGGGATCGCGCCGTTCTTGGTGATAAACATATGGCACAGGCGGTCCAGCTCCTCGGTTGTAATATCCGGGCGCACATGTTCGGTGATCATGTCCAGCGTCTCGGCGGCCAGTTTGCCTGCCTTACGCATGCCTTCAAAATCGGCCTTGGTGTGCAGCTCGATTCCTTCGGGTGTGTATTGGGTCTTGGTATTTTGATACATTTTTAACCGTATTACATGTTAGAATAGCAATATAAGCACATTTCCTGTAAAAAACACTGGGATCAGAAAATCAGTATAATACTATCCGGGGCTTGACCTTAGCTCAAAATGCCGGGGCCATGAAAGGTTTTTTATATGGATAATCCGTTGCAATACAGCGCAGCCATCATAATCATCGGCAATGAGATCCTCTCAGGCCGCACGCAGGATACAAATACCGCCTATATTGCTGAAAAACTGGGGGCTCAGGGCATAAGGCTGGCGGAGGTGCGCGTTATACCGGATAACGAGGCCCGCATTGTGGCCACGGTGAATGAATTGCGCGCCTCTCATAATTATATTTTTACCACGGGCGGCATTGGCCCTACACATGATGATATTACGGCCGACTCCATCGCGGCGGCCTTTGGCGTGAAGATTGATATCAATGATGAAGCCTTTCGCACGCTGGAGAAGCATTACGGCATCGAGCACTTAACGCCGCCCCGCGCCAAGATGGCCCGTATCCCGCATGGTGCAAAGCTTATACCAAATCCGGTCAGCGCCGCGCCCGGTTTCCAGATTGAAAATGTCTATGTCATGGCCGGCGTGCCGCGGATTATGCAGGCCATGTTCGATCATGTGCTGGAGAATCTCAAGGGCGGCAAGCCTGTCCTGACTGTTTCCGTCTCCTGCGCGCTGCCGGAGAGCGAGATGGCCGAGGATATGGGCCGCATTCAAGAGGCGCATCCATCTGTTGATATCGGCAGTTATCCGCATTTTCGGGCCGGGGTTCTGGGACTTAGCATTGTCGTGCGCGGCACTGATGAGGCCCTGCTGGAGCGTGTGGCCGAAGAAATCGCTGCGGCTGTCCGCGCCCGTGATGACGAGCCGCTGGTGACCATGCAGGCGAGCTGATAACTCGCGGTAATTTGCCATATATTGCCGAAATTGCTAGTATGGTGGGGCTATGAGCCTTACCAAGTTGTTGAAATCGCTGACTTCGGGGTTTCGCGGCGCAGCCGTAGAGCCACAAAAATCAGTGCCACTTGCCCCAACCCGGATTGAATTTTCCGGGCCTGAGGATGTCGTTTTTCCCGGCGACAAGGCCTCGCTGGAGGAGCATGCGCGGTTTTTGATCGAGGCTAAGGCCTTTATCCGCAGCCAACCTGTGCCGCCGGAACGCGCCGGGCGAAATAATCAATATTCACATTCACGCGGCGCGCCAATCGGCGACGATATCAGCGCATCTGCGACCACGAATTGCTCCTATGAATTTTATGGCCGCAAGCTGATTTCCATCGGTTTTCCGCTTTTTACACCGCAAGCGCCTATAATCAAGGATAATAAGGTCAACCCTGCTTTTAATGTTTGTACGTTCTGGGAGAGTTTTGAAAAAATCCTGGAACATGAAATCGGGTATCTGGGTGATGGCGATGTCAAATTTGGCTATTATCTGCCCACGAACCATTCCTATATTGAACTTCCCGTTCCCGATGATGTGTTTGCCCGCGCAGAGCCGATCATTGAGTTGTATGTGCGCGCCAATATCACCGATCCTAAAGAATTTCTGCGGGCTGTGCATGAAATTAGCCTCTCTCGCCGTGAGGCGTCGCATCATCCTGAAGCCGGGATTCCTTAGGTTTTTTGAAGAAAACCGGATTTCCGGTAATCCAATTCCCGCAAAGCCCCGTATGAAATAACGGAAAGAAGATTTACCAAGGTGTTACGAGCTTGTGTAAATTTTCAATCCGCCTCTGGTTTTTAGGGAAACGCCTTGTTATAGTCCGCTTTTATAACTGGTGAGCGTCAACAAAAACCAAGGGAATCTGGGCGGTGCCTATGGTAGGGCCGCCAAAGTATTCGCCGCTTAACTATGAGGTAAAAACATGAGCAAAGTAATCGGTATCGACCTGGGTACCACCAATTCCTGCGTCGCCATTATGGACGGCAAGGAAGCAAGAATCATTGAAAATTCCGAAGGCGCGCGCACGACGCCTTCCATGGTCGCCTTCTCCAAAGACGGAGAGCGCCTTGTCGGTCAACCCGCCAAGCGTCAGGCTGTGACCAATCCTGAAAACACGCTTTATGCGATCAAACGCCTTATCGGCCGCCGTTTCAAGGACGCGCAGGTGCAGGACATGATGTCCAAGGCACCCTTCAAGGTCATCGAGGGTGAGAATGGCGATGCATGGGTTGAGATTGACGGCCAGAAATACGCGCCTTCGCAAATCTCGGCCATGGTGCTGCAGAAAATGAAAGAAACCGCCGAGAGCTTTCTGGGCGAGACCGTCACGCAGGCCGTTATCACGGTTCCGGCGTATTTCAACGACTCCCAGCGTCAGGCCACCAAAGATGCCGGCAAGATCGCGGGCCTTGATGTCCTGCGTATCATTAACGAGCCCACAGCCGCCGCGCTGGCGTATGGTCTGGATAAGAAAAACACCGGGATGATTGCCGTTTATGACTTGGGCGGCGGTACGTTCGATATTTCCATCCTTGAAATCGGTGATGGCGTATTCGAAGTGAAATCCACCAACGGGGATACGTTCCTCGGCGGGGAAGATTTCGACAGCCGCATCATTGATTACCTGGCCGATGAGTTCAAGCGCGAGCAGGGCATTGACCTGCGTTCCGACAAGCTTGCGCTGCAACGCCTGAAAGAACACGCCGAAAAAGCCAAGATCGAACTTTCCAGCACGCAACAGACGGAAGTCAATATTCCGTTCATCACCGCGCGCATGGAAGGCGGCGCGACTATTCCGCTGCATCTCAACATCAAGATGACCCGCGCCAAGCTGGAAAGCCTCGTGGATGATCTGGTGAAGCGCACGACTGCGCCTTTGAAGGCTGCGCTGAAAGATGCCGGATTGAAAGCTTCGGAAATTGACGATGTCATTCTGGTGGGCGGTATGACCCGCATGCCGAAAATCATCGAAACGGTGAAGGAATTCTTCGGTAAGGAACCGCATAAGGGTGTGAACCCGGACGAGGTTGTCGCCGATGGCGCGGCCATTCAGGGCGGCGTTCTGCGCGGCGATGTAAAGGATGTTCTCCTTCTTGATGTAACACCGCTTAGCTTGGGTATCGAAACTCTGGGCGGCGTGTTCACACGCCTCATCGAGCGTAACACCACGATCCCCACCAAAAAATCGCAGGTGTTCTCGACTGCCGAGGACAGCCAGAATGCGGTGACGATCCGCGTGTTCCAGGGTGAACGCGAAATGGCGGCGGATAACAAGATCCTGGGCCAGTTTGACCTTGTGGGCATTCCGCCCGCGCCGCGCGGCGTGCCGCAGATCGAGGTGACATTCGATATCGACGCCAATGGTATCGTTCATGTGACGGCCAAGGACAAGGCCACGAACAAGGAACAGCAGATCCGTATTCAGGCCTCTGGCGGTTTGTCGGATGCCGATATCGAGAAGATGGTCAAGGATGCCGAAGCCAATGCCGACTCTGATAAAAAGCGCAGAGCCGCTGTCGAGGCTCGTAATCGCGCCGAGAACCTGATCCATGCGACCGAGAAATCGCTCGCGGAATTTGGTGACAAGGTTCCGGGTGATGAGAAGCAGGCTATTGATGCCGCGCTCTCAGACCTGAAATCCGTGCTGGATAGCGAGGATGCCGATGCGATTGATGCCAAGGCCGAGGCTCTCTCCAAGGCCAGCATGAAGCTGGGCGAGGTTGCCTATCGCAGCGCGCAGGAAGAAGCTGCCGGCGCACCGGATAGCGATATGGGCGGTTCATCTTCATCCTCTTCTTCGTCCAACGAGGATGATGTGATCGAGGCAGACTTTACCGATCTTGAGATCGAGGAAGACGATTCCGAGAAAAAGTAAGTCGATGAAGCATCAGCAATCAGGCAAAACAAACCTGCCGGTTTCCTATTACGAAATCCTGCAGGTCAGCGAACGGGCAGGCGACCTTGAAATCAAGGCCGCCTACCATCGTCTTGCCAAGCGCTTTCATCCGGATATGCATCCCCATGAGACGCGCCTGGCGGAGATGCGCTTTCGACTGATCAATGAGGCCTACGCCAATTTAAAAACGCTGGAGCGCCGCCGTCATTACAACCGGATCCTGAAATCGGGGCCGGGCGCAATGCCTAAAATCAAGCCGCGGCCCAAGGCGCGCAATGACAACAAAAAGCCGCAAGGCACTCACTGGCTGCTGGGGTTTATCGCCTCTTTCGGGCTTAAGGATAAAAAGGCGTAATCGGTTATGAGCGGCAAGGATTATTATAAAATTCTGGAAGTGGAGAAAAACGCCACGGCCGAGGATATCAAAAAAGCCTACCGCAAGCTGGCGATGAAATATCACCCGGACCAGAACAAGGATAATCCGGCGGCTGAGGAAAAATTCAAGGAAGTCAGCGAAGCCTATGAAATCCTGAAGGACGATCAGAAACGTGCGGCATTCGACCGTTACGGTTCGGCGGCGTTTGACGGCTCGATGGGCGGCGGCGCTGGCGGGGGCGGCTTTGGCGGTTTCAACGCTGGCGCTTTTTCCGATATCTTTGAAGATATGTTCGGCGAGTTCATGGGCGGGCGCGGCGGCAAAGGCGGCCAAACACGCGGCTCTGATATCCAGTACACCATGGAGCTCACGCTGGAGGAGGCCTTCAAGGGCAAGGAATCCACTATCAAAATTCCATTGAACGAAGAATGCGACACCTGTAAAGGATCCGGCGCTGAGGCTGGCACATCCGCCGAGCAATGCGGAACCTGCAAGGGGTCTGGCCGTGTGCGCCAGCAACAGGGATTTTTTACGATCGAGCGCACATGCCCGACTTGCAGCGGTCAGGGCACATCCATCAAAAGCCCGTGCAAGAAATGCAGCGGCCAAGGGCGCACCCGTAAAGATAAAACCATCAAGGTCAAAATTCCGGCCGGTGTTGAAAATGGCCGCCGCATCCGCCTGAACGGCGAGGGCGAGGCCGGTATCCGCGGCGGCGCGCGCGGTGATTTGTATATCCTCATTGGCATCAAACCGCATAAATTGTTCCAGCGCGAAAATGCCAATCTTTATTGCCGCGTGCCGATTACGGTCACCAAGGCGGCGCTGGGTGGTGATCTTGAAGTCCCCACCATCGAAGGGACCAGCGCCAAGGTTAAAATTCCGCCCGGCACGCAAACCGGTCAGCAATTCCGTATCAAGGGCAAGGGCATGTCGATCATGCGGTCTGAATCGCGCGGCGATATGTTTATCGAGATTTTCGTGGAGACACCCGTTAATCTTGATAAGAAACAGCAAGACCTCCTCAAGCAGCTCGACACCAGTCTGGCCAGCGAGAAATCCGGCAATAAGCACTCACCCCAATCATCGGGATTTTTTCAGAAGATGAAAGAATTCTGGGATGATTTGAAAGAATAACCCTTCATAATTTATAATAAATAATCATGTTCTCTCATACGGGCCTGATAAGGCTTAATTTCGATTCCACGGCGCTCAGCCGTTCTTTGGTTGATAAAAAATCAGGGCTTTTGCTGGCACTGGGCTTTGTCAATGGCCTTTCCTCCCCGCATCAGGCCTTCGAGAAACTTCATGGCGGTTTTGCGATCGCGCTGCAGGAACAGGGCATGGGGCAAGGTGAGCTTGACCGCGCCTGCGACCGGCTGGCCGGCGAGATCGTACTGCAAGGGGTGAATGTGCTGGTGGCCAAATCCGATCTTCCTTTTGATAGCCGTTGGTTTATTATGGGGGATATCGGATCCTTGCTGGATCTGGCGGATATGGACCGGATCAGCCTGCCGTTTGACCGGATGCTCTACGGCCCAATCCTTGTTGAATTTGAACATTATCAGGATTAATTCCAAGAGGAGCACAACCACATGAAAATCGGCGTAACGGGCTGTACAGGCCGGGTCGGGGCTTTGCTGGTGGAAGAATTGCTCTCCGGGCGGTTCCCGGATGCCAGCCTTTCCGGCGGGACAGTGCGCTCCAAAAAATCCCAGCCTGCCGTATTTTTTACAACTGAAAATGCCGAGGCGCTTTTTGAAAGCTCCGATGCCGTGATTGATTTCACCCTGCCCGAAGCTGCCGTCCTTCATGCGGAACTTGCCGCGCGTCACAAGAAAGTTCTGGTGGTCGGCACAACGGGCTTATCGCCGGTGCAGGAAAAATTATTGCAAGATGCCGCCAAAGATACGGCGATTGTCTATGCCGCGAATATGAGCCTTGGCGTGAATCTTCTCATGGCCCTTGTCGAACAGGCGGCGGCAAAATTATCGGCCGATGGCTGGGATATCGAAATATTTGAATCCCATCACCGCAATAAAATTGACAGCCCTTCCGGCACGGCGCTGGCGCTGGGCAAGGCGGCGGCAAAGGGGCGGGGGATTGCATTGCCGCATCCCATCAATCATGACCGCAATGGCAAACGCGAAGATGGCGAGATCGGATTTTCCGTTATGCGCGGCGGCGATATCGTGGGCGAGCATGTGGTGAATTTTCTGGCGCAAGGCGAGCGCATTGAACTGGCGCACCGCGCCACCAACCGCGCCTTGTTCGCGCGCGGGGCCATCCATGCTGCGCTCTGGGCGCGCGGGAAAGCGCCGGGGCTTTATTCCATGCGCGATGTCCTGGGACTGTAGGGATTTTAGCCCATTTTGGGCGGCGGCGCGGCGCCGGGAGCCTGCTGCTGCGGGGCTTCGGCTACCATGGTGGCGTCTTGCCCGGCTACCGGACCGGCATCACTGAACTGGCGCGGGATTTGGTTTTCAATGAAATCATAAATTTTGTTTTCGTATTCTGCCGGGGAATGATTTTGCAGATATCCCTGCACCCCGCCCAGGGCTTTGGCCTCAATCCTGTCTTGATGCGCCTCGAATAATTGTTTTGCGCGTTCATCATCGCGATCAATATGTGGCTGCGGTTCTATAAAAGTATCGGTATTATGCCCGAAGGCTTCCGGACTGGCATCGACATAAAATTTGTAGCGGATGCCCCCGATTTTGACTTCCTCGTATTCATATCCGGGAATGCCGGCCTCTGCTGCGGCTTTGATGCCATCCTTTAACGGCTCTGCAACTTCCATTATGCTGCGGACCATACCAATGGCCTGCGTGGCAGGGTCGGGCAATTGATTGAGAACCGCGCCTTCAACAAAATCACGGCCCAATTGTTTGGCGAAATTGCCGATTGTTGCTTCGGGCGGCGGGTTTTGGGCGTAATCAACGGCCTCTGCCATGGCCATTTGATGCTCATCCAGCATACCTTTAACAATTGCCCTGCCTAATAAACCACCAACCACGAAAACCCCCTCAATGAGACAAGTGTTTCCATGATACTAGTCGAACAGCGTTAATACTTTATTAATTTTATGGAAATTTGGAGTTTCCAGCGCCAGCAGCAATTTTTTGCGTGGGGATCCCCAGCCGTAATTGTCGATAATGCCGCTGGCACGAATAACCCTGTGGCAGGGGATCAGCAGCGATACCGGGTTCGCGCCCACGGCATTGCCCACTGCGCGGGATGATTTCGGGCGGCCCAGTTCTTTTGCGATATCCTGATAGGTCAGCGTTTCTCCAGTGGGAATCCTTAGCAGCGCCTGCCAGACCTGAATTTGAAAATTCGTGCCATAGAGATCGAGCTTTAATTTTTCGGCTGGTGGCTTTTCGCCGTTCCATATTGCCATCAGGGCGGCGGCGTAAGGTGTAATTGCCTCATTATTTTGTCTCAGCGCGGCATCCGGCCAGTGCTTGGCTATGCGGGCCACGCAATGATCGAGGCGCTCATTCATCATAAACCCCAGCCAGCATACGCCGCGCGGTGTGGTGGCCACGATGATATCGCCCAGAATTGTCGGATATGTGCCGTATGTAATATTCAGGCCCTTGCCGCGGCGCTGGATATCGCCGGGCGTGACGGCTTCTGTGCTGACAAATAAATCATGCAACCGGCCATTCCCCGACAGACCCGCCGCATGGCTGGTGGCCAATGTCGTCTCGCCTGCGCTCAGCAATTCGCGGGCATGGCGGGCGTTCATATATTGCACAAGGCGCTTGGGGCTTAATCCCACACGCTCGGTGAACAGCTTTTGAAAATATGTGGCCTCGTATCCGGCGCGCCGGGCGAGGAATTCCAGATCGGGCTGGTTGCTGTGATGCGCGACCAGATAATCAATGCTCTCGGCGATGACGTTCATATTCATGGCATTGAATTTAGACCCGCGCGGCGGTAATGCCAATCCGGTTCTTGTGATTTTTGTCGGCGGGTTTATAGTTGGCCGTAATGAAAAAAGCCGCCATTCACGAATTTTTCTCCCGCCTGCGGGTGATCGACCCGGAGCCGAAAAGCGATCTGGAATATACCAACACATTCACGCTGCTGGTGGCGGTGGTGTTATCGGCGCAGGCCACGGATGCGGGCGTGAACAAGGCCACGAAGGATTTGTTCAAGATTGCCGATACGCCGCAAAAAATGTTCGCGCTGGGGCTGGATGGGATCAAGGATTACATCAAGACAATCGGCCTTTTTAATACCAAGGCCAAGAATGTGCTGGAGCTATCGCGCCTTTTGATCGAGCGTCATGGCGGCATCGTCCCCGGCACGCGGGATGAGCTGACGGCGCTGCCCGGCGTGGGGCGCAAGACGGCCAATGTTGTGCTGAATGTGGCCTTTGGCCAGCCGACTTTTGCTGTGGATACGCATATATTCCGCATCTGTAACCGCCTTGGCATTGCGCCCGGCAAAACCCCCGAAGCCGTTGAGGCGGGGCTGGAGAAGGTTGTGCCTGATGAATTTGCGATGTTTGCGCATCACTGGCTGATCCTGCATGGGCGCTATACCTGCAAGGCGCGCAATCCCGAATGCGGCAAGTGCATTGTCTATGATCTTTGCGCGGCCAAAGAGAAAAAGCCGCGCTGACCGGGGTTATTGGATATACGACTTGTAGAACGTGCTGACGCCAACCATCTGCGTGCCGGCATGCGCGTCCATAATCCCGCGCAGGCAGGTTCTGGCATCGGGGGTGTTGTCGTTTTCAGCGGCCTGATTGCGAACCTCGTAATGCACGACCGGCGCGGATTCCGTTTTGCCATCCTTGGATTTGAAATAGACATCCAGAACGCAGCCATTATTGCGGTATTGCCAGACCACAGCGGGAAGATCCTTGCGGATAATCTCCGGCTTGTCGAGCGCCGCCAGAATGGAGAGGCCATGCAGCTTTTTCAGGTTTTGCGGTTCGGAAAGAACAGCGCGGCGGATGTGGCGGCGCTGGCCGTTGGAATAGGCGGCCAAAGCATCAGTGCCATTGCCGGGTGTTGCCGAAGCGTTGGCTTCGGGCACGATCGAAAGCGCGGGCGCCGAAGCCGGCATCGCCATGGACGCACCCCATAGAAGAGTGCCCAGGACGATCAGGCTTGCGGGACAGCCCCCGTTCTGAAGGCTCAAGCCAGATTTTTTCTGGCTGTGAGCGATGAATTTAGAGATTTTTTTACGCAGTATTGTCATGGGAAGATCCCGGAAACTGATTTCCGTTATTCCGCGGCCGCAGCCCGGGCGGAGAACAGTTCGCCTTCGTCGTTACCCGAAGTGAATTGCTGGTCCGGTTGTGCCTTGATTTCACGCGCCTTGGCCAGCGCGGCTGCTTCCTTTGGTGATTTGGAGCGCTCCTTACCGGCGTTTCCCTTGGCATCCAGTGCGCCCGCGCGCAGTGGTGTGATTTTACCATCGATAACGGCACCGGCCTGAATTTCCAGTTCCTTGTACGCGATCGTGCCTGTGATCACGCCGCCGGAGCTGACAGTCAGGCGGCCATTCACTGTCAGGTCGCCTTCAAAGCGGCCCGCAACAGTGGCTTCGTTGATTTCAACTGTGCCGTAGAATGTGCCGGATTCGGAGATTTCGAGGATTTTTGCGCCTTTCAGAGCAGCTTCGATTGTGCCTTCAACGATCAGCGTGTCGCAGGACTCGATTTCGCCCGATACTGTGATGCCGCGGCCAATAACCAGGCGGCGCTCTTCAGAAGCAGCCGAAAGGTTTGTGTTCGAGCTTGTGGATGCGGAGTTCTGCACGCCGTATGTTGTGTAAGCGGCGCCCGGATATGCGGGGCGCGAAGTCTGTGTGCTGTAAACCGAGGATGGGATATCAACGGCTTTGCTGCTGTCGTCGCTGCCGAATTTGTTGTCTGTTGTATCGTTCATGGTTGCGGTTTCCTTCTTTTCGCTGACTGTATTAGTGGTATTGGTAGAATTTGCAGTAGTAAGAGTATTGATCGGTGATGCCGGCTTGACCGGGGCCGGGGTTGCAACCGGGGCCGGGACGGTGTTTACGGTTGGCGCTGCGGCCTGTGCGGGCTGCGCGGCAGTATTCCCAGCCGTCAACGCATTGGCGGGCTGATTGGTTTCATTTCTAGGTTTCTTTTGGACTTCCGGGTACGCGGCCTGAGTTTTTTCAGGTTCGGATTTCACGCGGTGAAACATGCTTAAACACCTTTCATGTAAAGGCCGAAAACCCTTGGATTTACAAGGATTATCCCGCCATTATTCAAAATCGAAGTGCCGGACCTTAGCACGGAGGTTGCATGAAGGCAAGTTTTGAATCGGCCTTAATAATATGTCTAATGATCTCTCTAATGAAAGTGGTCGTAAATTTTCTGCGCCATGGCGCGGGAAATGCCGCTGACCTTCATCAGATCCTCGACGCTGGCATTGGTGACGGCCTTGCCGGATCCGAAATGCAGCAGCAATGCCTTTTTACGGGTCGCGCCGATCCCGGCCACTTCCTCCAGCGGTGAATCCGCAATGGCTTTTGTGCGCTTGGCGCGGTGCGCGCCAATGGCAAAGCGGTGCGCCTCATCGCGCAGGCGCTGGAGAAAATGCAGGGCCGCATCACGTTCGGGCAGTTGAAAGGGCGGCTGGCCATGGCGGTGGAATTTCTCGCGGCCTGCATGGCGGTCCGGGCCTTTGGATATCGCGACCAGATTGATCTCGTTTTCAAGCCCCAGTTCTTCCAGCACTTCGCGCGCGGCATTCAATTGTCCCACGCCGCCGTCAATCAGCACCAGATCAGGCCAGTTCTCGTCATTATTGTCTTCATCCCGTTCCTTGATGGCGCGGGTGAAACGGCGCTGCATGGCTTCGCGCATCATGGCGAAATCATCACCTGTCTCGGTGGTTTTGATATTGAACTTGCGATAGGCGGATTTGTTAAATCCCTCTGCGCCCGCCACGATCATGGCGGCGACTTTCTGTGTGCCGGAGATATGGGAGTTATCATAGACCTCAATGCGTTCCGGCGTGTCTTCCAGCCCGAACAGCTTTTGCAGGCGTGTGAGATTTTCATGCATGCCGGCATGTTCAGCGTTATGGCGCGCCAGCGCGCCTTTGGCATTGTTCATCGCAAATTGCATCAGCCGCGCCTTGTTGCCGCGTGATGGGGCGTTGATGGTCAGGGCGCTGCCCTTGCGGAATGTCAGAGCCTCAAGGATCAGTTCGCATTCTTCCGGTGTCTGGCTGATGATAATCTCGCGCGGGATGGGTTTGTTCTCGTAGAACTGCGCCAGAAACGCAGCCAGTATGGCCTCGTCGCTGCGATCCTCGTCATGGCGGGGGAAATAGGCGTGATTGCCGAAATTCTGTCCGCCGCGGATAAAGAAAACCTGTATGCAGCTTTTTGAACCTTCGCGGGCCAGCGCAATAACATCCATGTCCTTGATGCCTTGCATGTTAATGTCCTGTCCGGACTGGATGTAGGTGAGCGCCTGAATTTTATCGCGAAAGGCGGCGGCTGTTTCGTAATCCATGGCGGCGCTGGCCTTTTGCATTTCTGCGGCAAAGACATCTTGTATCATGCGGCTCTCGCCGGAGAGAAACTGCATCGCCAGCGTGATTTGTTCCGCGTAGGCCTCCTTGGTGACATATCCCACGCAAGGGGCGGTGCAGCGCTTGATATGGTATTGCAGGCAGGGGCGTTTGCGCGCGGCAAAATAGGAATCTGTGCAGTTTCTCAGCATAAAGATGCGCTGCAATGTCTGGATCGTCCTGTTCACCGCGCCGGCCGATGCAAAGGGGCCGAAATATTCGCCCTTTCTTGTTTTGGCGCCGCGATGGCGCAAGACCTGCGGGAAGTCATGGTCGCCGGTCAGCAGGATATAGGGAAAGCTTTTGTCATCGCGCAGCAGGATATTGAACCGCGGCTTGAGCGTCTTGATCAGGTTTGATTCCAGCAGCAGCGCTTCGACTTCCGTCTTGGTCTGTACGAATTCCATGCGGCGGGTCAGGGCGACCATTCTTTGCAGGCGCACAGGCAGGCGATCAACCTGCGTATAGGATAAAACCCGGCGTTTCAGCGCACGCGCCTTGCCGACATAAAGAACCTCGTCGTGATCGCCCAGCATCCGGTAAACGCCTGGCGTCTCCGCCAGCGTGCCGGCGTTCTGGCGGATCAGGGCGCGGCCTGTCTCCAGCGAGGAAAGCGGGCCGGGGGTTTCGGGGGTGGTATCCGATGTCATGATTAAAGACATATCCCGCGCGGGCTTTGGGGGCAAGCGGACAAGTCTATGAAATATAATAATATTTTATTGTTGCTCCGGATTGCGGGGGCGCGGCGATCAGCGGCAAGCGCCAGAATTCCTGCTCTTTTTGCTGCTGGGCAATATATTTATGATTGACAAAATACATTCTATATATCAACTATCCATCATAAAACCTGATTGAATGCATTGATTGCGGGTGGCTTGGCAGTTATATTGATTCAATTATAGGTTACATTATAAAAACGTGTGAAAGGGAAGTCATGAAATCTATAAGTATTATTTCTGTAAAAACGGGCCGCGCTTTGTATGCGGGCAGCCACACCGATATCAGAACCGCGCTGGAGGCCGGCATCGCCGAAGGGGTTTCTTTTCGTGATGCGGATCTGCGCCGCGCCAATCTTGTCGCGGCCAGTCTTGATGGCGGCGATTTTACGGATGCCGATTTTTCAGGGGCTAATCTGGCAGGGGCCAATCTGTCCGAAGTTTATGCCGGCGGGGCGAATTTTTCAGGATGCAATCTGACGGGTGCTTGCCTGGCGGAAGGATATTTTCTGGGCGCTGATTTTTGCGGTGCTGTTTTTGGCGGGACGATTATTGCGGGCAGCGTGCTTGAAAATGCAAGTTTTGACACGCTTTCAGCCTTGTTGCTGCCTTTCTATGATGTGGCCAGTCTGCGCGGCGCGCGGTTCAAAGCGCTGCAAGGGGGCTGGATGACCATGAACAAACCGCCTGTTATTATTCAGGGGCTGATGAATGTGCCGCTGGTGATGATGGATCATAAGGTGCTGATCGGTCATGCGGCGCTGGATCGTTTTGATGTGGCATTGTTGCTGCGAATGCTTGCTGATGGCGGCACAAACGGCGAAGGGATTTCCGCACAACCGCAAGGCAAAGTTTGACAAGGGCCAAGCGTTTGGTCTATGAAAAATAAAAACAGGTATCAAGCCTGATATATTTTGTGTGGATTTTTCATCAATGCTTTTGTATGTGAAGTGCTGCGGCTATTTTGCCGCTGCCATTGAATTTAATATGAAATTCGGCGGCATGCCGGTTTTTGCAACTCATGTGTGTAATCATGAGCGCATTGTGAACCTGCCCTTTACGCAGGTGATCATAACCGGCAGGCAGGCATTGAACAAGGAAACAAGGATATATCAGCATGGACGGCATGAAAGGCTTTCTCGGGCTTTTGCGCGAATGGCAGAAAATAGATCCGGAGTTTCCGCTGCAATATGCGCTTTGTCTGGCGATTATTTCCGAGGAAGAGGGCCTCTCGGTCTCGGCGCTGGCGGATAAGGCCGGGCTTTCGATGTCAACGGTCTCGCGTATTGTCGGGGCGCTCTCGCATTCTCGCCAAAAGGGCGGGCAGCCCTATGGGTTCGTGCGCGTGGAAATCAGCGCCGCCGAGCGCCGTCGCAAGGAAATCTATCTCACCGATCGCGGCCGGACTTTCATGCGCTCTGTTGCCGCGTATTTTGTTTCGTCCTCTTCATCTTCATCATCGGGCCGGGCCAATCCGCCAAAAGTATCTTCCCTGAAACGGCAGGCCTAAGCAGGATTGCCAGCCGCGCTCGTTTGTGTTTATCTTCTGACTGCTTAAATTTCAGATGAAAGCATTAAGGCCCCGTGGCGGAATGGTAGACGCTGCAGACTTAAAATCTGTTGTCCGCAAGGGCGTGCCGGTTCGAGTCCGGCTGGGGCCACCATGTTTTTGCCGTGTCAAAAGGCTAATCATTATAACGGGCTTTATTCTCGCCGGCTGCGGTAGAGAAATTCAGGTCACCATTTTCAAAAATATTATAGGCATGGCGTTGCGTGTTGCCTTGGTCAAATAGGATGAGGTTTTTCGAACTCATCATGTAAATGGGCTTCATGATTTCGTCCATTTCATCAAATGTCGGGACGTCATCGCCAATGCTGCGCATGACATGATGTGTGCCATCGCCGCGATCAATGCTGAGCACGGCATGGGCGGTTTCCTTGCCGTGGAAATTGATCATGCCGATCAGGATATGCGCCCGTTCGCGGACATTCCAGCCATGGATATGAAAGGCAACGGCCTTGAGCAGGGCAATATCCTCGCAATCGCCGCCCTCGGTCAGGGTTTCATAAGGCGGGGCCCAGTAATCCTTGTGATAATGATGGTAGTCATCTTCGTAAGTTACGGCATGGTTGGTGATGCGGTTTACTGCTTTGATAAGCTCCAGCCCGTTTTTGTTGTCCAGCCTGCGGATATCGCGGAGCCATGCGAGGACTTTTGGGTGCGTAGATTTTTCCAGTTTCTCAAGTTGTGCTTCGGCATCGTGATTCCATCGCGCGAGGCGGCTTACAATCTTGTGATAGGCTGGCGGAATGGGTTCATAAATTTTTTCGGCGTATATGTGCTGAAAAACCTGCTCGCCCGCCAATACGCTGGCAGGCCCCAGAAAACACAGTATTAAAAATGCAAACAGGGCTTTTTTAATCATCAATTGTCATCCAGCTATCCAAAAAATGATAGCCGCCGGTAAGCAGTGGGTTACCTTCGGGTCATTGTTGCGTTATAGTATAATTCTCACACACAATCAGCCAGTTCAGAACATGGATCATCATTATTATCTTATCGACACCGTTGTTATCAGTCTCGTCCTGGCCTTTATCTGCGGGATGGGGGCGCGCAAGCTGGGTATTCCGGCGATTATCGGCTATATCGCGGCCGGGGTGATGGTGGGGCCGTTTACGCCCGGCTTCGTTGCGGATTTTTCGATCGCCAAGCAGCTGGCCGAGCTGGGCATTATTTTATTGATGTTTGGCGTGGGGATGCATTTTTCCATCGAGGATTTGCTGGATGTTCGCAAGATCGCGCTGCCTGGCGCGTTGTTTCAGATGTTTGCGGCCACGCTGATCGGAACTGTTACGGCCATCTTGATCGGCGAAAGCTGGATTGAGGGGGTTTTGTTCGGGTTTTCGCTATCGGTGGCTTCGACAATTGTTCTTCTGCGCGCCCTTGAGCAGCGGCATGAGGTTGATACGCCATCAGGCAAGCTGGCGATTGGCTGGCTGATTGTTGAGGATATCGCCATGATTTTGGCGCTGGTGATGCTGCCGGTGCTGGCGGATCTTGCATCAAATTCGCAAGAGGTCAGCTTTGGCAAGGTGATGTATGAGATCACCGGGGCATTGCTCAAGGTTGGCGGATTTATGGTGCTGATGGTGCTGCTGGGCCGGCGTTTCCTGCCATGGCTTTTGCAGGCGATTGCCCGTACCAATTCCGGCGAACTGATTACGCTGGGTACGCTGGCGATTGCGCTGGGCTTTGCTTATATTGCCTATGCGGCCTTTGATGCATCATTTGCGCTGGGGGCGTTTTTCGCCGGGCTGGTTTTGAGCGAAAGCCAGGTCGGCCACGAGGCCGCCGAGAAATCCTTGCCCATGCGCGATGCCTTTGCGGTGTTGTTCTTTGTTTCGGTGGGCATGCTCTTTGATCCCATGACATTGCTGGAAAATCCAGCCATGGTGGCGATGACGGTCGTGATTGTGATTGCGGGCAAGGCCTTTGCGGCGCTGCTGATTGCCAGTTTTTTCAAGCTGCCCCCGCGCGAAGGGTATTCCATTGCGATATCATTGGCGCAGATCGGCGAGTTTTCCTTCATCTTCGCCGGGATTGCGCTGGCCAATGGGCTGCTGAGCAATGATTTTTATAATTATATTTTGGCCGGGGCGATCTTCTCGATCGCGATTAATCCGTTCCTGTTTATATGGCTGGATAAACGGATCCCGCCGGAGCCAGCAATCTCAGCCTAATGCACAAATCCGGGATTGCCGCCGCCGCCAAACCCGCCTATGGGCCGTGCGATCTCGCGCAGGATTTTCTTCTCATAAGGACTTAAATCGTCAAGATTAAATGGCTTGTGATGGGTCATGTGTTTTCTCCTTATTCTTCCAGCGTAGCGGGCGGAGGTATCACATATGTGTCCCGATTGTATCTGTTTTGAAAATTTTTGTTACATTGAATGCAACCGGGCCGTTTTTATATTTCGCCTCAGGATTAAAAAATGGTGTTATTTCAGGGCTTAAGGCGCGAGGTTCAAAGATTTTGCAATCTTCTCCGGCAGGGTGAGCCCTTGCGTTTTGATCAGGGCGGCGTTGATGGTCTGGGGCAGGTGGTCGGCATCCTCCAGCAGCAGCAATTCATACGTGCCGCCACCATCTTCAAACAGGGCTTGTGATTCTGCCTGGGACCGGGTGGATTTTCCCTTGTAGAACCCCTGCGTTGAAGGGCTGCCGTCATAGGTCAGGTTGGCGTCTTTCTTGCCGTGGATATTCAAAAGATGTTTGCCCTGTGCCGCCAGGCAGTTCTGTACCTGTATTGTGCCTGAATATACGGTGGCATCGGCCAGCAAATTCGTTTCGCACATCAGGCGCATCGTCATCATCGCACCGTTGGAATGGCCGGTGGCATAAACGCGTGATTTGTCGATGCCGTATATTATGGCCATTTCATCAATGGCGCGTTTGATAAATCCTATATCGTCAACTTTATTCTGCGAAGCCTGCCCGCAGCATGTCCCCGCATTCCAGGCCAGCATCATTTCTGGCATCCGCTTGGAGGCCGGCGTGCCGTTCAGATACGCCACAACAAATCCATGCTTGTCAGCCAGCACATCCATGCCCAGATAATTTTGAATGTGCTTGGCATTGCCGGTACCGCCATGCAGAACAATCAATAACGGCAGATTTTTTGTATCCCGACCGGCGGGTGTGTAAACAATAAAATTACGATCACCGATGGCGTGGGTTTTGCTTTCGTTGCTGCCCTTTGTTTTCAAGCTTTCTTCGGATGCTGCGCCGGAATCCATTTGTTCCTGCATTCTTTCTCGGCGTTCCTGCAGTATCTTTTTTAAAATGCCGGCGCGGGGCTGGGTTTCCTGTGCGGACAGCGATCCTGCTGCCGCTACCGTGAAAACAAGAACTGTCAGGATGGCGGTGGCGCAGTATTTCATGAGGACCTCTGTTTGGCTAGGCTTGGGTGTCTATTTTATGATTGGGCTGGGGCGGGATGCCATCCGAAGAAGATGGCGCGGCGGGTTGGGGCGCTTGCGCGGATCCATCGTCCTTGGCCACGCCGACCTGCGCGGGGCGCAGCAGGCGGTCATGGATCATATAGCCATCCATGATGATCTGCACGATTGTGCCTCCGGTTTTGCCGGGGACGGCGGCCTCAAACATCACTTCGTGGAAATTGGGGTCGAATACCTGATCCAGCGCGTTCATTTTTGTAATGCCGTTACGCTCGAAATTACGCAGCAATTCGCGCTCGGTCGCTTCGATCCCTTCGATTAGATTGGCGATGCGGATATCCTGACGGGCATCATCCGGAAACGCATCAAGGGCGCGGCGCAGATTGTCGGCCACGTTCAGCAGATCGCGCGAGAAATTGGCAATCGAGAATTTCTTGGCATCATCGCGTTCTTTAAGGGCGCGGCGCTTGGTGTTTTCGGCATCCGCGGCGGCACGCAGCATCTGGTCCTTCATGGCCTCAACTTCGGCGCGCAGGGCGGCCACGATTTCAGAATCGGCCTCAGCGGCGGCTCTGGTTTCAGGCTCCGGGGCCAGCGGGTCGCTGTTTTTCTCATACAGGGCCTTGGCCTCGGCCTCAAGGCGGGCGGAGCGCTCGGCCAGTGTCTCAGGCCGGTTTGGCTGGTTGTCGTTGCTGTCGGATGGGGCGTTCATCAGGTGTTACTCTAAATATTAAGGTTGGTTTTTTGAAACTCTTGTTTTTATAGATCAATCATCGCTGGCGGGCAGGGATGCTGTGACATTTATATCAACAGCCTTGTCGTATTTACCGTTGGGCCCATAGAAAGGTTCCGTTGTTTGCAACACTTCAAAAGGCGCCTGTTCCCCTTCGGTCAGCGTATCGGCCAGCGCGCCGCTTTCATCCACGAAGAAGAATCTGTTCACGCGGCGGCTATTGGGTACAAATCCGGAAACCACATCCTGAATGGGTGTCAGGTTACGGGCTTGCGCGCGGGAATATAGCTGTGCGATCAGGTCGGGATCTTTTTTGGTCAGGTCGCCATTTTCGCCGGGTATGGATAGCACGATTGTATTTTCCGGCAAGCGCCAGTAAATCAGGGATTCCAGTGCGTCATTGGCCACGGGTGTCAGGCGAAAGACGTTATCGTCAAAATAAATCGCATAGGGCAGGGACTGATCCGGGGATTTAAAGAGCATCCGCGTGACCATTTTCTCGTTCAATTCTTCGAGATTCAGCGTGATATCAGCCGAGGCATCATTGCCGGAATATTTGCATTCGTAATGCGGGTAACGCACTGAACGATCAACATCGACAATGGGGAAATCCATGTTCACGCGCACCATATTGGCCAGAACCTCGTAATCAACGTAAAACGGGCTGATCGCGGCGCATCCTTGGATGGGGTATGGGTTAAACAGGCGCAGCGTAATCTCGTTGCGCGGCGCGCCGGGTTTGTTGACCACGGACATGAAGAATTTGGATTTGGAGATCAGCTTGGAATTAGGCGGGGCGATTTCTTCATTCAGAATGCCTTGCGCGCGCGTCTCAGGCCCTGAGAGGGCCAGCGCGGCGATGGTTGCGGTTGCCAGAAACGAGAACTTTATAAGCTTCATGCGCATCTTAATTTTCCAAAATATAAAATTTCTAGATCAAACATCTTCCGCCAGCCGCGAAATCAGCTGCGAAGTATAATCCACCATAGGGATAATGCGGTCATAATCAAGCCTTGTCGGGCCGATCACGCCAATTGCCCCGATAATTTTTTGACTGGCGTTTTTGTAGGGCGAGACAATCAGGGACCAGCCGGACTGGTCGAAAATCTTGTTCTCCGATCCTATGAAAATCTGCACGCCTTGTGCATGGCGGGCGGAATCCAGAATCTGCAGGATGTTCTTTTGCTCCTCCAGATACCCCATTAATGCACGCGCGCGTTCCAGATCGGCGATGGCTTTGACATCCTCCAGCAGTTTGGACTGCCCGCGTACGATGATATGCCCTTCGGACCGCACAGGCAGGGCAATGCCGCGCGTCACCAGATCGGCAGCCAGCGTGTCTATCTGGGCCTTGTTTTCGGCAATCTCGCGCAGGATCGTGCTGCGTGCCTCGCCCAGTGTCTGGCCGCTCAAATGGTGGTTCAGGTAATTCGAGGCATGGGTCAGCGCCTGATCGGGCAGGTCCAGCGGCACATCCATAATGCGGTTCTCAACGAGGCCGTTTTGCATGACCATGACAATCAGGGCCTTGCCGTCCTCCAGTTTCACGAACTGGATGCGGCGGACGGAATCCTGCACTTCCGGCGCGATAACGAGGCTGGCGCAGGCGCTCAAGTTCGAGAGCAGGCTGGAGGCCGTATCGACCATCTCGGTCAGGGACCGCCCCTTGACCGCAGCAACAGATTCGATGCGGGCGCGCTCATCTTCGTTCAGGTTCCCCAGCTCCATGAAACCGTTCACGTACAGGCGAAGGCCCTGTTCCGTTGGCAGGCGGCCGGCCGAGACATGCGGCGCATGCAGCAATCCCATGCCTTCCAGATCGGCCATGGTGTTGCGGATGCTGGCCGGGGAGAGGGCGAGATTAAGGGCCTGCGAGATCGTGCGCGATCCCACGGGTTCGCCCGTCTCAAGGTATGATGAGACGATATACTTGAATATCTCGCGGCTGCGGGCGTTTAGCTCGGTAATCATGGTCTTGTGAAGTTACAAGTTTCCAGCTACAAGTTGCAACCTGAAAACTTAGAGGAAAGACAACAGACCATGACCAGACCTTCAGGCCGCAATGCAGACAATCTCCGCGCGGTAGAGCTTGTTCCCAATATTTCCAAATATGCCGAAGGCTCCTGCCTCGTGAAATTTGGTGATACGCATGTGATGTGTCTGGCCAGCGTCGATGAAAAAGTGCCGGGCTGGATGCGTAATTCCGGCAAGGGCTGGGTCACGGCGGAATATGGGATGCTGCCGCGCTCGACGGGCCAGCGTATGGACCGTGAAGCTGCGCGCGGCGCGCAATCGGGCCGCACGCAGGAAATCCAGCGCCTGATCGGCCGGGCGCTTCGTTCGGTGGTGGATATGAGCGCCATGGGCGAGCGTCAGGTCCGCGTGGATTGCGATGTCATTCAGGCCGATGGCGGTACGCGCACAGCGGCGATTACGGGCGGTTTTGTGGCGATGTATCTGGCCTTCCAGCATGTTGTGAAGGTTGGTCTGCTGGATAAGGTTCCGGTCAAGGATACGGTGGCGGCGATTTCCTGTGGTATCTATAACGGCACGCCTGTGCTGGATCTTGATTACGCGGAAGACTCCACAGCCGAGACGGATGCCAATTTCGTTATTACGGGCAAGGGCGGGATCTGCGAAATTCAGGGCACAGCGGAAAAGGAGTCTTTCTCCGAGGCTGAGTTTCTGACATTGCTGAATCTGGCCAAATCGGGCTGCGGCGAATTAAGCGCCCTGCAGAGAAAAGTGCTGGGGATTTAATCCTTGCTGGCTCCCGATCTCAAAGACCAAACCCTCATTATCGCCTCGCATAACAAGGGCAAGGTACGGGAGATCGCCGAGTTGCTGGACGGGCTGGTGGGGCGCGTGATTTCCGCCGCCGAACTTGATCTTCCTGAACCTGATGAAACCGAATCCACATTTGCTGGCAATGCGGCGTTGAAGGCGCGCGCGGCGGCGCTGGCATCCGGGCAATACGCGCTGGCCGATGATAGCGGTCTATGCGTGAATGCACTGGGTGGTGATCCGGGGATTTACTCCGCACGCTGGGCCGGGCCGTCCAAGGATTTCACGATTGCCATGAATGCCGTGCATGAAAAACTGGGTGATACGCCCGATCGCAGCGCCTATTTCATCAGCGTATTGGCGCTCTCCGACCCTCAAGGCAATGTCGAAACATTTGAAGGCCGTATTGATGGAAATCTCATCTGGCCGCCGCGCGGGGAGCGGGGATTTGGCTATGATCCGGTCTTTGTGGCTGATGGCATGAGCGAGACTTTTGCCGAGATCGACCCTGATCACAAGAACAGAATCAGCCACAGATCCCGCGCTTTTGCCCTGTTTTGCGGCTGGCTGGGCGCTTGATTTTTGCCTCTTGAAAATCCCTTGAATCGCGCTCTCAGAAATAGTTCCCGGTGAATTGAAATTTAAAAAACTTGACTTTTTTAGTCGTGAGTCGTACAAGGATGGCCAGAAATTTGACGTAAACCTTGAAACCAAAGGGTGAAACAAGATGACAAAAGCATTCAAGATTAAGGCAATTCGTTTTCAGGCAGTTCTGATGGCTGCCATGGTAAGCGGCGCAACTGCAGCGCATGCTGGTAACAATTTCGGCGATATCGCCCGTAACATTACCGAATCGATCGAAGAACTTCCTGGTATGATCACCGGTATCTGCTACATGGTTGGCCTGCTGCTGGGTACAATGGGCGTTCTGAAAATCAAGGACCATGTTGAAAACCCTTCCCAGACACCAATGAAAGACGGCGCGATCCGTCTGGCTGCTGGCGGCGCGCTGTTTTCCCTGCCGATCGTATTTGAATCCATGCTGAACACAATCGGCACAACTTCGGCCTATGTAGAACCTGCCAAGCTGCGTAAGGTTGAATTCAACGTATTCTAATTCGAAGAATTCCAAAGTGATTACAAAGGGCCAGATGGGACTATATATCCACTGGCCCTTTTGCTTGTCCAAATGCCCGTATTGCGATTTCAACATCTATCTGCGTAACGATCAGGATGATCGGCGCTGGATTGATGCCTATCTGACCTCCATCCGCACCTATGCCGCGATGATGCCGGGACGCGTGATTTCCTCAATTTATTTCGGCGGCGGCACGCCGTCCCTTATGAAGCCGGAAGATGTCGCCGCGATCATCGAAACCGTGCGGGAAAATTTTACGGTTTCAAATGATGCGGAAATCACGCTCGAAGCCAATCCGACCTCAACGGAAATCGACAAATTCACGGCCTTTCGTTCTGCCGGGGTGAACCGCATTTCCATCGGCGTGCAATCGCTGAAAGATGACGTGCTGAAATTTTTAGGCCGCCTGCATGGCGCGGATGAAGTCAAGCGCGCTTTGGATGTGGCAACAAGCGTTTTTGATCGCATGACCTTTGATCTGATCTATGCGCTGCCCGATCAGGATTTGAAAGAATGGGAATATGATTTAAAGGCAGCGATCCCCTATATGCGCGGGCATTTATCGGCTTATCAACTCACGGTCAAGGAAGGTACGGCCTTTGCGGTGAAAGAGGCGCGCGGGGAGCTGGTCCTGCCGCCGGATGATCGCGCGGCGGATTTTTACAATCTCACGGGTGATATTATGGCCGAAGCCGGCATGCCTTCCTATGAGGTCTCCAATTACGGGGCATTGGGGCAGGAATCCCGGCATAACATGATCTACTGGCGTTATGATGATTACATCGGCATCGGGCCGGGGGCGCATGGGCGCGTTACGCTGGATGGCATTAAGCACGCCAATATCGACGAGAAGAAACCCTCAAGCTGGCTGGAGCTGGTGGAGCTCCAAGGTCACGGCGCGCCCGCGCTGGAAGGGCTATCGCCCGAAGATCATTTCACCGAAAAATTGCTGATGAATCTGCGTATCCGGGACGGGGCCGATCTGGACGCTCTCTCATTGGAAACCGGCATTGCATGGCAGGAAAAACTGGATGCCGGTAAATTCGCGGCTCTGCAATCGGAAGGCTGGGCGGGATTTGACGGGCGCATCCTGCGCCTCACGCCGCAGGGCTGGCTGCTCGCGGATGGAATCGCGGCGATGATTTTGAAGGCTTGAATATGTCATCCTTACTTTTTTGCTGTCATCCCGAGCGGAGTAAAACGCAGCCGAGGGATCTGAAGCTTGCTGCGCTTTATGTCAGATCCCTCCATTCCGCTGCTGCTCCAGTCGGGATGACGATAAATGAGAGGCGGGGTTGACAGTATGGGGGCCGGGATGACGGTTTATCCGTCACCCGCTCCCCAGATACTTAATCGCCTGATCGCGCTCGAACAGATACAGCAAGACTCGCAAGGCCTGACCGCGCGGGGATTCCAGCATCGGGTCGCGGTCGATGATCAGCCTTGCATCATCCCGCGCCGCAGGGATCAGGTCGGCATGTTCAGCCAAATTTGCCAGGCGAAATTCCAGCATCCCGCTTTGCTTTGTGCCTAAAATATCGCCCGCCCCGCGCAGCTCCAGATCTTTCTCGGCGATCAGAAAGCCATCTTCCGTCTCGCGCATAATGGAAAGCCTTTCTTTGGCCGTCTCGCCCACGGGCGGGTAATAGAGCAGGAAGCAATAGGATTTATCCCCGCCGCGCCCGACGCGCCCGCGTAATTGGTGAAGCTGCGAAAGGCCGAAACGCTCGGCATGTTCAATCACCATGATCGTGGCTTCGGGCACGTTCACGCCAACCTCGATCACCGTCGTGGCGACAAGAATTTTTAAATCACCGCGTGAGAATTTCTCCATCACCTGATCTTTTTCATCGGGCTTCATGCGGCCATGGATCAGGCCGACAGTCTCCGGGCCAAAGAAATGCTGAAGGATGTCAAAACGCTCGGTGGCTGCGGCCAAATCCAGTTTTTCCGATTCCTCCACCAGCGGGCAAACCCAGTACGCGCGCGCGCCCGCATCCAGTTGCCGTTTGATTCCGGCCATCATTTCCTCGATCTTCTCCGACGGGATCAGGCGCGTATCGACGGGTTTTCTTCCGGGTGGTTTTTCGTCAAGGCGGCTGACATCCATATCCCCGTATGAGGTGAGGGTCAGCGTGCGCGGAATGGGCGTGGCGGTCATCACCAGAACATCGGCAGCCTTGCCTTTTTCCGAGAGCGCAAGACGCTGATGCACGCCGAAGCGGTGCTGCTCGTCGATCACGGCGAGGCCTAAATCAGCAAATGTTACAGCATCCTGAAAGATCGCATGCGTGCCGATCACGATCTGCGCCGCGCCATTGGCGATCTGCTGGAGGAGAAGGTCTTTCGCCTTGCCCTTGTCGCGGCCCGTGAGGGCCACCACGCGCACGCCGGCGGCCTCCAGTAACGGCTTAAGCCCTTCATAATGCTGGCGGGCGAGGATTTCTGTTGGCGCAAGGAGCGCGCCTTGCGTGCCGCTTTCCACCGCCCGTAACAAGGCCAGCGCCGCCACAATTGTTTTCCCGCTGCCAACATCGCCCTGCAACAGGCGGAGCATCTTCAAGGGCGCTTCCATATCGGCATCAATCTCATCAAGGCTGCGTTTTTGCGCGCCCGTCAGCGAAAAGGGCAGGGCAGCCAGTAATTTATCGCGTAATGCGCCTGTGCCTATAAAACTGCGCCCGGATTTTCGTTTCTGGCGGTGGCGGACAAGGGCCAGCGTCAACTGATTGGCCAGCAATTCATCATAGGCAAGGCGTTCGCGGGATTTAGTCAGGTCGCTGCCCGCGCCCTGCATGTAATGCACCGCTCTCAACGCCTCATCCCATTCGCCCCAGCCTTGCCGCGCCTTGTGCGGCCCATCCAGCCAGTCGGGCAGCGGGGCGACAAAGGCAAATCCGCCCGCAACAGCCTTCCGCACGGCCTTGTTCGTGATCCCTTGGGTCAAGGGGTAGATGGGTTCCAGTATCTCAAGGCTCTCGCGTTCTTCGGGTTTGACCACATCGGGGTGAACAATCTGCGGATTACCCTGATAATATTCGACCTTGCCGCTGACCACGCGCATCTCGCCGGGCGGGAGCTGTTTTTCGATCCAGTCCTTATTGGCGTGGAAGAAGGTCAGGTTGATTGTGCCCGTTTCATCCCGGCACCACACGCGGTAGGGCAGGCTCTTTTTCGGATTGGGGAAATGCTTGTCCACGCGCACGGATATGGTGACGATCTTTTCGTTCGGCGCGTCCTTAATCTTGGGCGAGAAACGGCGGTCCACCACATCAATCGGGAGGTGAAACAGCAGGTCCAGCACCTTTGGTCCCGCTACCAGCTTCTCGAATAATTTGGCGTTCTTCGACCCCACCCCGGGCAGCGTGGTCAAGGCGCGGAATAACGGATCAAGAATGAAGGGTCGCTGGGCCATATCTAGCCAGCCTTCATCCGCGCGTTCATCTTCAGCGCAAAGCGGCAGAGCGCGATCAGGATGCCGCCCATCATCATCAGCGCAATCGGCCAGCCGACAACATCGGCGAAATATTCCGCCGTGTAGTATCCGATAAATGACAGCAAGGCGAGGATGGAGGAGAGCAGCAGCGCCCGGCTCTGGAGCTTGAGGCTGGCATAAAGCCCAAAGGCCGGAAGAGCCGGGAAGATAATATCGAGCGCGGTCCCGCCCCAAAGGCTCATGAATACGGTATAAACCAGCATCGAGCCGAAGAAATAGGCAGGGCCGGACATGCGGCTTTCTTCATGTGTCTGGATCCAGCGGCCCACGGCGCAAAGCCCGATCCCGGCGGCGGCGGCAGTCACGCGCAGGAAAGGCTCCTCCCGCAAGCCATAGCAATAGCCGAAATATTTCCCGATCATCAAAATGCAGATCAGACTGGCGACAAATATGACTTCGCGCTGATCGGTTTTATAGGCGGCAATCACCAGCGCCAGCACCAGGGCGGCAAGCAGGCCCTCGCCTTCGGTGTTGCCCAGATAATAATAAAGCGAAGAGACCAGCATGATCATCGCGGCAATCAGTGGGAAAAAGGCGATATCGCGGTATTGCGGATGATGCGCGGTTTTTCGGCCGATCAGGGCGAATGGCGCGGCGGTGGCCAGCCACATCACGGGGCGGTTGATATCCAGATGTTCATACAGGCATCCGGTAAAACTCAGGCCAAAGGCAAGCAGGAGCAGCAGCAGGCTGGAATCCCGATACTGAGCGAAGGCCGTGCCGTACAGCGCAGCCGTGATCCCGAATACAATCGCCCCGCCCAGTATGGGGTCATCGCCGGGCGCATATTCCTGCAAGGCGACAAAAAGACCCGTCGGTATTAACAGCGCCGAGAGAATCCAAAGCGGCAATGCGGCTTTTGTCGTTTGCTCATCCTTGCGCAAGTATATGGCAACATAAAAGGCGGCAAGGCCCGATCCCAGGCTTAAAATCACGCGCGGCAGGCTGGTGATATCTTCCCATATAATGCCGGCCAGTATAAACAATCCCGATACGATCAAGGCACCGCCGAGATATCCCAGCAATCCGCTTAAGAAATTGCCGGTGATCTGCTTCTTGTCGGTCGCGGGAGCAGCGGAGAGCGCCGCGCCAATGGTTTCTATATCCAGATCATGGGCGCGCGAGAGGGCGATAATCTTTGCCAGTGCCTTTTGCTGCTGCGGCTTAAGATCGTTCATATTTTACGGTCCGCTTGCCGGTGGGTGCGGGTCTGTTACCCATCCCGCAACACGCAGGTTATAACTGTCCCGTAATCCCTTGATGGAAATATTTGCCCCGCTTTTGTAAAGGCTCATGCTGTTATGGTCATTATAAGTATTGGCAAAAATATCCGTCATCAGATTGCCGCCGCGATAAGGGCGATGTCCGGCCTCGTACCCATCCGGCGAAATGGCCGCGCCTGAGAATGTTTTTCCTGTGAATGCCGCGACCGGAATATCAACGCTCATGCCTTCTTTTTGGGGGCTGGGATTGCGGGCATCATCGGGCAGGTCCAGATTGATCGGCTCGGCAATCAATGTCGCGGCGGAAACATAGAAAATCTGCGGCGCGTTGAAATCATTGATATGCCCGTTATCGTTGCGCTTGGGGTAGATGAATTTGACGCTCATGCGCCCTTCGATCACGGCGATTTGAAATATATCGTTATAATTATTGGTGTCGGTCAGAACAAGATCATGGCGGGGCGGTTCCGATGAAATGTTGGTCGCCTGTTTGGAGATCATGAAAAAAGCAGCAAAAACCACAGGCAGCAAAAGAGCCGCGACAAGAGGTTTATTTTCTTTTATAAATGAATGCATGAGCAATCCCCCTTTGAAAAGCAAGAGTCTAGAAGAGGTTGAAAACCAGCGCAAGCGCCTTATTTTCCGCTCTGGCCATCGGGGGACGAAGGAGATGGACCTTCTGCTGGGCGGGTTTGCCGCGCAGAACGTGCCGGGTTTTACCCCGGCGCAGCTTGATGAATATCAGGGTTTTCTCGAAAATAACGACCCCGATCTTTATAACTGGATCTCCGGGCAGGAAGAGCCGCCTGCCAATATTGCCGCTTTAAGTTTCTTTGATGCGCTAAAGGCCTTTCGTCATGTGTGAGCTGATCAAATCCATTCAATCCCGCGACCCGGCCAAGCCAACCTTTATGGAAGTGGTTCTGGGCTATAACGGTTTTCATGCGATGGTTATTTACCGCGGGGCGCATTGGCTTTGGGGCCGGAAATTCCGTGCGCTGGCGCGGCTTTTGTCCAATATCGGGCGTTTGCTGACCGGCGTTGATATCCATCCGGAGGCTCAGATCGGCAAGCGTTTGTTCATTGATCATGGCACGGGCGTTGTCATCGGCCAGACCGCTATTATCGGCGATGATGTGACGATATACCATGGCGTGACATTGGGCGGGGTGGGGCGCGCGGATGATATTTCCGGCAAGCGCCATCCAACTGTTGAAAGCGGCGCGATGATCGGATCAGGCGCGCAGGTGCTAGGCAATATCACCGTGGGCGCGGGCTCGCGCGTGGGGTCTAATTCCGTGGTCACAAGTTCTATCCCGGCGGGTTGTACGGCGATCGGTATTCCGGCGCGGGTGATCTGCAAGAATGATAGCGATCCGGGCGAGCGCGGCGGTTATGGCCTGCCCAGCGCCAAGCAGATGGAAAGCTTTGCGACGCTGCTGGATTCTGCACTGTCCGATATTGACGAGCTGCGTAAAAAGACAGGCCTGCCGCCGCGCACGCGCCAGGACGATATGGATTATTTTATCTAGGTAATGTTCGTGCCGATTACTGCGGGCAAAGCGGCGTTTCAAGCATGCCTGTGATCTGTTCACGGGTCACGCTTTCAACGGTCTTGCTGCTTAAGGCTACGCTCTGCGTGTCAAAGGACATGCGCGCGCCGCAGAAGTCAGAGCAATTCTCGCCGCCTTGGCGGACTTCGATCCGGTCGCCCAGATTGGTGATTGTCAGTTCACAAATCTTGCCATCCGATGCGTTGGTTTCCTGCAGGATCCATTTATTTTCACCGGCAGCCTTGGCTTCGCCGTTCAGGCCGCAATTCTGGCCATCCGGCGACCAGTAATCAACGCCGACAAAAATATCGGGCGAGCCTTCCTGCTGGCTGATGGCGACAGTTTTCGTCAGCGCATCTTTTTCGCAATATGCGCCGCTGATGCTGGCTGATGTTGTCTGGGAGGAAGCGGCATCGGGTTCGCAGGCTACCGTAAAGGCCAGAGCGAAGATCGAGGCCGTCATAATTACATTTTTGCGTGAGAGCATAAAATCATCTTTCATTTTTACATAATAATATAGGACCTGCGTCCAAATCAAGTTTTAAGGCAATTCCAGCGCCGATGCAAGATAGCCCGCCATCAGCCGGGCAAAGCGTGCCGGGTCTGAAATCGGCTCTCCCTGTATGATTCTGGCCTGATCCAGCAGCAAATAGGCCATATCCTCGGTTTTGCCGGTGGCGGGGGCTTTTTTGTGAAGATCGGCGATTTTAACGATCAGCGGGTGTTCGGCGTTAATCTCCAGTACCGGCTTGGATGTCGGGTTGTAATTCTGGTGGATTTTCAGGACGCGTTCCATATGCATGTCCACGCCGTGATCGGGCGCGACAATGCAGACGGGCGAACTGGTCAGGCGCTCGGAAATACGCACATCATCCACTTCGTCTTTCAAGATTTCCTTCAGCCGCGCCAGCAGCGGGGCCAGATCGGCGGCAGTGGCGGCGGAATTGTCTTTGGTCTCAGACTCTTGCGCGGCATCTTTGGCAAAGGGTTTCAGGTCGATATCGCCCTTGGTGATGGACCGGAAGGCGAAATCCTTATACTCGCGGGCGTTTTGCAGCCAGAAATCATCAATCGTATCGGTGAAGAATAAAACCTCCAACCCGCGCGCTTTAAAGCCTTCGAGCTGGGGCGAGTTTTTCAATGTCTCAAGCTTCTCGCCGCTTAAGTAATAGATTTCCTTCTGGCCGTCTTTCATGCGGCTCACATAATCCTCAAGGCTGGTCAGCGCCGCGCCGTTATCATGGCTGGAGAAGAAGCGGCATATTTTAAAGATATCATCGCGGTGCTCGGCGGCATCATACAGGCCTTCCTTGATGGTTGCGCCGAACTGGCCCCAGAATACGAGGAATCCCGGTTCATCATCGCTGGAGAGCTTGTTGAGGTCATTCAGGATGCGTTTGGTGACGGCTGTGCGGATCTTGGCGATCAGCGGGTTGTGCTGCAGCGTCTCGCGGCTGATGTTTAGCGGCAGGTCTTCGCTGTCGATCACGCCGCGCGCAAAACGCAGCCATGGATACATCAAATTCGGGATGTTATCCGAGATGAAAATCCGGCGCACATATAAACGCACGGCATTGCGGCGGGTGGGGTCGTATAAATCCCATGGGCGCATCAGGGGCACATAAAGCAGGGCGGAGAATTCCATCTTGCCTTCTGCGCGCCAGTGCGATGTTAAAACCGGTTCATCAAAACCATGCGTTAAATGCTTGTAAAAATTCGTGTATTCTTCTTCCGTGATTTCCGATTTTGGCCGCATCCAAAGGGCCGAGGCCTGATTGACCGCGACAACGCCCTCGCGCATCGCGGGCTCCGCCAGATAGATGGGCACGCTGATATGGTCGGAATATTGTTCGATCGTCTGGCGCAGTTTTTCCTCCACCAGAAATTCCGATGCATCATCCTTGATATCAAGAATAATGGCTGTGCCTCTGATTCCATTCAGGATTTTGGCTTGTGCCTCATCGGCCTTGGTGACCGTGAATCCGCTCTTGCCGTCCGAGGCCCAGCACCAGGCCTGCTCATCGCCGGCCTTGCGGCTGATGACGGTAACGCGGGAAGCCACCATATAAGAGGCATAAAAACCAACGCCGAACTGGCCGATCAGTTTTAATTTATCGGCGCTGCTTTTGCCGGCATTGACTTCTTCCATCAATCGCGCCGTGCCGGATTTTGCAATCGTACCCAGATGATCGGCCAGCTCGGCATCGTTCATGCCGATCCCGTTATCATATATTGTCAGCGTCCGGTTCGCGCGGTCCGGCGAGACATGGATGCGAAATTCCGGCGCGCCTTTGAGCAAATCCTGATTACTAAGCGCCTCATACCGCAGCCTGTCGCAGGCATCCGCCGCATTCGAGATCAACTCTCTTAAGAAAACTTCCGGGTTGGTGTAAAGGGCGTTGGCCACGATATCCAGCAGGCGCGACATATCGGCGCTGAAATTCTGCTGCGGTGCTTCGGGCATGGTGGTCTCTTTTTTCTGTGCATTTGTCATGGCATGGATATTAAGATTTTATGGCGGGGTTTCAAGGGTTTTCGAGCGTCATCACGGAAATAACCACTCCACACGCCATCCATCATTTTCGCGGATATAGACAAATCTTTTATGAAGCCGGAATGGTTGCTCGTGCCAGAATTCAATGCGCTCCGGGTTGATGCGAAAGCCGCCCCAATGCGGCGGGCGGGGGATATCCTCACGGCCTTTAAATTGGGCCTCGAATTCCGCCAATCGTTTTTCCAGATCGTTATAATCCGTCATGGGCGCAGATTGTTCGGATGCCCAGGCGCCGATTTTACTCCCGTGCGGACGATTCTGGAAATACTCATCCGATTCCGTCGCCGACGTTTTGACAACGGGTCCCGATATCCGAATCTGTTTCTGCGTGGATTTCCAGTAAAAATTCCCCTCGGCAAAGGGATGGGCAATCAAAGCCTGCCCTTTGGCGCTGTTGTAATTGGTAAAGAACTCAAAGCCACTATTGCCATATTTACGCATTAAGACAACGCGCACCGCAGGCCGCCCGTCGGCGGCCACGCTGGCCAGCGTCATGGCATCGGGATAAGAGTGTTCTTTTTCTTTGGCTTCATGGAACCATTTTTCGAATAAAGCGTATGGATTTTCCGGCGGTGAAGATTCTGTCGAAGGGTGGGGATGGCTCATGCGTATCTCTTTTACTTTGCGAGTAATCAGGATATATTCTCACCCTGACACTTCGCAAGTAATGCAAACAAAAGGATTATAGATCGATGAAAAAACTGGGTTTAGTGGCCATGTCCGTTGCGGCGCTCTCGCTGGCAGGATGTAATACAATGCAAGGCGTAGGCACAAAGCAAGGCGTGGGCGGTATCGGCGGCGCGGTTCTGGGCGGTCTCGCCGGATCGCAGGTCGGTTCCGGTTCGGGCCAGCTCTGGGCAACGGGCGCTGGCGTTCTGCTGGGCGGCCTGCTGGGTAGCGAAATCGGCTCCTCGCTGGATAATGCTGACCGTGCCTATGCACAACAAGCCAACTCCCGCGCGTTGAGCGCGCCTGTGGGCGAGCAGATCAGCTGGAACAACCCGCAAAGCGGTAACTACGGCACGATCACGCCAACACGTGATGGTTACAGCTCCGGCGGCCGTTACTGCCGTGAATACCAGCAGACGATCGTTGTTGGTGGCAAGAGCCAGAATGGTTATGGCCAAGCCTGCCAGCAGCCTGATGGCAGCTGGGAAGTCGTGAACTAATCACGGCCTCTCCACCATAAGAATCACGAAAACGCCCGGTTTTATCCGGGCGTTTTTTTATGATGATTTTTGTCCCGATGATCAGGCGAGGGCAAAATCCTCGATAATACGGGCCGTTTCCTTCTCATTCATTTGATAGATGACGTAATCCTGCGTTTTGGCAATCGGGCCTTTGCCCATGACGCTGTCGGCGAAATATTCGCGGTATGTTGCCGGAATGGCCGGGCCTGTTGTGCCGGCCGGGGCTGGCATATTGGCGCTGCCCTTGAAGGCCTTATAGATTTCTGGCAGCGTATTCTCATGGCGCCGGACGGCAATGATGCTTTCCTGCGGTGCCTCAAAAGAGGGCGGGAATGGCGCGCCATCGGCGGCAAAATGGGCAAATTGCCCCAGCAGATCAAGCACGCCTTGCTTGCGGTCATGATGTTCGGTGGTGCGGTGGGCATCATAAAGTGGCATGGATGTGTCTGGGCCATATAAATTATGGATGCAGGCTTGCGTGAACTCCAGTTGAACGCCCGGTTGGCCACGGCGCAGTGATGGCGGCGATAGCATCCCCGTCGCGGCGATATCGCCAAAAATATGCCGGATATTTTTTTCTTCAGGGGATATGGCGGCGCGATCTTTTAATGCTTTGCTTTCCCGCCATTCAAAAAGTTTTTCATGGGCGCGTATGCCGGCGACAATCAATGGCCCGGCGGTGATGCCAATCACAGGAGCCAGTATGCGCGCGGCGGGTCTTGGTATCGTGTGATAGACCAGAAAAGCCCCTGTGCTGTAGCTGTCTTTAAAAAATTCTCTCGTCTTTTCTTGCCATTTTGCCATGTTATCCCGCCTCCCCGCCGGATAAAGTGCTCATTATTTTATTTCCATCGGCGCATAGACCATAAATTCCTGCGGGTTTTGTATCATCACGGCTTCGCGCAGGGCCGGCTTGAATGTCTCGAACATCCAGGCGGCTGTATCCATATTCTGGCCATGGCCGAACATCATCGTTTCCTCGCCGGTCAAAAGGGCAATGAATTGCTCCATCGGTGTTTTGGGTTTTGGGTATATCTGGATTTCGGTTTGGTTGCGGCTTTGCGCGCCGGACATTTGCGCGGCGCGGTTCAGGGCCTGATCGAGGCCGCCGGGGCGGTCCACAAGGCCGATCTCAAGGGCGCGCTTTCCGCTCCAGACGCGTCCTTGTGCGATCTTCTCGACATCTTCAGGTTTCATGCCCCGGCCCTTGGCGACGCGGGCGATGAAATTGACATAGACATCATCCAGCATGGCATTGACGCGCTCGGCTTCTGATTCCGAAAACGGCGTATTCAGGGACCACATGGCGGCATTCTCGCCCCATTTGATATTTTCCCAGTTCACGCCGATCTTGGGCCAGATATCGGCAATGGCAAATTTGCCGCCAACAACGCCGATGGATCCGGTGATCGTGGTGGGCAGGGCGTAGATTTCATCTGCGCCGGTGGCGATCCAGTATCCGCCCGATGCGGCTGTTGCGCCCATCGAGACAATAACCTTCTTGCCCTTCTTCTTGGCATTTTCCAGGGCGCGTAAAATGATTTCCGATGCAACGGGCGATCCGCCGGGGGAATCAACGCGCAGGACAATCACGCTCACGGCCTCATCATCGGCGGCCTCCAGAATGGCGGGGGCAATAACATCGGATGCCGCGATATTGTCGCCCATGACGCCCATGGGCATTGTCACGCCGGTCTTGTTCTGCATGATCGCGCCAACGGCATAGATCAGGGCGATTTTTGGAGCCTTGGTCATGGACATGACGGTGCGGGCCTTGTGGCCTTTTTCGATACCAACGCCTTGCGCGTAATTCAGGACGGAAACAAAGGCCAGATTTTCGTCTTCTTCATTACCTGTCAGATCCTTGCGGATTTTTGCCAGCAATACATCGGCGTAATCGCGCTTGTCGATCAGTTTCGCGGCCAAAGCCTCCGGGCTGGTGAACAGGCCCTGATTGACCATGTCCTCGAATTCTGCCGGTGTGATCTTGCGGTCCTTGGCAATCTCGGTCACCAGAACATGACGCAGATCGCCGATCAGGGCGGTCATCATCTCGCGGTTGGGTGCGGACATCTGCGCGTCTGTGATGTTCTCATAGGCGGTCTTATAGCTTTTGCGCTTGTAGAAATTGGGCGTGATGCCGATCTTATCCAGAACACCGCGCATGAACGGCATTTCGGCATTGATCCCGCCGACTGAAACGATGCCCATCGGGTTCATCCAGATTTCATCGAACGCGCTGGCCAGATAATACGCGCCTAATCCCGTTCCCGCCCCGCCGTAAGATGAGGAGTAGATATAAGCGAATTTTCCCGTGTTGCGGAACGCGGCTACGGCCTTGCGGATTTCCTGAATATGCGCCAGCGAGACGGCGGCGGGCTCATACCGCGCAACGATTCCCTCAATACGGGAATCATCCTTGGCGGCGTGAATGGCTTCTACGATGTCGCGGATTGTAGGGATGGGGGTGGCAAACGGGTCGGCGAAGGTTGGCTCGATGGGCTGCTCGGCCACGCCGTCCTGAAAGTCCAGCACCAGAACCATCTGATCGGCCAGATCGGGGTGCTTTTCCTCGCCGCCGATCAGGCTGCCGAGGATCAGCGAGGAAAACAGGGTCGATAGGATCACCATAAATCCAACCACCATCGCGCCGCGTTTTGCCGCGCGCCAGATGATGGGCATCATCTTCCATTTCATCTTGGGCTTGCGCACGTCCTTTGGCACAGGCGAGGCGAAAAGGGGGCGAGGCTTGCGGAGCGGTCTGCGGGTCATGTGGGCGATGGTCCTTGTTCTTGGATGCGCGGCAGCGATACGCCGTAATCGGATTCTACGATGCGGCATGTGTCCGCATAAGTCATTTTTGTCAGGGCTGCGTTGGCAAATCGGTTATCGCCCGTAATTTCAATGGCATTATCTTCCAGCCATGCAGGCAGTGCAACGGGCGTGTCGATGGCAGGCAATTCAATTTCCGCGATCACGAGGCCGTGTAGCTTGTCCTTGAAGAAATCGACTTCCCATGTGAAGCCTTCTGCGGAGGGGATCGCGTAGCGGTCCTTGCGGATCATGTCATTGGCGTTGCAAAGGCCCATCATGCTTTCTGCGTCTTCAACGGGAATGGCGTATTCGAATTCCGGGGCCTTGCCGCCGATATTCAGGCCCTTGACGGTGATCTTGCCTTCATCGCCGATGCGCCGGATGCGGATGGTTTTGGCCGGGTCAGTTGAAAGATAGCCTTGCGAGACGGGCAGGGCTTGTGCGTCTGCAAAATCCGGAGCCTCAATCAGAATAAAGCGTCGTTCGATTTCATCGGCCATAACCGGGTTTCCTTATGTTTACAAACACTGCGCCTTGTGACGCAGCCAGTGATCGGCCAGCACGCAGGCCATCATGGCCTCGACCACGGGCGTGCCGCGAAGCCCTACGCAAGGGTCATGACGGCCCTTGGTGATGATCTCGGTTTCTTTGCCCTTCATGTCGATGGTCTTGACGGGGGTGAGGATCGAGCTGGTGGGCTTGAAAGCCACGCGCACCACAATATCCTGCCCCGTTGAAATGCCGCCCAGAATACCGCCCGCGTTATTGGAGAGGAATTTTTTGCCCTTGCGAATGACATCGGCGTTTTGCTCACCGCCCAGCGCCACAGCCTCGAACCCTGCGCCGATTTCCACGCCCTTGACCGCGTTGATCGACATCATCGCCTTGGCCAGATCCGCATCCAGCTTATCGTAGACAGGCGCGCCTAATCCTGCCGGAACGCCGCTCGCATGAACTTCCACAATGGCCCCGGCGCTGGAGCCTTTCTTGCGGATGGAATCCAGATATTTCTCGATCTTGGGGACCGAGGCCGCATCCGGCAGCCAGAGCGGATTTTTATCCACCTGCTTCCAGTCCCAGTTACCCCGCTTGATGGTTTGCGTGCCGACCTGTACGACGGCGGCCTGAATTTTGAGCTTCTTGCCGATTTCATGCGCCAGAACCTTGCGGGCAATCGCCCCGGCGGCCACGCGGCAGGCGGTTTCCCGCGCTGAAGACCTGCCACCGCCGCGGTAATCGCGAATACCGTATTTCTCAATATAGGTGAAATCGGCATGGCCGGGGCGGAACTTGTCCTTGATGTCGCCGTAATCCTTGGAGCGCTGGTCCATATTGCGGATCAGAAGGCCAATCGGCGCGCCGGTGGTCAGGCCTTCAAACACGCCCGACAGGATTTCAACCGTATCGGGTTCTTTGCGCTGGGTGGTGTGGCGGCTCTGGCCTGGCTTGCGGCGGTCGAGAAAGACTTGAATGTCTTTTTCGGTCAAGGGGATACGCGGCGGAACGCCATCCACCACGCAGCCAATAGCTGGCCCGTGGCTTTCGCCGAATGTTGTGTACTGAAATAAGGTGCCAAAGCGGTTTCCGGTCATGATGGTCACGAAAATAACACCTTTTTATGGCCCAATACAGCCGCAAAATATAGGATGCGACATTTATTGACATAATATTAATTGCGCTTTATAAAGCCTCTCATGAGTATCAGTTTTTTTACACATGCCGATAATCTGCTGGCTGGCCGTATATATCCTGATTCCCCGAATATAGGGGAGCGTCTGGCCCTCGTTTTCAATGCCTTAAAACTGCCGGAACCGCAAGAAGCGGAATATCTGCGCGGCCATGGCCATGGCGGGGTGATTTTCATGCACCGCGCCGGGCTGGTGCTGCGGGCGGTTAATAATAATGTCTTTGACCTTTTGCGCCATCCGCTTGTCATGCGTCCCATTGGCTCCATCAATATCACGCAGGATGTGCGCCTTGATTTCCAGTATGCCGGGCGTTCGCCGGTAACATTTGATGATGCCGAAAAATCCGAAGCCGTTTTCGAGAGCGCCGGCCTGGATACCTCCGATGTCAGCGATCACAATATGTGTTATCTCGAAACGGGCCAGCATGGGGAAACTGTCCGAGCACCTGTGTTGTTTGATCCTTTATATCTCTGGCCCTTGACCAATAAGACCATACGCAGCCTCTCCGGCAGCCGGCGGGAATTTGTCAAGGCGGCAACCTTTACCATGGCGCATGTTTATGACGCGGCCGCTGAACAGGTAACGGCTCGCAGTGAAATGCCCTCTATCGTTCTGGATCTTAAACCGCTGCCGGGCGAAGAACCCGATATGCAGGATATGGCCTATGGCGATTTGCGGGATAAGTTTCGTGGCATGTTTGATATGCCGGGCGGCGTGGGCAAGATTAAAGTTAATCCTGCGGCGGTGGATGATTTCTGGCGCGCGGTCATGGCGGCCACATCGCAAGGGCGGCTTGTGCCGTCATGGATGGATGAAACGCCGGATAAAATCGTTGCCGAACGCAATATCCAGTCGATCAGCAAGGCCTATGATGCGCGCCTTGCGGCGTATAATCCTGTCTTTGCGCGGGATTAGAAATTTATTTAGGGATCAAAATCCAGTGGTCTGCGCTCTTCATAAATTTTGACCTCGCGCAAGCCATCACCTCTTCCCCTCCAGTCGGTACGGACACGGGGCGGCATGTATTTCCCGGAAGTGGCGGCATGCACTTTTGTCAAAAACCCACCCGCAGCAACGCCAAATGACGCCAGTGCCAATCCTGCGCCTGCGCCATATTTTTCAGTGATCAGGCCCATGGCAATGCTGAAGATGCCGGTTAATATTCCCGTTTTTTGCACAAGGTTTCCAGCGTGGTATATGATTTTATGTTTGTTCCATTCGCGGACCAAAGCCTGTGTTTTTCTGATTTCGTCTTGTTTTTCTTTGGCAATATCCTCATTGCTTTTTTGAGGGCGCAATGCTTCCAGGAGGGCGGCTTCCTTGCGGGCCGCTTCGGCTTGCAATAATTCTGCGCGGCGATCATCAAATGCCTTTTGTTCTTTTGTGCGATGCTCTGGGTCGTCTTTCAGATGTGCGGGGTCCGGCTCCGAGCAATTTCTGCAAGATGCGGCGCGAATGCTTGCGGGGTTGCCGCAAACTACGCAGGATGATAATTCCGGCTGCACAAAAACGCTGTTTAGGTCTTGGGCTGAATTTTGTTCTGGTTGCATTTATTTTCTCCAATGCGTAAAACAAGGGGTGATTTATATGACAATATTAATAATATGTCAAAAATAGAGATAAGATGTTGTTGTTAAATGGAATTTAAGAAACAACAACCTTGTCTTTTTGTGCGCTCAGCGTGCCTTGATCAATAATCGCCACGGTCAGGCGGGAGATTGCGACGCGTTTGCCTGTGGCTTCTTCGGTGATATCCGTCTGCCAGACTTGCGTCCTGCGGCCTGTATGCAGGGGGGAGCATGTGCCAATCACATATCCTTGCGTTACGGCGCGGATATGGTTGCAGTTAATCTCCAATCCCACGGCGCGATAGAGATCGGGGTCGATGGTCATCCATGCGGCAACGCTTCCCAGTGTTTCCGAGAGCACGCAGCTCGCCCCGCCGTGCAATATCCCAAACGGTTGCGTGGTGCGGTGATCAACCGGCATGCGCCCTTTGAGGAAATCGGGACCGATATCCGTGAACTCAAGGCCGATATGCGTGCCCATATTGGCATTACGCAGCCCTTCGAGATAGTCGAGTTTGTAATCCTTGAACCAGATCATATTCATTTTGCCGTTATTATCGTCATCCCCGGCTTGACTGGGGATCCATTCATAGATTGTTATACTAATCCCTCGAACAAATCAGTCCAATCCGGATTTTGTTTTTGGATCAATTCTATCTTCCATTTTCTATCCCAGCGTTTGAGGCGTTTTCCCGTTGAATTGCGGCTTGGGCGTTTTCATGCCGCTCATAATAAACGAGCATCGTCAGATCATATTTCTTTGAAAAACTTTCAACGGTTTTGCTTTTGTGTTCCCATATGCGCTTTATGAGATCAGATGTGACGCCGACATAGAAAGTGCCGTACATTTTATTGGTTAGGATATAAACGTAAAAATCCTTTTCCATTGCCTGCGCCTGATTATGGATCCCCGGTCAAGCCGGGGATGACAATAAAAGGATACTAAGCCGCTTCGCTATCGGCTTTCTTCGGGGCGATGGAGGAGAGCAGCTCTGCTGTTTCTCCGGCGGAATCAATCGCCACCATGCCAACCGTGTGATAACCGGCATCGACATGCAGCACTTCGCCCGTGACACCCGATCCCAAGTCAGAGAGCAGGAACAGGCCTGAACGGCCCACATCCTCGATCGTGACATTGCGTTTCAGCGGGGAGTTCAGCTCGTTCCATTTCAGGATATAGCGGAAATCGCCGATACCGCTGGCGGCCAGTGTCTTGATCGGGCCGGCGGAGATTGCATTCACGCGGATGTCTTTCGCACCCAGATCCGCGGCCAGATAACGCACCGAGGCCTCAAGCGCGGCCTTGGCCACGCCCATGACGTTGTAATGCGGCATGACGCGCTCGGCGCCGTAATATGTCAGTGTTAGCAGGCTGCCGCCTTCTTTCATCAAAGGAACCGCGCGCTGGGCGACGGATGTGAAGGAGTAAACCGAGATATCCATGGTCTTGAGGAAATTGGCGCGGGTTGTGTTCAGGTACAGGCCGTCCAACTCGTTCTTGTCCGAGAAAGCAATGGCGTGAACCACGAAATCCAGCTGGCCCCATTCCTTTTCGATAGCCTTGAAAGTGGCATCGACGCTGGCCTCGTCCGTGACGTCGCAGGGCAGGATGATTTTCGATCCAATCCCCTCAGCCAGCGGGCGCACGCGCTTTTCCAGCGCCTCGCCTTGATAGGTGAAGGCCAGCTCAGCGCCGCTTTCCGCAGCCATCGAGGCGATGCCCCATGCGATCGAGCGGTCATTGGCCACGCCCATAATCAGGCCGCGTTTTCCTTTTAAAAACTGGTTGGTGCTGTTCATGGTCGGGCTCGCCAAATTCACGTTAAAATCGTTGATACAAGACGCTTATCCTACACATTTCGCCTGTTTGGTAAAGCTGTAAATTAAAGTGATATGAAAAAAGGGAATATTCTGTTTTCCTTTTGGCATGCGGGGGGTAGAATGGTGGTCTGTCTTTTCGCATTTGCGGAAAAAATGCCTTCATCAGGCTGTCTCCTTTCGTTGCGGTATCATGAAACTCGATCTTGCAGGGCTGGACCATTATGCGAATGTCATCCGCCGTCAGGTGGAGGAGGAATTTCGCGATCTGACCCTTATGTTTATTCTGCACCGTTCCGGCGGGCGCGGGCGGGCGATCCGCGAGGCTCTGGCCGCCTTGCCCAAAAACGAATTTGACCTTGGCCTGCAGGAAGCGCTGCGCCGTTATGCGAGCGGGAATACATCCGAGACAGCCGGCGTGTTCATGAAAAGGAAGCTCGAAGTTCTCGGGCTGGTCAAAAAGATCAAGGCGCGCGGCGTGATATTCATCAATGTCGATGAGCCGGTGTTCAAGGAAAGCAGCGAGGGGCTGCATTATCTTTATCATCTGGCCTGGCATGTGCTGATGACCCATGAGAAGCATAATACCACCGAGACATTGTCGCGGCTGGATCGCAGCGTCTTTTTCGAGACATCGCGCGACCGGCTGGAGATGTCCAAATGCAATATGATGGCCGATATCTTTGGCGCGGTGATCATGCAGTATCAGGGGCATAAGAACTTCATCCAGACATTGGCCTTCAGCCGGTCGCGCGCCACGCTCTCGCCGCTGGTCGGGTATAAGGCGGAACTGTTGCCTTATCCGATGGTGGTGGAGGCCTGCGTTATCGTATTCGAAGACCTGCAGCATACCGCCATGCGCCAGATGAAACTGCTGCGTCAGGCGATGCAGCTGGCGGAGGAGGTCTCGTTCACATACGATGATAACAGCATTCGCCAGTGGTGGGCATTCAGCACGCCGGCGCAGGAAATGGCGTGGATGGGCGAGCCGCAGGAGAAGATACTGGGCGCGGCAATCTACACCAGCGAGGATGCGTATGTCCGCGCCACGGCGTATCTGGTATCGGAGTTCATGAATATGGAGCCGGCCGATATCAGGGAGCTGGCCAATTACAATCCGTTCACCAACGCGGAAGTATCCGAGCGTATGCATGGCAGAATATGCGAGGACGTTTTCCACCGCATGGTCGGCCGCATCATGCAGGAGGGCGATTTGCACATGGTGGGCGAGGAAACCGCCGCCATGGACAAGAAGCTGCTGTCGGGGAATCCGGTGGGATGGTGCAGCCCGATGGTCAAGCGCGCCGCCGAGGCATTTGGCAAGGCGCTTGCGGGGCCTGATATTGAGGTCGGCGATATGAATGATGTATTCGAGATGATCGAGGCCCCAGCGCAATCCCCGCTGGAGATCGCCGCGCAAGCCTTCCATGAGGCGCGCGCGGAATTCGGGTGGGAGCGCATCATCGCCATCAGCCAGATTATTCTGGAGGCGCGCCGTAATGGCGAAACGCCGGATCTGGCGGAGATTGTAAAAAATGCCCCGGTCATAGTTCCATTCCAGTCTCAACCCCAACCACAGCCTGAACCGGAGTCCTACGCGCCGGAGCCGGGGTCAGAAGACGATAATTATGATTACAATGATGTGCCAGCGGGCGCACAGGACGGTCAGGATTCAGGAGAATCGTCAGGCGATCCGTGAGGAGCGCCGCGCCTGCTTTTCTGTATCGGCCACAGGGGCGACAACTCTGGGCGTGGCGGCAAAAAGCCTGTTGAGGACGCGCCGCATTTCGTCATAGCTCATGATGATGTGATCAGAGCCGACATTTTTCTTGATGATAGCCGCCGCCGCATTCATGCCATAGGCAATAGGCTGGATCGGGCAGGGCAGTTGTTTTGCCGCCGCCAGCGCCGCCGAGACATCCTTATGACGATCGCCAATATACCAGATGACATCCTCGCGCCGCGGCGTGATGCCGAGTTGCTTGATGCTAAGCAGGATAGGTTCGGGATTGGGTTTGGATTGAGTGATATCCTCGCGAAAGACAGTGGCCGGAAAATAACCATCCAGCCCGAAGGTGTTCAGCACATCATGACCATAACCCTTGCCAAGTCCGCTGCTGACCAGCGCCAGCGGAATGCCGCGTGATTGCAGCAGGTCGAGAACTTCGTAGATGCCGGGGCAGGGCTGGACGATCTGTTCAACCGGCTTGCGGCGGATTTTATGCATGGCCCGGTGCACCAGCAGGCGTTTTTTCCGTTTGCGGCGCTTTTCCGTTTCATTGAAAGGCAGGATCGGCCCCTTGCCCCCGCGCATGAACACCCAGCCGAAAAATTTGGAGATACGAAAGGCAGTGTCATCCAGCACTTCGAGCACATGCAGCAAGCGCGGATTGAGGTGACGCACCGAAGTGCCGTCCATATCAAAGATCACAATGGTTGGAGCCTTTAAAGCCATAAGGGGTGCTTTATACTGCCTTTTTCGTACTTTTTCAAATTTGATGCCTTGCACCATAGCATGTTTTATTTGCCGCGTAAAACCACGCTGAAGGCGCAGAATTCTGCGGATCTTTCGCAAAAATTTTGTAAATCTTCCTGTTTTCAAGGCGTTAAGTGATGAAATTTCCTTGCCGGCAGCGGTTTTCGGGCCTGTGGATTGTTTCCACGGCTTTGTGCGTTTTATGATCCGGGCTTGCATTTCGCGCCGCTTTGGCGGCCAAGGCCTTCTTTTTGCTGGTGTTTTCGGGTTACTCAGTTCGTTGTTCATTTTTTGTCTTTTTCTTCGGCGGTTGTCCGGTGATCCTTGCGGCGGCGAATACGGGAGAGTGTCTCGGCCGTCGCCCGGCAATGACGCTGGATGGAGAGCGCCGTATCGAGGCTGGTGTCGGAAATCCAGCGCGGCATTTCCACGCCCTTTGCATTGGTTCCGCCGATGGCTTTGTCCAGCATTCGGTTAAAGAGGCCGTTCAGCAAATGTGTTTGCAAGGTCATGACATCCTCGCAATCGGCATCGAAATACAGCGAGGATTCCAGCGCATCGGCGATCTGATCGGCGGTAGCGGTTTGGTCGTAGGCCCGCGCAAGTTTCAGGAGGTTGTTGAGTTCGACGGGGGAGTATTTGGGGGTGCGGTCTGATGTATTTTGCATGACTTTAGTATAGGAATAAATTCCTTAAAAGTCAAGGTTTTTTCGATGCTGTGGTTACGTCATGTGATCCATGGATTGCACGGACGAGCCGTGCAATGACGGGCTGCGGAAAGCGGGTAATGACGGGGGAAAAAGCGGGTAATGACGGTATTTGCTTTTTACCGCTCGACGTAATCGAGATCGGCATCAAAGGTTTCACGCAGGATGCTGACCGCCAGAAACGCCATGGACAGCAAGATAGCCATCACGGCAAGACCCGCATGGGTGACACCCAGAAACGGCGTCATGGCATGGAAGCCGATCGTGATGGGGATGGTCATGCCGCGCACCATATTGGGGATGGAGATTGCGGCGGTGGCGCGGATATTCGTGCCGAATTGCTCCGCCCCGATTTGCACGAACATGGCCCAGTAGCCAGCCCCCACGCCCAGCAGGAAGCAAAGCGTGTAATAAACGGGCAGCGAGTCATGCGGGAAATAGGCGTAAAGCAAACTGAAGAAGCAGGTGAGGCTGAGGAATACGGCGATGGCCTTTTTACGGCTTCGCAGATACTGGCTGATGAGGCCGGAGAGAAGATCGCCCACCACAAGCCCCGCATAGCAGAAGAACACCGCCGATCCTGCCGTGGGTTCGATGGTAAGGCCCATATCACGGGCAAATTCCGGTGTGAAGGTGATGAACAGTCCGACCACGCCCCAGAGCGGCGCGCCGATCATGATGACCGCCAGATAACGTTTCAAGGTATCGCGGCTGCTGAAGAATAATTTGAGGCTTCCCTTGGAGACGCCTTGCTCCATTTTTTCAAAGAGCGCGGATTCGCGCACGTTGATCCGCAGCGCCAGCAAACATAATCCCATCACGCCGCCGATAATATAGGCGGTGCGCCAGTCGGTTATCTGCGCGATCACGGCGGCAAATGTCGCCCCGGCCACGCCGATCGAGGCGATAAAGGTTGTGCCCAGCCCGCGGTATTGGCGCGGCAGTAATTCCGAGGCCAGCGTCACGCCCGCGCCCAGTTCACCCGCCAGACCCAGCCCGGCGATAAATCTAAGGGCCGCGTAGGAATTCACATCCTGCACGAAGCCATTGGCGATATTGGCCAGTGAATAGAGCAAGATCGAGCCAAAAAGCACCGATATCCGCCCGAATTTATCCCCCCAGACCCCCCAGATCAGACCGCCGATCAAAAGGCCGGCCATTTGCACATTGATCAGGAAGATGCCGCTGGAGAGGAGTTCCTCGCCCTCAAGCCCCAAATCTTTCAAGCTGGAGACTCGCACGATGCTGAACAAAAGAAGGTCGAAAATATCAACGAAATATCCAAGAGCCGCGACAATAATCGTCAGCAGCGTGGCGCGTTCAATACCGAGTTTATCAGAAAGACTTTGCATGGCGGGGCTATAACTTAACGGCCGCCGGTCTCATGGGCCTGGATGCATTTTTGCAAATAGGCTGCCGAGGTGTTGTTATATTCAGTGCTGTCCAGATACGCGCCGAGCGGATCCATGTTGTTCGGATCGCTTAGCAGGGAATTGGCGACAATCTTGGGCCCGTGCTTGGCCATGTGGCGGCCCATCGCATCGGCCATGCAGTGGCAGGTTTTCTTGTAATTCTTCATGGTCATCTGGACCTTGGGGTCGTTCAGGCAGCTGCCCATCAGCAAATCGTAAGTGGGGTATTGCATGCAAGGCGCGTAGATATTGATCAGCATCTTGTTCCGCAGGTACTGACCTTGCGGCGTGTTTTCCGCCATGCCCTTGATTTCCTCGACGCTCATCTTGGATTGCATGGCCCTGGCGGTGCAGGCGCAAAGTTTGTTCAGGGATTCAGGCGTCATTTTCGGGTGTTGCTGCGCGCTGCAATGCTGGTAGTATTTCGAGGCCATCTCGCCGGTGACGGCGTTATTGCCCTTGGGGGCGGTGGAGTAGGATTTGCTGCGCGGCTGGGCGGTTGCCGGTGGTTGCGGCGCATCTTGCGGGGATTGATATTGTTCCTGCGTCTGTGATTTGGGCTTCACGAAAAGGGACTGGGCGTGGGCGGTCGTACCCAGAAAACAGATGCTTAAAGCAAGGGCGAGGAACAGTCTCATTATTATATCCCAAAATTATGTATAAAAATAAAAGTATAGCACAAAGTTTTACAGCTCGAAATCCCGGTCATGGGTCAGGGCGGGAACGGCGGAACGCGCCTTTTCCACACGGGTTAAATCCAGATCGGCCAGCAAAATCCCTTCGCCGGATTCTTTTTGCGCGATCACCTCGCCCCAGGGCGCGACAATCATGGAATGTCCGTAAGTCTTTCTGCCCCCCTCATGTTCGCCGACTTGCGCGGCGGCCAGAACGAACGCGCCGTTTTCAATCGCCCGCGCGCGCAGCAAGACTTCCCAATGCGCCTGGCCTGTGGGAACTGTAAAGGCGGCAGGCACGGTTAAAATCTGCGCGCCCCCCTTGGCGAGCTTGCGGAATAATTGCGGGAAGCGGATATCATAGCAAATGCTCATCCCCAGCTTTGTCCCGTCGATATCGGCCAGTACCGCCTTGCCGCCGGGCTGGATGGCCTCGCTCTCGCGGTAGAATTCAGTATCGGAGAGCGTCACATCAAAGAGGTGGATTTTATCGTAGGACTGGTTCAAGGCCCCATCCGGCGAGAACAAGTGCGAACGGTTGGCCATTTTATCATCGCCCACCTTGATCGCCATCGAGCCGATCAGCAGCCAGATATTCAGCTCCCGCGCCAGCGCGGCAAAGCGCGGGATGCCGGGATGGTTCTCGGCGGTGAAGGCATTTTTGAGCTTCTCCGCCGATTTTTGTCGGATGACATCGGTATTTTCCGGCGTGACCACCAGCTTGGCCCCTTGCGCGGCGGCTTGCCGGATCAGTTTCTCGGCACGGTCGAGATTTTCCGCCACCACAGGCCCGCTGGTGAGTTGCACCAGCGCAGTTTTCAGGACATCAGCCGCCATATCTTATTTCCCCAGCAGTTTATCAAGTTCGCCTTTGGCATCGAGGGCGTGAATATCATCGCAGCCGCCAATATGCTTCCCATCAATGAATATCTGCGGGACAGTGCGCGGGCCGCCGGTGCGCTCGACCATCTTGGCGCGGGCTTCTTCATCGCCCGTGATGTCGTAATCGGTATAGGCCACGCCTTTGGAATCCAAAAGCGCCTTGGCGCGGATGCAATAGGGGCAGGTTTTCCATGAATAGATTTCAATATTGGCCATGAGTTTCAAGTTTCAAGTTATGAAGTTTAAAAGTTTTAAGTTATAAGTTACGCAGTTAAAAGAGTTGGAAAGTTTAAAAGTTAGAAATGATGTAAGGCAGTACTCTTAAACTCTATAACTAACACTTATAACTTTATAGCCTGTAATTTATCACTTGTAACTATAACAACTTATGAACGTGAAAACTGACATTATCATCAATGGCGGCGGAACGCCGGGGCTGGCGCTGGCGCTGATACTGGCTGAGGCCGGCCTGCGCGTGGCCATCATCGACCCCGCCAAGCCCGCAGCCCTCAAAGACACCAAGGAATCAGGGCGCACGACGGCCCTGATGCGCTCCAGCCTGAATATCCTGAACGCCGCCGGATTTACAAAGCCGGAAGATTTCGGCGGCCGCCTGCAGGCCATGCGGATTGTGGATATCAGCCTCAAAGGCGGCAAGTCACAGGAATCGCAATTCCCGGCCAGTGATATCGGCCTGAAAGAATTCGGATACAACATCCCCAACAGCACCTTGCGCGCGTTTTTGTTCGAGCGCGCCGCCAAGCATAAGAATATCGAGATGCGCTGCCCCGATGCCTTGCATGGCTTTGCCATCGAAGGCGGGCAGGTGATGGCAAGGCTAAACGATAGCAAAACAATCAAAGCGCCGCTGATCGTGGGTGCGGATGGGCGCAAATCAGTGGTGCGGACGGGGTCTAATATTGAGGTCAGTGAAAAGTTTTATGGCCAGAGCGCAATAACCTGCATTATCACCCACAGCAAGCCGCATAACGAGACCGCCACGGAATTTCACCGTCCCGCCGGGCCGCTGGCGCTCGTGCCCTTGGCCGGGAAACGGTCCAGCATTGTCTGGGTGGAAAAAACGGAAGACGCCCAGGAAATAATAAAGCTGCGCCGTCAGGATTTTATCAATGTGCTGGAGGAGCGCAGCCAGGGATTATTGGGCAAGATTGATCTGGAGACAAACCCGGAAAGCTGGCCGTTATCCTGTATCAAGGCGCAGCGTCTGATTGCCCCGCATGCCGCCCTGATCGCCGAGGCCGCGCATGTGATATCGCCGATCACGGCGCAGGGATTAAATCTCTCGCTGCGCGATGTGGCCGCGCTGGCGGAAATTCTGATAGATGGCGCAAGGGCCGGGATTGCCTTATCGGACCCGGCGTTGCTGGCGCAATATGAGCGCCGCCGCAAACTGGATGTCGATAGCCGCGTGGCGGGTGTGGATGGCATGATGCATCTGGTGAGCACGCATAACCCGGCGCTCAAAATTTTGCGCCGCACCGGATTTAAAGCGTTGGATATGATCACCCCGGCCAAGAAGATTGCCATGCAGCACGGCCTTGCCCCATCAATAGATGAGGGGCGATTGGCGCGGGGCGAAAATCCCTAGAGAATAATATCACCCGCCGTCAGGTCGTGCAGGCCATCCAGAATGATGCTGAAGGAGGCACCATCGACATTGCCTGTTTGTCCCTGAAGGTAGGTTTTGTTATTCGCGGCATCCTTGTAGAACCCAAGATCGCCTGCATCCTGCAGCCAGTTCGAGAAGATGAAATCAAAGGCCTGATTGCCGGAGAGGATTTCATTCGCATCAAGAGCGCTCAGGTCGATCTTGTCTCCCGCCTGAAAGCCCATGATGGTGTCATTGCCCATGTTCATGGCGTTGAAGACGAACGTATCGTTACCGCCTTCGCCGTAGAGGATATCATTCCCCGCGCCGCCATTGATGGTGTCATTGCCCCAGCCGCCGTGGATTGTATCGTTTCCTGCGCCGCCGTTGAGGATATCATTACCGCCATGGCCATACATCAGATCATTGCCAGCCGTGCCATTCAGCGTATTGGCCGCTTCGGAGCCGTGGATGGTGCTGCCCGTGCTGGGCGGTGTTGGTGGGACGGGCTGTGCCGCACCAAGGATGAAGTCATTGGCGGTCAGGTTAATATTGCCGGCGAGTTTGATGTAGATATCATCGGCACTGTTTTGCGAGACCTGAATCTGGACATGGGTTTCGTTTGTGCTGTGATAGACCCCGATCTGGCCCGGTCCGGTGAGCCATGCGCCGCCGATGAATGTGAAGGCCTGAATGCCGGCCACATTCATATTGGCATCGATGGTGCTTAGGTCGATTTTATCGCCTGCTGCAAAGTCCGCAATGGTATCAACGCCGTTACCGCTTTGGGCAAAGACGAAGATATCGTTGCCGCCTTCGCCGTAAAGCAGGTCATTCCCTGCGTCGCCATTGATGGTGTCATTGCCCCAGCCGCCGTGGATCGTATCAGTGCCCGCGCCGCCGTTGAGGATGTCATTCCCGCCATGGCCGTACATCAGGTCATTGGCAGCCGTGCCGGTCAGTGTATTGGCAGCCTCGGTGCCGTGGATCGTGGGATCGGCGGGCGGTGTTGGCGGGACGGGCTGCGCCGCGCCAAGCAGGAAGTCGCTGGCGGTCAGTGCAAAAACGCCTGTCAGTTTAATGCGGATGTCATCGGCACTGTTTTGCGAGACTTGAATCTGGACATGGGTTTCGTTTGTGCTGTGATAGACGCCGATCTGGCCCGGACCCGTGAGCCATGCGCTGCCGATGAATGTAAAGGCCTGGATGCCGGCCACATTCATATTGGCGTCGATGCTGCGAAGGTCGATTTTATCGCCTGTGTTAAAATCGGCGATTACATCAAAGCCGTTATTGCTTTGGGCAAAGACAAAGATGTCGTTGCCGCCTTCGCCGTAGAGGATATCATTCCCCGCGCCGCCATTGATGGTGTCATTGCCCCAGCCGCCATGGATTGTGTCGTTGCCTGCGCCGCCGTTCAAGGCATCATTGCCGCCATGGCCGTACATGAGATCATTGCCGGATGTACCGTTCAGCGTGTTATCGGATTCCGTGCCGTGGATTGTGCCATCCGGCGCGGGCGGTTCGGGGATTACGGGCGGTTCGGTTGTGCTGCCGCTGGTGAGGTCATGGCCGTAGAGCGCGATTTGTTGCTGGCCGAGTTCCATGAATTCATAATAGGCGGCCTTGGGGTTGCCGTTCTGATCGACGATCCCGAAGAAGGATTCCGTATCGCTCGCGTTCAGGCCGCGGTCCTTGTAGGTGTACCAGATCACCGGCCCCATCCAGTCATATTCATTGGCCATCTCGACGACCTCATTAAGCGTATCGATCAGGAGCTGCTGGTTTACCGATGATGAACCGGATGTCGGCACGCCCATTTCGGTAAGCCAGATTTGCTTGTCGCCGTCACCATTGGCCACCATCAGGTCGCGGATTTCGGTTTCCATGATCGTCCAGCCGTTATAGCTCTGGCTCTCGCTGGGCAGGAGGGGCCAGGAATAGGGGTGGAAGGCGAAGCCATCAAAATAATCGCCTGCGTCTCTGGCATAGACGGCTTCGAGGAAATCAACAGCCGGGTATTCAGGGTTGCTGGGCGAGCCCCAGAATCCGTTCGCATAAGCTTCCGGGTGGTAGGATGTCGGCGTGGGCGAGGGCGCATTGCCGCCAAACAGAACGACGTTATCCGCCGATACGGATTTAATGGCGTTATAACCTTCGATCAGCACATCCACATAATCATTGGGGCGGATGCCGTGCTTGTTGGGTTCGTTCAGGACTTCCCAGATTTGCACATCATCGGCGAAACGCTCGGCCACGGCCTGTGCAAAATTGCCATAGGCCTGCGCCGTGGCAAGATTCTGGAACTGGCTGTCCTGCCCGGTGTAATTCGAGCCGCCCATAATGCCGATGACTTCGAGTCCGGCTTCCTTGGCGGCGGAGATCATTTTCTCCACCATGCCCATTTCCGTCCATTGGGCGTTAGGGTCATTCGGGTTGGTGGCTTCGTTGAAGATCACATTGCCCTGAGCATCGACGCCTTTTTGGAGGCTTTGCCAGCGGAGATCAATACGGACATATTTAGCCCCCAGATCGGCGTAATCCTGATACTGCGCCAAAACCTGATCATAGCTTAGCCATTTCAGCTGGTCATCGGGTGTCGCAAAGCCGAGATGCGGATTATAAACGTCCATGGTTGTCTCCTGTTTTGTGGCAATATTGTGGCGAGCCAAACTGCCAGATTGGATAAGAAAAATCAAATTTACAGATAACAACGCATGAAAACGCAGAAAATCCGCGCTATGGGCAAAAAAATTCAAATTGGATGTTAAAGCTTGCCCGTCAGTTCGGGGAGGATTGTAAATAAATCCCCGACCAGCCCGTAATCGGCGACGGCAAAGATCGGCGCGTCGGCATCTTTATTGATGGCCACAATCACCTTGGAATCCTTCATCCCGGCCAGATGCTGGATCGCGCCGGAAATACCAACCGCGACATAGAGATTGGGCGCCACGACCTTGCCTGTCTGCCCGACCTGATAATCATTGGGCACGTATCCGGCATCAACGGCGGCGCGGGATGCGCCAACAGCCGCGCCCAGTTTATCGGCGAGGGGTTCGATATAGGTGTGGAAATTCTCGCCCGATGCCAATCCGCGCCCGCCGGAGACAACGATTTTGGCGGCGGTAAGTTCGGGACGGTCGGATTTGGAAATCTCCACACCCTTGAAGGCCGTTGTGATGGCGGGAAGTGCGGGGGAGATGTTTTCCACGCTGGCCGATCCGCCCGAAGCCGCGGCCGCGTCAAAGCCGGTGGCGCGGATGGTCAGCAGTTTGATGGCATCTTTTGACTGAACAGTGGCGATGGCCTGTCCGCCATAGACGGGGCGCTCGAAGGTGTCGGCGGAGACAACAGCGCTGACCTCCGAGATTTGCTGCACGTCCAAAAGGGCGGCGGCGCGGGGCAGGATGTTTTTGCCAAATGTCGTAGCCGGAGCCAGAATGTGGGAATAGGACTTGCCGATTTCCGCGATAACAGGCGCTAAGGCTTCGGCCAGCGCGTCCTTGAACACGGTGTTATCGGCATGGAGGACCTTGGAGACGCCTGCAATCTTGGCGGCCTGATCGGCCACGGCAGAAGCGCCGGAACCAGCGACAAGGACGTGAATGTCGCCGCCGATTTTGGAGGCTGCGCCGATTGTATTTAATGTCGCAGGCTTGATGGATTGATTGTCGTGGTCGGCGATTACGAGAATGGTCATTATTTTTGTTCCTCTTGTTCTTTGAATTCTTTAGCGGCTTTTTTTCTTGCGTAAATCAGTGCGTATCCATAGGCGAAAGTTGCAAAAATGGCGCAAGCGTAAGCTCCGTCGGTTGGTATTACATAGCTATCTACGATGGCTCCGACGATAATCGCCAGTATTCCCCAGAAAATAAATCGTGGCAGGAAGTATCTGTTTTCAAGAGATTGTTTCCTGATTTCAGGAGAATTTTGAATGCGCTTGTATTTTTGTAGAAATGTTTCCTTCTGCATATATGTGCTCAAAGCACCTTCGCTTCGTTTTTGAGTTTATCCAGCAGGGCATCAACGCTCTCGACCTTTACGCCGCCTTTGCGGACGGGCGGGTCTGAGACTTTGACGATTGTAAGGCGGGGGTTAATATCCACGCCCAGATCCGCAGGCGTTTTGGTGTCCAGCGGCTTTTTCTTCGCGGCCATGATATCGGGCAGTTTCGCATAGCGCGGTTCATTGAGGCGCAGATCGGTGGTGATGATGCCGGGCAGGGGGAATTCGAGGGTTTCCAGACCGCCATCAATTTCGCGCGTGACAGTCGCCTTGCCGCCATCCAGTACGACTTTTGAGGCAAATGTCGCCTGCGGCCAGCCCAGCAGCGCCGCCAGCATCTGTCCGGTCTGGTTGTAATCGCCGTCAATGGCCTGTTTGCCCATGATAATAAGGTTGGGGGATTCGGATTCGGTAATTTTCTGCAGGATCTTGGCAACGGCCAGCGGCTCCAGACGATCATCTGTCTTGATATGAATGCCCCGGTCCGCGCCGATGGCCATAGATGTGCGGATTTGTTCCTGCGCCTTTTCCGGGCCGATGGTGACCACGACGATTTCGGTGGCCTTGCCTTGTTCCTTGAGGCGAACGGCTTCTTCCACGGCAATCTCATCAAACGGGTTCACCGCCATTTTCACATTGGCGATATCGACATCGGTCTGATCCGATTTTGCACGGACTTTCACGTTGTAATCGACGACTCGTTTGACGGGGACAAGAATTTTCATAGAACAAATGACCTCAAAAGATTATTGCGACAAGAAGTATGCCAAAGCCAGAAGGGCCAGCGCAACCCCCTGCAGCATCACACGCATTTGCATAAGTTTATTGGCGTGTTTTTTATTGAATTCGCCCCCCTTGGCCATGGAAAACAAGCCAACGCCCAGCGTGGCGAGAACGGCGATCATGGCAAGAACCATGGCGATAATGGCGAGGGAGTTCATAAGAAAAGCATTCCTGTTTTGATTTTAGACCGGATTGGTCTAGAGTGGCCGCAAATAAGAATTATAACAAGGGAGAATTTCATGACTTTACGCAGAGGCGTTGTTCACGGTCCGCGGCCTTCCATCGAACGTGATGGACAGAGGCTGGTTTTCGATTTCGATTTCGCGCTGGAGAATGAGGGCGATATGATTATCTGCCGCGAGCAGGGCTATACATTCCGCAGCCGCCACAAAAACAAGAAGGGCGATTTCACCACTGAGCTGACTTACAGGAATGCTGTGCTTGGCCCGCAAGGCGCGCAGCATGAAGGGCTGGATACCAGGAAAAACTGGGTGATCGGGGTTTATATCCCTGAAACCGGGCCGATTTAGGCTTAGGGGTGGCACGTTGAGGGAGTGGTCGCAGTTTTACTAACCCTTCGCCACCATAAGGTAATTCACATCGAGATCGGTTTTTGAAATCGTAAAGTCGCCGCCCAGCGGATTGAAAACAAGCCCGGCGGTTTCAGATGGCGCAAGGTCATGCGCGCGGAGCAGGGCGGCCAGTTCAGAAGGTTTCACGAATTTCTTCCAGTCATGCGTGCCCTTGGGCACCCAGCCCAGAATATATTCCGCAGCCACAATGCCCAGCGCATAGGATTTTCCCGTGCGGTTGAGCGTGGAGACGATCAGGATACCGCCGGGTTTCAGGAGTTTTCTTAAGGACGCGATGAAGGCGTGCGTGTCGCTGACATGCTCGATGATCTCAAGGGCGGTGATGACATCATACGGCCCGCCCTTGTGATTATCCGATGGCTCGGCGCGGTAGGTTATTGAAAGCCCTGATGCCTTCGCGTGATCTTTCGCGGCTTCAATGGCTACCGGGGCGGCATCGAGGCCGGTGACAGTGCCGCCGAGGCGTGCCAAGGGTTCGCAGACCAGCCCGCCGCCGCAGCCTACATCCAGAATTTTAAGGTTTTTAAAGGGCTTAAGGTCGTTTTGTTCAAGTCCGAAATGATCGCAGATCCGCCCCCTTATATAACCCATACGCACAGGGTTAAGGCGGTGTAGCGGCGCAAATGGCCCGGCCGGGTCCCACCACTGCGCGGCATCTTTTGAAAACGCTTGAATTTCTTTTTGATCGACAGTATTGGTCATAGCCTTGATGTAATATCAATAAGCATGAAAAGTCGAGACGATATATGGCATTGATCGTTGCAAAATTTGGCGGGACATCCGTCGCAGACCCGGCCCGCATTGAAAACGCGGCCGCCAAGGTCGTGCGCGAGGTCAAAGCCGGTCATAAGGTTGTTGTCGTGGTCTCGGCCATGTCCGGCGTGACCAACCAATTGGTGGATTACTGCGCGAAAATCAGCCCCATGCATGATGCCCGCGAATATGACGTGGTGGTCTCCAGCGGGGAGCAGATCACCGCCGGATTGATGGCCATGGCCTTGCAAAAACAGGGCGTTGTCGCCCGGAGCTGGCTGGGATGGCAGATCCCCTTCCGCACCGATAATTCCCACGGCAAAGCCCGCATCCGCGAGATTGATTCCGAGCTTTTGATGGAGCGCCTGAACCGCGGTGAAGTTGCCGTTGTTCCGGGATTTCAAGGGGTTACAGACGACAATCGCATTACAACATTAGGACGCGGCGGGTCCGATACATCGGCGGTGGCTATTGCCGCGGCGCTGAATGCGGATCGCTGCGATATCTATACGGATGTGGACGGTGTGTACACCACAGACCCGCGCATCGTGCCCAATGCCCGCAAAATCGGGCGCATTTCATTTGAGGAAATGCTGGAGCTGGCCTCGCTGGGGGCTAAGGTGCTGCAAACCCGGTCTGTTGAGATCGGCATGAAAAAGGATGTCGCCATTCAGGTGCTCTCCAGCTTTGATGAACAAGTCGGCAGCGATCTGCCGGGAACCCTCGTAACAAAGGAAGAAGATATCGTGGAACAGCAACTCGTCACCGGAATCGCCTATAGCCGCGATGAAGCGAAAGTTACCGTCATGAAAGTGCCGGATGTGCCGGGCGTGGCCGCCAAATTGTTCCGCCCGCTGGCCGATGCCAATATCAACGTCGATATGATCGTCCAGAACATATCATCCGATGGCAAGACCACCGACATGACATTTACCGTGCCGCGCGGCGATTTGCCCCGTGCGCTGGAAGCCATTAAGGCTGATTTCAAGGATCAGGAAATCCAGACTGCGACGAATGTTTCCAAGATTTCTGTCGTGGGCGTGGGCATGCGCAGCCATGCCGGCGTGGCCAATACGATGTTTGAAACGCTGGCGTCCAAGGGGATCAATATTCAGGTGATCTCGACATCCGAAATCAAGGTCAGCGTCCTGATTTCCGAGGAATATACCGAACTGGCCGTGCGCTCGCTTCACGCCGCTTACGGTCTTGAGAAGTAATTCTTCGTCTTTTGGCCTGCAAATGCAGAATTTTCTCACTAGCCCAAAGCCGCATTATGCCTTATAAATACGGGCATTATGAGCGAGGCCGCCCAAAAACAGCAGCAAAATGACTTCCACACCGATATGGCGGTGGGTGAGATTTTGCGCCGCGCCCGCGAGCATTACGGTCAATCCCTTGATCAGGTCGAGCGTAACTTGCGTATCCGCGCCATACAACTGGATGCATTGGAAAAGGGCGATATCAGCCAGTTGCCGGGCCGCGTCTATGCGATCGGTTTCGTCCGGTCCTATGCCGAATATCTGGGCTTTGACGGCGACAAGATGGTCAGCCTGTTCAAAAAGCAATCCTACGGTACGGCCAAGCCGGAGAAGAATTTAAGCTTTCCGGTTCCGGCCTCTGAAAGCAAGCTGCCCGCCATGCCCTTTGCCGTGATTGCGGCCGTGGTCGGCGTCATTTTGATTGCCGTATGGGCCGGATCATCGGCCAGCGATACGATGGATATCTCCAGCATCCCGCCGGTGTCCAAACCTGAAACGCAAGCAGCTGCCGCCGCACCGCAAACCCCGCCAGCCGCCGCCCCGGATGCGGCCCAGCAAACGGCGATGGTTGCGCCTTCGGCCGGGTCTGCCGCCGCGCCGGAAGTCGCAGCATCCACACCGCAAAGCAATATTCCGGGCGGGATCACCGTCAGCGCCGCCGATGGCATCACGCCGCCCCCGCCGGTCAACGCCGATCAGGCGCAAGCCGCGGCCGGGACAACACCCGCGCCGGAGCAAGCGCAAGTCTTGCCAGCCGCCGCCACAGCGGCCCCCGCCCCCGCCATCACGGAGGAGCAGAAAAAAGGCATTATCCTGAATGTCACGGAAAACAGCTGGGTTGAAATTCGTGATGCCAATGGCAAGGCGCTGGTTTCCCGCGTGCTGCAGGCCGGGGATCAGTATTTTGTGCCGGACAGCCCGGACCTGACGATGTCGCTGGGCAATGCTTCGGGCGTGACGATTGTGGCTGATGGCGTTGAAATCGGGCCGCTGGGCGCGCAAGGACAGGTGAGACGCGGCATATCGCTCAATGCCCGTACGCTGAAATCCATGGCGCGCAAGACCCGCTAGCGTCGTATTTATTCCGGGTATCCCTTATGTCCTTTCAGGAAAAATTATCCACGATCAGCGCCCGCCATGAAGAGCTGGCTGCGCTGATGTCTGCCGGAAATCTGTCAGGCGAGAAATTCGTGCAGATGTCCAAGGAATATGCCGAGCTTAATCCCATCGTCGAGGCGATCAACGCCTATAAGAAGGCGATTGAGGAAAAGGCGGGTCTTGAGGAACTGCTTTCCGACCCTGACATGAAGGCCATCGCGCAGGATGAGCTTTATGTCATGAATGACCGCCTTCCCGAACTGGAGAAGAATGTGCGCCTTGCCCTGATCCCGCGTGATGAGGCCGATACAAGGAATGCCATTCTTGAAATCCGCGCCGGAACGGGGGGCGATGAGGCCGCGTTGTTCGCCGGAGATCTTTTTGCCATGTATAAGGGCTTTGCCGCCAAGATGGGCTGGCGGCTGGAGGTTGTCGAGGCATCCGAAAGCGATGTCGGCGGATACAAGGAAATCATCGCCGAAATTTCAGGCCGTGATGTGTTTGGCCTTTTGAAATTTGAATCCGGCGTTCACCGCGTTCAGCGCATCCCCAAGACGGAGAGCGGCGGGCGTATCCATACATCTGCTGCCACCGTGGCCGTCCTGCCCGAAGCGCAGGAAGTGGATATTGAAATCCGAACTGAGGATTTGCGTGTGGATACATACCGTTCGCAAGGCGCGGGCGGTCAGCACGTTAACACCACTGATTCCGCCGTTCGTATTACGCACATCCCCACCGGCGTTGTCGTGGAGATGCAGGAGGAACGCTCCCAGCACAAGAACCGCGATAAGGCCATGAGGATCCTGCGTACACGTTTGTATGACGCGCAGCGCCAGAAACTGGCTGATGAACGCGCCAAGGACCGCAAATCGCAGGTGGGATCGGGCGATCGTTCCGAGCGGATCAGGACATATAATTATCCGCAAGGCCGGGTCACGGATCACCGCATTAACCTGACGCTTTACAAGCTGGATGAGGTGGTAAACGGCGCGTGTCTTGATGAGATTATCGAAGGATTGAGATCGGAAGATCAGGCCGAGGCTCTCGCCGCGATGGCGTGATTTTATTTTTCAGAAAACATGTGATTTTGCCGCGCATTTTTTGTCCACAGAAATAGGCCTAAAAACCGCTTTGCGCCTTGCCTTGAGGCCGCAAAATTGCTAGGAATCATGGGTTATTTAACCGCTTGAAAACAGGCAGAAATTTATGAGTTCCAACGCTGAGCCGATCGAACCCGAAAACGGCATACCGACCATCACACTCGAAGATGAGATGAAGCAGTCCTATCTGGACTATGCGATGAGCGTTATTGTCTCCCGCGCGCTGCCTGATGTTCGTGACGGCCTCAAGCCTGTTCACCGCCGTATTTTCTATGCGATGCGCGAAGGCGGTTACACGTCCGACAAGGCTTACAAGAAATCCGCCCGTATCGTCGGGGATGTCATGGGTAAATATCACCCCCATGGCGATCAGGCGATTTATGATGCATTGGTGCGTACGGCGCAGGATTTCAGCCTTCGTCTGCCATTGGTGGATGGTCAGGGTAACTTTGGCTCGATGGATGGCGATCCGCCGGCCGCGATGCGTTACACCGAAGCCCGTATGGCCAAATCCGCCGAAGCCTTGCTCGATGATATCGACAAGGACACGGTCGATTTCCAGCCCAACTACGATGAATCCACTGTTGAGCCTGTTGTCCTGCCGGCGCGTATTCCGAATTTGCTGGTGAACGGCGCGGGCGGTATTGCCGTGGGTATGGCCACCAACATCCCGCCGCATAATCTGGGCGAAGTGATTGATGGCTGTTTCGCCATGATCGAAAACCCGGATCTTTCCACGGAAGAGCTGAACGAAATCATTCCCGGCCCGGACTTCCCGACAGGGGCGTATATTCTGGGGCGCAACGGTATCCGCAGCGCCTATAACACCGGCAACGGATCGGTTGTCATGCGCGCGAAAACCTCGTTTGAGGAAATCGGCAAGCGCGATGCGATTATCATTCACGAAGTGCCCTATCAGGTGAACAAGGGCAAGCTGCTGGAGCGCCTGGGCGAAGTTGCCCGCGAGAAGATTGTCGAAGATATCCACGAAATCCGCGATGAATCCGACCGTCAGGGCGTTCGGATGGTTATTGAGCTGAAGAACAATGCCAATCCGGAAGTTGTCCTGAACCAGCTTTTCAAGCACACATCCCTGCAGACGAATTTCGCCTGTAACATGGTGGCCCTGCATAACGGCAAGCCGCAGACGATGCTGATCAAGGATATGATCCGCGCCTTCCTGAAATTCCGGGAAGAAGTTATCACGCGCCGGACGATCTATGAACTGGGCAAGGCGCGGGACCGCGCGCATATCTTGGCCGGTCTGGCCGTGGCCGTTGCCAATATTGATGAAATTATCGCCCTGATCCGCAATGCGGAAAACCCCACGGATGCGCGTGAAAAATTACTGGCCAAGGCTTGGCCGGCGAAGGACGTGGCGCCGCTGATCGAACTGATTGACGATCCTGAATATGCGGTTGCGGACGGCGTGTACCAGATGTCGGAAGCGCAGGCCAAAGCCATTCTTGATCTGCGCCTGCACCGCCTGACCGGCCTTGAGCGTGACAAGATCGGCGATGAGCTGCGCGAGATTACCGACAAGATTGCCGAATATCTGGCTATTCTGGCCTCCCGCGAGAGGCTGCTGGAAGTGTTGCGCGAGGAGCTGACGGATGTTAAGGAACGCTTCAACACGCCGCGCCGTACTGAAATTCAGGAATCCGAATTCGAGGTCGATATCGAAGACCTGATCCAGCGCGAGGAAATGGTCGTGATGATGACCGGCGGCGGTTACATCAAACGCGTGCCGCTGGATACTTACCGCGCGCAAAAGCGCGGCGGCAAGGGCCGTTCGGGTATTAACATGAAGGATGATGATTTTATCTCCGACATGTTTGTATCCTCGACACACACGCCGATATTGTTCTTTACATCACGCGGGATCGTCCACCGGATGAAGGTCTATCAGATTCCGCTGGGCACGCCGCAGGCGCGAGGCCGCGCCCTGATCAACCTGCTGCCGCTGGAGCAGGGCGAGACGGTTTCCGTTTACATGCACCTGCCCGAAGATGAGGCCGAGTGGGAAGCATTGGATATCATGTTCGCCACCAGCCATGGTTCGGTGCGCCGGAACAAGCTCTCGGACTTCAAGAATATCCGTTCCAACGGTCTGATCGCCATGAAGCTGGAGGGTGATGAGAAGCTCGTCTCCGTCAAGCTCTGCCGCGAGGATGAGGATGTCATGCTGGCCTCCAAACTGGGCAAGGCGATCCGATTCCCGGTCACGGAAATTCGTGTTTTCGCCGGACGGACATCGACAGGTGTGCGCGGCATCAAGCTGGGCAAGGGGGATGAGGTTATCTCCATGTCGGTGCTGAAACATCTGGAAGTCTCGCCGGAGGAGCGCAGTGCCTACATGAAGGCCGCCGGACAGGTTATTGATTCCGATGATGAAAATCAGGATTACACGCCGGTTAATCTGGAGCTTTCGCCGGAGCGCTTCCGCGAATTGCTGGAGAATGAGCAGTTGTTGCTAACTGTCACCAATGGCGGATTCGGCAAGCGCACTTCCAGTTACGAGTATCGCCTCACCGGACGCGGCGGGCAGGGCGTGACCAATATGGCGCTGACCGACAAAAACGGCGGCGAGGTCGTGGCGACATTCCCCGTGACGGACGAGCACCAGATCATGCTGGTCACCGATAAGGGGCAGTTGATCCGCACGCCGGTCAATACGATCCGCACAACCGGACGCGCCGCGCAAGGCGTGACCATCTTCCGCGTGGGCAAGGGCGAGAATGTCGTCTCGGTTGCGTGGCTGATTGATGACGGGCAGGATCAGGACGAATCCAATGCCGAGGGCGAGGAACTGGCCGGCGAGGCCGGAGAAGGCGCGGTGGAATCCGCAGATAATGGCGGAGACGAGGCATGATGCAAAAACCTTTTGGTACAGATCTGTACATCCGTGACGGCGAATGGGTCGTGCCTTATGGATTGCTGCTGGTGGCGATGCTGTTTGGCGATGCCGTCTGGGTCAAAAGTGTCATGTTCGTGATGTATCTGGTGCTGTGCGTTCATATTGTTTTTGAACACAAGCAGGTCATGGGCAAAAAGGATTTTACGCAGAAGCAGGTTATGACGGTGCTGGCCTTTCTGGCTTCGACCCTTATCAGCTTTCTGATGCCGATATATGCCGCCATCTGTTACGCAACTTATGCCTCGCATCTCAAGAAAACAAAGCGGGAGCGCCAACTGGCGGATAAAATAAAAACCTATACGCGCATGTTTGTGATTACAGGTCTTGCGCTATTTGTGCATGTGCTGTTCGTCTTCTCGCTCTATGATGACATTATGGCCGGGCAGACGCCCAAGACGATTCAAATGCCCGGTACAACGCAGGTCCAGCAGCCCACAATGCCTGCGCCGGCAACGCCGCCACAGGCCGTGCCGCAACAGCCTGCACAACGGATTTCGCCGCAGCCCGCCGCTCAGCCAGCGCCGGTGGTTCCGCCTGCACCAGCGCAGGCCGCGCCTTTGCCCGCGCCGGTTTCGCCGCCGCCAGCCCAGCAGCAGGCGCAGTAGCAATGCCGCAAAGCGCGAAATTTGTAACGGGCGTTTATCCCGGCACATTCGATCCGATCACAAAAGGGCATTTGCACCTGATCCAGCGTGCCTCGCAGATGATGGACAAGCTTGTGGTCGGGGTGGCCTCAAACGCGCGCAAAGGCCCGTTATTCTCGCTGGAGGAGCGCTGCGCCATGGTCCGCGCCGATATCGAGGCCCTGCCGGAGAAGGGCTGTGAGATCACGGTTGAGCCTTTTGATAACTTGCTGATCCAGTTCGCCAGAGACATGAAGGCTTCGTGCATTGTCCGGGGGCTTCGCGCGGTGTCGGATTTTGAATACGAATTCCAGCTCACGGGGATGAACGCCAAGCTGGACCCTGATATTGAGACGGTTTTTCTGATGGCTTCGGATAAGTGGCAGTTTGTCTCAGCCTCGTTCGTCAAGGAAATCTGCGCCCTTGGCGGGGATGTTGGCCCGTTTGTAACCCCGCAAGTGGCTGAAAAGTTGAAGAAAAAGTCTATAAAATCATAAAAAGGACGCCGATAACCTTGACGAAGGCTTCTCAAGTCAATATTGTGCGTGATCCTTACCGGATTACCAGAAGTGATCGTGTAGCTCAGCCGGTAGAGCAACTGACTTTTAATCAGTAGGTCGAGGGTTCGAATCCCTCCGCGATCACCATTTTCCGGGTTTCCGTTAGACTCCCGTTAGAGTCTAACGTTAGACTTTTGGGTATTTTTCTCCTTTGTTTTTTTCGTAACTTATTAAATTTTGCCGCCAGCAAAATAGTCAGGGCTGTTCTTCAATTATCGGTAAATATCAAATAAAGTATGTATCGGGAAGGTTGATGGTAATGGTTGTGGTGATCTATATCTCAAGCTCAATTGACCCGCCCCCTATAATTGAGTCCGGTATTAGAGTGAATCTGGTATCAAGAAACGGACATCAAATTATGGAGGCATTGCATGGCAAGGAAGCGTTATACGGCGGAGCAAATTATCGGATATTTGCGTCAGGCGGAGGTGTTGATTGGTCAGGGTCGCAGCATGGATGAGGTTCTGCGCGAGATTGGCGTGACGGGCAA
>JAMHWD010000017.1:0-71366 GCA_035911135.1 Alphaproteobacteria bacterium | reverse complement strand
AGAAGCGCAAGTAATCATTGAAAAATGGCGGCATCATTATAACCATATCAGGCCGCACAGTTCGCTCGGATACAGACCGCCAGCACCAATCGCCCGCATAGATAAAGGCTCTTTAGCTACGCTTGCAGACCCTTTATCTATGCCGCAACACGGGCAGCGGATTCACTTTTAACATGGACTCGAATATGGGGGTTGACCACACTAGAGATTTGACCGATTTTATATTTTCTAGCGCTTTAATGAATTCTGTTTTATTCAATGTTGATTTAACTTCTATGACACCTGCCACGCATTCAATAGGATAAACTTGTAAGCCTTGCGCCAGCGGCCCAGTGATCTGGGTACGGACAAGCAGCCGCGCGACATCCTCCAGAATGCTATCAACCAGCTCTTTAAATTCAAATTTGCCCGTGGTGGTGGCCTTAACCAGCGCATCCTCCAGCCCTTGCATGGCATTGGTAACCACGCGCTCAACATTTGCCGCCATGTCTGTGGCTTCTTCGGCATATTTATCCAGCGCACGAACCGCACCATCGAACCATTTGTCACTGGCGGCAACCAGCTCGTCATAAGCCTTCTTCCCGGCAGCCTCGAATTCTTCAAGGCTAATTGATCCTTCTTTGAGAAGCTCGTTCAACTCCTCCATACGCTCATTGTATTTATCCTGAGCGGAGATATTCTCATCTGTGATTTTCTTGATCTCTTCGATCAGTTCTTTCTTGCGCTGCTCGACCCGTTCTTCTTCCTCCTTGGCATCGCGCAGACGGTAATACTCCTCGACCAGCCGCTGGATTTCCTGTCCCTCGCGAGTTTTCAGATCAACGCCAGCGGATTGCAGCTGGTTATAAAGCTCTTGCGTTTTTTCATCGCGGAGCAGTTGTTCGTTTCGGAACTTAAGTGCCTGCGTGACCTGTTCAATCTTCTGGCGCTCTTTTTCCAGCTGCTTGATAATCTCTTTTTCAGCTTTTGTTGGGCCGCTCTTGGCATCACGTTCCTGCTGGACACGCTCTTGCTCAGCCTTTGAGCGGGCGATTTCCGCATCCCGCTGCAGCTTCTGGATCCGCTCTTCCTGCGCCCGCAGTGCCTTTATGGATTCCTCTGACGGACCAAAATCAAATGTGGCGACCAACTGCCGCGCATTATCGGCAATCGCCGCATCAACGGCATCGGCAAGGCGTGTAATGCCTTGCTGGGCTTTCAGCTCCACACCGGGCAGCAAATTGATAATACCGACTGCGCCGTCATAAATGGTTTCCAGTGACCGCAGCACCCCGCGCGCCAAACCCAGAATAGATGTTTGCACAACCAGATAAGCAGCCTTGATACCGCGCCCGGCGATAAAGGCGGCTTTCTCGACAATGCCTGTGGCCTCGGCAAAAGCCATTTGTCCAGTGACGGCTTTAAGCGTATTAAATCGCTAAAAGAAAAAACAGTGACTATGGTCGGCTGTGGTTCCATCGGGTCAGAAATCGCGCGTATGTTAGCACAAAATGGGATCTGCACGTTCAACTTCATAGATCCAGACACAATGGATTGGGAAAACATTGGACGGCATGCCCTAGGCGCAGATTCTATTGATATTAAGGGTGCAGAGGAAAAGACAAGCATACTCGCGGAAACGCTAAAATCACAATTTCCGCATATTAAAATCCGCTCTATACATCCTGAAAAATGGGAAAATGCTTTAAGCGCAGATCCCCAAGCATTTCATGGAAGCGATCTTATCATTATGGCCACTGGAGATTGGCCAGCAGAAAACGCCATGAACAAATACATGCTCGCACAAAAGGATTTTCCACCTATCTTATATGGGTGGGCAGAGGCCTACGCCGCAGCAGGACATTCTTTCGCCGTGTTGAAAAACGGAGGCTGCTTTAACTGTGCCTTTGACGACACCGCCTTCAAATTCAAGCTCACTCATTTTGAGAATGAGCAGCAGCCTTTGCCGACATGTGGTGGAGTGTTTCAACCATTCAGAAGCATAGAGCTGGCTCCGATCAATTCGATAATTGCGGCGCATGCCATTGATATTTTAACAGACAGGTTGAAGAAATCCGAAATCAGATCATGGGTAGGAGCACAAGATGTTCTTGCTGACAATAAAGGTAAATGGACAGAGATTTCCAGCCAAAAAATGAAGGCGCGAGGCGCATCATCGGGGCAGTTTCTTATGCAGTTAGATCTTGATAAAATTCCAACATGCAAAGCCTGTGGGCATAAGGAAACAGCATGCAATTTACAAACAACGCAGACATCACAATTACTTTCGAAAACGAAGTCTTAGAACTTTTTGAAAAACACAAGCAATTATCAGAAAAGAGTCTGGAAGCTGGTGGACAGCTTTTTGCGCGTTTTAATAAAAAGGAGGTTATCATATCAAAAGCTACAGGCCTACGAGATGGTGATAAGAGAGGACGTTTTCTTTTTTGGCCAAACCGTAAAAAGGAGCAAAATGAAATAAAAGAGCTTTTTGGAGAAGGTTATCATTACGTTGGTGATTGGCACACACATCCAGAAATCATCCCAACACCATCAAAAACTGATCTCAAAAATATTGCAGAGTGCTACACCCAATCTAAACATGACCTGAAATACTTCATTATGGTTATAATTGGCACGGATGGTTTTCCAAATGGCATGCATGTATCTGCACATAATTCAGATCAAACAATTAAGCTAAATTTTCTGCCTGTTCATGAAGTCAATGTCTCTCAGTTTCTTTAAAATCAGTGTTGGTACCCATACTGAACAAGAACCCGGAATTTGCATCCAGCTCAAAACCCATGGCCAGTAAGGCTTTTAACCGCTCTGTTTCTTGGGGCAAAGGTAGCGGTGTTTTGAGATAAATGGGCATTTTGAGACTATTTCGCCAAAAATATCGGCTATAAATACGCCCAAAGGTGAGCAGTCACACCTACCAAAACCCCAAGAATTAAGGGCTTCACGGCGTTAATCTAAAAGTCTGGAAAAGGTTCGAAAGTATGAAAATGGCTGGGGTGGCTGGATTCGAACCAACGCATGGCGGTACCAAAAACCGCTGCCTTACCGCTTGGCGACACCCCAGTGTCGAAAGGAAACCTTCGTAAGAAGCCACGAAAATAGTCAAAACCGCCCTGCAACGCAAGCCCTTTGTCACGAAAGGCGCAGAATCTTCATAAAACCCTGATAATCTGCGGCCTGTGGACGATTTTTGCGAATTTTCTTGGCGGGAATTTCCGCAATATCCTATACTGCCGATTATACACACAGAATCAAGGGCATGGAACAAGCGTAATGGGTTTTAAGCGTACAACGGACGGCCGCGTATTTTTCAGCAATCCGGAGGATAAGCCTTCGGCGAACGGCGCAGCCGGGGCAGGGGTGGCCAATGGCGCAGCGCGCGGCGGTGATCCGACGCAGGCCCAGATTGTCAGCCTTTTGAAGACCCTGAATATGCGCCTGCAATCCACGCAGGCAGACCGTGCGAACCTCCAGCGTGAGCTGGAGAGCTATAAGGCCATGATCTTGAGCCTGCAGGATAAATCCGAAAAATACGAGCGCAAGGCGCAGGAGCTTGAGAAAAAGATCAGCGATACGGATACGGCCGCTGCTTTGAAGAAATCTGAAGAATCCCGCCAGATGGCAGCCGAGGCCTTAAAGGAATTTGAAGAAGCCCGCAAACTCCTGCTGGAGATTGAGGAAAAAACCCATAAAACTGATCTGGCGCTTAAGCAGACGCAAACGCGGACTGTAAAGGTTGAGGAAGACGTGCGCCAGAAATGGTCCGCGCTGGAGCAGCATCAAAAGAAACAGGCGCATGATGTCCTGGCCCGTCTTGAGTTGAGCGAGATGGAACAAAAGGCGCTGGGCGGCAAGGTCGAGGAAGCGCTGGCGACTTCGTTGCGTGTTGATCGCAAGCTGGAAAAATCAGTGCAGGAGCGCGCCCGTTTCCTGCGTAAGCTTGAGCGCATTGAAGAAACCGTCCTTCAGACTCATGAAGCGTTGAACGCGCGGGCTATGGTTCTGCTCACGGATCAAGGCGCGCAGGCTGCCGGTTCGCCTGTGCAGAATATGCTTGCCGCAGATGGCTTGAGCGCATTGCGGGCCCCGTTGCTGGCAGATGAGAATTCTGATCAGGCTGATCTGCCGTGGTGGCGCATTAATACGAAATTATCGGCTTCTTCTGTCACAGCGCTGATGGTTGGTGGAATTCTGGCCGGTTGGATGATTTCGCAGGTGCAACTGCCGCGCGTGAATATAACGCCTGAAATGGAATCGGAACTATCGGCGGCAGGATTTGATGCGCCTGTTTCAGAAGCGCAATCCTCTGCGGAGGCCGCGCCTGAAAGCGTCTTGTCATGGCCTGAAAATAATACGCCGCAAGATATTGCCCCGGCGGAACCCTCAGCAACCGCCACGGCCCAAGCTGATGCTGTTGCTGATGATGTGACCGCGGCGCAAACGCCATCGGCGGAAACTTCTTCGCTGAATGCCAGTGTGGAAGATCTGGGGCAAGCCAATGATATTGGCGCGATTGATTTAAATGATGAAGAAAAGCTTCTCGCGCTGCTGGAGGAAAATCCCGATGCGCTGGCCGAGCAACTGAATGCGATTGAGCCGTCTTCCTTGCCGCCTGCGGCGCAAAGCGAGCCGCAGCCAGCGCAGCAGAAGGCTGATATGACACAAGCCGCGCAAGTGCCGTCTGAGCCTGCTTTGCCGGCCGTCACAATGCCGCCGGCCGATATGCCTCTACCTTCGGAGCTTAAAGGCTCTTTAGCGGATCGTATAACGCCTGATGCCAATCTGGTGGGGCCGATCAAGGATATTGAAAGTAAGGCTTTTGCCGGTAACGCGGAGGCGCAGCACGATATTGCCGCGATCTATATCGCCGGTCATGGCGGGGTGAAGCAAGATTACGCGCGTGCTTCTCAATGGTTTGAAGAAGCTGCTCATGGCGGTGTTGCCAATGCGCGCTATAATCTGGGCGTTTTATATCATCAGGGCATTGGCGTGAAACAGGATTTATCCAAAGCCTTTACATGGTATGAAACTGCCGCAGCCCTTAATCATCCGGAGGCGCAATATAATCTGGGCATCGCCTATATTGAAGGTGTTGGCGTCGAATATGACCCGCGCAAGGCCGAGATGTATTTTAAAAACGCGGCTAATGGCGGCGTGATGGAGGCGGCCTATAATCTGGGTCTTATTTATGAGAACGGGCTTTTGGGCAAGGCCCAGCCCGATCAGGCCTTGATGTGGTATAAGCGCGCCGCGGATAAAGGCAGCCCTGAGGCCAAATCAGCGCTGGAGCAACTGGCCAAAACTGTTGGTATCAAGCTGGATGATGTAAACCGCCTTGTTGAAGGGATGCAAGTTCTTGAAGGGGGCGAGGCCTCTGCTGTCAGTCAGCAGCCGCAAAAGCCCGCTGGTTCTACGCCCGCAGCAACGAAACCTTCGGCACCGGAAAAGCAATCTGCGGCGGATAAGCCATTAAAGGCAAAGGCATCGAATATGATTGCCGATGTTCAGGAGCAATTAATGCTTCTTGGTTTGTATCCGGGCCCGGCAGATGGCGTGAACGGTATGCTGACTTCTGATGCGATACGCACATACCAGGCCGCGAGAGATATGCCTGTGACGGGATCGGTCAGCGCCGAACTTCTGGCACAAATGCAGCGTGACGTGGTTGATGAGGCCTCTTCTCTTAAGATGGCGCAGTAAGGTATCTAGTGTTGTGCGCGACTAATAGCGCGCGCTGCGGCCCAGCCATCCGGCCTTTACCCACCAATCGGGATTTTCTTTTGCGATTGTGATAGCGGCATCTTTGGTTTGTATCTCACTGGAGAACAGGCCAAAGCAAGTTGCCCCTGAGCCTGACAGGCGTGCAATTTGAATGCCCGGCATAATCCGCAGCGCATTTAGAATATTGCGTATTTCAGGAACTTCTTCCTGCGCGTAAGGTTCAAGATCATTATTCTGAAGTTCCAGAAATTTTATAAGATTATCCGGATGGCTTAATCCCGATGGTATGGTGATTGGAGATCGAAAGGGGCCTTGATAACGTTTGAAAATATTTTTGGTCAGGCATGGTTTGCCCGGGTTGACTAATAGAACAGGCATTTCTGCAAGGTCGAGCAGCGGGCTTACAATTTCACCAATTCCTTGAATGCGCGCGCTTTGTGCGCGGTAGCATACAGGAACATCCGCCCCCAGCGAAAGCAGGAGAGATTCAATTTGCGCATGGGGCAGATGTATATCCCAAAGATCCAGTATCCCCCAGACAAGCGCGGCAGCATCTGCGGATCCCCCGCCCATGCCCGAAGCTATGGGCAGAATTTTATCAAGGCCGATGCGAATTTCCGGCGTGCGGCCAATTTCGCGGCATATCAGCCACAAGGCTTTTATAACCAGATTGGAAGATTGCGGCGTTGAGAGTATATCTTGTCCTTGCAAGGCATTGCCAAAAGGACCGCCGATAAAAAATTTCAGATCCGGCGAGGGTTCAATCATGATTGTATCGCCGATATCGGCAAAGGCAATGAGAGAGTCCAGCTCGTGATATCCCTGATCACGCCGGCCTGTGACATGCAGATAAAGATTGATTTTCGCCGGGGCAAAGATACGGCGCGTCCTGATTTCTTTATGGCCTGTCATGATAGGGGCTTATTTCAAATCATTTTAAGGCTTATTGCTGCTTTGTTGTGTCGGGCGCAGTCGTTTTGTCATTTGGGGCTGCGTTTTCGGGAACGGCTGAATGGGCTTCTTGGATCGGAAGTGCCGCATCCAGACCGCCTTGCAGCTTGGCATCAATCTGCGCGATCAGCTTGGGATCGTTTTCAGCGTGGTTGCGGGCGCGTTTCCATTGAAACTTGGCTTCAAGATTGCGGCCGACCTGCCAATAGGCATCGCCCAGATGGTCATTAATAACAGCATCATAGGGTTGAAGCTCGGTGGCTTTTTCAAGATACAAAACGGCTTCGTCATATTTGCCCATTTTATAAAGAACCCAGCCAAGGGAGTCTGTGATATATCCATCATCCGGACGCAAGGAGACAGCCTTGTGGATCATCTCCAGGGATTCTTTGAGATTTTTACCCTGATCAGCCCATGCATATCCCAGATAATTCAGCAGATAGGGGTGATCCGGTTCATGATCAAGCGCACGCTTGAGATCGATTTCTGCCTTGTCCCATTCGCCTATACGCTCATAGGCCATGCCGCGCGCGTAATAAAGATCCCAGTAATCGGGAAGAATATTCTTAGGGCCGATGGTTTCTTCGGCGCGGTTATAAATATCAACAGCGCTTTTGAAATCTTCGCGGCTGCGGTAGATATCGCCAATCTGGATCAGCGCATTCATGTCGTTATAAGTGCCTGCCAGTAATTCCAGCGCGGCTATGGAATCATCGCTGCGCCCGCTTTGTTCATACAGCGTGGCGATTTCACGCTGGGCATCGATAAAATATTTCGAATTTTGCGGGATTGCCTGATAATGCTTGATGGCCTCGTCGTATCGTTCATTGCGCGCTGCGATAGAGGCCAGCAGGAGATGCGGCTCTTCCTTGACAGGATTTAGATAGATTGCCATATGGGCAAAGACGCGTGCGCTGTCATCGCTGAAATCCTGATAAAGGATCCGCGCCATATCATATAGACCTTCGGAAAGCCCGGCTTTGGGTGTCGCAGGGTTTGCTGCCTGAACAGTTTTTTTGTCTTTAATGGCTTGAAGCTTGGGCGGTATGCTTTCCGATTGCGGCATGGCCTCAAGAATTTTCTTATACAGATCTTCTGCTTTTTGTGTTTCTCCCAATGCGCCAAGCGTATCGGCGTAGAATTCGACATCCTCGGCGCTGCTTTCATCTGCGCTCAAGGCGCGGGCAATCAGGGCTTTGGCTTCCTCGCCCTTGCCCAGCATGGAGGACATCATGACGGCATGGCGCAAATGCACGCTATTGCCTTGCAAGCGGTCGGTCTTAAGCTCATTTTTAGCGGTCAGCGCCCACCCTTCGACAAGCGGCTGGATAAACTCGGCTATGCCGTCCTTGTCCATTTTCTGCGAGAATTTCAAGGCGCTTTCATATTCACCTTTTTCAAAAGCGCGAATGGTCTGGAATAAAAGACCCAGTGTTGAATTTTCTGCCGTAGGCGCCTGATCGCCAACCTGACCGGAGATGGAAAAGGCCGTGTCGTAATTACCGGACCCCAGGGCAATCACCATGGCACGGCGCATCAGTTCCGTATCGCTTTTGTCGATCTCCAGATTCTTGGAGATGAATTTATGGGCGTTCTCCCAGTCATGGCTGTGCTGGGCAAAAAGTCCGGCCAGATAGGCGCCGGCAAAACCTTGCGGCTTGAATTGCGGCGGTATGGCCGTGGATTTTCCATCCTTGTCGGCGCCAACGCTGGCCAAAATCAGGGCAGGCGGTCTTTGCTCCGCAGCCGATGTCAGTGAAAACAGGCAGGCGGCGGCACCTGTCAGAAGTAAAAATTTTGCACTGGTCTTTTTTGTTTTCACGATCTTCATAGCGCAACCATCATTTTGCTTTTACAGGGTGAATTTTTATTCTCACATATTCGGATAATTAGGCCCGTCGCCGCCCTGCGGTACAACCCAGTCAATATTCTGCGAAGGGTCTTTGATATCGCATGTTTTGCAATGTACGCAATTCTGGGCATTGATTTGCAAGGCGGCCTTGCCTTGGGCATCACTGACAATTTCGTAAACACCAGCTGGACAATAGCGTTGGGCAGGCTCGGCGTAAACAGGCAAATTTATGGATATTGGCACATCCGGGTTTTTCAGACGCAGGTGAATGCGCTGGTTTTCGGCATGGTTGGTATTGGAGAACGAGACCGAGGTCAGCCTGTCAAATGTCAGAACGCCATCAGGTTTGGGATAGTCTATTTTCGGCATGGAGGATGCGGGCTTGAGGCTGGTGTGGTCGGCCTTGTGCTTGAGCGTCCAGGGCGAGAGGCCGCAGGTGAGAGTCTCCCATGCCGCATTGATCAGCCCGATCCATAATCCGTACTGGAATCCGGGACGGATGTTACGGATTTTCTTGAGTTCGGTCCAGAGCCAGGTTTTTTCCAGTTTTTCGGGGTAGGATTTGCATTCCTGCCCGTATCCTTCGCTCCCTGCAAGCATGCCGTGCAGGGCTTCGGCCGCTACCATGCCTGATTTCATGGCCGCATGATTGCCCTTGATTTTGGGGACGTTCAGAAATCCGGCGCTATCGCCGATCAATATGCCGCCCGGAACTGTGAGTTTCGGGATGGCTTGAAAGCCGCCCTCAACAATGGCGCGCGCGCCATAGGCCACGCGCCGTCCGCCCTTCAAAAGATCGGCAATTTTAGGATGGGTTTTAAAGCGTTGCATTTCCTCATAAGGGGAGAGCCACGGATTTTTGTAATCAAGCCCGATAACAAAGCCGATTGAAATCTGATTATTCTCCATATGATAAAGCCACGAACCGCCATAGGTCTTGGTATCCATCGGCCAGCCGATTGTATGGGAAGTCAGGCCAATCTTATGTTTGGCAGGATCAATTTCCCAGATTTCCTTAACGCCCAGCCCATAGGTTTGCGGGCATCGGCCATCGCGCAGATTGAATTTCTGAATGAGCGATTTGGTCAGAGAGCCATGGCAGCCTTCAGCAAAAACAGTCTGGCGGGCGTGCAGCTCGTATCCAGACTGAAATTCGGCTGTGGGCTCGCCGTCTCGCCCGACGCCCAGATCAATGGTCGCAATGCCAATCACCGCGCCGTTTTCATCATAGAGGATTTCAGAGGCGGCAAAGCCGGGGAATATCTGGACATCAAGTTTTTCAGCCTCGGCCGCCAGCCAGCGCGCCAGATTGCCAAGCGAAATAATGTAATTGCCCTTGTTATGCATTTGCGGCGGGGCGGGCAGACGAAAGGCCTTCTTTTTTGTCATGAAATAAAATTCATCATGGGTGACAGGCGTATTGAGCGGCGCGCCGCGTTCCTTCCAGTCAGGGAAAAGCTCGTTCAACGCACGCGGCTCCAGCACCGCGCCTGAGACAAGATGCGCACCGATTTCCGAACCTTTTTCAATCAGGCAGACGGACAGGTCCTGACCTGTTTCTGTGCAAAGCTGTTTTAGTCGTATCGCACAGGCAAGACCGGCCGGGCCGCCGCCAACAATTACCACATCAAATTCCATGGCTTCGCGGTCGGCTCTGATAGGGGCGGGCATATGTTTATACCTCTGTCTTTATGGTGTTTATGTGCACAAGATTGTAGTGGCCGCCTGCGGTCTTTTCTTGTTCCATGCGCGGCCGAGACGTATATTCTATATGAAATCCGTCAAAATTTATATAGGGCGAAGGAGTAAAAGAGCCATGGCTGATACGGCCGATCTTGCGGCACTGCAATGGTATCTGGATAACGGGCTGAGCGATGTTGCCGGTGAGATGCCGATTGATCGCCTTTCTCCGGTCAGGGCCGTGTCTGTAGCCACGGCTCCTGTGCTTTCTGCTGTGCCGGGGGGCGCAAATGTTGCTCTAAACCCGCCGCTGGGGGCGGCGGAGGCCCGCCAGATCGCTGTGAACTTGGCATTGGCGGCCAATAATGTTCAGGAATTGCAAGCCGCCATTTTACAGTTCGAAGGGATAAGTCTTAAAAAAACGGCAACCCAGCTGGTGTTTGCTGATGGTAATCCGGCGGCTTATGTCATGGTAATCGGCGATACGCCGGGCGCGGAGGATGACCGGGCAGGCAAGCCTTTCATGGGGGAGAATGGCCAGCTTCTGGACAAGATGTTTGGCGCTATTGGCCTGTCCCGTACTGCAGAAGACCCTGCCAAGGCGCTTTATATCAGCAATCTGGTAAACTGGCGTCCGCCGGGCAACCGTTCCCCCAGCCCCGCCGAGATCGAGGTCAGCCTGCCCTTTATCGAGCGTCACATTCAACTGGTTGCCCCTAGATTATTGGTCCTATGCGGGGCTGTGGCGGCGCAAGCGCTGCTGGGGCGTTCGGATGGAATTTCCAAACTGCGCCGCAGCCCGCATGAATACAGTATTCTGAGCCCGGAATTAGGACAAAATGGCCCTAAAATCCCGGCCTATGCAATATTCCATCCTTCAAATCTGATCCGCCTGCCGGAGCAAAAGAAGGCCGCATGGGAAGATTTACAGGCTATACAGGTCAGAATTTCAGAATTATAGAAAATAAAATCCTATTTTATGGACTTTTGTAAATTTTTCAGTTAGAACAATCCGCATTATGAGAAAGAAAAATCTCGGTATCGGGGTTGTTCTGGCTGCGGGGATATTATTCCACGGCATAACAACGCAGGCGGAAATGGCAGTTCCTGTTCCCGATCGTAAACCCTCATCCCAATCCAATAAAATTTTGCCAGCGGCCGCTGGCCTGTTGCGCTGGGCTTCGTTTACGGCTAACCCTGCTTTGCCGCTTAGTAACAGAGATGAGAAAACCTATGCCCGCATATTCGCCCTGCAGGGAAAAGGGGATATTGCCGGCGCGGATAAGGAAATTGAGCTAATATCAGATGATCGTTTGATGGGGCATGTCCTGTATCAGCGTTACATGCATCCCAAGGCCTATACATCAAGTTTTGAAGAATTGCAGAGCTGGATGGAGAAATACGCCGATCAACCGGGGGCGGATAAAATCTATGCCATGGCGCAGGCCAAAACTCCCAAAGGTTATAAGGGAAAGATCAATAAGCCAGAAGCCTACACTGAAATTACCCGCGTGCGCGAGCCGAGCGTCGATCAGGCCAAACCCTACCAGACAGCCCTGAAGCGCACAGCCTGGCAGAATAAGGATGCCATGGTCTTGCGGGCCGAAGTGCTGGCCAAGGCCAAGGACGGATCGCCGACAGCGGCTTTGAAATTGCTGAAATCCAGCAAATTATCCGAACTGCTTGATACTGCTGAGCGCGATATTCTGAAATCGCGTATTGCCCAATCTTATTTTTACAATGGGGAATTTGAAAAGGCGCTGGATCTTGCCGCCGAGGCGGCTGGCCGTTCTGGCGAGAAAGCTCCCATCGCTTCCTGGATTGCCGGTCTGGGGAGCTGGCGTATGGAACGCTATGAGAAGGCCGCGCGGTATTTCGAGACAGCGGCGGAGTCCCAGTATTCATCAGGATGGATGTCTGCGGCAGCGGCGTATTGGGCCGCGCGTTCTCATATGCGTCTGGGTAATTTCGAGACCATCAGCCAGTGGCTGGAGAAGGCACGCAAGCACCCGCGCAGTTTCTATGGAATTTTGGCTACGCGCGCGCTGGGCCGGGACTTTAATTTCAACTGGCAGGTTCCGCCGTTCACGGCAGATTATTACGATCTTCTTTCCAGCGTGCCGGCAGGGCGCCGCGCCATAGCACTGGTTGGGGCCAAGCAAAATCATCTGGCCGAAGAAGAGCTGGTGCGTATTGATACTGCCATCGCGCCGGGCTTGCGGGATGCTCTTTTATCTTATGCGATTTTTGCTGATTTGCCGGCATTGGCGCTGCGTGTGGGCAGTCTTTTGTCCAAGCCTGATGACAAGCATTTTCTGGATGCGGCGCTCTATCCGGCCAGCCCGTGGAAGCCGGGCGGAAAACCTTACAAGGTTGATAAGGCGCTTATTCATGCCATCATGCGCCAGGAATCAAAATTTGATCCTTATGCGTTAAGCCCCAGCGGCGCGCGCGGACTGATGCAGATTTTGCCCTCTACGGCGGATATCATCGATGGCCAGAATCAAAGCAACAAGGCCATGAAATATACATTGCAAACACCAGAGGCCAATCTTGCCTTGGGACAGGATTATCTTATTCGCTTGTTACAGGTTCCCTTTGTGAAGGGCGATGTTATCCGCATGCTGGTGGCGTATAATGCCGGTCCGGGTAATTTGCAGCGCTGGCTGAAATCAAACATTGACGAGGATGCCGATCCTCTTTTGTTCATCGAGATGGTTCCCATGGCGGAGACCAGAGCCTATGTCGAGCGCGTTCTTGCCAGCTACTGGATCTATCAGATGCGTGATGGCGAAGATACGATTACGCTGGATGCCGTCGTGCAGGGACAATGGGCAGTCTATCCCAAAAGTCTTTATAATCTGGCCCTGACAGAATAAGGCGCCTACGCAGGCCCGGGCCCGATATCGGGGGTGGGGTTATAGATGGCTTCGATATGCATATCATGCATGTCACTTTCCGGATAATCAGTGATATCAACTTCATCTTCTGGCGGCGGCGGATCTTCCAGAACCGGGAAGGATTTCGCGTGTTTCAGCAATCCGCAGGCAAGGGCGGCCTCATTGTGAATACGCAGGATCTCGCGCATGATATCAATTTCATCCGGTTTTAGAACTTTGTGAATATTCAGGCCGGATTGCTGCCATGTTTCGACTGACGCGCGGACCTGTTCATAAAGTTCATGTGTTTTCTTATACGCCTCGCGCATGGCGGCTGGATAAATCTGCACTTCAAAGGGCTTGCCCTCGTATTCTATGGTCAGATAGAGCGCCATGTACCCCCAGCGTTTGGGGTTGGTGATGTAGTCTTTCTGGTCCTGGCGCAGGGAGTATCCCTTGCCATGTTCCTGCATCTTCTTGTTGAATGGCTTTGTATCCCGTTTGGCCCCGTAATTGGTCATCAAGGCTTCGAGTTCTTTATCGGTAAACGTATAGATGGTCAGGCGTGTGCTATCTTTGACCTTGCTGCTATCGCCATTATAGTCGTGACTGATTTTCCGCCGCAGTGATGCCAAGGATTTTGGCGCGGCAAGATTGATCCGCCGTTCGATTTCCGCAGGTTCGGTGATGCCTAGAATTTCACGAATTATCGCGCCAGCATATCTAAGGGCTGGCGAGCGCAGCTGATGCGATTCCAGATAGATCTTTAATGAAGTTTTCCCGCGCTTTACCGGCTCATCGCCAGCCGCAGCGTCCGTGAAGTTTTTCCTGCTCATATAATTCCATTTTTCTTTTACTTTACAAAAGAAACTTCTAATAAATCAACACTCTAGCAGTGAATAATCATGCCGCAGTGCATTAAAATCGTGATTTTAGCCATTGAAAGCAGCAGACAAGGCCTATATAAAGGCAAAAATATTAATAATTAACCTGTCTTAAGGATATAATGCCATGGCTACGGAACGTACTTTTTCTATTATTAAACCTGATGCAACGCGCCGCAATTTGACAGGCGTTATCAATGCCAAGCTGGAAGCAGCCGGCCTTCGTATCGTCGCACAAAAGCGCATTCACATGAGCAAAGCGCAGGCTGAAGGATTTTATGCCGTTCACAAAGAGCGTCCCTTTTTTGGTGAACTGACAGAATTCATGTCATCTGAACCAGTTGTCGTTCAGGTTCTGGAAGGCTCTGATGCTGTGGCCAAAAACCGTGAAGTGATGGGCGCAACAAACCCTGAGCAGGCTGCGCCTGGCACGATCCGCAAGGAACATGCTTTGAATATCGGCGAAAACTCTGTTCATGGCTCCGACAGCCTTGATAATGCCAAAACAGAAATTGCTTATTTCTTCAAGCCAGAAGAGATCGTTGGTTAAATTATTGCTGATCGATCCATTCTCGCAAGGTTGCTTGCGCCTGGATATTTGTAGAATCAATCTGATTAAGCAGAGGCTCGATCTCCAGTAGATCGGCCTCTTCTTTTGCCAATTTTTCAATTTGTCCTGCCAGCGCGCTCAGCGAGGTTACGCCAAAATTGGCAGCCATGCCTTTGAGTTCATGGGCACGGTTTCTGATTTCCGGTAAGTTCATATCCTGACGCGAGAGGCTAAGGGCACTGCATATCTGATCGGCAAATTTAAAATAATCTTCCAGTAATCCAATCGTTGTATCCTTGCCTAAACTTTTGATCAGCTCTTGAATAATATTGATATCGAATAATGGGGCGGCGGGCTTTTTTGATTCCGCCCTGTCTTCCATGATCTTGATAGATTCTTCAAATGAATCAAAATCCAGATCAAGGTCATGTTCATCCATCTGGGCATAATCGGGAATAGGTTGTGCGCCATCAGCCGGCGCGGTATGAGGTGCGTAGGCGGGTGCGGATTGTGGCATGGGAGCTGTGCTGCCGGGATATGTCTGACTGATGAATTGCTGCAATGGGCTTATTTCCTGAGGCGCCGGGGCATTCTCGCCCAGAATGGCCCGTTTTGCCGATTGCTGGGATGTGCCAGTGTCAGTGGCATTGGATGAGCTTTGAGCCGATGATATTTCAGGCAAGCTCACAGGATTTTCAAACAGGCCCTCATGGGCGCGGTAAATGACATCGGCCAGTTTTTGTGGATCAATCGGCTTTGCGATATAGCCGTTGATATTGGCCGCATAGTAAGTGTCGATATCATTCAGCTGCACATTGCCTGTCAGTGCGATGATCGGGGTTGCAGCCTTTGTCCTGTCGGTCATGGTGCGGATGGTGCGCGCCGTATCCAGACCGCTCATGCCGCCTAGTTTGATGTCGGTAAAGATCAGATTGAAATTGCGTTGTGCAAGGATATTAAGGGCTTCTTCCCCGCTTTCGGCCAGAACGGGCTTATGGCCGAGTTTGTCAAGAAGGCCGAACAGAACCCTGCGGTTCATTTCATTATCCTCTATCACCAGTATCTCCATGGGCTCTGTCGTTCTGGAAAGATCAGTTAGAGACTTTCTGCCTTCATTGCGCTCGCTGACGCTCTCGCCTTTATGCATCTGGAGGGTAAAGAAGAATGTGCTGCCTTTTCCTTCCTCGCTGGTAACCTGGATGGCGCTGCCCATGGCTTCGATCAGACTTTTACAGATGGCAAGCCCAAGGCCTGTGCCGCCAAATTTGCGGGAAGTGCTGGAATCGGCCTGCATGAAGGGGGTGAAAAGATTTTGCTGCACATGATCCGGCATTCCAATCCCGGTATCTTGGATGGCGAAATATATCTCATAATCTGTGCCGCCGGGCGTTCCCTTGGGCAAGGGCACATAGCGCAGGCGGATTGTAACGCTTCCTGCTTGCGTGAATTTAATGGCGTTATTCACAAGATTGAGAAAAACCTGACGCAGGCGCGTAGGATCGCCTTTGACAAACACAGGCGTATCATAGGCAATCTCTGATTTCAGGGTGAGGCCTTTTTCACCGGCATATCCACTCATGAGCGTAACGACGCCGTTCACGAGTTTGTGCAAATCAAAATCAATATTTTCCAGCTTCATGTTGCCGGTCTCGATTTTTTCAAAATCAAGGATATCATTCAGCAGCGCGATCATGGTGTCGCCTGATTTTTGGATCGCCATGATGTAATCGCTTTGTGCCGGGGCCATTTTGGTGTCCAAAAGCAGACGGACCATTCCCATGATCCCTGTCATCGGCGTACGGATTTCATGACTGACCAGAGCCAGAAAAGCAGATTTGGCACGGTTGGCCTCATCGGCGGTTTCCTTGGCATGGCGCATCTGCTCGGTGCGCTGACGCTCCCGCTCCCGCAATTCGGTCATTAATTCGCGCTCTCGCTCAATAACCCGCAGCAGTCTTGCCTGATCAGCAGATTTTTTTGATTGCTTGAGCCTTTCAAGGCTGTAGGCTTCTCGCATTTCGCGCGATTTGACCTGACGTTCCTGTTCGGCGACCAGCTCCTGTTTTTTGATAGTGGCAAAGACAAAAAACAAGGCATGGATAATGACAAAAATCCAATAAGAGAACAGCGAGAATATGCTGTAATTATAAAGGCTCAGGACGCCAATAATGGTTATGGATAGGCCCGCGGACATGCTAAGCCAGCTGGCCGCTATATAAGGCGCGCCAAATCGCCCCTGTTGTGTTTCGCGTATGGCGATGATCGCCAGGCTCAGGCTGGAGAGGATCAGCGGTCCATAGAAAACTATATAACTTAAAAGGAAAGAAGGATTGAAATAGATAAGATTAGCCAGTCCGGAGATCGCCATTAAAAACATAAGCATCATGTATGGCCGGCTTTGCGATGTGTCATCTCGTTTGATGCCCATGGCGCGCATGGTAATCCAGATGCCCAGGCACATATGCGCGCACATGGCAAAGGCGTAGATTTCGGCAGTATGAGAGAATATTACATGATAATTCAGATTAAGCGCTTCCATCAGCGCCAGATAAAAGAAGAAATAGAATGCGCTTAATGCATAGTAGGTTTTACGGCGCAGAATTGTCAGGGCCACGAAAACGCCGCTCGCTGATAGAAGGGTCAGGTAATATAATAGTGGCACAAAGCTGCCCAGTCGTAATTCATCAAGATAGGCAGATTGGGTAATCAATTCGGGCGTGATGCTGGCAGGCCAAGGCCCTTCGAAATCCAGAAATACGACAAAAGTGTTTGTTTTTTGTGGCTCAATTTCAATGGCGATGGCTGAGCCTGTTACATTGGTAAGTTCTGGCGTTGCTTTTGGATTATAGCTGTTGGCAAAAATCTCTCCGCTGGTGCTGTTATAGACAAATATTCTTTTAACCAGCGCCAGCCGTCCATCTGTTGGCTTACCGAAATACAAAAACCATTGTTTATGGCTTGAATTATTTGTAACGGAAAAGACCATCCATGAGGGTACAGTGGGAATGCCAAAATTGATCAGGCTCGAAGTGTTCAGTTTTCCCCTGATATTGTTCATGTGACGGTTGAGCACAGTCTGGGCATTCAGCTTTTGCTCGGGGTCTGGCGTGATGTATATATGCGCGCCCAGGGTGTGGCGATTGGCAGAATCGTCAAGCTCAAGCCGGACGCTGGGCGTGATCTGCGCCGAAGCCGTATTGCAAATGGTCAGCATAATGAAGCCTAGGACTGCAAGAGCATTCAGCCTGAAGGCGCTCATAAATTTTTTTGACCAGTCTGCCGGGAGCAAAGACAAGGCAATCACATGGGGCTCCGTATCTCAAAACAATATTCGGATATTGAACGCAGAATGAAAGCCGCAACATCGAGGCCTTCCAGATAAGTTACTAGAAAGTCTCGCAAAAAAAGGTTAAGAAATGTTTTTTGATTATGTTAAAGAAAAAACAGAGCCAGCATCACCAAAATAGCGATAGTCCCGATAATGCCGTATTTGCTCATTTCCACGAATTTCGCCCACATGACCTGCGCTCTGGCAAGATCTTCAGGGTCGATCTGATGGGGGGCTGGGGCATGAGCCATAATATGAAAATCTCCTTTGGGGCGCGTTCTGGGGGTATGATTGAGAATATTGGCTGGAAATTCAAGTCCTAATTCTGGGTTTGGCGCTGCTGGGCTATATTTCGTATTGCTTCGGGGTATGCCTTGTGTTCTTCGGTCAGGACTCTGGCGGCCAGTGTTTCTGCCGTATCGCCGGGTAGAACGGGAACGCTGCGTTGCAGGATGACCGGCCCTTGATCGACATCGGGGATGACGTAATGGATGCTGCACCCACTCTCAAGCTCGCCGGCCTTTAGAACGGCCTTATGAACATGCTCGCCGTACATGCCTTTGCCGCCATGGCGGGGCAGCAGGGCGGGGTGCGTATTGATAATCTGTTCTGGCCACGCATTGACAAAATCAGCAGTTAATATTCGCATGAAACCAGCCAAACAGATGAGATCCACATCGTAATCCTGCAGTTCTTCTGTGATGGCATTTTCAAAGTCGGCGCGCGTTTCAAAATTCCGGTGATCGACAATAATGCGCGGTATGCCTGCGTCTTTTGCGCGTTCCAGCCCATAGGCATCAGGTGTGTTGGAAAGAACAACTTCTATTTTTGCCGGAAAATCGGCATCCTGACAGGCGTCAATAATGGCCTGCAAATTAGAGCCACCGCCGGAAATAAATACGGCCAGTTTCAGTTTTTGCGCTTTATCGGTCATCGGCCCCAGGCCTTGTCCTTGTTCAGGATTTCAATAGGATCCTCGCCGGGGATGCGGGATTGCGTCTTGCCGATTTCATAAACAGTCTCGCCGCTTTGGCGCAGGCTGCTGGCAATGTCCTGTGCTTGTTCAGCCGCGCAAATTACAATGTAACCAATACCGCAATTCAGCGTTCCGGCCAGATCGTCAGGCGTGAGATTGCCGGCATCGCGCAGCCATCCGAACAAGGGGGGCAAGCTCCAGCTGGAGGCATCAATAACGGCCTTGATAGTATCCGGCAGGACGCGGGGCACATTCTCGGTAAAACCGCCGCCGGTGACGTGAACCATGCCCTTAATAGCGCGTTTACCGTCTGCGCCGCGAATTTTAAGGGCTTCAAGAATTGATTTTACATAGATTTTTGTCGGCTCCAGCAGAACTTCCAGCATCGTTTTGCCAGTGGCAAAAGGCGCGGGCGCGGCGTAGGTCAGACCTTCCTTGTTATCGGTCATGATTTTGCGGACCAAAGAATACCCATTCGAATGCACGCCGCTGGAGGCAAGGCCCAGAATAACATCGCCTTCTGCGATATTATCGCCGGTAATCAGGTCATCACGTTCGACCGCGCCTACGGAAAAACCAGCCAGATCGTAATCGCCTGCGGCATAAAGACCGGGCATCTCCGCTGTTTCCCCGCCGATCAGACCGCATGCAGCCTGGCGGCAGCCTTCGGCCACGCCGGCGATTACGGCCTCGGCAACATCATTATCCAGCTTGCCGGTGGCAAAATAATCGAGGAAAAACAAAGGCTCGCCGCCTTGGACGATCAGGTCGTTCACGCACATGGCTACAGCATCGATACCAATCGTATCGTTTTTGTTATGATCAATGGCCAGCTTGATTTTCGTGCCAACGCCATCCGTAGAGGAAATAATCAGCGGGTCTTTGAATCCTGTGGCTTTGAGGTCAAAAATCGCGCCAAATCCGCCGATGGCTGACATCACGCCGGGGCGGGAAGTGGAGGCGGTATGGGGCTTGATCCGTTTAACCAGATTGGCGGCGAGGTCCACATCGACCCCGGCATCTTTATAGGCGCTGTGTTTCATTTTGAATCTTTATTGCCGGCTCGTTATAGTCTAAAAGGATTTCTCACTCATGATCGTATTAGTATTGTAGAACAACCATGCGCCTCATCAATAAGACTTTTCAGGCCTTACGTACAGCATTTTTGTTGCTGATGCTGTTTTTTGCGCCTTTGACACCTGCCGCGGCGCAATCTGCGGCCTTTACGGTTGAGAATGTGAAAGTGGATGTGACCGCCGAAAGCGCCGTGGCCGCGCGTCATCAGGCATTTGAAAAGGCGCAGGTCGAGGCTTTGGCTGCTCTGGCAACCCGTTTTCTGGATGAAGGCGCCGCCGCCGCGTTTCAGCCGCCCGACCCGATTACAATCTCCACGTTAATTCTGGATTATGAGATTACGGGCGAGAAGCTCTCTACCGTGCGCTATATCGCTACCTATAAATTCCGTTTTAAAGAAGCCGAAACCAGCGCCCTGTTTGCCCAAGGCGGCGCTGTTGTGCATACCGATGTCAGCATCGGCCCGATTATGGTCTTGCCCTATTATCAGGTGGATGGCAGATCGCGTCTTTGGGGGGTGGATAACGCATGGCTTAGTGCCTGGCAACGCGCCGGCGATCTGGTGGCGGGTGGCTCGCCGTTAATGATCCCCTTGGGTGATCTTGAGGATGTGCGCGATATGGGCGATCGTACGCCCGGTCAAGTGGCCGGATCGGGGCTGGGCACAATTCTGGGCCGTTATGGCGCGGGTGAGGCTATTGTCGCCGAAGCTTTGCCCGATGATATGCTGGCCCGTGTGGCCAATGAAAGCGATGCGGCTTTGGGATCGCTCTCGGTCCGTCTTTACCGCACCGATCAGGGACATTCCGAGCTGGTGCATATTATTACACGCTCTGCCACCTCGGCCGATACATTGGGAACATTGATGGATGGGGCCGTGCGTGATGTTCGTGATTATCTGGCACGCAAGGACTGGAAGCAGGGTCAGGTAGCCGCTGTTAATCCGCAAGAGCCGGCCGGTGCTGTGCAAGACGCAGCAGGCGGCCGCAATTTCACCATGCGCGTGCCTTTTGCATCACTGGCGCAGTGGTCGGAGATTCAGCGCGCGCTGCGTCAGGTTCCGGGCGTGAAATCCATGAATGTGCAATCGTTGAACCCCCAGCAGGCTGTCGTCAATCTGGTTTTTAGCGGGGATGAGCAGTATCTGCGCGCTGCGCTGGCCGGTGCGAATATGAGTCTGAACAGCCCGGCGCAGGTCGGTGCGGCGGCGATTGGCGGCATATATGGCAACGCGCCTATGCCTGCACCTTCTGCGGCCATATATGATTTGCAGCTCAACCGCTATACGCCTTACTGATATTTCATGACAGCCCCAAAAACGCATTCGCCCATTTCACCGCAGGATTGGAAAAACCAGATGTTTTTCTGGCTGGGTGGTCTTCTCTGCCTTGGTCTTTTTGTCTGGGTGTTCAGTGATATTATTCTGCCCTTTGCGCTGGGGATTGCTGCGGCTTATCTGCTCAATCCGGTTGTCAACAAGATGGATGATTTTGGTATTCCGCGCTGGCGCGTTGCGCTGTGGATTGTGGTGCTGTTTTATTTTTTCATACTGACATGTGCCGCTTTTATGGTTCCGGTCATCATGCAGGAAATCAGCGTGTTGATTGAGCGCACGCCCTATTACCTGCATAAGATGGAAGAGTTTCTGGAGCCTTATATCGAGCGGTTTTATTCTGTTGTCGGTGACCGCGCGGCGGCGACGGATGTGAAGGAAATTGCGCAGAATACTATTCCGGCTTTGGCGGCGGGCAAGACTATTCTGGGCGGGCTGAAGGCAGGCGGCGCGGCAATTGTGTCGTTTATTACTGTTTTGGTGATTACGCCGATCGTTACTTATTTCATGATCAAGGAATGGCCGCAATTCACGCGCTGGATGGAGGATCTTATTCCTTGCGATCACCGCGAGACGGTATTGAAACTGGCGCGCGGGATTGATGGCAAGGTGGCCGGATTTATGCGCGGGCAAATTCTGGTCGTATCGGTTCTGGCTGTGATATACGCAATCTGCCTGTCGCTGGCGGGGCTGGAATCGGGATTTATCATCGGTCTGGCCGCCGGCATATTGAATATTATTCCCATGGTGGGATCAACGGTTGGATTGATCGTGGGCGTTGCTGTTGCCTGGTTCCAGACAGGCGGTGATTGGGGATTTGTGGGCCTGATCGCCGGGATATTTCTGATCGGGCAGATTATCGAGGGCAATGTTTTAACGCCTAAATTGCTGGGCGATAGCGTAGGTCTGCATCCTTTATGGATATTTTTTGCCCTGATGGCGGGCAGCGCCTTGATGGGGATTACCGGCATGCTGCTGGCTATTCCGGTTACAGCCAGCATTGGCGTATTGCTGGGTTTTGCTATCGAGAAATACCGCGAAAGCTCTTATTATAAAGGCTGCAAAGCATGAGCGAAGCGCCGCAGCGCAATGTTACAAGGCATCAGCAATTGCCGCTCAATCTGGGCGCGCGGCTGGCTTATGGGCGCGCAGATTTTCTGATTGGCCCTGAAAACCGGGATGCGGTGGGATGGATTGATCGCTGGCCGGATTGGCCTGCACCCTTGCTGGTGATCACGGGGCCCGCGGCCAGCGGCAAAAGTCATCTGGCGGCTGTATGGCGTGATATATCCCGCGCGGAAGTGATCCGTCCGGATCTTCTGGCCACCCGCAGCGCTGATGAAATTGCCGGCGCGGCAGAGAATATCGTGCTGGATGGGATTGATCTTTGGATTGGCACGGTCGAGGCCGAGGAGACGCTTTTTCACCTTTATAATATCTTCAAGGAAGAAGGGCGCAGTATGCTGATTACATCGCGTATGCCGCCTTCGCGCGCTGAATTTGCGATTGCCGATATTGCCTCGCGTATGCGCGCCGCGCCGCTGGCCGCGATACGTCCGCCGGAAGATACATTGCTGGCCTCTGTGCTGATCAAACTCTTTTCCGATCGCCAGCTCAGCGTAACCAATGACATTATCAATTATATTCTGCCGCGGATGGAACGGTCATTTGATGCGGCGCGGGAGATTGTGGCGCGCGCCGATGAAATGGCGTTGGCGCAGCGTCAGAAAATATCCATTCCGCTGATGCGCCGCGTCATGATGGAAATGCAGCAGCCTGATTTGTTCTAGTTTTTAGAATTCTACATCCAGCGCGCCGGCGTGGAAGGCGCGTTGTAGTCCAATGGCTCTGTCAGATCAAAAATCGCGTTTTGATGCTCCTGCAGATCAGCCCATATCTTGACCGGACAATCCAGTACCGCCATGGTGCCGGGTTTGAAGCCTTGCAGCAGTCGTCCGAAAAGCGCGCTGTCCTCATCGGCCAGTTTTAATGCCAGCTCATGCAGGGATGGATTGTGGCCGACAAGAAGAACGGAAGCCGTATTATCCGGGCAGTCTCTTAGGATATCCAGAAGATGAGCCTTGTTGCCATCATAAATAACCGAAGGATTATCTTGTTTTATGGCGGCAGGCAGCTCTAATTTTTCAAGGGTTTGTTGCGTGCGCGCCGCGGGAGAGCAAAGGATATAATCGGGCGTGTAATCTTTGCGCTTGAAATAAATGCCCAGTGCGGCGGCATCTTGGATGCCCTGATCGGCAAGGTTGCGGTCGATATCGGCCTCAGTCGTGCCGGCAACGGCCTTGGCATGACGCAGAATATAAATTCGCCGCATTATTATCGCCTTCCCTGATTGTTTTATTCTTCAAATACGTGGCGCTATGTCGCCACCCGTTTTGAATTTTGTAATTTTACCGTTTTGCAGGCCAATAGCAATCTCGCCTTTTTTCAAGGCTATCGCATCTTGCCCGAATATCTCGTAACGCCAGCCTTTTAAAGGCGGCACGTCCGGGTTTTCCTCAAGGGCGATCTGCTCAAGTTCATCGGAATCAGCAATCAGTTTTGCGGCCACGCCATGTTCGGCCGCCTGAATTTTCAACAGCATCCGCAGGACATCGACAATCGCCGAGATATGCGGCGGCAAAGGCGGCTTTTTCTCAATATCCGGATAATCGGATTGTGGCATCTGGCGGACTTTTTCGATCATTGCCAGAAAATTTTCGCCAGCCTCGCCCTTGGAAGATTCCTTGGGGAAATTACGGATTTTTCCAAGCTCCTCAAGATTTTTGGGAGCATGCGCCGCAATTTCAGCCAGTGTCTCGTCTTTTAAAATCCAGCTGCGGGGCAGGTTTTTTTCTTGTGCACGCGTCTCGCGCCAGGCAGCCACTTCACGCAAGACAGCCAGAGTTTTACGCTTGGGAGATTTGATCTTGACCTTGCGCCACATATCATAGGGCTCGTTTTTATAGGTGGCGGGATCGGTCAGGATTTCCTCCTCTTCAAAAACCCATGACATGCGGCCCGTTTTCTCAAGCTCGGCGGAAAGTTTCAGATAGATATCGCAAAGATGCGTGACATCCCCCAGCGCGTAATCAATCTGGCGGTCTGTCAGGGGGCGGCGCGACCAATCGGTAAACTGGACGCTTTTATCCAGCTGGCCGCCGGTTATGTTGCGAACCAGACTTTCATAACCAACGGAATCGCCGTATCCACAAACCATCGCGGCAATTTGCGTATCAAATATCGGGGCAACAACTTTGCCGGAAAGCTGGAAGAAAATTTCCAGATCCTGACGCGCGGCATGAAAAACTTTCAGGATTTTTTCATTGCTGAGCAAGGCCAGAAACGGCTCAAGATCCAGCTTTTTGATCAGCGGATCAATCGCGTAGGGATTTTTATCCGGGCCGCTGACCTGTATAAGGCATAATTTGGGATAATAGGTCTTTTCGCGCAGAAATTCCGTATCCACGGTAATAAAGGGCTGGCTGGCCAGCCGGGCGCAAAGATCGTCCAGTTCGGATTGCTTGGTGATAATCATGGGCCTTACTATGCATAATTTTCAGGCAAGACCAATAAAAAATGAAAAATCCTTTGCCTCTGGGCCTTATTAACGCTAAAAAACTGATATTACAGGCTATTTTACAAAAGATTGAGACGATCAGACATGCACCTTTACAGAACCCATAATTGTGGCGCGCTTTCCAAGGCAGAGGCTGGCCAGACCGTGAAGCTTTCCGGCTGGATTCATAAAATCCGCGACCATGGCGGGGTTTTGTTCATTGATTTGCGCGATACTTATGGCGTGACGCAATGCGTGGTGGAGGAAGGCTCCCCTCTGATTGATACCATGAATACATGGCGCAATGAGAGCGTGATTACGATCACAGGCCTTGTGAAGGCCCGGACGGCCGAGACGGTCAACACCAAGATGAAAACCGGCGAGATCGAGATTGAAATCAAGGAAGCTATTTTGCAATCTGCCGCCGATGTCATCCCGTTTCAGGTTGCAGAAGATGACGGAGCCGGCGAGGAAATCCGCTTGCGCTACCGCTATCTTGATCTGCGCCGCGAGAAGATGCAGAAGAATCTGCGTCTGCGGAACGGCGTTACGCGTTCCATGCGCCAGCGCATGTGGGAGCAGAATTTTCAGGAATTCCAGACGCCGATCCTGACCGCCAGCTCGCCGGAAGGCGCGCGTGATTATCTCGTGCCATCCCGTTTGCACCCCGGTAAATTCTATGCCCTGCCGCAGGCCCCGCAGCAGTTCAAGCAGCTTTTGATGGTGGGCGGATTTGATCGTTACTTCCAGATTGCGCCCTGTTTCCGTGATGAGGACGGCCGCGCGGACCGTCTGGCCGAATTCTACCAGCTGGATGTGGAAATGAGCTTTGTCAATCAGGAAGATGTGCATGCCACCATGCAACCTGTCATCGAAGGTATCTTTAATGAATTTGCTGATTTCACGGGCGAGAAGCGCAAGGTGGAATGGCTGCCGAACCTCACCTATGCGGATGCGATGTTGAAATATGGCTCTGATAAGCCGGATTTGCGCAATCCTCTGATAATCTCGGATGTCACTTCGGTCTTTGCCCGCGCGGATGTCGAGTTTAAAGCCTTTAAAGGCACGATCGAAAAGGGCGGCGTGGTGCGTGCCATTCGCGCGCCCAAGGTTGCCGACCAACCGCGCAGTTTCTTTGATAAGCTCAATTCATGGGCACAAGGCGAAGGCGCGCCGGGTCTGGGGTATATCCTGTTCAAGGATGGCGCAGGTCAAGGCCCGATTGCCAAATTCGTGCCCGAAGCCGCGCAGGCAGAACTTAAAAACACTGCCGGCCTTGAAGACGGCGATGCGGTCTTCTTTGTTTGTAACATGGAAGGCAAGGCCGCGAAATTTGCCGGTCAGGCCCGCGATAAAATCTGTGATGACATGGGCGTGCGCGAGAAGGGCGTTTACAAATTCTGCTGGGTGGTTGATTTCCCGATGTATGAATTTGACGAGCGCAGCCAGAAGGTTGATTTCTCGCACAATCCGTTTTCCATGCCGCAAGGGGGCCTCGACGCCCTTACAAATCAAGATCCGCTTACCATCAAAGCCATGCAGTATGATTGCGTGTGCAACGGTTATGAGCTGGCTTCGGGCGGTATCCGTAACCACCGTCCTGAAATCATGGAAAAGGCCTTTGCGCTGGCCGGGTATTCCAAAGACGTGCTGGAGAAGAAATTCGGCGGCATGCTGAATGCCTTCCGTTATGGTCCGCCGCCGCATGGTGGCTTGGCCTTTGGCCTGGACCGTATTGTCATGCTGCTGGCCGATGAGCCGAATTTGCGCGAAGTTTATGCCTTCGTCATGAACGGCCAGTATGAGGATCAGATGATGGCCGCGCCTTCGGATATCACGCCGGAACAGCTCAAAGACCTGCATATCAAGCTCGATATGCCCAAGGCCAAGATTGCGGTGGCCGGATAATCAGGCACCATCCGGCGCAGTTGATGATGAATCATCTGCTGGCGGCGGTGGAGGCGGCTTGATGCTTTCCTCTTCTTTTTCTGTGTCTTCTTTTTTGGGGCCGGATTTCAGGTTAAGATCTTTCAGATTTTCCGGTGTGAAAACAACCGGATCGACATTACGCAATGTTCGCGCAATATCCTTTTCCGATGTGTGCGAAAGATTGTTGAGATAAAAAGCCAGATATAGTTTCTCAAGCCCAAGAAAAATACTGCCGCCAAGAACACGGAGAATTTTTGCCGAGATGCTCAGGCGCTCAATCTTTTCATCAATCTCCTGATTGATCTGTATAAGCTCTTCTTCTGATGGCGGGCGCGACGTATCTTGCAGGCGTTCTTCGTAAGTCTTCAGATCTTTTTTCAGGAAGGTGTCTATTTTTTCCTGCAGGCCTTCAGCGGCGTTGTTAAAGGCCGTATCTTCCTTGACTGCGAGTAATTCCTCCTTAACAGCCTCCAGCTTGGCGCGGGTCACTTCAATCTTTAGCCACGTCTTGGTGAAAAGCTCATTATAAAATTGCAGATAAAGCAGGAATACATAGCGATCCCATTCTTCCTTGCGGCGTTTTTTCTCAAATAATTTGCTGGCTGGCGAGGTGAATGCTGTGATTGTTACAGGCGATATGACGGCTTCCATCTGGCCGACCTCGCGGCCGGATATCTCGTTTTGCAGGCGCACGAAATTGCGGATTGGCGCAGGCAACGCATCGATATTGATAAATTCCGACAGGGGATCATTCTTGCGCCGGATTTCATCCGCGTCCTCGGCCTGAATAAACACGATGAAATCTTCCGGCAGCAAGGATCGCTTGATTGTATTTAATGTGGGCGGCAGATCGGCCAGTTTTAATCCTGCCGTCATTTCGGCGTTCAGGAAGTTTTCAGAGTCTTCTGGGTGAGTGGAGGCAAGGTGAAGAACGGATGCACGCAATTTATAACCTCATAAATAGTTGCAACGGAATGAGGTTATGGTATTCCTGCGCTGCGAAAAAGTCAAAATTATCACTATGGCCTTAATATATAAGAAAAAAATGTCCGGCTCGCGCCTTGAGATCGGGCGCAGAGCCGGACTTGGGGGTTTGCCTGCCTTGGGGGTTACGGGTTGGGGTCAGGGCGGCAGGCAAAAAGTAATTTAATCGCGGATGTTGGAAAAATCGCTTCCCAACTCATTCATCTGGCTGCGAAGCTTCGTCCAGAGAGAGCGAAACAGACTGCTCTGGCTTAGGTCATCCTCTCCGGAATCATAGCGTTTGTTGGGAATGCGGATTTTCATCTGTGAATTGGCGGCGTGATTTTCCAGCACATCAAAAATATCCTGACGCCCATCCAGAAAATTCTGCATGCGTGTCAATTCAAGGCCATTCTCGGCAGGAGCCTGAGGCGCCGGGCGCGCTGTAAAGGCTGGGGCTTTGCCCAGGCGGGCTTTCCATTGCAATTGGTTATCGTGTACTGTGTCGCTGGTCATTTCTATAGCTACCCTTTATTGTTATCAAACGTCATCATTCCTGTATTCGTTCCATGCGAATTCTATGCCATTTTGCAAAATCGTTTATATTCAATGCTTTAAGTTAATTTTTGTGATGCGATTATCAGGCTTGCCTTCAAATCTTGCGGGTAATATTGCCCTGAAAAGGGAAGAAAATTTTGCCCATGCCCTGTCCATAGGCGGCCTTGGCCTTGGCGGCGCTTTAGGCTATGATGATATGCTAATCAAGCCGCTTATGGCCTAAAGCCTTTTATATCGATATGTCCCCAGCAATGCGTAAGATCATCATTATTATTTTTGTGGCCTCTTTGGCCGCTGGCGGCGCGTTTGTCGGTTTTAAGGCGGCTCTCCGCAAGGCTGCCGAGACATCGCCGGCCCATGCCCAGGAGACGCAGGTCAGTACGGAGGAAAAATCTTCCATCGCCCGGGCATCTGCCGATGATACCGCCGTCAAGGCCGGGTTTTTGCCGCACCGCGCGCTCTATGATATCAAGCTGGCCGGCAGCAAAAGCGGATCGCAGATCATCAATATTGGCGGCCAGATGTTTTATGAGTGGCAACCAAGCTGCGAGGCCTGGATCACAAATCATCGCTTTAAACTGCGCTATGAATATGCCGATAGCCCGCCGATGGAAATTGCCAGTGAATTTTCGACCTATGAAAGCTTTGATAAGAAATCCTTGAGCTTTACTTCTCAACGCAAGCGTGACGGTGACGTATTTGAAGAATTGCGCGGTCAGGCCGATCTTGATGATGAAAACAAGGGTGAGGCTCGCTATTCCATCCCCGAAGGGCTTTCTTATAGCCTTCCGGCCGGTTCGATGTTTCCCATGGGGCATACGCTGGCCGTTTTGGATGCCATTAAAGCCGGAAAGAAGTTTTTTACCACCGTTATTTTTGATGGCAGCGATGAGGAGGGGCCCGTTGAGATCAATGCCTTTATCGGCAAGAAAATCCCCGTTTCGGCTGTGATGGGCCCTGTAACGCCAATGAGTGAGATCCTGCAATCATCACCGGCCTGGAATGTTCGGCTGGCATTTTTCCCTTTGAGCAAGCCTGAGGCGACATCTGACTATGAAATGTCTATTATTTTTCATGAAAACGGCGTCATTAGCGATATGACAATAGATTATCATGATTTTTCGGTCTCGCAGAAACTAGTCGCATTGGATAAAATGAAGGGAAGCTGCGGGGTTTCAGGTTCTTCTGGCGGCAAGGTTAAAGATAAAAATTAAGTTTTTGGCAAGGTATAGGGGCTAGACTTGATGGGCGGGAACATTTCATTTCATTCAATATCACCAACATCATAAAGAATATCATAAGAGGGAATAATACAAGTGGCGCATAAGGTTCTGATCGTTGAGGACAACGAGTTGAATATGAAACTTTTCCATGACCTGTTGGAGGCACATGGAATTGATACGGTCGAGACGCGTGATGGGCGCGATGTCATGGATCTTGCGCGCGAGCACCGGCCTGATCTTATTCTCATGGATATACAGCTTCCCGAGGTTTCCGGTCTGGAAGTGACGCGGATGCTGAAAAATGATGATGGGCTGAAATCCATTCCCGTTATTGCGGTTACGGCCTTTGCCATGAAGGGCGATGAGCAGAAAATTCGCGAAGGCGGCTGTGAGGATTACATTTCAAAACCGATTTCAGTCACTGGTTTTCTGGACGTGATCCGGAAATATCTGAAAAACGGCTAAAAAGGGGACGCCTGAATAATGTCAGCCAGAGTTTTGGTCGTTGATGATATTCTGCCCAATGTAAAGCTTCTGGAAGCGAAGCTTACAAGCGAGTATTACGATGTCGTTACGGCCACCAGCGGCAAGGAAGCTCTGGACAAGGCCCGCGAAAAAAGCCCGGATATTATCCTTTTGGATGTCATGATGCCGGGCATGGACGGATTTGAGGTTTGCAACCGTATCAAGCATGATCCGGCATTGGCGCATATTCCTGTGGTGATGGTAACGGCACTGACTGATTCTGCAGACCGCGTGCGCGGTCTTGAGGCCGGCGCTGATGATTTCCTGAGCAAGCCTATTAACGATATTGCCTTGATGAGCCGAGTGCGTTCACTGGTGCGTTTGAAGATGGCGCTGGATGAATGGCGCGTGCGCGAGCGCACAGCCAGCCAGCTTGGCGTTGTTAATGAAAATGCCAATCTTTTGCTGTCTGAGCCGCATGAGCGTGCCAATATTCTCATTGTTGAGGATAAGGAATTTGAGCTACGCAAGATGCGTGAAGTTTTGGGCCGCGATATGCATCATGTGGTGGCGGTTGATGCCGGTCACAAAGCTATGGAGAGCATACGGGATCATGATTTTGATCTGATTATCGTCAGTCTGAGCATGGATCATGAGGATGGTTTGCGTCTGTGTTCGCATTTAAGGTCTAATGAAAAAACGCGCCTTGTGCCGATTATCATGGCGGCTGAGGATCATGATATGAAGCGCGTGGCGCATGGATTGGAAATCGGCGCACATGATTATATCATGCGTCCGATTGACCGTAATGAATTGATGGCGCGTGTGCGTACTCAGCTTCGCAAAAAGCGCTTTCAGGATCGTTTGCGCGCCACTTATGAAATCAGTCTTTCTATGGCGCTGACCGATGGTTTGACGGGGCTTTATAACCGGCGCTATCTGGAGGTTCACCTGCAAAAATTGCTGGTGAAGAACACAGAGCAAAGCAAGATGATGGCTGTGCTGGTGATTGATATTGATCATTTCAAGCAGGTCAATGATACCTATACGCATGAGGCGGGGGATGCTGTTTTGAAAATATTCGCAGAGCGTTTGAAGCGTGGCCTGCGTAGTTTTGATCTTGTGGCGCGTCTGGGCGGCGAAGAATTTGTAGCTGTACTGCCGGATATATCGGAGGATCGTGCTTATATGGTGGCCGAGCGTTTGCGTCAGGATATTGAAAAGGATCCATTTATATATAATGCCAATGGCGATCAGATGAAAATTACCACATCCATAGGCGGGACGTTAATTAGCGGAGAAGACAGCCCGGGGCCGGCAGATGTTCTAAAGCGTGCTGATATCTGTCTTTATGAGGCAAAAAATAACGGGCGTAATTGTTGCGTCTTTGAAGGGGTTGGACGTTTGAACCCCAGTGATTATCATGCGCGCGGCCGGCCAGAGCTGGAAGAATAAAAAAGCGCCTCCTGATGAGGCGCTTTTGATTTTGCGAACCAGATAAAGGTTCTTATTTCTTGGATGGGGGCATTTTCTTTTCGACAAAGAAAACATGCGCGCCCTTCTTGCCTGTCTTTTCGTTAACAGCCCAAGGGTCGTATTTCTTCTTCTTGATTTTGTATTCCGCGCGCGTGCTGCGAACTGCGTAATAACGGTAACCTGTGCCAGCTTCGCTTTCGAGCCTGACTTTTACATTGGTTGCCTTTGCCATGGTATATCTCCAAATTCTGATAATAAGGCACGATTTATGGTGGATCAGGCTAGGTTTGTCAAGAATTAAAGAGACAAATTGTCTTGAGGCGGCTCCAATTGGCCCAGAAGAGGGTGCGCGCTCAAGGATTCAAGGCCTCGCAAGGAGATTTCCTTCCGGGCGGCTCTAGTGGGGGGTGTATAATTATTTACATAATTATTAATGGTGATCTTGCCACTCTTTGTTTTGAAAATCTGCATGTGCAAGCTCTCGCCAATGGCAAACAACTTGGAAGGGCGCTCCTTTTGCGGGAAGAGATACAGATCCTGACCGCGCATCTGATAAGACCCTTTGGGCATCTGTGATATGGGCCATTGCACATCCTGCGATTTGCCGCCAGCGGTAAATCGCAGCGTCAGGCCATCCCGTGTCGAGGCGGCGATAATCTCGGCCTGTTCGATCATGCGGGTCCCCTGGCCGCTGGAGATCCCCGGCGATGAGTGTTTGGCTTTTATATCGGCGCGTGCGGGCTTGGCGCGGACTTTGGTTTCATGATTACGGGCGCCGGGGATGGCCAGATTGATAACGGCATTCACCGGATCGGCATGATCCACGCGCACGTCAATCCATTCTCCGGCCGTGTATTTGATCTGTTTTTGTTCATTATAGATGCTGCGGCGATCGCTGCTGCGGATATAGCTGCCTTTATGCATGGCGCTGATCGGGATATTAAAGCTTAAGGGACAGTCCTCTATTTTGAGGATAAGGCCTGCATTTTCCGATACATTGACGATAAAGGCCGGAACGGTTTTGCCTTCATGGCGCTTGATATGGGCGATGGCCTGCGCGTAAAGTGCGTTGCGCTGAATTTTATCAGCCTCGCCTTCGGCATAGTTCATCATATCAATGGCGCGGCTCATTCCGCCAGATTCCTCGCCGCTAACCAGTGGCCCCGCGTACCAGCCTTGCGCGCGACCCAGGGCGCGCTGGTTGATGACATCGGAATAGCGCCGTTCGCTGCTGGTGCCCCAGGCAACGGGTGTTTCAAGGGCAAGGCTATAATGACCGGGCTTGGAAAGCGCGTTTTCAGCAGGTTTTAAAGTCCGCAGCAAATACCATTCGGCATTTTCTGAGAGGAACGGATCGCTTTTGGCGCTGGCGATAATTTCATTCATCTCTTCTGTGGTCCAGTGATCATGATCGGGGCTTTCAATGCCCAGATAGGCCAGTTTTTTTCTGGTCGATCGCACAAGATCCGTATCGGGCGCTTCCTGATAACGGGAGACAAAGGGGATATCAGCTGCGTAGAGAACGGCTCCCAATTGCTCATTGTAAAGATTCATAAATTTACGGATCAGATCACGGGCAGGGCTGTCGATTTCCGATCTGAATCCTGTGATATGTCCTTCTTCATCGAAGCTTGGATAGGTTTTGTTATCAGTGAATTTCAGATCCTGCCGCCTTTCATGCCGTGCCTTCAGGCTGATATAGGCGGCTTGCAGGTTCTGCACCAGTCTTTGCTGGTGCTGGGTGTAGGGCGGGTTAAAGGCCATGGCCTGATCAGTGCGGTCATAGGTCATGCGGTGACGGACTTTGATGGTCTGACGCTCGAATGCGCTTTCGATTACATGCCCATCGGCGCTGATGCGTGCGCGAAGGACAATGGCGGGCCGTATCTCGTTCTCTTTCAGGGATGCATAATTTTCGGCCACGCATTTGGCTTGCATATGGACGGCTTCCTCGTCATTCGTGTAAATCGAAAAAGGCTCCTGCAGCGCCATTTTATCCATGGGCGACCCCACGGGCAGAAACAGGGCGGAATGCGAGCTGGCGATATAAATGACGCTGCCGCCTTCATTATCAGGCGATTCATCGGGTTCGGCATATACCGCATCGTCAAAATCGCGGGCTTCTTGTCCATCTATTGTGACGAAATGGATGTCCCTGCGGTCGGTATGGCCTTTGGTGCTCACAGATTCCGCATGACGCCGCGCGGTTTTTTCGACATCCAGCGGGAAGGATAGCCGTTTGCCGGCCTTGGTCAGGATATGCGTGCGGAGCTTTGTCGCAGGTTGGTCCGGGCTCCAGATGAGCCCTTCAATATCTACGGCCGGATGCGCCTGATCAAAATCTTCACGAAGGCGAGCAAACACAGGATCGCCATCGCGAAAGACCGATTTTTGTGCACTGGCTATCACAAAGCTGTGATGAATGGCGGGATTATCTGGTTTGAAAAATCTTTTTCCGCCGCTTTGCTGGAATGTTCCTGTAATTCTGGCTGGCGCATCCGGTTCCAGTTTTTGCAGGAGAGCGCATGTGTAATAGGGCTTGTCCGCGCTTTTGGGACGCCGTGCCTTGATGCGGACCAAAAGTTTTTGTCCGGGGTCGAGATCAAAATTTCTGACATCACGCGCAAATAATCTGAAAGGCTGCGCTGAACGGCCTTTGGCCCAGTTGACGGGGTCGAGGGAATACGTGCCATCTGAATTTCTCTGGCCAAGCCGCACAACCATAAGGGGCGAGGCTTTGGCCTCGGGCGTGGCTTTGTATTTTCCGCCTGTTTGCATGATGGGGGCGGGATCCCGCTCTATCAGCTTTTGGATAGCCGGCAGCAATATAGTTGGTAATTCCGGGTTCTTCAGGCCAAAGCTGTGCTGTAATTCCTGTAAGGATAGTGGCTTGGGCGAGAATGCCAGCATATCGACAATATTCTCAGGGCTGCAGGCCAGTCTATGTCCTGTCGGTTTGGCCATGAGAATATTCTAACCCTCGCTTGTAATCAGGTGTGATGGCAATCAACGCTTGCGCGGCGGGCGTTTTTTAGACCCTTTATTCGCGCCATTATTTGTACCATTATTTTCCCTAATATTCAAGTTTTTTCTGGGGCCTTTCTGCCTTTCACCTTTGTTTCTGCGCTTTTCCGACCTTTCGCCGCCGCTATGATGGGCCTTGGGCCGGGCCATGCCGGGGATGTCCGCGCCTTTGAGGCTGGGCCCGGTAAGCTCCAGCAATGTTGAGCCTGTCAGGCCATCGGCTTCCTTCAGGCGTACATGCACGCCCGCGCCCAAACGATAGATCTTGCCCTTCCTGCGGCCCACCAGCGCATGGGCATGTTCGTCATGGACGTAGAAATCATCATTCATTGATTTCATGGGCACAAGGCCATCGGCGCCGCTTTCATCCAGCGTGACGAATAATCCAAAGCGCGTGACGCCCGATATGCGCCCTGTAAATTCTGCCCCGACATGGCCGGAGAGAAAGGCGGCGGTGAAGCGGTCAACCGCGCCGCGCTCGGCCTCCATGGATTTGCGCTCCGCGCCGGAGATATCGCTGGAGATGCCTTCAAGCTGGACTTCTTCTTCCTCCGTAAGCCCGCCCGCGCCAAGGCCAAAGGCGCGCACGAGGCCGCGATGCACCAGCAAATCGGCATAGCGGCGGATGGGCGATGTGAAATGCGCGTATTTCTCCAGCGCCAGACCGAAATGGCCGATATTCTTGGGGCTATAGACGGCCTGACTTTGCGTACGCAAAATGACCTGTGAGATGAGCGGCGAATAGGGCATCTCGGATGCGCGGTGGAGGAGCGCGTTAATCTGCGCCGATTTAATCGTCTGGCCACGCGGCAGAGAGAGCCCGAAGCTTTCGATAAATTCCCGCACGGCTTCTAATTTATCCATCGAGGGGCGGTCATGAATGCGGTAAACGCAAGGCGTATCGGCATTCTCCAGCCCTTGCGCCGCGGCGACATTGGCCAAAATCATAAATTCTTCAATCAATTTATGGGCATCAAGGCGTTCGCGTTTTCTCACGCCGGTCATATTCCCGGCCTTATCGATCAGGATCTGGCGTTCGGGTACATCAAGATCCAGCGCGCCGCGTTTTTGGCGCGCCTTCTCCAGCAGGTGAAATGCATCATATAAATTTTGAATGACCTGAAAATCCAGATCATCGGGCAGGGCATTTTTCATCCCGTCCTTGGCGGCCTGCACTTGTTCATATGTCAGGCGCGCGTGAGAGCGAATGAGCGCGCGTTTAAATCTGTGTTTGACCAGATGCCCCCAGTTATCAATCCACATATGAACCGCCAGCGCCGCGCGGTCCTCATGAGGGCGCAGGGAACAAAGATCGTTGGAGAGCGCCTCGGGCAGCATCGGCACAACGCGGTCGGGGAAATAAGTCGAATTACCGCGAATGCGGGCTTCCTTATCAAGCGCCGAGCCGGAACGCACATAAAAACTGACATCGGCAATCGCCACGATCAGATGAAATCCGGGATAGCCATTGGGCAAAGTGCAAGGCTCCGCAAAGACGGCATCGTCAAAATCCCGCGCATCCGCGCCGTCAATCGTCACGAGGGGGATTTTACGCATATCCTCGCGGCCATCCAGCGGCGGCACTTTCATCCCTTCGCAATCTTTCAGCGCGGCATCGGGGAATTTTTCATGCAGCCCCGCCTCATGCAGGCTGATCAGGCTGATCGCCTTGGGATCATCGCGCCGTCCTAATACTTCGATGATGCGGACATTTTTATGCTGGAGATTGCGGGAGGGCTGAATCTCCCCCACCACCAGATCGCCGTCCTTAGCCGCGCCTTCATCGCCGGCGCGGATCGGGAAATCATACCGCGCCTTTTTATCGGAAGGCTCCAGCACGGGGCCGCTTTTGGTCATACGCAAAACGCCAATGACGCGGCCCTTATCCGTATCAAGGGCGCGGATGATTTTGGCTTCATAGGTATTGCCTGTGACACGCCGCAGCGACATCAAGGCCCTGTCTCCGGGTTTTAAGGCCGGATGCCCCTTGCCGCCGGGGGATATTTCAATGCGCGGGGGCGTGCCTTGGTTCTTCTCGTTCCATTCCACAGGCGTTCCAAAAGCATCACCATCAGTATCAATATCGGTGACCTCGATGATGGCAACGCTGGGCAGGCCTTCGGGCAGGGCATAAGCACCGCCCGGTTGCTTGACGATCGCGCCATCATTCTCCAGCGCGCGCAGTGCTTTTTTAAGGTCAATCCGGTTCTCGCCGCCCTTGATGCCAAAGGCACTCGCGATTTCGCGTTTTGTTAAGGGGGTAGAGGCGGATTTGAGGAAATCCAGAATCTGATCAGGTTTAATCATGCGATTTTATCATATCACGCAAGTTCAAAACACAACAACGTCATTACCCGCTTCATGCGGGTAATCCAGATATGTTTGTGCCGGGATTATTCATGGATGACACGGACAAGGCCGTGTCATGACGAATTTTGGAATGATGTTCAGGCGCTTTTCTTTTTCGCGGCAGGCTTTTTCTTGGCCGGCGCTTTTTTGGCCGGGGTCTTTGCGCCTTCGGCTTTTTTCTTGGGCGGGAAGGATCTCTTGCCTGTCTCCCCTGAAGCTGCCTTGGCCGCATCTTTCGCGGCCTTTTGCGCCAGAAGGTCAACGGCACGGTTCATGCCGATGGACATGACATCTTCATCTTTGGGGATGGAGGCGAAAATGCCGTTATGCTTGACGAATGGCCCGAAACGCCCCAGACCGGCCTCAATCTTCTTGCCGGTTTCGGGGTGATAGCCAATCTCGCGCGGGAGGGCAAGGAGCGAGAGCGCCTTTTCCAGCGTAATCTCATCGGCCTTCGCCCCGGCGGGCAAGCCTTGGCGCTTGGGCGCGGGCGGGCCGGGCTTTTTGGGTTTGGGCGGCGCTTTTTCTCCAGCGGCCTTGGCGGTTTTCTTCGCGGCGTTCCATTCTTTGATCTGCGCGTCATATTCGGCCATGCGGGCCTTTTCCTGATCGGCAGTTTCGGGAGGCGCATCAATCTGGACATAGGGGCCATAAGGGCCGCGGCGCAGTGATACGGTGCGTCCCGTTCCGGGCTGTGTGCCTAGAATTTTCGGCTCATTCGCCAGAGCATCGGCCCCGGCATCGCCGCCTTCGGAATCGGATACGACCAAAGGCTTGGTGTATTTGCAGTCGGGGTAATTCGAGCAGCCGATAAAGGCGCCAAATTTACCCAGTTTCAATCCGAGGCGTCCCGAATTACAGGCCTGACAGGCGCGGCTCTTATCGCCTTCGGGGAAGAAGTGCGGGCCCAGATCCTCATCCAGATGATTAATGACATCGGTGATGGTCAGGCCTTTGGTTTCATCCACGGCAGCCTTGAAATCGGTCCAGAACAGGCGCAAGGCTTCCTTCCAGAACACATGGCCTGAAGCAATCGCATCCAGTTCTTCTTCCAGATTGGCGGTGAAATCGTAATCGACATATTTGGTGAAAAACTTGGTGAGGAAGGTCGTCACCACGCGGCCCCGGTCTTCGGGGATGAAGCGTTTTTTATCCAGCGTCACATAATTGCGATCGCGCAAGACCTGCAAAATCGAGGCATAGGTCGAGGGGCGGCCAATGCCGAGCTCCTCTAATTTTTTCACCAGCGTGGCCTCGGAATAACGGGGCGGGGGCTGGGTGAAATGCTGCTCCGGCTTTACATCGACCAGTTTTGTCTTGTCGCCTTCATTCATTGGTGGCAGGCGGCGGCCCGATTCATCGTTATCGGCCTCGTCTTCATCATCATTCTGGGTTTCCTGATACAGCGTCAGGAAACCATCAAAGGCAATAACCGAACCATTCGCCCGCAAAATGACATCATCCGTCCCATCGGAAATATCAACGCTCATCTGGTCCAGAACCGCGTTTTCCATCTGGGAGGCCATGGTGCGCTTCCAGATCAGCTCATATAATTTGCGCTGGTATTCATCCTTGGGCGCATCAGCGCTGCGCGGGTGGACGGAGAGGTCAGTCGGGCGGATCGCCTCGTGCGCTTCCTGCGCGTTCTTGGCCTTGGATTTATAAAGACGCGGCGCATCGGGCAGATATTGCGCGCCAAAATCTTTCTTAATGAGGCCACGCGCCTGCGAAACGGCATCCTCCGACAAAGTCGTGCCATCGGTTCGCATATAGGTAATGAAACCGGCCTCATACAGGCCTTGCGCGTTACGCATGGTGTTGGATGCGCTCATGCCCAGCTTGCGGGAGGCTTCCATCTGCAAGCTTGAGGTAATAAAAGGTGGGGCGGGGAAGCGACGCACCTGTTTTTTCTCAATTTTCTGGATCGTTAAATTCTTGTGGCGAATGCGTTCAACGGCGCTGGTCGCGGCCTGTTCGCTGCCGATATCCATCTTATCCAGCTTGTTCCCGGCCAGATGGGTCAGGCGCGCGGTGAAGGGCACGCCCTCAGGCGTATGAAGCCGCGCCTCGATGCTCCAGTATTCCTGGGCGCGGAAGGCTTCGATTTCCGTCTCGCGCTCGCAGATAATGCGAAGGGCCACCGATTGCACGCGGCCTGCCGATTTTGATCCGGGCAATTTGCGCCAGAGAACGGGCGAGAGCGTAAAGCCCACCAGATAATCCAGCGCGCGGCGCGCCAGATACGCCTCGATCAGCGGGGTATCAAGATCACGTGCATGGGTGAAGGCCTCTTGCACGGCTTTCTTCGTGATTTCATTAAAGGTAACGCGGTGGACCTGTTTATCATCGACCAGTCCGGCATCTTGCAGGATTTCCAGCACATGCCATGAAATGGCTTCCCCTTCGCGGTCAGGGTCGGTTGCGAGGTACAATGCATCGGCTTTTTTCAGGGCGGATTTGATATCGCGCACGTTCTTATCGGCGCGGTCGCCCAATTGCCATTTCATCGCAAAATCATCATCGGGCAGGACGGAGCCATCTTTATTCACCAGATCGCGGACATGGCCGTAGGAGGCCAGAACCGTATAATTCGGCCCCAGATATTTTTCGATGGTTTTCGCCTTGGCGGGCGATTCAACAATGACGAGATTCTGGCTCAAATCCTAGTATTCTCCGGTAAGGCAAACCCTGTTCCCCGGCAGGCGCCTGATGCGCCCGGCAAGGTCCAGCTCAAGGAGGGCAGTTTGCAATGCCCCCACGCTTACATGACAGCTTCGCAGCAATTCGTCAACACCGAGCGGGGTGAGGGAGAGGTTCTGTAAAACGATTTCTGGCAGATCATCCGGGATTTCAGCCGGGTTTTCAAAAACTTGCCCGCGGGCTGGCGGGGCAAAATAAGGCTCACGCAGCTCAGCCCCTGAGAAATTCATCAAGGCCTCCAGAACATCATGCGCCGACCTTATCAAGGTTGCGCCCTCACGGATCAGATGGTTGGGGCCGGATGCTCGCGGGTCCATGGGGTGGCCCGGCACGGCCATCAGTTCCCGCCCCTGTTCCCCGGCAAGGCGCGCGGTGATAAGGGATCCTGATTTCAAGGTGGCCTCCACCACGATCACCGCCTTGGACAGGCCGGAGACAATGCGGTTTCTGCGCGGGAAACTTTGTGAGAAGGGCTGCTGGGAGAGCGGGCTTTCGGCGATAATCAGGCCTTGCGCGGCAATCGCTTCATAAAGCCCCTTGTTTTCTTCCGGATATATAATGTCGATCCCGCCTGCCACTACGGCAATCGTGCCGGAGGCCAGCGCGCCTTGATGGGCGGCGGTATCAATGCCCCGCGCCAGACCGGATGTCACAACCTGCTCGGCCTTGCCGAGATCGGCGGCAAGGGCTTGCGTGAATTTTCTGCCATTGATCGAGGCATTGCGCGCGCCCACAATCGCCACGGATGATTTGCCGAGTAATTCCTTGCGCCCTATATATGAGAGCACAGGCGGCGCATCATCCAGCGCGGCCAGTGCTGCCGGATAATCTTCTTCCGCGGCCGTGATTATATCACCGCCGATTTTGCGAAGGGCTTCATATTCGCGCAGGATTTCGGATTGAGGCGGGGCGACCAGCGGCTTTTTGCGCCCACCCTTGCGAGCAAGTTCGGGCAAAGCCTCCAACGCCTTATCGGCAGAGCCGTAATATTCCAGCAATCTGTTAAAGGTAATCGGGCCGACATTTTCGGCGCGGGCCAGTCGCAGCCAGTCCAGTTTTTCTTTTTCCGGTAATGCCGCGGCGCGGGATTTTTTGAAATCAAAAAAATTCTGCATGGCGCATCAGGCTTTTTTTTTCTTTTCGCCAATGCGGGGCTCGGTCCCGGCGCGGATGCGCTTGATGTTTTCCTTGTGGCGGACAATCACCAGCGCGGAAATGGCGACATTGATCAGGGCCGGGTAGAGGCCATAAATCGCATAGGTATAGGCCGGGGCCATGATCATGGCACTTAAGGCAGCGAGTGAGGACATGCGTCCGGCCATGGCGGATAATATCCATGTCAGCGCCGCCAACATCCCGGCAAAAGGAACGGCGGCCAGCAACACGCCAAATGTCGTGGCCACGCCCTTGCCCCCTTTGAATTTCAACCAGACCGGGAAGCAATGGCCGATCATCGCGGCAAAACCAATCAGCATAAGAAAGGAGAAATCTGGTCTGTAGAAGATGATGATGGCTATGACGCTCTTTATACCATCAAGAAATAAGGTAAGTAGGGCCAGTTTCTTATTGCCTGTCCGCAGGACATTAGTCGCGCCTATATTGCCAGAACCAATGTCACGAATATCACCGTAACCACCCAGCCGCGTCAAAATCAGCCCAAAGGGGATGGAGCCGATTAGATAGGCGAGGGCAAAGGCAATATAATCCATCATCCCCCCATCACCATATCCAGCACCGCCATCCGCGTGGGGATACCGTTGGCGACTTGCTGGCGGTAGAGGAAAATCTCATGATCATCGGCGAGTTCATCCGAAATCTGAAGCCCGCGGATAAATGGCCCCGGATCAAGGACAACGGCCTTGCTACCCGCATCTTTCAGGCGTTCATGGGTGAGGCCATAATCCTTGAAATAGGCCGCATCGTGAATAAGAACCTTATCCATGCGTTCCTTTTGCGGGCGGATCGACATGATGGCATCGGCACCTTTGAGGCCCTCGTTAAGCTCCGTAAATTTCTCCACGCCTTCAGCCGCCAGTTTCTGCGGCATCAGGACTTCGGGCGCGATCACGCAGACACTGGCGCCCATTTTGGTCAGCAGGGTCATATTGCTGGAGGCCACGCGGCTATGGGCGATATCGCCGACGATTGCCACGCGTAGGCCATTTAATTTGCCAAAATGCTGTTGCAGGGTCAGGGCATCAAGGAGCGCCTGCGTCGGGTGTTCACGCCAGCTATCGCCGCCATTGATGACGGGGCAATCCATGCGCGCGGCCACAAAGACGGGGGCGTTGTATTCGCTGTGGCGGATGACCACGGCATCAGGCTTCATGGCATTCAGCGTGTCGATCGTATCCATGAAGCTTTCGCCTTTTTTGAGCGAGGACGTTTCACGGTTCCAGTTAATGACATCCGCGCCAAGGCGCTTGGCCGCCATTTCAAAGGATGTCAGGGTACGGGTTGAATTTTCAAAAAACAGGTTCAGGACAATTTTGTGGTTCAATTTGCCATGATCCCATTTCCCGGTATCCAGCGCCGCGGCGTAATAGGCGGCGCGCTCCAGATAATTTGCGATTTCTCCGGCGCTTAAATCGCCAATCCCCAGTAGATGTTTTGTCATGATGCTCATCATTCAAAAATATATAAATCCTGTCCAGCGCAAAAATTAACTGCTATGGTAGATATAAGCGAATAGTTTCCCTGACCTGCAAAAAAACGGACTATATTTTTCGTGTTTAATAAAATCTTAAATGGCTTGTTATATCTTCTGGGGTTAAGGCAAAAGCCTCAGGATCATTATGTTTCTGTGGATCAGAGCGGAACTGAAAACGAACCGCTGCGTTTGAAAATCGACCGGCAGGCTGTTTTCGCCTGGCAGGAGGGGCATCTGGTGGTGATTATCGACCATCAGTTCAACAACATCCCCAGCTGGGCCGAGTGGGATGCCAGCCGCGAGGTGTTGAGCGTGACCCATATGAACGGGGCCATGGTAGAGGCCCCGGCCAGTCTTCAGGCGGCGCATATCGGCATCGTCATGGCGGCGCGGAAGCTGTTGCTGGTCAGCAATGATCAGGGCGAGAAGATTATGCATTTTTTGCCATTTCTGGGGCGTTCGTAGTATACTTAAGGCTTAAATACATAATAATGATAAGGATGAAGGAGATAGGGTGACATGATTTTGAACAATAATCCGGAAGAATTCAAAGGCCATGAGGCCGTTATCGCAGCAGCCGTCGAGGTGGCGCGTCATCATGGGCTGAAAGATCAGGAGCCGCAGGCCGGTCTGGTCTTATCGCTGGGCGCGATCGAGATTGCATCCCCTCAAAAGGCGGAGCCGCAAGCTGCGGCGCCTGCGCCGAAAGGGCAGCGCTACGACATGTAGCGTATCTGATTATCCGATAATATTTTTTTCGCGCAGGGCCTGAATTTCAGGCCCTGTTTTGTTGAGCAAGGATGCCAGAATATCATCTGTGTGCGCGCCGCATGGCGGGGGGGCGAGAGTGTATGCAACGGGGGTGCTTGAGAGTTTCAAGGGGCTGCCGACCAGATCAATCGGCGTATCGCTGAAGGGGTGGGGCATGGCAATTTTCATCTCCCGCGCGGTAATCTGATCCATGGCGAAAGTTTTATCCATGGTATTGACCGGGCCGCAAGGAATATCAATCTCGTAAAGCGAGGATACCCAATCCTCGACGCTGCGACTGGCGATGATATCAGCGATCATGGGCACAAGAATATCCCGGTTGGCCACGCGGTTTGTGTTTTTGGCAAAGCGCGGATTGGTATGCCACTCCGTTTTGCCAATAAACTCACAGAAGCGCGCAAATTGCGTATCATTGCCAATCGCAATAATCAGATATCCATCACTGGCCTTGAAGGTCTGGTAAGGGACGATTGTTGAATGGGCATTGCCAAGGCGGGGCGCAATATGTCCGGCCGTGAGGTAATATTGCGCCAGATTGGTCATGGCCGAGAGCGTGCAATCCAAAAGCGCCACATCGACATGCTGGCCTTTGCCGGTTTTATCGCGGGCCTGCAGGGCGGCCAGCGTGCCGATCGCGGCGTAAAGCCCGGTCATGATATCGCTTAAGGCAACGCCTGCCTTCATAGGTTCGCCATCGGGTACGCCGGTTGCGGCCATCAGGCCGGCCATGCCCTGCGCGAGGTAATCATAGCCGGGCTCCGTGGCCAGCGGCCCGTTTTGTCCAAAGCCTGTAATGGACGTATAGATAATATGCGGGTGCTTGGCCTGAACCTGATCAAAGCCCAGCCCGTATTTCGCAAGGCCGCCGGTTTTGAAATTCTCGATCAGGATATCGGCCCCGGCCAGCAATTCATGAATGATCGCCTGGCCTTCGGGTTTGGTGATATCCACGGCGAGGGATTTCTTATTGCGATTGGCCGAGAGGTAATAGGCGCTCTCGGATGTGTTCTGGCCTTGCGGGTCTTTCAGGAAGGGCGGCCCCCAATAGCGCGTGTCATCGCCTGCGCCGGGTTTTTCTATTTTTATGATCTCGGCGCCAAGATCCCCCAGTATCTGCGTGCAAAATGGTCCGGCCAGCACGCGGGAGAGGTCAATAACGCGTATGCCGGCCAATGCTTGCTGGGGTTTTGCTTTTGTCATGGCATCAAAAACATTTGCGGATAAGACCAGAATTTCATGACGCCTGCCACAATAAGGCCCAGCACGAAACCGGGGCCGGCCGGAATGCCCATGCGGCTAAGATCCATGGGAACCTTGGCATGATAGACAGTGTAAACGGCAATAGAGAGGCCATGCAGGAACCCGGCAAAAGCGCCGATAGTCATACCCATCAGGATCATCTCCGGGCCCAGCCAGATGCCGCCAGCTGTCATCAGCTTGACATCACCCAGCCCCAGCGCATCGTCGTTGTAGAAATAATTGGCAACCGTGCGGATCAAATACAACATGCCGCCGCCGATAATCGCGCCGACGCCCATATCAATCAGGGTCGTGTAATGAAAAAGCGTAGAGAGGTGGAATACGAAGCCGCAGGCCGCAAATCCTAAAACCATCTCATTGGGCAGGATGTGTTCCTTGATATCGATATAGGACAGGCATAGCAGCAAGGTCAGGGTGACCAGAATGCAGGCCAGAGAAAAAAATTCCAGAATCATGAAAATAAGAATGCTTTCATCAAAGGTTATGAGCTGGATATTATAATAGTGAATGAAGGGCAATGCCAGTCTGGATTTTGTACCAATATGCTGCTCGGATTAACGTAGCGCTATGCCGGGGAAAATTTTTGGGTTAATCTTAACTTTCGTGATTTTCGTTTTACAGCCAGAAGAAATTAAGCAAGTTAGTAAAAATGTCAGAAGCAAGCCGCATTCTCGTGGTCGAGGATAATGATTTTGTCAGGATGCAGATCGTCCGCTTTTTGAGCGATGAGGGGTATGAGGTCGTCGAAAGCACAGATGGCCAGAAAGCCATAGAAACATTTGATAAATCATTTGATCTGGCGATTGTGGATGTCCGTATGGAGCCGATTGACGGATTTGAATTTATTCGCTCGGTTCGTGGCTCTGATATTGATACACCGGTTATTTTGGTGACGGGGGATAACAATCCCGATCTTTTGAATGAGGCGAACAAATTAGGCGTTGCGGCGGTGTTGATGAAGCCTGTACAAAAAGACAGGCTGTTGAAAACAGTGGCGCGCACCATTGAGTCTCGCCGTAGAAAGTCATAGTATTAAGTAATTGTTGTTTTTAGGATTAGTCTTTTTGAAACCGCTTTCACATACGCCAGATAAAAAAATGCGCCGCCGCAGAATGCTATCCTGCGCAGCCATGTTGGCGATGCTGTCCTCTTGCGCGCAAGGTGATTTTCCGGGGGCGCGCAATGCCGATATTCCAGCGCCTGCGGCGGCTGACCAGCGTCAGCGCGCTATTAATGAACGTCCCGACAGTGTGATGTATTTGCCTTTGGGAACGGATGTTCTTGTGCCGGAGAGCGATACGGGCGATCCGTTGCCCAATGAGATTGTAGGGCCTTTTGAGCTGCGCTCGGAAAGTCTGGCTGGCGCGCTGCAGCTGATCTTGTCTGATTATGAGATCCCGCTCGCTTTCGAGACCAATGAAGGTCTGACGCGCACGATTACGGTTTCCAATTTGCGCGGGCCGCTCAGTACGGTTGTCAACAAGGTGTGCGGTTTGGCTGATCTTTATTGCGCCTTCGAAGACGGTGTTCTTGTCATCAAGGAAACGCAGACCTTTACCGTGGCCATTCCCCCGATTGGCGGTGAGACAGATATTTTATCCTCCGTGGCCAGCGGTCTTGGCGCGATTACCGGCGGTACTGCCGTATCCGAGCCGGGAACGCGGACAATTGTTTATGAGGCAACAAACCGTACGGCCCAGCTGGCGGAGCGTTATTTCCAGCGCCTGCGCGCCAATACGGCCCTGATTGTCTTTGAGGTTTATATCTGGGAAGTCTCCCTCGATGCCGATAACGCGACGGGCATTAACTGGGAAAAAATTGATACATTTGGCAAATTTGCTACCGGTATTTCCTTGCCGGGCAATGTCGGCGCGGCGTTTGGAACGCCTATCAGCATTGGCTTGCCAACCACAGGTGATGTAGCTTTTGATGGTACGGATGTTCTGGAATTTATTTCCAATTACGGCGCGGTCAAGACAATCTCCCAGCCGCAGATTACGGTGCTTTCCGGTTCCGAGGCGACATTGCGCGCTGCTGATACGACCAATTATGTATCTTCGCTGACGCGCACGACGGATGATGGTGATGTTTCGGTATCGACCGAGACGGATTCTGTGGATACAGGGTTTACGCTGACGATCTCCAGCAGTTGGGATAATGCCTCGATCTATGGGAATATTGATATTCAGCTTCAGGAATTTCAGGGTTTTCAGAATTTTGATGCCGATGGCACTGTGCTGCAATTGCCGCAGACAACGGAGCGTGAGCTGACCACGCAGATCAGGATTCGTCCCGGCGATTCATTGCTGATCGCCGGTCTGGTGCGGGAAAGCGATGAGATTGATACATCCGGCCCTGGTTTCAGCAAGCCTCTTTTCCCGCTCTCCCGCGGTGTGGCAACCACGAATGTCGAGCTTGTATTCCTGCTCAAGCCGCGCGTGATTGTTTACACACCGAAAAATGGATCGGCGCCAGCCAATTCTGTTGAAGCCTCGATGAGCAGCGTATCGGCGCCAGCATCCGTGGTCATGCAGCCTAATGTCACCAATGTATCCCCGGTATCTTCTGTGCCCTCTGCCCCGCAGCAAGGAAGCGTTGCAGCGCCTGTAGGGCGGTCCTCTTCGGCCTTCCCGGATAGCTCGATTTCAGAGGATCAGCTTAATCCCGGTTTTTGATTTTTCCTCAGAAAAATTATTCATAATATCTGAATTACAATATGGCTTACCAAGCCCGAATCACTTGTGATACAATAAAATGTATGGTTTTTCATTTCCTTGCGCACATTCGTGCTTTTGTGTTTTTCTGATGTCCTTCTTGCCACGCCAAAAATTTATACTGGCTTTTGCCCTGATGGCTTTATCAGGGATGGGTGCGCCTGCATTGGCGCAAGGTCCATCGGCGTTTTCAGATCCCGGCGCACGCCAATCGGGCGGCGCGGCTGGCGGGGCTGGCGGGGACGGGCTGGTCGCTGTGGAGCCGGCGGTGGATGGCGGCACTATTCCAATCGGTGCAACCGCGCAGGTCGTCATACGTTTCAAGAATGCAGGATCGCAACCTGTCGAGACGGGTTTGATCCGTCTCTATCCTTCTTCAACTGTTTCGGCCAATACAGCGCTGAATCAGTGCGAGGAAGCGCCGCTGGCAGCGGGCGCGGAATGTGCGGTTGCTCTCTCGGTCAAAGGTTTGCAGGCCGGCGCGTGGCGCGTTGAGATGCTGATGTCGCATAGTGGCAGGACGCGTCTTGTAACGGCAACCGTGTCGGGTAATGTCGAGACGACTGGCGAGGGCGATGAAAACGTCACCAGTGATATTCAAGCCATCCCGGACGAGGTTGATTTTGAATCCCTCAATGCCAGCCAGACATTGGTAGAACCTGTAATTTTGCGAAATATCACATCGGTCCCCATTAACGTGCAGGATGTTTATGTCGATGGCAGCGATAGCGCCGGGTTTGGTTTGAAGGCTGATTGCAAGAAGCTGGAACCCGGTCAGGCTTGTATCGCGACTGTTTCATGGTCGCCCAAGATGCGCGGCAAGGTATCGGGCGCTCTGGTGGTCAAGCATGACGGGCCATCAGCCCTGACCAGTGTGACGCTGCGCGGCGAGTATGAGCCCGACAGCATTGATCAGGCGGAAATATTCCCGGAGGCCGTTCCGGGCCGTGGGTTGATGGTCTCCTCGCAGGAGCAGATTGATTTTGGCGACGGCATCTCCACCGCCTCGACGATTACAGTTTCGCTGGTGAATGTTGGCGATGCGCCGCTCAAGATCAAGGGCGTGGTTGTTGCCGGATCCGATAATGGTCTTGGGTTCAAGGCTGGCGGCTGCGAAGCGGAACAGGTGCTGGATCCGATCGAGGCCTGTCCCTTGACGGTCTCATGGTCGCCTACGCGCGCGGGGGCGCTGCTGGATGATATCCAGATTACGCATGATGGCGCGCGCGGGGTTTTGATTTTGCCGGTGCGCGGCATTGCCGCCAGCCCTGTCAGTCAGGATCAGGGAACAGTGCTCATGGCCACGACAACAACGGTTATGGGCGGATCTGATCCGGGGCTTGCGCCGGGCGAGGAACGCAGCAGCGTTATGAATGATGATCCTGTTGTGGCTGCCAATTCCGAGGCCAGAGCGCAGCAAGCCAGCCGCGTTGAGGCAGCATTGCCGGCCGTGACCAATCCCAAGACTGTGCTTGATGGGCTTAAAATCACTTCATTTTCGCCGACACGTGCCATTATCGCAGGGCCGGGCGGCAGCCGCATTGTCTTTGATGATGAGGAAATCGTTCTGGGCGGCGTGTCGTGGATGGCCAATATCCAGCGTAATGGCATAGAGTTTTCCCATGGCGGCGAGACTGTTTTGCTGCTTTTTGACCGATCTTTATCTTCTATTAACGCAGGTAATAGACAATCAGGTAGTTCTGGTGGATCTTCCTCCTCTGCTGCGCCGGCGAGCACATCATCGTCATCGTCGTCATCGGGATCTTCCTCCAGTTCAACGTCAGAATCGTCCGAATAGGCGGCGTTTAACGCCAAATGACGGATTATCAAGGGGCATGAGCCATGAGCGATAAAAGCGGAGATATTCCGACCGACAAGGGCGCAGCAGCTACAACTGCGCCGGTTATGCTTTCGCCTGCCGAGCAGGAAGAATACGAAAAGAAAAAATTACAGGCGCGCCGCAAGGTGCGTTCGGGCGAAGGGCGCGAGCGCTATCTGGATATGGTCCAGCGCGAGCGAGCGCTGCTGCTGGAGCAAGGGGTCTCGCGCTCCACGGAACAGCTTCTGGATATGGCGGGTGCCGTTACAGCCGGTGACCGCGAAGATGAAACGGTCAAGGACCGTGCCACCGGCGATCAGCTGCGTGCGGTTTTGCCCGTGCAGTCCTGGCTGCCGCTTTCTATCCATTTGATTGGCCTTCGTGATGGCGTGTTGCGGGTGGCTCCGCTTTATGACCTGAACGAAAGACAGGTCGAGGCCTTGATGTCCACGTCCAACCGCAGTGGTTTCAAGGTTGATAGGATTGATATCGAAATCTGGGACCGTAAGGAACTTATTGATACGCTGCGCTCGGTGCATGATCTCTCGGCCGATCGCTGCGAAAAGACGCTGGCGCAATGGCTGGAAGATACCGATAACGGTCTTTTGCTGAACCAGTTTCAACGCGACATGCTGGCCGAGGCCCTGCAGATGCGCGCTTCCGATATTCACCTTGTGCAGGATAATAACCCTGAGGCCCCGAACTGGATCCAGTACCGTATTGATGGCGATATGATCCCCATGCATTTGCTGCCAGCCGAGGCAATGGCGCGATTGACCACGCTTTTGAAACGGGATGCCGGTTTGAACTTCGGGGACCGTGTCACGCCCAAGGACGGACGCTTTGGTTTCCTTTGGCAAGGCCGATCGATTGACGTTCGTGTGGCCGCGGGACCGCAGGCGCAGGACGGCGAAAAGCTTACGCTTCGTTTGCTGGACCGCGCCGCGCTGAAAGGGTTTGACGAATTGTTCCGCCGTCATGAGGATGTTGCGGATTATCTGGCCAAATTGCTCTCGCCCGAAATCAAGGGGGGCGGCGGTCTTATCCTCCTATCCGGTCCTACGGGTTCAGGGAAAACGACAACCCTTTATGCCTGCGTCCAGCAGATTGACAGACGCCGCCGCCATGTTCTGACGATTGAAGATCCTATTGAATATGAACTGCGTTATGCCACGCAATGGCAGGTGCGCCCCGGTATGCCGGGTGGGTCGTTTGCCGATCTTATCCGCGCCGCGATGCGTCACGATCCTGATTATATCATCATCGGGGAGATGCGGGATTCCGATACGGTTGAAACGGCGCTAAAGGCGGCCGAGTCCGGTCACACCGTTATATCGACCATTCACGCCGATACCGCGCTTCAGACGTTTGAGCGTTTGCGTTCTCTGATGCCGGCCGAGCGTGAAAAATCATCATCCTATACACTGGCCCAGCAGGTCCGCGCCATATTGAACCAGCGCCTTATCAGAACGCTCTGTCAGGGTTGCGCGCACAAGACCACGATCGGCGAGGTTATCAACGAGCATGAAGTTTACATGCTGAATCTTGAGATGGATGCCAAGGTACGCCGCCATAACATGTCTGGCTGTGATCTTTGTAACCGGACGGGGATTCAAGGGCGAACATTGCTGCTGGATGCTTTGATGATCACGCTGGGGCCCGCGCAGCGAAATGATATCTACGAAGCGCTGATGAGCAACGTCAACATGATCCCGCGCCAGCACGGTGTTCTTTCTCATACCAGAAAAGAAGGTCTGGTTGATCTGGTGATTTCCGGCCTTGTTGATCCCAAGGCTGCGCTTAGTTATCTGGAAGAATAAGCTTGGGGCGGCCAATCTTTTTTATTTTCATAATTTCTTAGTATTTTCTTATTCAGCGCAGTGTTACTATAGTTACAAGGGAAATTTCTTTTGTAATCAAAATCATGCAGCAATGGATCGCCAATATCGCTTATGAGACGACTTCGGGACCGAAACGGGTCACGGAATCCTTTTATTTGCCGTCTGTCGATGACGTGCGCGAGGCTATTCGCAAAAAGGGCGGCTATGTGCTTCGCATACGTCCGCATTCGCGCTCTCCCCTTGAAAGATTATTGGCGCGTTCGACATGGTGGCAGGTGCAGCTTCTGCGCGGTATTCAGTTTCGCGCGACCTCGACCTCGCCGGGCGTTGCCCTTTGGAAGATCATTCAGGCCGAAACCAATCCGCGCCGCCAGAATATTCTGGCGCCTGCGCGTGAAGCGCTGGCGCGCGGTCTTGGCGTTATTGACGCGCTTAAGGCTCTGCAGATTTTCGATCATAGTACGCTGGCTATTCTGGGCGGTTCCGAACGCGCCAACAAGCTGGTGGACGGTATCCCGCACGCTATTCACTCGATCACGCAAAAGCGCAAGAACACGCGGGCCATTGTCGGCACGATGGGTTGGCTGGCCTTTGACGTATTTTCAATCGTATCTTCGCTTTGGGGCGGGAAGGACATGGTTCTGGGCTGGTTCCGCGACAATCCGCCGACAAATCCTGAAGAGCTGGAAAAATTCGAGCGCGTCGTCGGCCAGCTGGAACTGACATGGGATGTTCTGATCTGGACGGCTGTGGGTATGGGCGTGCTGATGGCCTGGGTTGTCTTTTCATACTGGATTAACAAGGGCAAGAAAGACTGGCCCACGGCAAGATTTGTGCGGAAAATTCCGCTGGTGGGCGGGTATTTGCGCGATCTGGCTTTTGCCGATTCCATGATGGCCGCCAACCGGATGCTTAAGGGTATGGTTCCGATTAACGCCACGCTGGAGCAATCGGCCGATGCCTCATCGGCCCCGGATGTGACACAGTACTGGGAATCGGCACTGCGCGACCTGAACCGCGGGGTTAATCTGGGTTCAGCGCTCGACCGCGAGCCGCTGACCCGTAACGAACGCCTTGAACTAGCAAGCTTGTCTGATCTCGACCAAGTTGCTACAGTAATGGAGTCTATTGCCGAAATGCGTTCTGCGGCGGCGAAAACAAAACACTCTTTGATTGTCTGGCTGGCCTTTGGTTTGACAGGCGTCTATCTGGCTCTGGCCTTCGGTTCTGCGATTTATGCCCTGACAGTTATGAACATGAGCATGGATTCGATGATGGGCGGCCTGATGAACGGGGCAATGTAGGAAAAGGATATCTTCGCCGTGGCGATTATCAAGGACACAACCGGACTGGATGACGGCAAGCCCAATGCGGCGCGCACCGAAAGCTCGCTGTCGCGGCCGCGCCCTGGCATATCGGATCGTCTGGCCGGCGAGGCCAAGGAATTTGTCCGGGATTTGAAACCTTATCTGCCGCAGGAACTTGTGGGCGGCTCCATTCCGCATATACCGGGAACCGAGGAAGAAGCCGTCTGGAACGCGATTTCGCAGGCTTGCGGTACGGAAAAAGTTCATTTCGTTTATACGGTATCGGATAAGCGCCTTTATTATCTGGGATGCCCTTCGGCATCGATGTCTTCCAACCCGGATAGCTGGTGTCCGCTGGCCGCCGCGCTGCCGGGGAACAGCGAATACTGGGATAAGGAAACGGTTTACCTGTATGAACAAGAAGGTATGGCCTCGGCACTGCGCTGGGACCCGGAAACATCCCGTATGCAGGTTTTTCTGGGGGCCTCGCGTACGATTTTGCCGCGTATCCAGAGCATGGATGCCAATTTTGTGACGATCAATCCGGCCGTGGCTGATATCGTGGCGTGGCGAAACCGTAATTTAAAGAGCGAAAAACTCTCCCGCGCGACAGCGCGCATGCTGGTTATTGTGGGCCTGTTTATCAATCTGGCGGCGATTACGATCCTGTTTTTCAATTATATCACGATCAATCTTCTGGAACGCAGCCTCGATCAGGTCAGGGCAGACACCGATCAGGCGTCCAATGATCTGATGCTCAATGCCTATAACGCCATGCAAAGCGATACGATCCGCCACATGGTACGGATTCAGGAACTTCTCGACAAGCTTGCCAAGGTCGATGGCACGCTGGTGAAATATAATATCGGCGGTGAAGGCAAGGGCGGCAAAGGCAAGGGCGGTGGCGGCGGCCTCGTCTGGGAAGCGCTTGTGCCACCGGCCTTTGCACAGGATTTTGGCACGCCTTTGGGCCTTGAAAAAGATGGCCGGGCGCGCGTTCAGGGTAAAAAGTAACTAAATCGTTGTAATCACAGTAAACTCGTTAAAATCTGTTAACATAATTTCACACTGGTTAATAGGGTTTTAATGTTTCAAATTTATAATTAAACTAGAAAAGATTTTAGATTTCCAAGGGGATAGTTCATCTTGTCGTCCAAATTTAAAATACCGCCGCTGAAATTCAAGATGCCGGCGATGGATGCGAAGAAACTCCAGTCATTCGACTGGCGGTCGCTGCAGAAATTTACCAGCTCGCAGGCGGCGGAAGATTTAAACAAATTTCTGGAAAAAATGCCCGGCAATGTCGGGCAGACGATGCTGATCATGGCGGGCGTGACATGGGCCTGTGCGGGCGGTATCGGATTATATACAACTGTCCAGCTCCAGCAGCTCACCGAGCTTCGCGCCAAATTGCAAGATGCCTCCGCGCTCCAGCCCGTCGTGCCGACAATCACGGATGTGGCCATCAAACCGGATGAGGCAAAAAAATTCGCCGAGAGCCTGAAGGAAGTCTATAAGGGCCTCAACATCACAACGACCGGATCGGCGATTACGATTGCGGCCAAATCCACGGCCGATTTCGCGCAATGGCGCGAGGCGATCGGCCACGTGCAGAACGGCGGATCGGGGTGGCGCGTGAATATTGATAAATTATGCGTGGGCCGTGAATGTGACCGTGACCCCTTGGCGGCGACGCTGAAAATCAATACAGTGACGGTGACGAGTCCTTCTGCGGGCAGCACGGAGTAGGTTTTTTTAAAAGAGTAATTGTTTTAAGTGATTTTATTTTACTACTGAGGAGAAAGAGTAATGATGCAACGACAATTAAAGAATATAAGGAGCAAGGAGCGCGGTAACGTTCTCTTCCTGATCCTGATCGCGGTGGCGCTGTTCGCGGCGCTTTCTTATGCGGTTACTTCATCGTCCCGTTCGGGCGGCGGTGATGCGAATGAAGAAAGCTCACTGGTCAACAGCGCCTCGCTCACGCAATATCCTGCCGGGGTCAGAACCTCGATTGTGCGGATGCTGGTATCCAAGGGGCTTGCTCCTGATGAGCTGGCGTTTAACCAGCCACCCTTTACGGATTTGGATTCTACGGCTGTTGGTTTGCAGCGCGGCGTATTTCATCCTGAAGGCGGTGGCGCCGTGTATGCCCCAGCCAGTGCTGATGTAATGGCAAATGATCAGCCGGGACCATGGTATTTTAACGGCAATTTTGCGGTTGAGGAAATTGGCGCTGAAACCAAGAACGATATTGTAGCTTTCCTGCCAGGCATTAAGCGCTCAATTTGTGAAAAAATCAATACCGAGCTTGGTATTGGTACCCTTGAGACCAGCGCAGATGTTTCTGCTGATTATCTCGTCAATATGGAAGATGATGATGGTGATAGCGATTCGGCACCGATCGAATTTGCCGATACCGGTGGCAGTACCGGTCTGGATGATGGTAATTCGCCCAATGGATTTGCCGGCGTTCCCTATGGTTGCTTCCGTAATGGTGCGGCTGGCGACTACGTCTATTACCACGTTCTTGTGGAGCGCTGATCTGTAGGGACTAAAAAATTCTTTCTCTCTTTCTCGGATCCCTGCTTTCGGTGTAGAATACTGGAAGCGGGGATCTTTATTTTACGGTACCGTCATCACACGCTTTATGCGTGTGATCCATGGATTACACGGACGGGCCGTGTAATGTAATGACGTTCAAAAGGATCAACTTATGCGTCTTGTAAATTCCAGAAAATCCGAGCGCGGCAGCGCCCTAGTGTATATCCTGATTGCGATTGCCTTGCTGGCGGCGTTGACGGTGACCTTCATGGAGCCATCCAGCCAGCAGACATCCTCGCAAGGCTCGTTGAAATCCGCCACCGAAATCCAGAGCCAGATCGACCAGATCCGCTCCGCTGTGCAGGAATGCGTCCTGCGCTATGGCAACGGGGATCAGGATCCCGCCATTGATACCAGTGATGTTGGCGCCAATAAAATCTATCCTTTAAAACCAAACTCCACTTATCTCGACACCCCGGCCTCTGACAGATTGGCGCGCAATATTCGCTGCCCCGGTCATAATGACGGCACCCAGAATAATCACCAGCCTGTTTTTGCCGGCAATACGGGCAAATTCCTGCCTGCGCCGCCGGCATTGTTCGAGGAATGGCAATGGTATAACGGGACGGACGGGGTATTTTTCTGGACGCGCACGACGAAATCGGATGCTTATCTGAAAGACGCGCTGACCAAGCTGGATGAGAAATTCTCGGAATGCGAGGCCGATGCGATCACCGGGGCCTTTACCATGGATACGGACGATGAAACCGAATGCGCCGCCGGGGAAACCTGTTTCCGCGTCTGGATCATCCAGCAGCCCAGCGCCCTTTATCCGGCCGGATCGGACGAGGATACCGCCGGTTGCTAGGGGATAGGCCGTATCCGGGGCTTTGAAACTCATCCTTGATTTCCCGGCCAAAAGCCGATAGATAGTGGGGTCTATTGTTTTTATTTCGCTTTGGGATTTTACAAGGCACGAGGAGCAAAGCGTGTAAATGATACGCGCGCGACAAGTAACGCTGTAAAAACGCAAATGAAAACCATAAATGCGGGTGTAGCTTAGTGGTAAAGCACTAGCCTTCCAAGCTAGCTATGAGGGTTCGATTCCCTTCACCCGCTCCAATCCCCCCTTCACCCGCATTCGCTGACGTTCGCAAAATCCTTGTAAAACAAAGGGCTTCCAGGCATTTTTTGTTCATGTTAGTATTTTTCTGTTCACTAGCAACCATTAATTTTGGGGGCAGGTATGGGGGCAGATCGAAAAACGTGGGGGCATCGAAGCCCTAAAATTGGGGGCATCATGAAGCTATCAGACAAGACATGCAAAGCATCAAAAGCGAAGGAAAAGCCTTGTAAACTGGCAGATGGCGAGGGTTGTGTACATCAAGCCGCGGGAACTGCGTGTCTTTGAATAACGACTTATCCCGGGCTGTGGATTTAGTTGTGCATATCTTTTAAAAGCCGAGGCATTTCTTAGTTTTGCCATTGATTTTCCTTTAGAATCAAAGTGGGTAATTTTATCGTCCACAGGCAAGGCTGTCCGGCCGCGCCTTATTCCGTATTGAAAAAAGTAATGGCTTTATCAGGGCGTTATCGCTGGGGTTTGCTACTGGGGTGCAGTTTTGTGCTTCTGGCGGGTTGTCGTGCTGAAATATTGCGCGCCGGGACGTCTCAGCATGACGCGCTTGCGGCAGGTGACCGGGCTTTGGCTGTGGATGAGGCTGTGCCGCAAGTTGTAAGCTTGAGTGTTTATCAGGCCCTTGATCGCGCCATAAATGTGAATCTGGACGCGCGCGTGGCGGCGTACGAGGTTCTGGCGGCGGAAGACAGGATCGATCTGGAGCGCCTGAATGCTTTTCCGCGTTTTGATTATACGGCATCCTTTCTGGGGCGTTCCAATGAAGGCGCGGCATCCAGCCGTTCCCTGTTGACCGGTTCGCAGTCGCTGGAGCCTTCATATTCCACGGATCAGTACCGCAAGACGCATGATCTTTCCATGAACTGGGGTATTCTTGATATTGCACTCACCGCGCTGGAGGTAAAGATCGCGGGTGAGGAGGCCGATATTTACCGGCGCCGCTATGACAAGGTTATTCAGACGATCGAGCGTGATGTGTATGCGGCATATTGGCGGGCATGGGCGCTTGAGCGATCCGAAGGCAAGGCGGCAGCATTGCTCTCCGAAGCGCGCGGCACTCTTCGCAATGTCGATGCGGCCGAGCATGGCGATCTGATATCCGGGGCGCAAGGCGGCGCATTTTCTGCCAGCATCCTTGAGGCCATGGAAACGCTCGATGCCGAGCGCGAGCAACTGGCCTTGGCGCACACTGAGCTAAAAAGCCTTTTGTCCATTCCGCAGGACAGGGAATTAAGGCTGACATCGGATCCGGATAACTATACGGATCTGGCGGATAATTATATGACCGCAGATATGCGCGGTCTTGAAGAAAGGGCCTTGAAATCCAGGCCTGAACTGCTGGAGGCTCTGGCGCAGAAAAATATTGATAACCGTGCGATCCGCCGCGAAGTTATCAGCACGTTCCCCGGCGCGGATATTGCGCTTTCTTTAAATCGCGATAGCAATAGTTTCCTGCAAGATGATCGCTGGATAAGTTTTTCAGGCACGATTGTACAAAGCCTGACATCAATATTAACGGCGCCGGTACGCATCCGCGCGGCAGAAAATGCTGAAATATTGAATGATCAACGCCGCGTCGCTTTGGCTGGCGCTGTTATGGCGCAGGTGCATATTGCACGGCACAGGCTGAATTACACCCGTCAGCTTGCGGCTGATGCAAAATCCTATGCCGCGGCACTGAATGATATCGCCAGCAGCAAAAGCGCAGCGCATAAGGAAGGGTTGTCGGCGGGGCCGGATTCTTTGGCGGCACGTTTGAAATCTCACGCGGCCACTATCAAGGCGCTGCGCGTGCAGGCCGAACATCAGGATGCTATCGCCGCCATGATTGGCACGCTGGGGTATAATCTTATCGAAAGGGAGGCGTTATGAGCGAAATGTCTCCTGATATAAAAATTGTGCCGGAAACTATCGATGCTCCTGCGCCGGCGCGCCGGAAAATCGTAGGTGCATTGGCATTTATAACCCTTTTTGCAAGCGTTGCGGCGGGGGCGGTGGCTCTTGAATACCGCACTGACTGGCGCAATGAGGCTTTGATGGAAATCAGAGACGCTCCTGCGGCTGGTATGGCGGCATGGGAGAATGCGGGAGCCAGCGCAACGCAATATGCACAAAATTTTCAAGATGGTCTGGTAAGTATCCGTATGCCTGAAATTGCCATCCCTGAAATTTCATGGCCGTCATTTGAGTTTCCGGACGTAACCTTGCCGGAAATTACGATCCCGGAAATCGACATGCCGGATATTGAAATACCTGAATTTTCCTGGCCGGAGATATCCTTACCTGCCTTTGAATGGCCTGATCTGGAATGGCCTTCCGTTGAATTGCCCGAAATTGAATTGCCTGAAATTGAGATCCCGCAAATAAGCTTGCCTGAAATATCCTTGCCGGAAATTTCTCTCCCGGCCATGCCGGTCATTGATTTTTCAGGCGGCTGGCGCTCATTTGTGCAAGGCGCCAATGATATCAATACGAATGTCAGCGGATTTTTCAGCGCCCTGGCCGAGGAAGCGGGTAATTTTCTTCCGCAATCTGCGCCTGCGCCGGATATCCAGATCGCGCAGCAAATCTTGCATGAAGGCCAGGCATTGGCAGCGTTGGAACCCGCGGCAGGACTGGAAAATTCAGCAGCAGAAGCTGCTGCGGCCACGGCGGCGGCAGAAGAGGAAGAAGATAACCATTATCCTATCGAAGAGGCAACGCTGGAGGTTGAGGCGGTTCTTGTGCCGCAGAAATCCACCGTTATTTCCTCAAGCCGCGATGGGCGCATCACGGCGATTAATTTTGATAATGGCGAGATGTTCAAAAAGGGTGATGTTCTTATTACCTATGACTGCAAGGATTTGCTGGCCGAATTGGAGGCTTTGCGATTCCAGACATCGCTTACCGCGCAAAAATCAGCCCGCAGCGCCAAGCTGTTTAAGCTTGATCTGATTTCCAATATCGAACAGATGGAAGTCGAGAATGAAAGTGCCAAGGCCGAAGCGCAGGCCAAGATTATCGAGGCGCGCATGCAAAGCTGTGAAATTCATGCCGCCTATGACGGGCGCGTAACAAACCGCCTTGCCAATGCCAATGAATATACGCGCACGGACCGCGTATTGATGGAGGTTGGTTCTCTGGATGATCTGGAGGTTGAGTTTTTATTGCCCTCGCGCTGGTTGCGCTGGGTGAATATTGGCGCGCCTGTCACACTGACGCTGGGGGAGACGGGCGGCAGTTATGAGGCCGAGATTACCAGATTTCACGGTGAAATTGACCCGGTCAGCCAATCCATTCAGGTGCGTGCCAAGCTTGCGCCCTATGAAGTTCCCCTGCTGCCGGGCATGAGCGGCAAGCTGATGATAGATGCCGAGCGTATCCGTGAGCGCGGCCTGTACGGGTTCCTTGAAATTCCTTCTGAAAAGAAAACGCCATAGGCCGCTGTCATGGATAAGGTTTTTGCGCTTTTGGATCTCTATAAATCCTTTATCGGGGCGCAAACACGCGGCGATCTTCATTTCCGTATATTAAATCAGACCAAGAATGTCATTGCGTATGACCGCGCCATATTGTTGGTAAAATCGGGCAGGGATGTTTTTCCGGAAGGCGTTTCCGGTAATGCGGTTATTGATGGCGAAGGGCCGTTTGCTCAGGCAATTAAATCTCTGGCGCCTGATTTTCTTACCAAGGCCGGCCATGAGGTTCTTGTCGTTTCGGGCGATGATATATTGCCGCTTGCGGCATGGGGCGGGGCTTATGTGGCGCTGGCTCCTTTGGATCATAATTCCGGTAAGGAAGAGCACTGGCTTTGGCTGGAACGTGATCATGATTTTGAATCGCCGGAAATAAATATCCTCAAAGATATCGGCGAGGTCGCAGGCCATGCGCTGCGCGCACAGCGCGGATCAGGGCGGCTGAATATCAAGGATGCGGCCCATGGATGGCGGCGCTATAAAAAGATAATAGCGGCGGCCTTGATTTTGGCTTTTTTCCTTCCGGTCAAATTATCGGCAACCGCGCCCGTGGAAATCGTTGCCCGCAGCCCGCGCGTTGTAACCGCGCCTTTTGATGGGATTATCCAGAAGGTTGATATTCATCCCGGTGATAAAGTCAGCGCCGATGCCATAGTGGCGCGCATGGACCGCGAGGCACTGGCGGCGGAGGCTGAAACATCCGAGGGCAATCTTCGTGCGGCGCAGGCCAAGCTGGACCGGGCGGCGCGGGAATCTCTGGCTGCGCCTGAGAAAAAAGCTGAGCTTCAGGCCTTGCGTGCCGAGATTGATACCTTGCAGGTTTCTTATAACTATACAAAAGGTCTTTTGGATAAGGGGGAAATACGGGCAGGCAAGGAAGGCGTTGCCGTATTTTCGGATGTGAATGCAATCGAAGGCCGTCCGGTTCGCACTGGCGACCGGCTGATGATGGTTGCCGATCCGGCGCAGGTGGAGCTCCTGATCCGGATTCCGGCCTCTTCGATGCTGCCGTTTCAAAAAGGCGATGCGGTGAGTTTTCATCTGCAGGCCGATCCCTTATCGCGTTATGAAACCATATTATCCACTATGGGCTATCAGGCCAGCGCGGATGCAGATGGGCTACTGACGTATAAAATGCGGGCCAAATTGCCGGAAGGTGAGGATCTGCGGATCGGCTGGCAGGGGACAGCGCGTGTTTACAGTGACTGGTCCGTATTGGGTTATGCGATGTTGCGCCGGCCGCTGATTTATCTGCGTCAGGTATTTGGGGTGTAGAAAACCATGGCAAGTAATGGCGATATGGATGCACTGAAAAATATCCGTATTACGGCCCTTAATCCGGGGATTGAAATATTGCAAGGCCCCGCACAGGATGATGGAACTCCAAGCTGGGTATTGTATAATCCTGTTTCCAATAAATATTTTCGTATCGGATGGGCGGAATATGAATGTCTTGCCCGTTTTAATGGCGGACAGGATATTGATGCGCTTATCAGGGCTGTCAGGAACGAGACAACACTCTCTCCTGCACCTGAAGATATCGCCGCCCTTTTTGTATTTCTCAAGCGCCATGGATTTATCCCATCAAGCGCTGCAGATCGCCCATCCGCAGAGCCGCACTGGCTCAGCCGCCTTTTGCATGGCTATCTCTTTTTTACAATACCGCTGTTTAAACCGCAGGCCACCCTCAACAGGGCTATGCCCTATGCGGGATTTTTGTACACGCGCGGATTTTTTTATTTTTGGCTGCTGACCTTGTGTGCAGGTGTTTTTCTGACATTGCCGCGGCTTGATGAATTTATGAATACCTTTATGCGTCTTTGGTCGCCGGAAGGCTTGGCGATCATGGCGATTGCTTTCGTTGGTATTAAAGTCATCCATGAATGTGCACACGCCCTTACCGCCGCCCGGCATGGCGTATATGTGCCGCATATGGGTCTGGCATTCATGGTTCTTTATCCGATGCTTTATACCGAGACAACGGGCGCGTGGCGTTTGAAATCCCGGTTTGCGCGGATGCAGATCGGGCTGGCCGGGGTTGCTGCGGAACTTGTCATTGCGGCCGGGGCGCTTATAGGCTGGCATATGCTGCCGCCTGCAAGCCTGGGGCAGGCCATATGCTTTTCGGCGGTAATCATATCGCTGGCGGGGTCGTTGCTGATCAATCTTAATCCGCTGATGCGCTTTGATGGTTATTATGTGCTTTCGGATGCGCTGGGTATTGAAAATCTGCATAAACGCGCCACTGATTTTGCGCGCTGGCATTTGCGCCGCCTGCTATTTGCCTTTAAAGATGCGTCGCCGGAAATGGTGCCTGCGGCGCGCCAGCGCTTTATGATCGCCTTTGGCTATGCGGTTATTGTCTATCGCTTTTTCCTTTTTCTGGGGATTGCGCTTTTGGTGTATCACGTCTTCTTCAAGCCCTTGGGCCTGATATTGATGATGGTGGAAATTTATTTCTTTATCATGATGCCGGCCTTGTCTGAATTTGTCATCTGGTTGCGCCGGCGCGGGGATATATTCAATGCAACGCGTGGGCGATTGGTTATGGGCGCATTGGGGATGCTTGTAATAGCCGGGTTTGTACCATGGCAGACCAGCGCCCATGTGCCAGCCATGCGCCATGCCGCGCAGTTTCAGATGATTTATGCGCCGGCTCCTTCCGCAATATTGCAGGTGGGTGAAATCGCGCCGGGCGCTTTAGTGCGCCAGGGCGACTTGCTGGTGGCGTTGCAATCCAACGAGCTATCCCGTGATATAGCCCGCGAAGAAGCCCGGCTTAAGGGATTTGAGACGCTGGCGCGGCGCAGCCAGAGCAATATCGCCATTCGCCAGAAATATGCCGGTCTGGATAATGATATTGAAACGCTTAAATCCCGTCTCAAGGCCCTGCGCGAACGCGAAGCGCAACTGGTTATTCATGCTGCGTTTGATGGCGTGATTACCGATGTGAATCCTGACATTCATGCCAGGCGTTTCATACGGCCGGACGAACCGATCCTTAGCCTTGTCGGCCCCGGACAGGCGGGCATTACAGGATATCTTGATGAGGCCCAGCTTCGCCGCATGGGGGATAACCCAAAGGCAGAATTTTTTCCTGATGCCACGGTATGGGGCGGAAAATCTTCAGAAGATATTCATTTCGTCCGGGTTGATACTGTTGCCGCCAAAACTCTGGATTGGCCGGATCTATCTTCCGTTTATGGAGGCGCTATTGCGGCAGACCCTTACCGCGATCCGGCGGAAGGCGAAGGGCTGGTCCCGCGCACCAGTCATTACCGGATATCCTTTACACAAGATACGCAAGGCCGTGATGTGCCCGTGACCGAGCGCGGCGTGCTTGTTATTTCTGCCAAGGCGCAAAGCCCGGTCATGCGGGTCTTGCGCGGTGCCTATGATACGGTGCTGCGCGAGATCGGCTTTAATTAGAAATATTTATTTCTTGGCCAGAAAAGTTGCAAGACGTTCCTGCGCCTCGGGGGCCGTGCGGATAGCGGCAATCCGCTCGGCCGTATTTTCCATGACAGCTTCCGATATATAAGCGCCGGATAAATCAAAGCAGAGTTTTTTAGCCGCGCGCATGGCATAGGGGCCATTCTTGGTAATCTCATCCAGCGCTTTGGCCAATAATTCCTCGATATCGCCTGTCTCGTGGGCAAGCCCTATTTCCAGTGCCTTGCCTGCGCCGAAACGCTCGCCCGTCTGGAAAAAGCGCCTTGCCTGACGCTGGCCGATGGCTTGCACGACATAGGGGCCGATTGTTGCCGGGATCAGGCCCAGCTTGACCTCGGACAATGAGAATAATGCCTTTTCTCCGGCAATCACATAGTCGCAGCAGCAGACCAGCCCAAAGCCTCCGCCCATGGCCGCGCCCTGCACCATGGCGATGGTGAGCTGGGGCAGGGTATTGAGTTTTCCCAGCATGCTAGCCAGTGCCAGCGCGTCGTTGCGGTTTTCTTCTTTGGAAAAATTAACGGATTCCTTCATCCAGTTCAGATCCGCGCCGGCTGAAAAGCTCTTTCCAGCGCCGCGTAGCACGACAACCGATATATCATTACGGGCAGCCAGCGCGTCAAATACATCCGCAAGCTCTGCGATCATGGAGGCGTTAAAGGCGTTATGCACTTCCGGCCTGTTCAGGGTCAGCGTGGCAACGGGGCCATCATAGGATAGAAGAATATTGTCCATATCATTACATCCTGAAAACGCCATATTTGGTTTCTTCCGGCGGGGCGTTGAGACTGGCCGATATGGCAAGGCCCAGAACACGCCTTGTTTCTGCCGGATCAATCACCCCATCATCCCAAAGCCTTGCCGAAGCATAATAGGGGTGACCTTCGCGTTCATATTTTTCGCGGATCGGGGATTTGATTTTTTCCTCATCGGCTTTGGAGAGTTTTTTACCTTCGCGCAGTAATTTGGCGCGGGTCACATCCGCCATGACGCCTGCGGCCTGCTCGCCGCCCATCACCGAAATGCGGGCATTGGGCCACATCCAAAGGAAACGGGGAGAAAAGGCGCGGCCGCACATGCCGTAATTCCCGGCCCCGAATGATCCACCGATCAGGACGGTGAATTTGGGAACCTTGGCGCAGGAAACGGCTGTGACCATTTTCGCGCCGTCCTTGGCGATGCCGCCATTTTCGTATTTTCGGCCGACCATAAATCCCGTGATGTTCTGCAGGAACACCAGCGGAATGCCTCGCTGATTGCAAAGTTCGATGAAATGCGTGCCCTTTAATGCGCTTTCGGAGAATAAAATGCCGTTATTGGCAACAATGCCAACCGGGTGCCCGTAGATATGGGCAAAGCCTGTCACCAAAGTTGTACCGTAACGGGATTTGAATTCATCGAATTCGCTGCCATCAACAATGTGCTTGATAATATCGCGTACATCAAAAGGGGTCTTAAGATCGCTTGGGATAAGCCCGTAAATCTCCGATGGGTCATATAAAGGTTCGCGCACCGGCATCATTTTTAAAGTATTGCGCCGCGTGCGGTTAAGATTGGATATAGCCTTGCGGGCCAGATCAAGGGCATGTTCGTCATTTTCCGCCAGATGATCGGCCACGCCTGATATGCGTGTATGCACATCCCCGCCGCCCAAGTCTTCGGCGCTGACATCCTCGCCCGTGGCGGCCTTGACCAGCGGTGGCCCGGCCAGAAAAATCGTGCCCTGATTTTTGACGATAATGCTTTCATCCGACATGGCCGGGATATAGGCCCCGCCAGCGGTGCAGCTTCCCATCACCACGGCAATTTGCGGGATACCCTGCGCCGACATGCTGGCCTGATTGTAGAAAATACGGCCGAAATGATCGCGGTCGGGGAAAACCTCATCCTGATTGGGCAGGTTGGCCCCGCCGCTATCGACCAGATAAATGCAGGGTAGGTTGTTTTCCCGCGCGATATCCTGCGCGCGCAGATGTTTTTTAACCGTGAGCGGGTAATACGTGCCGCCTTTCACCGTCGCGTCATTGCAGATAATCATACATTCAATGCCTGATACGCGGCCAATGCCCGTGATGATCCCGGCGGCGGCGATATCCTCGCCATAAACCTCATGCGCGGCCAGTGGTGATAATTCCAGAAACGGCGATCCGGGGTCCAGAAGGCGGTCGATGCGCGCGCGGGGGAGAAGCTTGCCGCGTTCAGTATGGCGCGTTCGCGCCTTGTCGCCGCCGCCCAGTTCAATCTTTTCAATCTGCTGCTTCAAATCGGCAACCAGTTTTTCCATGGCGGCCTTGTTGGTATTAAATTCCGGCGAGGATAAGGCGGGCGAGGTCTTGCGTGACATAAAAATTCTCCCTGAATTTTATTATCACCAAGGCTAGAAGAAAATCCATGCGAGGGCAATAAGCTTGCGGCCTAAATCCGGCCCAGAATGTGAAGTATCCAGAGATTAACGCCGGTCACTATTAATAATGTCACGGGCCAGTAAAAAATGCTGCGCCGCGCCATGGTTCTGCGAAAGGGGCCAAGCCGCGCCCATATCTCATCTGTCTTTTTCATGGCGTGATACATGGCATAAAGGGCAACCGGGATCATGACATAAAACATGATGAAACCGGAGTCGCGCATGCCGGCCATTTTTAGAAGATATTCGCTCAAACCATAAACCATCCCGAAGGTCAGGAAGAAAAAAGCTATCAGGGAAAAGAAAATCAATTTTGTGCCATACGCCATATCGCTGCGGCGCAGGCGATGTTTTTCATCATCCATATCCCAGATATGCTCGCGCTCTATGCCATATAAAAATCCATCCTCAATCAGTTCCAGCTCATAATCTTCCAATGTGGGTAATTGACTGATCAGCTCACCTTCCCGCGCGAGGATGCGGTCAATAATTTGCCGGTGATATTCCTGAATGGCCTTTGTTTCCCGGTAGGTTTTCAGGATCGCCCGGATATCAACCGCTTGATTGTTGCCATCGCCGGTATTTACCTTGGCGCGCCAGCGCGCATCCACCCAGTCAATGGCCATAATAGCAATTCCGGCCGCCAGTATCAGCGAAGGGATAACAATAAGCCCTGCGAGGAAGGGGGAATTTGCGGCCGCTGGCGTTATGGGTTCCGCCACATGCCCGATCAGGGTCAGAGAGAGATTCATGGCCAGCATGGCGGCAAAAAACTTGGCGAAGGAATAGAAAAATCCTCGCCGCACCGCAAGGCCGGGGCGCAGCATGACATCAAGACGCGCCAGCTTGTTGTTGCGGAAATAAAGAATGGGATTGTGAAAAATACTTTTCATGGTTATCGAGATGCGGGGGAGAGAAGTGAAATAAAATCTGCGTTCCCGCTATTCTACCGCATCAGGTCAAAACGTCCAAGCTTTTGATTTTGCTTTTAAATTCAATGAATATTGACCATATGAAACCCTATCCTTATTGTGGGGTGTAAATATGAAAAGACAAAAATCAGGGAAGAGATGAAAGCTGCTTCAGCGCAGACCCGAAATGCTGCCATGCTGGCCGTGCCAAATGTGCTTGCGTCCGAGGACGAGCCGCATAATGGATATTTGTATCTTCACGCCTTTCGGCATTTAAGGCGGCGCGATCCGCAAATGGCCGAAGCGATGGACAGGATATATTATAACAGCGATCTGGGCCGGCGCATGTTGTTGGCGGCCAAGTCATCCAAAACGGCTTTCCTTCGCCGGCAATTTGCCGATGCCAGCACCAAGGGCGAGCATTGGAATAATACCATATCCTTATCCGTTTATAATGGCAGGGTAGATGATGTGCGCGTTATTCCGCATGAGCTGATGCACTCGATCCAGCCGAAGATTGTGACCAATGTGCGCTGGGATTACCCGAGCCGTCTTTTGGCGGTGATGTCCATGGAGGCTGGCGCGGAAAGCTGCGCGGCCAGAGTTTTGCATGAAATGTTTATAAATGGATGCAGACGCCCGTTTCGGCGGGTTGCCCAAAAGCCTGATGGTTATGGCGAGGTTTTTACATCCTATGCCAATGGGCTCAGATATGCGCTTGATCAAAATTGGCATGACCCGGTGCGTGCGGGCAGTGACGCCGCTTTTCATCATTATTTCCATCAGCCAAGCCTTGTAAAATGGTATGGGACGACGATGTTGCAGAATTACATGCAGGAGATATTTCAAAGCGCGCCGTCTTTCCCGCAAACCATGTTTGGTCATGATGATGCTGCAAAACAGGCCAGGCTGGCGGATGGGGAATCGCTGGTGCTGGAACCTTTGAACCTGCCTTCGACATCAGGGCAATTAAGGGATAACAATCTTTTGCGTCAGGCCTTTGAATTCGCCGAGATGGAACATATCACCAAGGCCGCCGGCTATGACTTGCACCACACGGCAGTGCGGCGCAAATGGCGCACGCTTGAGGAAGAGGGCAATCGTTTCCGTGATCTGGATCTGGACAGGGTCATGATAATGTACGAGATGCGGCAGAAATCCAGAAATGCACCGGATATTCTGGATTTCATGCTTGATCTTGCCTAGGGCGATATTATGGCACGGCCTGAAGATATTTCCGGATCGAAGCGGCGGCGTGAATACCGCTGGCAAAACAAGCCTGCAGCAAATAACCGCCTGTTGGCGCTTCCCAGTCCAGCATTTCCCCGGCTACAAAAACACCGGGGCGATTCTTGAGCATAAGACCATCATCCAGATCTTCAAATCTGATCCCGCCTGCGCTGGAGATGGCCCGCTCAATTGAAAACGGCGCCATGAGTTTCAGCGGATAGGCTTTGATGATCCCGGCCAGAATCTCCGGCGCATACCCCGCGAGCAAGGCCCTGTCCTGCCGTTCCATGATCAGGCCAATGGCCACATCGGATATTTTTAAATTCTTACGCAGGAAATTTGATAAGGATTGACCTTTTCTGGGGCGTCGCAGACGATCGGTCATATCATCCAATCCAAGATCCGGCTTGAGATCAATGGTCATTTCCGCGTGGCCGTTTTGCGTGATCTTACCCCGCAGCGCAGAGGAAAGCGCATATATCGCGCCGCCTTCAATGCCCTTTGCCGTGATGATGGCCTCTCCTTTTATGGTGCGGCCATCAAGCGTGAAGCTGGCAGGTTTAAGAGGTTTTCCGGCAAAGCGCTCTATGAATATTTCCGACCATCCGGTTTCAAATCCGCAATTGGAAGGTTCAAGCGCGGCGGCTGTGATTCCGGATTCATGCAGAATATTGACCCAGCTTCCATCCGACCCAAGCCGCGGCCATGATGCGCCGCCCAGCGCCAGCAAAATGGCATCGGCCTTTATGGTCTCTTCCATTTCACCAACTCGAAATACCAGCTTATCCTCGCGCCATCCTGTCCATTCATGATGGGGCAGAATTTCAACGCCCTGCGCCTCAAGCCGGGCAATCCAGCCCCGCAGCAAGGGCGAAGCCTTAAAAGATTGAGGAAAGACGCGCCCGCTGGTGCCGATAAAGGTTTCCTGCCCCAGCCCCGCGCACCAATCGCGTAAATCCTGCGGCGTGAAGGCGCGGATCATCGGCGCGAGGATGTCTTTCCGGTTCCCGTATTTTGACAGGAAAGACTCCATGTCTTCGGAATGGGTGATGTTCAGCCCGCCGCGCCCGGCCATCAGGAATTTTCGCGCCACCGTGGGCTTGCGTTCATAGACGCGCACGCGCAAGCCTTGCGCTGAAAGGCGCTCCGCCGCGATCAACCCCGCCGGGCCGCCGCCAATAATGGCAATGCTTTTGTTCATGCGCTATTCTAGGCTATTGGCCTGCGCGCGTAAATCATCCAGATCAAGCCGGCGGGAGAACATGGCCAGATTGCCTTGTGCATCAAACGGCCATTCTTCCTGCGGGCGGTCCCAGTATAATTCAACGCCGTTCTGATCCGGGTCGCGTAAATAAAGCGCCTGACTGACACCGTGATCGGACGCGCCGTCCAGTTCAATGCCGGCCGCATCGACGCGTTGCAGGGCTTCGGCCAGCGCTTTGCGCGTAGGATAGAGAATAGCCGTGTGATAAAGGCCGGTCGTACCGTAAGGCGGCGGGCCGCCGCCCTTGCTTTCCCATGTGTTTAAGGCGATGTGATGATGGTATCCGCCGGCCGAGATAAAGGCCACCTGATCGCCGTGGCGCTGCATGACCTTAAAGCCTAGAACGCTTTCATAGAAGCCAAGCGCCCGGTCGATATCGGCGACTTTCAAATGGACATGGCCGATGCGAACGGCTGGATTGATATTGGCGGTCATGATATTTTCCCCTTCTTTGTAAAGAAGCTAAGGCGAAGAATATCATCAACCAGTGGCCAGTGAAAAAAATTAAGCCAGTATCCGCGCATGATGGGCGATGTGATCGGCCACAAAACTCTGGATGAAGTAATAGCTGTGGTCATAGCCATCTTGCATCCGCAAGATCAGGTTTTGCCCGGCCTTGGCGCATGCCACCTCAAACAGATGGGGTTTGAGCTGGGCCTCTAAAAATTGATCCGCGCTGCCCTGGTCGATCAGGATGGGCGGGAATGTATTGCGCGCCGATGATTTTTCTATCAACGCGCAGGCATCATGCGCCTGCCATGCGGTCTCGTCTTCGCCAAGATATCCCTTGAACGCTTTCTGGCCCCATGGCACTTGCGCGGGCGCAACGATGGGCGAGAACGCAGAGGCCGATTGATAAAGGCCGGGGTATTTCAGATAGAGTGTGAGTGCGCCATGCCCGCCCATGGAATGGCCGAAAATGCCCTGTTTATCGGCCAGCAATGGAAATTCGGTAATGACAAGTTTATTCAGCTCATCCGCGATATAGCTTTCCATGCGGAAGTGCTTGGCCCATGGTTCTTGCGCAGCATCGATATAAAAACCCGCGCCCTTGCCAAAATCATAGGAAGCCACATCATCTGGCACATCATCGCCGCGCGGGGATGTATCGGGGGCGATAATGGCGATATTGTCTCTGGAAGCTGCCGCATACGCGCCGGCCTTGGTCGTGAAATTATCATGCGTGCAGGTCAGGCCCGACAGATAGGTAAGAAATGGAACTTTCTCCCCGGCCAGCGCCTTGGGCGGCAGGAAGATGGAGAATTTCATCGCGCAGGACAGGGCGGCGCTCTGATGTTCGTAAACCGCAAGGCTGCCGCCGAAACAGGCGTGTTTTTCAATTTCCTTCAATGTCATTTTAATACATCACCACGCTGCGGATGGATTTGCCTTCATGCATCAGATCGAATGCATCATTGATTTTTTCCAATGGCATGGTGTGGGTGATGAGATCATCAATGTTGATCTTGCCATCCATGTACCAATCAACAATCTTCGGTACATCCGTCCGGCCGCGCGCCCCGCCGAATGCACTGCCACGCCAGACACGGCCCGTCACCAGCTGGAAGGGGCGGGTGGAGATTTCCTGTCCCGCGCCGGCGACGCCGATAATCACGCTCTCGCCCCATCCCTTGTGGCAGCATTCCAGTGCCTGGCGCATGACATTCACATTGCCGATACATTCAAAGGAATAATCAACTCCGCCATTGGTCAGATCGACAATCGCCTCAACGACATTGCCGACATCCTTGGGGTTGATAAAATCGGTCATGCCGAATTTCTTCGCCAGCTCTACCTTCGACGGGTTGAGGTCGATGCCGATGATGCGGGAAGCCCCCACCATCTTTGCGCCCTGAATGACGTTCAGGCCAATCCCGCCAAGACCGAATACGGCCACGGTTGATCCGGGTTCAACTTTTGCGTCAAATATTACTGCGCCCAGACCTGTTGTCACGCCGCAACCGATGTAACAAACCTTGTCGAAGGGCGCGTCTTTGCGGATTTTGGCCACGGCGATTTCAGGAAGCACGGTAAAATTCGAAAAAGTCGAGCATCCCATGTAATGCAATATGGGCTTGCCGTTCAGCGAAAAGCGCGACGTGCCATCCGGCATGAGGCCCTTGCCTTGCGTGGAGCGAATTTTCTGGCAAAGATTTGTTTTGGGGTGCAGGCAGTAATCGCATTCGCGGCATTCCGGCGTATAAAGCGGGATGACGTGATCGCCCACGGATAATGATTTTACGCCCGCGCCAATCTCGCGCACGATGCCGGCGCCCTCATGGCCTAAAATGGCGGGGAAGGCGCCTTCCGGATCATCGCCCGATAGTGTGAAGGCATCCGTATGGCAAACGCCGGTGGCTTTGATCTCGATCAGGACTTCGCCCTCGCGCGGGCCTTGCAGATCAACCTCGGCAATCTCCAGCGGTTTTCCGGCAGCAACGGCAATGGCGGCACGTGTTTTCATTCTGCTATCTCTTTCTTTTTATTCGAAAATTCTAATATACGAACTCTAGAAAATTGCTCCGCGAAATACAATCCCTAATTTAAAATTTGGTCAAAGATGTTGACAGGACTTTGAAACTGCTGTTACCTGAACTTCATGATGATCTGTCGTTGCTGTTGTTAAACATTTTGGCTGGCGGCCCTTGAACAAAGGGCTTTGTCCTTCCGGCCCTGTTTTTCTGACACAAGCAACACCGATCTGATCCTCCCCATACATAAGGTTTTAAAAGGTTCAGGTCCCTCGATAAGAGAGATTTTTCTAATGACCACTGCCTTTATAATTTTTGTCCTTCTTACATTTTCAGAGTTTTGCTGGAGCAGTGCTGATTTTTCCGCCGGTTTGACTGATCGCGCGCGGGCTAGCACCACCAGCAGAAAAACGGGAGAATACCGTAACGCCAAAGCAGCGGCGGATCTCCTTTGCCGGTGATTTGGTCAACCCCCATATTCGAGTCCATGTTAAAAGTGAATCCGCTGCCCGTGTTGCGGCATAGATAAAGGGTCTGCAAGCGTAGCTAAAGAGCCTTTATCTATGCGGGCGATTGGTGCTGGCGGTCTGTATCCGAGCGAACTGTGCGGCCTGATATGGTTATAATGATGCCGCCATTTTTCAATGATTACTTGCGCTTCTT
>JAMHWD010000016.1:0-19023 GCA_035911135.1 Alphaproteobacteria bacterium | reverse complement strand
ATGGCGATCCCAGACGGCCAATGGTAAAGAACCTTTGACGGGCGGCGCGACCTTTGCCAACGCGATATTTGACGATAAAGATTTTTCCATCTTTTTGGCAGCGGCAGCCAAATCCTTTAATCTCTGTATCCCAGATTGTCTCGTTCTGGCTAAGTTCCTTAACGCTACTCAGGGTGATTTTCTTGCTGGCCATTTCAGAGTGCCTTTCGATTTTTTAGTAACGTGAGCCATAAATTCGTAGCAACCACGTAGCAACCACCATTATAGTAAATATAGAGGAGTGATGAGGTCAAGTGACTTTTTAAGTTATTGATAAATAACAATACGGAGGAATGATGAGGAATTGTGTCCAATATAACCCACTTTCTTCTAAGCAGGGGGTTGCAGGTTCAAGTCCTGCTGGGATCGCCATTTATATCAACCTAGATAATCATATTGTGAAGCGGGTTGAAATCGCGAAAGGGGCTATGCTGTTCTGCGGGCAGGATGTCCACGCTGCGCGTTTCTGAGAAACCGCGGCGTTTGATGTCTTCCAGATTCAGTGCAAAGGCAATGCCATAGGAGGTTTTGGCATAATTTGAGGCCATTCGCGTTTCAAGGTTTGTCCCTAGATGGTGATGCATAAGATGCATATGGATACGCTTGAATCGCATGCCATGTGGCGCACCAGGGAGTTGATTGCCTTCCGGGAAATAAGTACAGTCAATGTGGTGGGCGAGTTCATGGATATTGGGTTGTCATGGTCTCCGGCCAGCTCATCAAGTAAGTCGTTCCAGTGAAAGACGCGTTCGGTTACATGGCGCCCACGAGAAATATTATAATATTCTTCAATGCCGCCGCTGGGGCGTCCATAGGGAAAGGCACTGGAGCGGACCATGTAATGCAGCCCGTTTGGAGCCTTGAGCAGAGCCAGCGTTGTTTCACTATAACCAAAATAGCGCGCGATCTTGATCTCCCAACGCGGGTTTTGAGCTGCGGGCTGCTCGTTACATAATCGCATTACGTTGCGCGCACTGGCCTTAATGCCCATTAAATATAAACCTCCCGGCGTTAGCTAGGGAGAGATTAACATAGAAAAATCAATTATGTCAAATAAAGGAGGTCATTTCTTGCAGGATGGGTAATCCTTGGCAGAAACGCGGGTCCAGACTTGGGTCTTGCCCAGCAGGGAAATGCCCATATAGCCGCGGACTTTCAGCGTGCCATCTTCCTGAAGCGCCAGATCGGCATCATAGAGATCGCCCTCATCGGCCTTATAGATCGTGCCGTTTTCCCAGGCATGATCGCCGTCTTTTTCAAAACCCCAGAGAATAGGCAGACCGCACATGGGGCGGCTGCGCTTGGATTCATCAGGATTGGCAGAATCGGTCTGCATGCCGTCTTTGATGATCCAGAAGACATTCCCGCATAACCCTTGATCGCATTCCGCCAGCGCGATAATGGAGCGCTGGTTCTGGGTCAGCCACAGGCCCTCAAGTGGTGAAGCGGCAGAAGCGGTTACGGGCAAAAGGGCGGTTGTGAAAGCAAGTAAAGATAGCGAGGCGCGGCGCAGCGACATGGGATAAGGCTCCTGAAATATCCGGTTGATTGGCCTTTCAGGCGGTCTTTAAGAATGCCTGCGGTCCATTAAAGATATTATAGCAGCTTGCCCATGCGTGCGCTGGGAATTCGATGGTGCAGTGCGAATAGCGGGCGAAAGGCGCAACAGGTTGCCTTCGGCGGCGTAGTGGAAGGAAGAAGATGCATTCAATCGTGTGTAAAGACCTGCAAAATCGGGATCGTGGGCATCTGGATGATCCCAAAGAAGTACGGCGTTTCGATGCAGGGTCCAGCGCTTTGTTGACGCGCAATAGGTCCCCAGCAAAGAAGGCTCGGCCTCGACGAATGCTTTTCTGATAGGTTGGCCGGTATTGGGATTTATAATGCGGACGCTTTGCGGATCAACATTGCCGTGATAGGCGAAAACGCCGTTCTTGCGCTCGATTGTCGGCGCATCAGGCGCGGGGGAGGAATAGCGGAACGTATCCTTAAGCATATTCGTTTTGTCCCTGTTGAATTCTTGTTATTTTTGCCCTATCCATTTCGCACAAAAAAAAGGTCCGGAGACGATGCTCCGGACAAACGGCGGTAATAGAGGGTGTGTTACATTCTTTATATGTCACGGCCGGAACGATTGCAAGAAAAAAAACGAAAATTTTTGTAAAATTTTATCAAAACCGGAACTATCTCTCGTTTCTTAATATAATACAAATATTGTAAAAGAAATTATCAGTAAAATTTATTACATTTAAGTAAATTTTTGAAAAACTATTATTTATTTATTGTTATTCTAAGTAGTTTTTATATTTAATTATATTAAGAATATTTTATTTTAATGGAAAATTTTTTAATTTGATTGGGATATTTTGTTATTTGTATTGTCCTGCCCCCATTCGCTCCAGGAGCCATCATAAACCGGAATTTGCGTATAACCCAAAGTATGGAGTGCCAGCACGATCACGCAGGCAGTAACGCCGCTGCCGCAGGTGGTGATAACGGGCTGGGCGGGGTCGAAATGGATGGCCTCAAGGGCTTTCCTGATTTGCTCTTCCGAAAGTAGTTTGCCTGTTGCGGGATCCACCAGCTTGCCTGCGGGCAGATTTAGTGCGCCCGGCATATGGCCGGGAATCAGGCCGGGACGCGGTTCCGGCGCGGTTCCGGCAAAGCGTTCCGGTGAGCGCGCATCCAAAAGCGCGCAAAGCCCCGTATCAATGGCTTTTTCGATATCGGCGCGGTGCGAGACCAGAGCAGGGCGGTATTTGGCCTTGAAAAGGGCGGGTGTTGCCGGTTCCGGCATGGCGGGTTGCAGCGCGAATCCTGCTGCTTTCCATGCGGGCAGGCCGCCATTGAGGATGCGTACATTATCATGACCAAAAACGCGGAACATCCACCACGCCCGTGCCGGCCCCATGATGATGCCGCTCTGGCCATAGATGATGATGGTATCTGTGTTGCCTATGCCGAGTGCGCCGATCTGGCGTTCGAATTGCTCGGAGCTGGGCAGCATATGGGGCAGAGGGTTGTTCTGGTCGGAAATGGCATCAACATCAAAAAAGCGCGCTGATTCGATATGACCTATCAGGAAGGCATCATAGGGGCTTTCGGTTGCGCCGGGCATGGCGAAGCTGGCATCCAGAATACGCAGGCGCCCCTGGCCGATTCTGGGGGCGTGCATGAGTTCAAAAAGTTCATGGGCTTCGATAAGGGCGTCAGTCATGGCAGGCAACTCCATAATTGAAAATTGGACAATGTTTGATGATATGTCAGCGATATTACGCTGAATCGGCGGCCGGTTTCCAGCCATAATCCTGATAGGCGGATGGCAGGACGGGTTTGCCGCCGCGTTTTAAGGCCGCCAGCGGTGCGGAGAGGCTGTTGAACTGCCCCCACATATTATAGCGTTCATCCCGGTTGTTATCGTTATAGGCCTTGTTGACCTGATCGAAAGTGGCCACCAGAACGCGCTGGCCCATCGGATTATCTTTCCAGCGCTCAACCGCCCATTGCGTGAGGCGGTTTTCCAGATGATCAACGCCGGTAAAACCAGCGCCGCTGACAATGGCCGGCGAGATTTCGCTGGCGCGGATCTTGCGGCTGAGATCGGCAAGCGTAACGCCTTCCTTCTCGCCAGTGCAATCAATGCCGATAACATGGCGCAGGGTGGTATCGTAGATATGGCCTGTCTCCATGCCGCCGCCGCCTTCGATATTGGAGAATGCCTTGGCGGCCATCTCACGCAGGCGCAGGGTCTTGTCCGGCGAGAGGCGTTGCGGGCAGTAATCCAGCGGAATGATAACGCTGGTCAGCGGTTTATCGCCAAAGCCGGCAAAGCGCGGATGGGTGAGCGCATCAAATTGTGCAGAAGGCAGCTTAAAGCCCTGTGTGCCCATTTCGAAATTGCGCGTATTGGCCAGCGGATACAACCCTTCAATCCCGATATAGGTTATCTTGTCTGGCTTTGAAATTTCATGTCCGGCATGAGCGTAATCGCGGATCGCCTTTTCGGTCAGGATCGGGAATTTATCCGTCTTCTCATGTACGGAAGCCGCCCCGGCCGCATACATCCGCCCGGTTTCAATCTCGCGGAAGATAAGCGGCTTGCCGCGGGCGATAGCGTTTTTCTTGTCTTTGGCCAGTTCCGGTACGGCAATCCCGCGATAGGGGATGCGGATGTCAAATTGCTCCACAGGGAAGCGTAGATGATGCGCCGGAACATCCACGACCACGAAATTGGGATCTTCGAGGAAGGGTTTGGATTCATCGCGCAGGATTTCAAACGGGATGTAATCAAGCGGCGCGGTGCTTGCCGGGTCGTGACGTGTATCCAGAATAAGGGCAGGGGATTTGGGATATTTGGCTTTGATTTCCTCCAGCCAGTTGCGGCTGCGGATTAGGGCGCGCTGTCCTTCATCGGTCTGCAAGGCCTTGGCCGCCGCCCCCATAAGCGGGTTGCGATCACGCTCCAGCAGGTGAGCATTACGCATCGAGGCGCTCAGCTCCAGACGGCTCAAGTCAAACTCGATCGTCTCCAGCGTTGTCATCCGCGCCGTATCGGGCGTTTCATTTTCAAATCCCCACAGGCGGCTTTGCAGATCGGCTTTGTACATATGCTCATAGAGCGGCTTGGGGATTTTATCGCCCATGTCCAGATCGACAAAGCGTTGCATGAGCATGGTCACGGATGGCTCGGAGCGCAGGCGGTAAAAACGAGTTTTCCATTCGCCGCTAGAGAGTTTATCCAGCACATGAGATGTCTTTTGCGCCTTCAGATAAGCGATATCCAGAACGCGGCCCTTTTCATCAATCACATGCGGGCTGGCGCCTGTCTCGCCGTTATCGGGGTCGGCAACCAGCAAGCGGTGATTGGCGCGGCCATGGCGCGGCTTATCGGCATAGGTTTTATCGACAAGGCCCGAAATGAATTCAGAAGCCGGATTGCGCGTTTCGGCATCGTAATCACGCAGGATACGAAGACCTAATTGTGTGCGGAAATCAAAGGCATCGCGCGGGCTGCGGAAATCCGGTTTTGGCCTTGCGCCAAAGCGTTCGGTGTCGAAGTAACGCGTCTTGAGAGCGCCCGGCCGCTTGATCTCTTCAATGATGTGGGCATAAGGCCATTTCTTTTTATCGAACTGTGATTTGTGAATCTTGTCCGTCATGCCCTCAAAACTGTTCAGGGCGGCCTGCGCCATATTTTTATGCATCCGCAAAACGCCTTTGAAATGTGCGGCGTCATCAGCGGTAAAAATCTGCGCCTTGCCATTTTCAAAGAAAGGCTTGTTGGTTGCCGGATCAATCAGGTCATCCAGAATGAGGCGGCCTTTGGGTGCGCTATCGCGGCGCTGGCTGTAGAAAATATTTGCTTCTTCGCGCAGTTGCTCAGGGTCTGATGTGGCGGCCGTATATCCCAGAAAATCATCGTAATATCCCAGGCTGTCTTCGGGCGCATGATTCTTGTAGTTATCAATGATATGCGCCTTGATAGCCATACGGCGGATCGCACGGTCCATATCGGCCATATAGCGAAAATCATTGTTATGGTGGGCATGAATGGTTTTGACGACCGGGTGAATATCTTGCGATCCGTTCTGCGCGGCAATTGTGGCGGCGTCCTCGATATAGGCAATGCCGCCGGAGAAAAGATGCGGAAGCTCGTCCTCCAGCAGAGGGTTTTGCGGCATATAGGAATTTTGGCGCATGCGGCTTTGCATGGCGGCGATGGCGGCGCGGATATTCTCGCGCATCTGGATATTTTCGGCGACATAGGCGATATCTTTCTGGATGTCGCCATTGCCAAGTTTTTTGCGGTAGTGATCGGCCGCCGAGGAATGCTTGAAGACATCCTCAAAGGGTATCCCGCCCTGAAAGCGGCGCAGCGATTTTACAATGACCGCGCGATCGGGATCGCCCGCGTTATAGGGGCGGTCCATATATTCCACCCAGTCTTCGGCATCAAGGTCTTTAAGCTTTTTGCCCTTGTATTCGCTCTTGTGGAAATTGCCATCAATATGCAGGAAAGCCAGCCGGCGGAAGCGCCCCATCTGATCGTCCGTATCCAAAAACCAGTAAGGGTTTTCGCTGTGATTGATCCCGCCATCACGGCGCGGCAGGGAAACCAGCGGCAGTGTATCGCCTTGCGGTTTGGTCTGTGTGAGAACCTGATAGAGGCGCTTCTCATCAACCTGCTTGTCGAATGTCTTATAGATCCAGGGGGATGTATCCATGGAAAGATTCATGATGGCCCCGGTGCAGGCCGCATCAAAAAACGCGCCATGGGCCATGTTCAAATCGGGGAATGAACCATCAATCGGATTAAACGCCCCGCCCTGTATCAGGCGCAAGGGGTTGGTGTGTTTCATCTGCTCAGCCAGATAGGCGGTCAGGGCTTCGCTGCGGCGCGACTGCCCGCCCAGGATATTTTTGATTTTGCCCATCTTTAGGCCGTTATCATCCTGCTGGCCGTAGATCACCGTGGCATAAGCAAGATTACGCACATCCAGAATATGGTTCTTTTTGCGCTGGCGGTCATTCACCGTTCCACGCGCATAAAGGAATGTTGAATCCATCGGATCAAATCCCACGCGCATCAGATTGGTGCGCAGGATCGGCAGGTCGTAATTGAGGAAGTTAAAACCGCTGATCAGGACCGAGGCATCAACCCATTTCCATTGGCTGCCATCTTGTTCATCGCGGTAATAAAGATTATCCGAGAATTCATAGTCGATGGAATCCTTGTCCTCGCGCTGGATGCGGTAGGAGATTTTCTGGCGCGCGGGGTGATAGCGCACATCATGGACGATCTCGCCATTATCATCGAGCAGCGGCACAGGAATGACTTCTTCGGCGGCTTCGCGCGATCCTGATTTGAGCTGTTTGTTGTATTCGCGGAAGAGGATGTATTCACGGTCGGCGCTCATGGATTCATAAGCAAAGGCCGATTGTTCAATACGCCATGCCATGGAGGCAATGGCGCTCCAGTAGTTATCCTTATCCGGGTCATCATAGGAATGAAGGCCATCTTCCAGTCTTTGTAAAATGGCGGCTGGCGGCTGCGCGAGGAGCCATTCCGGGCGCTTGGGGAAAAGCTGGGCGGAGTTGAGGTAATTTCCTGAAAGATCCATCAGGCAATCGCCGTACTCTGTAATAAAAGGCGAGGCCGGCGTGGAGTAGGGAACATCGTTGCGGCTGAAGCCGCTGGTTTCCAGGTCGATGATCAAGGTCATCAGCTCGCCGCGCTTGACGCGGTCCCACATGATGCTTTTGGGCGCTATGCGTTTTTTATAGGGATCAAACATGTGGCTCTGCCCCTTCGTTTCCTTGTGCTCCGGCCTGACGGCGATATGTCATGGCTTTGCCTGCCATGATACCGCGCGGTCTGCCGCCTCCGGCGCGAATATCGGCGCGGGATGGCGCGATACCGGCTGTGCGTGCCGCCGGATCATCGTCATTGGCCGAGGCGCGTTCAAAGCTGCCGTTCAGGCGGCTGGCAGTTCTTTGTTCGAAATATCCATCCGCTTCAGAGCGCACTTGTGTACCTGATATGCGGCCATTGGCCTCGCCCGACATGACGATAGCGCGCTGCATTTCCAACGCACCGCCATATTGCTGGCCGTATTTGCGACGATTGCGGATCAGCCAGTACGATGCCGTCAGATAATCGGTTGTCACCAGATCCATATCGCCCGTATCGGCATTGGCAACAGGCTTCATGGCGACGTTATCGCGCGGTTCGGCCTGCAATGTGTTGCGCCCCAGTTCAGCGGCAACGCGCTTGCCTTCCATCCAGTTCTCAAGGCCGGGGATATGAATAAACTCATCGCGCTTGGAGCGACAGCGGCGCATCGTATCCTTCACATCTTCGCGGTAGCCATGACCATGGATGTGGAACGGTGCATCATGCACGCGGATCACATTATTGGCCCCATCCCATTGCGCGTTGATGCCCTGTTCGCGGTAGGCGGCCATATACCGGTCAAGCTTGTCCTTGGGGTTGTGGATGCGCCTGCCGCCCTTGATCGCCACGACGACAGTATCATTGCGGTTTTCCACGATCTTGCGGATCAGCGCGTCCTGCGCGATTTGTGAGGATCGCCCCATGGAGGGCGTTTGTGTGATCATGATGGTGGTGGGCGTATGATGCGGGATCTGATAACCGCTGGGGCGCACCTTGCTATCGTAATCGAGCAAGGACTCTCCGTTCGCATAACGTGAAAGCGTGGCGAATTGTTCCTCGGCGCTGCCGATGGGGCCGGTCACATTGATAAAGAGTTTTTCAGGCTGGTCGCGAAAGCCTTTGGCCATGGTAGAGGAGCGCGTAGCGGATAATGCGGCTTCCGGCTGATTGTTGGTCATCGCGGTGTAGAGGAAATAATCGTTCCAGGCGCATTTGCGTTCGAATTGCACGCAGCCATGCGAGATGATCTTGCCTAAAATTCTGTAATCAGTGTTGTTATCAGGATTTTTGCCATCATCCTTCAATTGCTCGCGCATGTCGCGTTTGATAAGCCGAAGGGCGGTCCTGATTTTCTTTTCTTCATAATCATCATGCGCGCCGGCAGAAAATCCGCCGTCTTCGATAAGGCCCGATACAACAAAGCGAATGTTAAGGCTGCTGATCACTTCGCTGACCTTGGCGGAGATTTCGCCCTGATCTTCAAGGCGCGCCATGCTGGCTTCCAGCGCGTCAAAAAGGCTTTCGGGGTATTCCTCCAGCGCAAATTCCACTTCGCGCAGGTCAAGGTCAGGATTAGCGCCGAACATATTCATCGCGCTGGATCGGATCTCCATATTGCCGCCAACGGCGGTCATATTGCGTAATGTCGCGCTCTCGGCCAGTACTTCGCGCGTGGCCTGAATTTCAAGATGCGATGTGCTGAAAGGGACGTGAAGAACAAGATCATTTCCGGCCAGCAGAATTTCGGTGCGGAAGGCATCCTTGAATTCATCCGGGCGCGTTGTATGACCGGAGCTCAAGATGTTCGTTGGATCATGCAGCGTGATATAAAGCTCATCTTCGCTTTTAATGGTTTTTTGGAGATTGTCTTGATCAACGCCCGGCAGGCCGATCAGACCCAATTGCCCTTGCGCGGCAAAATCTTGCCCTTGCGGGGTGAATTCATAGGCATCGTTATAAAGAAAGAATGTCTCGTTGTAATGATCGCCGTTATAGCATCCCGTGATCATATGCTGGTCGGTGAGGGCTGTGTGCTTTGATCCACCCTTGCAGATTTGTTCCCAGATGCGGATATTGCCGTCCGCGTCATGGATGGGATAGGCGAATGTGTGATCGTCTTTCTGAATAACGCCGCGATCTGGTTCATTCAGATTGATGAAGTCGGGGTAGAGGTCTTTCGTTACGCCCAGCTTGTCGAGGCGTTTGCGTACGATATATTCAACCGCCTCATCGCACAGGACTTTCTTGCCTTTCATCCAGCCCTTGGCCGCATAGAATTCCAGCGTGGCGTGATCAAAGTGATCGTGATCCAGAACGATGGTATCAATCTTGTCGAGATAGGGCAGGATATCAGGCTGGATGCCTTCAAAATCGCTTTTGAGGCCCATGGGCTCATAGGGCAGTCCATGAAGAACGCCAATTTCGCTCCAGCTGCCATCATCTTTTTTAAGGCGGCTCATGAACAGGTTACCGCCGCCAAGGCTGGCCCCGCCGCCACTGACCTGCTTTTGCATGTTGCGCCCGTTCAACGGGATCCATAAAAATTCCGGGCCGCCATCTTCAAGCGAGGGCGGGGCATGCATTTCCGTGACCAGATCATTGAGCCGCGCCGCATAGATATGATCATGAATTTTCGGATATTCGCCAGATGCCATGTCGTTCAGGCAGCGCTGATAGAATCCCACGAGGCTGATCTGGCGCTCAAGCGGGCTTAGTTTTGCGGGATCCGTATCCATGAAATCAGCCGATTCCAGAACATAATGGCCATTGTCATCCTGTGCGTATTCAAGACGGGCCACATCAATTTTTTCCGGTGCGCTCATGCCTGCAGGTGGATTTTCGGGCCAGCAGGACAGGGTAAAGACATGATGGCCGCTTTGCGCGTCCTGCTCATAGGTGTTGAGCGCCGTAAAACGCATGCCCGATGAGAGATGCGTGGCGGTTTTATCAAATGAATCGGCCAGTGTTCTGGATGGTTCCAGCCCGTTGACGCTAAATCCATGCATGGATTTGAAATGATCAAAATCCCGCGCGGTAATCGTGAGCTTTTCATCCTTGCCCTGTAATAGTTCCAGAAGGTAAGGCACGAAGCTTTTGTCAAAGCCGCCGGACTCGCTTAAGCCTTCCATGACGGGAAAATCACCGGCAATCTCGCGCGTGATATTTCGTTGGCCGCCCCCGGCCATAATTCTGGCCAGATCGCGAACGGGTTTTTGATTGCCCAGATGCTCCTTTACCCGCTGGCTAAGCTCCAATACGCGGTCAATCAATCGTCTGTTTTGCGGGTCATAGGCGTTATCTGTCTCGCCGTTGAATTTGCGAAGGCCGTTGATCCATATCTGCGAGGGTTCCAGCACCGGAATTACGCCCGGCGCAGGCGGCGTTTCAGCCTTGCCTTCAATCGCCAGAACGTATTGGTTTTGCTGGGTGTCCGGATCAAAAGGGTTCAGGTTCCAGAATATGATTTTATCCTGCAGCACGCCCGTTTCGGCATCATAGGATGTTTCCGATTTTACGCTATAGAGGCCATAGCCTTCCGCATCATAATCGGCGCTGGAAAAGCTCAGCGGCTTGCTGAGATCCATAGCTTCGATGGCGGCAATTTTCTGGTCCTGATTGGCGGTCAGTAATGATGGCCCGCGCCAGAGCCCAAGATTACGCAGCCAGCGATCAAGGGTGAAAATCCCCTGGTCCTTGTGCTGTTCTGTTGCTGTAGCCTCCGCGCTCATTTCTTTGTCTTTTCCCAGATCGTTTTCGCTCGCTACCCTTTAAGGCTCCCCGATATCCGGCCCTGTGACATGAATGTCAAAGGCCTTGAATATCCGTGTTCGTTCCCTTGCGCCCAGATTGGCGTTCCAGCTCTTGGCCTTGCCGTAGGAATCCGGCAGGTCGCGCAGATCGTATTCATCAAAAGCGCTCATTCCTTTCAGGGCGATAAGGCCCGGCACAGGCGCATCCGGCGTGATGGGCATGGCGCGCATCAGGAACCAGATATTCTGAACCGCTTTTGCCTGTTCCGCCGGGTCTTGCGGGATGGCGCGTTCTGAATCTGTTTTCAGGTTTTCCGCCTTCATGAAGGCCTTGAACCCGGCATCATCCGTAAAGGCCTTGAGATCGGTATTCTCGCCGACCTTGTGAATGGCGGTCTCGATCAGTTCCGGCGCGGCCGGTGCATAGGTAATCAGCGGCAGGTAGAAATCAGGATCAACCTGATTCCAGTCAATGATCTTGCTTTGCTTGTCCTCGCCGGATTTGGGATCGCGTGTTGTTTTGACGTTGCAACGCTCCGGGTCGATCAGCTTTTCGTAGATGTCGATCATGCGCGCGGTCGAGACAATCAGGTCGCGGTGCTGGCGCGGATCGAAATTGGGCTGCTCCATCTTGGATTTGAGCTGTGTGCCCATGCGGATGATAATCTCGGCAAGGCCTGCCTTGCGCGGCTCTGCCGGGTTTCCATCTTCATCGTTTTGCAGATCATCAATGAAGAATTCCATCTGGAATTCCGTACCGTTATCATGGCGGGGAGCCTGCCCCAGTGCCGCCAAGGCGCCTTCCACCAGATAGCGCGACTGGCGCTGCGTTATCTCACCGGCAGGCAGGATGATGGCATTGGCCTCGATGTCAATAAAGCGGCGCACAGCGGTTTCAATCCCGGCCACGGTCATCTCGGCGGGGCCTTCGGCCTGGATGCCCTGACGCAGGCCGTTATGTTTGTATTTGGATCCGGCAGCGGCAAAGTCGCTCAGGCCGATGACGTTGCCCATCTGGTAATCATCGCGCCAGTTGGAGAGCGCATAGCTGGATGCATATGCCTTCAGTCGGCCACCCAGAAACTGGCCATTTTCGAGTACCAGCGTGTCATGGAAATTCGCACCGCTTCTGGCCAGCGGATCAAAGCTGCCGGCAAGTTTGCCGGGATTGGCGATGCCATGTTCTTTAATAAATTCCGCGCCGGCTTTTCCGCCTTTTGGGTCATCGAGATAAAGGGCAACACGCGGCGCGTTGGCCGGGCGGCGGGCCTTGCGCGTGGCATTTACAACCAGCAGCGCCGCGATCTGTTCAAAGGTCAGGTGATCATTGGCCGGTGTCTGGTCGGGCTTCGATGTCGCGCCAAGACGCGCCCAGTTACGGTCATTGAAGATTTTAGGATCGGATTTGGCATCGAACGGATTGTCGTGAATGCCAAGTGTACGCGCCGGTTTTGCTGCCAGCGGAAAACTGACCAGTGTTTTGGGATCGGCGCGTTGTTCGGCCTTGATTTTCAGGGCCGGATGCTCGAATCCGCCGCGCGGCACATAGGGAAGGATGAGTTTTTCAACAGCAGGAATGGATTTGAAATTGGGGCGGCTAGGCAGGACTTCGTTGTTCCAGTAATTCTCCAGCGCCGGATCTTCGCGCAGGACACGGTGCAGGGTCGGCCAGTTACAGCGCTCCGCCAGATAGGGGCGCATTGTATCTTTCAGGAGTTTCATGCGCTCCTGCTGTGCGGGGTTGGCGTAATGCGCCTTCACGCCTTTATCAGCGTGGCGGCGATCCAGCGTCTTTGCGCCGGATGCCCAAAGATCATCATGCATGAAGCGTGAGGCCAGCAGCGCCACGGCAAGCTCGGTTCTAAAGCCGCGCTCGACCACATCCACGATATGGCGGGCATCTTCCCAGGCTTGATCGGTGATGGAAACCGGGCGGCCCTGAATATCGACAATGTCGTATCCCATGCCATCGCGCGCATCGAGCGTGAATTTATTGCCGTATTGAACGGCCAGCGCCACGCCTTTTTCCAGCGCCGCATTGCGTGACCAAGCATGATCAGCGAAATAAATGCCGCGGCGGTATTCCAGCAAACATTCCGGCCCCCAGACGCCTTGTTCAAAAACCGCGTCCTGATAGCTCGCGCTGCGCAGGATCGGGTGGATGCTGTGCAGGGCGCGGAGCGTGCCTTCGCGGTCATCGGGGCCGCTGATGTGGTAATCGGGCATATGGCGGGAGGCGTATTCCACGGCGGCCTGATTAAGGCGGCCATTCCGGGCGAAAATATCAGGGCCCATGATCGAGGAATCAAGCGCTTCTTGCAGGCGCTGAATGGTCATGAATTCGCTGTCGTTTGGGTCCTTGATGCGCTGGCTGTGTTCAAGAATTTTATGTGGGTAGCGCTCGGCCTTCTCATAGCCCAGCCAGCCGCCGGACATGGCGCAATACATCATGGCTTTTTTGTGAGGCGCGGCAAAGCGCGAGCCATCAAACGTAAAGCCTTCCGCGTTTTTCTGGAGCATCGTCCAGTAAGGATCGTCCTTGATGGGGCGAGGCCAGTAGGACCCTTGATTGTTAATGAGATCACCCTCATATAAGGGGGTGTCGGAAATGAATTTCGCGCCTTGTGATGACAGCTTTGTTTCCATATTGATCTCGCACGCAAGCTCTGGTCCCATGTCATTTCAGACAAGGGACAGTTAAATAAAATCAGGTCTTAAACGGGATATCTTCAGAAGAATTTGGCCTGATTTTCTGCTGATGTCAGAGGGCCAAAACTTGAATTCCCACACACAACTCGCACCTTAAAGAGTTTTTCGGGAAAATCAAGTTTCACATAGTAAGAATCAAGCCTTATCAATAAAATTTTTATACATTTATGCGGCTTCGGGTGCTGTGAACGCGGCAGCGGTCTGCGGAGCCGGGGCAGGGCGCTTGTTTTTCTCCGGTCCTGCGTAAACAGGATTTTCTTTCTGGCTCTCAACATGCGCGGCGATTTCTGCCGAATCACCTGAAAAAGCAATGCCGGGAGAGATAATCTGTGTCTCCGGATTGATGGATTCGATGGCGGAGAGGAAATGCACATCCGGGTCGTTTACAAAGAGCCTCAGATTGGCAGGTGTCTGCTTTTGTCCGGAGGATGGCTGATGGATGGGCCCAAAGGAATGCTGAAAAGCCGCATAAAGCGTCTTAAGTTTTTCTTTCTGGTCATTGCTGTTGCCCCAGTCGCTGCGTAATGAAGACTCATCCTGCGGCTGTTCCGGCGCGGCCATAAGAGCTTTCACGCTATCACGCATCCGTATCATCAGGGAAAGGCGCAGGTAATCCGCGCGTTTCTCGGACGTATCGGCCAGATGCCGCTTTTCGGCCACAGGCACGCTTTTGGGGGCAAGGATCAGTTTGTCGCCTTCGGGCGCATGTTGGAAGATTGCGCTGTCTGCGCCGATGTAAAATGAACCTGATTTGACGGCTGGGCCAGCAATGGGGGGCAATGGGCCGGAAGAGGCGAGATGATTATCGTTATCGTTATGTTTGCCTGTGCCTCTTGTCAGGCTTTCGACCTGCTGGCGGCGGATTTCTATTGCGGCCCAGTCTTTGGCGGCTCTTACCATTTTTGTGTCTAAAATCATTTTCTTACTGCTCCCAGTTCAGTTTGAAAAATTGCGCTAGAACTTTGACCTCAGGCGCTGGGAGGATCTTCTGTCCTCTCCGGTACCTTTCTTGAGGAAAAACCACTCGAACCTGATATCGTCCAGCGCATAGCTATCGAGCGCGCGGCGACAGGTTTTGAAGTTTGGAAGATCGCTGATCATGTCCAGCAGCGCATTACGGCGCAGGACCATGACATCATGAATGTCTGGATAGGCCTTGTTCAAAAGGCAAGCAACGGCTTTGTAATCCTCTGGCGAGGATATCGCGCCTGCTTTTTTCAGATTTTCGCTCCCCATTTGCAAAATCCGATTATGATCCTGCGAGCCACCCTTCAATCCTTGGAACGGGGCGCAGAATCAGGTTTCAACACACAAAATCTTGGGATTTCTCATCACGGCCCCGCTGTAAAAAATACGCCATTACAGCACAGGATCGGTCCGATGGATCCCCACACACGTCTTTGTGATGCAGAGCCTTTTTATAAGAACGGTTTGCATAATTTATGCGCCGTCTTGGCTTTTTAAGTCTGCATAACTGGAATATAGCTATTTATAAGCTTTTTGTCATGAAAATAATGTCATGACTCTCAAATTTTTTTGTATATTTACAATAGCTTGATATTGGTGGCGGGTTTCAAGTTTGCGGGCGCATATTATGGTGCGGCGCAAAATAAATGAGAGCTTACATAAAATATTCAGCGCAAGTATCGGGCAGCATTATTTGATCTGAATATTTGGCAGGTTGCAGATGTCCGCAAGATGGTGACGGAAGCCCGTAACATCATTGGCAGATCACACGTGGCGAATACTTATGATTATTTGGAATATGGGGGGAAGTGGCTCCTCGACCAGGATTCGAACCTGGGACCAATCGATTAACAGTCGATTGCTCTACCGCTGAGCTATCGAGGAACAGCGAACAGGCATAGAAAAAAACAGAATCGCCCCGGAATGTCAATTCCTAATTATACGCAAAATGCGAAGGCGGGTTTTTATTGATTGACCGCGGCACTTGTGGTTTTGATGGGCATATAAAGGAAATGCCATGACATACAACAATAAGATTGCCATTAGCTGGGACGATATCAAGGTCGATTCTATTGCGCTGGCTGGCAAGATAAAGACGCAAAACAATAAGATTCCCGAAAGAATCCTGGCAGTAACGCGGGGCGGATTGATCCCGGCGGGGCTGGTGGCAAGGGCCTTGGACATATCCGTTATTGAGACAATCGGCCTTGCGAGCTATGACGGGCAAACCCAGACGGGCATCATCCGGGAGCTGAAAAAGGCAGATACCGCATTTTTGCGCGATACGCTTATTATTGATGATCTGGTGGATACGGGCGCGACTTTTGCGTATTTAAGGCCGCGAACGGAAAATTGCGTTTTTGCCACGCTTTACGCCAAGCCCAGCGGGCAGCCCACCACAGATTTTTTTGTGCGCGCCTTCGATCAGGATTGCTGGATCGATTTTCCGTGGGAAGTGTGACAATCACACCCGCATTTAAAATTTTTTTCTGAGGCATATAGACAAACCATCCAAAGAGGCATATTAGCCTTGGACGGAGGTTGCCCATGATCGAAGCACTAGACCCCGTTTTACTGGCCCGCATACAATTTGCCTTTACCATAAGTTTTCACATTGTATTCCCGGCGTTCACCATCGGCCTTGCCAGTTATCTGGCCGTGACCGAATGGCGCTGGCTGGCGACAGGCAAGGAAGTTTACCGCGACATATACAAGTTCTGGATCAAGATATTCGCCGTGGCCTTTGGCATGGGCGTGGTATCGGGCGTGGTGATGTCCTATCAGTTCGGCACGAACTGGTCGTTATTCTCCGACAAGACTGCCAATGTTCTGGGGCCGCTGCTGGGTTATGAGGTCCTGACCGCCTTTTTCCTGGAGGCATCGTTTCTGGGGATTATGCTTTTTGGCTGGGGCCGCGTCAGCCCGCGGATGCATTTTGCCTCCACCTGTATCGTGGCGGTGGGGACTCTGATATCGGCTTTCTGGATTTTGGCCGCCAATAGCTGGATGCAAACGCCTCAAGGCTTTGAGGTTGCGCCCGATGGCCGGTTGATGCCCACCAGCTGGATCGAGATTATTTTCAATCCGTCCTTCCCGTATCGCTTCGCGCATATGGTGATTGCGGCCTATCTGGCCACGGCCTTTGTCGTGGGCGGGGTGGGGGCGTTTTATCTTTGGAACAAACGCCATATCCCGCACGCCCGGATCATGCTGGGCATGGCCGTTATCATGGCTGCGCTGGTTGCGCCGCTGCAGTTAATGGTCGGAGATGCCCATGGCCTGAACACGCTCAAGCACCAGCCTGCCAAGGTCGCCGCGATGGAGGGGCTGTATCATACCGAGACCTCCGTTCCTTTGCTGTTATTCGGCTGGCCCAATGAAGAAGAGCAGCGCATGGATTACGCGGTGGAAGTTCCTGGGCTTGCGAGTTTTATCCTGACCCATGACTGGAATGGCGAGCTGAAAGGCCTGAGCGAATGGCCCAGAGAAGATCATCCGCCTGTGGCCTGGGTGTTCTGGTGCTTCCGCGTGATGGTGGGGCTTGGGATGATGATGATCCTGATCGGCGCGGTCAGTGCGGTTCAGTATTTTCGCGGCAGATTATTCGAGAGCCGCTGGCTGCATGGCTGGTGGATGCTGATGATGCCCTCTGGTTTTATCGCGGTGCTGGCCGGGTGGTTTGTCACGGAAATCGGCCGCCAGCCCTGGACGGTGTACGGTGTGATCCGCACCAGTGATTCTATCTCGCCTGCGATTTTAGGGCCACAAGTGGCATGGTCGCTGGCGGCGTTTGTGGTGATGTATTGCTTCGTCTTTGGCGCGGGCAGCTATTACATTCTGAAATTAATCCGCAAGGGCATTCCCATTGCGGATGAGCCGGAGCAGTTCTTTGAAAACAGCATGGAAGCCACCGTTGTCAAAGGCGCAACGGAAGGCCAAGTGGAAGGAGAAGGCAATGTTTGATTTTTCGGATGTTATCGACCTTCCGCTGATCTGGGGCATTATTATTGCAACGGCGGTTTTTCTTTATGTGCTGCTGGATGGATTTGATCTGGGGGTCGGGATTTTATTTCCGCTCGCCCCTTCCGATAAATGCCGCGACCGGATGATGAATTCGATTGCCCCGTTCTGGGATGGCAATGAGACATGGCTGGTGCTGGGCGGCGGCGGCTTGTTTGCGGCCTTTCCGCTGGCCTATGCCATTTTAATGCCGGCTTTTTATATGCCCATCATCATGATGCTGCTGGGGCTGATTCTGCGCGGTGTGGCGTTTGAGTTTCGCTTCAAGGCCAGTGATAATTCGCGGCCCTTCTGGGATACGGTTTTTCATGCGGGATCGCTGGCCGCGGCCTTTTGTCAGGGCATGATATTGGGCAGTTTCGTGCAAGGTGTTGAGGTTGAGGGGCGCAATTTTGCCGGCGGGCCGTTTGACTGGGCCACGGGGTTCAGCATGATGACAGGCCTTGCGCTGGTTTTTGGCTATGCCTTGCTGGGGGCGACATGGCTTGTCATGAAAACCGAAGACGTGACGCAGGAATGGGCACGCAAAACCGCGCGTTATGTGCTGTGTTTTGTTGCGGTGTTCATGGCGATTGTCAGCCTGTGCATGCCGTTCATGAATGAAGACATCAAGGCTTTCTGGTTCAGTGTCCCCAATCTGTATTATCTGCTGCCGATACCGCTGGCGACGATGATCTTGTTTGTGGTTTTGTGGCGGGATCTACGTGTAAGCGCCGCAGCGGAATACAGGCCCTTTTTTATCAGCATTGCCTTGTTTTTGATGGGATATGTCGGCCTTGGTATCAGCCTGTTCCCGTGGATGATCCCGTTTGAATACGATATCTGGCAGGCGGCAGCTTCCGGGCCGGGCCTGTCCTTGATGTTGGTGGGGGTTGCGCCGATGCTCCCTATAATTCTGGCCTATACGGCTTACAGCTATTATGTGTTCCGCGGAAAAACCAGCCATGAGCACATGTATTAACAAGATCAGGGGCTGGCTGGGGCGGCACGAGAAAACCCGCCAATGGCTGTGGTTTGTTATGCTTTGGCTGAGCGGTCTGGCGGCGGCCATGGCACTGGCCTATCCGATCAAGATGATCGTGAAGTTCGCAGAGTAGCTCTTTCCTGGGAGATAGTGACGGGCCTCTATCGAATTGAGTATTTAAGCCTTTGACCTAAAATACATTGGTCAACCCCCATATTCGAGTCCATGTTAAAAGTGAATCCGCTGCCCGTGTTGCGGCATAGATAAAGGGTCTGCAAGCGTAGCTAAAGAGCCTTTATCTATGCGGGCGATTGGTGCTGGCGGTCTGTATCCGAGCGAACTGTGCGGCCTGATATGGTTATAATGATGCCGCCATTTTTCAATGATTACTTGCGCTTCTT
>JAMHWD010000015.1:0-164700 GCA_035911135.1 Alphaproteobacteria bacterium | reverse complement strand
AAGAAGCGCAAGTAATCATTGAAAAATGGCGGCATCATTATAACCATATCAGGCCGCACAGTTCGCTCGGATACAGACCGCCAGCACCAATCGCCCGCATAGATAAAGGCTCTTTAGCTACGCTTGCAGACCCTTTATCTATGCCGCAACACGGGCAGCGGATTCACTTTTAACATGGACTCGAATATGGGGGTTGACCATACGCAGTCTTAACTTTATCCGGAACACCGCAGCACATCATGGGCGGCTCTGGAATTGTAATGTTATAGAAACAGCCAGTATTCCCCAGTCTAATGTTAAATTAATACAGCTTAAGACATCAAAGCCCTTTTTGTATTTTTGTTTAATGCAGATTATCTTGAAAAAAGTATGTCCACACTCTGATTGGAAGAATCACTTTTTTGATATTATGGATAATTTTCCTTGTCCCGAAAATAACGCGATATCCATTGCTGATATGGGCGTGATCACTCAAAGTAAGGCTGAGCTAAAAAATTGGAAAGAATGGAATATTTGGTAGAGCTCAAGTGACAAAAAAAGAAATCCCCCGCGTACACTTTCGTGAAGAGGCGAGGGACATATTAACTACAAGTATGCATTTAATTCCTTAAAAGGCAATTAAAAAAATAAAGTTACGAAAAATAACTTCATAAAGCGTCAATTTTTAAATATTGTCTCCTAAAATCCCGGTTCGGCCGCTGGCGCGGGCGGGGCCATGGGCGTATTGCCATTGGCCGGTTCCGGCGCCGCGGATTTTGATACAGGCGCAAGTCTGGCCTCCAGGTCGCGCAGGGCCTTGCGGCGCATGGTATTGATTTCCTGCACGCCGGGCAGCAGTGCCGGATCGGTCCCCGGCGGCGTGACATAGGAAACCGCCACAGGAGTTTTCAGGATGGCGCGGGCCTCGGCGGCGATCTGGTCCAGCGTGATGGCGTTGATTTTATCGATTGTCTCGGCCATAGGCGTGACTTTGCCTTTTTCCGTGTATTGCGAGCCAATCTGGCGGCAAAGGTCGCGGTTGATCTCGGCGGCGTTCACGCTGCTAAGTTTGCTCATCATTTTGACGGCTTCGAGGCGTTCTGCCGGGAGGCTGGCCGGCAGGGCCGCGATTTCCTGACAGGCGATTTCCACGGCCTTACGGATATCGGCGGCATCGCCGCTGAGTTGCAGGGACCAGAAATTATAGGAACCCCCGTTATAGCCCATGCCAACCGAATCAACGACATCAAGTTCCAGCTTGAGCTTTTTAAAGAGCGGCGAATTCTCCGAACCGCCCAGCAGCCAGCCCGTCAGCTTGGCCGCATCATTGCGACCGGCCGCAGGATCCGGCCCCTTGAACGCGATCATGGCGGTTGTGAGATTAGAGATTTCCATGGATTTAACGGCTTTGCCTGTTTTAAAGACAGGCGGGGGATTTCGTGTGATCTGCGATGTCGGCAGAGCGCCGAAAAGTTTCTCAACGGTGGCAACAGCATCTTCATGCTTGACCGGCCCGACGCAGACAAAGGTCGTATTGTTCGGTGAATAGAACTGGTCGCGATAGGCGCGCAGATCAGCCGCAGAATTTCGCATCAGGCTGCGTTTCGTGCCCAGAATCGGACGCCCCATGGCCTGTCCGGCAAATACGGTGCCCATCAGCTTTTCCATCAGTACATCGCCCGGATCGGCAATGGAATCATTGATTTCCTTGAATACGACTTCGCGTTCACCGCGCATGCGGTAGGAAGAACCATCAGGCGCAACTTTAGGGCCGCCGGCATATTCGGTTTCATCGATATTGGCCGCGAATACCATCTCGCCGCAAATCTGCGTGACCTTGGGCAGGTGTTCGGGCAGGAGATTGTAGAAATAATAGGCAGTCATATCCTTGGAAGTATAGGCATTCAGCCCAGCGCCCATGTCTTTTTGGATAATGCTCATGATCTCGCCGGGTCCAAAGGACGGCGTGCCCTTGAACATCATATGCTCGATCATGTGCGAGGCGCCGTTCTGCGCCTTGCTTTCATCTTTCGCGCCAACGCCCACCCACATGCCGCAGCTGAGGAGGCCGGGGCGTTCCACAGTCATGACGGTCAGGCCATTGGCCAGAACGGTTTTTTGCAGGCCATCAGATTCAGGCTTTACTGCTGTCGCTGAGAGGGCGCTTGCGAAATCGGATTTGGCGTAGGTTTCCTGAATGTTGCGCGCAGGGGGCACGAGCGCGGGATCAACCTGTGCCTTCATCAGTGAAAGAATCGCGTTGCGGTCGGGGATATTTTGCACAGGTCCCGTGGCGCTGAGCACAAATTTTCCTTCGGTGAGCATATCGGCGCAGGCGCGGCGGATATCATCATTGGTGACCTGATCGAGGCCGGCTTTGTATTTATCCAGATTGCTGGGAAAGCCGCGCAGGAGCGTATTGATAGCATGGCTCTTGGCGGCCTTGTCGGATTCCTCGCGCAGGGAAGTCTGGCGGCGAATTTCGCTATTGCGAGCGCTTTCAAGCTCGGCATCCGTAAAACCCTCGCGCGCGACGCGCCCCAGAAGTTTTATGGTTTCCTCGATGAGTTCAGCTGCCTTGTCGGCCTCGGTGCTAGCGCCGATCATGAACATTCCGCTATGGCTTCTGGGCGCGTAATCCGCACCGACACTATAGACAAGGCTGCGCTTTTCACGGATTTCCTTGAATAATGGCGAGGACATGCCGCCGGAAAGGGTCTTGGCCAAAAGCGTGGAGATAAAGCGCTGCGCCGAGCTTGCCGGCGGCGCATCAAAGGCCATAGAGATCAGCAGCTTGTCCGAAGGCTTGGCCAGCCGGCTATCGCCCGGCGTAAAGACAGGCGGCGAGGCCGGCGATACGGCCTGGCCCATGGGTTTCATATCGCCAAACCCTTTTTCTGTCAGGGCTTTGGCCTCATCAAGCGTCAAATCTCCGGCAAGGGAGATGACAATATTATCCATGTCCGAAAACAGGCTTTTGTAGCGCGCCCGGATATCATCGGCGTTCAGGTTGCCGATGGTCTCGGCCGTGCCCAGGGTGGAGAGACCAAAGGTCTGACCCGCATAGGCGGTACGCATGAAGGCATTACCGTTCACGTCGTCAAGATCTTGCTCTTGTTCCTTGATATGCGAGAGGATCAGCATTTTTTGCTGGGCGATGTCGGCATCGCGCATCGCCGGATTTCTTATCAGATGCGATAAAAACGCAAGTGTATCATCCTTGTTTTCCGCAAGGCCGCCCATGGTAATAACGCTATCTTCATGCCCGGCCGCGCAGGAGATAAAGCTGCCCATGTTTTGAAAAACCTGCATTGTTTGCGCGCGGGTCAGGTCATTCGTGCCCGCCTTCATGCAATCAATCGCCAGATCCGTTAAACCCGATTGATGCGCCGGATCATCTTCCGAACCCGATCCAATGGAAATCGCAACATTAAAGAGGCCAGAGCCTGGGCGCGGGTCGTGAACGGCCCTGATCCCGTTCGAGAGGGTGAATTGTGTGATCACGGTGGTAATTCCCTGTTTTATAAGCCCTTAGCGGACATATTCTTGTTTTTTTATTTTGATTTTTTATTCGTAAAGCAAAGAAATTGCCAAAGCAAATTTTTTATTCAAAGAAAATGCCTTTTGTTCTGGAAAAGTAACGGGGGAATTGTGGTCAAAAACGTCTCTTGCACAATTTTTTTTTTCGATTCAGGAAAAATAAAATTTTTGAAAATACATTTTTCAGATTCAGGCGCAAGCCAAAAAAGAACTTTTTCCAAAATATATCCGTAATAATCCACAGGAAATCAGTTTTATTGATGACGGGAGTGCCTAGGCGACCGCCAGTTTGAGGCATGAATTATTCTATTCATTAGAATCTGTTTATATATACATAATTTTCAATTATTTAATGAAATGTGGAAAATTTGTATTTTCATATAATTTGCTAATATTAAGAAAATTATGAATAAAAAAGAATTAGAATAATCTTATTTATTGGTAATTATCTGAATTCTATTGGTTTTTTTTCTTGACTAAATTATTCATTCTCAATAAAAGATTCTTAATTATTAATAAACTATTAACAGGGATATCATCATGACTGAGAGACGCGTAAAAAACGCGGCGAGTACTGCTGCGACTACTTCACAAGATGTAGTAAATGACAATCTGAATATTGACGCCGCAACAGATGATATTCTGGCCGGTTTCAAGGCCGGATATGATAGCCGCAAGGCAGAAACCTTAAGCCTTGGCGGATTCCTCAAGCGCGCCAAGGAAGATGATGGTTGCTATGTAGGGGCAGCTGCGCGATTGCTGAGAGCCATTGGCGAGCCGGAAATCGTGGATACATCCAAGGCCGGCGGCGTTGAAAACCGCGTCCATCAGGGCAAGACCATTGCCCGTTACCCGGCATTTTCTGATTTCTTTGGTGCGGAAAACACCGTCCAGCAGATCGTCGATCACCTGCGTAGCGCGGCTGATGGCGGTGAAGACAAGAAGCAGGTTCTGTATTTGCTTGGCCCGGTGGGCGGCGGTAAATCATCGCTCGGCGACCGTCTGAAGCAGCTGATGGAAACACAGCCTATCTATGTTCTGAAAAGCAAGATCACTGGCGAGCGCTCGCCGATCAACGAAAGCCCGCTGGGCCTGTTTGATAACCCGGATGTGCGTAAGCGCGTGGCCGAGACGTTCAATATCCCCGAACGCGCGATGAAAGTCGGCATGTCTCCCTGGGCGGTCAAGCGTCTGGAAGAGGCTGGCGGCAATATTGACGAGGCCTTTGAGGTTGAGAAAATCTACCCATCCAGCAAAGACAAGATTGCGGTTGCCAAAGTAGAACCCGGCGATGAAAATAATCAGGATACTTCGGTTCTGGTGGGTAAGACCAATATTCGCAAACTGGGCGATGAACTCGACCAGAACGATACGGATACTTACCTGTATTCCGGCGGCTTTGCTTATGGTCATCAGGGTATCATGGAATTCGTCGAGATGTTCAAGGCCCCCTTGAAGGTTCTGAACCCGATGCTGGAAGCCACGCAATCCGGCCAATATGCGGGAACCGAGAACATCGGAACCATCCCGTTTGACGGTCTGATTTTCGCGCACTCCAATGAAAGTGAATGGGCGGCCTTCTCCGGCAACAAGAAAAACGAAGCCATTCTCGACCGTATCAACGTGGTGAAGGTTCCCTACACCATGCGGATGACGGAAGAAGCCAAAATTTACCAGAAAATGGTTAATGGCGGCGATTTGAAAAAGCTGGCGCTGGCCCCCAAGACGATCGACATGCTGGCCAAGTTTGCCGTGATGTCCCGTCTGAAGGATGTCGATGGCACGGCCAAATATGAACCGGCAATTCGCGCCCATGTTTATGATGGTCAGATTCCAGAAGGCGCAAAAACGCAAGTTCCCACCATTGGTGAGCTGAAAAAAGCCGCGCCGCTGGATGAGGGCATGAGCGGTATTTCGACTCGCTGGGGCATGAAAGCCCTGACAAAGACTTACAACGTCAATGTCAACAAGGGCGAGCGCGCAGCCGATCCGGTTCTTCTGATGGAAGTTCTGGTGGACCGCATCAAGGCCGATGGCACGATCCCGGATGACCGCAAAAAGGTTCTGACGGGCTATGTTCAGACGACTTTGGCGCAGGACTACAAGAAGTTCATCACGCGCGAAATCACCGAGGCCTTTACCAATGCCAGCGATGATATGTGCCAGAACATGTTCGATCGTTACATTGCCATGGCAACAGCCTGGGTTGATGGCGAGGAATACTTCGACAAGGCCGGTGTTGGCGGCAGAACGATGGCAAAGGATGATCTGGAGAAAGAACTCGCCAAGATTGAAAAGCCTGCGAATATCGTCAATGCCAAGGACTTCCGCAATGAAGTGACGCGCTATGTCATGAAACAGCAAAGCCGCGGCAACGAAGTGGCGTGGCACTCCTACGAGAAGCTGGCTTCGGTCATTCGCGACAATCTGCAGCAAGCCATGACAGGCGCTCTGCCGATCATCAAGTTCGACAGCGCCACTGACAATGATGCGGAACGCGCCAAGAAGCACGCGCAATTCGTCAATAACATGCAGGACAAGGGTTACACCATGCCCATGATCCAGCGTGCAGTTGATTTCTACCAAAGATCCTTGTGATCAGGCGTTTGAGGGGCCGGCGCTCGGGGAGGGCGCCGGATCCTTGAAAATCTAAACGATCAAACGATCAAGGGAGAAATCAGGCGATGACGACCATTATTGACAGGCGTACCGAGCCCGATCGCGGGCGGTATGGCTCCAGCAAGGAGCGGTTTTTAGACCGCAACAAGCAAAAGATCAAGGAAGCGATCGACAAGGCCATTAACGACAGTTCCATCGAGAATGCCGGTAAGGGCGGTATCGATGTGACGATCCCGCGTGATGGCATCCGCGAGCCGCATATCCATCACGGCAAGGGCGGCAAGAACAGCAAGGTATTGCCTGGAAACAAGGAGTTTTCGGCCGGTGACCGGATCAAAAAGCCCAATGGCGGTGGCGGTGGCGGCGGCGGAAATGGCCCCAATCCCGGACAAGGCAAGGGGCAGGATGATTTCGTATTCTCCTTAAGCGAGGAAGAATTTTTCAATTATCTGTATGATGATTGCGAGTTGCCTAATCTTTCGAAGAAAAGCGCGGAAGATGCCAAGGTTACAAAGCCCAAGCGTTCTGGTTTCGTCAATGAAGGCGCGCCGAACAAGATGGATCTGGTGCGCTCCAAGCTCCAGCAGATATCACGCCATGTGGCACTGAAAAATCCGCTCGACAAGCGATTGATTATTGCGCTGGAAGAGCAGCGTCGTCTGCTGATCGCGCATGAGCCGGGCCACACAAAGGCCATCGACATCAAGCGTGATTTTGAACGCAGCAAGATGAAGATTGCCATGCGGGTTGAGAACTCGCTGGTGGAGGTGGAGCTTCTCAAGGGCAAGCATTTTGAAAAGCTCAGCCCTGAAGACCGCCAGAAATTTGATGATCTCGAAGAAGAAATCATCAAGCTGGCCAAGAAGAAGAGCCTTGTGCCGGAATGGGATGACATGGACCTGCGGTTCCGTCATCACGAGCAGGAGCCACAGCCCACCACCAAGGCGGCCATGTTCTGTCTGATGGACGTATCGGGGTCGATGGACGAGGAAAAGAAAGCCAATGCCAAGGTTTTCTATATGCTGTTGCATAAATTCCTCAAGCGCAATTACGAGCGCGTGGACCTCATCTTTATCCGGCATACGGATGAAGCAGAGGAAGTCGATGAAAAGACGTTTTTCTATGACACGCAAAGCGGCGGCACGAAGGTGTCATCCGTTGTCGAGAAAATGGAGGAAATCCGCAAGGAACGTTATCCGGCAGGCGAGTGGAATGTCTATGGGGCGCAAGCTTCGGACGGCGATAACATCGTGGCCGATAATGATGTCTGCGCCAATATGATGCGTAAGATGCTGCCGGAAATCCAGGCCTATTTCTATACGGAATTACCGCATAATTACGGCGGCATGTATGGCGGCATGTATAATCCGGGAAGTCAGGGCAGCGGCTTGTGGAATGCCTATAAGAAGGTTGCCGATGAGTTCAAGGATCAGATGTTCCTGGGCAAAATCAAGCAGCGCAAGGATATCTGGCCGGTATTCAAGGACTTCTTCAAAAAGCGCGAGCAATACGATTCCTTCACGCCGCGTAATGCCTATGCGGCGGCGGCCTTCCGCGCGCAGGGGCAGGCCATGGAGATGGACCATAACAACCCATAAGGGGCGAGAGTAATCATGACACGATCACAAGCAGCACAATTTGAAACCAAGGATCCGGTCGGGGCCGGCAATTACCGCGAAAGCGTCAAGGAGTTCCTGTCCAATTACAAGGACGGGGAGAGTATCCTGAAAAACGCCAAGCATTGGGATGTGGCCGTTCCCCGCACGCCAAAAGGCGAGGGGCGGGATGACCTGCCCGATACATGGCTGGGCGTGGCGGACCGCGTCATCAGCATTATCGCCACGGAAAAATACGGGCTGGATTACTATCCGAATACCATTGAAGTGATTACGGCCGATCAGATGCTCGATGCCTATAGCGCGGTCGGGATGCCGGTGAGCTATGAGCACTGGTCTTTCGGCAAGCAGCGCCTGATCGAGGATCAGCAATACAAGCAGGGCAAGCAGGGTCTGGCGTATGAGATTGTCATCAACACGGACCCGGCCATTGCTTATTGCATGGAAAACAACTCGCCCCTGATGCAGATACTGGTGATTGCTCACGCCAATTACGGGCATAACTCGTTCTTTAAAGGGAACGGGATGTTCCGCCAGTTCACCAGCGCGGAAGATATTATCGGCGATCTGCGCGTGATGCGCGATTTCATCCGTGATTGCGAGGAGCAGTACGGCGTTGAGAGAGTTGAAAAACTGCTGGATGCCTGCCATGCGCTGCAGAATTACGCGGTTGACCGTTACCGTCATCCCAAGCCCAAGGAGCCGCAGGATATCAAAGCCTTACAAAAGGCCAAGACAGAAGAGCGCTTTGCCGCCCCCAATGTCAGCGAAGCCTTTGACCGGGTGTTCCGTGAATCCCTGCCCGATGCCACCAAGCCAAGCGGCAAGCGCGATTTTGCCATGGCCGGCAATGAGGAGAATATCCTTAAATTCATGGCCAAGAATGCGCCGCATCTTGAGCCATGGGAGCGTAAGATTATGGGTATGCTTTGCGAGAAGTCACAGTATTTCTACCCGCAGCGACAGACGCAGGTCATGAACGAGGGCTGGGCGAGTTTCTGGCACTATACGCTGTTGCATGACATGTCTGATCTGGATCTGCTCAGCGATGGCCAGATGCTGGAGTTCAAGGATTCCCATGCGGGCGTCTTGTTCCAGCCGGAATTCGACAGCCCGTATTGGAGCGGCCGTTTCAACCCCTATACGCTGGGGTTTGCGATCTTTCAGGATATCAAGCGGGTTTGCGAAAACCCCACGGAAGAGGACAAGAAATGGTTCCCGCAGCACGCCGGAAACGGCGACTGGCTGGCCACGATGAAAGAAGCCATGCAGGACTTCAAGGATGAGAGCTTTGTGCTGCAATTCCTCTCGCCGCAGGTGATGCGTGATTTTGACATGTTCGTGTTTATGGATGATGAGAAAGACACCCATTTCTCGATCCCGGCCATTCACGATCAGGATGGATTTGGCATGATCCGCGAGGCGCTGGCGTCCAATTACCGTCTTGGTGATAACGAGCCAACGATCGAGGCCTGGAAATATTACAACATGACCGACCGGACGCTGACCCTCAAGCACACGATGATTGATGGAAAGCCGCTGGACAAGGATGACACCGAGGCCGTTCTGAAGCATATGTTCCAGATATGGAAGCATCCGGTCGTGATCCAGACCTTTGATGTGAACGACAAATTCATCAGCCAGATTGGCATACCGCCGGTTCCCGCCGACAAGCCGCGCGATCTGGATATGGGACCAAGTCTGTAATTTTATTCATGTGAGCATGCAGGGCGCGGCGGTTGCATTTTTGCTGCGCCTGCGTCATGCTTGATCCGGTATGAAATTTTCCTTTCCCAAATTGCCCGATATCAAGCAGGAAAGCGTCACCGACAGATTTGTCCGGCGCTTGCGGGCCTATTTTTTCACCGGGATACTGATTACCGCGCCGATTGCCATTACGCTGTATCTGACATTCATGTTTGTCAGCATGGTCGATCAGAGCGTTGCACATCTTCTGCCCGCCAATGCCCGTGAATCCTTGAATACCCAGAGCCTCGTGCCGGGGATTGGCCTGCTGATTGCCAGCACGTTTTTTATTATCGTGGGGTGGTTTGCCACCAATATTTTAGGGCGGTTCTTTATCCGGGTTTCGGAATATATTCTGGCACGCACGCCCTTTATCAGCACGTTGTACAACGGCACGAAGCAGATTTTTGAGATGCTGATGGGCGGCCAGTCCAAGGCTTTCCGTGAGCCGGTGATGCTGCAATACCCCCGCCTTGGCATGTGGACGATCGGTTTTGTTACGGGCCGCATAGAAGGAGAGGTTCAGGGCGTATCGGAGGATGAGCTGATCAGTGTTTTCGTGCCCACAACGCCCAACCCGACATCGGGTTTTTTATATTTTGTCCCGCGCAAGGATCTGGTGTTCCTGCAGATGGGCGTTGAGGATGCAATGAAGCTTGTGCTGTCCGCCGGGATGCTGACGCCGGGCGAGAAGGAAAAGAAGTAATCAGGCCTTTTTGAAAATCGCGTGGTAGCAATACCCGCCGTAGAGATTTTCAAAGGCAAGTGTTCCTTTATGATCGGATTCTAACTGCTTGAGATAGCTCTCGATTTCCGGCTTGTAATAGACATGGAACTGGCGCAGCCACCAATAGACAAAGGCGCGAAAAGCTTTTGGCAAGCCGGATTGCCCGCCAAAATCAATGATATGAATCTCGCCATTCGTGGGCAGCAGAGCCAGCGCATGATCAATGGATTCCTGCCATGGCGGAATGATGGAAAGCGCGTAGGAAAATGCAATTTTATCCAGCGGACGATCCAGCCCGAAATGCGCGGCAGGATCGAAAGATTGCGAGAAGGCCTGAACAGTTTTGATCCTGCCTTCAAGTCCGTTTTTTTTCAGATTGCTGGCGGCGGTTTTTAACATTTCATCCGAGGCATCAAGCCCGAAGAAATTCACGTTCGGATAGGATTGCGCCATCTTGATCAGATTGCGCGCCGTGCCGCAGCCAACTTCGCAGACATTCTCGCCTGTGCCGGGTTTTAGGCGTTCGATCATGACATCCCGGCCCAGCAGATAGTATTTGCGGGAGGCATCATATACATGACGCGTCCAGCGATACATGCTGTTCATATTGGAACGCATCTGGCTTTCGGTGGTGGCAGTCATGTTTGCTGCGCCCCTTGGCGATTACTGCTTCTTGGACTTGTAAACGCCCAGCTCGCCGCCCAGCGTATAGACGTGGAAGCCGCCATAAATCGAGGAGCGGTCCTTCTTCACGGCCTCAACCGAGAGCGCAGGGTCATAGTGCCATTTCGCGAGGAAATCCGGCAGCAGGGCATTGGTCAGCGGGCTGTCCTCGCCGGCGGTACGGAAGATCACGCGCGCGCCGGGAGCAGCAGTACGCAGGACTTCATCCCAGAGGTCGCGCAGCTGGCCTTGGTTCATCCAGTCCTGAGCATCCAGGAACACATAGCAATCCAGGCTTTCCTGCGGCAATGTGTTGAGCAGGTCGGTGAGGGATGTGTGATGCACTTCCACACGGTCGGCACATTCCTTGAGTTTGTTATAGTTTTCTTCCGAGAGATAGCGCGGAATGGCCATTTTCTTCTCGCGGTCATAGCCACGGCCAAAGGCCTGCCATGCGAAGTAGTTGTCCTCGATCGGGAACTCACAGGCCAGACGCTTGAGGCGCGCGCGGAGCAGGCCGGCCATATCGCCGCCAGCCGATTCATTGAGTTCGTCGAACTGGGAAGGCGGGATGCCAAGGCCATAGAGTGAAGGCGGCATGCCGCAGATGAATTTCACGAATTTCTTGTCAAAAATCGGGCCCAGTGTGCGGTTGAAGATTTCTTCCTGTTCCTGCATGTTCTTTGCGGTCAGGATTTCGCGAGGGTCCTCGCCGTAAATTTTGGCCAGCAGGTGAACAACAGAGATAAATCTGCCAAGCAAACCAAACTGATAGATGTTTTTGCGGAAGTAATTGATGCGGCGGCCGCTGAAAAGTGTCTTTTTCTCCCAGTATGTCTTGGAGAAAGGATCAAGATTGGGCGCTATGTACTTGTCGTAGTTTTCAATATTGCGCTTGTCATCGGCATGGCCGAAGAACATGAAGAAGCTCTCGTAATCAGGAAGGTGCTTCACGGCGCATAGCTTGAGGCGCGTCAGGGCCACATGCGCGGGGTTGAGGTCAACAGCCTTGATGGCGGCGGGTTGCTCTGTCATGTAGTTCATGACGTTACAACCGCCGGAGGCGATCGTCATGATGCGGCTTTTTCCGGCTTCGAGTTTCAGCGCCGGCAGGTCAACTTCCGGGTCTTCCCAGATTTGCGGGTAAACGAAACCACGGAAAGACAGCGTAAAGAGGCGTTCCAGAAAACCGCGCTTGGATGTGATCTTGTTATCAACAACCGCCTTGTGCAGGAGTTCGTTCTTGGTCTTGGCGACTTCGCGCGCCGAAACTTTTTCTGCGTTTTCTTCGGAATTCGGCTTTACGGCTTTCAGCTGCGACATATTTGTATAACTCCCGCAAATAGGGTTTTTGTTTTCATAGGATTCTTGATTAAAGGGCATTGTATATATAAAAACTGGGCGGAACACAAACAGGAAAAGCAGCAAAAACGCGGTATAACGGTGGATAACACGGCCCCCAAACCAGAAATACGTCAAATAAACACGGTTTTCGGCGCTCCCGAAGGCCATGATGCCCGGATTCTGGCGGTACGCGCCCGTGACCTTATGTCGAAGGATAGGGTGCTGGTGCATGTGGCCCTTGATGATAGCCGCATGGCCGCGATCGAGGAATGGCTGGGGTTTTTTGCCCCGGATGTCAGCGTTCTGAAATTCCCGGCATGGGATTGCCTGCCCTATGACCGGATTTCCCCGGCCAGCGATATCAGCGCAAGACGTGTGGCCACGTTATCGGCGCTTATTGGCTGGGATCAGGAAAAACGCCGCGCTCCCAGGATTTTGCTGACCTCCGTGAATGCCGCCTTGCAGCGCGTGATGCCGCGCGAAGTTCTGGAAGGCTCCAGCCTGTCCGTATCAAAAGGCGGGCGGATTGATATTGCCCATTTGCAAAATTTTCTGGGTACGAATGGTTACATCAGAACCGAGACCGTGCGCGAGGCGGGGGAATACGCCATTCGCGGCGGGATTATTGATCTGTTCCCGTCAGGATATGAGAACCCGCTGCGGCTGGATTTATTCGGCGATGAGGTGGAAAGCATCAAGGTTTTTGATCCGCTTTCCCAGCGTACTGAAGGAAGCCGAGAGTCTTTCTCGCTTCAGCCCGTGGCGGAGTTTTTCCTCAGTGATGAGGCCATATCGAAATTCCGCAAAGGCTATCTGGAGGCTTTCGGCGTGGCGCGGGGCGATGATCCTTTGTATGCGGCGATCTCGGAAGGGCGGCGCTATAACGGTATGGATCACTGGATGCCGTTATTTTATGACCATCTGGCCACGATATTCGATTACGCGCCCGAAGCCGGCGTGATGTTTGATCATCTGGCCCAGCAGGCCGCAGCCGAGCGCATGGCCCAGATACGCGATTTTTACGATGCGCGCAAAACCTTGCAGGAAGCCGCCCGCGCCAAGGGCAAGAAGAAGGATGAAAATGCCGCGCTGGCCGGGACTATCTATAACCCGCTAAAGCCGGAAACTTTGTACTGGACGGGCCGCGAATGGGATGGTTTGTGCGAGCGTGCCGAGGCGTTATCGCCGTTTTCCGGCCCGGCGGAAGATGCGGCGGGTGCTGCGAAGCGGGGCCGTGATTTTGCCGATATCCGCGCGCTGCCAGATGGCGATGTTCTGGGCGCGGTGCGGCAATATGTTGTTGGTCTTAAAGAGAAGAAGATCCTTATCGCCGCTTACAGCCAAGGATCGGCAGAGCGTTTGGGCGGGATATTAAAGGAAAGCGGTTTTGGCACGCTGAAAACGGTCACGGGCGCGGATGATTTAAAGAAGCTTGGCACAGGTGAGACCGGGATTGCCGTTTTAGGCCTTGAGCATGGTTTCATCGCCGATGATCTGGCCGTCCTCACCGAGGCCGATATCTTAGGCGACCGCCTGACGCGCAAGGCGCAAAAGCGCAAGAAGGCCGATAATTTCCTGCGCGAGGTCTCGGCCCTGAACGAGGGCGATCTGGTTGTTCATATCGAACACGGCGTGGGCAAGTTTGTTGCGCTGGAGACGTTAAAGGCTGCTGGAACCTTGCATGATTGCCTGAAGATCGAATATGCGGGCGGTGATAAATTATATGTACCGGTGGAAAATCTGGAAGTGCTCTCAAGATTTGGGTCGGATGAGGGCAGTGTCCAGCTTGATAAACTCGGCGGGGCGGGATGGCAGGCGCGGAAAGCGCGGGTAAAGAAAGACCTGATGGCCATGGCGGATCATCTGCTGGCAATCGCCGCTTCGCGAAAGCTCAGGAAGGCTGAGAAGCTGGATGTGGCGGAAAATGTTTACAGCGACTTCGCCGCCAAATTCCCCTATGCCGAGACGGAAGATCAGGAACGCGCGATTGGCGATGTGATTGCCGATCTGGCGGGGGATTACCCGATGGACCGCCTTGTCTGCGGGGATGTGGGTTTTGGAAAAACAGAAGTCGCCATCCGCGCCGCTTATGTCGCCGCCAAGGCAGGCGCGCAGGTGGCGATTGTTGTGCCCACAACACTGCTGGCCCGTCAGCATTACAAAAATTTCTCGAAACGCTTTGAGGGCACAGGCATTCGCATCGGCCAGTTATCGCGCCTTGTCTCCGCGCGCGAGGCCGAGCTGGTGCGCGAAGGGATGAAAGACGGCAGCATCCATATCGCCATTGGCACGCATGCCCTGTTCGCCAAGGGTATTCGCTTCAATCATCTGGGTCTTTTGATCGTCGATGAGGAGCAGCGTTTCGGCGTGAAGCAGAAGGAGCGCCTGAAAGAATTAAAGGCCGATGTTCATATCCTGACCCTGACCGCCACGCCCATCCCGCGCACATTGCAGATGTCGCTGACGGGGGTGAAGGAGATGTCCCTGATGACCACGCCGCCCGTGGACCGCCTCGCGATCCGCAGCTTTGTCATGCCGTTTGATCCGCTGGTGATCCGCGAAGCGTTACTGCGGGAGCATTACCGCGGCGGCCAGAGTTTCTATGTCTGCCCGCGCATTGCAGACCTTGATGATATTGAGAAGATGCTCAAAGAACTCGTGCCGGAAATCAAGGTGATCGCCGCGCACGGCCAGATGAGCCCTACGGAACTGGAAGACCGCATGAATGCCTTTTATGACGGGCAGTATGATGTCTTGCTGGCGACCAATATCATTGAAAGCGGGATTGATATCCCATCGGCCAATACGATGGTGGTCCACCGCGCCGATATGTTCGGTCTGGCCCAGTTATACCAGATACGCGGGCGCATTGGCCGCTCCAAGGTAAGGGCTTATGCGTATCTGACCTACCAGCCGGATGTGAAGCTCAACGATCAGGCGATGAAGCGGTTGGAGGTTATGGAGACGCTGGATCAGCTGGGCTCGGGCTTCCAGCTTGCCTCGCATGATATGGATATTCGTGGGGCCGGAAATTTGCTGGGCGAGCAGCAATCAGGCCATATCCGCGAGGTTGGTGTGGAGTTGTATCAGCAGATGCTGGAGGAGGCGGTCGCGGCGGCGCGGGAAGGCACGAGCCTTGAAGTCATGACGGATGATCGCTGGTCGCCGCAGATTAATATCGGCGCTTCGGTCCTTATACCTGAGCATTATGTCGAGGATCTGACCACGCGCATGGGGCTTTATCGCCGCCTGCAGGATCTGGAAAGCCGCGCGGATATCGAGAGCTTTGCTGCCGAGATGATCGACCGCTTTGGAAAATTGCCTACGGAAGTTGAAAACCTTCTGGGCATCGTCGAGATCAAGCAGCTCTGCCGCAAGGCCGGGATTGGCACGCTGGATGCCGGGCCAAAAGGCGCGGTCATCGGGTTCCACAAGGATACCCCGCCCAATGTCGGCGCATTAATGGCATGGGTGCAGGAAAAGCGCGGCATGGTGAAAATCCGCCCGGATCAGAAATTGTCCTATATCAAGCCTTTCGAGAAACCCGAAGAACGGATCAAGGGGATGAAGTCTCTGGCGGCTGAGCTGGCGAAGTTGTAAAGCCTGAAGTAATCCATGGATCACCCGCATAAAGCGGGTGATGACGATGTGAAGATATCTTTCACAACAATGACGATTGTGAAACAATAATATCCATTATGCACCCGTTTATCACACAACATGGCTATAGCATTACCGAGACCCTGCCGCAGGACGGATCGCCGCGCGGCTATGCGCGGGTCGAGAAGAACGGCCACAGGGCTTTGTTCATGGATTGCGGCCCGCTGGAGGGCATTCCCTATATCACAAGGCTCTCATCATTTATGGAGATTGGCGGGTGGCTTAGGGATTTAGGGCTTCGCGCCCCGGCAATCTATGAGGCCGATTTAACCGCAAATGTCGCGATCATCGAGGATTTCGGGGCGATTTCCATGAAGGCGGCGATGGCCGCCGGTGAGGACAGGGCCGAATTATACCGCGCGGCTTCGGATATTTTAGATGTCATGCAAGGTGCGGACTGCCCGTTGATGCTGCCCGGTTTTAAACCCAGTTTCATGCGTAAGGCGCGCCAGAGGTTGGCGGAATGGTACGTCCCGGCTATGCGCGGTGAGGCGGTGGAGCCCGATCTGGCGCAAAGCTATCACGATATGTGGGATAGCATTGAATCGACGATTGGCCCGTACGAGGAAAGCTTCATGCATGTTGATTTCCATGCGGAAAACCTGATGTTCCTGCCCGGCGGCAAGGGGAAAAACGAGCTGGGGATTATTGATTTCCAGGAAGGCATGATGGGGCCGAAGGCCTATGATCTGGTCAATCTGCTGGAAGATATGCGGGCCGATGTGCCGGGTGATATTCAAACCGCGCTGCTGAAGGGGCGGGATGAGAATTTCCTGAGCTGGTACAGGGTTTTGGGCACGCAGTTTCATTGCAGATTGTTAGGGCAATGCATTCGCTGGGGCGTTCGGGATAACAAACCGCAATATTTGCAGTATATCCCAAGGCTGGAAGCTTACGTCCGGGCGGCCATTACCCATCCGGTTTTAAAGCCGTTTAAAGACTGGGCCGATGAACAAAAGCTTGATTTTACGGGCGCAAAGGATTTAAATCTGGACGCGATCCGCGGGATTGTTGCCCCGGATGCGATTTAATTTCTTTGCCTCGTCATCACACGCTTCATGCGTGTGATCCATGGATTACACGGACGGGCCGTGTAATGACGCGGAAGGGAAATGTTTTACATTTGAACAAATTTTAGGAGCTTTCAGCCATGGCCTTTATCGCCGACCGCCTTTCCCGCATCAAACCTTCGCCTACTATTGCCGTCACGAATAAGGCGCGCGAGCTCAAAGAAGCCGGCAAGGATGTTATTGGCCTTGGCGCGGGCGAGCCTGATTTTGACACGCCGGAATTCATCAAAAAAGGCGCGATCGAAGCCATGGAGCGCGGCGATACGAAATATACGGCCGTTGACGGCACGAACGCCCTGAAGGATGCGATTATCGGCAAGTTCAAACGCGATAATAAACTGAACTATTCGCGCGACCAGATCACAGTCGGCACAGGCGGCAAGCAGGTTTTGTATAACGCATTAATGGCAACGCTTAATCCGGGTGATGAAGTGATTATCCCCGCGCCGTACTGGGTTTCGTATCCGGATATGGTTCTGCTGGCCGAAGGCACGCCTGTTGTTGTGCCATGTTCCAAGGCAAACAGCTTTAAACTTCAGGCCGCGGACCTTGATAAGGCGATCACGCCCAAGACAAAATGGGTGATCCTGAATTCACCAAGCAACCCGACAGGCGCGGCCTATAGCTGGGACGAGATGAAGGCGCTGACCGATGTTCTGGTTAAACACCCCCATGTTTATATCATGACCGATGATATGTATGAGCATCTGGTCTATGACGGTTTTAAATTCTGCACCCCCGCCGAAGTTGAGCCTTCGTTATTCCCGCGCACGCTGACATGCAATGGCGTATCCAAATCCTATGCCATGACCGGCTGGCGGATTGGCTATGCGGGCGGCCCGGCCGAACTCATCAAGGCGATTTCCAAGATGCAGAGCCAGAGCACATCCAACCCATGCTCGATCGCGCAGGCAGCAGCCGTGACGGCGCTGAACGGGGATCAGTCTTTCCTTTATGAGCGCAACGAATCCTTCCGCGCCCGCCGCGACATGGTTGTGGAGATGTTAAACGCCGCCGATGGCATTGAATGCCTGAAACCCGAAGGCGCGTTTTACGTCTATCCATCCTGCGAAGGCGTGATCGGCAAGACAACGCCCGATGGCAAGGTGATCAAATCGGATAGCGATTTTGTGACGTATCTGCTGGAATCCGAAGGCGTGGCTTGCGTCCAGGGTGAGGCGTTCGGATTGTCACCATATTTCCGGATTTCCTATGCGACATCGGAGAAGGCGTTGAAAGATGCCTGCACACGCATCCAAAAGGCGTGCAGCGCCTTGAGCGGGCAGGCGACGAAGGCGGCTTAAGCCTCGATCGGCACGCCGGGGGTATCCTTGGCGCAGCGTATGGCAAGGGATGATTTCACCGATGTGACATTGGGCGCGGCGGTGAGGTTTTTGGTCAGAAACTCCTGATAGCTGTCCCAGTCTTTCGCCACGATTTTCAGGATAAAATCAACGTCCCCGGCCAGCATGTTGCACTCACGCACCATGGGCAATTGGCGGATGTGTTTTTCAAATTCCACCAGATCGTTTTCCGCCTGCGAGGTGAGTTTTACAAGCGCGAAGATGGTCACGCTGTAGCCCAGCGCGGCGTTATCGACCTTGGCATGGTAGCTTTTGATCAGGCCGGCTTCTTCCAGCGCGCGCACGCGGCGCAGGCAAGGCGGGGCCGATATTCCAACATTCTGGGCCAGTTCCACATTGGTGATTCGTCCGTTATCCTGAAGATCGCGCAGTATCTTCTTGTCGATCTTATCAAGCTTGGCGCGGCGCATGTCGTTCTCTCATTACTTTCCCGTAAGTACGAATATTACGTTTTTCTGATGAATTTTTTATTTTTATGTCCTGATTTTGTTATAAAGTTGCGCGGTGATTCCTGCAAGGATTTTCCGGTGCGGCGCAGCAGTTTTTAACATAGGCTTGGATGCGATGAGTAACACGGATTTAAAGAATATAACCTGCTGGATCGTGACGGAAGGCATTGCCGGAACCGAGAACCAATGCATCGGCGTGGCAGAGGCGCTGGGGATCAAGCCCGTTATCAAGCGCATTCGTCTGCGTGAGCCGTGGAAAACCTATTCGCCCTTTATCGGTTTCGAGCAATGGTGGACATTTGATCCGTTCCTGATGCCGCCATGGCCGGAAGTTTTGATTGCCAGTGGGCGCAAGAGCATTGCAGCCGCGCGTTATATCCGCCGCGCATCGGATGGATATACCATGACGGTGCAAATTCAGGACCCGCGCATCGCGCCCCATAATTTCGATCTGGTTGCCGTGCCGGAGCATGATGAATTGCGCGGCGATAATGTGATTGTCACAAAAGCCGCGCCCAACCGGATCAATGCGGAAATCCTGCGGCGCGAGGCGTTGAAATTTCCGGCCTTGAAAAAAATGAAGGGGCCGCGCGTGGCCGTTCTGATCGGCGGCAACAGCAAGACGCATAAATTTACGCCCGTCATTGCCCAGAAACTGATCGCGCAGTTAAAGGCTCTGGATGCCTCATTAATGGTGACATTATCACGGCGCACGCCGCCGGATATCGCCGCCCTGTTTCATGAGGGTCTGAAAGGCGAGCGGATTTACGTCTGGGACGGGCAGGGCGATAATCCTTATTTCGCGTTTCTGGCGCTGGCCGAGGCGGTGATTGTCACCAATGACAGCGCGTCCATGATTTCCGAAGCCGCCACTGCCGGAAAGCCTGTTTATGTGGCGGCACTGGAAGGTGCGTCGGAGAAATTTGATAGGCTTTATAGAAACATCAAGAAAGCCGGGGCTTTGCGGGAATTTAGCGGCGCCATTGAAACCTATGCCTATGAGCCTTTGCGCGATGCTGAGAAGGTGGCGCATAAAATCCGGGAAATGCTCATGGCGCGGCGCAGCGAAAGCAAGGCTGGATAAAGCGCCGAGCCTATTAGATATTGCTTTGAATATCGTTTGGCTTATGTAAGTTTTAGGGGCGTTATTCTGTTGAAGAGTGGAACTGTTTTTATGAGTACAAAGCACAGCAAGGTTTTGATTATCGGCTCCGGCCCGGCCGGATACACGGCGGCGATTTACGCAGCGCGCGCAAATTTAAAGCCCTTATTGGTCACAGGCGCAGATCCCGGCGGTCAATTGATGATCACGACCGATGTTGAAAATTATCCGGGCTTTGCCGATGTGATCCAAGGGCCGTGGCTGATGGAGCAGATGCGCGCCCAGGCCGCCCATGTCGGCACCGAGATGGCGAGCGATTTTATCCGCGAGGTTGATTTTAAATCGCGTCCGTTCAAGGCGATTGGCGATAGCGGCACGGTTTATACGGGCGATACGATTGTCATTTGCACCGGCGCGAAGGCGCGCTGGCTGGGCCTCCCATCTGAGCAGACATATCGCGGCAAGGGCGTTTCAGCCTGCGCCACTTGCGATGGGTTTTTCTTCCGTGGCAAGGATGTCGCGATTGTCGGCGGCGGCAATACGGCCGTTGAAGAAGCGTTATTCCTGACCAATTTCTGCAATTCTGTGACGCTTATCCACCGCCGGGATTCGTTGAAGGCCGAGCGTATTTTGCAGGACCGCCTGCAAGCCAACCCCAAGGTGAAATTCATGTGGGATAGCGTGATTGAGGAAATCGCGGGTGAAAATGATTCCGTGACCAAGCTGGTCCTGAAAAATATCAAGACCGGGCAGGTGAGCGATTTCAAAACGGATGGTTTGTTCGTGGCCATTGGTCATGATCCGGCCACCGAGATATTCAAGGGCAAGTTGGCGATGGATGAGGGCGGGTATATCCTGACAACACCCGGTACAACCCAGACGGATATTCCGGGTGTGTTCGCGGCCGGCGATGTTACCGATCATGTGTATCGTCAGGCCGTAACCGCCGCCGGGATGGGGTGCATGGCCGCGCTGGAGGCTGATCGCTATCTCGCGGCCACAGCCAAGAGTAGTCCCGCCGAAGCGGCGGCTTAAAAGCTGTTTGCAAATAATTTGCAAATTATATTGACAGATTGTGCTGCGCCGCCCATATTATCAAATCTGGTCTGCGTAAAACGCATATCAGATAACATAAAAAAACAAATAACCCGAGGACTGTCATGGAACCAACATCCACAGCAGCCGCGGGAACGGGTTTAGCAGCATTATTCAATCCGGCCGGACTTTTGACGCATGGTGCGTTGATGGTTGGTTCGGTAGCCTTGGCCGCTTATACCGGTGTCGATGTTTATGGCACTGTTGAGGGGTTGGTGGAACCGCTGGTTCATGCGATTGCATAATTCTATCTAAGAGTAAAAAAACGGCAGGTTCGATATCGAGCCTGCCGCTTTTTATTGTTTCTCTCGTCATCACATGCTTCTTGCATGTGATCCATGGATTGCACGGATGAGCCGTGCAATGACGTTATGATCACGCCACTTTGTCTTTGGGCTCCGCCACATCCAGCTTTTTCTGCAAGGAGGTGCTGGAGGTCGTGTATTCAAATTTCAACCGGGCATCAGGGTGAATATAGCGAAACGCCTGACGCGCCATCAGTGCGGCCTCGTGGAAGCCCGATAAAATCAGCTTTAATTTGCCCGGATACCAGTTGATATCGCCCACGGCGAAAATGCTGGGCGTGGAGGTTTCAAATTTTTCGGTATCCACCGGCACGAGATTTTCATGCAGATTGAGGCCAAATTCAGCAATCGGCCCCAGCTTCATCGTCAGGCCGAAGAAGGGCAGCAGGTTATCGCAAGTGATGGTTTCGAGGGATTTGTCATTGCCTTCGACCACCACGGAAGAAAGTTTTCCATCCTGTCCCTGCAATTCCTTGACCTGTCCGATCATCAGGCGCACCTTGCCCGCGGCTACAAGGGCGCGCATCTTGGAGACGCTGTCCGGGTGCGCGCGGAAATCATCGCGGCGGTGAATGAGGGTCACGGATTTAGCGTAAGCCTGTAAATTCAGCGTCCAGTCGAGCGCAGAATCGCCGCCGCCCACAATCACCAGATCCTTGCCATGGAATGGTTCCATCTTGCGAACGGCATAAAACACCGATGTGCCTTCATAGCTTTCAATATCCGGAATGGGCGGTTTCTTGGGCATAAAAGACCCGCCGCCCGCCGCGATAATCACCACGCGCGCATCAATGATGGTATCCATATCGGTCTTGAGCAGCCAGCGTCCTTCTGATGTTTGCTCCAGCGATGTTGCCATTTGCTGGTAATGAAAAACGGGTTTGAACGGGGCAATCTGCTCCAGCAGGCGGTCGGTCAGATCCTGCCCCGTAATCACGGGCCATGCCGGAATGTCATAGATCGGCTTTTCAGGGTAAAGCTCGGCGCACTGGCCGCCCGGACGGTCCAGAATATCCACCAGATGGCATTTCATATCCAGAAGGCCCATTTCAAACACGGTAAAGAGGCCGCAAGGGCCAGCGCCGATAATGACGGCGTCAGTTTTATGGGTTTGTCCGGGTTCCGGGTGATCGAATTGCAGTTTGGTCATGAGTATGGTTTATGGTTATTTTTCGGGCAATGTCAATGCCGTCATCACACGTTTCATGCGTGTGATCCATGGATTACACGGACTAAGGCCGTGTAATGACGCGGTTTTAAAGAGCGGCCTTGAGCCTGTAAACCCATTCCAGTGCCTCCCGCGGGGAGAGGTCATCCGGGTTGATGTCCTGCAGAAGGCTTTCCGCGCCGGATAAGGGTTTTTGCGCCGGCTCGGCGACCGAAAACAGCGGCAGATCATCGGTAAGTTTCGAGAGGCTGCCCGATTGCTCGCTGGTTTCCAGAAGGTCCAGCACTGCGCGCGCGCGGGTGATCACCGCATCCGGCAGGCCGGCCAGCTTGGCCACATGGATACCGTAAGACCGATCAGCCGCGCCGCCGATGACCTGATGCAAAAAGACGATATCGCCCTGCCATTCCTTCACCGCCATGCTGTGGCAGGCGAGGTTTTGCAAGCGGGAGGTCAGGGCCGTTAATTCATGGTAATGCGTCGCAAAAAGGGTGCGGCAGCGGTTCACATCATGCAGATGTTCAACGCAGGCCCATGCGATGGAGAGCCCGTCAAAGGTCGCCGTGCCGCGCCCGATTTCATCCAGAATGACAAGGCTGCGCGGCGTGGCCTGATTAAGGATGGATGCGGTCTCCACCATCTCCACCATAAAGGTTGAATGCCCGCGGGCCAGATCATCGGACGCGCCCACGCGGCTGAAGACTTTATCGATCAGGCCGATCACGGCGCGCTGGGCCGGGACATAGGCGCCAATCTGCGCGAGAATGGCGATCAGCGCGTTCTGCCTGAGATAAGTCGATTTACCCGCCATATTCGGCCCGGTCAGCAGCCAAAGGCTCTGCGGGTTTTCAAGCGCCGTATCATTGGGCGCAAAGGCGGTATGTGTATCACGAAGCGCCTGTTCCACCACCGGATGGCGGCCCTTGGTGATGGAAAAATCTGTGCCAAGGGTAAGCTCCGGGCGGCAGTAATTGTAATCAGCGGCGAGCGTGGCATGGGATGCCGCCACATCAATCGCCGCCAGCGCCCCCGCAACACAGGAAAGCGCATCGGCGTTAGCGGCAACGGCCTCTTTCATCTGGCTGAAAATCTCAAGCTCCAGCGCAAGCATCTTCTCGGCAGCGCTGGCGATGTCGCGTTCCAGATCATTGAGTTCGGTGGTGGTAAAGCGAACCGCATTCGCGGTGGTCTGGCGGTGAATGTAAGGATTGCCGGCTTCGGCTTTACGGGCGAGCAGCGCATCGGCCTGTTTGGCGGTGATTTCGATGAAATAGCCCAGCACGTTGTTATAGGTGATTTTTAGGCGGTCAATCCCGGTGTCGGCCTGATATTTGGATTGCAGGCCGGCAATCAGGCGGCGGCTTTCATCGCGCAGGGTGCGGAGCTGGTCAAGGGCGGGGGAATAGCCCGGCGCAATAAACCCGCCATCCCGCGCCAGAAAGGGCGGATTTTCAGTAATGGCTTTCGAGAGGCTATCTTGCAAGGCGGCCAGATCCGGGCTTTGCCGCAGGGATTTTATCTGATCGCCAAAGGGGATTTGCGCCTGCGGCGCGGATTGCAGCAATGCGCGAATGATCTCGGCCTGCACCAGCCCTTCACGGATCATCAGGAGATCACGCGGCCCGCCACGATCGGCCGTCAGCCTTGAGAGTCCGCGTTCAATATCGGGCATGGCTCGTAGATGATCCGTTGCCGCTTCGCGGAGTTTGGTGTCGTGGCAAAAGGCGCTGACGCGGTCCAGTCTTGCGGTTATCTCGTCAATATCGGTCAGCGGCTGGGCGAGATGGGATTGCAGCAAACGCGATCCGGCGGGGCTGGATGTGCGGTCGATGCAATCCAGCAAGCTGCCCTTGCGCTCGCCTGCCATTGTGCGGATGAGTTCGAGATTGCGGCGGCTGGCCGGGTCGATTTGCATGATGCCGGCGGATAAAACGCTTTGCGGTTTGGCGAGATAGGGGATTTTCCCCTTTTGCGTGCGGTCGATATAATCGAGCAGCGCCCCGCAGGCGGATAGCTCAGCCGGTGAAAAACTGCCCAGAGATTGCAGCGATCCCACACCGTAATAGCGGCAGAGACGTTCGGCGGCATTGGCAGAATCAAAAAGGCTGCGCGCTTGATAGGTGATGCGTGTTTGCACATCAGGTGCGGCGCTGTTTATTTCACCCCGCAAATGATCGGAGGCCAGAATTTCTGCCGGATTGATGGCATTCAGGGCACGCAGGGCCTCCGTAAAATCGGCCTGTGGCTGAACCTTGTATGAACCTGTGGATAAGTCCACCCACGCCAGGCCGTAAGCGCCGTTGATCTGGGCAAGGCAGGCGAGGTAATTATGGCTGCCGGATTCCAGCAAATGATCCTCGGTAATCGTGCCGGGGGTGACGATCCGTCCGACTTCCCGGCGCACCAGAGCCTTGGAGGCGGGTTTGCCTTCACGCTTCATCCGCGCCTTGGCTTCATCGGGGGTCTCTAATTGCTCGCAGATGGCGACCTTGTGCCCCGCCTTGATGAGGCGCGCGAGGTAAGGCTCGCAGGCGTGAAATGGCACGCCGCACATATGGATTTCCTCACCCTGATTTTTGCCCCGCTTGGTGAGGGTAATGTCGAGAATGGCAGAGGCAATCAGCGCGTCCTCGAAGAACAGCTCATAAAAATCACCCATGCGGTAAAACAGAAGGCAGTCTGGATGCTCTGATTTTACACGCTTGTATTGCGCCATCATCGGCGTATCCGCGGAGGATATGGTGATCTCCGTTTCGTCTTTTAACGCAGTTGCTGTTCCCATATAGGATTCATAGCGCGAATGCCCTGCAAATTCAAAGGGCAAGGGCGGAGTTATCCCCGCCCGAAATGATGGATGATCTCGGTGGTCAGGCGCTCGGCGGCATCGCGTTTGGACATTGCGCCCCAATCCTGCGCGTCATTGCCGGAGATCAGGTGCAGATGCGTTTTATCGGCCCCGAAAATATCGTTCGCGCCCACATCATTGGCCAGCACCCAGTCGCAGGATTTCTTGAGGCGCTTGGCGCGGGCGTTTTCGATGAGGTTTTCCGTTTCGGCGGCAAAGCCCACCACAAGGCGCGGGCGGTTTTGATGCGTGGAAAGAATTTGCAGGATATCCGGGTTTTCGGTCAGCGTGAGGGCAGGCGGCTGATGGCCGGTCTTTTTGATTTTATGGGCGGAAGGATCGGCGGCGCGCCAGTCACTCACCGCCGCCGCGCAGATGGCGATATCGGCAGGCAGGGCAGATTCACAAGCCGCCAGCATTTGCGCTGCCGATTCAACGGCGATTGTGCGGATATTGGCTGGATCGGGAATGGAAACAGGCCCGCGGATCAGGGTGACATTCGCGCCCGCATGAGAGAGCGCGGCGGCAATGGCATGCCCCTGTTTGCCGGAGGAGCGATTGCCCAGGTAACGGACAGGATCAATCGCCTCGAAGGTCGGGCCGCTGGTGACGATGGCCGATAACCCTTTTAACGGGCGTTCAAAAAAAAAGGACAGGATGCGATCGAAGATTTCTTCCGGCTCTGCCATGCGGCCCGGCCCGAATTCACCGCAGGCCATAGCCCCGTCATGCGGGCCGCAGAGTGTAATGCCGCGATCAAGCAGAACTTGAATATTGGCTTGTACAGCCTTGTTATTCCACATCTCCACATTCATGGCAGGTGCCATCAAAATGGGTTTATTGGCGGCAAGCAAAGTGGTGGAGGCCAGATCATCAGCCAGCCCTTGCGCCATTTTGCCAATGAGGTTCGCGCTGGCCGGGGCGATGACGATCAGGTCGGCCTCGCGGGAGAGGCGGATATGACCCATTTCGCTTTCGTCTTTTAATGACCAGAGATCGGAATAGACAGGGTTTTCAGAAAGGGCAGAGACGCTCAAAGGCGTAACAAATTGCGCGCCGCCTTGCGTGAGGATGCAGCGCACGCTGGCCCCGGATTTACGGAGCAGCCGGATCAGTTCCAGTGATTTATAGGCGGCAATCCCGCCCGAGATCACCAGTAAAACCGATTTGTTTTCAAGAGTTTGTCTTGTCATCTTCTACCAAGATATCATAATTCGTCATACCCGCCAATGAAGCCGCAAAGCGGCGCAATGCATGCGGGTATCCAGGGAGCAGGCGCGAAGCAGAGCTTCGCACATGTTTTATGCTGGATCCCCGTTCTGCGCTTTGGGGCAAATCATGCCCCGCGCTTGCCGAGGATGACAATGAAACGACCATAAAGCAAAAGCCCCGCCGGTGAAAGCGGGGCTTTTTAAGATTTTGGATGAAAAAGAAGCGATTACTCGGCTGCTTTTTCTTCTACAGCTTCAGCAGCGCCTTCAGCGGCTTCTTCAACGGCTGCAGCAGCTTCGTCAGCGGCTTCAACAGCGGCGTCCTTGGCAGCTTCTTCGCCAGCAGCAGGTGCTACGGCTTCAGCGGCAGCATCAGCTGCGCCTTCAACGGCTTCAACAGCGGCTTCAACGCCTTCAGCTGTCGCAGGAGCGGCAGCAGCGTCAGCAGCATCATCAACAGCAACGTCAGCAGCTGTTTCTGTTGTGTTGGCTTCTGTGAAGCCTTCTGTTGTGGCTTCAGGCATGCTGCTTTCCATACCGGCGGCAGGCTCAAGCGCGCCCATGCTGTTGGCAGCATCTGGCGACATGTTGTTGTAGATTGTGAAAACAGCGATCAGACCGGCGACCAGTACGATACCGGAGTAAACGATGGATTTAGTAAAGTTGCTCATAGATAAATTATCCTCTCTTGAGTATTTTATATAATCCCGGAAATTCACAGGATGGCGTAACATGCCGCGCCAGCCTTCATCCTGTCAATAAAAAACTATAAGCCTTTGATCTTGTTTTAAAATTTATGACAAATTTTTATGGCTAAAGTTTATGTCCAACGTGGATGCAGGCGATTCCCGCACTTAAATTGGTATAACCTGCGCGGGTAAAGCCTGCGCTCTCCAGCCGGGATTTCAGCTCCTTTTGCTTGGGGAACTGGCGGATGCTCTCGACCAGATACTGGTAGCTTTCCCGGTCACCGGCGATGGCCGCCCCAATTCTGGGGATAACATTTTCTGAATAGAGGTCATAGGCCTTGGACAGGAGCGGATTGCGGACATGGCTGAATTCAAGGCAGTAAAACCGCCCGCCGGGTTTGAGGACGCGGTAGGCCTCGGCCAGTGCGTTATCAATCCGCGTCACGTTTCTAAGGCCGAATGCGATTGTATAGACATCATAAGTGTTATCGGCAAAGGGCAGGTTTTCGGCATTCCCCGTCACCCAGTTGAAATCATTCACCCAGCCGCGATCAACGGCGCGGTCGCGTCCGACTTCGAGCATTTTTTCGGTCAAGTCACATATCGTAATGGCCGTAGGGCCAGCCTTGCGGCGGATCCGAAAGGCAATATCGCCCGTACCGCCCGCAACATCCAGAAATGACATGCCGGCGCGGGGGCGGATCTGGCGCACGAAATAATCCTTCCAGATGCGGTGGATACCGCCGGACATGAAATCATTCATGATGTCGTATTTGGCCGCGACGTTATCAAACACGCCGTGAACCATCCCGGTTTTATCTTCGGGGGCAACGGCCTTGTAGCCAAACCAGTTTCCTTCGGGGTTTTGTGTCATGACCGCTTTTAAATCATGAATCGGAGTGTTAAACAACTATATATGAGTCTTTTGCGCGCAATGACAACGGTGGGCGGCCTGACGGGATTATCCCGGCTGGCGGGGTTTGTGCGCGATATTATTACGGCCTCGATCCTAGGCGCTGGCCCGGTGGCGGATGCGTTTTTTGTGGCGCTCAAGCTTCCCAATTTCTTCCGCCGCGTCACGGGCGAGGGCGCGTTCAGCGTTTCCTTTGTTCCGCTTTATGCCGAGACACTGGAAAAGGAAGGGCGCGAGGCCGCCGACCGTTTCGCCGGAAACGCGATTATTGTCATGTTCGGTGTGTTATCGGTTTTCTCGATCCTGATCATGCTGGTCATGCCGTATGTGATGTTTGCCATTGCGCCGGGGTTTATGAATGGCGAGGTCCGGTTTGATCTGGCCGTGGAGATGTCGCGGATTACTTTCCCCTATCTGCTGTTTATTTCGCTGACGGCGCTGCTGGGCGGGGTGATGAACGCGCTGGGCCGCTTTGCGCCCTTTGCCTTTGCGCCCGTCATATTCAATATGTCGCAGGTTGTTTTCCTGCTGATGAGCGGGATGTTTGAAACGGCGGGCCATGCCTTGTCATGGGGGATTTTCGCCGCCGGTATCCTGCAGCTTATCTGGCTCTGGCTTTGCGCCCGCCGGTCCAATTTCAAGTTTATGTGGACCCGGCCCTTTATCAATGACAAGGTCAAGCGCGTTTTCGCCTTGATGGGCCCCGGTATGCTGGGCGCGGGGGTCATGCATATCAATCTGTTCGCCGATATGATGATGGCATCCTTCCTGCCGGAAGGTTCGATCTCTTATTTGTATTACGCCGACCGCCTTAATCAATTGCCGCTGGGCATGGTGGGGATTGCGGTGGGCACGGCCCTTTTGCCGCTGCTCTCGCGTTCGATGGGAAGGGGCGATATCGCGGAATCGCGCGATCTGTTCAACCGCGCCTTTGAATATTGCCTGCTGCTGGCGCTGCCGGCGGCTGTGGCGCTGATAATTATTCCTTATCCCATTATCACGACATTGTTCGAGCGCGGTGAGTTCAGCCATGCGGATTCAGTTGCGACAGCCTGGGTGCTGGCCGGGTATGCGCTGGGCCTGCCGGCCTATATTACCACAAAAGTGTTTTCGACCGCGCATTGGGCGCGTCAGGACACAGTGCGCCCGGTGCGGATTGCCATTGTGGGGACGGTCTCCAATATCGTCTTTGCGGTGATCTTTATTCAATTTATCGGCGTGGCCGGGATTGCTCTGGCCACGGGGCTTTCGGGATGGCTGCAATTTGTGATGCATATCCGCGCTCTGCACGATCACCCATCAGCCAAATTCGATGAAGCGTTCAAAATCCGCGCGCGCGGGATCATAATCTCATCAAGCGCCATGGGCGCGGTTCTGGGCGGTGGCTTTTTTGCGCTGGCTGGTTTGTTCGAGCAGGAGACTCTGCATAAGCTTGTCGGCCTGACAATCCTGATGGGCGCAGGCGGCAGCGTTTATTTTGGCCTGATCTTTGGTCTTGGCGTGATCAAGATATCGGAAATCAAAAAGTTTCTGGCCAACCGCCGGACGCCCAAAGCCCTTCCCGTGAGTGAAGAACAGGCTACTGATTAAAGCTGTCGGGGCGGAGTTCCGGCTGGGGCGGTGTATAATCACTATCGCTGTTTTGATTGCGGCGCGCTTCGGCGCGTTGCTCAACAACAGGAACAGGCTGAGGGATGCTGAAGATGTTATCATCCTGCTCAAAACGCGGCGGGGCGGGTTGCTCTTCTTCGGATGTTAAAAGGCGCGAGATAAGCCCTTCGATGCTGCCGCCGATCGAGGCCGAAGCATCGCCCGATACAACAGGCTGGGCCGGCGCGCCTTGCTGGCCTTGTGCAAAGCCCATGATCTGGCCCCATACGCGGGCAGGGGTGGAGCCGCCGGTTACTTTTTTCATGGGCGAGTTATCATCATTGCCCATCCAGACCGACATGACGAGCCTGTCCGAGAAACCCACGAACCATGCATCGCGGCTTTCCTGCGAGGTTCCGGTCTTACCCGCGACAAAGAAATTCTGCGCGGCGGCCTGACCTGTGCCGAATTGCGTCACGCGAGACATCATCTGCTGGAGCATGCCAACCTCGCGCGGGGCGATAACACGGCGTGTCGGGATGGTGGCCGGGCGCTGGTAAAGCACTTTGCCTTCTTTTTCTTTCACCTGCGTGATCGCAAAGGGGAAGGTCATGAACCCGCCATTGGCAATGGATGCATAAGCTGAAGTCAGCTCCAGCGGGGTGACGACATTTGTGCCCAGCGCCAGCGATAAATCAGGCTGGAGCGCGGAGATAATCCCAAGGCGTTTTGCCGTATTCACCACCGCATCAGGGCCGAAAGTTTTGATCAGGCGGTAGGCGACCGTATTAAGGGACAGATAAAGCGCGGTCTCCAGCGTTACTTCGCCGTAATAATCGCCATCATAATTGGAGGGACGATATTTGCCTTCGGTGATGGGTTCGTCAATGACGTTGGTATCGGGGGTCATGCCGCGCTCAAGCGCGGTTAAGTAAACGAAAGGCTTGAAGGAGGAGCCGGGCTGGCGCTTTGCTTGCGTGATGCGGTTGAACTGGCTCTGGTTATAATCCTTGCCGCCAACCAGCGCGAGCACCGCGCCGTCAAAGCCCATCACCAGTACAGCGCCCTGACCAATGCCGCGCTTGACCCCTTCGGAGCGCAGCGCAGAGGCCAGCACAACTTCTGCCTTGTCCTGAATGGCGGCATTTAATGTTGTGCGAACAATGATATCAGTCTCCGGCGTGCCGATCAGCTCATCCAGCCCATCCACGACCCAGTCGGTGAAGAAGCGCACCGCATTGGCCGCGCCCGGTTTTTGCGGCGGGCGGGGCGGCAGGTCGGACAGGCCCTTGGCCTGATCTTCGGTTATGTAACCGGCATCGGCCATCGCGGCCAGCACGACATCGGCGCGTTGATTGGCGAGATTGGGATTGCGGCGCGGTGAAAAGCGCGAGGGGGCCTGCAGCAAGCCCGCCATCATGGCGGATTCGCGTAATGTCAGATCCTTGGCGGATTTGCCGAAATAAAGTTCGGATGCCGCATCAATGCCGTAAGCGCCGGAGCCTAAATAAACGCGGTTTAAATAGGCCGAGAGAATTTCATCCTTGGTCAGTTCCATCTCCAGCCAGACGGCCAGCATGGCTTCTTGTACTTTGCGTTTGAAGGTGCGCTCGTGGCTGAGGAACAAATTTTTGGCGAGCTGCTGGGTGATGGTTGATCCGCCCTGCACCACGCGCCCGTTTACCGCGTTCACGACAAAGGCGCGCGCGAGGCCCAGCGGATCAACGCCAAAATGCGAATAGAACCGGCGGTCTTCAATCGAGAGCAGCGCATAGATAAGATGCGGCGGCAGATCGGCGACATTGAGGTTCTTGCCCTTGATCTCGCCGTAGCGCATCAGCTCGGTGCCATCAGCAGCCTGCACGATGATCGAGGTCTCGCGCTCGAAGGCGGCACTTTTGGTGATGTCGGGCAATTCGCGCGCATACCATGCCAGCAGGCCCATCAGCGCCACTCCGCACCACAGGGATGTCAGAATACCAAAGCGCAGGATCCGCCGCGCCGGCAGGCGGCCCAGCCAGCCCAGACCCGGCCAGCGGCGCCTGGATTTACTTTTGGGCGTGGATTTCTTTTTGGGCGAACGCGAGGACGGTGTTTTTGTTTTTTTCGGCGCAGACGGCGAAGAACCGCCGCGCGGGCCGCCCGGTCTTTTGGCTGAAGGATAGGGAGATTTGCTGGAGCTCATGGGCGGCTTGATTATCCTAGCGGCAATCCAGCCAGTAACGGCGGCGGGCGGGGAATTTGTCGGTGGCTTCGGTCTGGTCTTCGAATACGCCGCCGCAATGCTCGACGATCTTGATCGCGGGGATATTCTCCGGCTTGATGGTCAGCAGCGCCTTTTCAATACCCAGATAACACGCATAGGGCATGCCCTTTTGCAGGATTTTTTTGCCAAAGCCCTTGCCGCGCATGGACGGGCGGATCACGAAATTGATATGGCCGCCCCATTTCTCCAGATGCCAGTTGAGGCGGTGGCGCACATTGAATGTGCCGATAAATTCATTATCCTTTACCAGCCAGAAAACGCTTTCGGGCACTTGCTCGACCCAGTCGGCATAAGGCTTGTGCAGGTGGCGCTTGCCATCATTGAGCTTGGCGATGAAATCGTCAAAATTGACGGTCAGCTCGTCCATGTTCAGGAATTTATAGCGACCTTCAGCATGAAATTCCTTCATGGCGGCCAGATAGGTGGCCTTGTGTTCCGGGCCGGGTTTTACAAGTTTGGAAGCAGACATGTGCGTTTACAGTTTTTGTTATATCAGTTTATTAGTTTTTTAGTCTCTATTACCGCATTGGCGTCTGTCCGCACTCTGCGAGGTGAATTTGTACCCTTCTTTATATTAAAATGCAAAAAAGAAGTCGTTATGTAACATTTACATAGCATTTTTCAATCTTAAGTAAAGCTCTCCTTTAGGGTGCGTAGCTCGGCAAAGCGGCTTGCAGAGCCAGCTCGCAGGAAAGGATTGGTCTTTTTCTCAATCTCCAGCGTGACGGGCAGGGTGGGCTGGCCGTCCTCGCGCAGGGCCTCGCATTGGGCGATCCGGGCGGCGATATCGGGATTATCAGGCTCGACATGCAGGGCAAAGCGGGCATTGGAGAGCGTATATTCATGCCCGCAATACAGCAGCGTATCACCGGGCAGGGCCGCGAGTTTTTGCAGGGATTCCCACATCATCTCCGATGTGCCTTCAAACAGGCGTCCGCAACCCATAGAAAAGAGCGTATCCCCGGCCAGCAGGATTTTGGACGCTGGATCATAAAAGCAGATATGCCCCAGCGTATGACCCGGCGTTGCAATCACCTGAAGCGCCGTTGCGCCCAGCCAGACCATATCGCCGCCATTCAAGCCATGGGTGAAGGCTGGGATTTTATCAGCCTCAAGCTTGGGGCCCATGACCTGACAGCGGTGAAACACGGCCAGATCTTTATTGCCGCCCACATGATCGCCGTGGTGATGCGTATTCAGGATCATCAAGGGCGGGCGGTCCTGAATGCGCGGATGATGCGCCAGCGGGGCCGATTCACCGGGATCGACAATGGCGGTCTTGCGCGTTTCATTGTCCATCAGGACATAGGCGTAATTGTCTTTGAGGATAGGAACGATGTCGATGGTCAGGGTCATGATCCTGCGATCTCTCCGGCTGGGGTTTCTGTTGTATCAAGGGCATCGGCAAGGCGGCTTTGCGCGCTGCCCGGCTTTAGCGGTTGTTGCTGGCTTTCATGCGGGGCCCAGCCGAGGGCAAAGATAATCTCGGCGGTGGCTTCGATGCGGCCATCCGTATCGCTGAATTTCCGGGCATAAAGCTCGGCAGCGCGGAAAAACAGCGCCCGCCCCGGATTGGTACGCGCCCGCGCCGTGATAATGTTCCCGCCGCCCATGCCGCGCAGATCCCGGACAAGCGCAAACATATCCGTATAGGTCACATGCAGGATTTCGGAATCCACCACAGGCAGGGCAAATTGCGCGCGCTGCAATAGCCCGCCCATATCCGGTTTTGTGGCGAAAGGATAGATGCGCGGGGACAGGCCGCCTTTGATCTCAATCTCGGCCTCGGTCATCACATGGCGGAGTTCATGCAAAGTCTCACCGCCCGCCATGCCTGCCAGAAACAGGCCATCAGGTTTCAAGGTGCGGCGGATCTGGATCAGCGCGCCGGGCAGGTCGTTGACCTTGTGCAGGCTCATCAGCCCGATCACAAGATCGAATTGCGCGCTGCCGAAGGGCAGGAAATCTTCTTCGCCCACGGCCTTTGCATCGAGGCCGTTGAGGGGGCGGGCAATGCAATCCAGCCCGGTAATATGCGCCGCCCCGTAGGTATCGCGCAGGGATTGCAGAAATTCAGGGCTGGCCGGGCCGCCCATAACAAGAACGCGCGGGTAATGGCGCTTGATGAGGCTAAGGCGATCAAGAATCTGGTTCTCGGCCCAGCGGATCAGAAAATCAAATCCATCAAAGACCGGCGCGGCGCGGGCGGCAGCCCGGCGGCGGGCATTCATATCAAAAAGGACGGCTGTCATGGCTATTGTCTAATCTCGCATCCGGCGCGCCAAAGTCAAGACATCGACACGGGCCGCCCCGCCTTTGATAAGGGTTTTCGTGCAGGCGCGGATCGTGGCCCCGGTTGTATAGACATCATCAATCAGCAGGATATTTTTCCCGGCTATCATAGTTTTGCGGCGCGGATTGAGGGCAAAGGCGCCGCTGACGTTCTTCTCACGCTCAGCCGTGCTGAGATGGCCTTGAGAGGCGGTGGCGCGTTTACGGATCAGCGCATCGGCCATGACCCGTTTTTGCACATCCCGCCCCAGATAATGCGCCATGATTGCGGCCTGATTATAGCGCCGGACAAACAGCCGCCAGCGATGCAGCGGCACAGGCACGATGCAATCAGCCCTCGCCAGCAGATCATCCGCCGCCCGGCGCAGCATGGGCAGCATGGCCAGTGCCGCATGGGTCTGGTCGCCATGCTTGAACCCCAGCACCAGATCGCGGCTGGCCTCGTTATATTTGAGCGCCGCGCGCATCTTGCCATAGGCCGGCGGGTCTTGCAGGCAATCGCCGCAGAGCGTCTCATCCCCGGCCTCGAAATCAAAGGGCAGGGCGCAGGTGTCGCAATAGGGGCGATTGATGAAATCCATGGCCGCCCAGACATGCGGGGCCAGCATCCCTTGCCGGTCCACAGGCTGGCCACTGACCACGCAGCGCGCGGGCAGGGCGGCGTTGAGCGCGGAGAGCATGATTTTACGGGCTGGATTTGATGGCATGGCCCTATCCAGCCACAAGCAAAAGGGTCTGTAAAGCCGGGACACATTAGATTTTGCATAATATAAGGATTTCTGTTATATTCCATGACTTAATATTGGGGTGCTACATGCTTGCCCGCACGTCACCGGAGGTCTATATCTAAGGCGCATGAAGGATTTATTTGGTAAACTAAAGACAGAATCCGGGGAAAAACCCCGGCCCGAACCTCAGGACGAAGGCAAGGCGGCGGCGGAATCGCCAACGCCGCCCGGCCCGGCGAATGATCCGTTTGACCGATTTGAAGATAAAGACGAAGAAGACAAAGAACACGTGGATTCCGATTACTCAACCCATAGCCTTGATGAATATTTCGAGCAGCGCGATGTGCTGCTGCGGGATGTCGATCAGGCCATCATTAAAAAGGCATGGTTTACCATGGCGCATCTTTTGCTGCCTGAAGGCGCGAAAGTGGTGGATATGGGTTGCGAGGATGGATTGCTGGTGTTTTGCATGGCGGTGCTGCATCCCAATCTGCGCTTTATCGGGATTGATAAGTCCAAGCGCCTGATCAACAAGGCCAAGGAACTTTATCAGGTTCACAATCTTGAATACCGTCAGGGTGATATTGCTGCCGATGACCTGCTGGCCGAAGGGTCAGTCGATGCGATTATTGATGCCCATGTCCTGCATCACGTCTATTCGGAATCCCGGTATAATGACCGCATCGTGAGCGGGGTTCTGGCGCGGCATTTCAAGATGCTCAAGCCCGGCGGGCTGATTTATATCCGCGACTATGCAAGGCCGCCAGCGGATGATTATGTCTGGATCGAGATGGTGGATAAGCCCAGCGAGGGCACGGCGCTGGATAAATTATCAGAAGCCGATCTTCTGATCTGGTATTCCCAGCATGCCAAACCGCAGAAAGAATCAGGCATCAGCGGATTTTTCCTCGAAGAGCTCCCGCCGCGCTTCCCCAGCACGCGCCTGTTCCGCCTGCCGTATAAATGGGCGTATGAGTTCATCATGCGTAAGGATGAGCGCGAGCAATGGGAAAAGCGCCTGCCGGTTGAATATACCGTATTCACGCCGCATGAATTCAGGAAAGAACTGCGCGGGCTTGGCGCGCGCGTGAATTATTCAGGCCCGCATTGGGATGAGGATTATATCGAGGAAAATTTTGAAGGAAAATTCCGCCTCTACAAGGATGACGGCACGCCTTTGGGGCATCCGCCGACAGGCTTTATCGCGGTGGCGCAGAAACTGCCCGACCGGAAAAGCCTGCGTATCGAGGAGCGCCGCCCGTCTGATAAAAGCAATTCATCGCTCAAGGTTTCGGCAATGCGTAATGAGCATACCGGCCAGATCGTGGATGTCGTCAGCCGTTCTTTCCGCCCGGCCGAGGTCATACCCTATAACATCAATGCCGAAGGCCGCCTGAAGATTTATCTGCATGATGGCATTGCCCGCGGCATTGCCAATTCCGTACCGCGTAACGGTTTTAACATTGATTCCAAAATCTGGTCGGGTCACATGGTCGAGGCCGTGACCGTGGATTCTAACGAAATTCTGGCCATGGGCGAATTTGACGTGAAGAACACGGTGCGATTTGCCCGCGATTATCTGGCGCTGAAGCCCCGCAATAACGCGATCCTTGTTCATGGCCCGGATTATTATCCCGCGCCGGATTATATCGATGAGCGCATCTACACTTATTATCTGGATGTCGAGCGTAACAAAAAGCCCGTCCAGCCCAAAAAGATGGCCGCGCATAACGGCAAGTTCCAATCCCAGGGCGATGTGCGCGAGTTTGACGCGCAGCAGATATTAAATGCCATCACGGTGGGTATGATCCCCAATTCGCGCCTTGAGCTGCAGATCCTCTCTCTCTACGAAAAACTGGGCCTCAAGGCCGAGACATGGACTAGCCGCGAGATCAAGGTTCAGAAGCAAAAAGTGCAGTTAAAGAAAGAAGTGCCCGATATCCTGAAAATGATCGCGCAGCAGGATTCTCGCTTTAAGGAAGTCAAAGGTACGGCGGGTGATTTGCGGACTGTCAATTCCGTCTTTATCGAAGAAGGTCTCGCGCAGGGCGCAGAGACAGGTCTTGGCGCGGATAATCTTGATTTTATCGTCTCCGACACCAAGACGATCAACACCGCCATTGTTATACCGCTTTCCAAGGGCATGAAGGATGAGATTTATGCCGGGTTCACGACGGATTATCTGCCTGTCCCCCAGCGTCATGAGGGGAGCGGGGCGACATTGCGCGCGCCGAGCTTTAATATCCCGAAAGAAATAACCAATCTGCGCCAGCTCAAGCAGTTTGTTGCCGATCAGTTCGGCGTCCCGCCGGAGATGGTGCTGAAACTCGGCGAGAGCTATTTCAACCATGTCGGCGTGACCGCGCACCGTATCTATCCTTTTGCCGTGACCGCGCCGATGAGCATGTTTCAGGCAACCGACATCAAGTTCATTCCGATCCATCAATACCGCCTGTTATGGTTCTCGCTCTCGCGCAGCCCGCATTTCATGACGGTGATCGCGCGCGCGTGGCAATATCTGCACAGCGATATCAAGCAAGATTACAAGATGCGCGTCAGCCAGATCGTCAAGGAACGTTTCAGCGACAAGACGCCGGACTGGTCTATCCCTGTGAGCTATGTCGAGCCGCCGGGCCGCAAGGCACCAAAATTACAGCGCGAACTGACTGTGCAGATGGGCGTTGATGTTGCTGCGGATTCGCCTGTGCCGCCGCAAGCCCCAGCGCCGCAGCCGGAGCAAGGATCGCCCGCTGTTGCTATGCCATCCCTCAAGCAGCAGGCCCATGTCCTGCAAACGCAGGCTACGCCGCAGCCGGAGCCAGAGCGTATGCTGCAATCATCCGCCTCGCCGCTGGCTTTCCATCAGGCGGTGCTGGACAGCAACAAGCGCAAGGCCGAGGATGAGGTCAAGCCGGTGATCGAGACCACCGCTATTGATGACATGCAAGAGCTTGAAGCCATTGCAGAGGCGGTTGAAAAAATCATGCCGCACGAACCGCGCCCGGAGAAGTGGTAGTCGCCGTTTCAAGGCGCGGGCGCATCCGGGATCATGGTAGGCGTATAATCCTGCGTTGAGAAAATCCGCACAAATTCCCCTTGTTCATCCATTAAATACGCAAAGGGCGAATGATGGCCATCGCGGATCACGCCGAAGGCCTCGTAAATTTCATTCACGGATGCGGCCTGTTCTTCTACGGCAGAGGCGGATTGGTGGAAGATGCCGTTATCCGTTGCAATAGGCGCAAGGCCGATAAAATCTTCGGAGAAGTAATCCAGAAATCTTTGCGTTGTCTCGGCAGATTCATGCGCGGGAACAGTGGTAATCAGTACCACGTTATGCGAATCCGGATTGCCGGATTCCTCAAGGGCTTGTTGGATGTTTGCCATGGCGGTCGGGCAGATATCGGAACAGCTGGCGAAGCCGAAAAAGAGGATAGTCGGCTTGCCGCGCAAATTCTCAGGGTTGAAGTTATCGCCATTGGCTGTTTTGAGGACAGAGAAGCGATCATCAAGACTGAGATTGGCGCGGGCGGCGGGCTTGGGCGGATGGCTGTGCAGCGTGCCATGGGCCTGCGCCGCGAATGGTGCGGCGAGTGTAAGAGAGGCAAGGGCAGAGCCCATGAAGTTGCGGCGGGAAAGGTTGGTCATGATTTTTATCTTTCTTTTGTATCGTTAAAGTCCGGGGGCGGCGGCGCTTAGGATATTTTGCTGGGCGCACCAATCGGCGATGTAGTCCTGCAAAGGCATGCCAAATGTGGCGGCATCGGTAATCATCTGATCGCGCACCGGATCTGCGAGGCTGGCGAACCAGTCCCATTCCGAGGTGAAGGCTTCGGCCGCCGCGTGAACGGTATGCGCGGCGGTTTCAGCCACGGCATGCATGGCATGCGGATCGGCAGCCACGCTGGCGGTGCTGGTCAGCAGCGTGCCATCGGCCACGGACTGGAACGCGCCAGTCAGGAAATCGGGGATTGCCGCCAGGCTTTCCATGCTGGGGAAATGCATTTGGGCAAAAATACCGATGGGATCAAGCAGGCCCATCGACCCGCCGGATGCCACGACAAGGCCGATTGCGCCCACGATCATCGTGAAATCCATCAGATTATGTCGCCAGTGATTAAGTTTGTTGAATGTGCTGGACAGCGAGCCAGCGGCAGCTTCGGAAGCCATAATAAATATCCTTCATATTTCGCATGTGTAGAAAATTTATGCGACGTATGAAGGCGGGCCGGTTGCATCAAAGGAAGATAAGGTTGCGGGACGGGTAAAGGTGATAGCCTCGGTTGCCAGCGCGTCATGGCGCAGCAGCGGGGAGGGGATAGCGGCAGCGGCGCTTTTAAGAGCCTTGCCATAGGCAGACAGGGCGCAGAAGCTGCAATCATCGGCCGATAGCTGGTGGTGCTGATCCTGCTGGCCGTTATCCGGGGCTTGATCGGCAGGGACGGAGATAATCTCAACGCTGCCATCAGCCTTGCAGATTTCAATCTGGTGCATACGGCCGCCAATAAAGGCGCAGGCCGGGGAAATTCCGGCCGTTACCATGGCGATCATGACAAACAGATGAACCAGCAGCTTCATGGAAGGGAGTTTTACGCCCATGGGCGGGGAAGTCAAGCCGGATAAGAAAATGGCGGCCCTGGTAGAGGGAGCCGCCATTTATGCTTTGTGTTGCCCTTCAAAGCCTTGTGAAATTTTTTACCCTGCCGAAGGCTCGATAATCACCGCTTGCGTGGTGCTTTCGTCATCGGCTGTCTGTGTGGAGGCTGCGCCTTTCAGAACTTCCTCAAGCTGCCCGTTTCCGGCGCTGATCAGAAGATCTCCCGCATAGGCTTGCTTGATGCCGCCCATGATCAGAAGCAGCGCTCCTGATGTAATCCCCAGTAATAACAGTGTTTTAACCTTCATTTTAACCCCTCTGTGCGCCCCTGCAAATCCGCTCTTTAAAATTTGCATCGAATATATCTAAAATTTTATCTATATTTTAGTTAATACGGAGTTAACGCTAATGTAGCGGCGACTTATAAGAGGATTTTCTGCAGGAATTCGCTGCCCGATTCTATGCCTTTATTGTCGATGGAATGCGGCAAGCCGGGGGTGGTGTGGCCTGAGACGGCAAAGCCTTGTGCTTCCAATGTTTCTTTTGCCATGTGATAGGCCGCCAAGGGCACGACATCATCGGCCTCGCCATGGATGATGTGAGCAGGAGGCTTGTGCAGCGGGGCCTTGGCAGGATCCCAGAGCAGCGCCCCGGAATAACCCAGCACCCCGGCGAGCGCCTGTTTATAGTGCTGCGCCAGATATAGCGAGGTCATCGTGCCTTGTGAAAAGCCCACCAGCGCGCATTTATCGGCGCTTAATTTGAAACGGTCCAGCTGTTCATCAATAAAGGCCATGGCGATGGGCGCAGCAATGCGCACGCCTTCCAGCATATCCTTGGGGTTGCGGCTTTGGAGGCTGAACCATTGGAAGGAATCGGGATAGCCGGGCGGAACCATATCGCAAGGAAAGGGCGCATCCGGCGAAACAAAGGCCGCATCAGGCAGCGCCGCCGCCCAGTAAGGCGCAAGCGTGATCAGGTCGCGGCCGTTCGAGCCAAGACCGTGCAGCAGGATGACAAGCTGTTTGGGCTGGGTTTTGTTTTTGGGCAGGTATTCGTAGTAATTCTTGATGGCGGTCATGGGTGATTATCACGCGTTACTGTTAAAGATTTTGAGGGCTTGTTCGATATTGGCGATCAGATCGGCCGGATCCTCGAATCCGATCTGGAAGCGCAGCAGCGCGCCATTTTCTGTCCAGGGTACAGCGCTGCGAATTTTTGCGGGGTATTGCGGCTGGAGCAGGCTTTCATAACCGCCCCATGACGAGCCGATGGGAATAAGAGTGAGCGCATCAACAAAGGAATGAACAGCCTCGCGCGGGGCGGGTTTTAAAAGAAAGCTGAAAATGCCGTTCGCGCCGGTAAAATCACGCTTCCAGATATCATGCCCTTTATGACCGGGCAGGGAAGGGTGATAGAGCTTTTGAATTTCCGGTCTTCCCGCCATCCAGTCCATTACCGCTTGTGCATTGGCGGCGTTTTGTTTCATGCGGGTGGTCAGTGTACGCAGGCCGCGCAGCGCAAGGTTCAAATCTTCCGCCGCCGCGCAGACGCCCAAATCCCATGACATCTGGCGCAGGCGGGCGAATGTTTCCTCGTCCGCCGCGACAATAACGCCCAGATTGATATCGCTGTGCCCGCCGATATATTTCGTGGCCGATTGCAGGCAGACATTCACGCCGTGCTTGATGGGGTTAAAGAGGATTCCAGCCGACCATGTGTTGTCGATGATGGTCACCACGCCCTTGTTGCGCGCCAGACGCGCCACGGCGGGCACATCCATGACCTCGAACGTGCCGGAGCCGGGAGATTCCATGTAAATTACAGCCGTGTTCGGGCGGATCAGGGATTCAATCTCGATCCCCGCCATGGGGTCGTAATATTCGGTTTCCACACCCATGCGGGCAAGGATGTTACGGCAGAAATCCCGCACCGGCGGATAGCAGGTATCGGCCACCAGCAGATGATCGCCGGTTTTGAGGAAGGAAAGCAGGGCAGTGGTGATTGCGCTCATGCCGCTTTGGCAGGAGATGGCGTCAAAGCCGCCCTCAAGATCGGCGATGGCGCGTTCAAAGGAATCGCTTAACGGGTTGCCGAGCCGCCCATAACGGTAGCGGTGGTTTTTATCCTCATAGGCCGCCAGATTGGGATAAAGAATGGTGGAGGTCCGTACCAGCGGCGGGTTGACCACGCCGTGATAATCTTCAGGCTTGCGGCCCGCATGGACCAGAGCCGTATCCCGGCGCATGTTTTTAGGGTTTTGCATGATCTAAACCTAGCAAAAGGCGAGGGGGTAACCAAGCGCAATTTAAAAAATGCTTCGCTTCTTAGGCTCTTCGCGCTAAAACACCGGAATAGAAAAGGAAAACACCGATGAAACGCATATTATCGTGCATGCAACCCACCAGCCATCTTCACCTTGGGAATTATCTTGGGGCGCTGAAGAACTGGGTGCGGTTCCAGAACGAAGGCGCTGAATGTCTGTATGGCGTTGTCGATCTGCACGCGATTACGGTTCCTTACGAGCGCGATGGCTTGAAGGCCGCGACGCGCGAGATTGCTGCCGCCTATATCGCCGCCGGGATTGATCCTGATAAATCTGCAATTTTCGTGCAGTCAGCCGTGCCCGGCCATTCGCAGCTGATGTGGTTGTTTGCCACTATGGCGCAGATGGGGAAACTGGAGCGCATGACCCAGTTCAAGGACAAGGCCGGCAAGGACAAGGAACGCGCAGGTCTTGGATTATTTGCCTATCCCGTTCTGATGGCCGCCGATATCCTGATCTACAAGGCCACACATGTGCCGGTGGGTGAGGACCAGAAACAGCATCTGGAGCTGGCGCGCGATCTGGCGGCGACGTTTAACACAAGATATGGCGTTGATTTCTTCCCCCAGCCTGAGCCCGTCATTACCGGTCCCGCGCCGCGCGTGATGAGCTTGCGTGATGGATCGCAGAAAATGAGCAAATCCGCCGAAAGCGATATGAGCCGCATTAACCTGACCGATGATGCGGATATGATCGCCCAGAAAATCCGCAAGGCCAAATCTGATGCCGAGGCGCTGCCCGACAATATGGAGGCCCTCGATGGCCGTCCGGAGGCCAAGAATCTTGTGACGCTTTATGCGGCGCTGGCTGATATGAGCCGTGAAGACGTGCTGAAACAATTCGCCGGGCAGGGCTTTGGCGCGTTCAAGCCCGCCTTTGTCGATGTGGCTGTGGCCCATCTGGAGCCGATCACCAAGCGCATGAGCGCGCTGATGGCCGACCCCGCCCAGATTGATGCGGTGCTGAAGGCTGGAAACGAAAAGGTCAATGCGCTGGCGGTCAAGACGCTGGATGAGGTTGAGAAACTGATGGGTTTCTGGAAAATTTGATCGCGCCGCCGTCTGCTTTCCCCGCGAAAGCGGGGATCCATAATGCGTTCTAAGGCAGGCCCCCGCTTTCGCGGGGGAAACAGGGTGCGAGTAAATTTTTTTTCAGGGTGGCGGATATTCAAAATTTCGGTCATAATTTGAAATTGATATTTGTTTCTATATTCGGTTTCAGGTTCCTTGCCATGTCATTCAGAAAATTAGCCCTTTCCGTTCTTGCTCTTACCGTTATGACCGCGCCGGCCTCGGCGGAGGTGTTCTTCTGGGAAGATGCCGAGACGAACATGTCCTTTACCTACCCGGATCGCTGGACGCCAATGCATAATCAGCGCACGGATGACATTTATGCCGTTCAGGCCCCCAGCGTAAACGATCACGCCATTTGCCGCCTGCGCGTGCGCGAGGACAAGCGTTTCATCATTTACCCGGAATATCTGGATAAGCATGTCGCGAAAATCCAGTATAGCTGGGCATTCTGGAATGATTACTTAGGCGAATATGATGATGTGACCATCGAGACGGTCAGCGATAATTACACCGGTTTTGGACGCGGGTTCGGCAGTTATGCCGCCGCCCGTTATACCAATGCGGTGGGTCCAAAGATGGACAAGCGCGCCCTGATGATTGCTGCGCTTTATAACGGCAAGGCCTATATCATGGAATGCTCGGCCGAGATTCATGCCTACCACAAATGGCACCAGTCTTTCCTGAGCGTGGTAAAATCCGTCGATTTCCGCAAGGAGATCAACGAAGCCAAGAACGGCTATTACCGCAATTTCTATGATCGCCAGGTGCAAGTGCGCGGCGATGAAGATTTCGGCCGCGAAAAATACTAAAGTTTTTCCCCGATCATTCTTGCCCTTCAGGGTTATATCAGGCATTGTGGAGTGATAAAGGCGCTCGCCTTTTCCCAAGCGGCGCTCCCATGTCCGGTTATGCAGATTTATTTACCCATTGCTGAATTATCAATCGCTGCCGAGAGCGTTTTGCTGCTGGGCGGGATTGTCGGTTTTATGTCTGGGATTTTCGGCGTGGGCGGCGGTTTTCTGACAACACCTTTTCTGATTTTTATGGGTATTCCGCCGGCCGTGGCCGTGGGCACGCAGTCCAGCCAGCTGGTGGCATCCGGCGTAGCCGGGTCCATGGGGCATTTCAAGCGCGGCAATGTTGATGTCAAAATCGGCGGCGTGATGCTGGGCGGCGGTGTGATCGGTTCATTTGTCGGTATTTTGATTTTCCGGATGCTGGAATATCTGGGGCAGATTGATTTTGCGGTATCGCTGCTTTACGTGCTGCTGCTGGGCGGGATTGGTCTGATGATGCTCTATGAAAGTCTGATGACCACCTTCCGCAAGAAAAAGATGAGCAGTGAGTTTAATGCGTTTCGCGTCTCGCCGATCCTCTCGCGTCTGCCATACAAGATGCGCTTTCCGCATTCCAAGCTGTATATCAGCGCCCTTGTTCCTGCCGGGATTGGATTTGTCGGCGGTATTCTGGCCTCGATTTTAGGGATTGGCGGCGGATTCCTGATTGTCCCGGCCATGATCTATATTCTGGGGATGCCGACTATTCTGGCGGCCGGGACTTCGCTGTTTCAGATGATATTCATCACGGCCTCGGCCACGCTGATGCATGCCACGATGAATAACACGGTGGATATCGTGCTGGCCGGGATTCTGATCGTTGGCGGGGTGATCGGCACACAGTTCGGCGTGGTCTTTGCCAAATATATCAAGCCGCTTCATGCGCGGATTACGCTGGCTATTTTAGTGCTGGCGGTGAGCTTCAGGCTGGCGCTGGAGCTGTTTATCGAGCCGGTGGAGCTGTATTCCACCGTGGTATGGAGCGGGTAGGGATCTCATGTTCATTGCCCGCGCCTTATTTTTGCTGCTGATCCTCACGCCTGTTACTTCCGCCAAGGCCCAGCAAGGCATGGCGATTGATCTGGCGCAGGATCATGTCGATATCACCACCGGATTTAACGGCGGCTTTGTGGTTTTGTATGGGACAAAAAATCATGCGGGCGATGTGGCCATCGTGGTGCGTGGGCCGGAGCGCGATATTACCGTTCGTAAAAAAGGCCAGTTCATGGGCATGTGGGTCACGGGCGAATGGATAGATTTCCATGATGTGCCGTTGTATTACGATTATGCCCTGAGCCGCCCCGAAAGCCAGATTGCCCCGCAGGATGTATTGACGCGCGAGGGCATAGGCCTGAGCGGCATGACATTTCGTGCCATGAATGTGCGCGAGGATGATGCGCGTATCGGCAGCTTTCACGAAGCCCTGATCCGCAGCAAGCAAAAGCAGGGACTATTTCCGCTCAAGCCCAAGAAGATCGAGTTTCTGCATCCGAACTTCTTTAAAACTGTGCTTTATGTGCCCTCGAACGTGCCCAAGGGCCGTTATGAGGTCGAGGCCTTTTTGATTGAGGACGGGCGCATTATCGATTCCAGCCGCGACACCTTGAAAGTTGCGCAGATCGGAACCAGCGCCAGCCTCAATGACCTTGCCTACAGCCATTCTTTCCTGTACGGTTTGGCTTGTATTTTTATGGGCGCATTTGCCGGTTGGTTTATCAATTTTATCAGAAATAAATAATAAAAAGACGAACAGGAATAATCCAGAGACTATCATCATGACGGGATCTTCGGAAAAGAAAGACGCCGCAAGGCCGCATAAGGGAACCTATCTTCTGGTTGCGGACCGGTCGGAGGAATTTTCGGTTGCGCTGCTGTATGCGGCGCGCCTTGCGACATCCAATGACGCGCATATTGGTCTGGCTTATGTTACCGAACCGCAGGATTTCATGCATTGGGGCAATATTGAGGACCGCATGCGCGAGGAAGTCCGCAAGGACGCCGAGCAGTTTTTATTCGGTATCGCCAAATCCATCAGCGAGCTGACGGGGCAGATCCCGGCCCTTTATATCGAACACGGCCAAAAGGCCGATGTGCTGATCGAATTGATTAACGCAGATCATAATATCAAGGCCCTGATACTGGGCGGCGGCGTGCAGGGATCGCCGGGGCCGTTGGTGGCGTATTTCACCAGCGCCAAGGGGCTGGCGCGTTTGCGCGTACCCCTTACGATCGTGCCGGGTCAGCTGGAGTCACAGCAGATCGAGCGCATTTTCGATTTCAGCAGCGCCGGCGCGGGTTGATTTCGGCCCGTTTTCAGCCTATCTGTTTCTCTGAAAGATAAAGGAAGGCCTTAACGCAATGTTCATCCAGACCGAAAATACGCCCAATCCGGCAACGATCAAATTTCTGCCCGGCCAGACGATACTGGCGGCGGGTACGGCGGATTTTCAGGATGCGGGATCGGCCGGGGCTTCGCCGCTGGCGCAGCGTCTTTTCTCCCTGCAAGGTGTGCGGGCCGTGTTTTTAGGGTCTGATTTCGTCTCTGTCACTAAGAATGCCGATACCGACTGGCCGATGTTAAAGCCGATGGTGCTGGCGGCGCTGATGGAGCATCTCTCGACAGGTCAGCCGATCGTCAATCCCGGCGCTTTGCCCAATCAAGGCGCGTCTGCGGCGCAGGACAGCGAGATCGTTCAGCAGATCAAGGAATTGCTGGATACGCGCGTCCGTCCGGCTGTGGCCATGGATGGCGGCGATATTGTATTCGAACGATTTGATGATGGCGTTGTTTACTTGCGGATGCAGGGCGCTTGCGCGGGCTGCCCCAGTTCAACCGCCACACTCAAAAGCGGGATTGAGAATATGCTCAAGCATTATCTGCCCGAAGTCATGGAAGTACGGCAGGCGCCGTTTTAACAAGGCGAGATTCTTCCAAGGGCTCGATGGCAAGGCTCTCATCCTCGGTGGCAGGCGCATTGCCGACCTTCAGCAACATTCCCAGCCAGCGCCAGCGCGGCGCATCTTCGCCTTCGGCGGTATTGGTTTCCGACGCTGTGCAGTTAATACGCACGCGTGATTCATCCAGCGGATATTTGGGCCGTATTTCAAGGCGCGATCCCAGACGTTCAATCGTGGCAGCACCCTGACCCGAAACAAAGCAGCTGAGGCGCTGGGCGATGGATCCCATATCGGCCGGCAACGTAAAGCCGATGACGGGGCTTTGCGGGTCGATGACATTATCGGCAGGCTCGAAATCCTGAACAGGCAGGGGCAAGGCGGAGGCCGCCGTCAGGAAACGCTCCAGACTGCCGTAATCGCCGGACATCATAAAGCGCGGCAAGGCTTGCCAGTCGCTGGCGGTATGTACGACACCTGATTGCAGGCCAAAGGCAGCCAAAAAACCTTGCTGTGTAATCGCGGCGCGATGGTCGCTGGTGATGACGCCGCCGGAAAAGGCGAATAGCGCCGGCTCGGCATTGAGATTCTCCCGGTAAAGAACACGGGCGCGGTTGATGCGGCGGCGAAATTCAGTATCAGTGGCGGCGTTTTCCGCCCCGCCGGAAGACAGGCCGATTGTGACAAGTTTATTGCCGCGCAGCGTCTTGATCTCTGACCAGTTCAGGTATTGAGGCGATCCGCTCTCGATTTGTTCCGGCGCAATGAATACTGTAAAGGGGATATCCTGATCTATCAGATAATCCATCGCCTTTTTCGCCGAGCTGTAAGCCCCGTCAAATGTAATGCCGATGGTGCGGTCAGGAAGTGTTTCCGATGCCTTCAAGGTTTCGGCAATTTCTTTTGCAGACGCAACGTTATAGCCGCCATCTTGCAACGCGGTGATGTGGGATTGGAAAGATTCATACGGCAGGCTGGCGGCATAGGCGTTATCTTCATCAATACGGCCATAGGAAAAGACAACGGCATGGCCAAAGCCGGCCCTGCTGATTTTGGACGCATTCGTTACGGGTGTCTGGGCAATAGCCTGCAGGCCCAGAACGCAGGCCATAACCGCGCCGGCCAGTAACGCCTTGAGGCTGTTGGCTGTGATACTCATGGGAAGCACTATAGGGCGATTAAAAAAAATATCCATAGGCAAACCTATGGATATTTTATGATTTTATATGGCAAAACCCTTTGTGATTAAAGGGTTACTGGTTTCCAGCGTTGGGCTGGAGCAGCAAAGTGCCGGTTCTGGTCTTGCCTTTGTTGTTGGTAATCGTGCGGTTGAGTGTACCGGTTTCACGGTCATAGCCAGTTGTGGTGGAGCGATTTACAACCTTTCCTTCCTGTGTGGTCACAGTGCTGGAACGGGTTGTTGTGCCATCCTCGTTGCGCGTGCCGGTGGCCTCAAATGTCCCGGTTTTTCCGTTGCCGGTGGTGTAAGTGCCGCTGGCCACTCCGTTTTCCACGCTGCCTGTGGTGGTGCGGGTCTGGCCGTTATTGCCGGTAATTGTGCGGGTGGCCGTGCCGGTTTCCTTATCATAGTCGCGCGCGACATTGCGGTTGAGGGTTTTTCCGTTATTAGTCGTTACGCTTTGGTTGCGGGTAACATTGCCCTGGCCATCACGGGAGATGGTGTTGTTGTATGCGCCGCCGCGGCCATTCTGGCCTGAGACAGTGCCGCTGCGCGTGCGTTCCCCGGCATTGGCGGTTGTGGCCAGCAGGCCTAGGGAGAATGTGCAAATTGTGAATAATAAAAAATATTTTTTCATAATGATGACCTTGCTTGGTGTTGATGTTGATCTTTTACGCCCGGATCCCAAACAGCCTTCGTGCAATTCCGGTTCCGCGGGCATCAAAAAAATCCATGCGGGTTACACATGGATTTTCGTGATTGGTTTTTGCAATTCCTGTTATATGGCAGGAATTACTGATTGCCGTAGCTGCCCGAGCCTGTGCGCTCGTTTTTCTTTGTTTCCTTGGCAGTCTTAGGCGCGTAGGAGCCTGCAGCCTGATCAGCGCTGAGCGATTCAGATTTTTCGAGAGTCATGACATTGACCAGACCAGCGGCTGGCTCAACGGCGACGGGGGCCTCTGTGGCTACAGTATTCTCAATGGACGCGGCGGGAGCATCCTGCTCGCCAATGATCTGGTCGCCAGCAATACCGGCTACCGAGAATGCGCCCAATGCAATGACAGAAGCTGTCATGAGAAGAAAATATTTTTTCATAAAAGTAAGTTCCCTTGATTACGATGTGAAAGCTTATATGTTGGTACAAGCTTATGATTCTTAGGAGGATACACATTATGTCACAGCAATCGCAACTGAATGATGCAGCTTTGGACCAGTTATTCAGAACTGCGCGTTCTTATAATGGATGGCTGGACAAACCGGTCAGCGATGACCAGCTGCGCGCCATATTTGATCTCCTGAAGATGGGCCCGACCAGCGCGAATTGCTCGCCGATGCGTATTGTGTTTGTTAAATCCGATGAAGCCAAGCAACGCCTCAAGCCGCATTTGGATGAGGGCAATGTCAAAAAAGCCATGGCCGCCCCCGTTACGGCGCTGATGGCCAATGACCTGAAATTCTATGACCATCTGCCAAAACTATTTCCGCATACCGATGCCAGAAGCTGGTTTGCGGGTAACGAGGCGAAAATCAAGGATACCGCCTATCGTAATGGGACGCTGCAGGGCGCGTATCTGATGCTGGCGGCGCGCGCGCTGGGTCTTGATTGCGGCCCGATGTCCGGTTTCAACGCGCAAGGCGTGAAGAAGGAATTTTTTGCTGGTCAGGATGTTGAGGTCAATTTCATCTGCTCGTTAGGGCATGGCGATCCGGCCAGTATCTTCCCGCGCAGTCCGCGCTTTGATTTCGATGACGTGAATGAAATCGTATAAAAGGCATCTGATTTCATGAGTTATGTTCTGGCGCTGGATTGCTCCATGGGCGGATGCGCGGTGGGTGTTTATAACGCGGCGGACCCCGCGCGCAGTCACGCCAGAAGTGAAATCATGGCCATGGGGCAGGCGGATTTACTGGTGCCTATGGTGCAGGACGTCATGAAGCAGGCCGGCATAGAATTCAAGGATCTGGCGTTGATCGCCACGACCCATGGCCCCGGCAGCTTTACAGGCCTTCGGATCGGATTATCAGCGGCGCGGTCATTTGCGTTGGCGCTGGATATCCCCCTGAAATCGGTGGTGACGCTGGATGTATTGGCGCGGGGTTTTGTCGAAGGGGTGCATGGGGAAAAGCGCGCGCTTGATATTGCCGTCATTACTGAAACAAAACGGCAGGATTATTATGTTCGTTATTATGACCGGGATGGCGAGGCAAGATCCGAGGCATTGTCATTGAATGCGCCGGAAATCAGGCAAAGGCTGGAGGCGGGCGATGAATGGGCCCTGATTGGCGATGCTGCCGCGCGATTGGCGGCAGAGGCGCAATATCAGCCATCTTTTTTGGAAAACGGCCCTTTGCTTCCTGATCCGTTGATTATTGCCGCGATGGGGCTGGAAAGTTTCCGTAAAGATCCTGCTTCCATGCACTCAGCGCCGCTTTACCTGCGCGAGGCCGATGTCAGTTTCTCGAAAAACCCGCCCAGAATTATTCAGCCGCAAATAAAGCCTTGAAAATTTTTACTTCGATTATTTGTTTTAGGCATTGATTTATTATCAGCAGGCTGTATTTATGCCTTAGCCAACGGATATAAGGAGAAGTGAATATGCCGGACCAAGCCCCCAAGAATGAGATCCTGAAATTCACAACCGAGATTGTGGCTTCTTATGTCGCGAAGAATACGCTGGCGGCGCAGGACATTCCGGGATTGATCCAGCAGGTCTATAAAAGCCTGACTACCCTTGGTAGCGGCGAAAGCGCCGCAGTGGCCGATCGCCCGCAGCCAGCCGTTCCTATCAAGAAATCCATTATGCCGGATTATATTATCTGTCTTGAGGATGGGAAGAAGCTCAAGATGCTTAAACGCCATCTGAAAACAGCCTATAACATGAGCCCCGAAGAATACCGCGAGCGCTGGGGTCTGCCTTCCGATTACCCCATGGTCGCCCCCGATTACGCCAAGCAGCGCAGCAAGCTGGCGAAAAATATTGGCCTTGGTACACGCGGGCGTTAGTATTTCTGCTGCATGCAGATTGTTATACCTGATCAAGAATATCTCCCCGGTTATATCGCCGCCCTGAAACAGGGGTGGTCGCCGGATAACACGCGTCCTGAACGTGGCTTGGAAGAGCTGACGGAGATTGAACGAGATCCAGCCGTCTTCCTTTCCAGTATGACCGATATCGAAGCAAAAGGCCCCGGTATAGTTCTGGCCGATGGCAGTACAGTTCCTCGTCTGCCGGGGTTTCGGCGTTGGATATGGGATGGCGAATTTTGCGGCAGTATTGGTTTGCGCTGGCAGAAGGGAACCGCTGCGTTGCCGCCGCATTGCCTTGGGCATATCGGCTATACCGTTGTTCCGTGGAAAACCGGAAAAGGCTACGCGACCAAGGCGCTGGGACTTATCCTGCATGAGGCGCGGGGCGTGGGTTTGCCGCATGTTGATCTGACCACCGATCCTGATAATATCGCCTCGCAGCGGGTGATTGAGGCCAATAACGGTATTATGGTTCAGCGTTTTATCAAGGGACCTGAATACGGCCATAAGCCAGGATTGCTGTTTCGGATTGATCTGAAGGGCTAAATCATTACGTGATAATTAAATCAGCTTGGCGTGGAAGCTGGCGTAATCCGAGAAAATTTCCTCGCCTTGTTTGATGTCGCGATTGGCGATGTCAATCCCCTCCGGTGATTGGCCGGGCGGATAGGCCCCTTCGACATTGGGGGTATCGGCGTGATTCACAAAACGGGCATTATCGCCGCAGAGAATATAGCCCTTGGCGTTTTGATCGTAATAGCCGTAGCGGTCCATGAAATGGCGCAAATGATCGGGCAGAGAATCTATGACGGATTGGTCAAATTTCTGGTCGATAGGCGGATCGAATTTCCACACCAATGTGCCCTTGGGGATATCCTCGCCCGCAAAAACGCCGATGCCCTGAACGGTGCTGGGGGCGAGATATGTTTTAACGTGAAAGCCCATGTGATGCGCCGTTCTTACGAAAGCTCCCGCCCGCGGTCGCGCGCGGCGGTGAGGGCTTCGACCAGAAGTGATTCAAGTCGGCCATCCATTAGGATTTTCAGCGCGGCTTCGGTTGTGCCGCCGGGGCTGGTGACGTTCTGTCGCAATTTCGCCGCCGGGGTATCCGCATCATGCGCGGCAAGCGCGCCGCTGCCGATCACGGTCTGACGGGCGAGGGCGGCGGCATTTCCCTCATCAAGGCCCAGTGTTAATCCGGCCTTGGCGAGCAATTCGATCAGCAGAAACACATAAGCCGGGCCGGAGCCGGAAAGCGCGGTGACGGCATCCATCAGGTTTTCATCTTCCAGCCAGATCACTTTGCCGCCTGCTTGTAATAATGCCTCGGCATCCCTGCGGATGGCCGGGATGACGGCTCCGTTCGGGCAGGCGGCGGAAATCCCTGCGCCGATGGCGGCAGGCGTATTGGGCATGGTCCGGATAATGGGGCGCGCATCCGAAAAATAGCCTTCAAAATAGGCGATGGTTTTGCCCGCAGCAATCGAGAGGATAGGTGTTGTGGCTGACAGTTTTCCCGCCAGATTGGCGCAGACCGCATCCATGACCTGTGGCTTGGTGGCCAGCACCGCCATTCCCAGATTGCCGGGCAGGGAGGCGGGCAGGGTATGGTGATGCGTGATTGATTTATGGCTAGCGAGGCCGGGCGGCAGGTCGGATGGTTCTACAACGATGGCACTATTTACCGATCCGGCCTTGAGCCAGCCTTCCAGCAGCGCCGCGCCCATCTTGCCGCATCCCACCAGAAGAACATCAAGGGGCGAAGTATTCATGCGCTTTGCTACTATGATTGTCCGACGGGCTGCATCATGGCCAGCGAAAGATGATCATCTTGCGCGGCTTCGCCGTCATGGGAAAGAAGATAGAACACCGGATAATGACGTTCGCATTGCGTCAGGGCGATATCCACCAGATCCTCGATATGGCCGTTGCCAGTGCGCCCAGTCAGTCCGCGGTAAAGGCAGGTCTGACGGAAGGTCGGCATGGAACTGCCCTTGGCGATTTCAAAATGCCCCATCCAGAGATGCTCGTTAATGGTCATCAGCGCAGCAGCGGCGCGGTCCATGGATTGCGGCGGTAATGTCAGATCGTACTGGCAGCAGAACGACAAGGCCTGCAGATCATCCTGCCAGTAGAAATACAGGCTGTAGGAGCAGGATTTTCCCGCCACCACGACCATCAGTTCATCATCGCTGATGCGGTTGAAAATCCAGTTATTGTGATTGAGAACATCCTCAACGATGTCGAGGGGGTTGTCGATGTCATCCAGCGTATCGTATTGGGTGCTCATTTCTTTGAGGCCTTCTTTTTGGATGTCTTTTTTGCCTTTACCGGAGGCTTTGCCTTGGCCGGTTTTTTAGCGGCTGGCTTGGTGGCGGCTGGCTTTTTACCTTCCAGTGCATCAAGACGCTTCTTCAAGGCTTCCTGTTCGAGCCTGGCTTTTTGCAGTCCAGCCTCAAGGCGTTCAAATTCCGCGCGCGGCACGAGGTCGAATTTCAGGGCCATCTCATCCATGCGGGATTTGATCTCATTGCGGATCTGGTCGCGCATTGAATTCATGACGCCCATCGCGCCGCCGGCAAGGCGGGCGGCATCATCCAGAAATTTTTCACGATTAACCATGGCTGTTGCTCGCGTTGCGTGTATGTGTGTAATGAAGGCGATTCATTAGCATGGGTTTAAAAACGCCCACAAGATTTATATGTTCCAGCCCATATTGATTTGTGTGAATAGTTTTAATTACGCCTTGGAATTGCTGGCGGCTTGAGGGAAAATTCAAAATCGGCAGGTTTAATATTATAGGAAATTGAGCATGATTGTTGTAACGGGCGGCGCGGGATTTATCGGGTCCAATCTGGTGGCAGGGCTGGAGGCTGAGGGCCTGAGCGATATCGTTATTTGCGATACGCTGGGGGATGATGATAAATGGCGCAATATCGCCAAGCGCGAAATCAGGGATTTTGTTACGCCCGATAACCTGTTTGCCTTTCTGGAGCAGAACGCCGCCGAGATCGAGATTGTTTACCATTTGGGCGCGGTGTCATCGACGATTGAGAAGGATTCGGATCTGATGATCACGAATAACTTTGTGCTCTCCCGCGAGCTTTGGAAGTGGTGCGCGCAGAACAAGAAGCGATTCGTTTATGCTTCGTCCTATTCCGTTTATGGCGGCGGAGATTCCGAGACAGGATTTCATGATGATGATTCGCCCGAAGCGCTGGCGAAATTAAAGCCGCTTAATTCTTATGGATGGTCGAAAAATACATTCGATCGCCGCGTGGCGCGTCTGGTGCATTCCAAAGAGAAAAAAGAACCCCTGCCGCCGCAATGGGTTGGCCTGCGTTTCTTTAATGTGTATGGCCCGAATGAATATCACAAGGGCGAGAATATGAGCGTGGCCTCAAAACTATACCCTCAGGCCTCGGCCGGGGCGTCGGCGCGGTTGTTCAAATCATACAACAAGAAATATCCCGATGGCGGGCAGGTGCGCGATTTTATCTGGGTCGGCGATGTCGTTGATGTCATGGTCTGGTTTTACAAGCACAAGGATATCAGCGGGTTGTTTAATCTGGGAACGGGCGAAGGGCGCAGCTTTAATGATCTGGCCGCCGCCATGTTCAAGGCTTGCGGCAAGCCTGCCAAGATTACCTATACCGACATGCCCGAAGGGCTTCGTGATAAATACCAGTATTTTACGCAGGCCGAGATTGGTAAATTGCGTAAGGCGGGATATGACAAGCCCTTTACCTCGGTTGAGGATGGCATCAAGGCATATGTTGAGAATTACCTGAGCAAGGAAGATAAATACCGTTAAGGCTTTTGTTTTTTAGATTCCATGGCATTTGACTTTCCCAATATTGATCCTGTGGCCGTTTATCTGGGGCCGATCCCGGTGCGCTGGTACGCGCTGGCGTATATTGCCGGGTTTATTCTGGGCTGGAAATACTGCCTGTATCTGGCAGGGCTGGATGGCGAGAAACGCCCCAACAAGAATGATGTCGATGATTTTCTGCCCTGGGCGATATTGGGGGTGATTGTCGGCGGGCGCTTGGGGTATGTGCTGTTTTACCAGTTCGAGCTGTACATGGCGGACCCGCTGGAGATTGCCCGTATCTGGCATGGGGGTATGTCCTTTCATGGCGGGATATTGGGTGTGATGGGCTCCTTGCTGATCTTTTGCCGTTATCGCGGTATTCCGGTTCTGCGCCTTGCCGATATGCTGGCTGTGGTGGCGCCGATTGGCCTGTTTTTCGGGCGCCTTGCCAATTTTGTGAATGGCGAGCTGTTTGGCCGCACAACCAATATGCCATGGGGCGTTGTCTTCCCGGATGGCAGCGAAATGCCCCGCCATCCCAGCCAACTATATGAGGCCGCGCTGGAAGGCTTGCTGCTTTTTGCGGTGATGTTTTTCCTCTCGCGCCGGGAAAATATTCGAGGCCGCGAAGGATTTTTATCCGGCGTGTTTCTGGCGGGTTATGCCTTGAGCCGAGGCTTTGTCGAATTCTTCCGCGAACCTGATTTGCAGATCGGGATGATTGGCGGTTTCGTGACGATGGGCCAGATTTTATGCGTGCCGATGCTGCTGGGCGGTGTTGCGCTCATGGTTTTTGCGGGCAGGCGGCGCGCCGCGGCCTTGTCATGAGCCGGGCGGCGGAGATTATTCAAGATACAATCCGCAAAGGCGGCCCCATAGGGGTGCATGAATTCATGGAAATTGCGCTGGCCGATCCGCAAGGGGGCTATTACATGACGCGCGATCCGTTCGGCGCGGCGGGTGATTTTACAACAGCCCCGGAAATTTCCCAGATGTTTGGTGAGATGATCGGCGTGTGGATGGCGCTCTGCTGGCAGAGGCTGGGCAGCCCGTCATCTTTTGCGCTGTTGGAATGCGGTCCGGGGCGCGGCACGTTAATGGCGGATCTGATGCGCGGGACAAAATCAGTGCCGGGATTTCACAAGGCGGCACATATCTATCTGATGGAAATCAGCCCGGTTCTGAAAGACAAGCAGGCTGATGCGCTGGAAGATTACGATGTGCGCTGGATCGAGGATTTAAACAAGTTGCCGCCCGGTTTGCCGGTCTTGTGTGTGGCCAATGAATTTTTTGATGCGCTGCCCATCCGGCAATATACACGGCAAAGGCTGGAATGGAAAGAACGTGCCATCACCACTGCGTCATTGCACGGCTTGTCCGTGCAATCAATCCCCCTTCGCCAAGGCTCAGGAGGACGGGTGGATCACACGCATGAAGCGTGTGATGACGGGTTGGTGTGGACGGATATTCCATTACAAAAACGCAAGGATTTCCCTGTTCTGCCCGAAGGCGCAATCATTGAAACATGCGAGGCCGCGCAGGATATCGCCAGGCATTTATTCCGGCATATCAGTAAGAATACCGGCGCTGCGCTGGTGATTGATTACGGGTATGAAGGCCCGGCGGCGGGTGATACGCTGCAGGCGCTATACCGGCATAAGCCTTGTGATCCGCTGACGCATGTCGGGCAGGCTGATCTGACCGCGCATGTCGATTTTACGCCGTTAAGGGCGGCGGCGGAAAATGCGGGGATTGAGATAATGCGCCTGGCAACGCAAGGGCAATTCCTGCGTAATATGGGCATTGATGTGCGCGCGCAATCCCTGCGCCGCAATGCCAGCCCCAAGCAGGTTAGCGATATTGAAAACGCCTTGCATCGTTTGATGTCTTCGGATCAAATGGGAACATTATTTAAGGTATTAGGAGTTTACAATGGACCTGGCGCCGGCATGGCAGGATTTTAATGATATGTATTTCACCGAAGGGCATTTCACGGATAATGACAAGGGCCCTGTTTTTCACGCATTTTTCAGCCGCAATGGCGGCGTAAGCCATGGGATATACAATTCCCTGAATTGCGGGCGCGGATCGGATGACGAGCCGGAAAACGTCCAGAAAAACTACGAGGCCATTGGCAAGGTGCTGGGCGTTCCGGCTGGCCGTATCCTGACATTATATCAGGTGCATGGCGATACATGCCTGATTGCCCGTGTTCCGCCTTCGGATTCCGAGCGCCCCAAGGCCGATGCCCATGTGACGGATGTGCCGGGGCTGGCGCTGGGGATATTGACGGCCGATTGCGCGCCTGTTCTGTTCAGCGGCCAGAAAGAGGATGGATCGCCGGTAATTGGCGCGGCTCATGCCGGGTGGAAGGGCGCAGTTGGCGGTATTTTGGATTCTACCATTGCCCGTATGAAGGAGCTGGGCGCGGTTCCGGCTTCGATCAAGGCCTGTATCGGCCCCTGCATCGGCGCGGCTTCGTATGAGGTATCAGAAGGTTTTATTGCGCCGTTCATGGCCGAGAGCGAAGAAAACGAGCGTTTCTTCATGGCCGGAAGGCGCGAGGGGCATCTGATGTTCGATCTGGCCGGGTATTGCGCGGCAAGACTGGCGCGGGCCGGGGTGAGCCGGGTTTATATCAAGGATCTGGATACGTTTTATAACGAGGAGGATTTCTTCAGCTATCGCCGGACCACCCACCGCAAGGAACCTGACTATGGCCGCCAATTATCGGCGATTGTTATCCGCTGAAGGCGATTATGATTGACGTATCAGGGCAACCTTTTTTATAGTGCGGCCAAATTCAATAAAAAAGGGCCACCATGAAACTGATCGCGGGCAATTCCAACCCTCAACTGGCGCAAGCCATTGCCGATTATCTGGATGTGCCGCTGACGCAGGCCACCGTCAAGCGCTTCTCTGACATGGAAGTCTTTGTCGAGATCATGGAGAATATCCGCGGCGAGGACTGTTTTTTCATCCAGTCCACCTCTTATCCCGCCAATGACCATTTGATGGAACTGCTGATCGCGATTGATGCGATGCGCCGTGGATCGGCCCGCCGTATTACCGCCGTGATCCCTTATTTCGGCTATGCCCGCCAGGACCGCAAGACAGGCGGCAGAACACCTATTTCGGCCAAGTTGGTCGCCAATCTGATCACAGCCGCCGGCGCCGACCGCGTTTTGACGATGGAGCTTCACGCTGGCCAGATTCAAGGGTTTTTCGATATCCCCGTGGATAACCTGACGGCTGCGCCCGTATTTGTGCCCAAGATCGAGAAAGAATTCGCCGGGCAGGAGATCTGCTTCGTCTCGCCGGATGTGGGCGGTGTGGTGCGCGCCCGCGCGCTGGCCAAGCGCTGCAACGCGGATCTGGCCATTATCGACAAGCGCCGCGAGCAGGCCGGCGTGTCCGAAGTCATGCATGTGATCGGGGATGTGAAGGGCAAGGTCTGCATTCTGGTTGATGATATTGTGGATTCCGGCGGGACGCTGTGCAATGCCGCCGTGGCGCTGATGGAAAAGGGCGCAAAATCGGTTCAGGCCTATGTGGTGCATGGGGTTTTGTCAGGCGGCGCGATTTCCCGGATAACTGACTCGCCGATGGACAAGCTTGTTATAACCAACTCTATTGCCGGAACGGAGTCCATGAAGGCTTCCCCCAAGGTTGAGCAGCTCTGCGTGGCATCGCTCATGGGTGAGGCGGCCCTTCGGATCAGTGAAGAACGCTCGATTTCCGCGCTTTTTAAGTAAGATTTAGGGAGGTATAGATCGTAACCATGTTCAAAGCCTCCGTTGAGGGCGATAATTTTACGCTCACCGATCTTGTCTTGCATGAACCCAAAGACGGCGCCAGCCCCTTTGACCCGGATTCTACGCCCCCGGCCGAGGTCGTTACTGTTTTTTCCGTTCCCCGTGTGGATCTCGCCAAGTATGTTGTTCTGGCCGAGGAGAGCGCCATGCGCGGCTCGCAAAGTTTCGGCCTGAAATTAAGAATGAGCGAGCCTGGGCAGGTATTGGGCGTTCCTGTATTTGGGCTGGATATCGATGAAGTCTTTAAAGATGCTGCGGGTTTTATAGCGGTGGATACGATTTTTTCCTATGAAATGCCCAAGGAAGTATTTTACGGCGAAAGCGTTGTCTCTCGCGGGGAGTATCTGCGCAATTTGTTCACGCAGGCTTTGCAGGATGGGCTGCCGGGGAAGGAACCCGATACGCTTTTGGTCCATTATAAGGGCGATATGCCGGAAAGCCCGAATTGGGGCCGCAAGGCCACTGTTTTCCTGCGGCACGCCTTTGTTGCTGCTGATGCGGTTAAACGTGTTGAGGATCAAGGGGCGTTCCGGACGCTGCATATCAAGGGCCGTTCCTTTGGCCAGCCTGTTTTCCCCATCCATACCACGCGCAGCAAGGAAGATCTGGACGAGGCGTTTGGGCTGACGCGCTAGTTTTATATTGATTATGACAATATATAAGGCTGAGAGGCCGGGCTGGCATTAATATTTCCTTGCGTTTCGCAGTGATTTTTGATTATCTCACCCATCTTGAAACAGGTATCGGCACCCCTGGAGGCCGGACCACAACATTAGAAGGAAAACGCTATGTCCAAGCACTATGCACTGACAGCGGCGAAAAGAGAGCAAGCAGGTAAGGGGGCAGCTCGTTCTTTGCGTCGTGAAGGTCAGATCCCAGCCGTGATTTACGGCGACAAGAAAGAGCCTGTGCTCATTTCGCTGAATTCAAACACAATCAACGTGGAATACCGCAAGGGCCACATGTTCACAAACCTGTGCGACATGGATCTGGCCGGGTCCAAGCAATTGCTGCTGGCCCGTGATATCCAGCTGCACCCGGTGACGGATGTTGTCGAGCATATCGACTTCCTGCGCGTATCGCCGAGCACGAAAATCGCTGTTATGGTTCCTGTGAAGATCATCAACGTGGACAAGGCACCTGGCATTAACCAAAAAGGTACGCTGAACATCACACGTCACGATGTGGAAGTTATCTGTAACGCCGTTGATATTCCTGATGAGATCGAAGTCGATATCGCCGGCAAGGAAATCGGTGATGCTGTGAAGTCCTCGAACGCGAAGCTGCCTAAGGGCGCGAAATTCGCGATTGCAGACCGCGACTTTACAATCGCCACGATCATCGCGCCGAAAACAGCGGACGAGCCTGAGACGGTTGCTCCTGCTGCGGATGCGGCTGCTGCTGGTGCGGCTCCTGCTGCCGGTGCGGCTCCTGCTGCTGCGGCCAAGCCTGCAGAGAAGAAAAAGTAAGTCTTTTATTTTCTGCTATAATCATTTTTTGCGCCCCCCGCGAAAGCGGGGGTCTGCATTTGTAGGGAAAGCATATGGACGGAACATTCCTGATAGTGGGCCTTGGCAATCCGGGCGATGAATATGCCAAAAACCGGCATAATGTCGGGTTTATGGCTGTTGATGCGCTTCATGACGGCTATGGCTTCCCGGCGTGGAAATCCAAATTCAGCGGCCATCTGTCCGAAGGGCGCATTGGCGGGGCGAAAATCATTTTGCTTAAGCCTATGACCTATATGAACCTGTCGGGCCAGAGCGTCGCGGCGGCAGCCAAGTTCTATAAAATTCCGTCCAATCAGGTTTTCGTTTATTTCGACGAGCTGGATCTGGAACCCGGCAAGACGCGTTACAAGCTGGGCGGCGGCAATGCCGGGCATAACGGCCTCAAATCTTTGGATGCGCATTTGAACACGGCTTCTTATCACCGCATCCGTATTGGTATCGGCCATCCCGGCCATAAGGACCGCGTGACAGGCCATGTGCTGGGCAATTTCGCCAAATCGGATCAGGACTGGCTGGAGCCTTTGCTGGGCGCACTTTCCAAATACGCGCCTGACCTTGTGCAGGGCCGTGAAAATGATTATATGAGCAAGGTGGCGATGGATCTCGCCCCGCCCAAGAAGCCAAAAGAGATCAAAGAGATTAAAAAGCCCGCCGAAGCGGCTGAAGAGAAGAAGGAATAAAAACCATGGGATTTAATTGCGGTATTGTCGGATTGCCAAACGTGGGCAAGTCCACCTTGTTTAACGCTTTGACGGCCACACAAGCGGCGCAGGCGGCGAATTTTCCGTTCTGCACGATCGAGCCGAATAAAGGCATCGTCGCTGTCCCGGATGAGCGCCTTGATGCGCTGGCGCAGATCGGCAAATCGCAGAAAATCATCCCCTCCCAGCTGGAATTCGTGGATATTGCGGGCCTCGTGAAAGGCGCTTCCAAGGGTGAGGGTCTGGGCAACCAGTTTCTGGCCAATATCCGCGAGACAGATGCGATTATTCATGTGCTGCGCTGTTTTGAAAACGGTGATATCACCCATGTAGAAGGTTCGGTTGATCCCTTGCGCGATGCCGAGATCATTGAGACGGAGCTTATGCTGGCCGATATGGAATCCATCACCAAGCAGGCCGATAACGTGGCTAAAAAGGCCAAGGGCGGCGATAAGGATGCAAAGATCCAGCACGACCTGATGACACGCATCAAGGCGGCGCTGGAGGCCGGAAAGGCTGGCCGCACCGTCAAGCCGGAGAATGAAGACGAGAAGAAATTCTATAACATGCTCCAGCTCATGACCACCAAGCCGATCTTGTATGTCTGCAACGTATCGGAAGAAGAAGCCGCCACGGGCAATGAATGGACAAAAAAGGTCGAGGCCATGGCGAAAAGCCAAGGCGCGGAAAGCGTTATCATCAGCGCCGCCATCGAGGCCGAAATCGCGCAGCTGGGTACGATGGAGGAAAAGAAAGAATTTCTCGATACGCTATCCCTGTCCGAGCCGGGCCTGAATAAAATTATCCGCGCCGGAAACAAGATTTTAGGGCTGCAAACATATTTCACCGTTGGCCCGAAAGAAGCGCGGGCATGGACGATCCCCGTTGGCGCGAAGGCGCCGGAAGCTGCCGGCGTCATCCATACCGATTTCCAGAAGGGCTTCATCAAGGCCGAGGTTATCGCCTTCGCCGATTACGTTGCCTGCAAGGGCGAGCAGGGCGCGAAGGATTCCGGCAAGCTCCGTCAGGAAGGCAAGGAATACGTGGTAAATGACGGGGATGTAATCCTGTTCAAGTTTAACGTCTGAATATTATCTTTTGCTCTCACAATGAGAGCAATGAATATTTCCATAATTTTTTGCTGTTTTGAAAAAATCTTCCAATCAGGTATGGTTGCATTGTTCTTGTAATAACTGAGAAGGAAAAAATCCCATGACCGGAATTTCAAAAGAAAGAATGCAAAAAGCTCTGGAGCAGGAAAAAATAATTTCTGCAGAAGATCATGCCAAGGTTAAAGGTTTGGCTGGCATGGTTAAATCGCCGCGTAGCTTCATTTTTAAAAATCCCGATGAATACGGCATGGAAAACTGGCATGATCTGTCAATTCCTTCGGATGATGGCACACCACTTGAAGCATGGTATATCCCTGCCAAGGGCGGTGAGAGCAACAAGCTTGTTATTTTTAATCACGCGCTGCCTATGTGCCGTGCGGGATTTCCGGGACATTTCGGTGAGCCATGGAGCAATTTTGACGGTGTTGAGATCGACTTCGTTATTCAATACAAGCATCTGACCGATGCCGGTTACAACGTGCTGACCTATGATTTCCGCAACCACGGGCAAAGCGGTACGGCCAATGGCGGTGTGTGCGGTATTGGTCAGTGGGAATGGCGCGATTGCGTGGGTGTAAAGAAATTCGTTGATGCACATCCACGCCTTGGCAAGATGGATGTTGCCTTGTTCAGTCAGTGTCTTGGCGGCATTTCACAATATGCGGCGATCAGCAAGCACCCCGAACTGTTCAAGAATGTTAAATGTATGGCCAGCCCGCTTGTGCCCAACATGCCGGCAATTTTTCAGGCATTCTCAGAGATGCAGGGCATTTCACAATATCAGGAGCTTATTGATCTGGAATTGTTGAAGCAGGGCGGATTTCCGGCGGCTGACATGGCCGGCGCGCTCTGGGCGCCCGGTGTCACCATGCCTGTTTTGATGTGGCAGGTTCTGGAAGATTCGTGGACAAAAAATCCTGAAGACGCACAGAAAACCTTTGACTTGCTGGGTAGCAAGGAAAAGGAACTGATCTGGATCGAGGGAACCACGCGCCGCTTCAAGGATGGTTACAACTGGTTTGGCCGCAACCCGGAGAAGGTGCTGTCATTTTTTGACAAATATATGAAGGCATCAAAGAGAGATCAAAAAGCAGCATAGGGCAACGCTGTTTGGCTCGTACACGATTGTTACTGAAATCATGCGCGTATGTTCTCAGTAACAACAAAACCGTGTATAAAACCGGGTGAAAAATGAATGCCGTCATTATTAATGGCTTTCAGATCAATTGGTTAGTGCTTAGTTTCCGGTTTAACGTCTAATAAGAAGCAAAAATCCCAGAAGGTTAATTAAAGTCTGATTTTTATTCTTCTGTGTTTGCGTAAATCCAAACAAAAAATCCTGTTGCCAGAAGCGCGCCTGTAATTTGTGAAAATATGAAGGCCGGGACGTCGTTTATCCTTATTCCTGAAAATGTATCCGTCAGAGAACGGGCAATGGTGACGGCGGGATTTGCAAAAGAAGTGGAAGATGTAAACCAATAAGCCGACATGATGAACAGGCCAACGGCATAGGGCGTTGCTTCGGGGCGCGCGTACAAGCAGCCAAGAATTGTGGCCAGCAGGCCAAAAGAGGCTATGATTTCTCCGGTCCATATTCCTGTTCCGGTACGGGGATGAACTGATTCCATCAGCAACGGCATATTAAACATAATGTGCGCCAGTATTGTGCCCGCCATTGCCCCGGCAAGTTGCGCGATCACATAGGCCGGGAATTCATGCCAGGGCATTTTTTTTTGCAAAGCATAAGACAGGCTGACAACCGGGTTAAAATGCGCGCCTGATATTGCGCCAAATATCAAGATTAGAACAATTAGCGCAGCCCCTGTAGAAATCGTATTGGCCAGAAGTGCGATTGCCTCATTGCCGCCGGCCAGCTGTTCGCCCATGATGCCGGAGCCGATAACGGCGGCAACAAGCAACATCGTGCCGAGGCTTTCAACCACAAGTCTGCGTGATAAATCGAATTGTTCAGGCATTCATTAAATCCTCTATGCGGCTTTTAAGCATGTCAAAAGCCTCATCGAAGGCCGCGTTGATTTCTTCTTCACGGCCTATGGCTTTGGCTGGGTCAGGTGTGCTCCAGTGCAGCTTTTTGGGTTTTCCGGGGAAGATTGGGCAGGATTCGCCAGCGGCCTGATCGCAGACGGTAATCACAAGATCAAAACTCTGCCCCGCGAATTCATCCCATGACTTGCTGCGCGGATTGCCGGTTTTAATGCCGTGGCGCTCCAAGGTTTCGATTGATTTGGGATGCACATATCCCGCAGGAAAACTTCCCGCGCTTACGGATTCATAACGTCCTTGGCCCAGATGATTTATCAGGGCTTCGGCCATAACCGAACGGCATGAATTTCCGGTGCACAGAACAAGAATTTTTTGCATTAGCCCCAGCGTCCCATCTTCATGTTTTCTCCTCTGTTGTTAAACAATAGTTGGATAGTTCAATGACCGAGCAGCCGCGTTTCTTGTCATTCAAGATGCTGGCAAACTCTTCACGGCAGCAATCTTCGACCATAAAGCGGATTAGTCCCGTAAAAAAGTTGAAGTTTGCGCTGTAGATGATCGAGCGTCCTTTGCGTTTTGATGAAATCAGTCCTGCATTGCTCATATGATTGAGGTGAAAGGACAGAGTGTTATGAGGGACACCCAGGGAATCGCTTAAGGCTCCGGCGGGGGCGCCTTCCGGCCCGTGTTCTACCAACAGCCGGAATGCCCGCAAGCGGGTTTCCTGCGAGAGAGCATCAAATGCGATAAGGGCTTTCTGTATGTCCATATGTCTGTATATATGGATATATATAATGAAAGTCAATATTATCAAAAAATATTATTGAAAAATCCCTGTTGGTTTCCTATACCTGTACATAATCAAAAACCATAAAAGACAGACAGGGATACACTGCATATGGGCGCAAAACCAAAAAACGCCGATCACGAAGCTTTTGCCGATGATATGCTCTTTGAGGATCAGTATGAGCATTACAAGGGGCTGGCCGCCGGCTTTTGCCAGAAATTCATAGAAAATACGCCTCGCGATTCCCATATGGCGCATTATATCTGCGCCAATGCGGAAGAAGGTTTTGTCGGTCATTTTGACCTGATGGATAAATTCCCCAAGCGCAAGCGGGACCACGAGCAGCGGACAAAGCAGGCAAAAAAATTACGCAGCCCCATGGAATCGGAAAAGCGCGATCTGCAAAAACAGATCAGGCTGCTCAAGAAAACGCATGGCGGCGAAAAGGGTGAATTAGCGCCGGGAAGCGAAGCGGCAGGCATGGCGGAAGGATTTTACCGCCAGATTGCCGAGCTGGATGAGCGCCTGAGCAAGGTCAAGCTGCCACGCGCATTTTCCGGGCAATACAAGTTGGATGAGGAGCGCGACCGGACGGGGCTTGTAAAGAAAGAGGACTGGGATTACCTGCAGGACTGGTTCGGGCAGAGGGAAAAGAAATTTTCGTCCAAAACCAAAGACAAGCTTTTTGAAAATCTTAATCAGCTTGCCGATTACATGGGCCTGGGCGAGAAAGAAAAGCGCCTTCTGGTTTTGGCGGTGACCTTTGAAAAGGTGCACAATTTTAAGCAGTTTATACGGCAATTCAGTCTCGACAAGCAGGCAGGATTCAACGCCATGGCCGCCAAGATGATTGATGTGGAGCCCAATGAATATCAGGCGATGCTGCAGGAAGATAGCGCCCTTATCGCCAACGGGCTTTTGGTTCTGCCGGATGGAAGGACAAGCATGCCGGTCATCAGCGCGGTTCTGATGCATGTGCTTTCCAAGGAAAACATGACTTTTGATTCGATTGTCAATCTGATGATCGGCGAACCGGTGACAACGGATCTGGACTGGGACCGCGATTTCACCCATCTGGGCGAGCCGGGCAATGAGTTGATCAGGCTGTTGCAAGGCGCGAAGGAAGAGCGCCAGCGGGGCATGAATTTCCTGTTATATGGGATTCAAGATGCCGGTAAGACCGAGGCCGTCAAGGCCGCGTGCAAAAAGGCCGGCATTACGCTTTATGCCGTGGGCGAGAAGAAGGGCGGACAGGAACCAACCCGCGCGGACCGTATCTCCCAAGCCCTTCTGGCGCAATCATTGCTGGCGGATCAGCCCAATGCGGCCGTTCTGTTTGATGAAATGGAAGATGCGCTGCCGGTTTCAGGGATAATGGATGAGGGTGAAAAATCGGAAGCTGCCGCCTCGGCCAGCAAGATTTACCTCAACCGGATGCTGGAGAAGAACAAGACCATCACATTCTGGACCGCGAATAATGCCGAGAAATTCCATCCGGCCGTTCGCCGCCGTATGCGTTTCTCCGTTCAGTTCCGCATCCCGCCAGCCAATGTCCGCGAAGGCATGTGGCGATCCATCAGCGCCAAGCATGATTTTGAACTGGCCGCGCCGGATGCCAGCAGGCTGGCGCGGGCTTATATGGCCCCGCCGGGCATGATTACCACGGCCATTCGTAACGCAAACCTGACCAAGGGCGGCGTGTCTTCCATTGAGGCCAGCTTGCGCGCTTCGGCGACAGTTGTGTTTGGTGGCCGCGGCGCGATTGAAATTCGCAATGGCCTCTCTGATAATTACGACCTGAGCCTTTTGAATGCATCGGTTGAAGACCGTAAGGTTGATATGCATCAGCTGACCGAGGATCTGACGCATTCACCGCACCGTGATATTTCGATGCTGTTTTATGGCCCGCCCGGAACCGGCAAAAGCGCCTATGTCCGCCATTTATCCAATGCGCTGGGGATGGAAGTCCTGTTCAAACGCGCCTCCGATCTTTTGGGGATGTATCTGGGTGAATCCGAGCAAAAAATCGCGGCCGCGTTTCAGGAAGCAGAGGAAACCAATCAGTTCCTGATTATTGACGAGGCCGACAGCATGCTGCGCGATCGCCGCTTTGCCGAGAAAAGCTGGGAAGTTTCCATCGTGAATGAAATGCTGACATGGATGGAACGCCATCCTTTGCCATTTGCGATGACGACAAACCTGACGGATAATCTGGATCAGGCCTCGAAACGCCGCTTTGCCTTCAAGATGAAATGCGATTACCTGAAGCCGCAGCAATCGGCCAAGGCTTTTGAAGTGTTCTTCGGACAGGAAGCGCCGCAGGCAATTCTACGCATGGATCAACTTACACCCGGTGATTTTGCCGCCGTGAAGCGTCAGGCAAAATTCTTCAGTGCCGCGCCAACCGCGCATGATCTGATTGCCATGCTGGAGCATGAGGTCGCTGTAAAAAGCGAGGAAAAGAGAATGGAAATCGGATTCCTGTGGGACAGGGTGAAGGCGCCGGAAGTCAAGGTTGCCGACCGTCCGCATGCGAATGATTCCTCATCCGGCCAGATCCGGGGCTGGGGTTCTTCCAACGATATGGGTTGATTGATTATCCGGTCATTATGCCGTGGGCCGCACCAGCGGGCGAAGGCTTGCGGATGGCGCAAAGCTGCCTGATGCATCGGCAAGATCGGTTGGCGGGACGGTAATCTCATCAGCCGCCGCGCGCAAGGTCTGAGGCGTTACGCCGCCGCCAGTGCCGCCATTATCAGTTTCAAGGCTGCCGAGCTGGATCGGGGTTTGCACAGGCCGGCTGGCAGGGTCTTCGATAACGCCGTTTTCAATTTTAAATTCTTCTTCAAGCTGCTCTTCGGTGCGGATTTTGAAATTGCGGATAAACTCCGAGCGGAAATCACCAGCCGGATCACTGCCATCAGGGACCATGTAATATTGATAAAGCGAGACGTTTTCCATGATGTCCTTGATCTTGCCGGCAAAGACATCGCCGTGTTTGGCCAGAAGTTCATCATAGCTCATGTTAAAGTCAGGCTGGCTGTAGCCGAGCGACTGGCCGCCAAAGCGCCAGAAAAATGCAACGGCCTGATCCTGCGTTAATGTCGCATTCTCAACCGATATGGCGTTTCCGTTTGCGCCGCGAATGGTAACATCCTGCCCGAAGCGGTCGTTAAAGGCGGCGGCGCGGAATTCGATATCGGCCCCCTCCAGCCAGAAATCAGGATTGGCGGCAATCTCGGCCTCCATATGCGGCATGGAGGCGGCGCGGTTGTCGCGGGCGGCTTGATGGCCGGCTTGATCGGCATCGGCAGCGCGCATGGAAAACTCAACATCGGTCCAGTTGTAATATCCATCACGGATATCCTGCAGAAAAGCGGCCTTGGCTTCAGGGCTTTCGGCGTTTGCAATGCCGTGGCGTTCTGCGGATTGGCGCAGCATCAGGGCTTGCGCCAGCTCTGCCGCCTGATCATCGCGCATGGGTCCGCTCCAGCCCTTCGCCTCGATGTAACGCGTGGCATGGGCATCTTCACGGAACATATCGGTGTTCAGATCGCCGTGACGGATAGCATGATATATTTCTGGCTCGAATACACGGAAATGTGAGGCTTCGGCGCTGTTCCAGTCAAACTGATGGAAATTGCCATAGGCGTTATCCCAATTCACGCGCCATGGCTCTGTCGTGTTCAGCGGTGTGATATCGTCGTAAACGCCATCATTCTGGCGTACCAGACCATGCGCCGCATAAAGCGTATAATCATGCATGGCGGTGATTTCCGCCAGATCATCCAGCGCCGCGATACGGTTGAGGGCGCTTTCTATATGAAAGGCGCTGTGCGATTCTCCGGGCTTGAGCGGCGCTGTGGATAGCTGTTCCATGAACCCGGCGCGGTCAGAGCCAGCCAGCGCGATCATGGTATCCACATCTAGCCCTTCATAGGTATTGGCCAATAGGGCGCGGAGATCGGTTTGCGCGGCTTGCTTTTGCGTCTCCAGCTCAGTCAGGGGCGGGAAATTGCCGTTATCCGCCCATTGATGGCCGAAATTGATTTCGTATTCCTCGGCCTTGATGCGGCGCAGGTCTTTTAAAAATTCGCCGGAGAGACGGTTGGGCGTGGAGAGATCATAGCCTGAATTGCGGCCATTTAAGGTAAATGCGCCACTTGAATCCAGAAAATAGGTCTGGTTGTTTTCGAACGCGTAAATCCAAAGTGAATCATGCCCGCCGATGCGGTTGTCGGGATTATTGGCCGTTGGCTCCGGCCTGCCATAGATGAAGCCTTTATGTTCCTCAAAGATGCGGGCCATGGCGCTCTCGTATCCGGCCTGAAAATGCGCGGTCTGCAGCGCATCGAGGCGGCGCGGGTCGGTAATTTCCTGCGCCAGACGCGGATCAAGCCCCATGACGGTGGCGGCATTGGTCAGGATGCGTTGCGTGAGGACATGATTGTCATCTTCGGGTGGCTCTGCAGTCTGTGCGGGCGGCGTTGTCTGGCCGCCTGCCGTGTCTGTGGGCTGCACAGGAGGATCAGGCTGCGTGGGGTCAGGTTGGGCGGGTGTTGGCTGTACGGGCGCAGGTTCGCGCAAGGTCTGGCGCATGGAAAGCAGGTCGGGGATCATGCTTTCCAGCACGCCGCGCTGGGCTTCGGGTATTGAATTGTAATCTTCGCTTTGCAGAAGCGAGGCGCGCGCGGCAAGCAGCGGACGGATCGGATAAGACGAATAGGCCAGAAGAGGGTTCTGGGTGGCGGTCAGGCCGGAGAGCGCATAGAGATTGTAAAGATGGTGCAGGTTCTGATCGAGAGCGCCGTTCTCAGGAACGGCAGCTTTGAGGCGCGCGTTCACCTGCTGGCGGAGATAGGCCATGGGGTCGGCTGTGCCGGCGGGCATCGCATCGAAATTCCCGGCGGCTTTCAGCAAATCAAGTTGCGCGGGCGGAAAATCCTCCAGCTTTGTCTTGCCATCAAAAATCCGGGCGGTGATATCATCGGCAAAATGGGCGATGCCGATCTGGAACATCGCAACAGGGCCTTGAACATATTGGGTGCTGTCCTGATCGAGCGCGCCTGTGGTTGCGTCATAGGCAAGGCCAGCGCCGTTATTCTTAAACGCCATTCCTTGCGCGATTACGGCGATTTCAGGCGCGGCGGCGAGCTTGTCAGCCGGGCCATTGGCCGCCGCGTGGTTTATGAGCGCAAATATTCCAGCCGATTTTTCATCCGGCAGGCCGATTTCCTGAATAGATTGGATATGCGCCGTAAGCTGGGTGCGTAGGAGGGCAATTTCATCCTCGTCCAGATTGGCTGGGGCTGTGGTAATGACTTCAGATGTCGCGGTCTCGGTGAACCAGTCATTATCATTGATGCCGGGTACGGTTGCGAGTATCGCACGGATATCTTCGGGCAGCGCGGCAACGGAGGCCGCGTCTGTTATTAAAATTTCTGCAATGGCCTCTGCGTTTCGCTCGGTCCTGCCATAAATGCTAGGGGAGACGGCAGAGCGTGCCACAGTCTCGATCATGCGCGCAGGGTCAAGTCCCGCCTGATTGAGCGGGGTAAACAAAGCCTGATAACGGGAGAGATCATCCGGAGACAAGTCCATCCACAACCCTTACTGACACACTATTACCGTTGTTAAGTTCTTATAATTATTAAAGGCATTATGCCTTTTAAGGGGTGTTTTGTCAATTTGTGGGCTTTAGGACGCCAGTTTCTGCAGCGGGGCCTTAAGCTCGCCGCGCACTAGCTTGGCGTAGCCATCACGCAAGGTGCGTACCACGGGACCAACCTTGTATTTATGGCCATCAATGCTGCCCACAGCCGTAACCTCGGCGGCGGAGCCTGTCAGGAAACATTCCTCGAAGCTGCCCAATTCATCCGGCATGATATGGCGCTCGATGACCTCATAGCCGAAATCCTTGGCCAGCGCGATCAATGTCTGGCGCGTGATCCCGTTCAGGAAGCAATCGGCAATGGGTGTGTGAATTACGCCATCTTTGATCAGGAAGATATTCGCGCCTGTGGCCTCGGCCACGTAGCCTCGGAAATCATGCATCAGCGCATCATCATAACCTTCTTTTTCCACGGCATGTTTGGAGATCGTGCAGATCATATACAGGCCAGCGGCTTTGGCGGCAACGGGGGCCGTATCGGGGGCTGGGCGGCGGTAATCGGCGGTTTTGAGCTTGATGCCGTTTTCGATTTTATCAGGGGAGAAATAGCTGGGCCATTCCCACGCGCAAAAGGCCATATGCGTCTTGGTGGCCTGCGCGGATACGCCCATCTGCTCAGACCCGCGCCACGCGCAGACACGCAAGTAACCATCGGTGATGTTGTTGGCCTTCAGGACTTCCATCTTGGCTTTGCAGATGGCTTCGGCGGTCATGGGCATATCCATGCCCAGAATTCCGGCGGAGCGGATCAGGCGCTCGGAATGTTCGCGGCTTTTGAAGATGACGCCGTTATAAGCGCGTTCGCCTTCGAACACGCAGCTGGCATAATGCAGGGCATGGGTCAGGACATGGATCTTGGCATCTTTCCAAGGGATCATCGCACCATCCAGAATAATAAAGCCGTCGCGCTGATCGAATGAAATTGCCATGGATGCCTGCCTTGCATATTAAAAGTTGTTATTAAACCGTTGGTTTGTCGGCAATCAGCCGTTAAACTTGCGGGGTTAGGTATAAAATCTAGGCGATAAAGGCCGCTTTTGTAAACTGCCCGATGAAAAAACTCGAAAAAAATAGCGATAATCAGAATCTTGTGGCGTTGCCGCATATTCTGGTTGTGGATGATGATACGCGCATTTGCGCGTTGTTATCGCGCTTCCTGCGGGAGAATGGCTTCGTCGCCATGACGGCCTCCAGCGCCGCCGAGGCGCGGGAAATTCTGGATCTGTTTGTATTTGATATGCTGGTTCTGGATGTCATGATGCCCGGTGAAACCGGATTGGAGTTTACAAAATATATTCGCGCCCATCACAGCGCCTTGCCTGTATTGCTTTTGACCGCGCTGGCGGAGACGGAAAACAAGATCGCTGGCTTTGAATCAGGCGCGGATGATTATCTGCCCAAACCATTTGAGCCAAAGGAATTGCTATTGCGGATGCAGGCCATATTGCGCCGGACATGGAGCATGCCATCTGAGGCGCCAGCGCAAAAGATGATGATCGGGAGCTGGGCGTATGATCCGGCGCAGCCCTATCTGGAAAAAGGCGGGGAGAGCATCAAGCTCACCACCATGGAAGTTAATCTGATTGGCGCTTTGTTGAAAAATCCAGGCCAGCCGATGAGCCGTGATGATCTGGCGGCGGCCTGCGGCCTTGATGCCGGGGAGCGCACCATTGATGTGCAGGTCACGCGCCTGCGCCGAAAAATTGAGGAAGACACCAAAAATCCGCGCTTTTTACAGACAGTGCGCGGTAAGGGATATTTGCTGAGGGTGCAGGCCGTATCATGACTATGGAATTCTCTCATCAGCCTTTGGCGGCATCGGATGGACCGGATGTTTACAAGCCGGAGAAAAAGCGCGGCGGGATCAAGCGGCTTTTGCCGCGCTCGCTGCTGGGGCGCTCGTTGCTGATTGTTATTACGCCGATTTTCCTGATTCAGGCCATAACCGCGATCGTGTTCTTTGATAACCACTGGCGCAAGATCACGCAGCGTCTGGCCTATGCGCTGGCTGGGGAGGTGGCGGTTATTGCCCGTTCTATCGAGGACGGCGTATCGCCGGACGATATGAACCGTATCACCGGCTATGCCGCACAGAATCTGGACTTGCTGATCGGATTTAGCCGCGGCGCGGTGCTGGAGAAGCAAGAGGCCGGCAAGAATCATCAGGTGTGGGAATCAATCGCTGCGACAACGCTCAGCCGCGAGCTGGATGCACAGCTCAGAAAACCATTTTTTATCTATGCCGATTTTGAGGAAAAATGGGTGCAGGTGGATGTGCAGCTGAAGAACGGGGTGCTGAATGTATCGCTGCCGCAGCGCAGGCTGTTTTCATCCTCCAGTTATATTTTCCTGATCTGGATGTTCGGGGCATCGGTGATTGTCTCGGTGGTGGCGGTATTGTTCATGCGTAACCAGATCAGGCCCATCCGGCGTCTGGCAGTGGCGGCGGAATGGTTCGGGCGCGGGCGCGATGCCCAGAAATTCAAGGTAGAGGGCGCAACCGAGGTTCGTCAGGCGGGGCAGGCGTTTTTGGATATGCGCCGGCGCATCAAGCGCCAGATCGAACAGCGCACGACAATGCTGGCCGGTGTTTCTCATGATTTGAGGACCCCCTTGACCCGCATGAAGCTGCAGCTGGCGCTGATGGGCAATAATCCCGATATCGCAGCCCTGCAAGCCGATGTCAGTCAGATGGAGCGTATGATTGCCGGGTATCTGGATTTTGTGCGCGGAGAGGGTGATGAAGCGCCGGAGCTTATATCGCTGGCGGATATGGTAGGGCATATCGCCAATTTGCAAAGACGACAGGGCGGTGAGGTTACAGTTGCTGTGCCGGATTACATCAAGCTTTCGGTGCGCCCGCTGGCCTTTGAGCGGGCCTTGAGCAATTTTGTCATTAACGGCGAGAAATATGGCGGGCATGTCTGGATATCGGCAGAGTATTCGGCCGATGAGCGCGTTGAGATCAGCATAGAGGATAATGGCCCCGGCATTGCGCCTGAAAAATATGAAGATGTGTTCCGGCCGTTTTTCCGGCTCGATGAGTCGCGCAATCTGGAGACGGGCGGCGTGGGTCTTGGCATGGCGATTGCCCTTGATATCATCCATGCCCATGGCGGGCGTGTATGGCTGGAGCGCAGCGCGGCCCATGGTGGCCTGAAAGTTTGCATACGTGTGCCGGTTTAAGGCTTTGCCCTAATGCATGCGCCCGCCATTGGGCACAGGCCTTTCCGGGCCTATAAGGACGATGGCGCCATTTTCATCGCTGAAACCCAGCACCAGAATTTCGGACATGAAGTTACCAATCTGGCGCGGCGGGAAATTGACCACGGCAGAGACCTGACGACCGATGAGATCATTTTCGTTATAATGAACCGTAATCTGGGCCGAGCTTTTGCGTATGCCGATTTCAGGGCCGAAATCTATAAAAAGCTGCCAGGCGGGTTTGCGGGCTTCCGGGAAGGGGCGTACCTCGCGGACCGTTCCTACGCGGATATCGACTTTCAGAAAGTCATCGAAGGTAATTTTATCTGTCATGTGAGGAAGCATAAAAAAGAAGGCCGCTGGGTGCAACGGCCTTCCTTGTATTTTTTACCGGGTTGAGAAAATTAAGCGGCTTTCTTGCCGGTCTTCTCAACGGCGCTTTTCAGCTCGCTCATGCTGGCGCTGACGCGCTTGTTGATGATCTTGCTGGCCTCGACATTCGACTTGCTCAGGATGTCGGAGATTTCATGCATGTTGGAGACTGTTTTTTCATACAGCTTCTTGAAGATGTCTGCGTTCTTGGCAATTTTTTGCTCCGGCGAGCCTTCGCCCATCATTTCGCGCGCGAGGGAGGAATTGTCCTCGACCAGCTGCGAGAGGATTTCGCTTTGTCTTTGCGCTGCAGCCTGCAGGCCTTCCATTGCCATTTGCTGGGCTTCCGAGAAAGCCTGAATGTTCTTGCGCTGTGTTTCCATCATGTCACGCAGGTCAAAAGGCATGGATTGGAAATTTTCGAATGCTTTTGTGAAGTCATTCTGAGCAAACATCTGGGAAAACGGGTTCTTCTGTGCCATGGCAAAATCCTCAATAGTTATTGGTTAACAACAAACACACGTATTTTTTAGTTATTAGAGAAATATAGGGTTGTTTTTAAATTATTGCATTGCAATGTCAAGGAGAAAGCCCTAGTTTCCCACATTTTGCGCCAATATTAACTATGAAAACCCTTCATTAGTATTGTTTTAACCCATTTCAGGGCATCCTTCAGAGGAAAAGCCGAGCTTTCGCGCGGCCGCACAGTGGGCATATGGACAAAGATAGCAAGCCGGATACAAACGGAAAAGTTGACGTTTACTGGGGTGTTCAGGAGACCGAGGCCAAACCGTTCTTTAAATCGCAAATGGCGCAGATGGTGGCGTTTGCGAATGGTCTGATGCTGACTATTATTGCATTTGCCATATTTACACTTTTTGCGCGACAAATCCTCCAAGATGAATATGCCTATGTGGCGCAGGATACGCTCAAAATGCTGGAATATTCAGCCAGCGAGATGGATAGCGCCTTGGGGTATGTGCTCTCAAAACGCCATTTACCGCCCGCGCATGAAATTGCGGAAATCGTGCAAGGTATTAAAAAATTCGAAGTTGTTTATGCGCTGGTGCTGACGGATGGAAAATGGGGGCGTTATAAGGCCTATAGTGATGAAGAGGTGTCTCCCGATGATACCAGCGTGGATATTAATTCCGCCTTTTTGCAGGAAGTATTCAATCACATACAGAAAAACCAGTTTAACAATAAGTCTTTTCTGATGCCGGTTCCCGCGCATTATTTCAAGGGCGGCAATCCGTTTGTGCTCATCCGGTTCGAGCGTGACGCCACCAAGGCCATCAGCAGAATGGTAATTGGCATAAGCAAGATTTCAGCAATTTTCCCTGATGAATGGACGCAAGAAGCGAGGTATATCGCCAAGGTCAGTCTCAAACCCTCTTCGGATAGTCTGCAAAGCTGGAGCATCAGCCCGATTGAGACCAGCAAGTCGTTAAGTTCGTTTGATATGGATTATCAGCTCAATGATCTCTGGCAGACGCCCATGGACATTAAGATTGAATTCCGCAAGGGCACGAAGCATTTCTTCATCGACCAGATGCCCTATATTTTCGCATTGCTGGGTTTGATCATGACAGTATCGGGGATTTTCTATATCCGCGCCCATAACAGGCAATCCGAAACGCTGGCGCGTATGAATATGGAGCTGGAGAGCAAGAACACCGAGCTTTTGCAGCAGATCGACCAGCGTGAAAATCTCAATGATGCCTTGCGCCAATCCGAGGTTGATAACCGCGCCCTGATTGATTCTGTCAGTGACATTATTTTTGAAACAGACACCCAAGGCAAAATCCTTTTCTTAAGCGCGTCATGGCGCAAGGTGACAGGGTTTGATCCTGATCAATCCGTTGAGCAGGATATTTTCAGCATGATCCATCCGCAGGAGCAGCGCCAGCAGCGCAAGGATTTTGATATTTTTGTACGCGGCCAAAAGCCGGGCTACCGCGCCTTTACACGGTTGCGCGCCGCTGATGGAACTTTCCGTGCGGTGGAGCTGGCCATGTCGATGATCCGTCAGGACAGCGACCGTAATTTGCGCGTTGTGGGTACGCTGACCGATGTGGAGGAGCGCAGGCGTGCGGAGCGAGCATTGAGCGAGGCGGAGAAGAAATACCGTACGATCGTTGAAAACGCAGCCGGGGGGATTTACCAGCTCACGCCGGAAGGAATTTACTTAAGCGCTAACCGCGCCATGGCGCGTATTTTGGGATATGAATCGCCGGAGCAGATGCTGCGCGAGGTCAAAAACGCGAATACCACAATCTATGCCGATCCCAAGGAGCGCGCACAGTTTGTTATCGAATTGCAGCAGCACACCGATTGTTATAATTATGAAACCGAGATGATACGCCGCGATGGCAAAAAAATCTGGGTGAATGAGAATATCCGCGTGGTGAAAGACGAGCTGGGTAATATTTTATATTTCGAGGGCAGTATCGAGGATATCACCCAGCGCAAGCTTTCCGAAATTGCCCTGCGCGATGCCAAGACAAGATCCGATCTGGCCAACCGGGCCAAATCTGAATTTCTGGCCAATATGTCGCATGAATTGCGTACGCCGCTGAATTCGATTATCGGCTTTTCCGAGATTATCAAGAACGAGGTCTTTGGTCCGATCGGTCAGGAATCGTACCTCGAATATGCCAAGGACATTAACCAGAGCGGCCAGTCCTTGCTGAAGGTGATCAATGAAATTCTGGATATCTCGCGTATTGAAGCGGGTGATCGTCAGTTGAACGAAAGCATCGTGGATGTGAAGAAGGTTGTGCTGGGGATTCTGGATCTGATGAGCACAAAAATATCCAGCAACGGCATGAATATTATCAATGCCATAGGCAGCGTTCCTAATGTGGTGTGCGAGGAAGTTGCCATCAAGCAGATTATGATGAATCTGATATCCAACGCCATAAAATTCACCCCCAGCGGCGGGCGGATCACAATTTCAGCTGATGTGAATAATCGCGGCGAGCTTCAGTTATCGGTGACGGATACAGGGATCGGCATTGATGAGACGGAAATCGAAAAGGTTCTCTCGCCTTTTGGTCAGGCGGATAATGAGTTTAATCGTTCGGGTTCAGGCGCAGGTCTTGGGTTGACGCTGGTCAAGGCCTTGATCGGTCTGCATGATGGCCGTCTTGAAATGTTCTCGCAAAAGGGACTGGGCACAACGGCCACGATCGTATTCCCGGTTGAGCGTATCACCATGCCCAAGGAAAAAGATACGGAGCGCCGCCATGATCCTGCGCCGCAAAAGGCATCGACCGATATCTCCAACCTGCAGTAATGTTCATCAAGGACTTATTCTTCTACGCGCATTTCCAGCGCCTTGAGCGCGGTTTCATACGAAAACCCTGCGCGGGCCAGCCGGGCCAGATTTTTGCGGCGTTCGTTATCATCCACCAGTTTATCGGGCAGCGCGAAGGGGCCAATTTTTTTGCGCCGGCACAGGGCCAATGCGGCCTCCATTTCGCTCTCATGGCGCTGGCGGCCTTGGCGATCGTCATGATCGCTGAGCAGGGCGGCGGAAAGTCCTGTATCAATGCCTTTGGCGCGTAATTTCTGGATAATCGCCTTTTCGCCCATTCCGCGCCGGCGCAGTGCATTGACAAGGCCTTCGGCGTAGAGACGGTCATTCAGCAGGCCAGAACGCAGGAATTTGGCGACTGTTTCCTTCACAAGGGCTTTGCAGGCGGCCGGATCCTGATCCGTATGATGGCGGCAGGACAGCGTCACCTTGCGCATCATGACCTTCTCGAAATTGGCGGCGCTGGAGGAAAAGCGCTCCAGATAATAAAGCCCGGAATTATGCAGGTAATCCGCCGTAATCCGGCGCGGCGTCTTTTTGCGCGGCGGGCCGGGTTGGCGGGGCTTGCTATTTGCCGTATCTGGATTACATTCTGACATGGTTATTACAAATTAGCAGGAATTGCATATGTCAGGATACGGCGCAGCCCATGAAGGTGTAAAGGCTCGAAAAATCGGTGCGGTCAATGTGATCGGGCTTTATACGCTAGTGGTGCGGGAAGTGGGCCGCTTTATCAAGGTTTATTCCCAGACCATCGTGGCTCCGGTGGTAACAACATTCCTGTTTTATACGGTATTCGCGCTGGCTTTTGACGGGCAGCACCGTATGATCGGGGATATCCCGTTTCTGGAATTTCTTGCGCCGGGCCTGATCATGATGGCAATGGCGCAGAACGCCTTTTCCAATTCGTCCTCATCACTGATTATCGCCAAGATTCAGGGCAATATCGTGGATGTGCTGATGCCGCCTTTATCGGATTTTGAAATCTTTATCGGCTTTTTGATTGGCGGGTTGTTGCGCGGGTTGTGCGTGGGGTTGGCCTCCTTGCTGGTGATTGTGCCGTTCCTTGATTTATCGGTGCATTCCATGGGCGCGCTTGTCCTGTTTACGGTTTTGGGCAATCTGTTGATGGCCACGCTGGGGATTACAGCCGGTATCTGGGCCGAAAAATTCGATCATATCGCCGCCTTTACCAATTTCTTTGTGACCCCGCTCACGTTTTTATCGGGAACGTTTTACACGCTGGAAAGCCTGCCGCCTTTCTGGCAGGATCTGGCGCATCTTAACCCGTTCTTTTACATGATTGACGGGTTTCGTTACGCCTTTATTGGCGTGGCGGATGGGCCGTTATGGATTGGCGGGGTGTTTTTGGCAGCCGTTAATATATGCCTGATGGCGCTGACCTACGGCATGATCCGTAAGGGCTATAAAATCAAAAATTAAATGTGTTAGAATAATCAAATGCAATTCGAAGAACAGGCCGGCACGGCCAATGACAACGATTCCGAAGACCGCCGCAAGAGTTTAGGCAGCGCCAGCGACAATATTATCAAACCCTTTATGCTGGAATCATCGGATCTGCGCGGGCGTTTGGTGCGTGTGGGCGGCGTTCTGGATACGCTTTTGGGGGCGCATGATTACCCGGAGCCTGTGGCAAAGCTTGTGGCAGAGACGCTGACACTGGCGCTTTTGCTGTCTTCGATGCTGAAATATAACGGCATATTTACCCTCCAGACCCAGAGCAAGGGCGCGGTAAAGATGCTGGTGGCTGATGTCACATCGGAGGGCAAGGCACGGGCCTGCGCCAGTTTTGATGCGGAACAGCTGACAGAAGCCTTGAAAACGGGAAGTGATCTGGAGACATTGCTGGGGACGGGGCATGTCGCCTTTACCGTGGATCAGGGGCCCGATACGGACCGCTATCAGGGCATTGTCGAGCTTAAGGGCGAGAGCCTTGTCGATTGCGTCCGGCATTATTTCCAGCAATCCGAACAGATCGCCACGGGCATCAAGATTGCGGCCGGCATTATGGACGGGGAATGGCGTGCCGCCGGGATTATGCTGCAGAACATGCCCGAAGAAGGCGGTCACCACGCCGAGCCCTTAACGTCGGCAGAAGGCAACGTCTATCCGATTTCCAAATTCGATAGCAGCGCCGAAAACGCGGATGATACGCAGGAAAACTGGCTGCGCGCCAATATATTTCTGGATTCCTGCAAGACAGAAGAATTCCTTGATCCTACATTGCATCCGAACGATCTGTTGCAGCGCCTGTTCGGCGAGGAAGGCGTGCGTGTGTTTGAACCGCGCGAGATTATATGGGAATGCCGGTGCTCGCCGGAGCGCGTGGAAACCATGTTAGGGATGATGAGCGAAGATGACCGCGCCTATATGGATGTGGACGGGTCCATCACCATGAAATGCGAGTTCTGCAGCCGTGAATATGTCTTTGATACGCAGGAAATCGAGCGTAATATCAGCAAAGATTCGGACAAAACTGCCGAATGATCGTTCGTGTTTCGCCGTATCAATCGGAAAATAAGGAGAATTCTCATGCGTTTTAATTTTCGTATTTGCACATTGATGGCTGCGGCCGCCTTGATCGCGTTGCCGGCCTGTCAGTCAGGCTCGCACCCGGATGGCAAGCCGCTGGCAACCATGACCTTCAGCCATTTACAGCCATTGCGCCTGAATGCGGCCAGCGTGAATGTGATCAATCAGTCGCAGGCCTCCGGCAATATCGCCGAAGGTTTCCTCGTGCCGATGGATGAGATGATCCGCGCCTATGTTCAGCGCCGCCTTGTGGCGGGCGGTGGCGATCCGGTGGTTAATGTGATTATCGAGCGCATCAATGTTACGCATGAGCGCAAGGCCTCGCAGAACACCGTCGCCAATTATCTGGATATGGACTACATGGATCAGTACAAGGTCGATCTGGGTATGCATATCAATATGGAAGATCCATTGACAGGCGGCCAGCGTGGCCGGCGCTTCAACCTTCAGCGCGTCATGAATATCTCCGAGCATGTTTCGGTGGCCGAGCGTGAAACCCGCCAGATGCAAGGCCTAGAGGAAATGTTCCGCCAGATTGACGAAACGATTGTCGATATCGTGAAGAACGATTTCAATATCGTGGCATTCGGGATTTAATCGGGATTTAAATGACGGTTGCCTGGTCCTAGTGACGCCAGAATTGCGGCGTGAACAGGATCAGCACCGTTACAATTTCCAGCCGCCCCAGCATCATTCCGGCGCAGAGAATCCATTTTGCGGTTTCGCTAAGTCCTGCGAAATTGCCGCTGGGGCCGATGCTGCCCATTCCGGGGCCGGCATTGGATACGGATGTTACGGCGGCTGTAAAAGATTCCGTTACATTCATGCCGGTCATGGCCAGCAGCAAGGCAATGGCCACGCATGTCATGGCGTAGAGAAAGAAAAATCCCATAACCGAGAACGGCACATCGGGCGGAATAGGCTTGCCGTTGAAATCTGCGCGGAAAACGCCGCTGGGGTAGATGAGGCGTTTGATCTGAATGCCGATAATGTCATAGAGCACCTGAAAGCGGAAAACCTTAAGGCCGCAGGCGGTCGAGCCCGCGCATCCGCCAATCAGCATCAGATAGAATAAAAGGCTGGCGGAGAAGTGACTCCATTCATTGTGATTGCTTAAGGTAAAGGCCGTTCCGGTGGTCAGTGAAATCACGCTGAAGGATGAAAAGCGAAAGGCCTGAGCCATGCTAAATCCTTTATAGACATAGAGATAGGCGCATAAGACAAGGATGCAGGAAATCAGGATAGTCAGGAACCAGCGCACCTGCTCATCCCGCAGCAAGGGGCGGGCATTACCGCGCAATGCCTTGATATACAGGATAAAGGGCAAGGAGCCGATGATCATGAATGTGATGGCTGTGATCTCGATGAATATGGAATTGAAATAGGCCAATGACTGGTCGTGCGTTGAATATCCGCCTGTCGAGATTGTCGCCATGGCATGCGATATGCCTTCGATCGGGTTCATGCCCCCCAGCACATAAAGGGCCGCGCATATCATGGTCAGCGTTATATAAAGAATGATGATGTTCTGGGCGAGTTTCGCGGTGCGCGGTGTTGTATTGTCACTGCTTGAGATTTCGGAACGGAAAAGCTGCATCCCGGCAACGTTCAGATAGGGGATGATCATAATCGCGGAAATGACAATGGCAATCCCGCCCATCCATTGCAGCAGCGCCCGCCAGAGCAGCAGGCTGACCGGCGCGGTATCCAGGCTGGCCATGACTGTAGATCCCGTTGTGGTGATGCCGGAAACGGTCTCAAAGAAGGCATCCGTATAAGTCATGTTCACGGTGCTGAAGTGAAAGGGCAGGGAGCCGAATATTGCGGCCAGCACCCAGCCTGAAACAATCAGAAGGAAAATGTCGCGCGTGGACATCACAATCGAGCGCGAGGCGTTGATCAGCGTGAGCGAGCCGCCAAAGAATGAGGTAATCACAAAGGAGATAAAAAATACCTTCCATTCCTCGCGTCCTTGCTGGAGGTCAATCAGCAGCGGCATCAGCATGGCATGAGCCAGCATTGTAATCATAACGCCATTGAAGAAAAGTATGCTGCGGATATTCAAGGCTGGCTGCCTATTGTTCTGGTTTCATTGTCCATAAAAAAAGCCGAAGCATTTTAAGATGCCCCGGCTTTTGTATTGTTTGTAACGCTCCTTACTGGAAGGAGATGTTCACACGGCGGTTTGCAGGCTCGCGGACGTTGTCAGGTGTTTCCACCAGAAGTTCTGTCTCGCCTTTGCTGTCAACCATCATGACATCAGCCTTGATGCCGCGCTCAACCAGAGCATCACGAACGGCGTTGGCGCGTTTGAATGCCAGTTTCTGGTTGTATTCCTGATCGCCCGATGTATCGGCGTGACCGATTACATTGATCTGGGCAGGCGGGTTTTTGCCAACTTCGGCAGCAACCGCATCCAGAACGCTCAGTGCGCCCGAACCCAGAACAGCTTCATCCCAGTTGAAGAAGACGAGGTAAACGGCATCTTCAGGAGCCATCGGTGTTGTTGGCTCGGCATTGATGTCGGCAACTGGTGGCAGAGCATCAGGAGCCTGGATCATACCTTCAAGCACGCCCATGGCTTGCTCGAATTCTGTTTTGCAGGATGCAATGTCAGCTTCCTGCCAGTTTTCTTCCTGCTGTTCGATCCAGCAATCATATTTGGCCTGTGCATGAGCGGCTTCCTTGGCGGCGACTTCACGTGCGCCGAGGTCAAGGGCAACAACCAGACGGCCGCGGGCCGCGCTCAGTTCCTGAATGAAGGGCTCTTCGAGGTTCCAGTCGGAAACCGGCTCAGGCATCACGTTTTCGCCAGCTGCTGCGGCCAGACCCTTGCGGGCGAAGTGCAGAGCATCGGGGTAGTCGAACATTTCTTTAAGTTCGAAGTTCGAGAATGCGCGGTATTCATCCGCCAGAGCCTGTGTAAACGGGCTGCCAACGGCTTGAGTTTCGTTCAGGGCTTCAACTTCGTTAAAGCTGTCAAAAACGGTACAACCGCTCAAGGCAATAAGGCCTACTGTTAAAAGTGCATTACGAACCATCTTCATAAAAATTGCTCCATTCGGGTATTGCAAAAAGTAAAATCAGACTAAGGTTTTAATGGGGTCAAATCCGAATGTAAAGACATGCTTGGGGATTTAATTTTTTCCTGTGGACATTTATTGTTTTTATTATGGTATTCGAATTGTCTTGACATTCTATAAGAAAAAAGTGATGTTCCTTCGCCTGTGAGCGGACGCACAAAAATGTCGCATCGCCAAAATATAAAAAAACTTTCCGGTAAATAAAGGAGTTCAAGTCTTTCCCATGAGTAAACCTGTTATCAGCGCTAAAATCGCCATCCTCGTCGCCAACGGCTTTAATGAACAGAATATGACGCTGGCTCAGCGCGCATTGCAGGCCGCGGGCGCCAATGCCCGTATTATCGGCATGGATCAGGGCCTGGTGAATGGCTGGTCGGATAATGAAAATGCCTGGGGGCATCATTTTGCCGTTGATTCGACCTTAAGTACGGCTTTGGCCGTGGATTACGCTATGCTGGTTGTACCCGGCGGCCGCCGCAGCCTTGAAAAACTTAAATTAACGGCCCATACAAAGCGCTTTATCGGTGGCTTTATGGATACGGGCAAGCCGGTCGCGGCCTTTAATGACGCGCTGGAAATTCTGGCTTACACAGATAAAATTCAGGGCCGCCTTGTGGCGGGGCCAGAATCCTTGAAAGACTTCGCCTTGCAGGCTGGCGCGCAATGGGCTGAAACGCCCTATGCGCTGGATCGCAATCTTTTAAGCGGCTCCAGCGAAGATCCGGCAGAATTTGTCGCCGCGATGATCGCGCATTTCTCCGGCGAGACCGCCGCATTGAAACAGGCGGCATAATATAATGAAGGCCGAAACCCAAGCAGTTGTGGATAGCATTGAAAGCGCCCTCACGCTGCTGAGGAGGCATCTTTGACTGGGATCGTGCGCTCGATCGGCTGAACGAACTCAATGCTTTAAGTGAAAACCCCGATTTATGGACCAATGCCGAAAAGGCGCAGGCCATCATGAAGGAGCGCACACGCCTCGATCAGAAAATTTCCTCTGTCCGGGCCATTGAAACTGCTGTGCGGGACAATGCCGAGCTGATCGAGCTGGGTGAGCTAGAAGGCGATACTGCCATTATCGCCGAAGCCGAAGCTGCCCTGGAATCTCTACAAAAAGATGTGCAGCGCCGTCAGATCGAAAGCCTGTTGTCAGGCGAGGCAGATGGCAATGATTGCTATCTTCAGATCAATGCGGGCGCTGGCGGTACAGAAGCGCAGGACTGGGCAGAGATTTTATTGCGTATGTATCTGCGCTGGGCCGGATCGCGCGGTTTCAAGCCCGATGTGCTGGAGCGCAGCGACGGCGAGGAAGCCGGGATCAAATCCTGCACCGTAAAAATTGAAGGGGCCGATGCCTATGGCTGGCTGAAAACCGAGACAGGCGTTCACCGCCTTGTGCGAATCTCCCCCTATGATTCCAACGCGCGCCGCCATACGAGTTTTGCATCCGTTTCTGTATCCCCCGTCATTGACGATACGATCAATATCGAGATTTTGGACAAAGACCTGAAAGTTGATACATACCGTTCGCAAGGCGCGGGCGGTCAGCACGTCAATACAACGGATTCTGCCGTTCGTATCACACATATCCCATCGGGCGTGGTCGTGGCCTGCCAGACAGGCCGTTCGCAGCACCAGAACCGGGCCAATGCCATGGAGATGCTGCGCGGGAAACTCTATGAAGTTGAGCTTCGTAAGCGGGAAGACGCCGCCGCTGCCGATCACGGCGAAAAGACCGATATCGGCTGGGGGCATCAAATCAGATCTTATGTCCTGCACCCTTACCAGATGATCAAGGACGCGCGCACCGGGGTTGAGACCACGGATTCCCAAGGGGTTCTGGATGGCGATCTGGACCGTTTCCTCGAAGCATCACTGGCGCAAAAGCTTGATAACAAGTCCGCGGCCTGAATAATCTGGCATTGAAACCGTTAATCGCGCTCTATATGATGGGCGCATTTATCAGGTTTTAAGTTTTAGTAAGGTTATGGCCATGTCGAAATATTCTCTCATTCGCTTGTTATCTGCTGCGGCGCTATGCGCCCTGTCTCCTGTTTCCGCGCAGGCCGCCGATATCCTCTCGCCGATGGGTAGCTGGGCTTTGAATGCGGATGCACAAGGCGGCACGGAAAGAACATGCTCGCTACGCAGCACCTATCAGGGTGATGCTGCCATTGAACTGGTGGGCGAAAAGGGATTGATGACAGGCGCGGCCTTTACGTTGCCGGCCAGTAAAATTCAACCCGGCTGGAATGGTGAGGCGACTTTGCGTCTTGTGCCATCAGGTAAGACAGTTAAGGTTCCGGCCGCCACGGAATCAAATGGTACAGGCCTTTATACCGATCTCTCAAAGGCCCCAGATTTTGGAACCACACTGGCCGGCAGCGCGATTATGTATCTGGATGTTGCCGGGGAATCTCACGCATTTTCCATGAGCGGCGTTAAGGATGTGGTGCGCCGTTTGCAATCTTGCCGCGATACAAACTGGCGCGAGATGCAAAAAGTTTATGATTTTGATGCAGGCCCTCAATCCGCGGCCCCTGTTGCCGAGGCAAATACCGCAGACGCTCCAGCAAAACCATCATCCCTGAAAATCAATCCGTTCCCGCTGGCTCCTGCGGCTGCACCTGCATCTGCGCCGGAAAAAATGGCAGAAGTACCGCCGCCTGCACAGCCTGTTGAATTGCCTGCGCCTGCATTGGTCCCGGAATCAGAGCCTGCCGAGGCGCCGAAGATTGCAGAAGCCGCGTCTGCTCCTGTGGCAGCGCCTGCGCCAGCAGCGCCGCAAATCGCTGAAATTGCACAAGATATCAAGGCGGAAACGCCACCTGAACAGCCTGTATCCGTTCAGGTTGAGGCTGCGCCGCCGCCAGCTGTGGAGCCGGTTGCGCCTGTAATGCCCGCCGCGCCAAAGCCACAGATGAAAATTGCCGATATTGTTGCACAAAATGCCCCGCCTTCTGTGCAGGCCATGATGAAGAATGATCCGGCATTTCGGAAGAAGGTTATCGGGGAAAGCGTGACGGCTGCGCCATCCGCTCCAGTTGTTGCGGCTCCGGCGGCGGCTCCTGCTCCTGTTGAATTGCCTGTGCCGCAAGATGCGCCAGCCGACGTCCCACCAGCCAATGTGAAGGTGGCGGAAATTGCTGAACAGGCTGCGCCGCCTTCTGTGCAGGCGCGCATGGAAAATGATCCGGCTTTTGAGGAAAAGATTATCGAAGAAAGCCTTAACCCGTCTTTGCCTGGGCCTGTGCCCGCGCAGCTGGATGCGCCGCAACCTCAACCGGCAGAGCAAACGGCGCCTTCCAATCCTAAAATTGACAGGCCTGAACTTGTTCTGGCTCCGCAGCCGGAAGAAGCGCCTGCACAACCAGCGCCGCAGGAACAGGAAAGCGCCGAAGCGAGCTCACCACCGGCATCGCCAGTTCCTGAACTGCCCGCGCCACAGAAAGATGCGCCGCAGGACAAGCTTGAGGAATTGAAAATACCGCCGGCCTTTAATCCGCCAGCGGTCAGCGCTGCAGAAATGGAAGCGCAGCAAAAAGCGCAGATGAATGCCGCTGCTGCAAATACTGACGCCGCGCCTGTTGCGGAGGCCAATTCTATACCCATGGCAGAAGTCAGCGTTCCGGCATCGGGCGTGGATATGGAGGCCAATCCGGCTCAGCGTCGCCAGCAATTGCCAACGGAACGTTTTGGTATCAATGAGGTGAGCACCGAGACGCCGCCTGGCCCGGTGAATCGTCTGGCCCAGAAAAATGAATTCGGCGAGAAAATTTACTGGATGGGTAATGATGCCCAGAACGGAACAGCCGCGCCGCCGCCTGCTGTTGAGGCGGACGCGTTGCAAAAGCCGGTAAACGCGCAGGATATGGAAGCCCAGCAAATGGCATCGCTTGCAGATTCTGCAATCCCGCCTGATGTTGCGCCATCAGCCCCCGCACCAAGGCCAGTTCCAGTTTCTGCACCGGCACCTGCGCCAGCTGCAATTCCAACTCCGACTCCAGCGCCAGCTCCGGTAGCTACATCAGCACCAGCCCAAGCTCCGGTGGTTGAGGATAAATGGCAGGCTGTTCGCGGCGCAAATCTGCGTGAGGTTCTTGCGCTTTGGTGCGTGGAAGATGGTGTACAGTTGATCTGGGATATAGACACCCAATTCAGCGTTGTCGAGACGATTAATACTGATGATAGTTTCGAGAAGGCGGTGGCAAAATTGCTGGATCAATTCAGCATGGCAACGACGCCTCAGCGCCCCGTGGGAGAGATGTTCCATGATCCGGAAAGCGGCGAGCGCGTTCTGGTGGTCAGGGCGGCAAGTTCCTAATATACCACAGAGTTATCCACAGGCTCTGGCCCGATGTTCACAAAATGTTTTCATCCACATTTTGAAAGCATGTATATTTGCCTAATTCGGCGGACTCCCGAATCCGCAGCGTTAATTTCTTATTCCTTTTTCAGGAGCCAATCATGCGTACATCATCCTTGACCCTTTTAACAGCGGCAACGCTTTTGAGCACGAGCGCGTTGACGACAACGGCGCTGGCGCAAAAAGGCGTGTCGCTCCAGCCGCAATCATCATGGGCGGTCAAGAATGTCAACGCGGGCAGCGACAGCGCGTATTGCGCGATGGCGCGGCGCTTTAACAACGGTCTGGTTTTGACCGTGGCCAAAAATAATTCGGGCGCGACATCACTAGCGCTTGATTTCTCGACAGGGTCTTTCGACAGGGCGCAAAGTTATCCTGTGACGCTGGATGCCGGCGCGGGTCAGCAGCGCAACTTGAACGTCAGTCCGATTTCCAACAAGGCGTTTGTCCTGAAAATCGGGAATGACGATCAGTTTTTCAGCGCGCTGGAAAAGACTGGTTATTTGCGTGTTGAACTGGGCGGTGAGAATTACAATTTCAATCTGGCCGATATTGATGCAGGCCGCGATAAGCTGGATGCCTGCCTTGTATCCGCAATTACGCCGGCTGCTGGCGATGAATCGCCGGTCATGCCGATGCCATCGTCTTCGCCTGCGGCAGGATCGCCTCAGGTTTCTGCGCTGGAGGCCGAAAAAAGTCGCCTGAATGGCAGACTGAAAGACCTTGAAGCGGAGAATGAAAAGCTGCGCCTTGATCTGGCGCAGGCCGCTACTACTCCTGCTGTTTCTGCTGCGCCCAATGCAGCGGCTGCTGCGCCGCTGCAACAGGAGCTTGCCGCGCTGCGGGCCGAGAAGTCAAAGCTGGAGGATCTCCTGCGGCTTGCCAATACGGATATCAAGCAAAAATCCAATCTTTCCATCGTCAAGCTCTCGCAGGAAAATGCGCGGCTTCAGGCCTTGCTTGATCAAAAGGGCAATGATGCGGCAGCCCGCGCGGAAGCGCAGCAGCTTGCCGCGCGCGTAAAAACGCTGGAGGAGGAAAATATTGCGCTTTCCAAAAAGGCGCAGGCTCCGGCCACTGATCTTGAAGATCTGAAAGCCGAGATTGAAGTATTAAAGGGTGAGAATGAAGCTCTTTCCGCGCAGGTTGAGATCAAGGGCCAGAAATCTGCCGATCTGTCGCTATTGGAATCGGATGTCGATAATCTGCAAAAGAATAACGAAGCCTTGAGCGCCCGCGTGGCGTCCTTGATGCGTGAAAAAGACGAAGCGATTGCCCAGCTTAGCTTTTATGAGACGGAAAATGACTCGTTGAAGGAAAAAGTTGCAACTGCATCGGCGGCTGATTCCCGATTAAACGCCGATCAGGCGCTTTTGGATCAGCTGCGCGGCGAAATTGCCAAGATCGAGCGTCGCAATGCCGAGACACTGGCGCAGAAGGATGCCGAGATCGCTATGCTGGAGACACAAATCCGCAGCGCTAGCACCAAGGCGCAGGAGCTTGCTTCGGCGGATGCTGGTGAGGCCGATAAGCTTAAGGCGCAGATCGAGGCGCTGAATGTTCAGAATGATGTTTTAAAAGACGAGATGGTCGAGCTGAGCAAGGGCAAGGCGGTATTGGACAAGATCCAGTCCGAGTTGAATGTGGCTTTGGCTGAGAAGATCAGGCTTGAAGAAGAGTTCAGCGCTTTGAAATCCCGCGCCGATACGCTGGAGCTGGAGGCTGATGCCGATCGCGATCTGATGCAGCAGCTTCAGGGTGGCAAGACGGATATCAAGGCGCTGGAGAAGAAGATAATCACGCTGGAGAGCCAGAACGCAGAGCTTAAGATTGATCTGGAAGCCTCGCAACAGATGGCCGCCGCCGACAAACCGGTTAAGGCGGAAATCGTATCGCTGACGGCTGAGAATGAATCCTTGCGCCAATCCATTCTCTCTTCTGCCGCCAATGAAAAGGCGCTTGAGGAAAAGCTGACTTCCCTTGTTGAGGAAAACAAGATTTTGACGGCGCGCACAACTGTGTTATCGGCAGATAGCGCCCAAATTGCCATGCTGCAGGAAAGCTTGGAAAAACTAGAGTTGAAAAACAAAGGGTTGCAGGCCGATATTGAACAAAGAAATCAGGATTCCCGCGCGGCCTTTGCCGAGATTTCCGGCAATGCCGAAGCGCTGAAAACCGAGAACGAAACGCTTAAACTTACGCTGGATACGCTGCAGCAAGGCAAGGATGATGCAAAAAGCTCTCTGGCGCAAAGTCTCCGTGACACGGAAGAGAAGATTGTTGCGCTGAACATCTCTATTGAGACGCTGACAAACGAGAATAAGGCGCTGCGCGAGAACGCTGTCACGCTCAAGCATGAGCGCGATCAGCTGGAGCTGGCGCTGGATGATGTTAAGGCCGATGATGAAAAATTTGCATCTCTGGCGGCGGATCTTGAAAATGTAAGCGCTGAGAAGCTGGCCATGGCGGCTTCGCTGGAGGCGGCCCGCAAGGAGAATGAGGCGCTAAAAGTTACGCTGGCAGAGGCTGAAAGCGAAAGCGGAAATAAAATCAAAGATTTGTCTGATCAAGTTGCGACATTGGAAGAAAGCAATGCGACGCTGAAAACTGTTGCCGAAAATGCAGAAAGTTTTAACAGCGATCTTCAGAAATCAATGCAAGTGGCGCTCGATAACGCCCGGGGCGAGATTGAGAAGGCCGGTGAGAATGTGTCGGACATTGCCTTGAATGAAAAAGAAGATGAAATCAAGCGCCTCAAAACCTTGAATGAGGGTCTTGAGATGGAATTGGCTGTGTTGAAGGAAGATGCAGCGCAGAATAATGATGCAACGCAAGTTGTGGCAGAGGCTGCTTCGGCGGATATCAGCAAGGATGAGCCCGCAGCCCCGGCAGCAGCAGAGAAAGTGGCGATGGCTGATGAGCCGGAGCCGGCGGCAAGTAAGTTTCTGGATTCTTCGGGTAATGACCTGAATGAGGACAGCAAGGGCGCGCAGAGCGTTGTTATGATGGCATCGCCCAAGCCTGCGGCAAAACCACTGGCTGCACAAGAGCAGCTTGCCCAGGATGAGGCTATGCAGATGGCGGCTTTGGAGCCAGCTGCGGGAGAGGATAATGCAGCGCCGCAGCCAGAGCGAGCGCCGGAACCTGCTATGCCGCAAAATGCAGCGTCTCCATCAGCTTCTGCGCCTGTGAATGAAATTGTGCCTGTCGAAGAACCCGCGCCGCTGGAGGAGGATATGTCCGGCATGTCGGAAGCGCAGCGTTATGAAATGAGCCTCAAGCGCGACCTTGCCAACAGGGTTAATGATCCTGTTCCGGTGCCTGCGCCTGTGGCCGAGATGCCATCTGATGTGGCGGCGCCTTCGCAGGAGTTATTGTCACCTGCGGGTATGCCGGCTGCGGTTGCCGGTGAGGCGCTGGAAGAAATGCCAATTCAGGCGGCTGCTCCGGCGTTGAAGCCGCCAGCACCTATAGCTGAAGCTTCGTCGCAACCTGCCGCGCCAGTCAATGATGCTCGTGTTGCTGGCTCCATGCAGGATATCGCCAGTTTATTGCAACGCGCAGATATTGCTCTTATTCAAAATGTGGGCGAGGTCGGTACTGGGAATTCCGGCGGTCGTGCCTATCAATGGCGCAGCGCGCAGAATCTTTTTGGCTCGGCCTTCCAGAAACCTGCCGGCAACGAGGAAGCATTTGATACGAATGTGAAGGATTATCTGGAGCGCTCGCAATCCCGTTGCAGCGGTGATTTTGCCGTGGTTCCGGAATCGTCCTTTGGCTCCGGCAATGCCCGTATCGATAGTTATGAGATTGCCTGTATCGGCAATGGCATTGATTCATCGGCTGCGATTGTATTCTTCGTGAAGAATGGCAATTTCACGGCGCTGGCGCATGAGGCTCCTTCGCAGAATATGGCCGGGGCGATGGAAGCACGTGACCGTGTTCTGAGCGCGGTGAGTGATACCTGATCTTTGGAGGGCTTTAGCGCTTGCGCTTTTTAGTCTTCTTCTTATCCGCTTCGCAAGGGTAGGAATTATAAAGCGCGAGCGCAACGGCTGGCGAGGCAATGAACTGCGCGTGCAGGCTGCGGTTTTTATAAATATAACGCATAACTTTATGCTGGATGCTGTAAAGGTCTTCTGATTCCGGGATACAAAAATCAACACCCGGCGCAGCGCCCATCGAGCGGATCAGCGTGTGATAATCAATAACCCCTGCAATATAGGCCTGACAGGCGATATGCCCGCCGGGAACCAGTTCTTTGCCTTGCGCGTCGCTCGCGCAGACATGCATCAGGTAATTGCCGGAGAAGTTAGCGGCTTTGGCAGGGGAGCTGCCGAAGCATGAAACTGCGGCACCTGTTATCAGCAGGCCCAGAAAAAATTTACGCATCGGAGTTTTACTCGCCGGATGTCTTTTTGAGTTGTTCCAGAATGGCAAAGGGTGAGTCTTCGGGTTTTGATTTCGGCCCGGCGCTCATCATGGTTTGCTTGTATTCCTTGCCCTTGGGATTACGGCGTTTTTCACGTTTTCCCATTTCTTTTTTATCATGGCCCTGTTTGTCATTGTCGCGCGGCTTTTGTTCGTTTTGGGCCTGTGCGGGCTTGTTTTGTTTTTTATGCTCGAATTTGGGCTTGTGGACGAAAGGCTTTTCGAATGCCTTGCCGCGTTTCAGGCGGAAGAACGCCAGTTCTGGTTTCTTGGCAGGTTGGGGCGCTGTCTCGGTGGCCGCGGATGTTTCTTCTGCGCCTTCTGTTGCGGTCGGTTTTTCTTCCGGCGTGGTTTCTATTGCAGGATCTTCAGTGTTCTCCGGTTCTGCGGCCTTGGGCGCTTCATCCATTTTCCGGTGGCCCATGGATTCCAGAATTTCGTAAAGATCATCAATCGGGCAACCCAGCCATTCGGCCATTTCGTGCTTGGCTTGGAATTTGCCTTCCTTGGCGGAATCGTAAACTGCGCTGATAACGCGGTCCAGCATGTCGATACGGATCGCACGGCCCGCATAAACGGGGTAGCCAATCGCCTGATAGAAAGCGCGGTCGGCGGTGTTTTTATCAACGCGGATCGAGACACTGCCATCTGGCGGTGTGGATGCGGGCAGAGACTTGCCTTCATAAAGGCTCCAGAGCAGGGCGCGGAGTTTCACGGCGGCGGGTTTATTGAGGGCCGGCAGGAAAACAAGGATCGGGCCCAGTTTGACCTTTTTGGCACGCAAGGCGGCGCGGTCTTCCGGGGTGAGGGTAGCGATCAGGTCTTCAATTTTCTCGCGCGGGATAATGCCGAGCGATTCATAAATCTGGAAAGTAATGCCGCGGGCCGCGCCTTGCAGGCCTTCAGGATTTTCCAGTGCAATCAGGGGCTCAAGGATTTGCGCCGTGTGTGCCGCCAGCCAGTCTTTCAGGAATGTCTCAAGCAGGGCCTTGTCGGTTCCGGCCAGTAGATCGCTTTCGCTGATTTCGATACCGGGTTTCAGGGCAGCTGCGCCCTTGGTCAGGCGCGCAATGGGCTCGCCGGGCAGGGGGCTGCCGTGTTTTTGCTGCCAGAGGATTTGCCCCTCGGCATCAATTTGGAATTGTTCAGGCTTGGAACTCAGCACCATATTCAAACGTCTTTTTATTTCCGAGGCGAGGGCTGCTCTGGCCGCGCTCATCACGGCCTTATGATCGGCTCCCCCACCTGTATCATCCGGTATAAAACGAAAACCATGCAAATGTCCAATCAAATGCGATTCCACGATCACTTCGCCGTTTGGCCGGATACCGGCCAGAAGTGCTCCGCCGCCTGCTTCTTCAAGTGATTTCATAAGCATGGAGGCGCGTTGGTCCACGAAACGCTTGATCAGGGCCTCATGCAGGGCATCTGATAATCTGTCCTCAATGGCGCGAGCCTTTTCCTGCCAATAGGCGGCGCGTTCCAGCCATGCGGATTTAAAGGAAATATAGGTCCATGTCCTGATATGGGCGATCCGGGCCATTAACGTATCGACATCGCCCTGCAGGTCATCAAGGCGTGAGATTTGGGCATCAACCCAGTCTTCTGCCAGCCGGCCTTCGTGCAGGCGCAAAAAGATGGAGGCCAGCAATTCATGATGCGCGTCGTTCAGGGTCTGGCGGAAATCCGGGATCTGGCAGACATCCCAGAGCAGGCGCACCATCTCCGGGTTATCGGCGCGGACAATGACATCATCGCGTTCCATCATGGCTTTGAGGCTTAAGTAATCATCGGAAGGACGGCCCTTGACCAGCGCTTTTTCGGCAGATGATGCCTCCAGTGACTGGAGCAGGATTTTAGGGGAATTGAACTCAAGATAGGCGTTGCGCCAGCATAATTCCCTGACGGCCGGAAACTGGTGATTTTGAATGGCCTCGACCATTTCCGGGTCCAGATCGTGCACGCGGCCTGTGACGCCGAATGTCCCATCGCGCCTGTAACGCCCGGCGCGGCCTGCAATTTGCGCGATCTCGGCGGTGCGTAGAGACCTTGGGCGATTGCCATCATATTTTCGCGTTGCAGCGAGGGCCACATGATGAATATCCATATTCAGGCCCATGCCGATCGCATCTGTGGCCACGATGAAATCCACCTCGCCGGATTGATACATTTCGACCTGTGCATTTCTGGTACGTGGACTGAGCGCGCCCAGCACCACGGCTGTGCCGCCTCGCTGGCGGCGGAGGAGTTCTGCGGTGTTATAGACATCATCCACCGAAAACGCGACCACAGCCGATCGTTTGGGCAGGCGCGTGAGTTTCTTGTATCCGGTATAGGTGAGATTGGAAAACCGGGTGGAGGTCTGGAAATCAAGTCCCGGCACAAGCCCCGATAGAATGGGGCGCATGGTCTCGGCCCCCATGAACATGGTGCAAGCCTTGCCACGCGCCCGTAATATCCGGTCGGTGAAGATATGCCCGCGGTCGGGATCCTCGGCGAGCTGAATTTCATCGATGCCGATGAAATCAAATTCCTGTTCAATCGGCATGGATTCAACAGTGCAGCAGTAATAGCGGGCATGTTCGGGGATGATTTTTTCCTCGCCCGTGACCAGCGCGACCTGTCCGCGGCCTTTGAGAGCAACTATTTTTTCGTAATTCTCCCGCGCCAGTAGCCGCAGCGGAAAACCGATCATGCCGGAATTATAGGAAAGCATGTGTTCCAGCGCCGCATGGGTCTTGCCGGTATTGGTCGGGCCGAGCAGGGCAATCAGCCTTGATTCACTACGTATGGCCTTGTTGGAAATCTGCATAGGAAAGACTCTAGAAGGCGGCGTTATAAAAAACAAAACTTTTCTTTTGAAAACACAGACATATCTGTTTAAATGCACGGGTTTTAATAACGCCTTTTTAATAACAGTTACGGAAAAATTTATGCGCGCTCTGATTTTGAAATCCCTTACCCTGATGATTGTTGTTTTGCTGATGCCTGCAGGCGCCTATGCTCAGGATGCCAATGCGGATAAGTTAAAGACCATTTTCGAGTCCCTTCTGGCCAATCAGAAAGCCTCACTCGCAGGTTCTGGCATGAACCTGAATTACACGGGCGAGATCAGCGTGGAAAATGCCGGAAAATATTATGCTGTAACCCTGCCGGATATGGATGTTCAGTATCCGGATGGATCGCGCCTTGATATCGGGATGATTGCCGTGAACGCATCAGTGCATCAGGAGCCAGGACAGTGGAAAATGACGCTGGCCATGCCGACGCCCATGGTCTTTTTCGATGCGGCCGGACAGGAAAGCAGCCGTTTGAATATTGGTGGGCAATCAGCCGCCGGGATCTGGAATGAGGATTTGAAAAACTTCTCCAAGCTCGATGCCAATTACGAAAATTTGACATACACATCGGCTGGCAATGCTGTCAGTGCCGTTATCCAGAAATTACGCGCCGTTTATGATCTGGATCAGGTCAGCCCCGGCAAATGGTCTGGGCCGGTTTATTTCAATCTGGATAATGTCGCGATCAGCAATGCCGTGCAAAAGGACGTGGTCACGGCTGGTCAGGTTTCGCTGAATGTCGAGACCTATGAATTTGATCAGAACAAATTCGCGCAATACCAGAAAGACATTACGGCCTATCTGCAAAAATCGGAAACCAATCCGGCATCGGTTACGCCCACCGAGGCTCAGGCGCTTTATAACAACCTGATCGCCGCGATGGGCGATGGTTTTACCTCGCAATATCAGCTGACCGATCTCGCCATCAAGGGTGAAGCCGGATCCGGCGTTAATGCGATTCAGGTCGGTCAGGCAAGTATCGGCATGGATGTGACAGGATTTTTAAAGGATGATGTGACGCTTGGTTTGCGCGTAGCTTATGATCAGGCGAAGATTGATCCGGCTGGCGTTGGTATCAACAGGCTGATGCCTGCCACGATGAATCTCGATTGGTCGTTTGAGAATATTCCGTTCAAGGCCGTTTCGGAGGCTGTCAGTAATTCGTTGCAGGGCGGCGGTGATGCCATGCAAATGGGTGCGATGTCGCTGATGTTCCGTTTGCCGGCAATCCTTTCGCAGGCGGCTACGACATTGGCAATTGAAAACAACAAGTTGCACAGCGATCTTTACAAGGTAGATATAAACGGCAAGGCCGTGGCGGATGTAAAGGCGGTCAATAGTGCAACGGCTGATTTGGTTATGACCTTCAAGGGGATGGATGCTGTTCTTGGTGTCTTGAATGAAGAGCAAGGCAAGCTGGGTGCTGCGCCAGATCCTGAGATGGGTGATTATTCGCAAGTGATCATGGGCCTGACGATGCTTAAAGGTCTGGGCGAGGTCGCCATGGGTCCTGATGGCCAGCCGGTCTATAAGTATCATTTCATCATGAACCCGCAAGGGCAGATGTTGCTCAATGGCAATGACCTGATGACGCAGTTCGGCATGGGCGCGCCAGCTGCCGCGCCTGCCGGCCCGGTTGAGACTGCGCCGGTCGAGTAATCCCGGTTTTGGGGATTACACGCCGATTTTTATTATGAGATTTTTTTCAGCTCTTTTTCCAGATCGGCGATCGCGGATTTGATTTCCTTGATGCGCTCTTCCTTGCTGGTGGGGTGAAGGCCGCTCATGCCAAAGGGCGTGAACATCTTCATGGTCCGCTCGAATATTTCCATGTTCTGGCGGCGGATATCTTCGAGGCTGGTTGGCATCTGGGGCATTTGCGGCATTTGGCCCATGCTCATGTTTTTCATGTTCTGGAACGGGTTCATCCCGCCCATGCCTTCGAGCGATTTGTTGATATTGGCGCGCAGGGCTTCCTGATTTTTGGAGATAAACTCAACGGTTTTTTCCAGATAGTTGGGAACAACCGTCTGCACGTTATCGCCGTAAAATCCGATCAGCTGGCGCAGGAAATTAATGGGCAGCATATTCTGACCCCGGCCTTCCTGCTCGACGATGATCTGCGTCAGCACCGAGCGTGTCAGGTCTTCATTCGTCTTGGCATCATAGACAACGAAATCCATGCCGTCCTGAATCATCTCGCAGAGATCGTCCAGTGTCACGTAACTGCTGCGGCCTGTGTCGTACAGGCGGCGGTTTGCGTATTTCTTGATAATGGTCGGTTCATCCGGACCGCGGCGCATTCTGGCCATGGCTCAAAAATCCTTCGTGAGTTGCAGTTGTAATATGTTTAATTACGCGGGTATTACCTTATTATAGGCTGAAAAACCTGTGCGTCAAAATGAATTTGGGGTGGCGGGGTAAGACCGCGCTTTGTACCATGTTTCCAATCCCTTTGAGAAAGTTGGAATTATGCGAAAAGTGCCGCCCGCATTCTCAGCACAGTTAGGCCTCGCCGGCGCCAGTCTGATTGGCGCGCAGGATAATGACATGGCCGCGCTGGCCCCGATGTTAAGCGGCATCAAGCGGTATCAGGAATCGGCATACAAGGCGGAGCTTCCCATGCGCGAGATACTTTGGCAAAGCGGCTCGGCGAGCCTGCAAAAAACCATCCCGCAGGCCCAGAGCCCGTTTGCCGAGCATGTCTGCGTTCTGGTCCCATCCCTGATCAACAGCGCCGTTATCATGGATCTGTGCGCTGAGCGTTCGTTGGCGCGCTGGCTGGAGGGGCAGGGCATTTCAACCTGCGTTCTGGATTGGGGGCCTGTCGCCGAGGATGAAGAAATCACCGATCTGCAAAGTCTGATTGCCGAACGGTTGATTCCGGCGCTGGCGTTCATGAAAGAGAAATTAGGGCGGCCTGTGCAGGTGATGGGTTATTGCATGGGCGGCACAATAACAATGGGCGCGGCGTCGCTGCGGCCTGATTTGTTTAAATCACTGGTTTTGCTCGCTACGCCCTGGGATTTTCTGGCCGGGAGCGGGTTGCTGGCCTCTCGCGTCAAGTTTTTCGCCCCGACAGCCGTGATGGCGCTGGCCGAACGGCCCAGCCTGCCGGCAAGCTGGCTTCAGACCTTGTTTGCCACGCTGGACCCGCTGCTGGCGCATAAGAAATTCTCCCGTTTTGCGGGTATGAGCGCGGATTCCGAGGAAGAGCGCATCTTTATCGCTATCGAGGACTGGCTGAGCAGCGGCAGCGACCTTCCGCGCGCTATTGCGCTGGAATGCATTTTGGGGTGGTTTACCAATAATGCGCCGGTGAACGGCGAATGGATGCTGGGCGGCAAGCCAGTCAATCCGGCAGAAATAGACGTTCCGGCACTGGTGATTGCCTCGAAGAATGACAAGCTGGTTGAGTTTGAATCCTCAGCCCCGCTATGCGATCTCATGCCAGATGCGGCTCTGTTGGACCCCGGATGCGGACATGTCGGGATGATTGCCGGCCGGCGCAGCGTGCCGGATGTCTGGGCGCCGATGGCCGAATGGATCAAAAGGCAATAAAAAACCCCTTAGCGGCATATGCCAGCCAAGGGGTTTTTGTAAAACTGGTTAATTATTCAGCGTTTGGCGCCGGTGTTGCAGGCTTGCTGTCTGGTCCCAGATCAATGCGCTGACCTCTGAGTTCGGCACGAATGGCCTGTGTCAGGGCTGTTACGGCCTTGTCTGTGAATGCGCTTTTTGTCGAAGCTTTTTCAAGTTTGCTGCTCATAGTCTAATTCTCCTTTAGTTACTATGTTTACGTTTAGTGGCCTAACCTGTGTAATAAATCATTACATTTGGGTCAAGATTTATATCTTGTGAAATAGTAAATAAATTAACCTTAAGGGGCTTCACAAACGCGTTTCACTTGTTTAGAGTCTCTTTCTTTTAAAGCTCCTCCCTTGTGCAAAGGCAAAAATCAATGCATGCTTCCCCCATGAAAAACACAGCTTCTCAATCCACCCGCACCGAAACCGATTCCATTGGCGAGATTGCCGTTCCGTCCGACCGTTACTGGGGCGCGCAGACACAGCGGAGCTTGCAGAATTTTGATATCGGCGAGGAGAAAATGCCGGCATCACTGGTCAAGGCGTTGGGTATCCAGAAAAAGGCCGCGGCGCAAGCCAACATGGCGCTGGGTGATCTGGATAAGAAACTTGGAGAAGCCATGGTCAAGGCCGCCGATGAGGTGATTGATGGCACGCTGGCCGGTGAGTTCCCGCTTTCTGTCTGGCAGACAGGGTCCGGCACGCAGACCAATATGAACGCGAATGAGGTTATCTCGAACCGCGCGATTGAAATTCTGGGCGGCACGATTGGCAGCAAAAAGCCCGTTCATCCGAACGACCATGTGAACATGGGCCAGTCTTCGAACGATACCTTTCCCACGGCCATGCATATTGCCGCCGCAGATCAGGTGCATCATGAATTGCTGCCTTCGCTGAAATCCCTGCATAAGGCGCTGGATGCCAAGGCGGTTGAATTCAAAGACATTGTTAAAATCGGCCGTACGCATTTGCAGGACGCCACGCCGCTGACACTGGGGCAGGAATTCTCCGGCTATGCGAAGCAAATCGAATTCGGTATTGCTCGCGTGCTGACCACGCTGCCGCGCCTGCACCAGCTGGCGCAAGGCGGAACGGCTGTAGGTACGGGCATTAACTCCCGCGCCGGGTTTGATGTGGCCTTTGCCAAGGAAGTTGCCAAGATCACTGGCATTGACTTCGTCACGGCCGAGAACAAATTCGAAGCATTGGCGGCGCATGACGCGCTGGTGGAGCTTTCGGGCGTATTAAACGTGCTGGCCACCAGCCTGATGAAGATTGCCAATGATATCCGCCTTTTAGGCTCTGGCCCGCGTTGCGGCATCGGGGAGATTCACCTGCCGGAGAACGAGCCGGGATCGTCCATCATGCCGGGCAAGGTTAATCCCACACAGGCCGAGGCCATGACGATGGTTTGCGCGCAAGTCATGGGCAATCATGTCGCCGTCACCGTGGGGGGCAGCAATGGCCATTTCGAGCTGAACGTTTTCAAGCCCGTTATTATTTTCAACGTTCTGCAATCGATTCGTCTGATCGCCGATGCCGCGCGCAGCTTTACCAATCGCTGCGTGGTGGGGATCGAGGCCAATCATGAGCGCATTGAAAAGCTGCTTTATGAAAGCCTGATGCTGGTTACGGCCCTGAACCCGCATATTGGTTACGACAACGCTGCGAAAATCGCCAAAAAGGCCCATGCCGAAGGCACGACATTGCTGCAGGCCGCCCTTGATCTGGGATTGCTCACCGAGGCTCAGTTTAAAGAGTGGGTGAAGCCGGCGGATATGATCAAACCCCGTTGATATTTATTGCTAAACGGTCTGCAAATACAGCTTTCCTGCGCTTCCGCTTCTCAAATACTTTTAAGTATTCTGCGATGCGGTTCTCAAAAATCTGCATTTTCGCCGCGTTTATCTTCAAATATAAGTCTGCGATATAGAGCCAGCGCATGAGTCTCAAAAAACGATCAATTGTCATTGCCGGTCATGCGACGAGCGTGACGTTAGAGACGGAATTCTGGGAGGCCTTGAAAAGGATCGCGGATGAACGCGGCGCGTCAGTCAATACGGTGATTGCCGAGATTGATGCCAGCCGTAAAGATAATAATCTTTCCAGTGCGATACGGGTTTTTGTTTTGAAAGAGGTTTCACAATAATACGTCATCACACGCCGCCGTGCGTGTGATCCATGGATTGCACGCATAAAGCGTGCAATGACGGGATGTGAATGAAATCAGTAATCGCGGTCCGCGGCATAACGCGCGACATCACAAAGAAGATCACGCAACGGCGAGGCGGGCAGGATATCCAGCGCTGTACAAGCCTTGGCCGCGTAAGCGCGGGCCAAGCCCAGGCCTTTATGAATTGCATCATGTGACCCGAGGATGGTCAGTGCCTGATCTAGATCATCGTCTTTCTGAACGCGATCACCTAAGGTTCTCTGCCAGAACGATTTTTCAAATTCGCTTGCGTTTTGCAAGGCGTAAAGAATTGGTGCTGTGATTTTGCCTTCACGGAAATCATCGCCCACGGCCTTGCCCAGTTTTTCTTGATCCGCTGCGTAATCCAGAACATCATCGGCGATCTGGAAGGCGATGCCGACATTCATGCCGTAATCAGCGAATGCCTTTTGCACATCTGCCGCAGAGCCCGCGATAACGGGGCCAACTTCGCAGGCCGCCGCAAACAGGGCGGCGGTTTTGGCGTTGATCATCTCGATATACTGATCGAAAGTAATGCTCAGGTCATTTTTCATGGTGAGCTGGAGCACTTCGCCCTGTGCGATAATCGCCGAAGCATCGGAGAGGATTTTTAAAACCGCGAGCGATCCATCATCCACCATCATCTGGAAGGAACGCGAAAACAGGAAATCGCCGACCAGAACACTGGCCTGATTGCCGAAAACGAGATTGGCTGTCGGCTTGCCACGGCGCTCATCGCTCTCATCCACCACATCATCATGCAAGAGCGTGGCGGTATGGATGAATTCAACGCAAGAAGCCAGATTATGGGCGCGGGCCATGTCGCCGCCGAGGATGGATGTCGCCGCCAGCGTCATCAGCGGGCGAATGCGCTTGCCGCCCGAAGCAATCAGATAGGCCGCCAGCTGGCCCACCAGCGGCACATGCGATTGCATACGGTCAATAATAATGGTGTTCACACCGCGCATATCGGCATCAAACTGCGCGGCCAGTATTTCCAGCGGCGAGGCCTGTTTAACGGTGTCAGCGGTTTGCGGCAGCATAAAAAACGCTTAATCCAGCGCGGGCCAAAGGGCAAGAAGAAACTGCATTTTCGCCGGGATTGACCTTACATGGGATGGTGTTTTAAGGTGCTGCAAAGAATAATCAAGGATATTTCAGGGAGTTATTATGAGCGCAAGCAAGCCATTAAAGTTAGAATTCCAGTTTAAATCTGTTCCGCATCCGGCAGGCAGTGACAATGATATTTCGCTGGATGTTACGCCATCCGGGGAGTTGGCAAAGGTTATGCCCTCTGATTATGCGATAAGCATTGGTTCGGGTAAAATGGGTCTGGCGAAAACATTGGCTGTGGTGGCCAAATTCGCGGCAAGGGATATTCCAGATCAAACCAGCCAGCCATTGGAAGATAAAATTACCTTCACCGACGTTGATGATCCCAATCATCAGGTCGTCGTTAACCTGCCATAAAAATGGGCGGCTATTAAGGATTCTTGACGGATGTTGATTTCATCCGGCTGGCGCTGGTTTTCTTGTCGTTATACTGGCTGATGATCCCGCCAAGACCGCTGGGCATGGCGGTTTTTTTGGTAGGGCGGGCGGCGGCCTTTTCTTCGATTTCCTTGGCGACTTTCAATTCGGCCTGACGGGCTTCTTCGGCGGCAACAAGGTCCTCATAGCGTTTGACGACGCGCTCGAAGCGCTCGATGGTTGCGGCATCCGGCGCTTCAATTCCGGCATCATCAGTGGTAATGCGCGGTTTTTCGGCCTGCGCTTTATCTTCCGTGGCCAAGGGTTTGGTTTTTGGTTTGGCGATATAGAGATTTCGGGTCTGCATCCCCGGCTCGGCACGGGCGGGGGTACTTGCAATTACAGGCAAAACCCCCAAGAATGCGGTAACGGATATCAGAAGAACGCGATTCATGATCGATACTATAGCAATTCGCCGCGCCAGCATTCAAGACATTCCCGCGCTTCGCGCGTTTCTGGATATGATCCGCGCCGAGCGGGAAGTGGATTACATTGAGCGCTCGCTGGAGCTGCAGGATCAGGGCAAACGCGTTATCATGCTGGGCGAGGAGGATGGCGCTGCATTGGCGGCGTTTTGCATCCTGAACTGGGAGCCAAAATATCTCCCCTACAAGCGCCTTGGGATTCCGGAAATTCAGGATCTGAACGTTCTTCCCGATTTCCGGCGGCGAGGCTATGCGCGTCAGCTCATAGCCCATTGCGAGGAGATGGCCCGTAAAAAGGGCCGAGATACAATGGGGATTGGCGTGGGGCTGCATTCGTCTTTCGGGCCGGCGCAGGTGCTTTATGTCTCGCTTGGGTATATCCCGGACGGGCAGGGCATTAATTACGACCGCCAGCCCGTCATATCCGGGGATATCAAACCGGTCGATGACGAACTTTGCCTGATGATGGTCAAGGATTTGTAAGTTTTAATGAAAGCCTTGAGCCGGGCCGGGGCTTTCGAGTTTTTCAGGTGCCATGCATTCGCGGATGATGGGAACTTCCTTGAGAACAGAGGAACCGCCGCTGCAATCGGGCCGCGCGGCCAGCTCCAGCCCCGCGGCAAAGCTGATTTTGGTCATGGTCGTCATGGAATCGCCCTTTTTCAGGCGCTGATCGGCTTCCGCGCCGGTCATAAAGAGGATCTCGAACGTGCCATCAGGCGCGGGGGTGTGATACTGGAAATGCATGGCGCAGATATCGGCGGCTTTCGACCATTTGGCGCGCAGGCGCTTTTCCTGCGCTTCGGGCGTACAGAATTCCTGCATGGCCCTGATCAGGGCGCTGTGGTCGGTTTTGTTTTGCATGGGGCAAACCCTAGCCTTTTTTAGGCTAAAAAGCACTTTAATTTTGACTTATGCCGGAAATATGCTAAACCACCTCCCAACAAGAGTGTGAGCGCCATTTTATGGCTTTTTTGGAGTTTGAGAAAACATGACGCAATGGGTCTATAATTTCGGCGGCGGTAAAACGGATGGCGATGCCAGTTTCAGAGAGCTTCTGGGCGGCAAGGGCGCTAATTTGGCTGAAATGTCCAATCTAGGCTTGCCTGTTCCTCCGGGCTTTACGATCAGCACCGAGGTTTGCACTTCCTACTATGACAATAACAATACATATCCTGCCGACCTGGAGAAACAGGTTGAAGCCGCGATGGCCGTGGTGGAAAAGGCTGTGGGCCTGAAATTCGGCGATGCCAATAACCCGCTTCTGGTTTCTGTTCGTTCCGGCGCGCGTGTCTCGATGCCGGGCATGATGGATACGGTTTTGAATCTTGGCCTGAACGATGAGACGGTCAAGGGTCTGGCCGCCAAATTGGGTGATGCGCGTTTTGCGTGGGATTCCTACCGCCGCTTCATCCAGATGTTTGGCGATGTGGTTCTGGGCGTTGATCACCATGAATTCGAAGATGTTATTCAGCGCTTCAAGCGCGATAACGATATCGCGCAAGACACGGACATCTCCGCCGAAGGCTGGCAGGAGATTGTCGCGGAATACAAGGAACTGGTGCAGCGCGAGCTGGGCCGTCCGTTCCCATCTGACCCGAAAGAGCAGCTCTGGGGCGCTATTGGCGCGGTCTTTGGATCGTGGATGACGCCGCGCGCCGTGACATACCGCCGGATTCACGAGATTTCCGATAAATGGGGCACGGCTGTGAACGTGCAGGCCATGGTGTTCGGCAATATGGGGCAGGACTGCGCGACTGGCGTGGCCTTTACCCGCGACCCCTCCACGGGCGAGAATTACTTCTACGGCGAATATCTGGTAAACGCGCAAGGCGAGGACGTTGTGGCGGGTATCCGCACGCCGCAATCACTGACAAAGTACGGCCGCGAGCGCGAAGGCAGCAATCTGCCCTCCATGGAAGAGATTATGCCGGAAGTTTTCCAGCAGCTCGAAGATGTTCGCATCAAGCTGGAGAAGCATTTCCGCGACATTCAGGACCTTGAGTTCACGGTCCAGAGCGGCAAGCTTTATATGCTGCAAACTCGCAACGGCAAGCGCACAGCCAAGGCGGCGCTGAAAATCGCCGTTGATATGGTGGAAGAAGGGCTGCTTTCCGAAGAAGAAGCCATGCTGCGCGTTGATCCGCAAAGCCTTGATCAGCTTCTGCACCCCACGCTGGACCCTAAGGCCGAGCGTAAAGTCATTACAAAAGGCCTGCCGGCCTCACCGGGCGCGGCATCGGGCCGTATCGTCTTTACGGCTGATGAGGCCGAACGTCAGGCCAATGCGGGAGAGAAAGTCGTTCTTTGCCGTCAGGAAACTTCGCCAGAAGATATTCACGGCATGCACGCGGCGCAGGGTATTTTGACCTCGCGCGGGGGTATGACCTCTCACGCCGCCGTTGTGGCGCGCGGCATGGGCAAGCCTTGCGTGGCCGGCGCGGGTGAGCTGCACATTGATATGCACACGCAGACGATCCGCGTGGGCGAACATGTTTTAAAGGCCAGCGATTCCATCACGATTGATGGCGCAACGGGCGAAGTCATTCTGGGCGTTGTTCCGACAATTCAACCAGAATTATCTGGTGATTTCGGCACGCTGATGCGCTGGGCCGATGGTCGCCGCCGCATGGCGATCCGCACCAATGCGGAAACGCCGCTGGATGCCAAGACGGCCCGTGAATTCGGCGCGGAAGGCATTGGCCTTTGCCGCACTGAGCACATGTTCTTTGATGCTGACCGCATCCAGAATGTGCGCGAGATGATCTTTGCCTCGAAACTCGAAGACCGCAAGGCGGCGCTGGCGAAGCTATTGCCCGCGCAGCGTGATGATTTCGAGAGCCTGTTTGACATCATGAACGGCCTGCCCGTGACAATCCGTCTGCTGGATCCGCCTTTGCATGAATTCCTGCCGCATGAAGACGCGGATATTGAAGCTTTTGCCAAGGCTGCCGGGATTGATGCCGAGGTTGTGAACCGCCGCCTGAATGACCTTAAGGAACTCAATCCGATGCTGGGTCACCGTGGTTGCCGCCTCGGGATCACATACCCGGAAATCTATGAAATGCAGGCCAGAGCCATTTTCGAGGCCGCCGTAAATGTTGCCAAAGCTGGCAGCAGCGCCGTCGTGCCGGAAATCATGATCCCCCTGATTGCCACGCGCAAGGAGCTGGAAATCCTCCGCAAGCTGGTGGATGACACCGCGCAGGCTGTGTTTAAGGAAAAAGGCAAGTCGGTTGAGTATATTGTCGGCACAATGATCGAGCTGCCGCGCGCGGCTTTGACTGCCGACAAAATCGCCGAAGTCGCCGATTTCTTCAGCTTCGGCACGAATGACCTCACGCAGACAACGCTGGGCATGAGCCGTGATGATGCTGGAAACTTCCTGCCCGCCTATGCGGATAAAGGGATTTTTGAGCGTGACCCGTTTGCCAGCCTCGATGTCGAGGGCGTGGGCGAGCTGGTGCGTATTGCCCGTGATAAGGGCCGCGAGACGAACCCGAAGATCAAGCTGGGTATTTGCGGCGAGCATGGCGGGGATCCATCCTCCATTGCATTCTGCGAGAGCGTCGGCCTTGATTACGTGTCATGCTCGCCGTATCGCGTGCCGATCGCGCGTCTGGCGGCGGCGCAATCGGCCATCCGCGAAGCGAAATCCAAAACTGTTTCCATCAAGGAAAAGACAGCAGCAAAGAAGTAATGACGGATAATCAGCCGGAAAATCAGAACGAAGACGACCTGAAGACGTTTGATATGTATCACTTCTTCAGCCGGACGGATGTTCTGCTGGCGATTATTGCTGTTGTTGGGTTGTTGCTGTTGGTGCTGTTTTTTGGTTTCAGCGGCGAGCCGGTCGTTTAACCTTTCCGCGTCATCACACGCTTTATGCGTGTGATCTATGGATTGCACGGACAAGCCGTGCAATGACGATTTGCGAAGTAATCAAGCCACGGCGCGGATCAGCGCGTGATGTGTTTCCCACAAATTCTGCAGGATGCTTGTTAATTTCCGGATATCGGCCTCGGTATGCGCGGCTGTGGCGGTGAGGCGCAGGCGCTCGGTGCCCTTCGGCACGGTGGGGTAATTGATGGGCTGGACGTAGATGTCATGCTCGCGCATCAGAAGTTCCGCAATCTCGCGGCAGCAATTAGGCTCGCCCACGATCAGCGGCACGATATGGCTCTCGCCTTTTAAGTACGGCAATCCGCCTTGTTCCAGCAATTCCTTGAACAGTTTCACATTGCGGCGCATACGCTCGCGCTCGATGGTCGAGACTTTCAAATGTTCGACCGCCGCCAAAGCCGAAGCCAGAACGGACGGGGGCAGGGAGGTCGTGAAAATAAAGCTGGAGGCGAAGGATCTGACGCAATCCACGATCGCAGATGAACCGGTAATGAACCCGCCCATCGCGCCGTAAGCCTTGCCGAATGTGCCTTCGATGATATCAATGCGGTGCATCTGACCCATCTCTTCGGCTACGCCTGCGCCGCGGGGGCCGTAAATGCCCACGCCGTGAACCTCATCGAGATAGGTCAGGGCATTGTATTTCTCGGCCAGATCACAGATTTCCTTGATGGGGGCGATATCGCCTTCCATGGAATAGACGGATTCAAAGGCGATGATTTTGGGACGCGATGGATCGGCGGCTTTAAGCAGTTCTTCCAGATGCTCGACATCGTTATGACGGAAAATCTGTTTTTCCTGACGGGAGTCCTTGATGCCGTGAATCATCGAGGCATGGTTCAGCGCATCCGAGAAGATAACGCAATTGGGCAGGATACGCCCCAGCGTCCCCAGCGCGCCTTCATTGGCGACATAGCCGGAGGAAAATGTTAGGGCGGCTTCCTTGCTGTGTAGATCGCACAGCGAATCTTCAAGGCGCTTGTGATAGATTGTCGTGCCGGAGATGTTGCGCGTGCCGCCCGCGCCTGCGCCGGAATTCTCAAGCGCTTCGGCTGCGGCTTTCAGGACAACAGGATGCTGGCCCATGCCAAGGTAATCGTTGCTGCACCAGATGGTGACTTCTTTTTGGCTGCCATCGGCGGCGTGGTAAATCGCGCGCGGGAATTTTCCAGCCAAGCGCTCCAATGTCGCGAAGGTGCGGTAACGTCCTTCGGCCTTGATGCCGGTAATGCAGGATTGGAAGTGGTCGTTGTAATTGAAAGTCATTCTCAAAGCCGCGGATTCTCGCCGTTTTTTTATTCTTGTACCAGTTTGGCGCAAAGAATAAACCCCCTAAATGCAGAAAAATCAAAACCCGGCCATTTCAGCCAGTTTTTCAGCGCGGCCCAAAGCCTTGTCGAGCGCGGCCATGGTCTTACCCATGTCAGGGCTGTCATCCTTGCGCCAGACATAAAGAATTTTCAGATAAAGCCCGGTCATCCCGGCCAGTGTGGCTGCGCCGCGCCATCCATTGGTATTGATTCGCGCAGCTTCCAGCATCCAGCCCATCGAGCGGCAGAGATGCGGGGCTGATAAAACGGCCTGTTTGGGGTCAAGCTTGCAAGAATCAATGATAGCCAACAAACCGGGACGGTGGTCATTCATGACATCAAAACGTGTCATCATGATCTCGAACAGCGCATCACGCGCCGCGGCGGAGGGGTCATATTCCGGTAGATTTTCAAGGGTTTTGCGGTCGATCATGCGCCCCAGATGGTTCAGAATATCGCCCTTGTCCTCAAACAAGTCCCGCAATCCAGCCAATGAAAGTTCAGCCTCATCGGCTATATCGTTAAGGGTCACACTGTTCCAGCCTTGCAATTCAGCCAGTTTCAAGGCGGCGAGGGTGATATCGTCTTTATTGATATTTTTTGTCATGGCGGGTCAATAAATACTGGTTTTTCTATGCAGTTTCTATAGAAATAAGGCGATCTTGTTATCTTTAAAGTTTTTGAGGAGTTCTTATGTCTAAGCCCACTTTAGGTCTTGTTGCTGTCGGCAATGCATTGGTTGATGTTCTGGCGCAGGTTGATGATGCCTTCATTGACGGACAGGCTGCCAATGGCATGCAAAAGGGCGCCATGACCCTGATTGATGAAGTGCGCGCCGTGGAGCTCTACAGCCTGATGCCCCCAGCCGTTGAAACATCCGGCGGATCGGCAGCGAACACAATGGCAGGCTTTGCCTCTTTCGGCGGCAAGGGCGGCTTTATCGGCAAGGTGGCCTCGGACGAGCTGGGCAAAATTTTTAAACACGACATGGTCAAGCAGGGGATTTCATTTGAGACGACTCCCCTCGCAATTGGCGCGCCGACAGGCCGCTGTCTGGTGATGGTCTCGCCGGATGGCCAGCGTACGATGAATACATTTTTGGGTGCGGCCGTTGAAATGGGCGCCGATGATATCGAGGAAGATGTTATCGCCAGCGCCGGCATTACGTATCTGGAAGGTTATCTGTTTGACCGCGAGCAAGCCAAGGAAGCTTTCTATAAGGCCGCCGAGATTGCCCACAAGCATGGACGCAAGGTTTCATTGACACTCTCTGACCCGTTCTGCGTCGAGCGCCACCGCGCCGATTTCGTGAAACTGGTTGAAAGTCATGTCGATATTCTGTTCGCCAACGAACATGAATTGATGTCGCTCTACCAAAAAGATGATTTTGACGCTGCTGTGAATGCCTTGAGTAAAAATGTTGAAGTTGCCGTCGTCACGCGCGGCAAGCAGGGCGCTGTTGTCATTGCCAATGGCCAGACAATTGCCATCAAGGCCCAGCCCGTAGCAGCCGTTGTCGATACGACAGGCGCAGGCGATTCATTCGCCGCCGGATTCCTGTATGGTTACAGCGAAGGCATGGATATGGAGACTTGCGGTTATCTTGGTTCCAAGGCCGCATCGCATATCATCCAGCATATCGGCCCCCGCCCGCAGGTAAAGTTTGCCAGTTTTTTGGACGACCTGAAGCCTGAAGTGCCCGGCCTTAACCGTGCCAGCCTTTAAGCAATAATCGTTCGCGGTAGGCGGCGAAGGTTTCGGCATCGGGGCATACGATGGTCACGGTGCTGATTTTCTCATCCAGCCGGTCGAGAATGCCCTGAATAAGCAGGCGTGCGGCCCTGCTTTTTCCGTAACCTCTCTTAGCTGAGGATGAAAGCGGCGGTATGGCGATGCTGGTCAGCAGCATGCATTTGGCCAGCACCAGCGCCTTGCGGATGCAAAGCACCAGATCCTTGTCATTGCGTTCGTAATCCTCGCGCCAGTTGGGGCGCACCGCAAAAATTATGTTTTTGCAGGGAAGGTTGAAGCCGGGAACGGCGTAAACATCATAAGGTGTTGGTTTATAGACGTTTTCAAGAATGAATTCATCAAGATTGACGCCGCTGGCTTTTTGCAGGGCGTTGTTAATTTTTCCTGAAAATTCAAGATCTTGCGGAATAAGCGAGATGACCGCATCTGCTTTTTGCTGGGTAATATCGCCCTGTATTAACCTGATACGATCAATATAGGGGTTGGAGGGTTCTGAAGGCTCTGCTATGTGTTTGGTCATGATGAGACTAGTTGTTTTGAACCTGATTGTAACCTTGTTGATGCCGGTGTTGCTATCAGAAAGCTATGCCGCCGATCAAGTTCCTTCTGCGCCTGGGCCATCGGCCATGCAATACGGGCTGGCGATGCATGGTGCGCCGTTCCAGGAGCCGGGCGATACGCATTTATCTTATGCCAATCCGGACGCGCCCAAAGGCGGCACGCTCAAGCAGTATTCAACAGGAACCTTCGATACGCTTAATCCTTACTCGATCAAGGGAAAGGCCGCGCAAGGGCTTAATCTTGTTTATGACCGCCTGATGTCCCGCGCCTGGGATGAGCCGTTCACCATGTATCCCCTGATCGCCGAAGGATACGACATGCCGGAGGACAGATCATCCATCACATTTTACCTGAACCCCAAGGCAAGGTTCCATGATGGATCGCCGATCACGGCGGAGGATGTGCTGTTCTCGTTCGAGACCCTGAAGGAACAGGGCCGTCCGAATATGCGTAGCGTTTATCGTCTTGTAGAAAAGGCGCAGATGATTGATGGCCATACGGTTAAATTCGCTTTTGGCAAGGGTTATGACCGTGAAACGGCGCTGATTATTGCCATGATGCCGGTGCTCTCGAAAACATGGTGGAGCGGCAAGGTGTTTGATTCGACCACGCTGAATATTCCTCTTGGCAATGGCCCTTACCGGATCGCGCGTGTTGATCCGGGGCGGCGCATTATTCTGGAGCGTGTAAAGGATTACTGGGCCGCCGATCTGATGGTGAACAAGGGTCATCATAATTTTGACCGCATTATCTATGATTACTACCGCGACGATCTGGTGGCATTCGAGGCCTTCAAGAGCGGTGAATTTGACCTGCGCCGCGAATATGATATCTCCCGCTGGGCTGATGGGTATGATATTCCGGCCGTAGAACAGGGCAAGATCGTTAAGCATGAGATCGCGCATCAGCGCCCGGAACGCGTGCGCGCCATGATATTCAACACGCGCCGCCCGCCATTTGATGATATCCGCGTGCGCGAGGCGCTGGATCTGCTCTTTGATTTCGACTGGGCGAACAAGAATCTTTACCACGGGCGTTATAAGCGCATTGCCAGCTTTTTTCCCAATTCATCGCTGGCTGCCCAAGGGGCGCCATCTTCGGATGAGCTGGCCTTGATGTTGCCGCATAAGGACGCCTTGAGACCTGAAGCTTTTGATCCGGCTTACCTGCCGCCTGCATCCGCATCGCCTGAGCAGCTGCGCGCCAATATGCGTAAGGCCGATGAATTATTGAAGGCTGCCGGATGGGTGGTTGAGAACGGCAAGCGTATGAAGAATGGTCAGCCATTGCAGTTTGAAATTCTACTGGGCGCGCCTGAGGAAGAAAAGCTCGCGCTGCATTTCCGCCGCAGTCTTGAGAAAATGGGCATTGCTGCCAGAATCAGGGTTATGGATGCCGCCGCCTATCTGGGGCGCTTGAATGTCTATGATTTTGATATGACGCTTTATTACTGGCAATCGACGCTCTCGCCCGGAACGGAGCAGGTATTATACTGGGGCTGCGCGGCGGCCAAGGAAAATTCACGCTGGAATTATGCCGGTATCTGTAATCCGGCAATTGATGCAATCGCCAGCGGGATTGCTGCGTCCAAGGACCGGCAAAGCCTTGAGACGCATGTGCGGGCACTAGACAGGGCTTTGCTTTCGGAGCGCATTATGATCCCGCTGTATTTCGCCAGCGAGGATTATATCGCCGCGCGGGATTGGGTAAAGCGCCCAGAAAAAACGCCGGTTTATGGCGCGGTTCTGGAAACGTGGTGGATGGATTCCGGCGAGCCTGCAAAACAGCATTGAGTATGCTTCCGGCCCTTGGTATCCTGTATTCACGTTTTTTATTCAAATTTGATGGTCATCATGAAAAAGTATTTCCTTTCTTCTTTGGCTCTGGGCGCAGTTCTGGCGACAGGCGCTTGTGGTAATGCAACACGAATCGAGCCGACCCTTGGTCAATACTGGCAGCGATCCAGCGTGTCCGATGCGGCTTATACGCAAGGTCCCAAGGCGCAGCAGATGCTGAACAAGGACATTGCCGGATGCGTGGTTGAAATGCGCGAACTGGAGCATCTGGGACAATTGCGTGATGCCGTTCCTGCAGCTCCTGGCAGCGATATCGTTTTGTCCAAGGACGAGATTGCACTGGCCAATTACGAAGAGCCGGAGCGTCAGCGCTTCTTGCTGGCGGAACATGGCAATTACCATGATTTTGAAACCTGCATGATTTTCAAGGGCTGGGAGCGTGTCAAACACGTGCCGTTTGATGTTGCGCACCGTGCCCGTGAAAACTACATGAAAAATCATGTCGATTACGAATACAAGCCGCCTAACCTGCCTGCTGATCACATCCAGTCGCAGAATGAGGGTGAATACAAGGGTTTGAATCAGTAATCCGGGATAAGCCCTAAAAGCTTTTATCTAAAAACGTATCGAGCGCCTGTATCGCCATATCTGTTGTCAGTGTGGTCATCAGGCAGCCGCATGTTTTGGTGTCATATCCTTTGAAATCGGTGAGTTCCTTGAAATTCTGCGGCGTGGAAACATAAGCCGTATGTTCGCCCCATGGTCCGTAAATATGGGGCCAGCTTGGCCCGAACAGTCCGAATGTCGGAACGCCTGCGGCTGCGGCGCAATGCATCAGTCCGGAATCATTGCCGATATATAAATTACAGCGGGAGATGGCGGCTGCGGCTTCGCCCGGATTGCCTTTGGCGATCAGGTCAAGGCCGCGCCCTTCGGGCAGGGAGGCCAGAACCTGCTGCGCGGCCGGTTCTTCGCCGGGGGCGGCGAAAATCGCAAAGCGCGCATCCTTGAATTCCGGACGCTGATCCATGATATGCCGTATCAGGGCGATAAAATTTTCAGCGGGCCATGTCTTGCCGATCCAGTTGGCGGTGGGGCCGATGCCGATAACGGGCGTGCCATCCGGGATGAATGCGGCGGCCTTTTTCGTTTGTTCATCTGTAAACCAGAGTTTTGGCGCTGGCGCTTCAGAAAGGCGCATGACGGCGGCATTCTGCAGCACTTTGTGCATTTGTGCGTCGATGCGCGGGCCGAAAATGAACCGCTGCCGGGCCGGGATGATGCGGGAGACGGCCGAATTTCGGAGGTCAATCACCATATCCCAGCGGCGTAAAACGGTTTGCCGCCAGAGAGAAATCCAGTGGCGGTTATAGCTTTGTTTTTTGATGGGAATAATGCGCTCTAATAAAGGATAACCTTCAAATAAGGATACCGCCAGCGGCCCGCAGGCAATGGTGACTTTTGCCTTTGGATATTCGCGCTCTATATAGGCTAGCAGGCCCGATGATAAAACGGCATCGCCTATGCGGCTGGATGTGATAAAAAGAATGTTCATGAGGTCAAGTTTGTAGCACGCCGGGAAATATATGGAATCGTTTTTTGTTGAATTGGCGGGCAGGGGGCAAATCCGGGTATCGGGCCCGGACCGGGAATCTTTCCTGCAAAATCTTGTGACCAATGATGTGACGGCCTTGCAATCAGGTGGTCTGGTTTATGCCTGTCTTTTGAGCGCACAGGGTAAATTTCTGCATGATTTCTTCATGCGAGCAGATGACAATTCCATCATTCTGGATTGCGAAGGCGGTGAGCGCAGCGCCGATCTGCTTAAGCGTCTGAGTATGTATAAGCTTCGCGCAGATGTACAACTGAGCGCGGCGGAACAGGTTGTTGTTTACGCCGGATTTGGGCCAGTCCCGGAAGGCGCTTATGCCGATCCGCGTCATGGTGATTTGGGCTGGCGGACTTACGAGAAGCCGCAAGGTCTTGCTGAGAAGCCCTTTGCCGCATGGGATGAAATTCGCATCAGGCTTTGCGTTCCCGATGGCAGCCGCGATCTGATTGTCGGCAATTCGACGATGGATGAAGGGAATATGGACGCGCTAAACGCGGTGTCTTACGAAAAGGGCTGTTATATCGGGCAGGAATTGACCGCGCGCATGCATTATCGTGGCCTTGCCAAGCGCCGATTGCAGACGATCAATCTGGGCGAGGCAACCGAAGGCATGGATATCCGATCACGGTCGGGTGATTTCGCGATTGCCTTGATGCCGGTCTGATTGCAACTGTTTTGTTGCGGCGCAACATTCATTCGGTATTGCAATGCAAGCCTTGGTTGGTAAGGTGTGGCACGGTTTACCCCATCTCCACGGCAAAAAAGGAAATCATATGTCTCAAGCCCAAGATCCTATCGTCATTGTCAGCGCCCGCAGAACAGCCATTGGCTCGCTGGGCGGCACGATCAGTGGCTTGCCGGCACATGAGCTGGGCAAGATTGTGGTGCAGGATGCCTTGCGCGATACGGGCGTTGCGGCAGGCGATGTTGATGATCTTATTCTGGGTCAGGTGTTAACGGCTGGCGCGGGTCAGAACCCGGCGCGTCAAACGGCTATTCATGCTGGCATTCCGGCTGATAAAACGGCCCTTACTATCAATCAGGTCTGCGGGTCGGGGCTTCGTGCCGTGGCGTTTGGAATGCAGGCGATCCAGAGCGGTGATGCAAAAATCGTGATCGCCGGCGGCCAGGAAAGCATGAGCCAGTCGCTGCATGCCATGCAGATGAGAACGGGTGTGAAATTCGGCAATGTCGAGATGATTGACACCATGATCAAGGATGGTCTTTGGGATGCCTTTAACAATTACCATATGGGCATTACGGCAGAGAATATTGCCGAGGCTTTCCAGATTACGCGCGCCGACCAGGATAATTTTGCCGTGGCATCGCAGAACCGCGCGGAGGCCGCGATCAACGATAACAAATTTGCCTCCGAAATCGTGCCCGTTAAAATTCAGGGCAAGAAAGAGGAAATCACATTCGACCGTGACGAGTTTGTGCGCATGGGCGTTGGCATTGATATGCTTGCCAAGCTGAAACCCGCCTTCAAGAAAGACGGCACTGTTACGGCCGGCAACGCATCCGGCATTAATGACGGGGCGGCTGTTGTCATGCTGATGACCCAATCCGAGGCGCAAAAGCGCGGTCTTAAGCCATTGGCAAAGATTGCATCCTGGGCAACGGCGGGTGTTGATCCTTCGGTCATGGGCACTGGCCCGATCCCGGCCTCGCGCAAGGCGCTGGAGAAGGCGGGATGGAAAGTTTCCGATCTTGATCTGGTGGAATCGAATGAGGCCTTTGCCGCGCAGTCTTTGGCTGTGATGAAGGATATGGGCTTTGATCCGGCCCGCACGAATGTCAATGGCGGCGCGATTGCGCTGGGTCATCCGATCGGCGCGTCCGGCGCGCGGGTTTTGGTGACGTTATTGCATGAGATGGCACGCCGTGACGCAGAAAAAGGTCTGGCGACGCTGTGTATTGGCGGCGGTATGGGCGTTGCGCTTTGCGTTGAGCGCACCAAGGGGCAGGACTGGAAGAAAGTCGCCTAGATTTTTTTAAGGATATTTTCAAGGAGCATACGGATATGACAAAAGTTGCAATCGTAACAGGCGGCACACGCGGCATTGGTTTTGAAATCTCGAAGGCGCTGAGCGCCGATGGGTTCAAGGTCGCGGCCATTTATCATGGCAATGAGGAGGCCGCAGAGGCTTTCCGCAAGGAACTTGGCGGTATGGCGGTGAAATGCGATGTGGGCGATTATGCATCCTGCGAGAAGGCTGTGGCAGAAATTGAATCTGCCCTCGGCCCTGTATTGGTTCTGGTGAATAATGCCGGCATCACCAAGGATGGGGTGTTGCATAAAATGAGCGCTGAAAACTGGCATGCCGTCATCGAGACCAATCTGACGTCCTGTTTCAATATGTGCCGTGCCGTGATTAACGGCCTGCGGGAGCGCAGCTTTGGCCGCATCATCAATATCAGCTCGATCAACGGGCAAAAAGGGCAGTTCGGCCAGACCAATTATTCTGCCGCCAAGGCGGGCATGATTGGCTTTACAAAGGCTTTGGCGCTGGAAAATGCCGCCAAGGGTGTGACGGTGAATGCGATTTGCCCCGGCTATATTGCCACGGATATGACAGCCGCCATGCGGCCTGAAGTTCTGGAGAGCATCATCAAGCAGATTCCGGCCGGCCGTATGGGGCAGCCTGAGGAAGTGGCGGCGCTGGTTGTATTTCTGGCATCCGATAAGGCCGGGTTTATCAATGGCTCGACCCTGACCGCCAATGGCGGCCAGTACATGGCCTGATGATCATATTATCCTACTGGCGCATGTGCATCAGACGGGATAAACTTGTTTTATGAACAAGGACACCATCATTCTGGAGCGGCGTTTCGTACCGCAGGGAACCCTCATCATGCGACAGGGGGATAGCGGTAATTGCGCTTATCTGATCCAGTCGGGCCGCGTGAGCATTTTTCATGAAAAAGATGATAAAAAGATCGAGCTGGCGAAGCTGGATACCGGACAGATTTTTGGTGAGATTGCCCTGATTTTTGATGAGCCGCGTTCGGCCAGCGTCAAGGCGATCGAAGATTGTAATCTGATTATCCTCACGCGACAGACATTCCGGCAAAAGCTGGATCGCAGCGACCCTACAATCCGCGCGATTGTGACCATGCTGACGCAACGGGTCCTGAGTGCCAATGATACGGTTATTAACAAAAAATCCGATCTTATGGATCTGATCGAATCAACGCGGACAATCTATCAAAATACGCTGGCTTCCTTGCCCCGGACGCAGCAACGCACTTTTCAAAATGGGGTGTCGCCGAAATTAGATGATTTTTTTAATGCGATAAAATCCTTCCAGGAGCGTTTTAAATAGGAATCCAGCCATCAAGGCTTGATTTTGCGGCGCAATAGTATCATTGTGGCCGTATTCGCATTTAAAGAAAAAGAGGTCCCGATGAAGCGCGCCCTGATTGGTTTTTTCAGCATTATCCTTGTTTTGATTGCTGTGGTGGCTGTGTTGCCGTCATTTTTTGACTGGAACCAGTATAAAGGGCAGGCGACAAGCCTGATCAAGGCGCATACCGGCCTTGATGCGGATTTGAAGGGCGATCTGAAGATTGCGATTTTTCCTGCGCCCTATGCCTATGTAAATAACGTCGTTATTGAATCACCCTTGAGCGATCATTACGACACGCTGGCAAGTCTCGAGCGTCTGGATCTTAATCTTGCCTTTATGCCGTTGCTCTCAGGCAAGGTTGTTCTGACATCCGTAAATCTGGTCAAGCCTGATATTGGTATCGAGGCACTGGCCGATGGCAGCCAAAGCTGGCAAACGGCTGAAATCAAGGCAATGATGGAAGGCAGCAAGGATCAAGCTGATGCATCATCTGCGGTTCAAAGCGGTGCAAGCGCCATGGATAGTGTTGCGCTGAATAACGTTAAAATCGACGGTGGTCGCCTTCGTTATTACGACCATAAGACCAAGAGCGAAACCATAATTGATAATTTGGGCGTGAAGATTAACGCCGATACGCTTTCCGGCCCATTCATGGCGGAAGGCTCATTTGATCTGGCCGGGCGCAATTTTGCCTTTGATGGCAAATCAGGGAAACTGACCCCTGATACGGATGTTATTCCGCTGGATATTACGGCCAATATCAAGCCCGATAATATTGACGTAAAATATTCCGGCGTTGTTTCGAAATCCGGCGCGCTTGATTTGCAAGGCAATACGCAGGTCCGTCTGGCCGATATCTCGGCTTATGGCGGCAGCGCCCTGAAAAGCAACGAAGCCTCTATTGCCGGTATTCTGACCCTGAAAGACGGAGCATTTGCGCTTCAGGATATGGTTGCCAAGATTGGCGCTTCGGATGTGACTGGCGCTGTGAAGGGCAAGATTTCACCGATTGAGATTGATCTTGATCTGAAAGCGGCTGATCTCGAAATGAACCGTCTGACAAGTGTCGCCGGGTTGGAGGCCATAACGTCAGCGGCTATCAAGGGCAAGGTTGCAGCCAATGGTGAGGCCTTCGGTTTGAAGGATGCTGATATCGCGGTCAATGATTCCACGCTTAGCGGCGATATTCTTTATAATGCAGGCGGCGACAATACACGCCCGGCATTAACGCTCAAGGCCCGTTCCTCCCGTCTGGATCTGGGGATGCTCAAATCCAACGAGGGCAACGGTTCAGCTGGCGCGTCTTCCCCTGCCGATATCAAAAAGACATTGGAAGGTTTTTCGCTGCCGCTTGATATCACTTTTGATGTGGATGTTGCGGAAGGCCGTTATGATGCCTATGCGTTCAGCGGCTTGAAAGCCAAGGGCGCGCTGGTGAATAATACGCTGAAACTGGATGCGTTTAATGTGGCGAGCTTTGCTGATGCGGCGATCCGCGCGCAGGGGCATATTGCTGATATCAAAAATCTGGGCGGTCTTGATGTAACCTTTGGGGTAAAATCTGCCAATTTCAAGCCTCTGGCGCAGATGATGAAAATGGATATCTCCAGCCTGCCGGCGGATCTGGGCAGCACCGATATCGCGGTGCAGGCCAAGGGAACGGGGCAAGGCATGGATGTCACCACCAATATCAAGGCCATGAACGGCGAGGTGATCGCCAGCGGCAAGGTGGCCGATCCTTTGGGTGCTCTGGCGATTTCGGGACTGGCTCTGCAGGTCAAGCACCGCAATATGAACGAGGCCCTGAATATCATCAGCCCCGGCAGCGGCAATTACAGCTCCTTTAACAAGCCAATGGATTTTTATGCGCTGGTGGAAAAGGATGCGGGTGGTTATCAGCTCAACAGTATCAAGGCCGATATGGCCGGTATTCCGGTGCAAGGCGCGATCTCGCTGGATCTGGATGGCCAGCGCCCCTATATGAAGGGCGATCTGACCATGGGGGATGTTGTGGTTGTGAGCGCCGGCGGTCAAAAAAGCGCCACGCCTCCGGCTAGTTCCGCTCCCGGAGCCACGCGCTGGTCGCGTGAAGCCCTCAATAATGCATGGATGCAAAGCTTTGATTATGATTTTAATATCAAAGCCAAATCCATCAATTACGAGGGATGGAATCTGAATGCTCCGGTTATTGTTTCCAGTCTGAAATCCGGCACGCTGAGCCTGGAATCGCTGGAAGGTAAGCTTTATGACGGCACAATCGCATTAACCGGCACGCTTAAGCCTTTGGGTAAGGATGGCGGTTATACGATGAATGGCGATGCCAAGCTGGCGCGCGTTTCGCTGGAGCCATTGGTGGCTTCGCTGGCTGGAAACCGTATTCTGCAAGGCAAGGGCCTGATTGATCTGGATGCGGATATCGCCACCAGCGGGATCAGCCCGGCGGCGCTGATTTACGGCCTGAGCGGTCAGGGGACGACAAATGGCGAATCTATCGTGCTGGAAGGTTTTGATCTGGTACGTTTTGCCCGCGCTATGTCGGATGAGACAAAGCCCGGCGATACGGTTCTGGGTGTCTGGAAATCTTCGACCAAGGGCGGCAGCACCGAGTTCGACACCATGGATGGATCGTTCCAGATCAATGAGGGGATTGTTCATATCACCAAACTGGATCTGGATGGCCCGCGCGCGTTCCTGAATACGAAGGGTAATATTGATCTGCCGAAATTCTATATCACGACAGAACACACAATCACCTTGAAGGAAGAAGAAGTTCCGCCATTCCCGATCAAGATCAGCGGTCCGCTGGATAACCCGACCCAGACATTTGGGCAGGGCGTTCTGAACGATTATCTATCGCGCAAGGTGGGGCGTAAACTAGAAGGTTTGCTAGGCGATAAGCTGGGTATTCCGGGGCTTGGCGGTCAGCAGCAGCCTGCGCCAGCGCCCGTTCCCGCCGCAACGCCGGATCAGCCAGTTCAGGTTGACCCGAATGCGGCGCCCACCGAACAGGCGCCTGCCCCTGCGCCACAGCAAGAGCCGCAGAAAATCAAGCCGGAAGATGCCGTTAAAGGCCTGCTCAAAGGTTTGTTGCAGTAAGGCGCTAAGCAAGGCACAACCCAAATACCAAAAAGCCCCTGCGAAAGGGGCTTTTTTAGTTTGTAAAACGAAAGAACATCAGGCGGTGATGTTCACATTCCCGCCGCGCGATCCGGCTTGAACCGCCTGATCCAGCATATTCACAATGGCCTGATCGGCCTCATGCGATTGCTTCACCATTTCCAGCGCAATAGTCTGGCGTGTCATGGCTTGCTGAGCGGCGATTCCGGCTGAGATGCTTGTCATAGGTTAAAATCCTTTTATACCCTTGAACTACCAGTATAGCGCCAGAATAGTTAATTTTCATTAAATATTTCTGACTGGCGACTGTATTACCCATATTTTTTGAAATAGCGATTGCAGGCTTTTTCAAGCTCCCTGACGAGGGCTGCGCCCTCCATGCCGCCATCCCCGGAAAGCTTATTGGCTATGATGATCTGGATTGTTTTTTCATGCGCCTCCAGAACATTGAGGGCATCATCATTAACCTCATGAAGAGAATCAATGAAGTTCAAGGCAATATTGCCAATGTCGCTTACGAGCTGATAGCGGAACATGCCGCCATTGGCCTTGATCTGCATGATCTGGCCGGCAAGGATATCCTTGTCCTTCTCAGACCTTGTTTTGGCTAGTTTTTTCAGGCCGGCCTGAATATTTTTCAGAAATTCATCGGCGTAGGGTTCAAAATCAATGGGATTATCCGCAATGAAAAGCTGTGCCTTTTCCAGAAGTTTCAGATCAATGCCGCCTGTGCCCATTTTTGCCTTGAGCTTGTTAGGCGGATTGATGAATTTGGGTTTGGCTTGCGAGGATGTTGACATGATCTGTTATTCCGAAAGGTTTTTGGCTTCATTGCGAAGCCTTTTGAGGATATCTATCGCGGCCTTGTCCTTGTCATGCGGCTCGGCAGCGGCCTTTTTTGTATCATCATCCCGGCGCTTGGGGCCTTCGTAATCCGCCATGATCTTGCGACGCCGGTCAGGGCCAAAGAAATCGCCGGAATCCACAAACTGGCGGGGCTTTTCAACGATCTGGATGATGCGGTTGTACAGATCCTTGGCCGTGAAAGGTTTTACCAGAAATTCGGTAATGCCGGAATCGCGCGAAGCCTCTACCCGCAGGCGGGAGCTAAAGCCAGTCATGATAATTATCGGAACATAAGGATTGGGCGAGAGCGGATCCTTGCGTACCCGGCGTGTAAAGGTTAGACCGTCCATGGGTTCCATGATCCAGTCGGTGATAATCAGGTCCGGATCTTTTTGTACAACAAGGTCAAAGGCCTCAAGGGCGTTATTGGCTGTAAAAATCTGCTTGAATCCGAATATGCTTAAGATGGATTTCGTCAGGCCCAGCATAGGAGCCATATCATCAACAATCAGAATTTTTGTTGTTGCAAGATCGTATGCCATCGTTATCTTTTAATTATTCCCCGGACTTTTATTATAACCCCGGGGCATTGAAATTACCATAGGTTATAAATTTACAATCAAGGGCTTTATGAAGGTGAGTTTATGGTGACGGGCGGCTACATACTGGTAAAGACTTTGGCGGCGCTGGGTGCAAGGCGAGCGTTTTGCGTAGCGGGGGAGAGTTACTTGCCTGTTCTGGATGGGTTTCTTGATTTCCCGGATATATCAGTGATTACGTGTCGGCAGGAATCAGGCGTTACCTTTATGGCCGAGGCCTATGGCCAGATGACCGGCACGCCCGGCATTGCCCTTGTGACGCGCGGGCCCGGCGCATGCAATGCTGCGATTGGCGTTCACACGGCCATGCAAAGCGCCACGCCTATGATCTTGCTGGTGGGGCTTATAAGCAGCGCAGACCGCGACAAGGAAGCCTTTCAGGAATTTGACCTGCGCCAGATGTTTGGGTCGCTAAGCAAGTGGCAGGCGGTAATCGACCGCGCCGAGCGGATCCCGGAATATATTGCGCGCGCGTGGTCTGTTGCGATATCCGGCCGCCCGGGGCCTGTGGTGATTGGCCTGCCGGAGGATGTGCTTTTCCCGGAAACGCCCGATCAAACACCTGCAATCTATGAATCATTGAAGCCAGCACCATCGCGGATGCAGATTGATGCCATTTTAGGCGCTTTATCTACGGCGGCGCATCCTTTGATTATCGCAGGTGGATCGGGGTGGAGCGATGAATCCTGCGCCGAGCTGGCCAGCTTTGCCCGCGCCAGTCATATTCCGGTGGCAACGTCTTTTCGCTGTCAGGATGTATATGATCATTGTGACAAGAATTATGTGGGGGAACTTGGCACATCGTCGAACCCCGCCTTGATCGAGTGGGTCAAGCAGGCCGATGTGATTTTGGCGCTGAATACGCGTCTTGATGAGATCACGGTGCAGGGTTATACACTGTTTCAGCCGGGACAAAAGATTATTCATGTTCACCCCGCGCCCGAAGAATTTGGAAAATCCTGCGCCCCTGCTGTGGCGATTGCTTGTGATGGCGCATCAGTGGTCAGTGCGCTGGCGGCAGGTTTTGCGCTGGATGGGCGCAGATGGTCGGGCTGGCGCGATGAAGGCAGCGCCATGTATGAGGCCTGGACATCCATTCCGGAAATACCGGCTAAAGATTGGGCCGGGGCTGATATGAATCAGATTTACCGCTTTTTGCAGGCCGAGTTGCCGCAAGATGCCATTATTACCACCGATGCTGGGAATTTCAGCGGCTGGGCGCAGCGCTATTTGCGCTATGGTCGTCCGGGGCGCTTGCTGGCCCCCGTGAGCGGCGCAATGGGATATGCCGTGCCTTCGGCTGTGGCGGCGGCAATCGAGCATCCGGAGCGCATTGTTCTGGGGCTTTGCGGGGATGGCGGATTTTTGATGAGCGCGCAGGAGTTGGCCACGGCCCGTCATCACAAGGCTGCGCCCAAGATTATCGTCTGCAATAACGGCATGTATGGCACGATCCGTATGCACCAGAACAAGGAATATCCGGGCCGGGTTAGTGCCACCAGCCTGACAAATCCCGATTTTGCGGCTTTGGGCAAGGCGTATGGGTGTTATTCGGCCCTGATTGAGGATGCCGCCCAATTCCCGGATATTTGGCGTAAGGCCTGCGCTTTTGCAGGGCCGTCTTTGCTGGAAATCCGCATGGATCCAGCGCAGCTGACGACCCGCAGCTAAAAAGCTTGTAATTTGCCCCGTCAAAAGATTAGATATTCCATATATAATTATAAAAATATGGGCAGGGGCCTTCAAGTATGGGAATTTCCCGCAAATTAACGGTAACGGAGAAAAACTCCGCTCTGGTCGCCGCGCAGATCGAGGAGTTAAAAACGCTTCTCTCCCTGCCGTTGATGACCGATGCTGATGAGGATCATCTGCGCCGCGCCGCGGAAACCAAGGGCATCCCCTTCAAAGAGATCAAAAAGGCGCAGGCCTGGCTGCAAACGGCCTATCCGGAAATGTTCGAGCGCATACAAGGACCATCGGAAGGCGCGTTGCATTTATGCCTTGATGAAAATTGCCCTTATCAGATGGCTACAGACCTGCATCGGTATGGCCATGTCACATCGGTTGATTTGCAAGGCTGGTCGGGGAAGCTGGATCCGGTGATCCTTGGTTATGCCCGCGCCAATAAAATTGATGCCATTATCGGGCGTGACCGGGCCCAGAAATCAAGCCGTGTGGGCCGGGATCGCGACCTGACCAATGCGGCCCTTGATATGTGGGACAGCTATTTTCGCGGTCAGTCAAGCTACGCGCCGGGCAAAAGCGCCTTGCCGAAAATCCCCGTTCTGATGCATCTGACCAGCAAATATCCCTACCGCGATGGCACGCTGGATACATTTCAGCGTCAGTATGAACAAATACATGAACTGATCAAGAATCCCACCCATGCCATTGTCAGGGTTAGCCCTACGGGTGTAACGGTGGCTCATGAAGCTTCGCTGGAACGTTTGTTCCGCCTTTCGCGTAAGCCAAAAGCCGAGCGTGATCAATGGCCGTTGCCGCGTGAATTTGGGAAGGTAACGTATGTTGCTAACGGACTTTGCCAAACCCGTCATGTCAATGTCGATCGCTTGATGCAGGTCATGCGGGAAGAAACCTCGGACGCTTTCAAGCGCATCAGCCGCCGCCGTAAACCTGTAGAATCAGATGAGATTTACGCCATGATCGAAAACGTCGTGGACCGCGTGAAGGAAAATCCGGAATTTGCCGGCAAGGTGGATGAGTTGATGGTGCTGGAGATGGCAGTACGCGCGGCGCGCAATACATTACTGCCGGAACGGCTTGTCGTTAAATTCAAATCATCCGGCATGACGCATTGTTCGGATCTGGCGAAAATAGGCATGGCGCGCCTTAGTGCTGTTGAAAAGCCGTCTGCACAAGCCGCGCCGGAGATCGCCGCGGAATAATTTCTTAATTCAGGGTTTCCATGAAGGTGGCCATAGCGATATCGCGCTCTGATACGCCGTCCGCATCGTGTGTTGTCAGAACAATATCGACGCGGTTATAGACATTGAACCATTCCGGGTGATGATCGTGCTTTTCCGCATACAGTGCAATGCGGCTCATAAATCCCCATGCCGCGTTGAAGTCCTTGAACTTGAAGTTTTTGCGTATGGATTTTTTGTCATCCGCAAGCGTCCATCCGGGAAGCGTCTTGAGGTGCTCGTTAATTTTATCCTCATGTAGTTGCAGGGGCATGAGTGGTCCTTTCTTGCGGCAAATGAAAAAATCACGGAAAATCAGAATCACAAATCAACAGCATTCATAAACCCGCCGCTTACCTGACCGTGGCATAATTTAATGTATGGGGCAAGCCGATGGACAGAAAACAGATTATTATGCATTTCTCAGTGCCGCCGTCACTGGAGGATATTCACGTTTTGGCTACGTCCGCGGGCGAGACAATGCCTGATGAATTGATGGAGTTTTGCGAAGGTCTGGCGATTACGGTTGAGGATATGCCGGATGAAACAACCCAGACCGAGCTTGATATCGAGGACCCTTATGAATTGCTGGCCCTGTTCAGGAGCGGCAAGGAGATATCACCCGGTATTCTCAAAAAAACAGCCAATGATGATGATGTTCTTATTCTTTTCCGCCGCCCGTTGCTGGATGTCTGGTGCGAGACCGGCGAAGAACTTGATACGATTGTGCGGCAGGTCATGATAGAGGAGCTGGGCCGCAATTTCGATTTCTCAGATGATGAGATTGAAATCATGAACCGCAATTATGCGGGCGCTTAAATCAGAAAATCTGGATTAGTTACACGCGCCGGAGCCGTTATAAAAGCATCCCGGCTGTACGCAAACCGCGTCGTTGATGGGGGTTGTACCGCCGCCTGTGGCATATTCCGCGATAACGCCTGTTGGCAGCGGGGTGTTGCCGGGGCCGGAGCAGCTGTTTCTCAAGTAGGGGATGTTCGGTACAACCGCATCCATGCCGCCATTGGCGGCCGGTGTAGCAGGTACCGGATAGGCAGCGGCAAGCGCCGTTGATATGTTCGTGCCGCGGCTGGTATCAATGCTGGTGCATGGTTCGGGATAAAGGCGGATATCCGAGCTGGCAAGATCTTCGAAAGTTACCCACCAGTTGGGATTGAAGTTTGTGCATTTGGCAACTTGCCAGATGACATTCATTGGATTGCAACCGCCGCCGGCAGGCGGCGTAACGCTGAGCGTGCCGCCGAGATAAATATGGCCAAAGCTGTCCAGAAAGCGGACAAGCGTATCGGTAATAAGATTTTGAAGGGCGTTTTCAAGATTGTTGGCATAAATGTTGATCCCGCCATTAAATTCAGGCGGGTTGCCGGGGCGAACGGCGATACCGCTTTCGGAAAATGTTCCGCCGCGCAGACCCAGCCTGTCAATATCAAGGTGAAAGCATGAATATTCCATTACGCTGTCTTGCTTGAGAATGATACGTTGCGCGGTTTCAAGTTCCCGCTTGCCTTCCAGATATGTGCGGGCCGTCAGGACATCATAATAATCAGGATCGCATGTCGCAGGGATGGGCTGGGCAAAGGCCGTGATAGGCATAATAGTCAAGGAGGCAAACAAGGATAGCCGCAAAAGCGCGGCCCGTGTCATCACGCCCGCGCTAACATGTTTTTTGAAGCGGTGAAAATAATCAAACATCCAGTATCCATGATAGCATAAAAGATAAAATTTTACATTTCTAAAAAATGCAAAAAAAAGCCTTCCACAAGCGCTTGGCCGTAGAAGGCATTTTATGATCCGTTATGTCAAAATCCAGAGGGCGTGCCGAGGCTTACTGGAGTGAGGGTAAAGGGTATCCGTCCTCGCCATATTGTCTTTTCGTGCCGGCATAGGTCATGACGACTGGATATTTTTTCTCCTTGGCATAGCTTGGGCAATTAACAACTGCCGCATCGCGCAACATCAGGATTGTAAGGCTTTTCAGTGTCAGATCCTTTGCCATCATGATCCGCGGATGCTGATCAGGCAGGAGCTCGAGCAACTCATTCAAGGCTTCTGAAGAAGGCGATGTTAGTCTGTCGCTTAAGGCCAGATCCGCAGGGCTGTCCTTGAAGTGAGGTTCAAGTTTATGAACCAGATAGTTTTCGGCTCGGTCCAGCATGTTTCTGTAAAGGCTTGAGAGTTTCACCATATGATCGCATAGCTGTTCCGGCGATTTGGAGACGCTCGCAGCATCGGGCAGCAATTCCGGCATGTATTTTTTAAGCTGTGTCCATGTGTAATCAGACGCGCGGAGCCTGATATCGGCGGGCTCTATCTTCTGGCCATAGATTGTAACGGGGCCTTCAGGTACGGCAATGCGGGCCGGATTGGATTGTCGGCCTTGCTGCGCGTGGGAGGCCAGCGGGGCGCACAGGACGTTAAAGGCCATGGCCAGCGGAATAAAGTATTTGTAAAATGTCATAAGTGCCGATCTCATTTAATGTAATGCCTCGTTATGCGAATAAGGTTTTAGTGCCCTTGATAATTATACGCTTTTATTTGTAATCCCCTTTGCCTTAGCAGGTTCTGCGGAATACTGCCGATTCTGCCGGGTTTCGGCTCGTAACGCCATACCATTTATCAACCGTATAGTTTTGCTGGACCGTCCCGGGATCAGAACCCTGGAAGCCGGAGCTGGAGTTGGAGACAATATTGCCGTTACCGACATAAACCCCGGTGTGACCCGCGCGCGAACCGCGTTTGGTGACCAGAACGTCGCCGGGCTGGAGGCTGGCATCATCAATATGGCCTGTATCAACCATGGTAAAGCATGAATCTGCGGCCAGAGCATCGTAGAGTGCGCCTGTTCCGACATGCTCGCCTACGCTATAGCCCGCACATTCCAATATTCGTGAGACGGCAAGGGCGCAACCCATATTACCGCCATCTGTGGCCGGATGATCCGCGGTTGAGGCGCCAATGGAATTGATGGCTTGCGCGGCAATGCGATCGCCGGGGCTTCCGCCTGTTGGCGCGGCCTCAGGGCGGATGGTTGTATCCGTAGGCAGCGTCGTTGTCGGCGGTGTTGCGGATGTCGTATTGGGTGATGGGGTCGTGCCGGACATACAGGCAGCCAGATGGTCAATGGCCGTCATGAAGTCATTGGTTCGCGTTGGCGTTTGCGATGCCCAGAGCGAGCCGGCAATCTGGCTTTTTGCGCCGGCCCAGTTATGGTTCAGAAGATCCTGCCAGGTATTGGGGAATTTCTTGGTATTCCATGCCGTACCAAGCTGGTAGTTCACAGAGACCAGAGCAACGAGAAATTCGTGCGAGTTCACGCCCATTTGCGCCATTTGCGCCTGAGCTGCGGCTTTGGCGGATTGCATGTCCTGCTGCAGGAAGGCATCGCTTTGGGCTTGAGAAATACAATCGCCAACACTCAGATTATCACCCGGCTTGATCAGGTGACCGACGCCAACGGTGGGTTTGCCGAGAGAGTCATTATAGGCGCAAAGAACCTCGCCTTCACGAAGTTTGAGGTGCGCGATGATATCGGCATCAATCGTGGAGGGGTTTACCGGATCGCAAGATCCTGTGCCGATGGCACGGCCCGATGTTGTGGGGGTTGATTGTGCGTTGGGATCAGCGGTATTTGTCGAGCCGCCAACGCCGTTACACCATGCCCCCGTCGGTGTGCCGGCTGGAATTTCAGCTGCTTCTGCTTCGGTGGCTTGAGAACATATTCCACTGGTCATACTGGCCAGATCCATGGACATGATGTCATTTGACCATGTCAGGTTCTGGGCGATGGCGTTATAGGCGTATGTTGTGAAAGCGCCGCTCATTTCCGCGGCAAGGTCGTCATTCCCAAGGGCCGAGCCGCCGCAAAGCGTATCGGGGATCATGGATGTGATGGCTTGGAATTGCAGAAGCTTATCAACAAATGAGCAGAACTCAGCTCCTGTCGGGTTGGATGCCATCACATCCAGAAGCTGCACCGTCATGGCATCGTTAACGGTTGTGGGCATCAAGGCCATCATGGCGGCCAGGGCTGTGGAGCAGCTCGACGCACCGGGGATGGTGCTGATGATCGGCATAATGGTGTCGTTGAAAATCTGGGTTCCCGAAGGGGAGGTCGGCAGGGATGGGCCGCTGGGGTTTGAGAATGTTCCGCTACAGGTGTAATCGCCGACACTGTTAAATCCGCAGCCGCCTGTCGCCGCGCCCGCATGTGCTGCCGAGGAAAACCCCATTAATGAGACAATCGAGAGCGCGAGCAGTAAAAATCGTTCAATTTTGAGTGGCTTTACAGTGCAAAATTTATACATGAACGTCCTTTTATGTCTGTGCGGACAAATAAATACAATTTTATCTAATTTTTCTTTAATTAAAAGTTAATTAGGCTCAGAGCCGGGGGCTTTAAAGTGGTTTTATCGTGGTGACATGGCCCATTTTGCGGCCGGGACGCGGGTCTGTCTTGCCATAGAGATGCAAGCAGGTGTTTTCAGCTTTGATATATTGCTCCAGCGCCAGAATATCATCGCCAATCAGATTGATCATCACGGCGGCAGAATGGTTCCCTGCGCTGGCCACTGGCAGGCCGCAGACTGTTCTGACATGTTGCTCGAACTGTGAGGCCGCGCAGGCATCAATCGTCCAGTGACCAGAATTATGGGTGCGCGGGGCGATTTCATTGGCCAGCAAATGGCCATCTTTTGTGACAAACATTTCCAAAGTTAATACGCCAACAAGATCAATGCGTTCGGCCAAATTTTTAACAATATGGATTGCTTTTGTGCATAAATCTGCCGGCAGCGGGGATGGGTAGGTAGTTTTGTGCAGTATATGGTTGCGATGTTCGTTTAACATCGGGCCGTAAGTGGAAATGCCACCAAAGCGGTCACGGGCGGCAATCATCGAAATCTCGCACTCAAAGTCCACGATCTCTTCGGCGATCAATGTGCCATTAAGTGTTTCAAAGACATTCCGGGCATTATCGCCGGATCTGAATTTGAGCTGGCCTTTGCCGTCATATCCGAAACGGGCTGTTTTTATGATGCAGGATGGTGCGGCCCAGTTCACGAGGCAATTTGTGATATCTTCCGGCGTCTTAATCGCTTCCCACCGTGTCGTTTCGATACCGATGGAATTCAAGAATGTTTTTTCGGCTATACGGTCCTGCGAGACTTCCAATAAGGATGGTTTTGGATATACAGGTTTAAAAGCCTCAAGATAAGAAGCTGTTTCTAAAGGAATATTTTCAAATTCATAGCTGATAATGTCAACATCTGCCGCGAAATCGGCCAGCGCAGCCTTGTCTTCATAAGAAGCCGTGATTGTTTTGGCGCTGACCTGACTGGCCGGGGCATTTTCCTCGGGGCAGAATATATGAACTTCGATCCCCAGCTCTGCTGCTGCCATGGCGCTCATGCGTCCCAGCTGTCCGCCGCCCAGTATCCCAAGAGTAATCTTTTTCATTTGCGTCTATTCAGGTTGTTCCTTGACGGAGGCAGTCTGGTTTTTCCGGAAAGTTTCCAGTTTTTGAGAAAGCGCATTATCAAAGGCCGCCAGTATGGAGGCCGCGAGAATGCCTGCATTTTTTGCGCCTGCCTTGCCGATGGCCAGTGTGCCAACTGGAATGCCGCCCGGCATCTGGGCAATGGAGAGCAAGCTGTCCATGCCGCTCAGGGCCTTGCTTTCAACAGGAACGCCCAAAACGGGCAAGGGGGTAAGGCTGGCGGTCATGCCGGGTAAATGTGCCGCGCCGCCTGCGCCGGCAATGATGACTTTCAGGCCGCGGTCTTTGGCGGTTTTTGCGTATTCAACCATGCGCTCCGGCGTCCGGTGCGCCGAGACAATGCGCACTTCATGTGGGATCTGAAAGTCTTTAAGGATTTTATGGGCTTCGATCATTGTCTCCCAATCTGACTGGGAGCCCATGATAATGCCAACAAGAGGGTGAGGATCGGAATGCGTCATGCGTTGTTATACAGCGCATGTTGGTTGAAAATCAAGTTTTAAGTCGCTGAATCTAAGCGATAATGTCGTCTATCAGGGCGCTTTCGAGCTTCTGGATCATATCCTTGAACCAGAGCTTTTTCTTCTTAAGCTGCTGCATCTGGAACAGGTTGACGGGCTGATCGCTACGAGTCATCTCGTCGATCATACGGTCGAGTGCCTTATGCTCGTTTTTATATTCTATGAGCTTAAGTCTAAGCTCGTCCTGATCTTCCATGTAAGAAAAGTCGTACAAGTTACGTTTCCAATCTTTTAATGCTATCAGATGATATGTAGTATGAATATCATAAATTTTGATAATAAGCAAAATTTTGCGAGTTTTACGTCGCCTATCTGATCATTATACCATAGCAGCATATATCGCCGTCAAATTATGAGAAATCACGCATCATCCAAAACTATGGCGATCCTTACCAGCGGCGGTGATTGCGCGGGGCTGAATGCGGCATTGCGGGCGGCCGTTATCCGGGCGGAGAGCCTTGGCTGGTCGGTTGTGGGTATTGAAAACGGAACTGCCGGCTTGCTGGATTCTTCGCCCCGGACCATGCCTTTAAGCGCGGACAGTTTGCCTGCGCCCATCATGCGGCAGGGCGGCACAATATTGGGGACGACCAATAATCGTGATCCTTTTGCCTTTCCAATGCCAGATGGCAGTTTCAAGGACCGTTCCGAAGAATTGATCGCCGCCGTAAAGGCGCTGGGGATTACGGCGTTGCTGGGGATTGGCGGTGATGGCAGCTTTGATATTCTGGTGCGCCTTGCCAAGCAGGGCGGCTTTAATTTTATCGGCATACCTAAAACCATTGATAATGATGTCAGCCTTACTGACCTTTCCATCGGCTTTGATACGGCTGTGGCCGTGGCGACCGAAGCGCTGGACCGGCTCCAGCCCACCGCTGCCAGTCATGACCGGGTGATGATCCTTGAGGTCATGGGCCGGGATGCCGGGCATATTGCCCTGAATGCCGGTATTGCCGGCGGGGCGGATATTATTCTGATCCCGGAAATTTCTTATAATATTGCCAGCATCGCCGCCAAGATCGAAGATATCAAGGCGCATGGCCGCAATTTTGCCCTTGTGATTGTCTCGGAAGCCGTAAGAGATTCCAGCGGCGCATCATCCAAGGTTCAGCATAGCGGCGGACAGGTGCGCTATGGCGGGGTTGGCGAGGCGCTGGCCGCGCAGATATCTGCGGCAACGGGATCGGAAACGCGGGTCACGGTTCTGGGTCATGTGCAGCGCGGCGGATCGCCAAGCTGGAATGACCGCCTGTTGGCCTCGGCGCTGGGCGCGCGGGCGGCGGAACTGGCCGATCAGGGGAAATTCGGACGCATGGTGGCCTGGCAAAACCGGCAGGTTATGGATGTTTCCATCGCCGAGGTGGTGCAAAGCTGTCATACGGTTGATCCCAAAGGTGCGCTGGTTGCCACGGCGCGGGCGCTTGGTATTTCTTTTGGGGATTAAATCATCTGGCAGGCCGGCAAGCCGCGCTGGCCTATTGCCCATCTCCCATCTTTTCAGGATAATATCGTCAGAATTTTTGTGATGGATTTTTAGATGCTTTATGTTCAGCAATCGCTTGGCCCCAATGAGGAGCTGGTTTATATCGGCCAGTTTCACTGGTTTTATACCTTGAGTGCCTTCATGGCCATTATCTGGGGCGTGGCGGGCAGCGTTATTGTGATTGTGGCTTCTATTTTGGGGTATAAGAACTTTGGCTGGCTGCCTTATGAGGCAGGATTGCTGGAATCTATCCGCTCTCTTCATCCCGGGATTCGCATTCTTTCTTTTGTTGTTTTTATTTTCGGGCTTTTGAGCTTCGCGCAGATGATGATCGTCAAGGCCACAACGGAGATCGCGATTACCAGTAACCGCCTTATATATAAGCGCGGCCTTGTGGCGCGTCAGGTCGGCGAGATCAGCATTGACCGTATTGAAGGCGTGAATGTACAGCAAAGCATTTTCGGACGTTTATTTAACTATGGCCGCCTTGCGATTCGGGGGATGGGGGTTGGTGAAGTTATCTTGCCGCCTATTCAGGATCCGATTGCATTTCGTAAGGCGATAGAAAAGGCGAGGTCTATATGAGCGATGTAAATGACAGAAAAGCCGCGCCGCGCGGAAAGAAGCCTTTGTTTAATCTTCCTAACACCGATTTGAATGCGGAAGGCATTCTGATCAAGGGCGAGAAGATACTGGTGCGCGGTGAGGTACATTGGGGAATTTTCTGGAAGAGCGGGGCGATACTGGTCTTCGGGTTTCTTCTTTCACTCCTGATTCTGCCGCTGGGTATGATTTTGATATTGGCCGGGCTGATTGGCCTTGTGCACAGTCTTTTGATGCAGCATATGCTTTTGCTGGTGCTGACAGACAAAAGAATATTGATGCGTACCGGCATCTTGCAAGTCGATGTGGTTGATATGCGCTTTAAGAATATCGAGAGCATTGAGCTGGAGCGGATGCTGCCCGGATTTATTCTGGGGTACTCCAACGTCATTATTATGGGCGTGGGGCAACGTTTCGTGCGTATTCCCTATGTCGCCAATGGCGTTCAGTTCCGCCGGGCCTATAATGAGCTGGTCCTGAATGCGGAAGAAAATCAGGATATTCAGATTATCGTTAAAGATAAGCCGGAATAGCTTTCAGCACTGTTTTATTTCTTCAGGCTTCCCATGATGCCGCGCATGATGGAGCTGGTTATCTGGCGTCCGATCTGGCTGCCGGCCGCGCGGACGATGGATTTCACCAGCGCCTCGCCTGTGCTTTGGCGGTTGGATGAGCGCGGCGCGGGGGTTGGCGATGAAGGTGGTTTTCGGCTGGTGCGGGCAGATTCACGCGCGGTTTCAATTTGTGTCTGGGCCGTATCAGCTCTTTGCTTGAGGATCTCATAGGCAGATTCACGGTCAAGCGCCGCTGTGTAGATGCTTGCCACGGGGCTGTTTTGCATGAAGGTGGCTACCATGCCGGCTTCCGCCGGACCGAGCCTTGAAGCGGGCGGGCGGATCAGTACGCGCTCCACCATGGCGGGGGTTCCGCTTTCATCCAGCAAGGAAACCAGCGCCTCGCCGACCGCGAGTTGCTGCACTGTATCTTCAACATCCAGCGCAGGATTGGGCCTGAAGCCCTGCGCGGCGGCCTTGATATATTTTTGCTGGGCAGGGGTGAAGGCGCGCAAGGCATGCTGCACCTTGTGGCCGAGCTGCGCCAGCACGCTTTCCGGAACATCTTCTGGTGATTGCGTAATGAAATATACGCCCACGCCTTTGGAACGGATCAGGCGTACGACATTTTCAATTTTATCCAGCAGGGATTTTGGCGCGTCCTTGAAAAGCAGATGCGCTTCATCGAAAAAGAATACCAGCTTGGGTTTAGGCAGATCGCCAACTTCGGGGAGTTGCTCAAAGAGCTCCGAGAGCATCCAGAGCAAAAACGTGGCATAAAGCCTTGGGGTGTGCATCAGCTTTGTGGCGTTGAGCAGGCTGATAAAGCCGCGCCCGTCATAAGAGATACGCATGAAATCATTGAGATTTAAGGCTGGCTCGCCGAAGAAATGCTCAGCGCCTTGCTCATCCAGCGCCAGAAGGGCACGCTGGATCGCGGCGATGGATTGCGGCGCGACATTGCCGTATTCACGGGAAATTTCCTTGGCGTTTTCAGAAACATGTGTCAGCAGGGCGCGCAGGTCTTTCAGGTCGAGAATAAGCAATCCCTGCTCATCGGCTACGCGGAAGGCTACTTGTAACATGCCTTCTTGTGTATCATTCAGGTCAAGGATGCGGGCAAGGAGCAAGGGCCCGATTTCCGAGATGGTTGTGCGAAGAGGGTGGCCGGCCGTGCCGAACATATCCCAGAAAATCACCGGGCAGGCCGCAGGCGTGTAGGGCGCAAGTCCGATGGTTTCTGCGCGTTTGATCAGGAAATCCTGCATGGCGGAGGGCTGGCATATGCCTGTCAGATCGCCCTTCACATCCGCCATGAAAACAGGGATACCGGCCGCCGAGAAGCCTTCAGCCAGGGCCTGCAGTGTCACGGTCTTGCCGGTGCCGGTCGCACCGGCAATCAGGCCGTGGCGGTTGGCGCGAGAAAGGGGGAGGGCAATTTTGTGGTCCGGTTGTCCAGTTACCGATCCGATATACAAAGTGTTCTGGGTCATAAGCCGATTATAGTGTGTTGACGATTTATGGGCAACGGGGATACATATAAGGCCAGAAAAAGAATCCCTGCAGGAGAAACAATGACTTACAATCCCAAGCGCGCCCATCCGAATGGTTGGGATAAATCCAAGCTTGTCTCACGTTATACGACGATGGGGCCGGATTCTTCGCCGCACCGCGCGATGCTCCGCGCTATGGGGCTGACGGATGAAGATATCGCCAAGCCATTGGTGGGGGTTGCGACATGCTGGAACGAAGCCGCGCCTTGTAACATCAAGCTGGCGGATATCGCGCAATCGGTGAAGAAAGGCGTTTCAGCTGCGGATGCGACGCCGCGCGAATTTACGACTATTACGGTCACGGACGGTATCGCGATGGGGCATGAGGGGATGCGTTCCTCGCTGGCTTCGCGCGAAGTGATTGCGGATTCCGTTGAACTGACCATGCGCGGCCATTGCTATGATGCGCTGGTGGGGCTGGCGGGCTGCGATAAGTCGCTTCCGGGGATGATGATGGTTATGGCGCGTTTGAACGTGCCATCTGTCTTTCTTTATGGTGGGACGATCATGCCCGGAAAATATAAGGGCAAGGACGCCGATATCGTGACCGTGTATGAGGCGGTGGGCGAGCATTCCGTAGGCAAGATCTCCGATGAAGACCTTTATAAATGTGAATGCGGCGCGCTGCCGGGCGCAGGGGCCTGCGGCGGCCAGTTCACGGCGAACACAATGTCCTGCGTGGCTGAAGTGATGGGCCTTGCCGTTCCCGGCGCGAATGGTATCCCGGCCGTGGATGAGCATAAGGGCGATATGGCCGAGGTTTCCGGCAAGGTCGTTGTTGATCTGATCAAGAATGGCGGGCCGCTGCCGCGCGAGATCATCACGCGCAAATCTTTGGAAAATGCCGCGGCTATCGTGGCGGCCACTGGCGGCTCCACGAATGCGGCGCTGCATTTGCCGGCTATCGCGCATGAGGCAGGCATCAAGTTCGACCTGTTCGATGTGGCGGAAGTCTTCAAGCGCACGCCCTATATCGCTAACCTTCGTCCCGGCGGCACGTATCTTTCCAAGCATCTGCATGATATTGGCGGCGTGGCCGTGGTGATCAAGGAACTCTTGGATAATGGCTATCTGCATGGTGATTGCATTACCGTCACGGGCAAGACGCTGGCCGAAAACGTCAAGGATGTGAAGTTCCCGGAAAATCAGGATGTGGTTTTCCGCTGTGCCAAGCCGATTTATGCCACGGGCGGTGTTGTCGGCCTGAAGGGCAATCTTGCCCCGGAAGGGGCGATTGTAAAAATCGCGGGCCTCAAGAACCTTGTATTCGAAGGTCCGGCGCGGGTATTCGATGGCGAAGATGCCTGTTACAAGGCGGTCTCGGACAAAGCGTATAAGGAGGGCGATGTTCTTATCCTGCGCTATGAAGGACCGAAGGGCGGGCCGGGCATGAAGGAAATGCTCTCGACCACTGCCGCGATTTACGGGCAGGGCATGGGCGAGAAGGTCGCGCTGATTACTGACGGACGTTTTTCCGGCGGCACGCGCGGGTTCTGCATCGGCCATGTCGGCCCGGAAGCGGGCGTTGGCGGGCCGATTGCTCTTGTTCAGGATGGTGATATCATTCGCATTGATGCCGATAAAGGCACGCTGGATGTAAAGCTTTCGGATGCCGAGCTGGCCGAGCGCCAGAAAAATTGGACCCCGCGGCGAACAAATTACAATGCTGGTGCGTTACAGAAATATGCGGCCCTTGTCGGGCCGGCCCGTGATGGGGCGGTTACCCATCCGGGCGCACAAGCCGAAACACATGTATTCGTGGATTTGTAAATCCATAATATCATAAGCGTCCGTTAATAGTTTTTGTGATAGAATCTGTGTGTTAGGGTCACAAAAAGGGTATTCCGGCGCAATGCGGGTTCAGATCAGTTTCAATCATAAAAAGTTGTCTTTGCATTCAATTTTGGTGTTGTCCACCATCTTATGCACAGGCATTGCCGCCTCATATGTGCCCGCCATTGCCCAATATCAGGATGGCGGATCGCTGAAAATTGCGGCTTCGGCCTCTGCTATGCCCGGCCTTGATGGCGGGATTGTGCTGTCCGATGCCGATGCCGTGAAGGCGTTTTACGCGGCGCGGTATAACGAGCCTTACTGGATGAGTGATTCCGGTCTTTATTCCCGCGCTCAGGATATGATGAATGCCGCGACGTTATCGTGGTCGCATGGGCTTAATCCCGATCATTATTTCGCCAGCCAGATGCAGGCGCTGGCCTCTGGCAATCCCAAATCCGGTTCACCTGAGGCGCATGAGCTGGAGTTGCTCCTCACAGAATCTTTCGTGCGTTATGTCCGTGATTTAAGCGGTATGCGCGTGGATGCGGCTTCGCTTGGCCTGCGCGCCAAGGATTGGAAGCAGCGCATCACGCCGGCGCAGGCGCTCGCTCGCCTTCAGCCATCGGGCGATGTTAAAACGGTTCTTGATGCTGCTCCCCCTCAAAGCCAGACATACAAGACCTTGCAATCGGAACTGATCCGCATGACGGAAGCCGGTGCGCCGGACTATGAAAAAATTCTTCCTATTTCCATTACTTCTCCGCTTAAGCCCGGCCAGCAGAGTCAGCAGGTTTTAAAAATCCGCGAGCGCTTAAGCGTTGCGGCGCCGGAAGGTATAAATAAGATTACCTATGATGATGCGCTGGCTGCGGCTGTGGTGTCGTTTCAGAATGAGCACGGCGTGAAGCCCGATGGGATTATTGGCCCGCAGACAGCCGAGCTGATGAATATCCGTCAGGAGCAAAAAACCGGACAGCTGATCGCCAATCTTGAGCGCCTTCGCTGGGCTGAGACCAACCGCCCGGCAAAATTCGTGATTGTGAATATCCCTGCCGCCAAGCTATGGGCCATCAAGGATGGTCAGGTTGCTTTTGATATGGATGTGATTGTGGGCCGCAAGGAGCGCCCGACCAAATCATTCGTGACGGAAATTACAGGTGTGCGTCTGAACCCGACATGGACGGTGCCGCCTACGATCAAGAAAAAGGATATCCTGCCCAAATTGCAGCAGGACCCCATGTATCTGATTGATAAGGGTATTGAATTATCGGCTGTGATTGATGGCAAGCGCGTGACGGTTGATCCGCTGGGGATTGACTGGAGTACGGTGCGCCCGGATGAGATGCATCTGGTGCGTCTGGTGCAGGTTCCGGGATCGCATAATCCGCTCGGCAAGATCCGCGTCCTGATGCCCAATGAATATGATATTTATCTGCATGACACGAACCAGAAGGAATATTTCAACAAGGCGGACCGCGCGCAATCTTCGGGCTGCATGCGGATGCAGGAGCCGCGCAAGATGGCTGAATTTATCCTTGAATCCAAGGCAAGCTGGCAGCCCGCAAAGCTGGATTCTATTCTGGCTGGCGGCCGTTTAAGCGATGTGGCTATTGATCACACCATTCCGGTTTACATGATGTATTACACAGCCTGGATGAATGATCAGGGGCAGGTGGTATTTGGCCGTGATATATACGGCCATGACAAGATTCTGTTAAATAAGCTTGCAAAATTGAATGCTTCCGGGCTGCAAGCGCAGAATGACTCTGGTGATATGTCAAATTCATCCATGGTCCGTCCAGTTTCCCTCAACTAAAGAATCCTGTTATATTGATTTAGTTTTGACTCATGCCTTCAATCTGGTCTAAACCTATGGCCAGGTTTCACAAGCAATTCAATCAATCAAAAAAATCAATATCTCCGTAGTAATTCCCGTTGAGGTCAGACATGACGAATATCCAATCCGATCAATCTGTTGTATTGAAAAATCCATTAATGGCGCGCCGTGAAGCGCTGAAGATGGGCGGCGGTTTGATTATGGGAGCGTGTCTGGTGGCAACGCCTGTGACCAAGGCAATAGCGGCGCGCGGTGAATTCGGCGCGGCGCGCGTATCCTTCCGTAATTCTCATACGGGCGAGAGCTTTTCTGGTGTTTACCGGGTTGGCGATAAATATCTGCCCGAAGCCTTTGACCGAATCAATTACGTGATGCGCGATTTCCGCACCAACGAGGTCTTTCCAATGGACCCGGAAGCCATTGACCTGATCAAGATGGTGCATGATAAAACCGGTACGGACCGCCCGTTGGAGGTTTTGTCCGGTTACCGCAGCCCCCGTACCAATGCAATGTTGCGCGGCGTGCGCGCCCGCAGCGGCGTGGCGCGTAATTCACTGCATATGTACGGCCAAGCCGTCGATATCCGCATCTCTGATTACAGCACGCGACGCCTCTTTAGCGTAGCCAAGAGCCTTAAGGCTGGCGGCGTGGGATATTACGGGAAAAGTGATTTTGTTCACGTTGACACTGGCGAAGTTCGCTATTGGTAGTGTATAACGCCTCTTTCTGACGCGTATCGTTGAAAGATTTGAGGCGTATATACCGTGATTCTGATTGCCCTTGGTTCCAATCTCCCCGGACGTTTTGCAAGCCCTGAGGCTGCCTTGCAGGCTGCCAAGCTTGCGATTGCCGCGCGCGGTATTCGCATTATTGCCCAGTCCAGCACATGGATCACAAAGCCGGTTCCGGCATCGGATCAGCCCCTGTACAGAAATGCCGTGATTGCTATTGCAACAGATTATGATCCGGAATCCTTATTGAAAGTTTTACAGGACATAGAACATGATTTCGGGCGAGAGCGGAGCGTTCCCAATGCAGCCCGTATTATCGATCTGGATTTGATCGCCTATAATAAGGTTGTCATAAAATCAAAAGATCTTATTTTGCCGCACCCCCGTCTGGAAGGCAGGCGTTTTGTACTTGTCCCGCTTATGGAATTTGCGGCCGATTGGCGGCATCCTGTCACAGGAATATCGGCACGCGATATGGCAAACATATTGCCTGTTGATGAAATGCAGCCCTTGAAAGAGGCCGCCTGATTATGGGCGCAATAAAGGCGCATCCTTTTTCATCCGGCCCCATCATTATGGGTATAGTCAATGTGACCCCTGACAGCTTTTCTGATGGTGGAAAATTTGTCAATCATAATAATGCGATAGGTCATGCCCTGCAATTGGTTCAGCAGGGGGCGCATATCATTGATATTGGCGGGGAATCCACCCGTCCGGGCGCGAAAACCATTGGAATTCAAGAAGAAATTGACCGGGTTGTGCCTGTGATTGAAAGGCTCAGCGGCAGAGTACCTTTTATCAGTATTGATAGCCGTAATGCGGCCACAATGAAGGCTTCTATCAAGGCTGGTGCCAATATTATTAATGATATCAGTGCACTGGAATATGATTCCTCAAGTCTTGTCGTAGCAGCGGAGAGCGATGCTTTTATCTGTCTGATGCATATGCAGGGCCAACCACAGGACATGCAAAAAAAACCATTTTATAACAATGTTGTAGATGATGTTTATGATTATCTTGAACAGCGAATTTTACAATGCAGCGATACGTATCGTATATGCAAAAGCAGGCTCATTATTGATCCCGGTATCGGGTTTGGGAAGACACTGGAGCATAATTTGCTATTGCTGCGTAATATAAAGCGATTTCATGATCTGGGCTGTCCTGTGCTTCTTGGCACCTCGCGCAAGCGCTTTATTGCGGCGTTAGGGAAAGATGAGCCGCCGATGCAGCGTCTGGGCGGGTCGATCTCCAGTACGATCTGGGGCTTAAGTCAGGGTGTGCAGATCTTCCGCGTCCATGATGTTCTGGAAACACGTCAGGCTTTTGATGTCTTTAAGGCTATTTCCGAAACATCGCCATGATAGGCGGCGGCGATGCGGCGTTCAATTACGCCTGTATCCATAATATCATGCTGCCATGCCGACCATGGAAAATTTTCCATATGCGGCGTTGGCTCAAATTCATATAAATGGCAATTACGTACACCTTCATTTTCGATGCCGTGCATTTTTGCAAAGGCGCGAAACACCCCGCCATGGCAGACGATCAAAACCGGGGCGTCGTATAAAGGCAGATATTTATTTTTGGCGCGTTTAAGGCGCGTGAAAAATTCTGCGATCGTCTCGCCGCCGGGCGGGTCTTCCCAGCCATCCAGCAGCGAATGGCATTGATCATACGGCGCGCCTTCCCAATCACCGGCATGAAGCTCGGCGAAATCGGCATCCTCGACCAGTGGCAAATTCAGCTTTTCATTAATAATCTGCGCGGTATCGCGTGCGCGGGAGAGCTGGGAATGAATGATGGCGGCAGGTTTAATGCTAAGCGCCTCAACGGCCTTGGCAGCTTCTCGTGCCTGATCGCGGCCCAGCGCGGTAAGCGGCGAGTCCAGTGATCCGGCCATCATCCTCGCGGCATTGGCCTCAGTCTGGCCGTGGCGGATCATGTAGAAATGACGATTGGCGATCATGATATCTGTTCTCTTGCTCTTATTAACTATAGTACCGCCAGCGGTTCAGTGAAGCCCCGCATGACTGCGATTATGCTTCGTGCGGCTAGTACGCTTGTCTTGGGGTTGGCCGGGTCGGGTTTGTTTTGCACACGCGCATTGATTTTGGAATAGGCGCTCTCCACAACGATTTCATGGGAATTGAACTGTGTTTGCGGATCCGCCCAGATCTCAACCTGCGTGGCCTTTGGTCCAATACCTGCCAAACTCAATGTAGCGGCCACGTTGACATTGGCTGGAAAGCCTTCTGCGGCCTCAAGTGCGTTACCGGCAAAAAGGCGCGTTGGATTTTTTATAATGCTCAAATCAATGTTGTTTTTTTCCACATAGGGGGCTGTGGAGAAACCCAATGGCGGCTTGGTTGATATTATTTTAGCGCTTAAAATTCCCATCTCTTTCAAGGCATTAATGCCATCAAGTCCCACCAGCGCACCGGATGGCACGATAATGCGGCTTGTGGATTTCTTGTGCCATTCCAGGATCTCCCTGTGGAGAAGTAATGCACAGGAGGAGATAATAATCAGGTCTTTTCCCGCTTTCAAAACCGGCGCGGCCAGAACCGGTACAATTGATGGTGGCAGGCATTCGATGACAAGGTCGCAATGATCCGCGAGTTGATCCAGTGTGACTTGCGGGACGTTAAATTCCGGGCGGGGTATTATGTCCGATATCGCTGTGAGCTTATAGCCCGGTATTCCCGTAACAAGGGCCTCGGCTACTGTGCGTCCGATAGCGCCGATCCCGGCGATACCCACATGTTTGATAGTCATGAGATGCGTTCCTGTCTGGTTTTTCCTTAAGGCTTGCCGTAGGTTTGTGACATGGAAATCTGGGAAGATCAAGGAATAGTGCTGATGGCGCGCCCGCATGGCGAGAACGGGGCCGTGGTATCGCTGCTGACCGAAAACCATGGCCGCCATGCCGGATATGTGCGCGGCGCAAGCTCGTCAAAGCTGCGCGGTACGCTGGAGGCCGGCAATCTGGTGGATGCGGCGTGGCAATCCCGCGTGAGTGATGGGCTGGGGGCCTTTAATCTGGAGTTGGTCAAAAGCTTTGGGCCTTCGGTTATGCACGATGCCGCGCGTCTGGCGGCGCTGCAATCGGCTTGCGCTTTATGTGATGCGGCGCTGCCCGAACGCGAGGGGCATGCCGGTTTGTTTCATGGATTGATCGCCCTTTTCGGAACGCTGGAATCTGATGTCTGGGGCGCGGCGTATGTGATGTGGGAGATTGCCTTTCTCCGTGAACTTGGGTTTTCTCTGGATTTGAGGTCATGCGCTGGCGGCGGTGATGCGGGGCGATTGGCCTATGTCTCGCCTAAGACGGGCCGGGCCGTGAGCTATGAGGCGGGTGAGCCGTACAAGGACAAGCTGTTGCCGCTGCCGGCATTTTTAAAGCCCAATGGCGGTCCGGCGGAAGATGAAGATGTCGAGACAGGATTGGCGCTGACGGGATATTTTCTGGAGCACTGGGCCTTTTCGCATCATACGCAAGGCATCCCTGAAGCAAGGCTTCGGCTCGCGGCGCGCATCAAGAGGCGCGAAGCCGCTTGATAATTTGTGCTGTGATAAAAGTATAAAAGCCGCTTGCATGGCGGGTTTGAAGGCTTTATAGAATAGCCCATGGCAAAAAAAGGCAAAGATAAACTTCCCGTAGAACAGCAAATCGTTGACCAGCCGCTGGTGGATATCCTCTCCGAGCGGTATCTGTCCTATGCGCTCTCAACGATTATGAGCCGTTCGCTGCCCGATGTGCGCGATGGCATGAAGCCGGTTCACCGCCGTTTGATGTATGCGATGTATCAGCTTCGCCTGATGCCTGATCTGGCCCCCAAGAAATCCGCCCGCGTGGTTGGTGATGTTATCGGTAAATTCCACCCGCATGGCGATACGGCTGTTTATGATGCGATGGTGCGTATGGCGCAGGATTTCGCCCAGCGTTATCCGTTGGTTGATGGGCAAGGGAATTTCGGAAATATTGATGGCGATAACGCCGCGGCGATGCGATACACCGAAGCCCGCCTGACATCCGTGGCCTTGATGCTGCTGGAGGGGATTGAGGAAAACGCCGTTGATTTCAGGCCCACTTATGATGGGTCGGAAGAAGAGCCGGTCGTGCTGCCCGGTGGCTTCCCGAATTTGCTGGCGAACGGGGCTTCGGGCATTGCCGTGGGTATGGCCACCAACATCCCGCCGCATAACGTGGCCGAGCTTTGCGAAGCCATGGAGCTGATGCTGGAGGATAAAGACACCACCATCGAGCAACTGGTCAAGATTATCAAAGGCCCGGATTTCCCAACCGGCGGGACAATGGTCGAGGATAAGGCCGATGTCCTGAAAGCGTATAAGACGGGTAAGGGTTCCTTCCGCGTCCGCGCGAAATGGGTGCAGGAAGAATTAAAGCAGGGTACATATCAGATCGTGGTCACCGAGATCCCGTATCAGGTACAAAAATCCAAGCTGGTGGAGAAGATCGCCGATCTTATCACTGAGAAAAAGCTGCCCATGCTGGATGATGTGCGCGATGAATCTGCAGAGGATATGCGCCTTGTACTGGTGCCGAAGAACCGCAATGTCGATCCGATCCTGCTGATGGAGGCTTTGTTCCGCAATTCGGATCTGGAGACGCGTTTCAGCCTGAATATGAACGTGCTGGATAACGGTTTGATGCCGCGCGTGATGAATTTGCAGGAAGTCCTGCAATCGTGGTTGAACCACCAGCGGGCCGTTCTGGTGCGCCGTTCAGAACACCGTTTAGAAAAAGTCATTAACCGTCTGGAAGTATTGGATGGTTACCTGATTGTGTATTTGAATATTGATGCGGTTATCAAGATCATCCGGTTCGAAGATGAACCGAAAATGAAACTGATCAAAAAATTCAAGCTGACAGAGATTCAGGCCGAAGCCATTTTGAATTTGCGCTTGCGCCGCTTGCACAAAATTGAAGAGGTGGAAATCCGCACCGAGCATGACAAGCTATCGGTAGAGAAAGACGATCTCGAAAAGCTGATCAAATCCGAAGCGCGTCAATGGACGAAAATCAAAAAGCACCTGGGCGTGATCAAGAAGGAATTTGGAGCGGACACTGTTTTAGGAAAGCGCCGCACAAAGATCGGCAAGCCGCCTGCACCTGTTCTGGTTGATCTGGATGAAGCGATGATCGAGAAGGAGCCCGTGACGATCATTTGCTCCGACAAGGGCTGGATCCGCGCGATGAAGGGCCATGGCCATAACGCCGATGAGTTCAAGTATAAGGACGGCGACCGCGGCCAGTTCGTGCTGGAAGCGCAGACCACCGACAAGCTGATGATTTTTGGTACGAATGGGCGTTTTTATACGATTGCCTGTGACAAGCTGCCGCCGGGCCGTGGTTTTGGCGAGCCGGTGCGTCTGATGGTGGATCTGCCCAATGATGCGGATATCGCGGAAATGCTGATCTATCGCGCCGAGCAACGTTTGTTGGTGGCATCGACGGAAGGCAACGGCTTTATTGTTAAATCGGAAGATATTCTGGCGCAGACGCGTGCCGGGAAGCAGATCTTGAACGTGGATGGCAAGGCCGAAGCTCTGCTGGCGCGTGTTGTGGAGCCGGAGCATGATTATGTGGCCACGATTACCAAGGCGCGCAAGATGCTGGTATTTGAACTGGCGCAGTTGCCGGAGATGGCGCGCGGCAAGGGCGTGATGTTGCAAAAAATGAAAGGCACATGCCTTTCGGATGTTAAGACATTCAACAAAAAACAAGGGCTTGAGTTCCGTTACGGGGCGGGCAATACGTTGATCGAGGCCAAGCCATGGATCGGCAACCGCGCGGGCGCGGGTCTTTTGCCGCCAAATGGCTTCCCGAAAAACAACAAGTTTTTCTAATATCTTAGATTTTGCTCGATGACCGCGACCTGTTCTTTTGTACGGGTTTCGCTGGCGATCAGTTCTGCAGGCGAGAGGCCGCTGGCATGCAGATCAGGGTCAAAATCGACCCATGCGCCGTCCTGATAGGTCTCAAGGCCCGGGAATCCTTTTTTGTAATCCATCGTCTTGCTGCCCTTGACCCACGGAGCCGGGTAGATAAATTCGAGGCCTTTTTCCTTTGCAGCTTCAATCACCTTGAGCAATACGAACTGGCCAAGGCTTATATCGGTGCTTTGCTTCATATCGTAATAGATTTTATCCAGCATGACACGCCCATCAGCTATGCTCATCAAGGCAAGGCCGCTCAGCTTTCCTGTTTCGCGCTGAGAGATTTCCAGCACATTTGTGGATTTGATTATTTCCGGCCGTAAATTATCTCTCGTGCTTAATATATCGTGGCGTTGATGTAGATAGGATGACATCAGATGCGAGTATTGCTCGATGGTGCTGTGAAACTGGGCTTCCCGGTTGGGCGCGCGTTTAAACCCGCTGGATGCGAAGCGGATATTGCCTTTTTTCATGGTGCGGCGATGGCTGCGTGAAAGGCTGGCCTTGGAGATATTGATGCGGATTGGCACACAGGCCTGACAAAACTCGCACCGCAAGGATTCAATTGTTTGTTCGGAATTTCTGGTGAACAGGCCGTTATCATTGGCAATAGCGGCTACACGCGCAAAGACATTGCGCGGGACGGTGAATTTAGGCGTTAAAACATGCTGGCTGCGGTAATTGGGCGGCTTATACGTGCAGGGCCGGCCTTCTTCGCGCTCGCTTTCTAATATGCTCATGAAGGCGTTATAGCAATAAAGAGGGCTGAAGGTAAATAAATTTTACGGAAACTCAACCTTGCCGGGGGTTTTGCGGAACGTGCCGATGGGCTGGGTCTCTTCTGCCGGTTCTTCTGCACCTGTATCGGGCTCTTCCTGTAGGTCAGCCTCATCAACAGGCAGATTTTCATAGTTTTCCGGGTTGGTCAGCTCTTCCTTGAGCAAAATAAGGGTAATGCGGCGATTACGCGCATCTTCCGGATTGGCCGGGATAAAAAGCTCGGTATCGGCTTTGCCCATAACGTTATTCAGGCGTTTTGGCGGAAAGTTATTCGCCAGCATCACGCGCCGGCTGGCATTGGCCCGGTCGGAGGACAGCTCCCAGTTTGTATAATCAGCGCCAGCGCCGTAAGGCGAGCTATCGGTATGACCGCGTACGGATACCTGATTGGGCATGGCCAGCATGATGTTGGTGATTTCGCCCAGCAATTTTCTCGTTTTTTGATACATTTGCGCGCTGCCGGAAGGGAACATCGGTTCGCCGTCCTGATCTATAATTTGAATACGCAGGCCTTCGGGGGTCATGTCTATGGCAAGATTTTTTGCCAGTGCCTTGAGTTCCGGAGATTCGTCTACCCGCTTTTTAAGCTCGGCCTCGGCTTTTTTGAATTTTTCTTCTTCTTCCTTGCGTTTGCGCTCTTTGGCTTTTTCCTGTGCCTGCTGGCGGGGGGAGAGCTTCTGACCCTTGGGGCGCGCCGTATTGGGGCGTGGCTGGGTGATGGGCTGGACATTGGTGGCCATAGAGCCTTTGGGAGACATGCTAAGCCCGCCCAGAATGCCGCCTGCGCCGCTTTCGGCTTGCGATACTTTGGGGTGGGTGGGGTCAAAATAGTTCGAGATGGCGTTTTTTTGCTCATCCGTCGTAACATTTAACAGCCAGAGCAGAAGGAAGAACGCCATCATGGCCGTGACGAAGTCCGCATAGGCAACTTTCCATGCGCCGCCGTGATGGCCGCCGCCTTTTTTTATTTTCTTGATGATTATGGGCTGTTCGGACTTATCCTTATCTTTTTCAGCCATGAGACAGCGCTCCTATCTCTCTGTTATCAGCTTATGCTCGGCAGGGCGTTGAGCTTTTCTTCAAGCTCCATGAAGCCGGGCTGGACATTATGCGGCAGGAATTTACGTGCAAATTCCACAGCCACCTGCGGGGCGGCGCCATTCAGGAAGGCAATGACGGCCACCTTGATGGCCTTGTAATAAACAACTTCTGTATGGGCCTTGGCGCTCATGGCGCCGGCAATCGGGGCTACCATACCGTAGGAAAGCCATACCCCAAGGAATGTCCCCACCAGCGCGCCGCCGATCATTTTACCCAGAACCTCCGGCGGTTCGGAAATCGAGGCCATTGTTTTAATAACACCAAGAACCGCCGCCACGATACCCAGAGCCGGAATACCGTCCGCCATGGTTTGAACCGCATGACCGGGATGGGCTTCATGGTGTTCCAGGGTCTCAATCTCCATATCCATCAAGGCTTCGATTTCAAAGGCGTTTTCATTGCCAAGGGAGATGATCCGCAGGTAATCGCAAAGAAACAGCAAGGCATGATGATTATGCTGGAATTTGGGGAATTGGGAGAAAAGGGTGCTTTCCTCCGGATTTTCAATGTGCTGCTCAAGCGCGAGCCAGCCTTTTGTGCGTGCCATTTTAAAGACGGTATAGAGCATCGAGAGAGTCTCGATGTAATCATCCTTGCTGTAGGCGGCGGGTTTGGTCAGGGCGCCGAAATATTTTATCGTACCCTTGATTGTGTCGCCATCATTGGCAATCAGAAATGCCGCAACGGCGCAGCCGAAAATAATCACGAATTCGCCCGGCAACGCGGCCAGGATAACCATGATCAGCTTCATGAATTTGTCAAATTCAAAGTGCATCGCGATCAACAGACCGCCAAATGTACAAACGAAAATCAGGGCGAGGCCGACAAACTTCATGAGCGAGGTTCAATCCTTGAGCTGAGCGGAAATGCTTCCATTTCCAAAGATGGGGTAAACTGGTTAAAAGAGTTTAAACGCGAGGCAGAACTACCAACCCAATTGTGAGGTTTTTTTGCGCCGTGTTCAACCATAAAAACCGCCGGGTATGGCTTTATCTTCAGCCCTTTTGTATGGCGACGGGCGGGGTGTAATCGGTTTTTGCGCGCGGCTTGCCGAACAGATAGCCCTGGCCGTATTGAATCCCCATGCCGCGCAGGGCTTCGAGTTGTTCGGCATCTTCGACAAATTCGGCAATGACCTTAATGCCAAGATCCGCGCACATCTGCGCCAGATTTTTAACCATGGCCATGTCGCGCTGGGAGGTCATGATTTTCCGTATGTATTTTCCGTCAATCTTCAGATAATCCACTTCGAGCTGCTGAAGGTACTGAAACGAAGCCGACCCAGCGCCAAAATCATCCAGCGCAACCTGATAGCCATCCTTGCGGAGGTCATTGATAAAATCGCTGACTTTGTCCAGATCCTGAATATGGGATGATTCTGTAATTTCAAACATCAGGCGGTTATTGAGATTTTTGAATTTGGAGAGCATCTTGCGTAAGGTCTCGCAAAAATCGCTATCTTGTATGGATTGGCCGGAAATATTGACGGAAAATTTTGTGTGTGTTCCGCCGGCCTTGAAATTCACGTAATCAATGGCGCGCTGGCAGACGGCGATATCGAATTCCGCCGCCATACCAATATCTTCGCCGAACATGACCCATTCCATGGTCTCGCCCTGCGCGAAGCGCGAGAGAATTTCATAATGCGTGGCCTCTAATGTTTTCATGTCAACAATAGGCTGGAAATGTAACGTAAAGCTTGAGCTTTCGATCATGTTCTGGAATTCGCGCATTTTCTGGGCATTGGCAGAAACATAGGCCTTGAATCCGGAATTAAGCGTCTCGATGCTTAAGGTCGTGCCCTTGCGCTCGAATTCATTGATTGTATAAACCAGCGCGCGGGAGACATCACGCTCCGTCAGGTTGGCCAGATCCGAGGAAACGGTGCGCGTGCTAATGGTAAGGCCTTGTCCGCTGGGGTCTTGCTCCTTGGCAAGGGATTCAATTTGCGCCTTGAGAGTTTCGGCATCAATGGTTTTGTCATGGACAAGGCTGAAGCGGCCCTTGGCAACTTCGGCGGCCGTCTGGCCATCAACGGATTTGGACATGAGGAGCGAGCTGATCGCATCATGCAGGGATTTCCAGGCTTCTGCGCCGATACGGCTGATATCTTGATTGCTGGCGGCAAGATCAAAAAGGGTAATATCGACATTCTGGCCCATCGAGCGCGCCATATTCAGCGCTTCCTCGGCGGCGGCCGTGAAGGTTTCCTTGTCGAGAAGCATATTCTCGTTCTTATCGCGGACATTACGCCCGATCTTGCCCATCATCAGGTTGCTAAGGCCGATGGTCAGGTAGAATTTGTCACTGCCCGGCATTTTGATGCCGGTTACAACGGCTTTTTTGCCGTCGCTGATATCCTTGTTCAGTGAAACCAGTATGGGGCCGCAGCGTAGTACAGGCTTTGCGCGGGTAAGCATTACCCGCAAGGCCGGGCGGTCTATGGGGTCGAACAGCTCAAGCCATTGGCGGCCCATGAGATTTTTTTCATCAACACCGATCAGCCCTTTGGCGGCGCCCAGCGCATAGGCAATGTTGCCATCCTCCGAGACCTCGATAAAAAGGTCGGCGGACGCAAAAGAGAACGCCAGAAAGCGGTCGCGCTGGGATTTAAGGTTGTTGTCGTCGGCCATTCCTGGGGCATGTCATCGTAATTTGAGCTATCACGATATCATAAAATTATGAACCAAAGGTGAGTTTTTAAGTGCGCTCTGAAAAAGGTTGCCGGAAAAATTATTTTCCCAGTAAACGGGCCATATCCTGCGCGGCATATGTGATGATTCCGCTGGCGCCGGCACGTTTGAAGGCCATCATTTGTTCGGTCAGCGCGGCATCATAGTCCAGAAGCCCTTTCTCGGCAGCGGCCTTTAGCATCGCGAATTCGCCGCTGACATGATAGGCGAAGGCGGGCAAGTGGAAAGTCTGGCGAATACGGCTGAGGATATCCAGATAGGGCAGGCCTGGCTTGACCATAACCATATCGGCACCTTCTTCGATGTCCAGCGCAACCTCACGCAAGGCTTCTTCGGCATTGGCCGGATCCATCTGGTAGGTTTTGCGGTCCTTGCGGGCATTGGTCTGGTGACCGAGGCTGCACCCGGCGGCATCGCGGAAAGGCCCATAGAAGGCGGAAGCGTACTTGGCAGCGTAAGATAGTATGGCCGCATGCTGATGCCCTGTTTCATCAAGGGCGCTGCGGATGGTTTTAACCATGCCATCCATCATGCCGGATGGCGCAATGATATCCGCGCCGGCTTCGGCGGCGATAACGGCTTGCCGGGCCAGATTTTCCAATGTGCGGTCATTATCGACATCACCGGCGGCATCCAAGGGGCCGCAATGCCCGTGATCGGTATATTCGCAAAAGCAGGTATCGGCAATGACCAGCATATCCGGCGCGGCATCCTTGGCACGGGCGATCATGCGGGCCAGAAGGCCGTCTTTTTTCATGGCATCGCTGCCGGTGGCGTCCTTGTTGTGAGATATGCCAAACAGCAAGATGGCTGGCAGACCTGATTTCTGGGCATCCTTGACGGCATGCGCGAGGGTAATCTCGGTTTCGCGGAAAACGCCGGGCAGGGCGGCTATGGGCTGACGCTCGGCGGCCTGTTCCTCGACAAAAAGGGGCAAGATAAAATCATGCGGGCTCAGCGTGGTTTCCGCTACGAGCGCTCGCATGGCATCCGAGCCACGCAGACGCCGCATGCGGCGCGGCATGTTGATATCTTTCCCGGTGGAAAACTGAAATTCTTGCGCTTGCCCTTGCTTGTGCATGCTTTTATCCTTGCGATTGGCCACATTCATATAGGGTTTCGGTATGGCGGATCAAGATTTTTTGCAAAAAGACCTTCTGTTTCAGGATTCTCCGCCATTGGTGCATGTGACCTTGAACCGGCCCAAGGCATTGAATGCCCTTAATCTTGATATGATTCGTCAGATTGGATCGGTCCTTGATTTTTCATTTAAAAATAATGAGATAGCCGCTGTTTTTTTTGAGGGTGCGGGCGAGAAGGCTTTTTGCGCGGGCGGCGATATCAAGCATTTTTACTATAGTGGGATGGATTACCGCAAAGGAAACATTCCCTTCACTGTTGCGCGGCTCTTTTTTGAAGAAGAATATGCCCTGAACAAGACATTGTTCAATTATTCCAAGCCGTTGATCTCATTTATGAATGGGATCACGATGGGCGGCGGTTATGGGGTTGCCGGTAATTGTTCAGTACGCATTGCAACGGATAAGACGCTGTTTGCGATGCCGGAGACCAGGCTGGGTTTTTGCCCGGATGTCGGCAGCATGTATCATTTGACGCGTTGCGCGCCGCCGGCTTTGGGATGTTATCTGGCCCTGACCGGGGCCAGCATTACCGGGGCGGAAATGAAGGCATTAGGTCTTGCCGATCTTTATATGGCGGCAGATTGCAAAGATGAGGTTATCAAGGTCCTGCGCGACATGCAGGGCGCTGGTAAACCGGATGCGGCAGAGATTATTGATGCGCTAAGACCAATGGAATTGGGCGCGGGTTCATCCTCTGATTTAAGCCAGCATAGGGATGTGATAGAGGCTTGTTTCCTGCCGGATACGCTGGAGGCCATTTTAAACCGGCTATCGGCTCATGAATCACCGTTTGCGGTGACAAGCCTTGATTTATTAAACAAGCGATCTGTTTTAAGTCTTGAAATTACACTGGAGCATTTCCGGCGATCTTCGGGCAAGGCCTTTAATGATGTTATCGCGCAGGATTTCATTCTGGTGCAAAATTTCATTCAGGGGCGTGATTTTTACGAAGGTATCCGTACGACCTTGATTGACCGGGATGATGTTCCAAGCTGGGATAATTCCCCGCATAATATCAAGGATATGGTTGAACGCTATTTTCTTCAGCCAGAGATTGCAGAGGAATAAAAAGGCTTTTTGCTTGTGCTGCGTATTATTGTATAAAATATCTTAAGTAGGTTCTTTAGGGCGGTGTTTTTATGAATATGAAATTCTTGTTGGCTTTTCTTGCGGCTTCATTTCTATCGGGTGGCATTGCCCATGCTCAGGAGGCTGAGCCCATACCTGCGCCGCCGGGATCGTTTTCGCAGAGCGAGCCTATACCGGCCCCAGCCCCGGCAGGGGCGGCGACAGATCCTGCGGATGCTGCGAATGCCGAGCCTGAAGCGGATCTGTCCGCCACATATGAAGATATCAATATAGCAACGCTTTCCAAAATGTTCTGGCGTTTGGGTGCGCTGGAGATTGGCAATAACGAAGCTATTGATAATTATATGATGATCAATAACTGCGATATCTATAAGGAAAATGTTTATAATGAGCTGGTTTGGGAGGATATCCGCGAGAACGCCAGAAAGCTTCTGGAAAAAGATAAAGAGCAGTTTTCCGTCCGCTTTAAATTCATTCAGCCCCTGCGTCTGAAAGATTATGATGATGACACGCAGAAATTCGGCGTTCTGGAAGATTACCAGATAGATGGGATTAAAAAATTTGAAGTCCTCTCGGATGATATTGATACAGTTGTGTGCAATCAGTCTTTCCCCAAGATGATACCCGGCTATCCGCGTGCGCTGATGATTGAGATGTCCCAGCCCTTTACCTTGACGGAAATCCCTATTGCCAGCGATAAGGCTCAGGCCTATATCGAAGAGAAAATGAAGCGCTTTAACAGGCTTGAGGATGATCAAAAGACAAAAAGCAATCTTTACGGGATGCGCGATGCGTATCTGGTCATAAAAATAAAGATGTTCAGCTATCTGGGGACAGAGCGCATCGGATATTATGAATATGGCCGCTTCTTTACCATCCTTGAAGGGTTTGAGGTGTATGCCGATGAGGCGCATACAGATCTTTTGTATTTTGAGAATTATCTCCGCAAGCAGGAAAAGAAATCCGTGAATCAGGAGCTTCAGGAAAAGCGTCGCAAGATGCTCGAAAGCCGCGGTCAGAGCATGGATAGCGCTCCGGCGGATGAAAGCGAAAGCAAGATCCCGCCAAAGCTTTGATATTGTTTATACGGATTTATGCCGTATCAAGGTAATGCTGATATGTTTGAGCGGGAGATGGGCAAAGGCATCAGGCTTTTGGATGTTGATTTCGCAATGTGATGCCAGCGGAAAATCCAGTATGCGCGCCGCAATATTTTCTGCAAGCGTTTCAACAAGTTGATAATGGCGCTCGTGAGCGATAGTTCTGATCGTCTCAACAAGATTTTCATAGTTCAGCGTTGATTTAAAGTCGTCATCGTTAAATTTTCTGCCCGGCGCAAACCAGACGGAAGCATTAAACACCAGCGGTTGAGGCGCTTCCTGCTCGTGGCTATAGATGCCCACACGCACATCCAGTGCGTAGTCGGTTACATGAATAATATTCTCATCACGCATAGTTTTTTAATGTATCGCGATCCGGCTCTGTGTTGGCGGGATTTTTATCAAGGGTTACGCAGTTTCTCGCGCAAGGCATCAATGGGCACTGCGCGCCCTTTTTTATCCATATAATGCCAATATGTCCAGCCATTGCAGGAAGGGGCATTCTGCAGCGCCGCGCCGACTTTATGAATGGAGCCGCGCATCTTATCAATGCGGTTTTGCGCCATGACGCTGCCATCGGCATGAACTGTGACCTTGTGGTTCATTTTCGCATCCACCAGTGTTGTGCCGGGCTGGATGAGGCCGCGCTCTATGAGAGAACCAAAGGGAATGCGCGGTTCTTCGCGCTTTGCCTTGATGGCAGTCAAATGATCTGCCAGCGGTTCAATTGCTTCTATTCTGCGTTTTGCTGCCTTGATATAGGCGTCCTCGCGTTCAATTCCGATGTAATCACGGCCCAGTTTTTTGGCCACAGCACCGGTTGTGCCTGTACCAAAAAACGGATCCAGCACAATATCGCCCGTCTGTGTTGAGGCCATCAGCACGCGGGCCAGTAATTCTTCGGGTTTTTGGGTGGGGTGAGCTTTCTTGCCGTCTTCATCTTTCAGGCGCTCTTCGCCGGTGCATAGCGGCAGATACCAGTCTGAGCGCATTTGCAGGTCATCATTGAGATTTTTCATGGTCTCGTAATTGAAGCGGTATTTTGATTTTTCGGATTTTGCCGCCCAGATGAGGGTTTCATGCGCGTTTGTAAATCTTCGTCCCCGGAAATTGGGCATGGGGTTTGATTTGCGCCAGATGATGTCGTTCAGGATCCAAAACCCCAGATCCTGTAAAATGGTGCCGAGGCGAAAGATGTTATGATAGCTGCCGATGACCCAGATGCTGCCGTCGGGTTTAAGGGCCTGATGTGCGGCTGAAAGCCAGTCGCGCGAAAAATCGTCATAGGCCTTTAAGGATTCAAACTGGTCCCATTCATTATCCACGCCATCAACGCGGCTGTTATTCGGGCGGTGCAATTCCCCCTGAAGCTGAAGGTTATAAGGCGGATCGGCAAAGATACAATCAATGCCGCCGGCGGGAAGTTCTCGCATGATAGCGGCACAATCACCCTTGATGATTGTATTTCGGATGGTTTCCGAAGGGGGGGCTTTTTTGCGGCCGGCCATTGATATCTCCCGTCTTTAAAATGGAGAGGAATCATGAGTCAAAAGCGAATCGCCGTCAAGATAAAAATTTGAATCTTACTATAGAGTCAAAGAGTTAAGCGTGAATCTTCAAGTGAGACTCGATGAACCGAAAATGACCCGTTATTACGCCGCCAGCCGGGCTTTTACGGGCGCAAAGCTGCGCCGGTGATGCGGCGTAATGCCGTGGAGGATCAGTGCCTCCAGATGCGTTTTGGTGGGATACCCCACATTAGTTTCCCAACCATAATGAGGGAATTCTAATGCCAGTGCCGACATTATGGAATCTCTGTGTGCCTTGGCGATGATGGAGGCCGCGGCAATGCTAGTGGATTTTGTATCCCCTTTGATGACGGCCAGCATAGTTGCGGGCAGGTTTTTGGGCAGGCGGTTGCCATCAATCAAGGCGATCATGGCGGGAGGTGGGTTAAAATCCTGGATCATGGACGCATAGGCTCGCTCCATGGCCAGATGGCTGGCGCCCTGGATATTCAAGGCATCAATTTCTTCAGGGCAGCACTCCCCGATGCCAAAATGCATATCGGCGCGGATCAGGGTTGATAATTCTTCCAGTCGGGCCTCGCTGAGGGTTTTGCTGTCACGGATGCGGTGGATATAGGGCAGGGCACGTTTTTCTGGCGGAATATACACACAGGCCGCCACAACGGGGCCGGCCAGCGGGCCTCTGCCGACTTCATCAATGCCGCAGGCTTGATGGTCTTGCACATTTTCGATTGAAAAATCCGGCATGGGCTTAATAATCGAGGCTGAGGCCGGGGGGCGGTGCTGCATGATGCTGTGAGATGCCGGCGGTATAATCCAGCAATCGTCCCAGAAGGCTGCTGGCGCCAAAACGGAAGCGTTCTGGCTTGATTTCGTCCATTTCCATGAGGTTTTGGGCCAGTGTGATGTAGCGGGCGCAATCTTCCTCGGTTTTAACTTCGCCGGAAATTTTCACGCCCATGGGTGCATGCGCCGCTGCAATAGCCATCATCAATGCGGATTTTTCCAGTTTCTGAGGGTCCGGCGCAGATTTGCCTGTGGAGGTTTTTAAGGCCTGCGGGCCGGCCATGGCGGCAATCAGGCAGGCTTGGCGGAAGGTTTCAAAATTATCAAATTCCGAGGTTTCCATGATGATTTTTAATGGCGTGGATCCGGCGGCTTTGTGCGCCGCCATCATGGCATCCTGCGCGTATTGTGTTGCGCCTGCCAGAAATGCGCCGTAAGGAAAGACGATATCCACTTGGGTCGCCCCGTCGGTAATGGCTTGGGCAATATCTTCGTGGATGGTTTGCGCGTTGATCAAGTCGCTCTTGCCGGTTCTGTGGATGCCATCCGGGAAATTGATCACGGTTGCGATGCGGATATTTGTTCCCTTCAGAAGCTGGGCGGCCTGTTTGACATGCTGAGGGTAGATGCAAACTGAGGCCAGATTATGTTTGGCGGCGGCTTCGCATAAATTTTGAATATCGGTATTGCTTTCATCACCTTTCAAAGAGGTAAGGTCAAGGCAATCCAGCGCCAGTCTTGCGATCTCCGCATTGGGTTTGGCAAGCCGCGCGGCATCAACATGATCCTGCAAATTTTCGGGAAGCCTGAAAGCGCCTGACATCTTGTATATTATCCCCTGCATATTGTTTTTTCAGCAATAGCAGCGCGGCTAAGGCGTTGGCAAGGGCTTTGTCGTTAGGTCAGGGATTTGCTTGCAATTTCAAAGACATCCGGCGACAGATCCGGGGTATTTAAAATTCGTTCAAGGGCAGATTTCATCAGGATCTGGCGATCAGGCGTGTAGCGTTTCCAATCCCGCATCGGTGTTAAAAGCCTTGCGGCGATTTGCGGATTGATGGCGTTGAGCTCAATGATCGCATCGGCCAGAAACGCATAACCTGACCCGTCCGCGGCATGAAATGCAGCCGGGTTGTTCATGGCGAAAGAGGCATAGAGTGAACGGGCGCGGTTGGGGTTTTTGATATTGAAATCAGGATGTTGCCTTAATGATTTCAGCTGATGGATGATATCATCGCGCACGGCCCCTGCCTGCACCGCAAACCACTTGTCAATGACCAGCGGATAATCCTTGAACCGCGTATAGAAATCATCGAAGACTTCGCGGCGTTCGGCGGCAGGGTTGGGGGCCAGCGCGGTGAGGGCAGCCATGCGGCCGGTCATCGTGTTGGCCGATTCATAATGCGCCTTGGCCCGTTTCGCGCAGCCCGTGCCGTAATTGCAGGTCAGGATGCTTAAGGCCATATTCTGTAAAGCGCGCGTGGCCATGGCATCGGCCGTGATCGAAAACGCGCCTTTTTGAGTGTTTGCATCATATACGGCCTGCAGCAAATCACGGTGCTCGCGTTTGATGACAAACAGCATATCCTGCCGTGCCTTGTAGATAGCAACGGGGTTGGCAAGGTTTTGTTCCTGCCCGATCGTTGATATATCCGGCAGGCTGAGCATTCGGGCGATCAGGGCCTTATCAGCGCCGGGTATCAACGCGCTTTCGAGAATGCCCTTGATCGCCGCTATAAATTCCGGGGGCGTTTCATTGTCGCCGGTGCGGATCATGGCGGTGAGCGTATCCAGCATATAACGCTGCGCGGCTTCCCAGCGATTAAACCCATCCGTATCGTGGCGGATCAGGAATTGCAGATCGGCTGGCGGTAAATTGGCCTTGAGTTTGACGGGGGCGGAGAAATTACGCAGGACGGAAGGCACAGGCTTCGCGCCGATGCCCTCAAATGTAAAGCTCTGGCTTTTTTCGGTTAAGTGCAGAATTTTTGTGCCGACCAGATCATCGCCATTGGGGCCAAGTAACCCCAGCGCCACCGGGATATGCATGGGTTTTTTATCACTCTGGCCGGGTGTGTTCGGAATGTTTTGCGAGAGTGACACCGTATAGGTTTTCTCTTTCGGGTCATAATGATCCTTGAATGACACTTCAGGCGTGCCGGCTTGTGAATACCACAGGCGAAATTGCGTCAGATCAAGGCCGGAGGCATCTTCCATGCATTGTATCCAGTCATCGCAAGTGGCGGCATGGCCATCATGTCGGCTGAAATAAAGATCAGTCGCCTTGCGGTAATTCTCAGGCCCCAAAATCGTGCGCGTCATGCGGATGACTTCGGCACCTTTTTCATACACCGTCATGGTGTAGAAATTATTGATCTCGATGTAATTATCGGGCCGGATCGGATGGGCGAGGGGGCCTGCATCTTCGGTAAATTGCAGGCGGCGCAGATGCGTAACATCATCAATGCGCTGGACGGCGCGCGCGCCCATATCGGCGGAGAATTCCTGATCACGAAAAACGGTGAGGCCCTCTTTTAGCGAGAGCTGGAACCAGTCGCGGCAGGTCACGCGGTTGCCCGACCAGTTGTGGAAATATTCATGGGCTATCACGCTCTCGACGCGGCCGTAATCGGTATCGGTCGCGGTTTCCTGTGCGGCCAGCACAAGGGCGGTATTGAAGATGTTCAGAGATTTATTCTCCATTGCGCCCATGTTGAAATCGCTGACGGCCACGATATTGAAAATATCCAGATCGTATTCAAGGCCGTAAACATCCTCATCCCATTTCATGGAGGCCTTCAAGGATTCCATCGCATGATCGCACTGGCTCTCATCGCCATGGCGCACGTAGATATACAGGTCAACCTTGCGGCCCGATTTTGTGGTGAAAATATCATGGATATGCGTCAGGTCACCCGCCACCAGTGCAAACAGGTAACAAGGCTTGGGGTGCAGGTCGTGCCAGATGGCAAAATGACGGCCATCGGCGGCATCACCTGTTTGCGTCAGATTGCCGTTGCTCAGCAGAACCGGGAATTTCGCTTTATCAGCCTCCAGCCGCACCGTGTAGATGGTCATGACATCCGGGCGGTCGGGGAAATAGGTGATGCGGCGGAAGCCTTCGGCCTCGCATTGCGTGCAGTAATTCCCGCCGGACATATAAAGCCCTTCAAGGCGGGTATTGGTTTCCGGGGTGATGTTGGTGATGATCTCAAGCGTGAACTCATCCGGCAGATCGGCTGCCTTGATGGTCAGTGATTTGTCATCATGCGCGAATTCCGGCGTTTGGCCGTTGAGCGCGATGGAAACAAGCTCAAGATCCTCGCCGTTTAAGTATAAATCACCGTTCTCAGCAGGTTTTTTGGTGAAATGGCTGATGGCTTTTACGGTTGTTTTCCCGTCTCTTATATCAAAATCCAGCTCGACCTTTTTCAGGGCGTAGGGATAAGGGCGGTAGTCTTTGAGGTAAATGGTTTTGGGTGTGTCTGTTCGCATGATTCTTAAATTAGCAAAAAGCAGGATTTTGATAAATTCATAAAAGACATTGCTTTATTTTTTCATAAGTGTAATTTGCCAGAATAAAGAAAAAAAACAGGGAGATTGCCAATGGAAAATCAGTCCAAGGCGCGCAAGATTGGGCGTTTATTGCATTATCCTGCCATGGCGGCGGTGCGGTCCTTTGACCTGCTGGAGCGCGGTTTGAGTATGGCGGGCACGCCTTACAAGGTGTTGCTGGCCCCCGGGTTTGAGGATGTGCGTTGGAAAATCGGTGCTTGGCGCGCCTGGCGTAGTTTTGAACGGGCCTATGAAAAAGTCCCGGCTTATGGAGATTTTATTGATCAGCGCGGCGGAAAGCCTGTTATCGGCCTGTCTAACGATAATACGCCCCGGATCGAGGATATTCCTGAAATGGACAAGAAAAGCTACGTAAAGGCGTATCCTATTGCCGAGCGCGTGGTCGGAGGGAAATTGCCCAAGGCCGATGTGATGGTGGATGAATCCTCCGGCTCCAGCGGGACACCGACAAGCTGGGTACGCGGTCGGTGTGAACGCGAGATCGTCAGTGAGATGATGCGGCTTTCTTTTAGCGCGGCGGCGGCTGAAAACCAGCGTCCGGTTTTTGTTCTCAATGCCTTTGCAATGGGGGCGTGGGCTACGGGGATGAATGTTGCGATCTCCCTGACCCCCAGCGCTATCATGAAATCGACGGGCCCCAATATTGATAAAATTGTCTCGACGATGAACGAATTCGGGCCGGATTACCATTACATCGTGATGGGATATCCGCCGTTTTTGAAAACTCTGGCCGATGATGCGCGCATTGATTGGGATAAATTCAGTGTTGATGCCGGCTATGGCGGGGAGGGGATTTCGGAATCTCTTCGTAACTATCTGGGGCGCCGCTACAACCGCGTTATTGGCAGTTACGGCGCTTCCGACCTTGAAGTGAATATGGCGATCGAGACTGACCTGACCATTGGTCTTCGCCGCGCGATCATGGAGGATAAGGATGTGCGCGAGGCTCTCATTCGCACCGATTATGGCGTGACGCCTATGATTTTCCAGTTCAATCCGCTGGCCAATTATATTGAAACAAACGATCAGGGCGAATTGGTCGCCACGTTGACGCGGCCATATTATATCGCGCCAAAACCGCGCTATAACATTCACGATCGCGGCCATGTCATGCGTATGCCGGAGCTTAAGGAAAGACTGGGCGCGGCTGGCAAGGAAGATCTTTTGAAAGCGTTTTCACGGGCAACGGATTTGCCGTTGCTTTTCCTCTATGGCCGCTCGGATATGTCGGTTGATTATTATGGGGCCAATGTCACGCCGGACAGCCTGCGCGAGGTTCTTTATGCTGTGGACGCGCTTGCGCCATCCTTAAATACGTTTCGCTTGCTCTCCTATGAGGATGAGAGCCACACCAAGCGTATGGAAATCGCCGTTGAGCTCGCCTCTGGCGCATCCGCGCCGCCTGATTCTGCAGCGATTGCCGAAGAAGTCTTCTCGCGGCTGGCGAAGATTAATGGTGATTTTGCCAATGCGCTTTACCGCACGGCCTCGCGCGACAACATGCCGCAATTAACGCTTCATCCTTTTGAAACGGGGCCTTTTGCCGGTGGTCAGCGCAAGCTTAAGAACGAATATGTGGCAACGGAAATTCAATACGACAAGCTTTAAAGAAGCGCCAGATCGTCGCGGTGAATCATTTCCGTGCGGCCGGGATAGCCGAGAATTTCTTCGACTTCTGCCTTGCCCTTGCCCTTGATTTTTAAGGCATCGGATGTATCGAAAGCCGAAAGCCCGATGGCAACTTGCGTCATTTTCGCATCATGCACCGTAATTGCGTCGCCGCGCTCAAAATGACCTTCGATGGCAGTGATGCCGATTGGCAGTAAACTTCTGCCGTCTTTTAAGGCCTTGGCAGCACCATCATCGACAATTACGCGTCCTTTGGGCTTCATATGGCCTTGAATCCAGATTTTTCGGGCATTTTTTGATTTTTTAGGTGCAAGAAAGACCGAATTTTTCTTGTTTTCATCTTCAAATAACGCATTTAACGCATGATCTGGCCGCCCATCGGTGATAATCAGCGATATCCCGGCGCGGGTTGCGTTTTGCGCGGCGAGGATCTTGCTTCGCATGCCGCCTGTAGAAAGACCCGCTACCGCATCACCCGCCATGGCAAGATGCTCGTCAGTCAGATTCTCAATGACCGCAAGATGTTTTGCCGAAGGGTCAATATCCGGATTGGCGGTGAATAATCCATGCGTAGTGGAAAGCAAGACCACTGTATCGGCATTCACCATCTGTGCGACCCGCACGGCAAGGCGGTCATTATCGCCAAAGCGGATCTCGCCCGTGGAGACGGTATCATTTTCATTGATGATGGGGACAAGGCCGCGTTCCAATAATGTCGAGAGAGTCTCCCGCGCATTGATATGCATCCTGCGGTTTTCAGTTTCGCTCATGGTCAATAGAACTTGCGCCACGCCGATATCCAGTTCGGAGAATGCCTTGTAATAAGCCGAGAACATATGAAACTGCCCGACAGCGGAAGAGGCTTGTTTCAAGGCCAGCGGAATGGCTGACGGCGGCATGGTTGTCGGGATGCCAATAGCTTTGCGCCCCAGCGCAATTCCGCCGGATGAAACGATAATGACTTCTTTTTTTAGATCATGAATTAGATGCTGAACATCGCGCGATAATGCATTGATCCAGTTTTGTTTTACAGCACCAGACTGGATATCAGAAACCAGAATTGATCCGATTTTGATGACAATGCGCCGCGCCTGCTGCAGGGTTTTTTGCGTATGGAGATCGGACATGATTAATCCGTGTCTTCGTCTTCATATTCATCGTCATCAATGAAATCATCATCCTGTCTTTCGGCGGCTGCGCGCGCGATGCGCTGTTGGCTGATGATGCCGGCAAGCTCAAAAAGAATCTCTTTTACGCCTTCGCCGGATACGGCCGATACGAAATGGATTTCAGAATTAAGGCCTTCTTTTTTGAGATATTTCTGCAAGGTTTTTGCCTGATCTTTGGCCAGATCAAGGCCGATCGCATCGATCTTGTTCAGCGCGATAATCTCGGGCTTGTCTTCAACGCCGTTCCCATATTCGTGAAGCTCGCCGCGAATGGTTTTATAAGCCTTCAGGATGTCATCCTGTGTGGAATCGATCAGATGCAAAAGCGCCGATGTACGCTCGACATGCCCTAAGAAGCGATCGCCCAGCCCATGGCCCATATGTGCGCCTTCGATCAGGCCCGGAATATCGGCCAGCACAAAATCCGTATCACCGGCCTTGACCATGCCAAGGTTAGGGGCCAGCGTGGTAAAAGGGTAATCTGCGATTTTGGGGCGCGCGTTTGAGCACGCTGCAAGGAAGGTGGATTTCCCGGCATTCGGTAATCCCACAAGTCCGGCATCGGCAATCAGTTTCAGCCGCAGCCAGATCGCCATTTCCTGTCCCGGCCAGCCCGGGGTGTTTTTGCGGGGGGCCTGATTGGTGGCGCTTTTGTAATGGGCGTTGCCAAAGCCGCCGTCCCCGCCGCGCATGAAAAGCACGCGCTGCCCGACCTTGGTGAAGTCAGCCAGAATTTCTTCTTTTTCCTCATCAATGACAACCGTGCCCACCGGCACGCGCACGATGCAATCCTCGCCGCCTTTACCGCTTTTGAGGCGGCCCATACCATGCATGCCGTTCTGGGCCTTGAAGTGCTGCTGGTAGCGGAAGTCGATCAGCGTGTTGAGGCTGTCCACGACCTCAAAAATGATATCGCCGCCTTTGCCGCCATTGCCGCCGTCAGGGCCGCCATGCTCGATAAATTTCTCACGGTGAAAAGATATGCAGCCCGGGCCGCCATCGCCGCTTTTGAGATAAATTTTTGCCTGATCGAGGAATTTCATCGTTCTGTCTCAAGAAAAAAGGGGAGGCCTTGGCTCCCCTTTTAAAACTTTTGTCTCTTTTGAAGGGAGATTACTCGGCAGCCTTCAGCGCTGCGCCATCATTGGCAGGAACAACGTTCACAACCGGACGACCGCGGGAGCCATTCGAGAAGATAACCTGACCATCGACCAGCGAATAGATCGTGTGATCCTTGCCCAGGCCAACATTCTTGCCGGGCTGGAATTTTGTGCCGCGCTGACGGACGATGATGTTACCGGCCAGAACGATTTCGCCGCCGTAACGCTTGACACCAAGGCGTCTGCCTGCTGAATCGCGTCCGTTCTTCGATGAACCGCCTGCTTTTTTCTGTGCCATGACGAATACTCCTGAATATTATGTTGTCTGTTTATCTTTATATAATTAAGCGGCCTTGATGTCCGTGATCTGCACCAGCGTCAGAGGCTGACGGTGGCCGTTCTTGCGGCGGTAGTTCTGGCGGCGTTTCTTCTTGAAGATGATCACCTTCGGGGCGCGCTTTTGTGCGATCACGGTTGCCTTGACTGTTGCGCCTTTCACCACAGGCTCGCCCAGCGTGGCAGTCTTGCCGTCTGTAACGAACAGAACATCGTCAAATGTGATGGTGTCGCCGTCTTTAACGTCCAGCTTTTCGATTTCCAGCTTGTCGTTTTTCTCGACGCGGTATTGTTTTCCGCCTGTGCGAATGATTGCAAACATTTCGTATCTCTATTCTCTAATATATGGGCCAGCCCATATGCTTTCATGTAAATTTAAGTTGCGAGACTATACATGCAGGGTTCCGGCTGTCAAGAAATATGAACAATAAACCGGTAAAAAGCCCAAAATTCTTGGAAAATGGCGGTTTCTAACGGAAGAGCACCAGGCTGAGGGCTATGCAGGCCATCCCCAAAACCATGCCGTACACCGCATCATGCTTGGAAGCATAGCGCTTGGCGGCCGGCAGAAGCTCGTCCATGGACAAAAATACCATAACCCCGGCAATAATGCCAAATACCGCACCAAAAACAGGGGGGCTCAGGAATGGCGCGAGTATCAAATACCCGATGAGTGCGCCGACGGGTTCGGCAACAGATGAGGCAAGGCAGGCCAGCAGCGTTATCTTGCGGCTGCCGGTGGCATAATAGACAGGGATGGCGATTGAAACGCCTTCGGGGATATTGTGTACGGCTATCGCCACGGCCAGAGATAGGCCAACGGCCGGATTATCAAGTGTGGCAAAGAATGTGGCCATGCCCTCGGGGAAGTTGTGGGCGGTGATTGCCAATGCCGCCAGCAGGCCCACACGTCTTAAATGGGCCTTATCTTTTGTATGCGGGTCCGCCAGTTCGTTATGCGGGTTGGGGATGAAATGGTCGATCAGGATCAGCAGCAGAACGCCGCCGAAGAAAGAGAGCGTGGCATAGGAATAAGCTTGCTTGTCAGGAAAGCTTTGGCTAAAGGCCTGAATGGATTTAACAAATATTTCAACCAGTGATATATACACCATGGCTCCGCCGGCAAAAGCCAGCCCAAAGGCCAGAAGGCGCGGGCTGGCGGATTGCGAGCGCAAGACAGAAACGCCGCCCAGCATGGTTGCGGCCGCCGCTCCGGCGCAGATTGCCAAGGCAATCCAAACATTGGTAGAAAAAAAAACATGTTCGATGCCGTTCATTTCAATCCTGTTTCACTTTTCATTTCATTCTTGTTTCAAGTCTTGCTAGGTGATTGCAATCGTAGTGATTTTTGAGTTGTGTGGAAGTTAATGCAGCTTTTGGTTTATACTAAAGGATATAGACACCTATCCTGGAGAACTTATTCATGCCGTTTAAATCTTCGCATGTTCATGATGCGCTCGTAAAGCTGGAAGCGCTCACAAAATCGCAAGCCGTAATAGAATTTGATCCTGATGGCCATATTCTGATGGCCAATGATAATTTTCTCAATGCCATGGGCTATAGGCTGGAGGAAGTCAAAGGACGCCATCACAGTATGTTTGTGTGCCCTGAATATGCTCAAAGCCCTGAATATATGATGTTCTGGAACAAGCTTCATAACGGTCATTTTGAGGTTCAGGAGTATCGCCGCTTTGGCAAGGATGGCCGCGAGATTTGGATTCAAGCCTCTTATAATCCTGTTCGTAACAAGGGCGGTAGGTGCAAAAAGTTGTCAAGATTGCTACCGATATCACAGATCAGAAGCGAAAATCGGCGGATTATCTTGGGCAAATTGAAGCCATCAGTAAATCGCAGGCTGTTATTGAATTTGATCTGGAGGGCAATATTATTAACGCCAATCCCAATTTTCTAAATGCTGTTGGCTATGATTTGTGGTCAACCCCCATATTCGAGTCCATGTTAAAAGTGAATCCGCTGCCCGTGTTGCGGCATAGATAAAGGGTCTGCAAGCGTAGCTAAAGAGCCTTTATCTATGCGGGCGATTGGTGCTGGCGGTCTGTATCCGAGCGAACTGTGCGGCCTGATATGGTTATAATGATGCCGCCATTTTTCAATGATTACTTGCGCTTCT
>JAMHWD010000014.1:0-2617 GCA_035911135.1 Alphaproteobacteria bacterium | reverse complement strand
CTTGAATAGGACGGCCAATATACCGGTTCTATTAATGGAGACCGGCATGGTCTATCAGGCAATTGGCAGTTACGCAGAGTCGGGGGTTGCCAATGAAAAGGCGCTTCAAATTTGGCGGAAGGAAGGGAATCTTTCCTGGCAGGCCAATTTGTTAAATAATTTGGGGGTTTTGCGCCACATTCAAGGAGAATATGAGAAAGCCGCGCTGGCTTTTGAAGAAGGGCTGGTCTGCGCCCGGCGCAGTGGATATGCCCGCATGGAAGCGTTGATCGCGATTGGGCTGGGAGACTTATCCACTGAGCTGGAGGATTTTAACGTTGCTCAACTTAACTATCGTCACGCTGAAGAGATCGTACGCGAGATGGATGATCGTTTCCTCCTTTTTTATCTGGCGATGGCGCAGTCTGTTTTGATGCTGCTGCAAAAAAGAATCACAGAAGCCCGCGAGTTGATCGCGCAGGTTCGATCAGGCGATTCGTTATATGAGAAGGGATTATTAAACTTTGTTCTCGGGCGCCTGTCACTGGCAGATGGAGATGCATCTCAATCAATCGATGAGTTGGAAGAAGCCGAGCGTTGTTTCTCGGAAGATGGGCGCAGAATGGAATGCGACGCCAGCCGTATCTGGTTAATGGCTGCCCGCCATCAAACAAAGGATGACATGGCAGTTAGAAAGATCATGGCTAATGTTTTTGGCGGCCGCGGACAAATTGCACACGGTATTCTGGTGACAGCGCATCAAGCACGCTCCTGGCTGAACGGCCTGCAAAAAGATGCCGAAGCCGGACGCATGGCAGGTGACCTGCTGATGCGTGCCAGCCGCGTAGCTGCAAAAATGCCGGCCATCAGACGGAATTTGCATCGCATGTCGCATGTTGTTCAAATCCCCAATCCCCATTTGATCATCCGCGCTTTTGGAAAATCATCCATCAGCGTTGGCGGAAAGTTGTTGACTCTGAAGGATTGGCAAACCCAATCAGTCCGCGACCTGTTCTTTTATTTCCTGACCAGTCAAAAACCGCTGACCCGGGAACAGGTTGGGGATACCCTCTGGCCTGAAATTGATGACCCTCAAAAAATAAAATTGAGATTTAAGAACGACATCTATCGGTTGCGGCGGGCAGTGGGGCAGGAGGTGGTTACCTATGAAGATGTTTTCTATGGTTTTAATCGCGCCCTGGATTTTGAATATGATGTGGAAGCCTTTGAATCATTTCTGGCGCGCGCTAAATTAACCAATGAGATTGAAGAGCAGATCGCGCTTTACAAACAGGCCGTTGCCCTTGTCATCGGCCCATTTTTAGACGACATCTATGCCGGTTGGGCCATGCTTGAACGTGACCGGTTAAGTCAGGTCTATCTGACTGCGCTTCTGACTCTTTCGGAATTATTATTAAAACAAGCCCAGCCCGAAGAGGCGCTTGCCGCCTGTCAGCGCGCGCTGGAGTATGACATTGCATTTGAAGCGGCGTATGCCCTATCCATGCTGATCTATGATCGTATGGGAGACCGTGCGTCCATCATCCGCACCTACCAGGCTTGCGTAGACGCCCTTAACCGTCAGCTGGGATTGCCGCCCTCGAATGACACCGAACAGCTATACCGTCGATTGATCGCGTAATGTTAAGGCAAAAGCGGGGGGAGATCCGCCTTTTTCCAGTTTTGAGTCCACCAAAATCCAAATTGCCCAAAAATCAGCCCTCAAAAGGCTGATTTTTGCAATGTTTGAAGCCTGTTTTGAAGCCTGGCCAATCGTATCCTTTTGACAATAAATTGTCTCAACTCAAAAAAGGATGCCTGCCATGAAAAACAAACTCAACCTTCTCGCTGTTTCCGCTCAGAAAATCGACCGTCAGCATGTGCAATTGGTTCTTGTGATCGTCTCTCTGGCGATGCTCGTTCTCGGTATTGGCGCCCCGGCCGATGGCGGCGGCGTTGGTTTGGGTAGGTGATTTTATTACTGGCGATCGCTGCCGGTTTATTGGCGGGCGCAGGCTGGGCGCATTGGCACAAACAACCCTATCAGGCGCCTGATCTCCACCACCTTTGGCTGGTTTCTGCTGCCTTCCTGCCGCAGTTCGTGGTGATCTATCTGCCGATCGCCCGCAAGCTTTTCCCCGATTGGCTGGCCGCCGGCTTTCTGCTCGCCTCACACATCATGCTGCTGGTATTTGTCTGGCTAAACCGGCGCAGGTTAGGCATGTCTATTCTGTTTTGTGGCCTTGCGCTTAATCTGACAGTGATGACAGCCAACAATGGTTTCATGCCGATCAGCCCGCAGACTGCGAGCCGGCTGGTTTCAGAAGGTATTTTGCGGAATGTCTCAACTGGAAGCCGCTTCGGAGTAAAAGACATTCTCCTTTACCCACAGGATACCCGCTTCGAATGGCTGGCGGATCGCTTCCTCCCCCCGGCAGGGTTCCCGTATCAAGTGGCATTTAGTTTGGGTGACGTTTTTATCGCTCTCGGTGTATTTTGGCTGCTTGCCAGACCGGCACCATCTGCGAAAATTACAAAGCGATTTGCAAATATAAATAGAGGTGTTTCTGTATGATTGCCCCATTAACAAACTATCAAAATTCATTATCGGAAAAATTTACTTCAAAGCCCAAAGTTT
>JAMHWD010000013.1:0-125361 GCA_035911135.1 Alphaproteobacteria bacterium | reverse complement strand
AAGAAGCGCAAGTAATCATTGAAAAATGGCGGCATCATTATAACCATATCAGGCCGCACAGTTCGCTCGGATACAGACCGCCAGCACCAATCGCCCGCATAGATAAAGGCTCTTTAGCTACGCTTGCAGACCCTTTATCTATGCCGCAACACGGGCAGCGGATTCACTTTTAACATGGACTCGAATATGGGGGTTGACCATCATCGGTGCGGCCGATATAAATGCCCAGGCGGTCCGTACCGTTGATTGTGTTGCTGTCAATCAGGCCATCGCCGTTATGATTAAGGAAGGCAATACCCGAAGCGCCTGTGACGTTCGAAATGTTCTTCAAAAATTATAAAGCCGCGATGCAAAAATTCCTGGAAGCGGATATATCGCGCTATCCCAACGCCCAGCGATCCGTCATCCGCCTCGCGCAAATTGTCTATTCCTGTATCCGCGATCTTTCCGATGGCCAGATATCTCTGCAGGCCATGAGCCTTGTCTATACAACGCTTATTACACTGGTTCCCTTGCTGGCCATTTCATTTTCCGTCCTCAAAGGCTTTGGGGTACACAGCCAGATGGAGCCTTTTTTGCTCAACCTGCTGCAAGGACTTGGCCCGGATAAAAGCGCAGAAGTCACCGCGCAGGTTATCAGTTTTGTTGATAACGTACAGGTTGGCGTATTGGGCGCAGTTGGCTTGGCTTTCCTGATCTATGCCGTTATTGCCCTGATGCAGAAAATTGAGATCGCCTTTAATTATATCTGGCGCGTGGCCGAAGACAGAACCTTATCCGAACGCTTCAGCGATTATTTAAGCGTACTGCTGATGGGGCCGCTGCTAATATTTATCTCCGCAGGATTTACCACGGCCGTTCGCAATTCCACGCTGATTACAGGTCTTGAAAATTACCATCAGATTACCCTGCTTTATGATATTGGCGCCTTTCTTCTGCCCTGGTTTGTCATGGCGGTCGGATTTACCTTTATCTATATCTACATGCCCAATACCAAGGTGCGCCTCTCGGCCGCCTTTACCGGCGGACTTGTCGCGGCATTTCTTTGGAAAACAATGGGATTTGTCTTTGCCACCTTTATCGCCGGATCAACAAATTACGTTGCGATTTACGCCGCCTTTGCGACGCTGATTGTGCTTATGATCTGGCTTTACGCCAGCTGGCTGGTGGTACTGATCGGGGCCAATGTTTCCTTCTACATGCAAAATCCGCGCTATATGCGGATCACGCGCGAGCCCCTTATTCTATCGCCTTATCTGCGCCTTGCGCTGGGCTTGAGTATTTTATCGCTTATTGCCCGCGCCCATTACAAAAGCGAGCCGCCGCTGACCATGGAGGCACTAAGCCGCCAGCTTAACGTGCCCGTTCTGGCCGTACAGCGCATACTGGAAATTCTGGAAAAATCAGGAATCATAGCCGCCAGCAAGCAAGAGCCGCCACGTTATTTCCCGGCATTGGCATTTGATCAGGAGCCTTTACAAACAGTGATAGAGGCGCTGGAACGTGAAGGACGGCAAGGCTGGCTGCAAAGCGAGAGCATGAACTTCACCGCGGAAGCCTTGAAGATTATGCGCGACATGAATAAGGCACGGCAGGAAAAAATTACGCATATCCCAATCGCCCAGCTGGTAATGGCCGATTATGCCCCGCCGCCGGCGCGTGAAAATATAACTGAATAAATTGCGGCCATCAGCATAACCCCCAGCCACCACCCCTGCCAAAGGCCATAACCCGTAGCGGCAATGGAGAGAATTGCGAAAAACATCGCCAGCGTTGTTCTGGCGGCTTGTGTTTCCATGCGATGAAGTTGCCGGAAGATAAAACCGAAAAACCCGGCGCAGACCATCACACCGATTACGCCAAATTCAATCCAGAACTGCAGGGCAAAATTATGCGGATGCAAAACCTTGGCTTCCGGGAAATAAAGTGTTTCAGAATCAAAATTTTCAATCATGCGCGTTGCTTCGATTCCATAGCCATAGAGCGGGCTTTGCAAGGCATAACGGCTGACGAAATCCCAGATTTCCAGCCGCTCTAGCGCATAGCTGTATTTGAACCAGTCAAGATTGGAAAGTTCACGCGGATACAAATCAAACATGACCTGCGCCAAAAACGGCGCGCCCAGCAGCAGCACAAAAATTATCCCCCAAAGCGCTGTCCATGCGGCTTTTGATTGAACCGGAAAAAACAGAAACGGCAGAATGGCTGCAGCAAAAGCCAGATGCGCCGACTGGCTATCCGTAAGGCATAACAAAGCCCCCATCAGAAGAAGGAGTGCGGCAAAAATATTCCGGCGCGATTTATCGCTGTAGGATGCCCGTTGCAAGGCGTAAAGACCGGCAAAAAGCGAGATTGTCAAAACAGAGCTGGCACGGTTGAAATTAGAGAGGTTAAAATCAGGATCGCGCTCGAACCCATCAAGCGCCACCTGAATAGCACCCCAGCAACTGAGATTAATGACCGTAATGGCCAGCCCGGCAATCAGGGCCAGTGGTAAAAAACGGAAAAAACAGGGGATTATCTGATCTGCCCAGGGCGTATTCAATGCCGCCAGAAGCAATAAGCCGGGCAAGATAGTCAGGGCTATTTTAAAACTGCGATCCAGCGCAAAGCCCGGATCAATTGACCACAAAACACTGGCAAAGGGCAGCAATAAGACAAAAGCAAAAGCCAGCAGATGCGTCCGGCTTATATGCGGCCAGTTTCCTTCCATGACACGGTGGGCCAGAAAAAATGCAATCCCTAAAATTGCAGGGAGCCCTGCCAGCAGGCGCGGCGCAAGCGCGCCCAGCACCGGCATAAGGCACAGCAAAAATGCCAAGGCCTTAAATAATTTTGGATTTCGCAATAGGTCCATGCGGGCAGATGGAGAAACACTCATGATGAATTTCAAAATATATCAGGGCGTAAAAACACAATAAAAAGTCGTGGCAATCGCCAGAAGATTGCCAAAGAAAAATACTATATAGGAAAGCTTGAGCCAATAAAATTTAGGACGGATAATGCGCCGCGCCACATCATGAATATCCTTGATCGCCGCCTCGGCCAGGCGCGCAGGTTCATTATATATCGGCAGGAATTCCGCCAGAAATTCTGCTTCTTTCAACCGGCCAATATCGCCAAAATGCAGCAAATTGATAGTACCATCCGGTTTTCTGCCGCCCCGGCGCTTGGGATAAATACAAATAATGGCGCTCATGATGCTGATAATGGCCGTTACAATTGATACAGCCGCGCCCACATTATAATCAGGCTTATCGATCCAGTTCAGCGCAACAGGGATCATAACCGTATTCAAAACGATCATGGTTTGCGCCTTTTGGTCGGCAAGATTCACATAGTTAAAGAATTTGGCAATCGTGGCAGAAACTATCTGCCCGCGCAGCAAGGCTTCCCAACGCGGTTGATCAGGGCTTGCGGAAAAACCCGGCCCTATAGGGGGGACCGGATCAAGATTGGGGGCTGTATTCATAGTGAAGTGCTTCTAAGGCTTTACGGCAGGTTGTTCAGGCGCGTTTGATGGCGTTAATTCTGGTGTTTGCGCGGGATCGACCGTCTCTGCCGCCTCGCTTGCAGCAGGGGCTTTTGCATCCTCGGTCGTCTCGGCCGCAGGTGTCTCTGTCCCCGAAGCCGGCATAATGTCATTGAGATCTTCCGCGCCCATGCCTTGCGTATCGGCAATAGCCCGGTTGATATCATTCCCCAGCGCATAAGGTGCGGTGCTTCCAAATCGCGGGCCAAACTCATCCGCCGATGCTGGTGCAATCGCAACTGCAAGAACTGCCAGAAAAATGAAATATCTCATTGCTTCATACCTTCAAAATTATTTCACAGTGCCCTGTATATTACGGCCTGCGCTTTCCATGTCCCGCCCAAAACCATCAACCGTGTTGGAACAGGCAGACAAGACCAATACGCCTGAAAGCAGCGCAAAACAAAGAACATGTTTGATTTTCATAGTTAATTTCCTTGACAATAGCATGACTGAATTATTATCGCAAATTTTGAGATGCGATGGCGCATCCCCTTGATTTCTATGATATCTACCATATTCCGTAGCGCCCGAAAAGGCTGGTTTTCTTAAAGAATAGCCTTGCGGAATTTTTCAAATTCGAACTTGAGATCCTTGATATCATTGGGCAGAGGCGTCGGATAAGTCAAATCCGGCGGGTTTTTAATGATCGAACCCAAGGAATGATTGAATAGATTGATCTTGTCCGGATCAACTTCCAGACGCCCGATTGTAATCCGGCTGACAGCATAGCCATACGTATCATCAAGCCGGAAATAACATTGCGCCTGCTGCAAGCGGTAATCGCCAAATGAATCGTAATAGGAATACCAGATCCGCACAGAATCGCTAAAATCCATCACTTCGCTGAAATGAAGCGTATCGGGATATAAAACACTTTGCTCTATGAAAACCTTGCAAATCCCGTAATTCAGGCCTGTCTTGTATGGCTTGAATCCCCAATAGACGAGATAACTGAACAATCCAACCACGCCCAACAGGGCATAACGGCGCATTTTTTTCTTACGCGCCAGCAATTTCTTTTGCTGCATGGGCGTAAGTTTTCTTGGCGCAGCCGTGCCCTCATCCTCTGCCAAAGCGCGGCGCAGAAGTTTTTTCTTGGCTTCTTTTATCTTCTCTTCAGGAGCAATTTCTGCCTTGGCCATGACCGCCCTTTACGCAATTTTGACGCGGGCAAGAGATTCTTCCTTCTGCGCCAATCTGCTTGCCTCGACGATTTCATTGACGATTTCTTCAATGATTGCACTCACCATCGCCTGACGAGACTCGCCGCTTTCGCTGCGGACCAGAACACGGCGGCGAATTTCACTGCGGGCTGAACCGCCGGGATAGCTGGCGGCCAGAATCTGACGACCGCGGCTTGCGCCCAGCTTCAGATAAACGCGGTTGCGGATCGATACGTCTTCTGATGATGTGGAAAGCGCCCATAATTCAATGGGGCCGAGCGTATTATACAAATGCTGCTCATAGCGGCCATCAGTTGAACCCAGAACAAACAGACAAGGCGCGCCAATGGATTTCGGGCCAGTCAGTTTTGAACGAATAATCTGACGCGCGGTTTCAGAAAGGCCGAAACGCTCCTGTACGTCATCAACCGCCTTATCAGAAATCGCCGTACCCAAGACCCATACGCCCGTGGCAAGATCGACCATATCCTTATCAAAGTCATCCAATAACTGCGAAGTCAGAACAATCTGAACGCCCCGCTTACGGCCTTCACGTACGTCACGTACGACCTGTGACCGCACAGAGTGCGACTTGCTGGTACGGTGGAATTCGTCATAGCAAAGACGTTTGGGAGATTCCGCAATCTGCTGAAGGTTTAATTCATGATACTCGCGGAAACGCTCCGGAATAAAAGTAAGGGCTTCCTTACCCATCCACCATGAGCGCACCAGCGCATGCCGCGCCAGCATGTACATGATGGCCGTCTGGCGATCGGCCGATTCATCGCCCTGCGGGGCGACATCCATAAGGTCAAGCGAACAGATACGCGTATCGGAAATATCGAACTGTGTCACCGATGACAAAATCGGAAACTCGCGAATAGCCGAGGTAACCATACGTTCAAAGGCATTGATGACCGATTCCGTACTGAAACCAACTGATGTTTCCTCCAGCAAGGTACGGATCTGCGGACGGCGCGAGGCGGTGATCGAATCGTTCAATGTCGGCACGGCATGGCGCTGGGCGATACCGGCGATATGATACTGGCCCAGATCAAACATCTTATCGACCACATCCCACCAGTACGGATCAGTCGGCAGATGCACGTTAAAGCGCTGCAAAGCTTCATCAACTTCAGATTCCAGACGCGGCAAATAAGGACGCGGTTCGGCATTGGCGCTGCGGTCATCCCGCCAGCGGAACATCTCATCCACCACCAGACCGGCAAGCTGCTGAATACCATCATAGGGCTTGTCATAGCCGGGCGGCGTACACAGCAAGGTGATCAACTCAACCAGATAGCTTCGCTCATCAGGCAGCGGGAAGCGGCAGCCAAGCTGTGTATCAAACGGGTTAATCGCATATTGATGCGCCATTTGCAGACGGTAATAAGCCGCCTCATGCTGACGGTTCATCGGCAGCGCTTCCTTGATCAGCGAGATCAGACCCGATGATGAGGGGCCGATATCAATCACGGCCACATAGGGCAGACGGCTCAAACCCGGCGAAAGGATCGTTCCCAGATTAAGCGTATTCAGCAAAACCGACTTACCCGCGCCGGGCTGGGCGAAAATAAGATCAAACCATGTTGTGGTGATATTTGTACCGGTCTGATAAGGCCAGACTTTACCATCTGGCGTACGGAACAGCATCGAGCCTTGTGAGAACGGGCTGGAAGGGCGCTGCCATGGCAAGAGCTTCATGATCTCGAACATCGGCGCAACGCCTGTTGGGGCCGTACCGGCGCACATCACACCCATGGCCGAAGACATGATGCATTCCAGCGGATCGCCGGAAAATTCACTGACCTGACAATAGCCCCAGCTTTCTATGGATTGCAAAAGAACCGAAATCTGATCAATGATCGCATCTTTTTTATCAATCGGGCACCAAGTCGCAAATGAACAGCGGAATCGCACAACAGGTTCGCTGCGGGCCATGGCTTGCAGACCCTCCAGCGAATATTTTATCTGCTTGTTCATCGAATTGGTGGGACCCATCATCGTGGCCGCAAAGGCGCGGAACTGCGTGGAATACGCGCCGCCGCCCTCAATTAGCATCGAGATACGGAACGGAATGTCCGCCTCGACAAGACGATTGAGCAAAATCGGAAATGCCGTGGCATCCATCGGCCCCAGCGACATATCAGCGCCGGCCCACAAAGTATTGCCGATCCGCACAACCGTTTTGCTGATAATCTTGGCATCTGCGCTGACAATCTGATTGGGAAGATTGGGCCAGAGCAGATCGGACATATCGACCTTGGAGCTTGGCGCACGTGTCGGGATCGGATCACCCGGCAGACAGGGGCGCCATTTTTCATTGGCCTTCTCAGGGAATATGCTGGCGCGTACGCAGCGCACAGCCTCATGGACTTCCAGAACTTCCGCACTGATGCCCAGTTCGAAAAGCGAGGAGGTAATGGCCGATACGAAACTTTTATGACGCGTCCTCAAGGGTTCAAGCGCCGCCAGCGGATATTGCGATTGCCCGGCATTAAGCCATTCCTTGGCCTGATCCTTAGCCTCGGAGGTGGAGCGCTTAAGCTCGCTCTTGGTCAAAATACTGGGGCGCGTCCAAAGGACAAAATACATCTCCTCATAGGTCAGATAGCGCTCAAGATGGTTGATACGCTCCTGGAACAGATCATCCATCTCCAGATTACAGGATTGGGCCGTGATACGGCTGGGGCGGACAAGCGCCTCTAATTCCTGCCGGATACGGCTTGGATCGCGCGAAAAATAGACCTGCATCGCATGGCCTTGGCGGTCAAATCGCGCGCCGATCTTGATGGTTGAAGATTCGATAATCTTTTTATATTCATCATCGCCGATGATCTGCTTCGAGCCGCTGACCTTGACATAGGTAATCAGCGAGCCATCTATCGAGACCAGCGAAGTTTCATTATCCGCCGATTCCAGATTGATCATCGACGATATAGACTGTTTGAGGCCTTTCTGAAATGGAAGCAGGGCCCGTTCAAAAAACTTCATGATTTACCGCTTTTACCTTTAAGGGCATTGGAATTATTTCCAGTATTATAAAATAATTATAGCCGATGATATAGAGAGGAATTCAATAAATCCCAAAAGGAATACAGATTATGTATTCCCGGCCAAGGCTTTGTATATCGAGATCCATTGCGGCGGGGTTTTTCCGCCAAACGGCCCATCCTTGGAACGCCAATAGGCCAAAATCTGCGGGAATTGGTTAAATTCCAGATCGGCCTCCTTGATAATGCGCCGATCCAGCGGAAACAGGCGCAAACCCTTGATTTTTTGCTCGCGCAGCGCGTAATGCTTCTCACCCAGATAATCCCGGAACACTTCAGCCAGAATATAAGGATCATCAGTCCCAAGCCGCTTTTTGGCTTCCTCGCGGCGCTCCATAATAGCATCCAATGCCTTGCGGGCGGCATCAGCCATAGGCCCTTGGGAAATGCGGGCAACATAAATCGACCGCGCAATATGATGAAGGCGGATCTGCTCGATTTCCGGCATCCATATCAGCACACCCGATCGCATGAGACTGGCGTCTTCTAGATTGAAGCACTGATTGCAAAAAATGCATAAAGTCTGAAGATTTTTATCCGACGTATCCGCGCGGTTGTGATTGATAAAATGCACATCCTGATATTTCTTGGCAACAAAGCCGCAGGCCTGGCAGGTATGATGATCGCGCTCAAAAATTCTTTGCTTGATCTCATTGGGTAACTTGAGATCAGACGAAGAGGAGCCGGTTTTCCCGGCTCCTCCCTTTATCTGTCTGGCCTTGCCTGTTGGACGGGCAATGCCAAGGGCTACACTTATGCTTTGCGGCATAAAGCCTGACCCCACATATTTCTTAGTTAACGTTAAACGTAACTTTCTTGACCAGCGTAGCGGTCGTTGTACCGGCAGCACCGCCGTCAGCAACTGTTTCACGCATCGCTTCAAAGATGATCGGCAGTGTAAAGAGTGCGCCGCCAGCTGCCAGACGAATCGCGCCGTCTTTCAGCGGAGTCTGGGATGGGTTTTCAACGTGATCCTTGATCTTCATAACGCCGAGTGTACCCAGCAGAACGCCGAACATGTACGCAAGAGCGGTCAAAAGACCAGGTACGCTGGCGATCGAGAGTGTGACGTTTTCAGCAATGCTACCGAAGTTGTTAGCAGCATGAGCGCTGGAGCTTGTCATGATCCCGACAGTCGTTGCCGCGCCGAGAGTGTAGTAAGTCTTCTTGAAGTTAAACATGGATTGGTCTCCTCTACCAAATTGTTAGCTTATAGTACCATCATAACACAGTTTTTGAAAGATGACAAGTTTTTGCCATATTTTTGTCGCAATTTGACAAAAATTTTACAAGAAGGATACACCGACGCCGGTAATACCTAGGGATTGCTGAACCGCTGTCAGAAGCGGACCAAGATTTATCGCCAGCGCGCCGCCGACAATATGAGTGACACCGGCCATCATCGAGGCCTGCGAATTGCCTTCGGCAACCTGGCGCACAATGAACCAGCCGCGAATAAAGCTGATAATGCCGACGATAATGAGAAACTGCAGCACAGCCGCAATCACAATTTCCACATGGCCACGTTCGGCGGCGGTCATACCGGTTGTGTAAACCAGACTGGCATTTGTATTAACAACCGAATCACCAGCAATGCTCACGGAGAAGGCAGATATAATCGTATTATAGGAGAGCAAGATCCCGGCCACGATGAATGTCATCATCGTACCCATGCCGCCAGGTCCGCGGGGACCATCCTGCGCGCTTTTCATCAGGCGGGATATTCCGATCATGATAAAGACCACCCCGGCAACCATCGCAAAATGGTTGGCCAGAATATGCATCGGCGCCATGATATCCTGCATGAAACAGGCAAGGCTCATATCCAGCGAAAGCGGGCCGGCACAAGTTACGGTCGCACCGTTATAATAGTTTGTAATATCGAAGAATGTGCCCGTCTCGACGGTTTGCATCAATACGAATGCAACATACGGCATCGCAAAGAATGCGCCTGCGGCGATCAGGCGGCTGGCGCCTTCCCAAACCGATGTCTGATTGGGATTAAGGACATGATCACGGATTTTAAGCAAAGCCCAAACGGCCAGCACAACCCCGAAAAGATAGGATATCGAGGTCAGAAATCCGGGCGTTGTGCCGGTCATATCGACAAAACGGCAAATCGTACCGCCAAGATCCGTACCGCCCGCGCAAGCCGTTACCGGCGCAATGGTGGATGTAGAATATAAAGATGTAATCGTCGCAGCAAACGGCGAGAATGGTGCCGTTGTGCCTGTAATCGTATTTTCTGCAGCCAGATAGATAACAGGAAGCGTAAAGAGCGCACCGGCAATCAAAAGACGGATCACGCCTTCCTTGATCTGCACCTGCTCCGGAGTTTCCACATGATCCTTGATCTTGAGGATACCCCCCACAATCATAACCAGACCCAGCAAATAAGACGCCGCCGTTACAATACCCGGCGTGCTGTCGATACTGGTGATGATATTGCCCAGAAGCTGGTTAAAGCCCTGGTTGACCGCACCGCCGCCCGTAACAGTACCAGTGATGTTACCAAGAGCCGCGCTGAGCAGCTGAATATAGGTGGTGCCCGGAGGAACGTTACCGGTGATCGAAATCCGGGCCGCTTCGAGAACGATAGGAAGCGTCAGCAAAGCGCCGCCGGCGATAAACCGGATCATCGAAGCCTTGAGCGGCACCTGTGTCGGATTGATGACGTGGTCCTTGAGCTTCAGGACACCCATCACGCCAAAGAAAATGGCCAGAAGATAGGAAAACGCCGTGACAAGACCGGGCAGTCTGGCACTGCTGATAACAATATTGCTGGAGATATCATCAACGGCCGCACCCGCATATACCGGATCACTGGCCGCCAGCGCGACAATCAAACCCAATGCGAAATACTGCGCTTTTCTAAGGAAAGAGACACTCATATAGCAATTACCAGCCTTCAACGCCCCATATATTGTTCTTTAAAATTATACCACGCGGATAACAAGCTATCCAAATGATGATAAAATTTGAAAAAAATTTTCTTAAAACCTAGTTATCATTATGGCACGCCAATCATTAAAGCTTTGTTAAACGCTTATGGAATAGCGAAGAAACATTATTGCGCAATAGATCCTGATGTACCCTGCACGACCCAGCGGCCATTCTGGCGGGATATGGCTGTGATCTTGCCGACGCCTTGCAAGACATCGCCAATCTCCACATCCTGCATATCAGCAGACCCCCGGATGCCAATCCATGCCTTGCCGGGCTGCGCCGAGCGCAATTCCCATGCCGGAGCAGGCTCGGCACTTTGCTTTTTGGCTTCTGCACGAGCAGATGCCTTCTCCGGGCTTGCGGCCTTTTCTGCGGGAACAAGCGCTTCCGGGGTCTTTTGGGATTCAGCCTTAACCGGCTCGGTTTTCGCTGGCGGTTCTGAAACGGGGGCAGAAGATGCCGCCTCAGCAGCTTGCGCCTTCAAACCTTCAATTTGCTGATCACGTGAAGAAAGATCATTCTGCAAACCGGCAATCTGATTTTGCAATTCCGCAATCTGCCTGTCTTTATCCGACACAGCGGTCTGCATCTCATTGATTTGCTGGCTCGTGCTTTGCTCAAGCTGTGATAATTTCTCCTCCAAAGCCTTGCTTGCGGCTTGCTGCTCGGCAAGTGCCGCGCTTTCATCTGGCGCTGCAGCCAGATCAGGTTCGGATATGGGGGCCATTGCCGGATCCGGCAAGATTGGAGAATCCGGCGCGGCGGCCAAAGGATCTTCCGCCGCAACAGGGGCAGGCTCTGCCTCTGCCGACATAATTGGTGCATCCTCAACTGGCGCGGTAAGCTCGGCCACAGGATCAACGGGCTGGGCAATCGCGACAATCTGGTCAGATGGCTCCATGGGCGTGGCGGCAGAATCCGCCGGCACAGGCAAAGCCGGATCAGCAGCGGGTCCATCCAATGGTTCCAGCGGCAGGACTTCTGCGCTCTGGACAGAAGGGTCAGCGCCCGGCATGGGGGTCAGCACTTCATCAACAACAGGCGGCGCGGCCTCGGCTGACGGCATTTCTTCGGCTGGCGGCACAGCTTGGGCCGAATCAACCATCTCCGGGCTGGAAATCGGCGCAGGCATTGGCAAGGCATCCGCCGGAACCTCGCTGATGGGAATACTGGATTCTGGCGTATTCGCGCCAGGCAGGCCTTGCATCATGAAAAATCCGGCTCCGCCTAGGCCAACCAGACCCAGAACAAGCAAGGGGAAATATTTCTGAAGGGCGCCTTTTGAAGATTTTCGTGCCGGAGCCTCTTGCTCATCCGCGAAATCATCATCATCCTCAGATGCCAAATCATCATCAATAATGACATCCAGATCATCATCAAAATCAGCGATATCATCATCGTTCAGGTCGATGTCATCATCAAAATCGTCGTTATTGTTGCTCATGAATTTTTGAGTCTCTTGTTTGTTTTGAAATTACTTTGAAATCAGTTCAGCCCGGCGCTGATTTCCTCTTCCGTTGCCGGACGTGTGACAGGCTCCAGGAACAATATACCCATTGGCGTGCCCGAGGCAACGATAACCAGCGTTTCGATCTCCTCGTTCATCTCCTCCAGCATCTCACTGATCTCCGTACCAGCCTCCTGAACGCCTGTCGCCACGCGTTCGCCGGAATCGGCCTCCTCGGTCTCCTCAGCCACAGCTTCGCCTTGAATGGTTACATCCGTACGGCCTGTCTCGGCAACCGCCTCGGCAAAACCTTCAACAAAGGCCGCTGCCGCAGGGAGCACCACACGCTGGAAATAACGATGATCAACTTCAGTTGCCAAGGCCGGCAGCGTCGTGGCCGGATCAAGCGCAATAGCATCAATACTATAAGCAACCTCATCAATAACAACGCGCTCGAAAGTAATGGTCAGCAAATCATTCTTAACCTCGAAACTTCCGATCATACGGCTGCCCACCAGCGGCCCGGACGCGATTTGCGCCAGAACGGGTCCAGGTACGTCGGAATTGGCCTCGGTAATCATCTGGGCGTATTCAATTTCCCCGGCCGGAATGACCACAATCTGGGGCACTGAATTCTCAGAACCTTCCTGAACGCCATCACCATCAGCATCAACACCGGCAACACCCGCATCCTTTAACTTGTCGAGGGCTTCTTGTTCTTTTTTCTCAATATAATCAAAATCCGTGACTTTTTGCGTCTTCATCGCCTTGCCATCCTCGCGCTCAAGCAAGGATTGCATCTGGGATGACATCAGTTCAGCCATTTGCGCGATAGCCTCGCTCTGACCCGTATCCTCAGGCGCCGGGGCAGCTTCCACCAACTGACGATCTTCCATCTCACGCTTCATACGCTCTTCCTGCAAGCGCCGCCACTTCTGCAAGGGATCCTCTTCTTCGGCCCCTTGCGCGGCTTGTTCGATCCTGCCCACAGGCGGCTCGATTGGAATAGGAATAGCGCTCTCGCCTTGCGCCAAAGCGCGCTCAACCGATTCACGGTTTACGTCTTGGATAGCATCAACATAAGCAGGAGAGACTTCATCCGTACCGGGCGCCGCCGAGACTTCGCTGGCTTCAGATACGACAGAGTTGGCTAACTTTTCCTTATCGCCACCAAAAAGAATAATCGCGCCCAATACCAGCGCAGCTACACCGAAAATAATCCCGAACTTGACCAGATTATTGGACTGAACAAGAGAGCCAAAGGAATTGGAATCGCTGCCATCTCCATCGAAATCATCAAAACCGGCATCTTCGTCCAGATTGTCGTTTTCCAGATCATTGCTCATTGGTTATGGTCTCCCGAGGTGAGATATGAGCGCGCACCATCTTGCCGCCATCAGACAGCAAAACAACTGGCGTCGCCTGAATTTCATAAACGCGCATGCCGTCCGCGGAGGAAACCGAACTGCTCCAGGCCGGAGAAAGAAGCGTCAATGGCGTACGCAAATAAGTCATACCGTTGTAATTATAGGCACTTGTCCGGCCATCCACACCCTGAACATTCATCTTCTCGGCCTCATCCGGGACCATACCCTGCAACATTGAGGAGGCATCCTTGTTCCCCGCAGCCAGCGTCATGCCCTTTTCAATCAAGGGCGCCTGTGCAAAAGGACCCTTTTCAGGAACAATGGCATCAAAGCGATAATGCACCACATCCCGGTCCGTTTCCAAAATCATGACAATTGGCGTATCCAGCTTGAGCATCTGGATAGAAATATTACCCCGCGCATAAGCGGAATTGGGCGTAATACGCAGCATATTGGACGCTTCGCCGCCGGTACTCTCTACAATATCAAAATCACCCGCCCATGTGATTTGCTGAATCGGCCAGCGCTCGCCCGTAATATCAATAAAATTAAGCGTGGTGACCTGGCCAACAGCCGTTTTAATCGTGAGCGGCACAGTGCCGGGATCCATAGGCACCGTCTCAACAACCAGCTCAGGCTTGGCTGTCGGATAAATAGGAACCTCAACCGATTCTTGCGTCCGGTCATAACGCTCAAGCAAAATGCGAATCTCTTCCGGGCGAAGCGGCAATAACCCCTGCAAAGCAGCATCAAAGGCCTGTGTACGCACCTCTTCCTCAAGCTGCTGGGGCGATTTTTCAAAATCGAACTGCTCTTCGATACCAAAAATATCATCCTCAACACCCGGCGGGGGCGGGGGCAAATCGCTGGCAGCCTGACCGGGCGCCGCATCGGGCTCGTCAAAAAGCGGAACAGGCTCATCAGCCTCAGGGGCCACGCCTGATTGCGCCGCGGCGGCCGTGTATGAATTTTTAACAGGCGCCGGCACGGAAGAGGGCTCCTCCATGGCAGCATCCAACGCCGGAATACCGGGACTTGGTGCAACAGCAGGAGTCGGCGGCGCAGCTTGCGGCGCGGCCAAGGCCTCCTCAGGCTCAAGGGCTCGAATTTGCTCCTCTGCGCCCTGCAAGACAGGCACAGGGGTATTATCCTGCGCCATTGATACGCCGCTATGACCCACAAGCGCTAAAAGAGCAGCGCCCAAAAAAAACTTTTGTATGACGGGATTTAAAGAATGTTCCGGGCTGAAAAGTGATAAACGCATTACGCCATACTTCATATAAATGTGGTTTAACATTAAGCTCTTAAAGAATTTACCCGCTGAAATACGTACTGTCACCAGCCAATAAAGAAGAAAACCAAAAAAACTCACAGGCCAATAAAGGCAAATATTAACGCGGCATCGCCACCCACTGCTCAATACCGATACCATTCGGGGTTTCCAGACGCGGCACACGCACGACCGTCACAGACACCAACAAATTGTCATTCTTGCTTTTTGCGCCGGACTGATAGGTCACCACCAGCGGAACCTGCACAACCCATTGATAGCGGCCGGCAACCTGGCCCTCCGACTCCAGAATGGGCGCACCTTGCGGCGCGGCTGTTACAACCTGTTGATTGGCTTCCACCATCTCGATAATCCGCGAGCGCTGCAAGGCCATGGTAAAGCTTTCCCAGCCCCGGCGCGTGAAATTTCGAGAAGCCTCCTGCAAACGGCGGCGGTAATCATTAAAACCAAAGGTCATGACCTCGGTAGCGGCCTGCGCCACCCATGACATAAGGGCCGGCGTGCTCAAATTCGGCTCATTCAAGCCAATCATAGGAATAAGGCGGCCATCTTCTGTTGTCGCAAAATAACGGTTTTCAGGCTGGTGCACCTGGATCACGAAGAACATCGCCCCCAAAAGCCCAAGAATAACAAGGCTCTGCAGGACGGAAAGGCGCAAGAGATTGCGGTAACCATCGCGGTAGAATTCATTACGGATAACAACCGCACCCAAAGAGCCAGCTTCGTCAGCACTGTCGGTTTTTTCAAGCGGCGCCGCCTTTTCAGCGGGGGGAGAGGATACTTTGATCTTTTTTTCTGCCATTGTGTGATTTTTCAGTCGCTAATTTTCTAAAAAAGGCGCGTGACTGATATTGTGATGTATAATTACACATTTCACAAGGGTTAATAATTTTGTCGATTTTATGTTTTAATTAATTCGGAAGTGCCATTTTTCAAGTCTTTGTGCTAGACTTATAGGTACGGTATCTAAAGAGCATAACAAGCCGATGGTGGAGAGCATTGCGGCATAATAGAATATTTCTGGTCGTTATGACCCTGCTTTTTGCGCTTGGCACGCTGGCGGGTAGCCTTGTTGTGATCAATAATGACGCCAATGCACACACGCGCCTCTGTAGAAACAGGCCACCCAACACGGCCGGAAACTGCCACCCCAGTCAATGCAATGATGCTGCCGCGATGATCATTGCCTATCACGTGGCAGGACGCCTCCTGATCGAAACATATATTTCCAATGCCTTTGAGCGTTACCGCGACTGGCAGATGGAAGTTTTCTTCGAACAGAACCTGCTGCCTGCCATGATGCTGATGACCCAGCAGCTAACGGCCGTGGGCATGCAGCAAATGCTGGCTGTCGGCACAATCATGGATGCGAAAACACAGCTGGAAACACAGCGATTGATGCAGGAAATGAAACTCCGCGCCATCAAGGATTATCAGCCCAGCCAGAATTTTTGCTGGTTCGGAACCAATGCGCGCAGCCTGATGGCTTCGGAAACGCGCGCCAAATTCAATTCATCGGCCTATAGCCAACTGGCCATGCGTCGCCATCTGGGAACGCAAAATGCGCTGGGCGCCGAATCGGGCGAAAGCGATCTGCAAGGGCGCTGGCGGCATTTTGCGATACAAAACTGTGTTCGCACAAACAATGCATGGGATCCTGACAACCCCACAATATCCGGACTGCAGCCAGCCTGCGGTACGACCGGAATTTATGGCGAGCGCGCCAATGCCGATATTGCCTATGGCCGCGTCATTGATCAGGCCCGGACAATCAATCTTAACCTGACCAATGGCGGATTGGCGCCGCTGGGGCAGGACCGTGCGCGTGAAAATGATCTGATCATGCTGGCCCGCAATCTATACGGCCATAAAGTCCTGCGGCGCAATATTCCGGCGCTCCATCAAGAGGCCTCGCAAATCGCCTATCTGGATCTTCGCGCGGTTGCCGCCAAAAGAAACGTGGCGGAAAATTCTTTTGCGGCCATTTTAGGCCTTAAATCCAACGGCAGCGCCGTATCCGGCGGCAGCGCCCCGCCGCCCAACACCCAGCAATATATGGCCTCGATCATGAGGGATCTGGGGATCAACAATATTGATGAAATAGAACAGCTCATGGGCGATGATCCCAGCTACTACGCCCAACTCGAAATTCTGGCCAAACGAATTTTCCAAGATGCCAATTTCTATGCCGGCCTATACGACAAGCCGCAGAATGTCGAGCGCACAGCCGTGGCCTTGCGGGCGATTGAATTGATGCTGGACCGCGCCATGTATGAAAGCCGCCTGCGCCAGGAAATGGTCTCATCGGTTCTGCTCTCGACCGCGACACAAAAAGAATATGAATCCGTCAACAGCAAACTAATCCCGCCCAAGGGAAGGTAGCCATTAAACGCATGAAAAAGGCGCTGCTGAAATTTTTGGATACTATAAATAAACGCCCCTTGAACACAGGGGTGCTGGCCGGGCTGCTTGTGACGCTGGCGCTTGGATTGCTTTTTATCACCACTATGGCGCTGCAACCAAACAAAGCACTTGCCCATGGTGGTATCAGCCATTGCGTTGGCATGTCCTGCCCCAGCGGTTATTGCACTGGCAATATTCGGTTCAACCAGATTGTTCAATTTCTTACCGAAGATCACGAAAACGGCGAAACACCCATCCTGGCCTTTATCCGGGAGGAATTCCACATCCACCGCGAATGGATCGTCAATACCTATCTGATCCGCCTGTTCATTCCCGCGCTTTTGAACATGAGCACGCAAATGGTCAATGTCGCCATGTTCCAGATGGAAGTAGTCGGCGAGTTTTTCGATGCCAAGCTTCACCTCGAAACACAGCGTCTTTTTAATGAGCTGCAAAACGAAGCCGCCAAGGATTATTACCCCAGCGAAACTTTCTGCTGGTTCGGAACCAATGCGCGCAGCCTGTCCCATTCCGAGCTTCTCGCGCAAAGCAACCAAGCCGCCATGAGCAAGCAAGCCATGACGCGCCAGCTCGCCGGGATCAATCAGGCCTCAGCCTATCAATCCACATCAGAGGAAATGCGCTCGCGCTGGGGACAGTTTATTACCGATTACTGCGACCCTCACGATAATAACTGGCGTACGGCAGGACCGGCTTCCTACGGTTTGCAGGGTGCGTGCGGGGCCGGATCAAACGGGCTACGCACCAATATTGACATTGATTACCAGCGACTGATTGATGGCGAAAGAACACTGGATGCTGATTTCAGGGCCGCCGGATTGACGGACGACGAAGAAGATGTCATTGCCCTTGGCCGTAATCTATACGGGCATCGTCCGTTAAAGAGTAATATTTCTTCTATGAACAAGGAAGATTCACAGCCACTCTTTATGGAACTGCGCGCCCTTGCCTCGCGCCGCGCTGTGGCAGAGAACACCTATAATACCATCGTGGGCATGAAGACCTCCGGCAGCGCAGGCGGGGCCAGCCCGACTTATCTCAAAGCCATATTGCGCGATCTGGGAATGCCGCCAGCAGAAATTGACGATATTGTCGGTGCCAATCCCAGCTTCTACGCGCAGATGGAAGTCCTGAGCAAAAAAATGTTCCAGAACACGAATTTCTTCACCGACCTTTACGACAAGCCCGCCAACGTCAAACGTAAAATGGCGGCCTTGAATGCCATTGAATTGATGCTGGACCGAGCGATCTACGAAAGTGAAATGCGCCACGAGTTGATTATATCGGTATTGCTCTCCAGCAACCTGACCGATTTGAAATCAACGCGCGGCAATACGCTCTCCACATCGCAGGGCATACTGAGCAGCGAATAGAAAACTTATGAATAAAATGAGGACCGCCATGATAAAAAATCCGATGAGACAGGCAAAATTTATATTTTGCACTCTGCTGGGCATTTTAATACTCTCGGTCTTCAGCCCAAATCCGGCGCTGGCACAATGCTGCCGCTGTACGGATGTGGTCGATGCGACATCGGCGCTGCAATGGTTTGCGCCAGGGTCAGGAACGGTTGATGTGCTTAACAACCACATCGATTCCGAATTCAACGCGCAGGAAATCTGGATGATCAACGTCCTGTTCGAGGACAACATCCTGCCCGCCATGATGCTGATGGCAGAACAGCTGACCGTCACGGCCATGTATCAGGTTGAAATCTTCGGGTCTTTCCTGGATGCCAAGCATCAGCTGGAAACCCAACGTATCTTGCAAAAACTTCAGGCCGAGGCGCATAAAGACTACCACCCCAGCATCGGCATGTGCGAATTCGGTACAACCGTCCGCAGTCTGGCCGCATCCGAACGCAAGGGCGAGGTTAACGCCGTCATCATGGGCCAGCGCTCTTTGGACCGCCAGCTCGGCAGCACCTTTACCAGCGCCGCCTATGGTGTTGGTCTCGATAAAGAAAGCCGCCTGACGCAATTCCGCAACGTCTATTGCGATCCTTGGGACCAGAATGGCGGGCTTTGGGTCATGTGCCGCGGACAGACAATCGTACCAGCCTCGCCGCCCAACAGCCTTACCGGCGCACAAAACCCGCGCGCAAGCACCCAGCCTCCGACGCTCTCACAATTCAACAAGGATATTGATTACGCCAGAACGGTTGATGCGCCCTGGACACTCAATGTCGATTTTGGTGATGCGACATTAACCGATGACGAGGAAGATGTTCTGGCCCTTGGCAGCTATCTTTATGCCCATGACGTCTTTAACCGCCCGCCAGCCTCGATGCTGGTCACACCGACTGACAACCGGACCAACGAATCCATGACCGAAATGCAAAAGGCCTATATGGATCTGCGGTCTCTGGCGGCAAAGCGTAACGTTGCCGAATCTTCATACAATGCGATTGTAGGGATGAAGTCGTCCGGAACTGCCGGTTCACGCCAGTATATGGAAGAAATTCTGAGAGAGCTCGGCATCACAAACGCAACTGACCTGGAAGAGCTGCTAGGACCAGCGGCTGGAGATTACAACCCCAGCTATTACGCACAGATGGAAATCCTGACCAAGAAAATCTATCAAAACCCGGATTTCTTTACTAATCTCTATGACAAGCCTGCCAACGTGACGCGTAAAAATGTTGCCATGCAGGCCATTGGCCTCATGCAAAAATTTGACATGTTCAAAAGCTATCTTCGCAGCGAAGCCTCGCTTTCCATCATGCTGGAGCTTGCGGTGATGAAGTTGCAAGATGATGTCGAAGACAAGATTAACGATCTTGAAGGATCCGGCAAAATAGAAAATTGATGATGATATTTCGCAAGAAATCTATACTGACCATTATTGCTATTCTGGCGCTGGGGCTGGGGGCGGTATCCTATGCCATTCCGCAAACCGGACTATTTGGCAAAAAAGGTATTCAGGCTACGGAAATTACAGGGCTGCTGCCCAATGCCGAAATTCACTATGACGTTGTCTATAACCCTGATGGCCGGCCTGCCGGCAAGGCAGGCGAAGAAACACCCCAACGCAGCCGCGGCATCGTTATCGCCGATGAAAACGGCCGGGCGTTGCTGCCGCCGATGCAACGCGCCTTTATCAATTACAGTTTTGAAATCCCCCATCAGGGAAAAACCATCACCATTGAAATGGATCACGACCCGCGCAGCGGCAATGCGCGCATCAAAACCAGCGGCCTTGAGAAATTCTCCAACATCCAGATCGGCGATCCCTTAAATAAACTTTTGAAAAAATCGGATTGGGCCGGAATCTTTTCGCAATCCGATATCATTGATTACAGCAAGGGCGCTGATTACAAGCTTGCCTTTGCCGGCATGGGCCTGCCCGGAAATTCGATCGGCAAGAACCCGGCAGTGATTGAAGTTGTCGTGGCAGTCGGCGGCGGCCCGACACCGGCACTGGTCAATATCTATGACCCCCCCATCGGATTATGCGGTGCGCCGATTGCATCAACAGACGGCGCTAGTGTTTTTCAAACCAGCACCTGTAACGAACCGCGCATGGAGACCCACATAGAAGGCTTTGGACCCGGCACTGTTGCCTATAATATCGCCCTGCCCATGATGGCCATGGCTGAAGAATTGACCGCCGTCATGATGCAGCAGATGCAGATTATTGGTGGATTTATTGATGCCGCCGAACAAAATGAAACCCAGCGCGATATTCGTGCGCTCACCGCTCAGGCCAATAAGGATTATCACCCGAGCGAACAGCTTTGCCGTTTTGGAACATTTATCCGCAGCGTCTCCAATGCCGAGCATAAGGGCGACCTCAACCGCGAAGCCCTGAGCAATACCTTAAGCACATTCTACAACAACGCCGAGAACATGTCCTCTTCCGAGGGTTTTGATATGGACATGAAATCACGCATCGAGCTTTTCCGCAGCACTTATTGCGACCCGAATGAGCTGGGCGGTACCTTGTGGGAATTCTGCCGCCACGAAGAAAACTCGGCCACACCAACCTCACCATCCGGATCGAATGCTGCCCGCGACAGATACAACAAGGACATTGATGTCTATCAAAGCTTTTTAAAGCCCCTGACCATCAATGTGGACTTTAACAGCGGGATTTATAACGGCGCGGAATTTGACATGATTGCGCTGGGCAAAAATCTCTATTGGCCTGTCTCACCCAATCCGGGGTCACCCGACAAGCTGGAACAAGGCCATCAGGCCTTGATGGCCATGCGCCAGATTGCCGCAATGCATAATGTTGCCCATAACAGCTTTACCAACATGGTCGGGATGAAAAGCCGAACGAACAATACATTGGGCGTGCAAAGCGGATCGGCCTATATGAAATCTTTCCTGCGCGAATTGGGTTTCCCCAGTGACGATGACATTCACGAATATATGGGGCCTTATTGGGGCGAGACGCCACCTGCCGCCGCTGATAATTTCAGCCCCAGCTATTACGCACAAATGGAAATCCTGACCAAAAAAATCTATCAGGATCCCACATTCTATACCAATCTCTATGACAAGCCGGTAAATGTCGAGCGCATCAACGGCGCGCTTGAGGCAATCCAGCTCATGCATGGGCGCGACCGTTACGAATCGTTGCTGCGTCAGGAAATGCTGCTTTCGCTTCTTGTAGAACAGGGCATTATCCGTGAGGCCGACACGCTGAACGGCCGATTGCTGGGCGGCACACAGCAATATTACACGATCAACCCGACAGGGCCGTAATAATTTTCATTTAATTTCAATGGCTTATACAAAAGAGATCGCATATGGCATCCCTTTTGCATCGTTATTCCATGATGATTGTACTAACTGGGCAATTTTAACCAAGCACAGGACCGTGACCCATGGGAATAAACGCACTGGATGCCGCTTTATCAGGCTTGCGCGCCTCGCAGCAGCAAATTTCCGTTATCTCCAATAACGTCTCAAATGTCAGCACGCCGGGCTTTACCCGGAAAATTTTGCCGCAACAATCCCAATCCATTGAAGGCGTTACTGTCGGCGTTCTGACAGGCACGATTACCCGCAATGTGGATATGAGCCTGCAACGCGATCTCTGGACGCAGATCAGCGCCGTTGGCGAGCTCGAAGTCCGCCAAACCTATCTCTCGCGGATCGAGGAATTTCATGGCGCGCCGGATGCCGAACTTTCCGTTGCCGCTGAAATGGCGCGGCTGAAAGACAGCTTTTCAGCGCTGGCCGATACGCCCGATGATAATTTTCTTCTCAAGGATGCCGTTAATCAGGCCGTTGATATGGCCGGCAAGATAAATGACCTTGGCCAATTGATCATGACCTCGCGCAATGATGCCCAGGCCGATATGAGCAGCACTGTCAATCGCATCAATCAGCTTCTGGAACAGATCGCCGAGTTGAATAATCAGGTGCAGGATAATCTGAATATCGGCCGAACCACCGCCGCCAGTGAAGATAAACGTGATGAAGCCATCAAGGAATTATCGCAGTTAATTGATCTTAGCTCCTTCAAGCGCGGTGATGGTGTATTGGTCGTTCAGACCAATACAGGCGTTCAATTGGCCGATACCAAAGCTCAAAAAGTGCTTTTCAACCCGCAGCCATTGGGCGCAATTACTTACTACCCGGATTCAGCCGCTGGCGTCTATGTCGTCAATCAGAACTTCACGGGCAATCCCGAAGACAACCCGATCGCCATCAATATCACGGAACGGGATATTGGCGGACGCCTCGGCGGCCTTATTGAATTGCGTGACCAGGATTTCCCGATGCAGCTCGCCCAGCTGGACGAGGTGGCGCATAAACTGGCCTTGCGTTTCGAAGCGCAAGGACTTCGCCTCTTCACAGATTCAACCGGCGTTGTGCCGCTGGATAGCGCCCCGGATCCGACAACCGATCCGCCCACGCCTGTCTCCTATGTCGGCTTCTCGCTGGAAATCCGGGTCAATCAAGCCATTTTGAATGACAACAGCCTCCTGCGCGAGGGAACATACGGAGCCACGATCGAGCCCGGGTCGAACGAGGTTATCCGCCGCGTTCTGGAATTTACCTTTGGCGCGACCAATTACCAGATCGCCGCCAATACCGACACCGCCACACAAGTGGATCTGGTTAATACCGGCGGTGCCAGCCTTCAGGATTGGCTGGGTCTTTTCTCCAACAACACCGCGACAGGCGTGCGCGATCTTTCAACTTTCCTTGATGTGCCCACACTCGTGGCTTCTGCCAATGGCGCGCTGGATGATCCGAATGATCAATTTACCATCACCTTCAGTGACCCTGATTATGTTCCGGCGGCAGCAACCACGGCCGTGACCATTGATTTAAGCACAATCGTCAGCGGGGGAACGAGTGCCATTGATGATATCATCACCGAGATCAATAACCAGATCACGCTTGCGGGTGTGGATGCACGGTTTAACGCCAGCGCCTCGATCGGCCCCAGCGGACAAATCCGGATTGATTCCCGGTCCGATATCGCCTTTGATGCCTCCGGCGCAAACGGTATGGGCGCTGATGGCCTTGCATTTTTAGGCCTTTCAGAAAACAGCTATACCGCCACAGACCCTTATTTTGATGTGCAGGTCGGCAACAACGCCAGCGTGCGCGTTACGCTTGATCCGGGCGATACGGGCGCAGATCTTTTAGCAAAATTTCAGGCCGTTCCCGGTCTTGCCGCACGTTTCAATGGGGATGTTTTGGAACTGCGCCCCGGTAACGACGATACATTTGCCTCTCCTGAATTTGGCGGCGATATCAAAATCACCGGCGGCCCCTTTACCACCAGCGGTGCGTCATACGGAGCGCCACCCGCCTCGACAACGCGCACTTCCATTGATAACGGCGTCAATATTGTCTCCGCCCTTTTTGGATCCTACAGCATCAATGCCGGGGTTATTTCAAATGCATCCCCCATCACCAGCGTGGCATATGGGTCGGAAACAAATGCCTCGCTGACGCCGCCCATTCCAACCCTTGCCTTCCGCAATAATAATCTTGGGCCGGGCGCAAATATTTCTATCGATCTGATTGGCTCCAGAGCCTTGATTGATTTCGTACAGAAAATGGTGAACCAGCAAAGCCAGCAACTGGCATCCATGGACAATGCCCTGACTGATGAGACGGGCCTGCGCGATGTGCTGCAGACCCAGCTCTCTTCCGAATCGGGAGTAAATCTTGATGAAGAACTTTCTAACCTGATCGTCTATCAAACGGCCTTTGCTGCGGCCGCGCGCGTTGTAAATGCGGTAGATGAATTGTTTCAGGAATTACTCAATGCCGTATGATTTTAGTATGATAAGGAGAATAACATGACCGGTGTTTCCACCATGGGCCAGGCCTACGACCAGATCGAGCGCCTCAAACACGTTCAGCTTAAAATGACGAGCCTGACAACACAGCTGACGACGGGGAAAAAATCACAGAGCTTTTCCGGCCTTGGCACAGATGTCTTGTTTTCCAAGCGGGCGCGCGCTGATTTTAAATCTGTTGAGACCTATATCAACAATATCAAAAAAAGCGACACGCGCATTGACCTGACTTTGCAGGCCTTGAAAGAATTTCGTGCCCAGGCTGCCAATTTGCAGGACTTTATTGTGAATTTTTCCCAAGAAAGCGCGCACCAGAAGGGTGATATTATTTATCAGGCCGACGACCCTTTAACACCCACCATAGACGAGAGTCTTGATCAAATTCCAATCGGCTATTCCACGTCCGAGCCGGATATTGATTTTAAATCCATTCAAAGTTTTTCCACGAATGTCTTTGATTTCATGGTTGATCTTGTAAACCGCCAGGATGGCGACCGCTATCTTTTTGGCGGCGCAGATTCCCTGACAAAACCATTGGAAACCAATGGCATCATGGATGCGGCCATCTCCACGGCCATTGTGAATTGGAAAAGCGAACTTAGCCCCACCAATATTACAACTGAACAACTTATCGCTGACCTGACAGGCCGCAGCAGCACGGGAAATCCTGATGCCATCACTGATACGGTTGTTGGCTATTCCGCAAATCTAAGCGCCGGCAATGTCGGCGATGTTTTCGTGCGCGTGGATGATAATTCGGAAATCAATTATACATCTCTCGCCAATAATCAGGGATTTCGCGATATTCTGGTGGCGGTTTCTTATCTGAAAAATGAAAATCTTTCGCCGATGGCCGATGCCTATAATACGCCATACACCCATGGCGATATGCCGGTTGCCGATGGCGCACCGGGCGCGACAGTGGATGAGATGAAAGATAATTTCTTCGCCGTCTTTAATGCGCTGGGGCAGATGGTCAATAACGCGCTGGATGAGATTGATACAGAGATTCGCAATCTTGAAATTGCCCGTGTGCGCCTTGATGAGGCCAAAACCGCGCATCAAAGTCAAAAGGCTTTGCTGCTGAATATCATCTCGGATGTAGAAGATGCCGATACAACGGAGATTGCCGTCACGCTCAATGCGCTGCAGGTCACTCTTGATGCCTCATACCGTGTAACGGCGCGGCTTCAGGAACTCAGCCTTGTAAACTTTATTTAACAGGCCGCGATAGCAGATCAGCCCTTCAAAGGCTGATCGCTGTTATTCTCAGCATCCTTGCTTTCGGCAGGGGCCTGTTTCATTTCAGGATCCTGAATGATAATGGCCGAAAAACTTCCCTTATCACGGCGCTGACCAATAAAGCGAATAACAGGAACCGATTCATAACCCTCTGCGCTCTTCAGATTTACTTCTGCTGAAGCTGAAGCTGCATCTGCGCCTTCCTGATTTTCAACGTCAATCTTGGCTGTCTGTGCATTGACATTCAGGCTGCTTTGGAAAAGCGTCTCCAGCGCGGTTTGAATATCGTTATTCACGGCGACATCCTTGGCCAGCACATAATCATGCCCGGCTTCCCAGATGACCTGAAATCCGTATTTTTCGCTCCATCTGTTCAGAACGCTTTTCAGGCTTTCCCCTTTAAGGGCCAGCCACTGTGGCAGCTTCTTGCTTGGTGATTGCTCCGGCGAAACAGCATCTACAGCGGACAGGGAGTCTTCAGCCTTGCTTTCTTCACCCGCTGGCTTGGGGGCATCGGCCGTAAAATCGATAACCTGTGGCTGGTCTTGAGCTGACTTGGCATCGGCTTCAGGCGCAGCTTCAATTGCAGATTGCTGCATAGGCTGAAGCGAGGGCTCTTCGCCAGGATCCGAGACAATAATACGCTTGGTGGCGATAGGCGCCACAGCGGCAGCATCTTTATTCTCAAGCATCACTGGCGCTTGCTTTGACGCTTCATTTGCCTGATCCGCCTTTAATGTGGTGGCATCACCGGCTGCAGGCTCCTGCGCGTTCATCTTATCCGCAGCATCCAAAGGCAGTTGAGCTTCCGAGAACTTATCAGGGGTCGAAGCCGAGCGAATAACAATAACATTCTGATTGTAATAAGCCTTCATATCGGCAGCGGCCAGCATATCCTGTAAAACGATATCCCATGGACGGTCGCCTTCCCAGGATACGCGCGTGCCGGGATTAACCCCGCCGCCAAAAGAATAGGCATATTCAGATGGAACAACCTGGCTAAGCGCCAATGCTAGCGGCATATCCTTACCAAATCCGGCAATAACCGCACGTGTCGCCGGAACTATGGCCGGCGCAACGGATGCAGGAACAATAACAGGCGCGGCCTCTGGTGCAGGCATTTGTTGCAAAGATTTTTGCTCAGCGGCTGGCATCAGATTTTGCGGCGCATCTGGCGCAGCATTTTCCGGCTGATCTGCGGCCAAAATTTCTTCTTTCGCAAGCGGCGTGCTGGCCGGGGCATCATCAGAAAGAATGATTTTATCAGGATTGCCTTCTTGCGCGGATATTTGCGGCGTCAATAATGGCTGCGGCTGGGAGGATACAGCTTGCGCGGCTTCAGCGGCGGTAACAGGAGCATCTTCCGGCAGAATAACTTGCGGGCCGGCTGCGTTTTCAACAGCAGGGGCTGGCGCGACTTGCGGCGCAGATACAGGGGCCGAGGCTTCAACCTGAACGGATGGCGGCACTTCCAGCGGCGGCAATTCAACTTTTTGTGCCTGATTCACGGGAGGCGTGGGCACAAGAAGCGTTTGCGGCGCGGCAGCCGGGATCATGGGCTGTGCAGCAGGAACAGGTGCTTGGGCAGGGGCGGCGCTTACCACAGGCGCAGCAGTGACAGGCTTTTCAGCGCTCTCATCCAGGATTTTCAATGTCTTCATGCCACCGGGCGCGGGCGCGGCTTCGGCAGCGTCTTGTACCTGTGCCTCAAGAACCTGTGTTTGGGCCTTAGGCTGCATGGCCTTTAACTCAGCCTCGGTCACCATCGGCGGCAAGGGGGAAAGCGGCTCATTTGCAACCGGGCCAACCGGTACATCGGCAGGCGGTGCGGCTTCAAGCTGCGGCGCGGCTTGTTGGGCAGGCGCTGGTGTTTTGGCGGGGACAAGTTCAAAACCGGCATTGGCAGGCAGAGCCATAGCCCCGGCCAGAGAAAGCGAAGTCAATGATAATAGCGCAAAGCGGCTGAATGAACCCGTCATGTTGTCCTCAAAAAATACAGTTAAAAATTTTATTGATGGCAAACCATAGAGCTACTGCAGGAAAAAGACAAGAAACTTTATTGCCATAAATATAAATTTATGCGCTTTTTTTAATCCTAATCCATTGATAACTATGAAAAGTGACGGGCTTAGCCGTAATCGCGCAATTTCTTACGCAGCGCGCCCGGATAACCGGGGCGGTCATAACCGATCAGCCAGACACGCAAACTACGCATGGCGGCCGGCGTTGTCAGGCCGCGCTTTTCAAGCAACCAGAAAACAATCGTGATAAGAATGGTCAGGACAAGCGTCCAAAGGCGCGCATAGACCAGCAATACAATAAACGGCAATGATGCCCGCGCATCCAGCATAAAAAAGCGAACAGGGCGCATATTATTGCGCCAGTGCCAGTTCAGCTTTTCCTGTATGTTCTCAATTTCCTTGACCATCGCACGTCCTTCTCAAGCGCTGATCCTTCATGATAGCGCAAAAAATTTAAAAACCCTAAAAGGAAAATAAGAAATCAGGCCCCGGTACTGGATGCCAGATACAAATAATTCAGCCGGTCGATCTTGCCGGCCTCATAGAGGATCTCCGCAGAGCGCTGCATGGTTTGACCATACTGATTGATCATGCGCTGCAATTCACTGGGCCATTTCGTAAAATGCATATCCATGAGCTTTTCACGAACTTCATCCGGGAATTTCATCCACTCACGTACACCGATACGGCCACCGCCCATCTTCTGGACAAGGGCCTGCGTCACAATAAGGCGCAAGCTTTCCATGATCGCAATCGCGCGCTCTTCACGTTCGCTCATATCATACACGGACAAAAGACGCTGTACCGTACTGGAAACACCCATTGTATGCGTTGTGGTGTAAACAGCATGGCCTGTTTGCGCGGCCTCGATCGAGGAGTTAATCGTCTCGCGGTCACGCGCCTCACCCACCAGAATAATCTGCGGCTTACGGCGCAAGGCATTGCGTACACCATGGGCAAAATCAGGCAAATGGCGCGGAATCTCGCTTTGCGAAACCAGCGAACGCGGGCTCTGGATCGCATCATACACATATTCAATTGGCGCTTCATAGGTCAGCATCTTGCCGCAGCCGCGGGGCCGCTCCAGCAACATACGGTTCCCTGCCGCCAGCAATGTCGATTTCCCCGATCCTGTCGGGCCGGTGATAATAACAATACCCTGGCGCGGGGCCCAGGCATCGCAAATCTCCTCTTCGATATTAAGATCCTTCATGGTTGGCGGCTCGCTGGGCAGCACGCGCATGGTGATCTGCGCGGCATCGCGGCCCTTGGAAAGGATCGCCGTAATATTCACCCGGAAACGTACGCGTGTGTACCTGTCAGGGCGAATTTCATAAGAAACGTCAAGATCTCGTGCGGACGCCAGACGGGCCTGCGCTTCCGGGCCATAGATTTTGGCCAGAAAAATGGCAATATCGGCAGCATCCAATTTTCGGAACGTCCCTGGATAAAGCGTACCATGAATCTCGTTATAAACCTGGCGGTCTGACTGAATTGTGATATCGGAAGAGCCCTGCTTCACACACCAAAGAATGAAGGGGTCAATATTTTCTTCCTGAAAACGGCTAGGTTCATCAGGCCAGGTGAGCGCTTCTTTATTGGCGCTTTTGACAAGGCTTATCGGCTTGCGGGCTGCCATTGATCCGATCCGGTAATCAGTTGCGGTACGCCGGTAATTTCAACAGCGCGGTCACCGATACGCATTTCATTGGCATCGCCGGTAATACCGCGATCCACCTGCAAGGCGTACGGCGCGGAAATCATACCCTGCGCCAGAAGCGTACGGTAACGGATCATGCCGTTATAATCGGCCCCAAGACGCATCAAATCCGCCTCGAAAATTTCCCCGCCTTGTGCATAGCCCTCTTCCCAGCCCTTGGCTGTCAGCTCGATCCAGAGCTGGCGCTCTTCATCGTTTTCCGGCATCAAAAGCTCAGGCGGCGGCTCAACCTCCCCCCAGGCGCGCTCCAGATAGGCGCGCCATGTACGCGGCGCGGAAACGATCTGGGCATTGGTGATGATATTATAAATGCGGTCCGATACTGCCGCCTGCTGGCCACCGCTTTTGATGATCATGGCATTATCGGATTCCGTGATAATCGGCGGCTCGATCAGCAAACCCGAAGGCGCAGGGATCAAAAGCTGGGTAAAATCAAAAACCTTATCCAGATAACGGGCGCGGAATTCAAGCTCCTGGCGGATTTCAAAAATCCGGCGCGACAAACCGCCGCGCGCGCCAAAAGACAAGGCAGCCTCGCGCAAGGCCTCATCCCGGATATCAAAGGGCAACATGTTTTCTTCCGGAATCTTTTTCTCCGGCTTGATATTCTGGATTTCAGCCAACGAAAGCGGCTCTGACGGATCGCCTTCCGAAGCAGCCCGCGCACCCGGCACGCCAGCGACACAAAGCATGGCCACCAATGCAGCCAGCATCATGCCTTTTCTTATCGTGCTTGCTGTTTGCTTACTGATCATCAACCCCTGAACCTTACTGTGTTACGCCTGTTGTCGGAGCATAATAGATTTCAACCACGCGCTGCTCGGCATCAACCTTGACATTGGCTCGCTGGCCAAGCTGCAACCCGATATCGCGCAGCACATCAACAACGGGGCGATTCTGGGCATCGATGGAAACCACCACCGGCGTAGAGGGCACATTACCCATCGCGGCAAAAGTATAGCTTGCGCGGTCCGCCAGCATTTTTGTAATCGGCTCAACCGGACCAACCCAGTTTACTGTGATAGAACGGCGAAGCTCCGGCGGGGCATCCGCCACAGGCGCAACGGGCACGCCCGGCGCTCTGGCATATTCAACGGCGGCCAATGTCTGCAGCGCCGTAGAAGCACGGTCCGCTGCATCCGCCAGCATGGCCGATACGCTGTCCGGCGCGGCAACCAATTGCGGCGAATCGCCGCTAAAAGGCTCAACAGTCGTGCAGCCGGCTGAAAAAAGCAGGGCCGTAATTGATAAAGAGGCCAGAACAAAACGATGCGTCATGAGAACCACAAATCCCTAAAATAATTTCATGGCAGGTGATTATTTGCGTTTTCCCGACAAGCAATACCCACCGAATCAATAGAGTAATAAGAGTTTTTCAGCCCCGCAAGAGGGCTTATCCGCAGGAAAAAAACTATCATCATATATTTCGCCATTTATAGAAAGAAAAAGGAACTTAGTAAAGCCACGAAGTATTATCGCCCGGCCTTAACGCTCGCTCCGGACAAGGCCGTTATCTTTCATGATATTGATAACGCGCTTTTTATACTTGGTCCCATGAAGCGGCGTGCGGGAGTTATAATGCGCAATTGCCTTGGAAAGACTGTTGGTCTCGCGCATATGGGATTTTAAGATCCAGGCGGCAACACTGACATTTGTGCAGGCATCATCACGCACCCATTTACGAGCCGTTACTTCCGTCACGCCCCATTCCTGCGCCAATTCCGGCAGCCAGATCGTATTAATCTGCATGGGCCCCAGATCGTAGCTGCCATTGGTATTTTTAACTTCCTGCCCGATCTGTCCGCCTTCGGCCTTGTAAATCCCCACCAGAACAGCCGGTGGAACGGCATAGGTTTGCGATGCGAGCATCAGACAGGCGGCAATGATTTTACTGGCGGCCATGTTTATCTCTTCTGATATTTTCTATATTATCACTCATATCACTATATTCGGCCATATGGCAATTTTCAAAGCTCGCTAGACGCTGCCATCTTCCTTGGGCGGGCCCTTAAAGAAGGACATGGGGCTGGATTTTTGCTCCTCTGCTGGCGGCGGCGCAGCAGGCGGCTGTACGGGCGGTGCAGCAGGCGGCGCGGCGGGGAGAGCCGCCGGAGGCGGAATTGCGGCCTCCTCTTTGGGCTTTGCAAACATTGACATGGGATTGCCTTGCACATTCTCAGCCTGTACAGGCGGCGGCGCAGCAGGCGGCGCTTCAGAAATAGGCGTTACGGGCGCTTTGGCAAATATCGGCGGCACACCAGCGGGCGGGGCAACAGGAGGAGGCGCAGCAGGCATTGCTGGTGGCGGCGCGGCTGCGGGAGGCTGTACAGGCGCAACACTGCCACTTCCTGCAGCGGCAGCGCCCTGCCCTGCGCCCGGCACAATATTGCCGGCCAAAGATGCGAGCAATCCGGCACGGAGCTCAAAGTTTTGCCAGATACTTTCAATCGCTTTTTGCTGATTTTCGGGCGGCGCAGCGACCCCGGCCGCGACAAGGCGCGCCACCTCAGCCCGGTGGATCTGTGCATAAAACCCCGCCAGCGACCTTGTCAGCGCCAACTCACAAGCCGGACGCATATCCGGCGAAACTCCCGGCAAGGCCTGATCCAGAATCTCGCGCGCTTTTTTAATTATTTGCCCGGCAATATCTTGCGCCATTTTTTTCTCAGGCTGGCCGAATGAAAAGGCGCTCACAGCATCAACAACCGGCACAAATGCCTGCAGATACTGCACCATCATCTGATGGGCATCCGCTGGGGCCCCGCCGGCCTTGACCGCTTTTAACCGCTCAAGACTTTCCGGCGATGATGAAAAATTATCGGCAAAAGCCATAACAGCTTCCAGCGCCCCGACAAGGCGCTTGGTTTCCGCTTCGGCGGGCGGGCGGGACAGCGCTTGATACTGTGATGCCACAATAGGGCCGGCAAGCGCGGCCAAGGCCACACGCAAGGAATCGCTATTCTCGATGCCCAGCTTATCAATCTCAACCAGCCGCCCCAGATCAATGCTGACCTGCATGCTGCGGCCCAATAACTCAGCAATGCGCTGGGCATCAGCCTCAATGCTGGGCGGGACAGCTGGATTTCTGACCTGCACCGCCGTTACCGCCTCCAGCAAGGGGCTGGCGATTTTCTCGATGACCTGAATCAGGTATTGAACGCGCTGAGACATAGGCTCCTGATAGTATAATCCATTACTTAACTTACGCGCCCAGTATAAGCCAATCGGCAAAGGCTTGAATAGTGGCCTTTAATCTTTAACCCCAACTCGCGGCGTATTAAGACTAAACCCGGCTGCCGAGATCGGCGACAAAGGCTGGCAGATCTTTTGGCTGGCCACGTACAATTTTTACCTCGCCGCCCTTGCCGCGATAGACAATCATGGGCGTGACATTAAATTTCCACGACTGCATAATTGCCAGATTGCGCTGGACGCCTTGTTGATTGATTTCAGGCCTTGCGGGTAACGCATCCTTATCACCGGCCAGATGGCGGCGCCATGCCGCACCGGCATCAGGCGTTGCCAGCAAGAAAGCAGCCTGCGCGCGGGTTTCATCCCTGAAACCGACCGGGATCATACGCAACTGTACCTTGCCCGTATCAATATAATCTTTCAGCAGGCTTTCAACAAAATCATGGCAATGGGGGCATTGCGGATCAATAAAGCTATAGAGAATAGGTGCGCCCGCCTCGCCAAGCGGAACCCAGTTGCTGTTTTCAATATCATAAAAAAGCTGCTCGGATGGTGATTTGAACACGGGCTTTTTATCAGCTTCGGCCTTCGTGGCCGCTGCGGCATCCATGCCGTAATCATCCGCCAACTGATCAAGGACTTCATCGCCATCCGCCCGAAGTTTGCCGACCTGCTCGACCGTAACCAATTTACCCTTCTCATCAAACATCACGCCCATGATGAATGATTTCCCATCAGGCTGGACATAGAAATACTGCTCCTGCCCGCCCTTGATCGTAATCCAGGCATCCATGCCGTAATCCCGGCCGAGATAGCGGATCTGCGCGCCTTCATTCACAAGATTTTGAATGGGATCCGGCAATTTCGGCAATACGGTATTTTCCTGCGCGCGGGCGAAAGCAGGATCAAGCATCAGCGCAACAGAAAGACAAAGGGCCAAGCGGCGAAACGGGAGGAACATCGAAACTTCCTTATGTAGTGTGACAATCTTAAAGCGATTAGGAAATATTTTGCCTCATATCGCGCATCAGGGCAAGGCGGCAAAACTCCTTTTCCTGATCGAAGCCCTGCTGTATTATGTTGCATGGGTCTGATATTCGGCCCGTTTTTAAAGGGAAATTATAAAATGGAATTTTGGATTGTTATTGGCGTTATTGTCATTGTCGGCTTTTTTATTGTCATGCTGTACAACCGCCTTGTCGCGCTGCGCCAGACGCGCCAGCAAGCCTTTGCGGACATAGACGTACAGCTGCGCCAACGTTTTGATCTGATCCCCAATCTGCTTGAAACAGTCAAGGGATACGCCAGCCATGAAAAGTCTGTGCTTGAAAATGTAACCGCCGCCAGGGCGGGTGTACGCCAGGCCGGCGGCGATATCGGCGCGCGCGTGGCCGCGGAAAATACACTCTCTCATGCCATGATGAACTTGTTCGCAGTAGCCGAGAATTACCCGGAACTCAAGGCTGACGCCAATTATCGCCAGTTCATGGGCGAACTCTCGGATATTGAGAACAAAATCGCCGCGGCGCGGAGATTCTTTAACAACGCGACATCCGAACTCAATACAGCCGTTGAAAGCTTCCCGGCAGTCCTTTTTGCCGGCATGTTTGGCTTCAAGAAAGAAGAGTTTTTCGAACTGGATGAAGCGCAGCGCGCCACAATCGAGGCGGCACCTGCGGTTAAGTTCTAAAGACATACAGCAACTTGACCTTGCCATACATTTAACGTAAATACTCTCTCATAGTTAAAAAATTTATGGGAGATCGCTGCGTTATGAAGGCTTCACTAAAAACGATTGCATTATCAACATTTCTGGGCGCGGCTGCGCCTGCCTTTGCCGATCATGGCGAAGCCTACCTGGTCAAGGCCTGTGACAGCACCGGCACAAATACCGCGCAGCTGGAAGTGACCACTGTTAATATTCATGGGCATAATGAAACAGTGCAAAGTCTTTTCGATGATACTTTTTCCATGATCATGAGCCAGCATACAGCAGCGGATCTGGCAACCATAACCCCCGCATTCAAATCAACATTGGTTGATATGTTTACCGTTACGATGCCGCGCGCCGCCAGCGTGCTGGGGCTGGATACCATTTATATCGATTTTGACCACCCCCTTCCCGAAAACGGTGGCCCGGTGGTTGAGGGCTGTACGCCCGAAGCGCCATAGGCAATTGATCGCGGCCCGATTGACAGGCCTGTAAATTCGCGTACCGTTATTATTATGACGCTGGCGACCAAAGGTCTTAAGACCCATATCTGGAATAATAACTTCAAAAGCCTTGTTTTGCTGGGGCTATACCCTTTCCTGATCTTGGGCATTGTCTGGGTCTGCGCCTATTTTATTTACGGCATCCAGAATGATTTCTCCTCTGCCGCGGTTATGAACGCGGCCACACGATCCTTGTATGATTTTGCGCCGCTGGTGCTTACGGGGGTAGTTATCTGGTTCATCATTGCATGGTTTTCCCACACACGGATGATCAGGCGGCTTTCGCACTCGCACCCGGTGACACGTACACAAGAGCCCGAGCTTTATAACCTGCTGGAAAATCTAAGCATCACCGCCGGCGTGCCCATGCCGCGGCTGGAAATCATCGAAACCCACGCCAGAAATGCCTTCGCCAGCGGCATCGACAATAAATCTTTTACCGTCACCGTCACACGCGGACTTTTAAATTCCCTCACCCGCGAAGAAGTCGAGGCCGTACTGGCCCATGAAATGACCCATATTCTTAACCGCGACGTACGCCTGCTGATTATCACGGTTATTTTCACCGGCATGGTGGGATTTGCCGCGCAAATGGTCTGGAGCAGTATCCGTTACGGTTTTGTCGGCGGGGGGCGGCGCGATAATAAAGGCGGCGGCATTTTTATCATGCTGGCCATTGCGGGTATTTTATGGCTGGGGTATCTGGCCACGCTGCTGACCCGTTTTGCCATCTCGCGCAAGCGTGAATATATGGCCGATGCCGGGGCGATCGAGCTGAGCAAGAACCCTCAAGCCATGATGAGCGCCCTCATGCGTATCGCCGGACGCGACAGGATCCCGGAAACCACCGATGATATCGCCATGATGTGCATTGAAAACAAAAGCGCATTTTTAGGCATGTTTGCCACGCACCCGCCCATACAATCCCGTATTCGCGCGATTGCCGCCACTACGGGCGAAATTATCCCGGATTCAGCATCCTTGCCGCCCATTGGGCCGGACAAAAGCTTCGGCCAGTCGCAATCGGAACACGGCAATCCGTGGCTGACACGTACGCGCGGACCCAGAAAGAAAAATCCGTGGCAATAAATGCCCGATTAAAAATAAACCTATGCCAACGGCACATCCGGCGCTGGCCCATTCACATCCATTACAGGCGTCAATAAAGGCGCGCACATAACTTCGAGCTCATCCAGCAGATTTTCAATGACCTTGATGCCCCGATCCCAGAACTGCGGATCATTGATATCCAACCCGAAATCGGCCTTAAGCTTATCGGCGTTGTACGTACCGCCTGCTTCCAGCATAGCTGTATATTTTTCCTTGAAATCAGAAACATTACCCTCTTCATAAGTCTGATAAAGCGTATTCACAAGGCAATCTCCAAAAGCATACGCGTACACATAAAACGGGGTTTTGACCAAATGCGGGATATAGCCAAATACCGGGCCATATTCTGGCTCCAGCGGAATCGCCTCGCCATAACTCTCACCTAAGGCATCAAGCCAGTTTTGCCCGAATTCCTCCGGTGTAAGCGGCGCGCCCTTTTCCTTGAACATGGTATTGTTACGGCACTCAAAATCATAAAACGAGATTTGTCGTACCACTGTATTAATCATGTCATTGGTTTTCTCAAAGAGCATCTTACGGCGCGCTTCATCATCCGGCGCGCGCTTCAACAAAGCCTTGAAGGTCATCATTTCTGCAAAAACGCTGGCCGTTTCAGCAAAGGTCAATGGCGTATAGACCTGCCGGTCACCCTTGGGCGCTGCCAGATACTGGTGTACACCATGGCCCAGCTCATGCGCCAATGTCGCCACATCGCGCATTGAGCCGCGATAATTCATCATCACATGCGGGTGATCGGTTTGCGCCATGCCTGAGCTGGAAAAAGCACCGCCCTGCTTATTCGGTCCGGGTGCGGCGTCAATCCAGCCCTCATCAAAGAATTTCTGAGCAATCGCGCCCATCTCCGGCGAGAAGGCATTAAAGGAATCAAGTACGATTTTCTTAGCTTCGCTCCAGGGAATTTTTGCGCTGTCCTCCCCTTCAAAAACATTGATGTTGCGGTCATAGATATTCAAATGATCCTGCCCCATCAGCTGGGCCTTCAAACCATAAAAACGGTGGGATATACGCGGATAAGCAGCCTTGACCGAAGATTTAAGAGCCTCCACAGCTTCGGGTTTGATATTATTGGAAAAATGTCGGCCATCCCATGGCTGATCAAAATTGCTCCACTTCCGGCTGACACTGCCCATACGCATGATCGCATTATGTACATTGGCAAAGAACCAGGCATTTTCCTTCATCACCTTCTGGAAAGATTGTGTGGCCTGCTTGCGGCGCTCCGGATTTTTATCCTCGGCCATCACTTTCAAAATTTCTTCTTCTGTATAGCCGCCCTTTTTCCCGCGCATGGGAAAACGCAGCTCCACTAACCTGTCCTCAAACGCCTTGGTCCAATCGCTGGTAGCGGCCAGCTGGCCGCTATAGCGCTGCACATCCAATGGCGGCGTATGCGGAATACCCCGGCGTGTATTTTCAAGCGAAGGCTCATAAGCCTTAAGGCGAGGTGAGGCTGCCATTCTGGCTTCAAGCTCATCTTCCGGGATTTTCTTGATCTCATCATCAAAAAACGCCAGCGCGGAAAACAAGGGGCGCGACCTGTTGCTATAAGCAGCAGCATTTGCACCATGCGCTTTATTATCCTGCACCTTGAGCAAACCCACATAGGTGCCCAATCTTCCGGCCAGGGCGCCGATATCATCCTGCCGGTCCATCGCATCGGCCAGCGCCTCACCATCCAGCGTGGCAACTTTGCCCTCATAATCAGCAGCAAAAGCAGCAATGCTATCGGACATTTTTTTAAAGTCGGCTTCAAATTCAGGCGAATTATAAGCTGGGTAAATTTTTGACATGTCCCATCTGGGCAAAACTTCCGCAGCGGCGCTAACGGTAAAGGCGGATTTCGGGCGTGAAGCCATGACAATAATACTCCCTGTTTCAAATTTTTTTGATTATGAATTCTTCTTAGAACTATTTGAAACTATATGCAAATAATTTCCCAGACAGCCGCCTGCGCCTGCGCCAAACAAGAGGTTTTTCCGTTTTCGCTTGGAAATGTGTTAAAATAAACTATATTTACAGCTGTAAAAGTTCATAGATCATAAGGAGAATATAAGAACTATGGAACAGAATCGCTCATTCACCTACAGCCAAAGCCGCGAGACGACATTCGATGCTGGCCTGCAGAAGCATTTCCAGCAGGTTTACAACATCATGGCGCTGGGTCTGGCCGTCACAGGTACGACAGCGTTTGCCGTGGCCCAGATCCCCGGCGTGGAAAGCGTGTTTGCCAGCATCGCGCAAAACCCCATTATCGCACTGGCCGTAGCCTTTGCCCCGATGATGGCCATGATGGCGCTCTTTAACCCGCACCGCATGCGTACCGCCTCTTTCCAGTCGCTGGTTCTGGGCTTTGTCGGTTTTTCGGCATTTTTCGGTGCCTTGATGGCTTCGATCTTTATGGTCTATTCCCCGGAAAGCATCATCAAGACGTTCTTCATCACGGCCGCGACCTTTGCCGCGACATCGATCTACGGCTACAAGACCAAATCTGACCTCTCCGGCATGGGCAGCATGCTCCGCATGGCGGTGATCGGCCTGTTTTTGGCTGTAATCGTCAACCTGTTCCTGCAATCGCCCGTGATGCACATGGCGATCTCGGCTGTGGGCGTGCTGATCTATACAGGCCTGACCGCCTGGGATACGCAGCAAATCAAGGAAACATACCGCTATTCCTATAGCGGCGATACAACATCCAAATTGGCCGTCATGGGCGCTTTGGGGCTGTATATGAACTTTATCATGCTGTTCCAATTCCTGCTGCAATTCATGGGCAACCGCGAATAAGCGCTATTAAAGCTTGACGAATTAAAACCGCCCGAGGTAATACTGGGGCGGTTTTTTTATGCACCCAATTATAAAAATAAGAGAAAAATATTATGAGCATCATTAAAGAATTTCGTGATTTCATCGCCCGCGGCAACGTCATGGATATGGCTGTTGGTATCATCATGGGCGCGGCCTTTACCGCCATCGTTAACTCCATGGTAGGCGATCTGGTCATGCCGATTATCGGCGTGCTGACCAGCGGCGTTGATTTTGCCGACAAATTCATTGCACTGGATGGCGGCGCGTACGCCTCGCTGAAAGCCGCCAAGGACGCAGGCGCGCCGGTCATGACATACGGTATCTTTATTAATGCTGTGATCAACTTCCTGATTATCTCCTTCGTGGTCTTTATGCTGGTGAAAAACGTCAACCGCATCAAGGAAATGGCCCTGCGCGAAGACAAGGCCGCCGCCGAGGCCGCCCCGCCGCCACCACCGGCCGATGTCGTGCTTTTGATGGAAATCCGCGACCTGCTGAAGAAATAATAAAGAATCGGCTTGAACTTTAAGGGGTTTTCCCTTAAATGATAGCTTCCTTTTGAAAAAAGGGCCCTTAGCTCAGCTGGGAGAGCGCTACGATGGCATTGTAGAGGTCAGCGGTTCGATCCCGCTAGGGTCCACCAATTTTCCAAATATGCATTATGCTATTGTCCAGCGGGTGAATCGAACCGCTTTTAATAGATTTATTCGCAAAGCAAATAGGCTTCGATCCCGCTAGGGTCCACCAATTTTTCCACAAACTTGCAATTCCCAGATATTAAGCCTAATAAATATCCATAATGCATTAAAGCAACAGGGATATTCATGCTGAACATTATTATCGGGCCATATGGCCTGAGAAAAAAGCATACGCAAGCAAGCCTCCAGACACTTGCACAACTGCATTTTCTGACAATATCACCGGGGCCCTTATCCATGTCCGGGAAATATTGCCGGGCAATTGCCGATGTTCAGGACATGGATGAGTTGCACGAAAAATTGGGAAACGGTTATATCGTGCATGAGGATGTACGCTCCCCCAGCATTTAGTCCAATAACTGGGCATTTGCCAAACCATCCAAAACCGCATAAATAAAAGCCATCATGAATGGCACAACCCGTACGCATATATGGCGGATTCTTGAAATCCTCGCACAGGCAAAAATCCCCTTTTATATCCTGCCGGCGCTGATGATCCTGCTGGTGGCCGGCACGATCGCACAGGCGGAAATGGGCCTCTACGCCGCGCAAAGCAAATTCTTCAATGCCTTTATCCTTTGGGCGGGGCCAATTCCCTTGCCGGGCGGCTATACATTGATCGGGATATTGTCCTTTAACCTGCTTTTGAAATTCATTGCCTTTAGCCAATGGAGCCGTGCCAAATCCGGCATTATCCTCGCGCATCTGGGGGCGCTGGTGCTGCTGATTGGGGGGCTGCTGACTGCATTGACGGCGCGCGAAGGCTTCATGGTTATTGCAGAAGGCGCGCAAAGTCCTTTTGTTTATGATTATCATACGCGTGAACTGATGATCTACGAAAAGGGGCATTTATTACGCGCCATTCCATTTGGCGATCTTAAAAACGATGCGGATACGGCACTGAAAGGCTTACCCTTTACACTGCAAATTCTTGAAACCTGCGATCATTGCAAAATATCCCGGCGTGAGGAAACGCCGCAAGCATTTGCGGCTGATCTGACCCCGCAGGGCATGGCCACCTTTATGGCGCTCTCGCCGCAGCCGCCTGAGAAAGAACAAGAAGCCAATATCCCCGGCCTTAGCTTTGGCATTAGGGGCAGCGATGCCGATGGGCTTTATATCGGTTTTGACGGCATGCCCGAACCCATTGAGTTCAACGCCGGCAACAGAGATTATAAAATCATCTTCGGCAAGCAGCAGCGCCTTCTGCCCTTTGCCCTGAAGCTTGATGATTTCCGCAAGATCGACTACCCCGGCAGTAACACGGCCCGCGGCTACGAATCAGACGTTAGGGTTTTAGATGGGAAGGCCGAATGGAAGGCCCTGATCGAGATGAACGCTCCGCTGCGCTACAAAGGTTACATTTTCTATCAATCCGATTTCGAGCAAAACGCCATGAGCGAAATTACAATCCTAAGCGTCGTCGAAAACAAAGGTCGCTATTTCCCCTATATCGGAACAGGCATCATTGCTATTGGCCTTTTGATACAAACGGCGCTTTCCTTCCGCACCAGAAAAAGGAAATCCTGATGCGCTTTTTCCTTTTCTTGATGTTTCTGTTTTTTTATGCGGCCCTGCCGGCTCATGCCGGTGAAGCCAATATTAAAAATATTGAATTGGAGGCTTTTGATTATCAGAAATTCTCGCAAATCCCCATCGCCCACGAGGGGCGCATTCGCCCGCTGGATAGCTTTGCCCAATCACAATTTCGGCTAATCACCGGAAGCCATAATCCGGGCGGGAAGCCAGCCATTGCGTGGCTGGCGCTGGCGCTGTTTGATCCGGGGCAAATCGCGCAGGAAAAAATATTTCTGATCAAGGACAAACGCATCAAGCATCAGATGGGCCTGCCGGAAGACGGGCCGGATTACTATTCACTGCAGGATATAAAAGCGCCATTGGAGAAGGGGCGCAAATCCGCGGCAGCCCTTTTTGAAATCCCGGCTGCGAAGCTGACGGCCGAACAGAAAAAATTTCTTGATATTTATAACGGCGCTGAAATCCTGATGCAGATAATGCGAAGCTTTTCAATGCTATTGCCATTGGATGTCGATCTACCCGATATCTATAAGCAAAAATTCCCGGATAATGCCGATATTGATTTTCGTGAACTTTACAATCTGGATGCCGATTTGAACGCCCGCATCCAATCTATTGTAACGGCCAAAGGCGATGATCCGAAAAATTACAGCGCGCAAGAACAAAAAATCGCCTATCTCGGCTTCCAGATAAATGTACTGCGCGAGGCCGGCGCAAAAAATTCTATCTTCAAGATCATGCCGCTGGATTGGCAAAATACCGGGATGCGCCAATGGGATGCGCCATGGCAAATCCTGCTGCAGGGCGGAGGATCGCCGCGCAACGCGCAATACTTGAATCAATGGCAAAAAATGGCGCTGTCTTTTCGTGCCGGCGACATGCAAGGCTGGGATCTGGCCATATCCGGCTTTCAGGATATGGCGCTTGAAGACCATCTTTATGCGCCGTGGCGCTTTTCATTAGAGCGCCTTTATCTCACATTTCAGCCTTATCTGATCGCCAGCCTTCTTTATCTGGGGGCCTGCGGCGCATTCATAATAAGATGGAATAAAGCCAGCCTTGCCTTAACAATATCTGGCGCGGCGATCCATTCAAGCGCCATTATTGCGCGTATTCTTATACTGGACCGCCCGCCGGTCGGCACGCTTTATGAATCGGTTTTATTTGTGGCGCTGATCTGTGTTGTTGGCGGCCTGATCATGAAAATCCGGCGCGGCGATAATACGCTGATGCTGCCGGGCAATCTGGGCGCGGCATTATTATTGATGCTTGCGCCCCTGATCCTGCCGCAAGGCGAGAGCCTTGAGATTTTAAGCGCCGTCTTAAATACCAGTTTCTGGCTTTCGACCCATGTCATTATCATCACGGCGGGCTACGGATTTTCAATTCTTACCGCCATGGCGGCGCATTACATGCTTTGGCAGCAGGCGCGCTGCGCGGAACAGAAAATTTCATATGCGCTTTTGTCGTCATTATCCATGCTGGCCCTATTATTTACCTGTGTGGGCACTGTGCTGGGCGGCATCTGGGCGGATCAAAGCTGGGGGCGTTTCTGGGGCTGGGACCCCAAGGAAAACGGCGCTCTTTTGATTGTGCTCTGGCTGATCTGGGTGCAGCATGGGCGCATGAGCGGATTACTGCAAGGCCCCTTATATGCCGCCAGCCTTTCATGCCTCAATGTGATTGTCGCGCTTGCCTGGTTTGGCGTGAATTTGCTCAATGTTGGTTTGCATTCCTATGGATTTACATCGGGGCTGGCGACAGGTCTTGGTATTTTCTGCGCTGCTGAAATTTCAATTTTATTGACCTTGCTGTTTCTTATTAAGCGCGGAGCGGGAGACAAAACCCATGCTGCGTAATCTTATTATACTGGTGATCATATCGCTGGCTGGCTGGGGCCTGACCGGGGCCGATGCCCTTTTTACACCCGCCCCGCCTGCCCGGATTACAGACAACACACCCAGTGTAACTTTAAATGCCTTGCCGGATTTTGCCTTCACGGACCAAAACGGCACAACCCGCCGGGCCTCTGATTTCAAAGGGCGCATTATTATCCTGAATTTCTGGGCATCATGGTGCGCGCCTTGCGTCAAAGAATTTCCGTTATTGCTTCAGGCGGCCGCGGACGTGCCGGATGAAATCATCTTGATTGCGCTTTCCTCCGATACCAATGAAGCAGCAATGAATGAATTTTTCAAAAGACAGAATTTTAAAAACATTGATGCAAAAAATGTTTTTATCGCCTTTGATGAAAACGGAAAAATCACCCGCGAGCAATTCCAAACCTATCGCCTGCCTGAGACAATCATCATAGATAAAGATGGCAATATGCGGGACAAATTGGTCGGGGCGAACTGGACGGCAGATGATCTTGCCGGTCTGATTAACCGTTACTGACAACCGCCAGAGTGGGGCGGAAGGTTCCGCCGCTTTGCTGGCGCAAGATGGCCGCCTGCGGCACAGGGGCAAAATCATTACGGTCGCACCGGAGTTGTGTCACAAAATTATCGCCGGAAAAATCGCCGCCACATTCAACAACCAGATTGCTGTCCATACGGATAATTTCCGCCAGCGTGGTTTCGTTCAACCCGCGCATCAACTCCTCATAGCAAGCTGGAAAATTGGAAGGGGCCGCAGGATCGGCAATGTCGGAAAAATCCCGGCTGTGGTATTTTTCCTGCAACAGGATCATTTCCTCGCGCAGAACCGAAAGAAGCCACGGTTCACGCCGCGGCCAAACGGCGGCAAAGGCTTCGTTGACATCGCGAACATTCATCTCATACGGGCACTCATCGCCGCCGGGATCAATTGTAAACACTGACTTGTGATCATAGGCTGGCTTAGCCTTAGCAGCTGTGTTGAATTTTGCGACTCGAATTTTTTCCATAAGGAAAAATCTATCAAAAAATGAGGATAGCGATCAAATTCTATTTATGCTGCCTTGCACAAACCCCCTTGTTTGTTAGAGAATAACGCCCATGACAATGGCCCCTAAACCATTACATGCGCCGGAAATCCTGATTACAGGACGCGAGATTCCGGCCATGACCGAAATCCTTACCAAAGATGCGCTGCGCTTTCTTGCTGATCTTCATCTGCATTTTAATGCACGCCGGCTGGAATTATTGGCCGCGCGGACTGAACGCCAGAAAGAATTTGATAATGGCATCCTGCCTGACTTCCTGAATGAAACGCGCGCCATACGTGCCGGCACATGGAAAATCGCCCCAATCCCTGACGATATCAAGGATCGCCGCGTGGAAATCACCGGCCCCGTTGACCGGAAAATGGTGATTAATGCCTTAAATTCCGGCGCCAAATGTTTTATGGCCGATTTTGAGGACGCCACAAGCCCGACATGGGAAAATATCATTGATGGCCAGATAAATGTGCGTGACGGGCTGCGCGGCACAATATCACTGACCACGCCTGAAAAGCACTATGCCTTGCGTAGTGATGCGCCGCTGGCCCGGCTTTTGGTGCGCCCGCGCGGATGGCATCTGCCGGAAAAGCACATGACAATAGGCGGCGAAGCCTTATCAGGATCGCTGGTGGATTTTGGCCTCTTTGTCTTTCACAATTACGCCGCCATCCAAAAAGGCTCCGGGCTTTATTTCTATTTACCCAAACTTGAATCCCATCTTGAGGCGCGCCTCTGGAACGATGTTTTCACCTATGCCGAGGATAATTTTGGTCTGGAGCGCGGAAGCTTGCGCGCCACAGTATTGATTGAAACCATTACCGCCGCCTTTGAGATGGATGAAATCCTTTATGAACTGCGCGAGCATATGCTGGGGCTGAACGCCGGACGCTGGGATTATATATTCTCTGCGATCAAAAAATTCCGCAATCGCCCGGATATGGTTCTGCCCGGCCGGGCCGATGTCAAAATGACCGTCCCCTTCATGAGCGCCTATGCCAATTTATTGGTCAAGACCTGCCATAAACGCGGCGCATTTGCCATGGGCGGCATGGCGGCCTTTATCCCTTCGCGCAAGGATCAGGCCGTCAATGAAGCCGCCTTTGCTGCCGTACGCGCCGACAAGGAACGTGAAGCCGGGCTGGGTTTCGATGGCACATGGGTTGCCCATCCGGATCTTATTCCGCTGGCGCAGGAAAAATTTGATGCCGTATTAGAGAAAAACCCCAACCAGATCGAACGCCAGCGCGATGATGTCAATATTACCGCCGCCGATCTTCTGAACCTGAAATCCACGCCGGGCGCTATCACGCTGGCGGCTGTGCGCCTGAATATTGACGTGGCCCTGCAATATATCAATGCCTGGCTTTCCGGCCTTGGCGCGGTGGCTATTCACAATCTGATGGAAGATGCCGCCACGGCCGAAATTTCCCGCGCCCAGCTCTGGCAATGGATCAAAAATGGATCGCTTTGTGATGATGGCACGCCAATAACTGTCGATCTTTACAAGAAAATCCGCAGCGAGGAGCTGGAAAAACTTAAGCGCAGAGACACCCAGCATTATGATGAAGCCGCGCAAGTTCTGGATCTTCTGGTGCTGAACGGCAATTTCATAGAGTTTCTTACACTGCCCGCCTACGTAAAACTTTAATCTTCAATCCAAGGAGAAAACCATGAACGCCATGCCCATGTTAAAGCCCGCAAAAAAAGACCTGCCGAAAGAATTGCAAGCCGAAGCCGATGCGATGAAAAAAATCTGGTCCACGAGCAAAAGATGGGCCGGGATCGAGCGCCCCTATACGGCGGAAGAAGTCATCCGCCTGCGTCCTTCGATTGTCGAGGAAAATACACTGGCGCGCGTGGGATCCGAGCGCCTCTGGAAGCTGATCAATGAGCGCCCCTACGTGAACTCGCTGGGCTGTATGACCGGCACGATGGCCATGCAGATGGTCAAGGCCGGGATGGAAGCTATTTATTGTTCCGGCTGGCAGGTGGCGGCTGATGCCAACCTCTCCAGCAATACCTACCCCGATCAATCGCTTTATCCCTCTAATTCTGTCCCGCATGTCGTGCGCCGGATCAATAATGCCCTGACCCGCGCCGATCAGATCGAGCGCATCGAGGGCAATTATGATGGCATTCACTGGCACGCGCCTATCGTCGCCGATGCCGAGGCCGGATTTGGCGGCCCGCTCCATTCCTTCGAGCTTATGAAATCCATGATCGAGGCCGGCGCATCCGGCGTTCATTTCGAAGACCAGCTTGCGGCAGAGAAAAAATGCGGCCATTTGGGCGGCAAGGTTCTGATCCCCACCAAAAACTTTATCCGCACATTAACCGGTGCGCGTCTGGCCGCGGATGTGGCGGGCGTGCCATCTGTTCTGATCGCCCGGACCGATTCCTTGGGCGCAAATCTCCTGCAATCCGATGCCGATGAAGCTGATCATGAATTCCTGACCGGCGAACGTTCATCGGAAGGGTATTTCTACATCAAGCCCGGCATGGCCAGCTCCATCAAACGTGCGCTGGCTTACGCGCCTTATGCCGATATGCTCTGGCTGGAGACATCCACCCCGGATCTGGGGCAAGCCAAGGAATTTGCCGAGGCCGTTCATAAAAAATTCCCCGGCAAAATGCTCTCTTATAACTGCTCGCCGTCTTTTAACTGGAAGAAAAATCTGGATGATGCAACGATCGCCAAATTCCAGAAAGAACTGGGCGCTATGGGTTATAAATTCCAGTTCATCACACTGGCTGGCTGGCACTTGCTGAATCTGCATTCTTTTGAACTGGCGCAAGGCTACATGGAGCGCGGCATGAGCGCCTATGTGGAAACGCAAGAGCGTGAATTCTCCCGCGAGAAAGACGGCTATACCGCTACGCGTCACCAGCGCGAAGTCGGGACAGGCTATTTCGATGAAGTGCTGATGACGATTACCGGCGGCGATTCCTCGACCACTGCGCTTTCCGGCTCGACAGAAGCTGATCAGTTCCATTAATCGCAAATTTTAATGATAAGAGAACGCGGGCATTTTTGTCCGCGTTTTTTTATGCCCTAATCCGTGCCGGATGAATCGCCATCCATCTTGAAATTTTCTTCAGCCCAATCAGGATAGAACAGCGCAACAAAAAGCCCCCAGCTGCCGAATAATAAAAACAGAGATAGAAAAACAACCTCATAAATCTTATGCGTGCTGCCGGTTTTGATAACAGCGTCCGAAGGCAATACCGCATTGATAAAGCAATCAACCTGCTCCCCTGGCGTTTGCGATTTTACAAATCTGCGTGTGTCCTTGTTGCGTTCGCTGGCATGATTATCCAGCCCCCATTGATACCGGCTGAAACGGTAGTCGCGCCCGCCCACGTTATAGGAATATTCCAGATCAAGCCGCGCATCGCCTGATGAGGATTTAACCCATTCATTGCGAATGATATAACATTGCGCCTGCTGATAGTTCAGGCTCTCGATTCCCTTGATATAGGCATATAGCACAGGCACCCCGCCCAGCAACGGCACAGCAAGAAAAATCAAAAAGAATATGCGCTGAGGAAGCGCCTTAAGCAGCGGATTACGCATATTGTTCTTATCCGGCAATTCGCGGCCTGTATCAGGCTGATGATCATTCATGACGCGCGCCAAATACACCGCTACCCACGCGGATATGGGTCGCGCCCAAGGGAATAGCCTTTTCAAAATCAGCGCTCATACCCATGCTTAAAAACCCAAGGCCATTTTCATCGGCCAGTTTTTTTAACATGGCAAAATGAAAAGCCGGCGGGTCATCAACCGGGGGGATACACATCAAACCACATATATTAAGGCCGCATTCAGCGCGGCAAAATTTCAGAAATGCCGGCAGATCGCCCGGCGCAATACCTGATTTCTGGGCCTCATCCCCGGTATTGACCTGGATAAGACACGGCAGATGACGATCCTGCTTTTTCATTTCGGCCGATAACACCAGCGCGAGTTTTTCACGGTCCAGCGTTTCAATCACATCAAACAGCGCCACAGCATCCGCCGCCTTGTTGGTCTGCAAGGCGCCAATCAAATGCAGTTTCAGATCAGGATAAGATACGCGCCGCGCAGCCCAGCGCTGCTGCGCTTCCTGCACGCGGTTCTCGCCAAAGACGCGCTGGCCTGCCTCAAGTGCCGCCTCAATACGCTCGTCAGGCTGCATCTTGCTGACCGCAACCAGAGTCACATCGAAAGGCTTGCGCTTCCATTCCTGACATATGGCGGCGATGTTTTCATGAATGGCGGCGATATTTTCGGCAATGCTCATGCGCTCAAGCATATCAAATCACACAGCAAAAAAAAGGGGCGCTGACAACTAGGTCAGCGCCCGTATTAGTAAGATCTCTATACGATAATTCGTAAAAATTAGAAGTTGATTTGCGTTCCAAGCAGAACGTAAGTCGCTTCTGTTTCGTCGTCTGCACCGAAGATAGCAGTCTCTGCTTCATGCTCGATGTAGCCAACCGAACCACGGAATGTCATACCGGGGCCGTATGTGTAAGTCACACCGCCGGAATAACGGTCTGATTCCAGACCCGCTGCGCCAGCTGTGTTTTCTTGGTTAAAGTAAGAAGCGCCGAGCTTGAACGGACCAGTTGTGTAGTCAACGCCAAGAACGAATGTTTCTTCTTCATCGTTTGTTGCAGGAGACACAGCAGCGACCTGAGCCAGCTCACCCATATCATCTTCCATGTACGCCGCACCGATACCGAATGCGCCGATGTTCAGGTCAAGACCAACGTTCCATGCATTGCGGTCGTCTGTCGGGTTAGAAGCAGCGAAAGGAACAACGCTGTTTTCCAGTTCAGCATGCGAGTAACCAGCGCCAAGGATGAAGCCGAGCATGTCGAACTGACCTTCGTAACGAGCAGAAGCTTCGTATGTGCGGCCGAATGTGTCATCAACATCATCAAAGCCGATACCTTCGAGGTCATCAGCAAAGCCGTCAGTGTCAGGCGTAAACGAAGCGCCAGCCTGGAAGCCGTTGAAGATAGGTGTCATGTATGTGATTTTGGAGGACTTGCCTGTGATATCGTGGTCATAATCAAAAGAAATCGCAGGTGTTGTACCAAGACCAAGCGCTGTAAGTGTGGCAGCGTTGACTTCACGGCCATAGTTTACAGGCTGAACGAACTGACGGATACCGTCGATGTTTTCATCAGCGGAAGGAGCAGCAACCTGCAGAAGGTACGTTGCACCATCTTCATCACCGATGTTAACGCGACCCCAGTTGCCTGTGAAGTAGGCATAGGATTCATCTGTTGCCATGCCATCGCCGCCATCAGCGTCGAATTCGAAGTGCGCGCCAACTGTCAGACCGTTGTCCAGAGTTGTTTCGCCTGTGAAATGGATTTCTGTGTCACGGATCATGTCGAAGTCGTTGACTTCGCCAGTCTGAACGCCAGCAACGCCAGCGTTGATGTCAGCGCTTTCGTCCTGATCAACATAGGCACCATAGCCTTTGAAGTAACCGCCAACATCCAGTTCTACCTGGGCGAAAGCAGGTGTGGCAGCCATTGCGAGACCGCATACGGCAGCGCTGCTAAGAAGTAGTTTTTTCATTGTTTTCTCCAATCGAAAATTTTACATTTGGTTTGAGAATTTAAGGACTTAAGCAGTAGCAAATTACCCTAAAAACCTGACCCGTATTGCTACGGTAGAACAACCTTACCGCCGAATATTAAAAAGGGTCAATCAGGCTTTGTGCATTTTTTGCAACAAAACCCCGTGATAGTGACTTTTTTGCAACAAGTATTTTCCGCAGCAGAAATCCGCCAATACGCCGCCCTACTCTTGCCTGCCCATTCGGGTCATGCTATGACCGGACAATATTTATAAGCCCGCATAAGGGCCACCCGGAAGGATTTGTAATATGAAAAATGTTTTGGTTTTATTCTCCGCACTGACAATCGCCGCACCAATGCTGGCAGGCTGCGCGTCCCTGGGTATGGAAAGCGAAGCCAAATACCCAACCGGCGCGGATCAGGCCGATACAGGCGGCGATATCTATGCCAAGCCAGCCAGCATTTTTGGCGGAGATGGCCTGGGCCTCTTTAAAGGCGATCGCGCCGAAGACGGCCAATCCGGCATCGCGGTGAACAGCTATCTCTGGCGCGCCTCGCTCGACACAGTCTCCTTTATGCCGCTGGCCAGCGCCGACCCCTTTGGCGGCGTGATCCTGACAGACTGGTATTCCGCCCCGGAAACACCCGATGAGCGCTTTAAGCTGAATGTCTTTATTCTGGGCCGTGAATTGCGCTCGGATGGTGTACGCGTCCGCATTTTCAAGCAGGAAATGACCGGCAATGGCTGGCGCGATGCTGCGCCTTCGGCTGATACAGCGCGTCAGCTTGAGGATTCAATCCTCACCCGCGCGCGCCAGATTAAAAACGCGCAGCTGGCCGACTAACGCTAGAAGCCAGCTTTCAGAAACTTGATGTTTTCATAACATTATGCTAGTTTTCCGGGCATGCCTTATAGCCCGGAAAGCGCGGACATTATTGAAAAGCTGGTAGAACAGATACTGGCTGACCCCTCCGTGCGCATCTACGGGCCTGAAAAATTTCAAGATATTCGCCGCCACCAAACCAATGAGGTGCGGGTCCCCACCGGGCCGGGGCATGCCTGCTACAGCCAGTTCAACCACGCCACCGCCAAGCGCCGCATGGGCGCCGATCCCGGGTTTCAGGACTTTACCTGGGGCGCATCAGAATTTTCAGATACCTATAAGATGCCCGAAAATGTGCCGCAGGAAATGATCACAGCCTTTCGCAAATCCTTCCATGACGGGCTGGCACTCTATTTCCCGGATGAAACTGTTAGCGCCTATCTGGAAGAATTTTTAAAATTACCGGCCCTGCATGGCCCGGATGCCAATTTTCAAACCCACCGCGAATATCTCAGCACAGGATCACTGCCGCGCATCAAGGCAATGCCCTCCAGCGGACGCATCGACATGACACGGCAGTCGCTGGAACATGAGGTGCGCGGCGGGCGCGGCGGCTGCCCTTATGCGGGCCGCTCTGATATGCTGGATATCCGCCACGACAGGCGGCATTTCACGCAAGAGCATCTTTTGCAAACCTATGAATTCTATGAAGCCAACCCGGAAATCTGGATGGGCTTTGCCTTGCTGCAATCAGGAATTCGCCAGTTTTCCTATGATCTGCATGATGCCATGAGACAGGCCCACCGCACGCAGGAATACGCCGGCAGCTTTATTGTAACCTTTGTGCTGAACTCTATTGATATTTCCAATGTCCCTTTATTTTTTGGCGGCGCGGCGCTGGCCAAAGCACAGGAGGAAGGCCGCCACGATGTAACCATAGATGATATTGCCGCGGGCATACCCGCCGCGCGCACAGCCGGAATATTCCGCAGCGCCTTTCATTCCAAATTTGGCGCCCGCAAGGTAATCTGCCCGTTCAGCGATACGGCCATACGCTGGTTTACGATGAACACAGGAGAAAACCCCAAGGACCCCGGCCAGACATTTATTGGCCGCGCCATCACAAAAATATATCAGGAGCGCGGCGATAATATGCGCCTGGACAAAGCGCTTGAAACCATTCGCAACAACATGAAAAATGTTATCGCCGAAGGTGACCGGCATATTATTGAGAACCTGCAATCCTGGCCGCATGCCGTGATGGGTGTTGACATCTGACCAGCCGGGCCTGCCGCGCATCCCCTTGCCGCCGCGCCTGATTTCCGCTACAAATTTCCCCCATGAGCGAAAGATACAATATCCGCGAGGCGGAAGAAAAATGGCGTAATATCTGGGCGGAGAAAGATTCCTTCCGCGTCAGCGACACCTCCGCCAAGCCAAAATATTATGTGATGGAAATGTTCCCCTATCCATCCGGGCGCATCCATGTCGGCCATGTCCGCAACTATACGCTCGGTGATGTGGTGGCCAGATACAGGAAAGCATCCGGCTATAACGTCATGCACCCGATGGGCTGGGACGCGTTTGGCCTGCCGGCGGAAAACGCCGCCATTGAACGCGGCGAACATCCCGGAAAATGGACAAGGGCCAATATCGCGCAAATGCGCGAGCAGCTCAAATCCATGGGCCTGTCCATTGACTGGTACCGCGAAGTTTCCACCTGCGAACCCGAATATTACCGCCATGAACAGGCCATGTTCCTCAAATTTCTGGAGCGCGGGATTGCCTATCGCAAGGAATCCGTCGTCAATTGGGACCCCGTCGATAATACCGTTCTGGCCAATGAACAGGTGGTGGATGGGAAGGGCTGGCGCACCGGCGCGCCCGTCGAGCGCCGCAAGCTCAACCAATGGGCCTTGAAGATCACCGATTACGCCGAAGAATTGCTGCAAGATGTCAAAAAGCTTGATCGCTGGCCGGAAAAAGTCCGCATCATGCAGGAAAACTGGATCGGCAAATCTCAGGGTTTGCAATTCAACTGGAGCATCACCGGGCAGGATAAAAATATCGAAGTTTATACAACAAGGCCTGACACCCTGTTCGGCGCGGCCTTTATGGGCCTGGCCCCCGATCACCCGATGGCAAAATCCTTGTGCGAGGGCAAACCCGGCTTTGAGGAATTTCTTAAAAGCTGTCAGGCACAGGGCACATCCGAGGCCGCCATTGAACAGGCGGAAAAGCTGGGCTTTGATACCGGCTATACGGCCACGCACCCGCTGCTGGGCCGTGAAATTCCCATTTATATCGCCAATTTCATCCTGATGGATTACGGCACAGGCGCCATTTTCGGCGTTCCCGCCCATGACCAGCGCGATTTTGATTTCGCCAAGAAATATAATTTGCCCGTACGTCAGGTGATTTCCTCCGACGAGCCCATCGAGAAAGAGGCCTATACCGGCCCCGGCAAGCTGATCAATTCGGAGTGGCTGGACGGGCTGGAGATTGACGCGGCCAAGGCTGAAGTCATCAAGCGCTGCGAAGATTTGAAAAACGGTTTCGGCACAACCCAATACCGTCTGCGGGATTGGGGCGTGAGCCGCCAGCGTTACTGGGGATGCCCGATTCCAATTATTTATTGTGATTCTTGCGGCCCTGTACCTGTGCCGGAAAATCAATTGCCTGTGACCTTGCCGGAAGACGTCACCTTCGATAAACCCGGCAACCCGCTTTCCCATCACCCGACATGGAAACATGTGAATTGCCCATCCTGCGCCAAGCCCGCCACGCGCGAAACCGATACGTTTGATACGTTTTTCGAGAGCAGCTGGTATCAATTCCGCTATTGCGATCCGCATAATGACACTGCGCCCGTTGGAAAGGATAAGGCCGGATACTGGATGCCCGCAGGCGGCGGGGTCGAGCAATATATCGGCGGGGTTGAACACGCCGTATTGCATTTGCTGTACGCGCGGTTTTTTACCAAGGCCATGCGCGATTGCGGGATTATCGAGACCTCCGAGCCTTTCACGGGCCTCTTTACCCAAGGCATGGTCACGCATGAGACGTACCAGAAGGACGGGAAATGGATTACCCCGGCCGAATATGAACAACTGGCCGATAAATCATCAGCCGTCGTCGGCCCCTCGATAAAGATGTCCAAATCCAAGAAGAACGTGGTGGACCCGGAAGATATTCTAAACACGTACGGGGCGGATGCCGCGCGTTTATTTATCCTGTCCGACTCCCCGCCGGAACGCGATCTGGAATGGACGGAAAGCGGGATTGAGGGCGCATGGCGCTATGTGAACCGCCTGCACCGTTTTGTCGAAGAAGTTTTGCCCGTCATCAAGGATGCGGCACGTACACCAGCCGGAACGCCCGCCGATATCACCCGCATGGCCCACCGCACGATCAAGGGCGTGGGCGATGATATTGAGGCCTTCGCCATGAACAAAGCCGTGGCCCGCATCCGCGAATTTTCCAATGCGCTGGAGAAATATGCCCGCGAAGAAAGCCCGGACCCCGCCACATTGCGGTTCTGCACCGAAGCTCTCATCAAATTGTTCAACCCGATGATGCCGCATCTGGCCGAGGAGCTCTGGTCCCTGCTGGGGCATAAGACGTTACTGGTTGAAGAAAACTGGCCGGAATTCGATGAATCCCTGCTGGCCAGCGATACCGTCACCATAGGCGTACAGGTCAATGGCAAGCTTCGCGCCAATATCACCTTGCCCAGCAATGCCGATCAAAAGGCTTTTGAAACTGCGGCTTTGGCACAAGATAACGTACAAAAGGCCATCGAAGGCCTCAGCGTCAAAAAAATCATCGTCGTGCCGGGGCGAATTGTTAATGTTGTCGTAGGATAAAAAATGTTCAGATTCTTATTATTGCTCAGCGTTATCACCCTCGCCGCCTGCGGTTACAGCCCCATGTACGGCCAGCAAGGAACCCGCGATTACGGACAGGAAGATTTTCTGGCCTATACCGAGATTGCCAATATCCCTAACCGCGAGGGGCAGATGCTGCGGAACATGCTCATTGACCGGTTCTACCGCAGCGGGCGTCCGGTCAATCCCGCCTATCGCCTTGAAGTGGCCAATTTAAAGGAAAACCGCAGCGATCTGGACATTACCAAAGATTCCGATGCCACGCGCGGCCAGCTCAAAATCGAGGCTGACCTGTTGCTGGCGGATAAAGTCACCGGCGAAATACTCATTAACCGCCGCATCCGCAGCATTGCCAGCTATAACATCCTGGGCAGCGAATTCACCAACCGTGTCTCGGAAGAAAATACGCGCCAAAACGTCCTGACCGATATGGCACGCCAGATCGAGCTGCAAACGAGCCTGTACTTCAAGCGCGAAAGCGAAAAATTACAGTAATAAATTTTGTAAGATTCTCATTGCAATTTCAGGGCAGATTGCACTATATTATCGCAATTAAAATATCGTGGCATTTGAAGGATCAGCTTGCACCACGTTAAAAAAGCTAAAGCGCCACAGCATGATAAAAACAAATTTTTCATCTGTGGTTCCTACTAAACCACAGAAAAACCAACATAATGCTGTTTAGGGAGCTTTGAGCCACTATGTCATTTATCAATAAAAATCTTGCGCTGGTCGAAGGGCCGGAGCAAACGAACGAAGAATTTTTCCGCTTCGGCGATCAGCCGCGCATAGGGCTGGAAAAGGAACTCCACTTTGTGGATGCGGACCTGAACGGCGCGAGCATTAAGACTTTCAATGCCTTGCGCGAAAATCTCACCGGCAAGGCCGACATCAGTGTCGAAGCCGCCAGCACCATGTTCGAGGTTAAAAACGACCTCCCCTTCACCGCCGCGCAAGGGCCGCAAGCCGCCGTGGATGAACTGACACAGGCGCTTACAACCATTGAACCCGCGATTGCAGAACTGGGCCACAAAATCCTGCCCTACAGCCTTTTGCCATGGTCCGACTACCGCGATCTGTCGCGTACACATATCCATCAGGGGCCAAACCCGCGCCCACAAAGCTTCATCAACTTCTTCATGGCCAATAACCCGGCACGCGCCCGTAATTTTATCAGCGTGGCAGGCGTACAATCTTCCATGACGACCGGATCGGCCCTTGGCGTGCTGCAATATTTCAACCGCCTCGCGCATATTGCGCCCGTACTGGCCAGCGTCATGTCCAGCGTGCCGCCCTTTGCCCATCTGGATGATAATAAATTTGGCGCTGTGCGCTCCAATCTGACACTGGCCCGCAGACTGCAAACAGCCGGCGGCACACAAAATGCCTTCCCGGTGCTTGGCAACATTGAAAAAATTGACGAAGCCGGGGCAAAGGCCTTTTTATCCGGCTGGAATGAACAGGTCTGGGATACGCGCCTCTTTAATTACTACGATCCCGAAACTGAGGATTCCTATACGCGCCTGCGCTATTTTGATGAGCCCGGTCAGATGACAAGCTTCCGCGACCTGCCAAAGGAACTGCAAACCCGCGAAAACTACATCATGGCCTCCAGCATCCAATACGGGCTGATCACCATGTCCTATATCCCGGACACCCCGGCCGGCCCCAGCAGCCGCCGCGTTGAGGCGCGCTTTTTTGATACCGGGGCCGCCACGCAAGAACAAGGCGTTGCCGCGATCAGCTTCGCCTTGGCCGCGGATGAGAATTTTGGCAATGCCGTGGACCAGTTTGCCGCCGATTGCGGCTTTAGCCCGGATAATCCTGCCGCCAGCATCCCCTTGCTGACAAAGACGCTCGATTCTGTCGCTAAGGCCAATTTCAAATCCTTTGCTGATTTACGATTTGGCAAAACCAATCTGCTGGAAGCCGCGCATAAATTCCACCGCGATGTTACGGCGCCCATGCTGGACCGATTCCCCGGCCTTGCCCAGATTGACCGCGATTGCGAAACAGGATCCAGCCCGGCAATGCGCTTCCGCGAAGCCGTCGGCCGCAGCCCCAAGCGCTTTGTCGCCATGACACGGGAACTTGGCCCGCTTTATCCTGCCCCCGAACCAACAGAGCCTTGATAATCAATCTTGCCAAACCATCTCTTTGCTGTAGCCTAATGGGCCGCGCCAAGGGGAAAAGGTTTATCATTCATGTCTGACGTCAACGCTCACGATCTCGCCCGCATTGAAACGGCGGAAGAAATGCTGCCGCTTTATCAAGGCTCCGGTGCGGATATGAAATTCGGCACCGAGGTCGAGCTGGCCTTTTTCAAAAAGGACGATGCCGGATTACGCATCATGAATGCGCCGGAAAACAAGCTTGTGATGCAAAAGGCGCATCAGCTTCACCCCGGCGACTGGGTGCGGAATGAACCGACATCCGACACGCTGGAAGCCGGCAGCATTGCCGCCGATATTCATGGCCTTGATACCATCATCGAGGACACCTACGCCAAAATGAAAGCCTTGGAAGATGCCGCGGCCGCCCACGGCCTCAAGCGCTCCTTCTTTCAGGATCAACCCGGCATTACAGTTCCCGCGCTGCTATCCAGCCTTGTCGATATCCCGCGCTATCAGGCGTTTTTTGGCCCGCCCCGTGAAGATATGATGGATATTGCCGCCTATTTTGCGATCTGCAAATCCACGCAAGTCTCAGTCAGCTACAAAAACCCTGATCACATGCTGGAAAATGTCCGGCGGCTTTATGTGCTGGCGCCATTTTTATTTTTGCTGCTTGAAAATTCTTCCGGGTTTGATGGCGATGCGCCTGCCTCCTATCATCACGGCATGAAGCACCGCGCGGCCTTGAAAGATCGCGGCCTGTTTCCGTCATACCTGTTCGATGTGCAATCGGGCGCGGAATACATCACCCGCCATATTGATCAGGTGATGAACAACCCCTTATTTGTCTATTACGACCAGACGGGCGCAATGGTGCGTCTGCCGTCGGGCAGCTGGACAAGCTTTAACGAACTAAAAAAGCAAGGCCTCAACACCGCCACCAATTACTGGTTCGCGCAAAGCATCCTTTGGCCGGATGTAAAAATCGCCGCCCTAAAGGATGAAGCCGGACAAAATGTAACCGGCCACCGTTACGAGGCCCGCATATTTGGCGTTGGCGCGCACCAGCCAGCCTCCGCATTGCTGATTACCGCGGCGCTGGCCGCTGATGAGAATTTCGCCGCCGGCATTGATGGGCTTCTGATGCAATTCGGGTTTGATCTGCAATCCCCGGCTACAAAGCCCCTCCTCAAGGCAGCATATGACGCGGCCCGCAACCATAACGGCGCATTTTTTGATATTGCCTATGGCAATGGGAATATGAGTGAATTTGCCCAAAAATTCGGCCATCTGCTGGCCGGGGCAAAATCAATCGCATCCCATGCCGCCTTCCTTGCGCCGATTTTAGATATCTGCGAAAGCGGCTGCACCGATGCCAAAATCAACCGCTTGCTATTTTCCGATCTGGCCACCGCGCAAAACTGGCAGAACGAATACGATGCGGCAATGCTGCGCGACCCGCATCTGAATAACCGCATGATTTTTGCGAGCAAACTCGAAAGAAGCGCCAATGGCGATTGCCAGCCCCGCGCCGCCCATGCTTAAATCCTTTTTATGAAGCTGACATACCGGGATATCGAACCCTTTGTGCGCGCGCCCAATCCTGCGGCGCGTGTCGTACTGGTTTACGGACCCGATGACGGGCTGATGCGCGAACGCGCCAAACTGATCGGGCAAAGCGTTGTTGCCGATATGACGGACCCCTTTAATGTGGCGATCTTGAATACCGATACGCTGGATAGCGACCCGGCACGATTGATGGACGAGGCCTATGCCATTTCCATGATGGGCGGGGGCCGCGTCGTGCGCGTGGAAAATGCCGCCGATTCCCTCACGCCGCTGATCAAATCCTATCTCGAAAAACCCAATGATGAGGCGCTGATTATCCTGGAGGCTGGCGAGCTTGGCACAAAATCAAGCCTGCGGGCCCTGTGCGAGAAAGCCAAAAATGCCGCCGCTGTGCCCTGCTATGTCGAGGATGAAAAAGATCTGGGCCGCCTGATCCGCGAAACCATGCAAGCCGCCGAGCGCCGCATTGATAACGATGCCGTCATCTGGCTGGCCGCCAATATTTCCGGCAACCGGATGAAGGTCCGGTCAGAGCTGGATAAAATCATTACCTATAAAGGCGCCGAACCCGGCCCTGTGACCTTGATCGATGTCATGGATATTTGCGGCGCTGCCGGGGCGCAATCGCTGGATGATCTGATCTATGCAACGGCTGGCAACAACCCGCAAGGCGCGCTTAAGGCGCTGCAAACTCTTGTCGATGAAGGCATGGCCGATATCGCCATGCTGCGCGCCCTGCAAAATCACTTCCGCAAGCTGCATTTGACCAAAGCGCGCATGGAAGAAGGCGAGAATCTGGAAGGGATTGTGAAATCCCTAAGCCCGCCCATTTTCTTCAAGCAAGAACCCGCCTTTAAATCGCAGGCCAATCGCTGGTCCATGCCTGCCTTGGAACGCATTCTCTATCGCCTCGCAGATCTGGAGGCCCAAACCAAACAAACCGGCGCGCCCGTAGAGACGCTTTGCGCGCAGGCGATTTTATCGATCAGCGCCATACGCTGAATTAACCCATCAGCCTTTTGCCGGCTGGCTGGCTTGAGAGGCGCTGCAGCAGATCATCGAGCTGATCGAGGGATTTGAAATTGATAGTCACCCGGCCTGTATGATCGCTTTGCGCCTCGATGCTCAGGCTCATGCCCAAAAGATCGGACATTTCCTTTTCCAGCGCCAGCGTATCGGCATCTTTAACAAAGCGCACCGCCGAACCACCGGATGAGGATTTGCTTGCGCCCTTATCGCCCGGCTCCTTGCCCGGCTTGCCGGAAACCAGCTGCTCGGCCTGACGAACGCTCATATTCCCGGCGATGATCGTACGCGCCAATTCTTCCGGATTATCGGATGTAATCAGCGCCCGCGCATGACCGGCGCTCAATTTCCCTTCGCGCACATGATTAAGCACGCGCTCCGGCAGCGCCAGCAAGCGCACCATATTGGCAATATAAGGACGGCTTTTGCCCAGCGCCTTGGCAAGCTTTTCCTGCGTGTGCCCGAATTCCTCCATCAGGCGCTGATAACCCAGCGCTTCATCAACCGGGTTCAAATCCTCGCGCTGGAGGTTTTCAATCAGCGCAATCTCCAGAACTTCGGTATCGGGCAGATCCAGCACCACCACCGGCACCTCGTGCAACTGCGCCTTTTGCGCGGCGCGCCAGCGGCGCTCGCCCGCGATAATCTCGTAACGATCATCCCGGTTTTTCAGTTTCCGCACCAAAATAGGCTGCAGCAGACCATGATTGCGGATAGATTCCGCCAGCTCTTCAATGGATTCATCATCAAACACACGGCGCGGCTGATACTCGCCCGGCGCCAGCAGTTCAATCCCCAGCATGTCACGCTTGCGCCCCGGCGTATGGCCATCTTCTGAAACCTGCGGATACACACCCTCTTCATCTTCAAACAGGGCATTCAAGCCGCGGCCAAGGCCACGCTTTTTGGGCTTCATGTCCAGATCATCGCTCATATGATTATGCTACCTCTTGGATTAATGTTTTTTCACGGCGAATGACCTCGCGCGCCAGATGAATATAGGCCTGCGCGCCGGGCGATTTCATGTCATACACAATTGCCGGCAAACCAAATGACGGCGCCTCGGACAGGCGGACATTACGCGGGATTACCGTTTCATAAACCTTGTCACCGAAATGTTCGCGCACATCAGATGCCACCATATTCGATAGATTATTCCGGCCATCAAACATGGTCAGCACCACGCCATGAATATCCAGATCGGGATTAAAGCTTTTGCGGACACGCTCAATGGTTTTTACCAGATGGCTTAAACCCTCAAGGGCGTAAAATTCGCATTGCAGCGGCACAACCACCGCATCCGAAGCCACCAGAGCATTCAATGTCAAAAGGCTCAAGGATGGCGGGCAGTCAATAATCACGTAATCATATCCGGTCAAAGCCTGTAATGGATCCCGCAAGCGAAACTCGCGCGATTCGGCATTGACCAACTCAATCTCCGCACCCGATAGATGGATCGAGGATGGGATAACATTCAGGCGCGGCACGCGGGTGGTAACGGCAAGTTCGCCGGCATCGCCGCCATCAAAAATCAGATCATAAACGCTTTTGCGGATGCTCGCGCGCTTCACACCCAGCCCGGTTGAGGCATTGCCCTGCGGGTCGAGATCAATCAGCAGCACCGATTTACCGACCGCGGCCAAGGCCGTTGCCAGATTGATCGCGGTTGTGGTCTTGCCCACACCGCCCTTTTGATTGGCCACGGAGAGAATCCGGGGGCTGGTGGTCGGCCGGAAATAACGGGCATTCAATGCGGCTGCGCTCATGGCTTCATTCACCTTATCAAAGGAATCGGGGTTGGGATGATCAAGGGCATCATGAAAAATTTAGGCCCTTGCGGTCAAGTTTTTTGACTCGAAAATCAGGGGTTTGTACACATGGCCTTGATGCCCGGCCATTATGCCAACGCGGCAACACAGCAATCAATTCCGAATTTTCAGGCCCCTGATATGCGTAATTGCCGCCTCATTATGTGTGACGCTGGGATAAAGCCTGTATTCAAAATCATATCTGGCCTGCGCCTGCGCGATCTCATCAGCCGCACCCGCCCCTTTCAGAAACAACATCTGAATATCCGGTTTATCTCCAACCCAGGGAACAACCAGGTCAAACAGACTTCCCAGATCCGCCAGCGCGCGCGCCGTGATCATATCGGGCCGAACCAGATCATAGGCCTTTTCAATCCGATCATTATGAATTTTAACAGGCGTTTGTGTTTCACGTGAAACAGTACGCATGAACTGGCATTTTTTATCATCCGATTCGACCAGATGAACCTCCAGCCCCGGATTAAGAATCGCCAGCACCAAACCGGGGAATCCGGCCCCGCTGCCCAGATCGGCCAGCACACCTGTATTTTGCGGTAAATAAGGAAGCATCTGCGCCGAATCGACAAAATGCCGCTCCCAAGCCTCCGGCAAAGTTTTGGCGCTGACCAGATTGACGGCCCTTTGCCATTTAAACAGCAAATCGCGATAGATAATTAGCTTTTCAATCGTTTCACGTGAAACATGGAGCGAGTGCAAAAATTCGTCAGGCGGCATCCGATTCCGGCTCCGGATTATGGGCGGCTGCGTTTTTGTGATCCTTGCGTTTGACATGCCGCAACAAGGCAATGATCGCTGCCGGGGTCACGCCGGGGATGCGCGAGGCTGCCCCTAATGTCTCCGGCTGAGCCATCTCAAGCTTTGCGCGCACCTCATTGGACAGGCTGCCAACGGCCCTATAATCCAGATCCCGCGGCAAGATCAGCCCCTCATCCTTGCGAAAGGCCTCGATATCGGCCTCATGCCGCTCCATATAACCGGCATAAAGCGCATCAATCTCGATCTGCTCCCGAATATCGGGGGCAATATCATTCATTTCCGGCCAGATGGTGGCCAGCTGATCCCAACTGATTGTGGATACGCCCAGCAATTCAGATATATTCCGATGCTGGCCATCCTGATTAATGTGAACCCCTTGTTTTTGCAGCATAGTCGGGGTGGCTATGTTATTTTTCACCAAATGACGGGCGGCCGCAAGTTTTGAGGATTTTTCTGACCAGACAGCCTCCCGCACACCATCAACGCAGCCAATCTCAATACCCTTCCCGGTCAGTCGCTGATCGGCATTGTCGGCACGCAGGCGCAAGCGATATTCGGCGCGACTGGTAAACATACGGTAAGGCTCTGGTGCGCCCCGCGTAATCAAATCATCAATCAAGACCCCGATATAGGCCTCGGCCCGGTCCAATGTGAAATCCTGAACTGTTTCACGTGAAACAGCCCCGGCGAGCAAGGCTGCATTAATCCCGGCCATCAGACCTTGCGCCGCCGCCTCTTCATATCCGGTCGTGCCGTTAATCTGGCCTGCCAGAAACAATCCCGGCAAAATTTTGGACTCAAGGGTAGATTTCAAGCTTCGCGGATCGACATAGTCGTATTCAATCGCATAGCCCCACTCAAAGACCTCAGCAGCCTCAAGTCCTGCAATGCTGCGAATATACTGGGCCTGCACATCAATGGGGAGCGAGGTCGAAATACCATTGGGATAAACACTGGGATCATCCAGACCTTCCGGCTCCAGAAAGACCTGATGGCGCGCCTTATCGGCAAAGCGCACGACTTTATCCTCGATCGAAGGGCAATAGCGCGGCCCTGTGCCGCTGATCTGCCCGGAATACATGGCTGAGAGATGCAAATTATCGGCAATAATTTTATGCGTCTCGGCGCTGGTATAGGTCATGTAGCAGGAAATCTGGGGCACCCGGATCTTGTCCGTCAGATAGGAAAACGGCACTTGCGGGTCATCGCCCTTTTGCTCCTCCAGCGCCGCCCAATTGATGGTTCGGCCATCCAACCGCGCAGGCGTCCCCGTCTTGAGCCGCCCCAAGGGGAATTTCAGGCGCTCCAATGTCTGGGCCAGACCAATGGCCGGCTTCTCGCCCACGCGCCCGGCTGGTATTTTCTCCATGCCGCGGTGAATAAGACCGCGCAAAAACGTGCCCGTGGTGATAATCGCGGCCTGGCATTTTAATTCGCGCCCGTCGCCCATAATAACGCCTTCAACCGCGCCATCTGCACCGATAATCAAATCTTCCGCCCCGCCTTCCAGCAAAGTCAGATTGAGGTAATCCTGCAAGGTCTCCTGCATGGCTTGGCGGTATAATTTGCGATCTGCCTGCGCGCGCGGCCCGCGCACGGCTGGCCCCTTGGAGGCATTGAGTATCCGGAACTGAATCCCGGCGCGGTCAATAACGCGGCCCATCACCCCATCCAGCGCGTCAATCTCGCGCACCAGATGCCCCTTGCCAAGACCGCCAATCGCCGGATTACAAGACATGATGCCAATCGTATCCAGACGATGCGTCAAAAGGGCGGTATTCGCGCCCATGCGCGCCGCGGCTGCGGCCGCCTCACAGCCCGCATGCCCACCGCCGATTACAATGACATCATATGTGGTTTTCATAGGCTGGTTTTATACGGGAAGCTGTGGAAAAACGCCAGAAAATTGATAAAGGCGCTTATTTCCCAATGCAAAAATCGCGGAAAACAATATCCAGAATGTCTTCCACATCAACGCGGCCCGTGATCTGCCCGATATGGCGCACCGCCAATCGAACATCTTCTGCCATTAATTCCGGCAAAGCAGCCGCTTCCGAGCGCCTTAGATCATCAAGCGCCAACATCAGGGCCTCGCGGTGGCGCATGCGCGTGGGCGCAAGCCCGTCCCCGCGGCCCGCCAGCCCGGCGCAGCGTTCCGTTATCCGCCGAATCAACTCATCCAGCCCCTTGCCGCTTTGCGCCGAAACACGCAAGGCCGGGGCCTCATAATCAATGCCAACCGGCTCATCTGCCTTGGTTATCACCACAAGGGCGCGATCATCCATCTGCGCCAATGTCATCGGATCAGGCTCGGCCAATCCCCCGTCAAACAGCAGCAAGGCAATGTCCGCCTCCTCGGCCCGGCGCAAGGCCCGGCGAATCCCTTCACGCTCCAGCGCCTCATGCCCCGCGCTTTGCTCCGCCAACTCACGAAGCCCCGCCATATCCAGCAATGTTACCGGATACCCCTCCAGATCCAGATGCACCTCAATGACATCGCGGGTTGTGCCCGCCAGATCCGAAACAATCGCCACTTCCCGCTGCGCCAATGTATTCACAAGGCTGGATTTCCCGGCATTCGGCGCGCCCAGAACGGCAATCTGAATACCCTCGCGCAAACGCTCCCCGCGCCGCCCTTGCTGCAAATGGCCCTCAATTTCCTTGGCAATTCCGGCAATGCGCTGCTGGCTTTGCTCAAAAACGCCTTGCGGATCATCCTCATCCGGGAATTCAAGATCGGCCTCCATATGCGCCAGCATCTTCTTTAATTCATGAGTCCATCTCTCATAAAGCTGCCGCAAACCGCCATCAATCTGGCGCAAGGCCTGCGCTTTTTGCAGCTGGGTCTGCGCAGCAATCAGATCGGCCACCGCCTCGGCCTCTGTCAAATCCATGCGGCCATTCTCAAAAGCGCGGCGGGTAAATTCCCCGGGGCCCGCCATAAGATGATTGGGCTGCGCCGCCAATGCTCTCAGCAAAGACTCAAGAACCGGCATTGACCCATGAATGTGATATTCGGCGACATCTTCGCCTGTGTAACTATGGGGCGCCTCGAAATACAGAACAACCGCCCGGTCGATTGTTTCACGTGAAACAGGATCGCGGAGCTTTTCGTAATAGAATTTACGGCGCTCGAAATGATTGCGGCCTGATAACGCCTCTAGGGAATGGCGCGCCTGCGGCCCGGATACGCGCACAACAGATACGCCGGCCTTGCCGGGCGCCGAGGCCAGCGCGTAAATCGTGCGCTTCATGCTAAATCTGCCTCGCCTTAATCCTTGCTTTTGCTGCGCGATGATGGCGCAGACGAACCTGTGGCTGTCATGTTGCCCATTTGCTGCCAGAACAGTTTCTGCATCTCGCCCCAGCCCTGAATCGTGGCCGGCAGCCATGTCTTAAGCGCCACTTCAGGATCAAGGCCGCGTATGCCATCCAGCATCATCTTCTCAACCTCGCCCATCATCTTTTCCTGCATGGGCGCGACATCCGGCAACCCCATAAAGGCTCGCGCTTCTTCCGGTGTGCATTCGATATCGAAATTGATTTTCATGGCAACTCTCCCTGCTGGCGCATCTTGCATTTCCTGCCCTGACCCTACAAAATAACCATCGCAAGATCAATTCCAATTCCAGGTAGCGCCGCATGCAAAACAACCAGATCACAATCACAGTCCCCGATGGCAGCTTTCAGGCCTATATCGCCATGCCGGAAAAAACGCCAGCCCCCACTGTTATCATGATTCAGGAAATTTTTGGCATCAATCAGGATATGCGCCATAAATGCGATCACATGGCGGCTCTGGGCTATATTGCCATTGCCCCTGATCTGTTCTGGCGCATTGAGCCGGGTATTGAGCTGGTGGACAGCATCCCCGAAGAATTACAGCGCGCCTTTGGCCTCTTTGGCGAATTTGATCAGGCCAAGGGCCTCGAAGACCTCATCGCGACACTTAAAACGGCCCGGTCTCTTCCCGGCTCCAACGGCAAGGTGGGCTGCGTGGGTTATTGCCTGGGCGGCAAGCTGGCCTTCATGATGGCCACAGGCTCCGATGTGGATGCCGCGGTCAGCTATTACGGCGTTGGCATTGAATCCATGCTGGACAAGGCAGAAAACATCAAAAAGCCGACATTACTGCATATCGCCGGCGAGGATAAATTCGTCCCGCCCGAAGCCCAGAAGCAAATCACCGAAACCCTGATGGATGTCGAAACCGCCGAAGCCCATATATATCCGGGTATGGATCATGCCTTTGCCCGTGAAAAGGGAATGCATTACAATAAAGAGGCGGCTGATCTGGCCAATCGCCGCAGCGAAGAATTTCTGGCCACTGCCTTGCGTCCTTGATTTTTGACCCTGTGCTGCCGTCAGGCATTTTTGGAGAAGCCCACCTGTGAGCGATGATTCTCTTTACGAAAATGCAGCCCCGCCGCCTGTGACAAACACAGGCAGCGCCGCCGAATCCGAAATTGATATCGACTATAAAGCCATTGCGGAGAAGAAAATTCGCCGCCTCGCCCATGGCAACGGCGTCAAAAAAGACGAGATCGCCGTTGAATATTTCAAAGGCGCTACACTGGAATTTATCGCGACAACGACCCTGAAAATAAAAACCCGCGTGCTGGAACGCAAGGAATCCGGGCAAAAGACCGGGCCCTTAAAAATCTCAGGGCCCCAGCAGCTCCGCGAGGAAATCACCCGCGAAGAGCATAAAATCACGCATAATCATGACCTTGTCCGGCGCATACAGGATTTTGTCATCGAAAACCGCAAGGATATCGGATACGGCCTTGATGGCCATCTGATCAAGGTCCCGTTCCTGACCAAGGATTTTGTGCAATATGAACCTTGCCAGAATTGCCGCGCCAAGGGCCAGATCCCCTGCCAGCGCTGCGGGGCCACGGGGCAAGAACTCTGCCCGAAATGCCACGGCCAAGGACTTGAAGTGTGCTCGGGCTGTATGGGCGGGCAATTCATACAAGGGCCCAAAGGCCGCCAGCAATGCCCGCGCTGTATGGGCCGCGGTAAAACCGGCTGCGGACAATGCCATGAAAAGAAAAAAATCCAGTGCCGTATGTGCCAGTCCCGTGGCGCAACACCATGTGGCATTTGTAACGGTCACGCCTGGAATTCCATTATCTCGCGGCTGGAAGTCGATTTCATGCCGGAATTTGACTATGATAAGACCGCCGTGGAAAACCGGATTGGCGAGGCCATAGATCAATACGGCCCCAAGCTGGTCGAACATGCCGATATTCGCCCCATTATCTCGGTGCGCGAAGACAAGGATGATCACGAAAAGCGCGACTTTGTTGTCATCCCCTATCATGTGGCCCTGCCGCATGGCGAGCTGGGATTCAGCATCCAGAAGAACATGTACAATGTCATGATTTTCGGCAAGCAATGCAGCCTGATGTATATGCCGAATTTTTTAGAAACCCTTATCAAGCCCGGCATCACGAGGCTGCACGAGGCCGCAGAAAACCGCGGCAATGTCGCGGAAAAAATAAAAAAGGCGGCGCGCTATAAACTGATCCGGGAATCCATTCTGGCTGCCGCCATGACATCGCCCCGCAATGCGATGAAAAAAATTCGCAGCACCTATCCGATGGCCATCACATCCGACAACATCCACAGCATCATCATGAATGCCGATGCCGCCCTGAAAAATATTACCTACAAGCCGCGGCAGATTGGCTTTCTTGCCGGGCTTGTGCTTATGGCCCTGCTTTATGCCGCTTATTTTATCGGGCCGGGCCGGGTTATGGCGGCAAGCCACATACCGGAGCCACCCTTGCGAATAGGGCTGGATATCCTGATAGGCTTTGCGGGGTTCTACGCCGGGCTTTCCAGCATCCGTCTGGCTGGCTGGCATGCGCTGCGCGGCGCGCTCAAGGGCCTTGTTCCGGCCGGGCAAGAGCGTAAATTCATGCCAAAGGCCGGGAAAACCGGGGAACATATGTTCTTCATCGCTATCCCGGTTTATTTCGCAATAATCGAAGCCTCCCGGCACGTACACCCGAATGCGCCGGAATGGTATCTATCCCTGTTGGAAAAATTTCTGCCTGCGGTTGCTTCGGCTTCCTGAATTATATAGAGGCAAAAAGAAGAGGCCGTTCCGATATCAAACCTAGGGGAAGGTCTGATCTGGAACGGCCGATCATGCGGGGAAGATATCCATGATTCTGCAAGGGGGCCAACAGATCATGGCATTCATAAGCCGGGCGCAAAATATTCTGGCGTATTCTTCCTGCCTTTTAATTCAGGATAAAATAACCCATATTCGTGCGGCCGGGTCGTCCATCGAGACGGCCAAGGGCCGCCTCTTTCCGGCACTGCCTGTATTGTGCAACGGCCAAAGCATTGACAGGTGCAGCAGCAGTGTCAGCCTTACCATGGGGGGCATGGTGAAGCCATAAATCCGGATCAGATTGCGAGAGCCCAATCTGGCTGGAGGATTGAAGCGCATACTTCAACCCAAAGGCCAGAGAGATGGCTGCCGCTTTGCCAGCTTTGCGCTGATTCCGGTCGAGGGCGTCTGAGGCAGAGGATTGACGGACAGATTTGAGCAGGGAAAGACACTCATCCGCCACGGCCGGAGAAGATGTTGAAACTGGGGATGTCATAGAAGAAATCTGGGATTGTACGCCGTTTTCATCGGCCCGCGCCTTATCTGGCGACCACGACATGCCCGCAGCCAGCGCCAGGACAAGCATCACAGACGATAAGGAAATTGCCAACGCGCCGGTATTTTTTTCATGACGACGCCCGGCAGATGCGCCGCGATAAAATCTGGTACTCATAACTCCACCCTGATGTCATGTGCGATTTTTCATTCTTGAAAATCGCCTTTAATCTCTATTGCCCGATTGATTAGTGCGTATGGGCTTATACTACTATCACATCACGAAAATTATAGTTATGGCAAATACTTTCGTTTCGAATTTATGGCGCTGTTTTTAAAAATTTAAATACAATTTTATATGTCTTATCAAAGATTTCCGCCTTTCGCCTAAATTTGGTACAATAAGAATACAAGCTTTGACGACAGTAAGGAGCACCTCATGCTGATCAGCGATATGCCGGAATTCAAAGACAAAAGTCAGGTCATGACCTTTGAAAAAAATGTACTGGTTGCCACGGCTGTTGATGCCATGGCTGAAAAAAATTATGGGGCGATCCTGGTCACCGATAATGGGCGTCTCTGCGGGGTTTTTACCGAGCGGGATCTTTTGCGGCGCATAGCTGCATCACGCATTGATATCAGCAAAACTCATCTTGCCGATGTCATGACGACCAATATCAAAACCGCGCGCATTGATGATAAGGTTTCCGATTGCCTGCGCCGCATGAGCCAGGGTCGTTTTCGCCACATGCCCATTGTTGATGAACATGGCAATCTCAAAGGCCTGCTCAGCCAGGGCGACTTTGTCGCCTTTACCATGAGTGATGCCATATACCGCGCCGGCATGTCCGCCAAGGCCGGCATTACGGGCGGATCCGGCGCGCCCATTACAATACTGGCCGCGATCTTAGTTTATACGCTGGGATTGCTTTTTATTATTTCCGCCTTTGAATCCTGGCAATAATTGGCCCCGCCATCAAAGCTAACGACAAGGTCCGTCGGGACGTTGGACACCGCCTGATGGCGGCCGATCCACAATGGTAAGATCATTATCCAGCATAAAGGTCCACTCAAGCTCGATTTCCTTGATCTTCAATTTCTCAAGGCCTTCTATATCAATAGAAAACTCACCGCGCCCGCCCGCAATACTGCGGCTAAACCCGTTGCTCAAACGCTCTACTATGCGCGGGCATCGCGGTCTTTCGCTTCGCGGGTCCTCGAACGTTATTCCTGTGCGGCCTTTTGGCGGCCCCTCCAATCCCATCGAAAGATTACCTTTATCATCCAGCATGGATGAAAAAGGATTATCCGCCCATTGAAAATTATCAAAAGGCCCGGCATTTGCCGCCGCGGATTGAAGTGTAAAGAGCAAGGATAGTGAGGCTGCTCCTGCAGCCGAGATCATGCGATTCATAACAAACCTCCCCAGATTGTTATTTTATGCATGCACGATAGAGGCAATTCACCCTTGCGACCAGAACAATGTCTTGTGCCGCGCAAAATTAGAAAAGACTGAAATATCTTACTGATTCATCGAAGAGAAGAAATCATCGTTGTTCTTGCTGTGCTTCATCTTATCCAGCAGGAATTCAACGGCATCGACTGTACCCATCGGATTGAGAATACGGCGCAAGACCCACATCTTCTGCAGCATATCCTTGGTAACCAGCAACTCTTCTTTCCGTGTTCCCGATTTTTGGATATCAATCGCCGGGAAGACGCGCTTGTCAGCCAACTTGCGGTCCAGAACAATTTCCGAGTTACCCGTACCTTTGAATTCTTCAAAGATAACCTCATCCATACGCGATCCCGTATCAATCAGGGCTGTGGCGATAATCGTCAAGGATCCGCCCTGTTCGATATTACGGGCCGCGCCAAAGAAACGCTTCGGACGCTGCAGCGCGTTGGCATCAACCCCGCCCGTCAGAACCTTACCCGAAGATGGCACAACCGTGTTATAGGCACGCGCCAGACGTGTAATGGAGTCCAGCAGGATTACGACATCGCGCTTGTGCTCGACCAGACGCTTGGCCTTTTCCATCACCATTTCGGCGACCTGTACGTGCCGCGAGGCCGGCTCGTCGAATGTTGAGGAAATAACTTCGCCGCGTACGCTGCGGGCCATATCGGTTACTTCTTCCGGGCGCTCATCAATCAACAGAACAATCAGATAGACTTCCGGGTGGTTCTGCGCGATCGAGCTTGCGATATTTTGCAGCATCACCGTCTTACCTGTGCGCGGCGGGGCAACAATCAAGGCACGCTGGCCAAATCCAAGCGGCGAGGTGAGCTCGATCACACGCTGGAGCATACCCTTTTTTGTAGGATCATCAATTTCCAGCTTAATTTTGCGCTCAGGATAAAGCGGGGTGAGGTTATCAAAGTTAATGCGGTGGCGGATTTTATCGGGCGTTTCACCATTAATCGTGCTGACCTTCAGCAGGGCAAAATAACGCTCGGAATCCTTAGGCGCGCGAATCTCACCTTCGCAGATATCACCTGTACGCAGACCAAAACGGCGCACCTGACTGGGCGATACATAGATATCATCCGGGCCGGGCAGGTAATTTTCTTCCGGGGAACGCAGGAAACCAAAACCATCTTGCAGAACTTCCAAAACGCCGGTGCCCGATATCGGCACATTTTTTTCAGCCAGCTGCTTCAGGATCGCAAACATCATATCCTGCTTGCGCATGGCATTGCAGTTTTCAATCTCAAGCTCTTCAGCAAAGGCTGTAAGTTCAGCAGGTGAGCGCGTTTTCAATTCTTGTAAATTCATGGGGGATTTCTCGTGGCTATGGCGGGGAAATTATGAAACCGAACGGTTATAATCTGGGTTATCTCTTAATTTTTTAAAGATGCTGGTTGATCTCTTAATGCTCAAATACGTCAGTTAATGTCGGGATTATTTGTCCGGATTGATTTATGCCTGAGACTTTTTTTGCCGTGATGAGCAGCTCCAAAAGCGCGGGGCGGTCTTACGCGCCACCATAAAAAACCCAAATTGTCGGATTTGTTCGGACAGCTATGTTTATAAACCGAAAAAGCGGGCTTCGTCAATCATTTGATTCGGTTTTTATGATAAATCGCTTTAAAAAGGCTGGGCTACAGCCATTATAACAATAATAATCATTAAAAAAGTCGGTATCTCGTTGATTATTCTATAATATTTTGCAGTTTTTTCGCGTTTATCTGCGGCAAAAAGACGCAAATGTTTAGCTAAAACACCATGTATGCCTGACATCAGGATTATACAGGCCAGCTTAGCATGCATCCAGCCCGCTTTAAGCAGTTCAGGGTTTGCCCAGAGCAAGCTTAATCCTAACAGCCAGGCTACGATCATGGATGGATTACCGATATATTTTAAAAGTCGGTATTCCATAATCTTAAAAGTTTCAGAAATCTCCGATCCCGGCTTTGTTTCTGCGTGATAAACAAAAAGACGCGGCAAATAAAGCATCACGGCCATCCAGCAAATAATGGCAATGATATGCAGGGCTCGGACCCATTCATAATGCGCGATCAGAAATTCTTGCATGGGTTATATGGCCCGCTCTCTGATCATTTGAACAGCCTGTTCAACATGTTCAATCGGGGTTGTTTTATCAATTCCATGCCCCAGATTGAAAATAAACGGTCCATTACCAAGATCTGCCAGAATACGCTCCACCGCCAGCAATAACGCATCACCCCCGGCCAATAAACACGCTGGATCGAGATTTCCCTGCACCGGCATTTGCGGTTGAAAAACGCGCGCCGCCCAATTGGTCTGGGTCTGATAATCAATGGCAATAGCATCGATATTGGCGCTATGGCTGTATTGCAACATGTTGTATCCAGCGCCTTTTGGAAATCCGATAAATTTGATATGTGGATGAACCGATTTCACGCGCTCAATGATCCTTTGTGTCGGTTCAATGACCCAGCGTTTGAATTGATGCGCCTCCAATGCACCGGCCCAGCTTTCAAAAATCTGCAATACTTCTGCCCCGGCGCTAACTTGCTGGATCAGATATTCAGATGTCGCATCAACCAGCATATCAATCAAATTGTAAAATGATTCATCGTGCTTGTACGGGTAAGTTCGCGCTTTTAAAAAATCTTTGCCGCCTTGTCCTTCCAGCATATAACAGGCCAAAGTCCATGGCCCGCCTGCAAACCCGATCAAAGTTGTTTTGTCATGGCCTTCTGTTTTCAAGGCATTTCGTACGCAATGAATGGTTTCATAAATCGGCGAAAGCGTATCTTTGAAATTTGAAAAATTAAGCCGCAAAACATCCATCGGCTTTTCAATCGGATCCAGTTTTGGACCTGATCCTGGTTCAAATGTAACCTTCTGCCCCAAAGCCTCTGGAATCACCAGAATATCCGAAAACAATATCGCGCCGTCCATGCCAAATCTGCGAATGGGCTGCATGGTAATCTCACAGGCTGTCTGTGGATCATAAACCATGGACAGGAAATCTCCTTTGGCTGCCCTTATCTCCCGGTATTCCGGTAGGTAACGGCCGGCTTGGCGCATGAACCATACAGGGATGCGCTCTGGCCTTTGGCCATGCATCACATCCAGCAAGGGTTTATTGCTCATCGGGAAATTCCTTTCATTCTCATTCACGAATTACCGGGCTTACAATATTGAATAAAAGTATTTTTAAAAAGAGGGTAGATAGTAATAGGTCCTGTGAATGCCGGGGATAGATTCAAGGCACAGATTTGCCCACAGAACGAATCGCCAAGCCTTTTATAATTTCCCACGATTCGCATGGATTCACTCCTGATACACACATTTTCAAATTTAGGTTTTTACACATGGGGAAGACTCGGTCCTTTTTAAGGAACTGAATCGGCATAACTTCATCCACCAAATTATACACAAATTCATGAATGATTCGCACACAGCTCTATCCCGTTATGCGCTGCTGTGATAAAACAATCTCACCAAGATGTTCAATGACGCTTTCACCAAACTTGATCTCGCAGAAACTGCCAAATTGCTGGATATTATCAATCCGCATTTGGCCCCATCATATTTTGATCCGGTAACGGCCACGATTCTCTCAATCAAGCCTTCTTTTTATCCGGGTTACAAATTTTTGGACATTGCAGATTTTTCCATTACACCGCTGGTACGTCGTCAGGTTCTTTATAATTCGGCCTCTAAAAATTCTGATTCCATCATAATCATGAACTGGTCTAACGAACCTTTATACCGCCTAAACATAGCGCTGCCGATACAATTGGATGATAAAAATGTCATTGAATATGCCCGGTTTTTCTTTACCTATGTGCGCGGGCGGCAGGGCCGCTTTATCGTGGCTGAAAACGTTGATGATATCCCCTGGCGCGAAGATCCGCCGCCCCAGGCCCGCAAGGCTTTGGCAAAAATGCTGATCCCTGTCGAAATCAAGGAAGTTCTGGCTGATAAATATTGTTTGCAGGCCACCATGATTTTCAAAGATTCGCTTTTCAAGGCGGATATCGAAGTGGCTTTGAATGGCTTTGTTACCATGTCTGGCGAACAATTGCTGGTCGAGGATATGCCCGTACTCGATGATGCGCTGGGCCTTTAGCCTTAAGAACATCAGAAAATTCTTATAAAATCCCAATATTAACGCTTTTTACGTATTCCAGTAGGGAAACTTTAAGAGTTCCCCCTGCATAATGACTATAACGCTGCCCTGTTCTGGGCGGGGGGGATTTTAAGTCGGACATATAACAATAAAAAATGGTTTGGGTTCCATGAGCGACATAATGGATACAATATCGGGCAGCGGTATAGTGGGAATGAAGCGGCAACAACACAGGATTTGCCGCGTGGCTTATACGCTTAATAACGATCAGCCGGTTCGTTGCACAATCATTGGCGAACAGCCGCTTTTTTACATGGATTTTGAAGAGGATATGGAGACGGACACACCGTTTCTGGATTCTCATGATATCGCGACATTGGAACGCGAAATAAATGATTTAAAAGATAAAATTGAGGATTTTGACGACATTGGCGGTTTTGATATCTCGCTTGAGACCAAATTCAATGATCTTTTCACCAACGCCATGGATATTATGGAACCGGCCCATAAAGCACCGGCCCATGATATTGCGCTGTTGTTAACAGAAGCCCGGAAAAGCAGGCTGGCCGCTGCTTATCTTGAAAATGCGGCTCAATATGGCATCACGATCCATTATAATGATGCTATTGAACATGCTGCCTATGACCGGGCAGGGGCGTGCATTTTTATTAATCCCGCCCATAGCATGGAAGAGCAGATTTTACTGCTGGCGCGTGAATTGCGCCGTCAATGGCAACATCGTCAGGGCGCATTGGTTCATCCGCTGATGTTTCATCCGGATAATGCTATTTTGATCCACCGCGCTCAGATTGCCGATTTAACAGCCTCCATGGTGCGGATTGCCTGGGAATTGCAACTAAATGGCCATAAGGGTGTCTGGCTGCGTCTGGAAAATTCTTCCATGGCTGATCTGGCTCGGGCTTTCTCCCGCGAGGCTTATCTTGATTTTCGTACCATTAATAACGGTATTGCCATGGCCGCCGTTTTTGAGGCCTGGTTCCTGTCCGAGCGTTGCCGCGGACAAGACCGTGGCTTGATTCAACAGATGCTGGCCGATTATCAGGGCTATGTCTTTGATATTGATCAATCACTTCAAGGACTTACACCAATGATCTTGAGTGCCTTGGGCGCTATGCCCTTCGGCAAAAATTACCTGGCGGCACATGCCGTGACTATTATGAATGATCCTATTTTTACCGATGTACGGGATCGTTCAAACGCAAATTTCCTATGGTTTATCAAGTTTGAGCGCTCTTTTCGTGAAACGGAACAGGAGTTGCAAACCTCTGAGGGCTCCACGGGCCGGAAATCTTCCAAAGGCTCAAAATCTCAAAACCCTCAAGGCTTATCCGATGCGGAACAACCAGCGCAGATCATTCAACTTTACGATGGGCCGGCCCCAGCCGGGACGGAGGATAGCCACCGACTGCTCAAGCCGCGCCGTAAAAAATCCAAAAGCGCTGAAATCATATATCTGCAGCAGCGCGGATCTGCGGAGTGATGACGAGGAGGAGCACGAATTGAGGGTAGAGCGCACAAATTTCCGCCATCGTCTCAACGCCTCGGATGGCTTTTCCGTCTATAATTATGACCTGACCGATCCCGTATTTAAAATTGCCCGCATCCGCCTGCTTGATCAGGCCGATGCCAGTGACGAAATCACATTTAACGCCTATAACGCCGTCTTGGCCCAGAACTTAAACATTATCTCGCTTAGCCCGACTGGCGCGGCGCTGGTGGATGAGGCCTCTTCCATGGGCTGGCATATTGCCCTGGATGATCTGAAGGGCTGCGAATTTTCCATTGATATTCCGGGCCATACAATTTTTATTGACCATCAGGGATTATCGCCCAGCGCCATTGTCCGCTCCGCCTATTTCAGTAATCAGATACTGATCGCCATCGTCAAGGCATTGCGCGATGTCTGGCAGGAAAAGCGCCATGGCGCGTTCGAGGATCTCTTTACGCCCGATGCCGTTTTAATGCTGGAACGAATCCGCGCGGCCGATGCCGATGTGCTGTCTATCCTTGTGGGGTGGGAGTTGCGTAGCGAGGGCTATGCCGATATCTGGCGGCATATGATTGGCTCGGAAAATGGTGATCTGGCCATGGCCTATTCCGCGCATCTGGACCGCGATCCATCGGCCTCGTTTAATGGCAAGGCGCTGCGTTCGGTGTTCTGGCAGTGGTATGACTGCGCCCAGCGCATTGATAATTGCGATCATAATACGCTTGATACCATGGACCGCGTAATGGCCTGTGCGGCGCGCGAAAAACCGTTTGGCAACAAATTTCCAACCCATATTGCCATTGAATTGCTCTCTTGCTTGCCGGATAGGACCGCTTATCTGCAGGGTCATGGCCATTCAATTCTGGGCGATCCGGCCTTTTATGGCCTGACGGATCCGATCAACCAGTCGCATTTCCTGCATATCATGCACGACATGCAGGCCACGATCGTTGCCAATGTCCCGTTCCGGGATCCGGCGCTGGCCGCGCGGATATTCCCCGAAGGCGCGCCCGAAATTCTGGAAGATTTGTAATATCGAAGGCCGCGTTTTCCTGTATAGTATTGCGCTATGAACGATATGCTGCCGCCTAAAAAGTTTCATCTTCATCTGGTTTCTGATGCCACCGGCACGACGCTGCTGGGCTTGGCGCGCGCCTGCCTCGCGCAGTTTGAAGGGGTGGAGCCGATCCAGAAATTCTGGCCGCTGGTCAGGACGCAAAAGCAGCTGGAGAAAATCATTCTCCAGATTCAGGCCACGCCCGGCCCGGTTATTTTTACGCTTGTTGATGAAAAACTCCGTAACCGCCTCTCCGAGCGCTGCGAGGAACTTGGTGTGCCTTGCGTGGCGGTTCTTGATCCCATCATGCGGGGCCTCTCCTCCTATCTGGGCAAGCATGCGCGCGGCGTTCCGGGGTTGCAGCACGCGATGGATGATGCTTATTTCCGGCGCGTCTCGGCGGTGGATTTTGCCATGCGCTTTGACGATGGCAAATCCATGGATGGCCTGAAGGAGGCTGACGTTATTCTGGTGGGCATATCCCGCACATCCAAAACCCCGACCAGCATCTTTCTAGCAAGGCGCGGGATCAAGGCTGCGAATATCCCCCTTGTGCCGGGCGTGAAATTACCGGATGAATATTTCTCCCTGACCGAACCTTTATATGTCGGCCTGACCGCCTCACCGGAGAGGCTGGGGCAATTGCGCCGCACGCGCCTTCAGGCCGACACCACAGATTCCAAGAAATTGCAGGAAAATGAATATCTTGATCTTGAGAAGATCGAGGAAGAAATTCGTGCCGCGCGAAAACTATTCTCCAAGCATGGCTGGCCCGTGATTGATGTGACCAAACGGTCTATCGAGGAAACATCCGCCGAGATCATGGCCCATTGGCAGACCCATCAGGAAAAGCGAAACAAGCCGCCCACCAATATCGGGATATAATTTTTCGGCCCTAGTGTACGGACGTCTTTGAGAAAAAATTCAGGACGATAACGCCTGCCACAATAAGGGCAATTCCGGCTATGCCGACCGCATCTATTTTTTGCTGATAAAAAACAAATCCCGCCAGCACAATTAATGTTACACCCAGCCCCGACCAGATAGCATAAGCCACGCCTATGGGAATTGTTTTCAAGCTCACCGATAAGAAATAAAATGCTGCGCCGTATCCGGCAATAACAACCAGTGACGGGACAAGATTTGTAAAACTATTCGTTGCCTTCAGCGCAGATGTGGCGATAACTTCCGCGGCGATGGCAAGGCCAAGAGCAAGATAAGCATTCATGATGCCAAGTTATCATTGGGCGATAGCAATATCCAGCTTCTCCAGCGCATCGGCAATCGGAATGAAATTATTAAGTCCGATCCCGATACCTTCGCCGGGGCTATAGGCGGATACGGCCATGCCGATAATATTGCCATTATTATCCAGCAACATGCCGCCGCTATTGCCGCCATGCACCTCGGCATCGGCCTGAATGTAATATTGCCCCTCATGCTTGTCATAGCGATGGGTGCTGATAATGCCCTTGGTTACGGTGTCCTGCAGCCCTGTTTTCAAGGGCGCGCCCACGGCATAGACGCTGCTGCCGACGGGCGGCTTTTCCATGCGGATCGGCAAGGTGTGAATGGTAAAACCTTGCGGGATGGATTCCAGTTTCAAAAGCGCAACATCGCGGCGGCGATCCACACGCAAAACTTCGGCAACCAGTTTGTATTTTTTGCCATGGGTGATAATACGCATCCGGTCGGCATTGCCCACGACATGCGCGTTGGTGATGATATGCCCCTCATGGGTGATAAAAAATCCGCTGCCATGCCCGGCTTTTTGGATGACGACCGCGCTTTGCAAAATATCTTCAAAACGCCCTTCTGCCGGTGCGTTTGAAAGTCCGTTTGCTGCAACAGAAACTGTTTCACGTGAATCAAAAATCCGCACCGGATTTTCATTGGGATCTTCGAATGTGCCGGGCAGGGAATCGGGCTCTGCGCCATAAAAAACCAGATCGTAAAATTTCTGGTCCGCGCCCAGATTATGCACCGATGCCGCCAGCGCCTCTTCGAATAATAACTGCACGCCCTCGTAATTGGGCATCTTCAATGTGCCGTATCCCTTGGTCGTGGTTTTGTAAACATATTTGCGGCTCAGGAGATCAAAGACGCTCCACTCCACCTCGACCATGCCCTCGCCGGTCTGGCCTTGGTTCATGCCCCATAAATTGGTGCGCTGGCAGGTGTCAATTTTAATGTCCGTAATGCGCCCGCCCACCGAATAGATGGTGCGCTGCATGTCTTCTTCCTCATCGAACAGCCGTCCCGGATTGCCTGTTACGTCATAACCTTGTCCTTCGAGGGCCTGCAGGAAAACTTCGCGCAGGCCATCGGTGGGGAATCCGCGCCCCCTGACCGACCCTTGCGCGGTCAGTCCATAAGGCCAGTCACATTCCAAAAGGCCTAAAAATCCTTTCGGGCTTTGCGAGACGGTGGGCGTGCCGGTGGGGATGGCAAAGACAATTTTATTAAAGCCAACGGGCGATGGGCTGGCATTTTCGGCGGGCAATTGCGCCTGTTCCAGCGGGACGTTTTCGACATTCAACCCCCCGCAAGAGGCCAGAAAAACCGCCAATATTGCAAAAATCGCAGAAATCTTCATGAAAATATCAATGTTTTATGATAATTTGGTGGACGAATATGCTTTGAAATTCTAATTGATCCTTAAATAAAAGAGAACGTGAAAAACATGCCCCGTGACACTGGCAAGAACCGTATCGCCACGATTAATCGCAAGACCAAGGAAACTTCGGTCTCGGTGACGCTGGATCTCGATGGAACCGGCAAGGCCGATATTCATACCGGCATCGGGTTCTTCGATCATATGCTGGAGCAGCTGGCGAAACATTCCCTGATCGACATGACCATCAAATGCGATGGCGATCTGCATATCGACGCGCATCACAGTGTCGAAGATACCGGCATCACGCTGGGTCAGGCGCTGAAGCAGGCCGTAGGCGATAAAACCGGCATCCGCCGTTATGGGCATTTTACGCTGGTGATGGATGAGGCGCGATCCATGGTGGCGCTGGATCTTTCCAATCGCCCCTATCTGATCTGGGATGTGGATTTTACTTCCCCCCGTCTTGGTGAAATGGATACCGAGCTGTTTCAGGAATTTTTCAATGCCTTCTCGCAGGCCGGTGGTATTACGCTTCATTGCGACAATCAAAAGGGCACGAATAATCACCATATCGCCGAAAGCCTCTTTAAGGCGGCGGCCAAGGCCCTTCGCATGGCGATCGAGATTGACCCGCGCGCGGCAGATTCCTTGCCCTCGACCAAGGGCGCGCTCTGATTCCAGCATTATTATTGTGGCAGCAGCGGCAATCTTGACTTTTTATTATAATTATGGCAAATATAAGCCCCATGGAAAAGCTTAGGGCGAAATTTCAGTTGCGTAGCAATGCTTTGCAACGGCCATACAGGCCTGATGGGCTGATGCTCAAGGCCTATACCGATGCCAGCATCACACGCGATAATCATGCCTCCGGCGCAGTAGTATTGGTGGCTGGCCGTGCCCATCTTGATTCCGTGCATTTGTTTAATTTCGGCAAGATATCCATTGGCAATACAACCCTCGCCGAGAAGCTTGCAATTATGGCGGCTGCCAGGCTTGCGCCGGCGGGTCGTTTGGCCATGGTGTTTTGTGATTGCCAAAGCGCCCTTGGTGAGTTGCATTATTTTCAAGATACCGGAAATATCCATGAATTTCCGGCCAATGAACGAGTGAAATTGCAAATGTTGCACGAGCGCCAGCCCCAGGTAAAACTGGAAAGAATTCAGCGCAACCGGGGCTATCATTCCTTTGCACATAAATTTGCGGCGCTGGCTCATGACTTGCCCATTGGCGAGCATAGTGTCACCATACCCAAAAATATTGCCTTTTTCGGGAATGATTTTGATCAGGCAGAAATCACATTAGAGAGACGTTAGTATGCCCGGTGATCCTGACATATTAAAACCAAAATTTTCGGCCTATACCGATGCCAGCGTATCCGAAGCCGGGCAAGCCACAGGCGCTATTCTGGTCTGCGCGCTGGAGGGTAAGAAAAAGATCGAAAGCCTGCATGTCGTGAATTACGGCCAGAGCGGAATTCTAAGCAACAAGGCAGAGCTGGATACAAAAATTCTGGCATTGCACCGCTTGCCCGCCTTTAGCCTTGTCAGTCTGTTTTCCGACAGCAGCGCCACGGTGGATATGTTGCAGGCCTTCCGGAAAAACCAGCCCAAGATGAAAGGCCTTCACAAGGTGCTATCGGAGGAGGAAGTAAAAATTCTTGATGAGGGCATCAAGCGCCAGCCTGTCAGCTTTCAATATCTGCCGCGTGAAAATGACCGGATGCGTATTGTCGATCATTTCTGCCGTTATGCCCGTCGCCAGCCTGTGGGCGTGACGGAAATATATCTCCCGCCCTCGACATTTTCACTGCATTCACAAATCAGGACCCTGACCAAGGCCGTGATTAACGCCAATGTGAATGGCGCGGAATTAAATCTGGATGAATTTTAATCCAGTATATCCAGCGGATATTCAATCTTTATAACTTCAATAAATTCTTCTGCACCATCTACGCGTACGCGCACCTCATCGCCGATTTGCGCCTTCATCAGGGCCTTGCCAACGGGTGATTGCCAGTTGATCTTGCCCTGACCCGCCTTGCCGTCAAAATCGGCCTCATCCACATCAACAAGATGCACCGTAACTTCGGTGTTATCTTCGCGGGCATAAGTTACGCGCGCGCCGAAAAATATGCGGTTCTGGCCCTGCTGATCCCTGGGGTCAACGACTTTGGTATTTTCCAGTTTTTTGATCAGATACCGCATGCGCCGGTCAATTTCGCGCAGGCGCTTTTTGTTATACAGGTAATCACCGTTTTCGGACCGGTCGCCATTCCCCGCCGCCCACGAAACAATTTCCACGATCTTTGGGCGCTCGATATGGCGCAGATGCGACAACTCATCCGATAGGGTCTTAAACCCCTTCGGGGTCATGTAGTGGGTAATATCATCCATGAATTATAATTTGCGCTTTCGCAGCACATCACCATGCGCGGGGAATCCCTCGTAATCGGTCATGGTCGTGACGGAATCCTTTAACGCCGCAAAGCCTTCTTTTGTGACGCGGGATATGGATGTGCGCTTGAGGAAATCCCAAACAGAAGTGCAGGAATAGCTATGTGCCCAGCCGCCCGTAGGCAGGACATGGTTCACGCCAATCCCGTAATTCCCCAATGATGATGGCGTGTATTCGCCAATTAGAATTTCGCCCGCATGTTTGATTTTTGCCGCGATGTTTTCGGCATCTCTGACTTTCAAATGCAAATGCTCGGCGGCATATTCATTGGCTATTGAGATGGAATCCTCCAGCGATTTTGAAAGAATAATCCCGCCATAGCCGCCTTCGCCCATCACGGCCATGCAGATGCTCCGGTGTGGTTCGGGCAGCTCGGCAATCACGCCCGGCAAATTCTCGCGCACGTAATTTGCCAATTTTTCATCATGAGTAATCAGCAGCGCGGCGCTGTCGCTCCCATGCTCGGCCTCATTCAAAATATCCCAGCATGTGTTATGCGGATCTGCCGTCTCATCGGCCAGAATAATCGATTCCGATGGCCCTGCCGGCATGCCGGGGTCCAGAGTATCTGATAAAATACGTTTGGCGGCGGCCACGTATGGGCTGCCTGGCCCTAAAACTTTTCGAACCTTGGGAATGGTTTGCGTGCCATAAGCCAGCGCCGCAATGCCCTGCGCCCCACCTGCCTTATAGACATTTTCCACGCCGCATAACCGCGCGGTAAATAACGAGGCATCATCGGCGCCGCCATCTGGTTTTGGCGGTGTGGCAATGGCGATATTTTGGACGCCTGCAATCACGGCAGGCACGGCCAGCATATAAAGGGCCGAAGGGAATGCACCCTTGCCGCGCGGCACATAAAGGCCGACGGATTCAATTGCGTTGACCTGCTCGCCCGCAAATACGCCGGGCTCGACTTCGATCATCCACGGTTTTTCCACGCGGTCCATTTGCGCCTGATGGAAAGTTTTCACGTTTCGCACACAGTGGCGAATGGCATTTTTAAGATTTTCATCCAGTGATTTTTCGGCGGCCGCAAATTCTTCTTCGCCGACCTTGATGGATGTAAGGCTGGCTTTTTCGAATCTGGCGGCGGCATCAATCAGGGCCGCATCACCGCGCAGGCGCACATCCTCGATGATCGGCCGGACTTGTTCGATAACGGAATCGATATTGGCCTCGCCCCGACGAAAGATTTTATCTTTCACGGTACTCGGCGTTTCATCCCAGCGGTAGAAATTGATAGCGCTCATAAGGGGCTATATACAGGCATTTCACCAAAATTTCAAAATACAATCTTTTCAAGAAGATGGGCATTGACTATGGTACGGGCCATGAAAACGTCCCTTGTGGTTATAGATTACGGGTCCGGCAATCTGCGCTCGGCGGCCAAGGCTTTTGAAAAAGTCAGCCTTGATGCGGGCATAAACGCAGATATCCGCATCAGTGCCGATCCGGCAGATTTGAAGGCGGCCAGCCATATCGTTCTCCCCGGTCAGGGGGCTTTTGGCGATTGCATGGCGGGCTTGATCAATGTGCCGGGGCTTCGGGATGGGCTGGAGGAAGAAATCCTGCGCCGCCAGAAACCATTTTTTGGTATTTGCGTGGGGATGCAGCTTATGGCCGCGCAGGGTCTTGAGGGCGGCGAATATCGGGGGCTTGGCTGGATTGACGGGCAGGTGCGCCGTATAACGCCCACTGATCCTTCGCTGAAAATCCCCCATATGGGCTGGAATGATTTGCGGCTCGAAAAAGATCATCCTGTGATGGCGGATATAAAAAGCGGCGACCATGTCTATTTTGTGCATTCCTATCAATTTGATGCGGCCGACCCGGCGCATGTGCTGGCGTGCGCCGATTATGGCGGTCCGGTCGCGGCCGTTGTGGCGCGGGATAATATGATCGGGGCGCAGTTCCATCCGGAAAAAAGTCTGGAAACCGGCCTTGCCATGCTATCCGGCTTTCTTCGCTGGAAGCCTTGATTTGCGCTGATATTTTAGGCGGTGCAGCAAAGAATTTTCACCATTTTTTCTTATCTCGCGTTATACTAAAGTAATAATCAAAATAATAACGATAAAAGGGGTTAGGCAGGTATGAGCGAGGGGCATAAAACCAAACCGTTAAAGCCCGATATCAGTGTCGAGCGCATACAAAAATTTTCCACCAGCGATCTGAATGATTTATGCGATGCCACAGATGCCGCCATCGAACAGGGCGGCGGGTTTGGCTGGCTGGAACTTCCCTCCCGCGATATTCTGGAGCGGTATTGGCAGGGCGTACTTGTCATGCCATCCCGCATCCTTATGGTCGCAAGGCTGGACGGTGTCATTTGCGGCACTTGCCAGCTTGTGCGACCACCAGTTAACAACGAGGCTCAGGCTCATAGCGTGCAATTAACCACGCATTTTGTTGCGCCCTGGGCACGGGGTCACGGCCTTGCCACCATGCTGGTGGAGGCGGCTGAAAAAGCCGCCAAGGACGAGGGGCATAGCGTAATTAATCTTGATGTGCGGGAGACGCAAGCCTCGGCGATCGAGCTTTACGAGCGTCTGGGCTATGGCCGCATCGGCACGCATCCCGCCTATGCCAAGGTGGGCGGCGAGATGATTGCCGGTCATTATTACTATAAATTGCTGTAAAGATCAGGCGTCGAGCGTGATGTAATTCTCGACCTTGCTGCGTAAGGGCGCCATTTCCTCATCGCGCATATGCCAGCGAAACGATTCCGCCATATCAGCAGCCAGTTGCGTTTTTTCGGCTGCATTCAGGCCATCATCCAGAATTTTGGCGGTCCAAAGCTGGTGATCCATCAGGCGGCTGACGGTTTCGCCAAGTTCCTGTTCGCTTTCAATATGATCCGCGCAGGCATCGTATAGAATCTCGGTAATGGTTTTGACGATTTTATCATTCGGCTTGAAAAGTGCATTCTCGCCCATGCCGGACAGGACGCTTTGCAGGATGGTCAGGGCGTTTTCCTCAACGGCGGATAATGCCTCGCGGCTGATAATTTCCTGTGTGCCGCTGATGCGCGCTTCGTTCAGCAGCGCAACGGCCTTGTCTATCACCGCTTCTGCAGGGCTTGCCCCTTCTACAAAGGTTTCTGTCAGATCCTGAGCTTTGATGACCATGTCTTTTATTCCCTGTTTTTGTGTAAGATTTATTGTTTGTCAGAATTTATATTTCCCTAAGATGGAAAATGCAAACCCTATTCATGCTGCCTTGCGATGATTTTTTGAATCGTCTTGTGTTTTCCGGGCATTTTGCCCTATATGGCGGTTATGATTATCTATCCTGCGATTGATTTGAAAGATGGCCTGTGCGTACGCCTTTACAAGGGCGATATGACGCAGGACACGATTTACAGCGACAACCCGGCGGATCAGGCCCGTGAATGGGCCTCGGCCGGTTTTAATTGGCTCCATGTTGTGGATTTGAATGGGGCGGTGCAGGGCGCGCCCGTTAATCATGCCGCAGTGCGCTCGATCCTGAAAACCGTTGATATCCCGGTACAGCTGGGCGGGGGTATCCGCAACATGAAGCAGATCGAACACTGGGTGCGCGAAGGCATCAGCCGCATCGTGCTGGGCAGCGCGGCTGTGAACGATCCTGAGCTTGTGAAGCAGGCCTGTAAGGAATTCCCCGGGCAGATTGCCGTGGGCATTGATTCCCGCGATGGCATTGTCATGGTGCATGGCTGGGTGGACAGCGCCAATATCAAAACACTGGATCTGGCAAAAATGTTTGAAGATGCCGGGGTGGCCGCCATTATTTACACGGATATCGACCGCGACGGTACGGGCCATGGGCTGAATATGATATCCACTATTGCGCTGGCGCAGGCGGTTTCCATTCCCGTTATTGCTTCCGGCGGGGCGCATACATTGCAGGACATTCAGAATGTTAAGGATGCTGAAGGCTACGGCGTGCAGGGCGTGATTGTGGGCCGGGCTTTCTACGACAAGTTGATCGAGCCGCGCGAGGCCTTAAGACTTGCCAGCGCGTAACTTTTCGCGTATAAATTGCCATAACATTTTTTGGGAGATTGTCGCATGGCGTTTGAAAAGCTTACAAAAATATTCAAAAAAATTGGCGATGCGCTGGACCGCGCCTATGGCCTCGATGCACTTGATTTCAATCTTCCTGCCGGCGCGTATGAACCTGAAGAGGGGCCGGGCATTCGCGAAATTCTGGGCCGCATGAAAAACGGCTATGGCGAGGGCGCCTTTATTGCCGATATGCGTGATCCGCTCTAAAAATAAGACCCATGCTCAAAACCCGAATTATCCCTTGTCTTGATGTGCAAAATGGCCGCGTGGTCAAAGGTGTGAATTTTGTTTCTTTGCGTGATGCGGGTGACCCTGTCGAGCAAGCCAAAATTTATAATGACCAAGGTGCGGATGAGCTTTGCTTTTTGGACATCACCGCCTCCCATGAAGGCCGGGATACAATCATTGATGTTGTGCGCCGCGCGGCGGAACAGGTTTTCATGCCCCTGACCGTGGGCGGCGGTATCCGCAACGTGCAAAATATCCGCGATCTTTTGAATGCAGGCGCGGATAAAATCTCGATCAATTCCGCGGCAGTAACCAATCCTGATTTTGTGAAAGAAGCCGCCGATAAATGCGGATCGCAATGCATTGTCGTGGCGGTGGATGCCAAATCACGCGCCGATGGCGGCGCGGGGTGGGAGATTTTTACGCATGGCGGGCGCAATCCCACCGGCCTTGATGCGGTGGAATGGGCTTGCCGCATGGCCGAATATGGGGCCGGTGAAATTCTGCTGACCTCGATGGACCGGGATGGGACGCGGGCCGGGTTCAATATCCCGCTGACCCGTGCGGTGGCCGATGCTGTGCCTGTGCCAGTCATTGCATCGGGCGGCGTTGGGAATCTGGATCATCTGGTGGAAGGCGTGCGCGATGGCCATGCCTCGGCTGTGCTGGCGGCCTCGATTTTTCATTTCGGGGATTACACGCTGGGGCAGGCCAAAGACGCTATGCGCGCCGCCGGAATTCCGGTAAGAAATTAAAAGCTCAACAAGAACAAAAAGAAAAATTTCATGTCCGCAACTAGAACCTTGAACAAATTATATGCCACGTTGCAGGATCGCAAGAATGCCGATCCGCAGACTTCTTATGTGGCGCAGCTATACAAAAAAGGCTCCAAGCAGATCGCCAAAAAACTGGGCGAAGAAGCCGTGGAGCTGGCGATTGAATCCGTGCGCCTTGACCGCAAAAATCCCAAGGAAAAACGCCTTGAGGCGTTCAAGAATGAATCGGCCGATCTGATCTTTCACTTTCTGGTGATGCTGGCTTATCACAATGTCGAACCGGAGGAGATTTTCGACATCCTCGAATCCCGCATGGGTATCGGCGGGCTGGATGAAAAAGAATCCCGCTGCAAAAAAGAAGCCGAGGCCGCCGAATGACGAACCGCGCCTATGATCCGAGTAATATTTTCGCAAAAATTTTAAGGGGCGAGATCCCGTGCAAGAAAGTGCATGAGGATGATCACGTTCTGGCCTTTCATGACATTAATCCGCAGGCCCCCGTTCATGTGCTGGTGATCCCCAAGGGGCCTTACGTGGCGATTGATGATTTTGGTGCGAAGGCAAGCGCAGAGGAGATCAAGGCCTTTTACGCGGCGCTTGCAAAAATCACGGCCGATCTGGATTTAGCGAATGCCGGGTTTCGCGTGATTGCCAATTGCGGCTCGAACGGCGGACAGGAAGTGCCGCATTTCCACATGCATATTCTGGGCGGCAAGAAAATCGGCCCGATGGTCGCTCATATTGATTAAGGGCGTTTGCCTTTTCCTACGAAACGCGCGCCGGGAATTGCACGATATTTGTGTTCGCAGCCGTTGCGGTTTTTGTCAGGCCGCCCTTGCCGGAAATCTCCAGGCTCTGCGCGGAAAAAACATCCAGAAATTCTTCGGCGATAATCGCATGGGCGCCTGCCTGAATGCTTAGGATATCCAGAATTTCAGCCGCCGGGCTTTTTTCGGCAACATGAATACCAAGACCAACATCCATCAGGTCGCACAGAACATCCAGATCTTCCGGGATGTTCTCAAGGACTTTGAGAATATAGGCGTTGTCCATCGATTCATGGCGCAGGTTCTTCAGCCAGATCGCGCCGTATTCAGAAATAATGCGCGAGCATTCCAGCGAGAGCACTTGAGAATCTACCCGGTCTTTCTGCGGCAAGACTTTTAACATCTGCTGGATGGTTACCGCCATGCATAACAGGGCCGTGTCGGGCTGCATGTCGGAAATCGCATCGTGAATGGCGTAATGCACATCATCGCTTAAGGGCTTGTTCGCGATAATCGCATCGCGCACGAAGAGCGGAACCTGAAGTTTGATCGTCAGAATGGCGAGGTCTTTGTCATGCAGCATGGGCAAACTCTCTAATAGTTGTTACATGGGCTTAATACCCTTCTTAAAGAGAAAGTGTGAAGAAAAGGTTAAGGCATTTTTCAATATGCTTGTTTCCGTTTTGTTCTTGTGCCATATAATGGGCTTTGCATTATTATTTAAGGAAATTTTCAAATGGTTGCCCGCATTAACACGGTCGCGTTTCAGGGCATAGATGTGCAGGCTGTGGATGTGCAGGTGCAGATCTCCGGCGGGCTGCCCGCCTTTCATATTGTGGGCCTGCCGGATAAGGCCGTGGCCGAAAGCCGCGAACGTGTGCGCGGCGCGCTGCATGCGCTGGGCCTTTCCCTCCCGCCCAAAAGATTAACCGTTAATCTGGCCCCCGCCGATCTCGCCAAGGAAGGCAGTCATTTCGACCTGCCTATCGCGCTGGGCGTATTGGCGGCGATGGATGTCCTGCCGAAAGAGGAGATGAAAAATTATGTGGTGCTGGGGGAATTATCGCTCGATTCCTCGATCCGCGCCGTGACAGGTGTATTGCCCGCGGCTATTCACGCTGCAACCAATGATAATCGCTTGATCTGCCCGGAGCCTTGCGGGGCCGAGGCTGCCTGGGCGGGGGATATCGAGATATTGGCCCCGCGTGATCTTTTGCAGCTGATCAATCATATCAAGGGCACGCAGGTATTGCGCCAACCCGAAGCCCGATTGGACGAGGGCGCGCAAGCCGCGCATGTCCGCATCCCCGATCTGGCCGAGGTCAAGGGGCAGGAAACCGCCAAGCGCGCGCTGGAGATTGCCGCGGCTGGCGGGCATAATTTGCTGATGGTCGGCCCGCCGGGATCGGGGAAATCCATGCTGGCCTCTTGTTTGCCGGGCATCTTGCCTCCTTTAAGTGCATCCGAAGCGCTGGAGGTTTCGATGATCCACTCACTGGCCGGGTCCTTGCCGGAAGGTGGTCTTTTGCGTCACCGCCCCTTTCGCGATCCGCATCATTCCGCCTCGCTCCCGGCGCTGATTGGCGGCGGCCACCGTGCCAAGCCGGGCGAAATCAGCCTCGCGCATAACGGGGTTTTATTTCTGGATGAGTTGCCGGAGTTCCCGCGCAGCGTTCTGGAATCCCTGCGCCAGCCACTGGAATCGGGTCAGGCGCTGATCGCGCGGGCCAATGCCCATGTCACCTATCCGGCGCGGTTCCAGTTGATTGCCGCTATGAACCCTTGCCGCTGCGGGCATTTGGGGGATGCGGATTTGGAATGCACCAAGGCACCGCGCTGCGCCGGGGATTATCAGTCTAAAATTTCCGGTCCCATGCTGGACCGGATCGATATGCAGGTCGATGTCCCGGCTGTGCCGGTGCTGGAACTGGCCAGCGCAGGGGCGGGGGAGCCTTCTGCAGCCGTGGCCGCGCGCGTGGCGCGTGCCCGTCAGGCGCAGATGGAACGATTTGCGGCCCTGAACGTTTCCACACGATTGAATGCCCATGCCAGCGGCAAGTTACTGGAAGATATCGTCCCGCTGGATGATGAAGCGCGAATTTTGTTGAATAAAACTATGGAAAAAGCTAAGGTCTCGGCGCGTGGATATTTCCGCATTTTAAAAACCGCCCGCACCATTGCCGATTTGAATGGGCAGGCCGGGGCCATCGGAAAACCCGCCATTGCCGAGGCGCTAAGCTATAGAAGGCTCAGCCTCGCCAGCGAATAGGAAAGCTAGAATTTAATGTCCATATCTGCCGCAGCTCCGGTTTTTGAAGGCACAAGCCTGCATCGCTTTGCCGCTGCCGCGCATGTGACGGACAAGCCTTTGGATATGACGCGTTCGGCCCCGGTGCAGAAAATCGAAGGCCGCACACGCGCCGCCAATGATAACATCACCCGTCAGATTGGCGCGGCCTTTGACCAGCATGCCCGCCTGGTGCGCCAATATGGCCTGGCCGATAACCGGGGCCAGCTCTCTAATTTGCTCAACCCCGGCATGGACGGGCTTTTGCTGATGAGCGCTATGGCCAATCCGGCCTTTGCGCCCGTTGCCAGCGCGATTGCCATGGCCGATGCGATTAATTACATCAAGGCCGACCGCGCCCAGGGTAAAAACAAGGGCAAGAAAAAATCAGCTCTCCGCGCGGATATGCCCAATGCCGGTATCGACTGGTCAAAATGGGGTTATCACGCCAATAAGCCGGCCAATAAAAACGAAGCCCCCGATGCCGATTCGCTGAGCAAGGCTGACCGCGAAATGCTTTCCCGCGATCCGGCGCAAAACCGCGATATGCAGCAATTATTTGCCCAGAAATCCCAAGGCGATCAGGTGATGGCCAGCACCCAGCGCCGCCGCCAAAAAGGTCTCGCTCTTTCCCGCAATACCGCCGAGGCTGTCCTGACACAGGATTCTTCATGGCTGCGCCGCAATATTGCCGCCCCGCTTCCCGGCCATCTCTAGGCTCTATCCTTCATTTTGCGCCTTTAAATTGCACAAAGCGCGTTTTTTCGGCATAATAAATGAAGGTAATAAGGCTGACGCTAAGCAATTATTAACATAATAAAAATATACTAAAAAGCGTCAGGCATAGTTTGGAGTGGTGTAGCATTGGCGATTGACGGCTATAGAAGCATCTTTAATACGCATAGCAGCTCGACTTTCATGCCGGGTATGGACACCGAGCCTGAAGCCAATACACAAATCAATATCACCGATATCAACCCCAGACTTAACACCAGTGTTGCCCTGACGGCTGTCGATACCAAAACGGTGGGCGGCGCGACAACGGGCCAAAGCACAGATTTTGGGGCTACGAAGGAAAATATCCAGACAACGCGCGCGGCTGTCATTGAAGAGCGTCAGGCTGCCAAAAACTATATGGGCGAGGTGGCCAAGGAAGTTTTTGGCGCCGATGGCGGCAAGCTCATGCAACAACTGGCTGGCCCGGTCATGAATACCAGCGGGCAGGCCATGCTGGCCATGGCTGATCCGCTGCAAGGTCTGGTCGCCAGTGCGGCAACAGTTATTGGTGCCATTCGTTCGGAACAGGACCGCATCAAGGCGCCGCAAGTCCAATCCATGCTGGAGGAAATTCTGGTGCGCGTGCGTGAAAATGCAGACCCGAACAAGCGCCGCGCTGAATCCGCAGCCCCGCCGCCAGGTCATGATTATTCCAAAATTGAATCCGCCAAACAGTTGCAAAATTTCCTGCAAACGCCGGATGAAAACGATCCGGCTGTCATGGCTTGTGATGATGCCTTGCTGACAATTGATCAAGCCGAGAATAATCAGGATCTGACCCTGCAAAACCAGATGAAAACACCTACAGGCACATTGATTGCCGAAGCGATCAAACAAGGTGATGATAATAAACTCGATACGATGCTGGGTGATGAAAAGGCCAAAATCACGCTCGCCGAAGTCGAGATTTTTGGCTCACTTCCCAATGGTCAGGCCCGTATTCCTGCCGGTTATAATCCGTCAATGCCGGCCGTAAGCGCACTGGCCGATGCATCGCTGGATAAAAAATCCACCATGCCTGATACGGCCCTTGATCTCGAAGCCGCCGCACAGCGCCTTGCCGGCATGCGCCTTGGGATGAACAGCACTATCGCTTAAGGCGCTTTACATCTTCCATATCTTGTTTAATCTGGCGGTTCTTTTGAACATACACTGGCTTGCGGGATTGGTTTTTGTACAATGTTTTCAGTTTGCATCTATTGCGCGTCTTCTTCTGATATAGATGATCTTTATAAAAATGAGGCTATCAAGGCGGCGCAATTTTGCGCGGCGCAAGGCTGGCGTGTGGTTTATGGCGGCGGGCGCGTGGGATTGATGGGATTGGTTGCGGATGCGGCCGTGGATGCAGGTGCGCCGGTTATTGGTGTTATTCCTGATTTTCTTCAGCGCCGCGAAGTCGCCCATTTGCGCCTGACAGAGTTGCACATCACGCAGACCATGCATGAACGTCAGATGAAAATGGCGGAATTTTCCGATGCCTTTATCGTCTTGCCCGGCGGATTGGGCACATTGGCTGAATTTTATGAAATCGTAACCTGGCGGCAGCTGGGCCTGCACGAGAAGCCGATTTTTGTATTGAATATCAATAATTACTGGGACCATACGATTGCCCAGATCGCCGAAGCCGGGCGGCAGGGCTTTATCCGGCAGGATTTAAGCAGTCTTTACCGCGTTGTGGACAAGATAGAGGATATCACCGCGTATCTTGACTAGGGCGCTTGAGGGGTCCAATCTGTCAACAAGCATGGCATTATTCTTGTGCAAAGGCTTTGATCGCCGGGCCAAGGACTGATAAAATGATTGGATTAACTAAAACTAGTTCCGGGTAGCTTGTGCATTATTCGCATTCCATAGACAAGGCCAGTGAATACGCCGCCAAAGCGTTTGAGCGTATTCATGAACTAAGCCTGCCCCCGACCCCGGAAATTTATGAAGTCTGGTATGCCTATTATTCTGGCGCCAATACAGAAGTTACCCGCGCCATTGATATCTTAAATGCCAATAAACAGGCCATTACGCTGGATCGCTGTCTGGAGCTTCATCATCGCTTCTTAAGTGAAACCCGCGAGAATGAGCGCGTGCGTCAGGCTGGCGATAAAATTCACGAAACGATCAAGGGTGTTACGGGCGCGGTGACGAATGTTAAATCCGCGACCTCGCAATATAAAACAACCCTGGCCGAAGCCAAGGGCAAGTTGAATACCGATCTTTCCAAGGATGCGATGGAACGCGTTCTTAAGACGGTCATGGATGATACCGAGAACATGATCTCGCAAAATAAAAAGCTTGAGGAAGAATTGCAAAAATCCTCTCAAGTCATGCAGGATTTGCGCCGTGATCTGGAGATGGTCAAAAAAGAAGCCCTGACCGATGGTCTTACCGGGCTTTCAAACCGCAAGGCCTTTGATTCAGAAATTGAACGCATTGTTTCTGAATCCAGAGAGAAGGGAACAGTCTTCTCGCTTCTGCTCATGGATATTGATCATTTCAAAAGCTTCAATGATAATTTCGGCCATCAGGTCGGTGATCAGGTCTTGCGCCTTGTCGCCTATACACTGACCGAAGGTGTAAAGGGCCGGGATTTTGCGGCGCGATACGGCGGCGAGGAATTTGCCATTATCCTTCCCGACACACCGTTGCAGCCCGGCATCAAGGTTGGCGATTTGCTGCGTAAGGCCGTTGCCAGCAAGGATGTCATCAACCGCGCCAGCGGTGAGAAACTTGGCCGTATCACGCTTTCCGGTGGTGTGGCGGAATTTGTCATGGGCGAGACAATTGATGATCTGATTGCGCGTGCTGATGCTGCGCTTTATACCGCCAAGCATAATGGCCGTAACCAGATTGCTGCCGCGCCAGCGCCGCGCAAGAAATCCTGATCAGGATTTAGTCTTGTTTCTTTAGATAATGCCGCGGCGCAGCAACGGATTTTCTCGCTTATACCCTTTCCTTTTCATACCATAGTCGGGAAACACGGGAAGGGTTTAATAATATTGATGCTGGATTCAGAATTTCGCAGACAGGCGGAACCGCCCGCCCGCCCGAAAATTCTCCTCGCCTTGCAGGGCGGTGGTTCGCATGGCGCTTATGCCTCTGGTGTTATCAAGGCCCTGGCCGAGGCCGATATTCTTTCCGATGTTGTGGGCATATCCGGCACCAGCGCCGGCGCATATAATGCCTCCTGTGTCAGCTATGCCATAAATGCCGGCCAGCCCGAACGGGCGCCTGAATTACTGGATGAGGCCTGGGAGAGCGTGAAGCGTCAGGGCGATTCCATTGAGCGCCAGTTCCCCTTTGCTTTGATGTTCATGCGTATGATGCATAGCGTCCGCAGCCCCAACATGCCTGATTTCATGGTCAATCAAATGGCCGAGATTGGCAATATGATGGGATTTTCACAGGCTGGCGCGCTGCGTGATACGATTGATGATGTTATTCCCGATTGGGATGTGATCCGGCAGGGTCATGTTAAAACCGTGATTGGTGCAACTGAGGTCGGCCCTAAAGGAAAACTGCGCGAATATAATTTTACCAATGCGGAAATTGATGCCGATGCGGTTGCCGCTTCGGGTACTTTGGTGGGGACGCATAAAAAGGATGGCCGTAAATTCAAGGACGGGGCTTATTTGAAAAATCCGCCCATCGAAGGCGTTATGCCGGAAGATGAATATACGGATGTTTTATTGATCTCCCTTAATCCTGCCCCTTCTATTGTCACCCCCGGCGAACAATTTGTATCGGATCCTGATGAATATGATTTTGTTGGACCCGAAATATACGGCGATCTGGCGCGTATAGGTCTTAAAGGGACGCATAATATTCATGCCATCGGCATGAAGCACGAGCCTCATTGGGATGCGACCAGCAAGCGTAATATAGAGCGCTCATGGATCGAGAATCTTGAGACAAAAGGCTATGAGGCTGGTAAGGAATGGGTACGCAAGCACAAAGCCGATCTGGGGACGCGCTCGACCTTTAACCCGGTAATCGCCCCGCCCGCGCCTCAGCATAATTTCCCTGCGGCTAGCGCGGAAGCCGCTTAAATAATTGACATAATTGATTGTTTTTTGTACTATGCCCGCCACAAGGCCAAAGGGCATGAACAATTAATGAAAACCGCCATTATCACCGATCAGCGCACAGGCGATTCCTTCAGCATGGATGCTGAAAGTTTTGAGATGCAAATTGCCGGCAATCCGCGTTTGAAAATCCCGCCCGGCGTGCCCGATTGGCGCGCGCGTTATATTATGGTGGACGCGGATCAAGCTGCGCCCATGCATTTCCATCGCACGCATTGGCGCAATGGCAATGAGGCGCGCGTCAGCGCTTGTTTTGCCCGCGCCGCCGGCTATGGCGATCAGGATCATATTTTCGATCACGATCATCAGACCTTGCCGCAGGCTGTTGCGGCCGGGAAAAAAGTGCTGCTGAGTTTAAATACGGATCTGAGCTACCGGCCGGTGAATTATCGCTCTTTGCATATGCCAGGTGTTGGCACGCTGGAGGATTACATCGCCCATAATCGCCGCAATTATATCAGCGTCTCCGTAACAGGCGCGGGCGAGGCCATTGAAACCGTGAAGGCCCTAAACAAGCTGGATGGCGACTTGCACAAAGAAAGGCTCTCTGTTCTTTATCGCGGCGCGGTGATGCCATGGGGCCAGTTCTATCTAGGCGGTAATGACGAAAAATTATGCGCCGTTTATGATGACTTAAAAACTTTGCGCGGCGGCTTGAAACGCGGCGAAACCCGCGCGATTGGCTTTCCGCGCCTGATGCGTTTCCAGCCCACCAAAACCACGCTGGATGAAAAAGGCACAAAAGGATTAAAGGGCAATCCCATCTGGCGTGATGAGCATCAGCGGCGGTTACTGTCGCAGTTAATTTTCTCCGATGAACGCGAAAAGACTTCCCAGGAACAAATCCGCATCTACCGTGCCTTAAGTGAATCGCCAAAAGGCCTTTATGTGATGGCGGCCCCGACAATTTCACGCGGCGTGAATGCGCGCAGCAGTGAATGGCAGCATCTGCGCTGGATCATCAATGATTTCGATCGCCAGACGAGCGTGCCAGCCCCTGTCATTGGCCCGGCGGGCAATTCCTAGTACAATGACCTCATGAAAAAAACGCAGATCTCCGGCGGCGCGGTTCATGCCTTGCCGCAAGATTTAAAAGCAGCGCTTGCCATTGCTCCGCCCGCTTTGAGCGCATGGGAAGATATAACGCCGCTCGCCCGTAATGAATGGATATGCTGGATTGAATCCGCTAAAAAGCCGGAGACACGTGATAAGCGCCGCCATCAGGCGATTGAAAATCTTGCTGCCGGAAAGCGCCGTCCTTGCTGCTGGCCCGGTTGCCCGCACCGTTAGAATTCAGACGGCGTAATTCAAACTGTTTTATCTCATTACGTTCATATAATGCGGGTGCAATCGGGCGGCTCATATACTCGTTATCGTGGCCGCTAAAGAATTGACGGACATTGTGCAGGACTTGATCGGCATTTTCTATGCGCGTTGCCAGCGCCGCCACAGGCATTTCTGCCACGTTCCACGCCGCCATGACAAAATCAGGATGAGGCGCGCCAAATTTTTCAACGTTGTAATGGTTCTTCTGGTAATAGTGATAAACCAGCCTGTCCATGATGCCGACATAATTATCGATGCCTGAAACGCTGGCGAATTCATGCCCGGCCAGCGCCAGCGTATCAATGAATTTTCCCGCTTCGCGCGGTGATATTCCGGCGGATCTTAATTTGCCCAAAGGCGCGATGCAAAGCCGTGTCAGCTCCCATGTGCGCGGCCCTGAGTATCTGACCCCGCCCGTGAGATCGTTAAAGTGATCGGCAATCATATGGGGGCGGTTGGTGGGCAGTAATCTGCCCGAAGCCAAATGCAAACCTGTCTTTTTATCTTCCAGCGCAACATAAAAGGCATCATGCTTTGTGATGTCGTCATATTCATCACGCTCCCATCCCATATGATTGGCGTGCAGTGCATCCCATTTCAGGCCGTCCATAAAGATGGCCTTGCGATCCTCCAGCATTGTGCGGGCGAGATCGCTAAAAAGATGAAATTCCGACCGTCTGAAAATCTGTACTCTGTAATCCATAAGTCTGGCCTTTTTTAGAAGGCCCCAATATAAGACGCACCAATGAATATGTAAACAATAATATGGGCAAGCGCCTGCTGTGGCCTTGATATCTTTGGTATAGAAAATACGGGACCTAAAGGATAAACTTGCTCAAATCGGCGGATTTCACCAATGGGGCGACCTGATCGCGCACATAGGAGGCCTTGATTGTAATGCGCTCGCCGCTGCGGTCGGAGGCCGTAAAGCTGATATCTTCCAGCAATTTTTCCATGACGGTATGCAAACGCCGCGCGCCGATATTCTCAACGCTCTCGTTCACTTCAAAGGCCAGCTTGGCGATTTCATCAACCGCTTCATCTTCAAAGGCCAGATCAACGCCTTCCGTGCCGATCAAGGCGATATACTGCTTGATCAAACTGGCTTCGGTGTCTTTCAAGATACGCTTGAAATCCTCAACGGTGAGGGGCTTCAATTCCACGCGGATCGGCAGGCGGCCCTGTAGCTCGGCCAGCAGATCCGATGGCTTGGCATAATGGAACGCGCCTGATGTGATAAACAGCATATGGTCGGTTTTTACCGTGCCGTATTTCGTGGTGACGCTCGTGCCCTCGATCAGCGGCAGCAGGTCACGCTGCACGCCTTCGCGGCTCACATCCTCGCCGCGCATATCCTGACGCGCCGCGATTTTATCTATCTCGTCAATAAAGACGATGCCGTTTTGCTGGACGAGTTCCAATGCCAGGGTAATGACTTTATCCTCATCCAGTAACTTGTCGGATTCTTCGGCGACAAGAACATCGTAACTGTCCTCGACGCTCATTTTCTTGCGCTTCTTGCGCTCGCCAAAGGCTTTGCCGAACAGATCCGACATATTCACCATCGACATCGATGCGCCCGGCATGCCGGGAATATCCATCATGCCACCCATGGGGTTTGTGTTGTCGGCAACATCAATTTCAATCTCGCGTGTGTTCAGTTCGCCTTTGCGGAGCTTTTCACGGAAAGACGCGCGCGTTGTCTCGCTGGCTGATTGCCCGACCAGCGCATCCAGAACGCGCTCCTCGGCAAAAATCTCGGCCTGCGCGATCACGGATTTACGCATTTTCTCGCGCACCATCTGAATGGCGTTTTCGGTGATATCGCGCACGATGGATTCAACATCCTTGCCGACATAACCCACTTCGGTAAATTTTGTGGCCTCGACCTTGATAAAGGGGGCTTGCGCCAATTTGGCAAGGCGGCGCGCAATCTCGGTCTTGCCGATCCCTGTTGGCCCGATCATCAGGATATTCTTCGGATAGACCTCCTCCTGCATGGCATCGTCCAGTTGCTGGCGGCGCCAGCGATTGCGAAGGGCAATGGCCACGGCCTTTTTGGCATCGTCCTGGCCGATGATAAAGCGGCTAAGCTCCGAGACAATCTCCCGCGGGGAGAAGGCTGGAATATTCAAGGTTTCGTCATCACGAATTTTACGGGCGGATTGAAGCATAGCATTAGAACTAGAGCGTTCGCCCCGTAAAATCAAGGACCATCCGGCAAGGGTGTGTTGTCGTTATCCTCCGGTTTTGCCGCGCCCGTATCAAATTTGAAATCCGGCCTGTTCATATGCGTATGCACGAATTCTTCCAGCGCGGCTACGGCATCTTCGGTGCTGGCAAAAGGGATATGCCAGCGATCCGGGTAGATCAGCAAATGCGAAGCCGGGCCCTTGCCCAGATCAAAGATATTGATATGCACCTCATCCGGGTCGAAATGCTCCGGGTTCACATAGGCGTATCCGCCGCGGTCCCAGCCCAGAGGCTTTAATGTATCGATATTCTTGGCAATTTCGACATGCTGCGTGCGTGCCGGGTTTTCGGGGATGGGCACAAAAATTCGCGCGCCGTTATCCAGATCGAAAATCGCATTGCCCAGCAAATATCCGGCGACATTGGTAATGGCGCTTTTGCGGATATGGAACTCGCCTTTGGTGGTGTTGAACGGGGCGGCGGCATCCGGTGACATGGTGATCCAGTCCTTGTCATTGTGATCGACCAGCGCCAGAAATCTTTCGCGCTGTTCTGCTGTAGGGGTGAAGGGGATGCCAAAGCTCTGGCCATCGACGGTGAATAATTCGCCCTTGTCCTTGTGACGATCGAACTGGCCCTGATGAGGGGCTTCAACGGTGAAGGAATCGATATATTTTGTATTGTACAAAAAGCTGTATTCAAAATTCCCGGCTTCGTGCGAACCCATGGAAAGTTCTACAAACTCATTATCACCCTTGGCCGCCGGGTCATCCATCAGCATGGAAAACAGCTGTTCGGCCATCTCCGCATCCATTTTGTGCATGCCGTTATTCATGCCGGCGACATTAAAGATATTCATCTGGCCATCGGGCCACAGGCCAATATATTGAATGACATCGGTCTGTGCATGGACATATTGGCCTTGTTTATCCGCCATGACGATATGGGGCGTATGCGGCTGCGGCTCATTGGCCATGATTGAATCTCCCTGAGAGCATTTCAGGTGATTTTAACGAGGCGCTTAAAGCTTTTCAATCGTGAGATTGTCATTGGTGAAAACGCAGATATCAGCGGCGATTTTCATGGATTTGCGGGCGATATCCTCGGCGCTCAGGCCGTCAATATCGTTCAGCGCGCGCGCCGCGGCCAGCGCGAAATGTCCGCCTGATCCAATGCCGATCAACCCGTCCTGCGGTTCAACCACATCCCCGTTCCCGGTCAGCAGCAAGGATGTTTCCTTGTCGCATACCGCCATCAGGGCCTCCAGACGGCGCAGATACCGGTCAGTGCGCCAGTCCTTCGCCAATTCCACACAGGCGCGGGTCAGCTGGCCGGGATGGGCCTCTAACTTGGCCTCCAGCCGCTCGAATAATGTAAAGGCATCGGCGGTGGATCCGGCGAAACCGGCGATGATATTCTCGTCCCGGCCCAGACGGCGGACTTTCCGGGCATTGGCTTTTAAAACCGTATTGCCCATGGATACCTGCCCATCCCCGGCAATCACCACCTGCCCGTTCTTGCGAACGCAAAGGATGGTCGTGCCGCGCCAGCTTTGAGCATTGGCGTAATCTTTCTGAGGATCATATGTCATGCCTACCGATATGGGGGGCAGCGGCGCCGGATGTCAAGGGCATGGCCCCCGCGCCGCCATCCAAGGGCCGCGAGCCTCACACCGTCGTATTTTTGTATTATGCAAATATACAATGCTTATCCACAATGCAATTAATCTTTTGTTAACCAGATAAAAACCCGAAAGGTATAAATAATATAAGGCACTGTTTTTACACGACAAAAATACATAAAATTTAATACAAATCCTATCAAAATGTGGCATTTTTGCAACGCAGAAAAATAATCGTCACTGCTCATTTCATTAAACGTTTATGGTAATCACTCCTTAACCATTCCCCTGTAATTTATGGGTCAAGGCCGCAATCAATAAAGGCCATAAAAAATAAAACGTGTGTTTAAAAAAGGTCCGCAAAAAAGACAAGCGAGCCGGTAAGTGTGTGTGAGGGATTAAGGCGTCATGGGTGGAACCGCGCCAGATATTAAAGAAACCGGATCCGGCGGTCCCCGCCGGCTCAAGGATTTGTTCAGGCCTGTCATGGCGGCTGATCAGGCCGGGGGGCCGGAACAAGACCCCGCGCAGGATAATGCCGCGCCGGGTTTGAAATCGGGCTTTGCCAGCGTTGCCACGCCCGAAACCGATAATAACCCGATAACCGATAATGCCTTTGCCCAAAATGCCTCCCGCCAGACGATGGAAAAACTGGCCCTTGCTGCGCTGGCCGAGGCACAGGACGGCATGGCCGGGCCTGTCGGCCCCAGCCTCGCACGCGTCTCGGCACTGGCCGGGAAATTCATGGGCGCGGTTACCGGCAAGAAAGACGAGAAAAAAGACCGCGGCATCGACATGCTCTATATCAGCATGATGCAGAAAATGATCGACGACATGAACCAGCGCATTGCGGAGATTGACAGACAGCTCGAAGAAATTGATGAAAAACTTGAAACGATTGCTGATATCCGTGATCTGATTGACCGCGGCGATTTTGACCCGCTTAAAAATGAAAATCATCTGGCGCTGCTGCAAAAAATTGATCCGGCAATGACGCTTGAGACATGGAATGCCCTGACTCCAATGGAGCAGCAAGATTGGTTGGATGATAATCAAGATAAGTTGAATCAAGAAGCTCAAAGATTGAATCTAGAGAAAGAGGAAAGCCTCGAAGTGATAAGGACCGCTGAGCATGAGGGATATCAACCCTCAAATGAAAATGGTAAATTTGATAATTCAATTTGGGAATCTGCCGCTCAATCCTATGAAACTAGAACAGGGCAGCATGTTGATCGTGAAAATTTAGATCAGGACACAAGAGTCGCCCTATATGGAGAAATATATATTCTTAGGAGCCAGCAGATACTTCAGAATCAAGCCTTGCAGGATACGGGAGTTGTGCCTAGTAATGATGAGGTAGCTTCGCTAGGCGAATATAAGAACTCAGGATTTTCTTAAAAGCATTACATGCTTAGTTGAGCAGTTTCTCGATTTTTCAAATGAGACCCAAACTCTTCGACAATGCTAATAACAAATGATTCTTCTCCAAAGGGGAAGTTCTTGTTTAAACATTTGCCATCTAAACAAAGAGTGAGTTCTGATGGCTCGCCACCGACCATGATTTCAACTTGGGGGTAGCCGATTGTATTTAAGGCAGATTTTACACCAAGCGCTGCGTTGATTGGGAATCCCTCGCCGATGTGAAGAATAATCTGCCCTGTTGATGCGGCCTTGGCCTCATCATGTGTGGCGGCGGCATAGCTTTCGGGGGCGGATGGAATGGCTGTCGGCACAATCGTCTCCTGCGCGGTTGCGGCCAGCGGCGCGAAAATCGCGGCAACGCCCATTAATGCGCCTGCTACTGTGCTTTTGAAACCGTGACCGGCCATGGGAAGTAATCCTTATAAGTGTTTGTAATGGCGTTATTTATACGCGCTTGGGCGGGAAAAGTCAATTTTTATGCATTCGCCCTTATTAAGGCGTTGGAGAATTGGCTTTGGGGGCATCAGCAGATCAAGAGACTGCAAAAGTAAACGCAGTAGTATTTTCTCAAAAATCTTAATTTATTGTTGGTGAAGTTGTTTGAAGAGGAGCTGTGGATCGCATAGCCTGAGCATCTTTGTCTTGCTCTAATAATAGAGCCGCAAAACCTAGATCGCCGATTGAAAAAAGATGGTCATAACAGGCTCCGCCAACGCAAAGTACTACGTGCTCCGGAACCTCGGCTCCTGAAAAGGCAGTTACATTACGGTAGCCTTCATGCTCTTTTAAAACATTAATAGCCGCACGCACAAACCCAGGATCAAATCCTTCCCCGTAATGCAGAACAATTTGTCCAACCGATGCGGCCTTGGCCTCATCATGTGTGGCGGCGGGGTAATCATCTGAAGTCATGGTTTTGGCCGGTGGATTATTGGCATCCTGCGCGGTGGCGGCTATCGGCGCGAAAATCGCGGCAACGCCCATTAATGCGCCGGCTGCTGTGTTTTTAAAACTATGACGGGTCATGTGAAATATCTCTTATGTATATTATGGCAATGGTTATAAGCGCGAAATGCCCTTTAAGTCAAATTTTGCTTAAAACCCGCATAAAATCAGTATTTTGCGGCAGTCCAGCGCTGAAAATCTCAGGACGGCATGGCCGGGCCTGTCGGCTCCAGCCTCGCGCGCGTCTCGGCCTTGGCCGGGAAATTCATGGGCGCGGTCACGGGCAAGAAGGACGACAAAAAAGACCGCGGCATCGACATGCTCTACATCACCATGATGCAGAAAATGATCGACGACATGAACCAGCGCATTGCGGAGATTGATCTTCAAATTAAAGAAGCTAAGGAGCAATCTAACAGAAGCTGTGCGAGAAGAAATATTGCTTGAGCTATATAGAAGCGGCCATAACGAAAGCCAGTTGGCAATTACGGCTCATGAAAACGCTGGTTCACCTGAAAAAAGCGCCAACGCTGGATTTGACGCATCGGGTTGGAGTTAATTAGGAATTGTTATTCTCAGGAAGAGGCGCAATCTGTTCTCTTAGGTCGGCGCCATATTCATTTACAATTCCCAGCAGTAGATCCGATGTCTCAAAATCAAAATTTTTGTTCAGGCATTTCCCCTTCATACACAGGGTGAGCTCATTTTGCGGGCCGGCAGAAAATGCGGTCACCCTAGCATATCCGTTTTCATTCAAAAGCCTGACCAATGTACGAACGGCCATCTCAGGAAAACCTTCCCCAAAATGCAAAACAATCTGCCCAACCGATGCAGCCTTGGCCTCATCATGTGTGGCGGCGGGGTAATCATCTGAAGTCATGGTTTTGGCCGGTGGATTATTGGCATCCTGCGCTGTGGCGGCTATCGGTGCGAAAATCGCGGCAACGCCCATTAATGCGCCGGCTGCTGTGTTTTTAAAACTATGACGGGTCATGTGAAATATCTCTTATGTACATTATGGCAATTCTTATAAGCGTGAAATGCCCTTTAAGTCAAATTTTGCTTAAACCCCGCGCCGTTCATGGGTATTCTAGGGGTATGAACGACCCTGCCCCCTCACTGATACTGGCTTCTGGCTCCGCCGCGCGGCGGCAGATGCTGCTGGAAGCCGGGCTGGAATTTACCGTGATCCCGGCCAGTATTGACGAAGAACCGCTGATGGCGGCGCATAAGGATGCCCCGGAAAAGGCCGCGGCCGCGCTGGCGCGGGCCAAGGCGCTGCATGTCGCGGCCACCCACCCGGATGCGCTGGTGATCGGTTCGGATCAGGTGGCGGTGTTTGACGGGGCGGCTTTTTCCAAGGCCGCCAGCAAAGCAGAGGCGCTCTCCCGCCTCAAATCCATGTCCGGCAAGGATCATAAACTGATATCCGCCGTTTGCGTGGCCCATGCCGGGCTGGTGCTCTGGCAGGGGCGGGCCGAGGCGATATTGACCATGCGCGATATCCATGATGATTTCCTGCGTGAATATGCCGCGGCTGCCGGGGATGATCTGATCAATTGCGCGGGCGGTTATGCGCTGGAGCGCGCCGGAAGCTGGCTGTTTTCGGATATAAAAGGCGATCATTTCACGATACTGGGCCTCCCGCTTTTGCCGCTGCTATGTTATCTTGGCGATTATCACGGCATTAAACCTGCGGGCCCAAAATCATGACCATCAAAACCGGCGTTATCGGCCATCCGATTTCTCATTCCAAATCGCCGCTGATCCATGGCTATTGGATCAAGACCTATTTTTGCAAAGGCACGTATGAGGCCATTGATATCGCGCCGGAAAATCTGAAATCCGGGATTGATGATCTGATCGCGCAGGGTTTTGCCGGGTTTAATGTGACCGTTCCCCATAAACAGGCCATCATGGAATATTGCGATACTCTGGATGATACGGCGCTTGCCGTTGGCGCGGTGAATACGGTTGTGATCGAGAATGGCAGGCTGGAAGGGCGCAACACCGATGTATTCGGTTTTATCGAGAATATCCGCAGCGCCGAGCGCAATATGGGCCTCTCTTGGGGCTTGGAAAACGGGCCGGCGCTGGTGCTGGGGGCGGGCGGCGCGGCGCGGGCGGCTGTGTATGGGTTAATCCGTGCGGGCGTGCCCAAAATATATATCGCCAATCGTACGCTTGAAAAAGCGCAGGAGCTTTGCGATTTCGCCCCCGGCCTCATCGAGGCCCTGCCATGGGACCAAAAAGAATCTGTTTTGCCGGAGATTAATTTTCTGGCCAATACAACCGCGCTGGGGATGATCGGCAAGGACGCGCTGGAGATTGATCTATCTTCCACCCATCCGGATGCGCTGGTGCATGATATTGTCTATGCGCCGCTTTATACGGATTTGCTGCGCGCGGCGCGGGATCATGACTTGCGCGTTTTGACCGGGATTGGGATGCTGCTGCATCAGGCGCGCCCTGCTTTCGAGGCATGGTTTGATATTATGCCGCTGGTCACCCCGGCGCTGGAAGATCTGGTGCTGGTATGATGATCCTTGGCCTGACAGGTTCGATCGGGATGGGCAAATCATCGGTGTCGGCCATGTTTGAATCCTTGGGCGTGCCGGTTCATGATTCCGATGCCGCCGTTCATGCGGCGATGGCGCCGGGCGGGGCGGGATATTTTGCGATTGCCGCCGCATTTCCGCATTACGAATTCCCGGAGATTTATATCATCGAGAAAAAGCGTGGCCAGAAAAAGGCGCGGTTTGATCGTTCGGCGCTGGGCCGCCTTGTATTTGCGGATGAGGAAAAACGCCTGAAGCTGGAATCCATCTTGCATCCGCTGGTGCGGGAAGATCAGGCGCGGTTCATTGGGGCCATGCACCGCATGGGCAAGGATATTGTTTTGCTGGATATTCCGCTTTTGTTCGAGACGGATTCGCATCAGTTTGTGGATGTTACAATTTGCGTCGATGCGCCGTACGATATCCAGCGCGCACGGGTTCTGGCCCGCCCGGGCATGACCGAGGAAAAGTTTCACGCCATTCTTGAAAAACAGATGCCCAGCGCCGAAAAATGCGCTATGAGTGATTACGTGATCCCGACAGGTCTGGGGCGCGCCGTGACAATGGCGGCTGTTAAAAAAATATTGCGGGACATCCAAGGCAGGGCGCAGGAAACACATGGTAGAACTCACGAAAAAGGCCGTCGCTTTTAGGCATATCGCGCAGGAACATCTTGGCTCCTTCGAGCAGGTCTTGCGCGTGCGCGGTTATGAGATCATCTATATCGACACCCCCAAAGATCACATTGATTTCGACTTTGCCGTAAATGCGGATCTGCTCTTTGTTCTGGGCGGCCCCTTGGGCGTTTATCTGGCCGATTTGTTCCCCTTCCTGCAAACAGAAATCAAGGTGCTTGAAAAGCGTATCGCCAATAACAAGCCCTGTTTTGGTGCGTGTCTGGGGTCCCAGCTCATGGCCAAGGCGCTGGGCGCGGAAGTCTATCTGGGCCATCAGGGGCGCGAGGTCGGCTGGAAATCCTTGAGCTTTGTGCAAGATGATATCACCAAAAATTTCTTCACCGATACGCCCCTTATTCACTGGCACAGCGATACATTTGACCTGCCTCAGGGGGCAAAGCTGATCGCCTCAACCGATCAGTATGAAAATCAGGTTTTTAAATTCGGCAATTCATACGGGTTTCAATGCCACCCGGAAGTCACCGATCGCCAGTTGCAGGAATGGATGATTTTGTTCGTGGGGCATTTGACGGGCAAGAATGCTTCGGTGGATCTGCAAACTTTCCGCGAGCAAACGCGTGAATATGCAGGGCCGCTGAAAGACAAGGCGCGGGCCTTTTTACATGGCTGGATTGATGAAATTGAAGGAGTAGGGCGTTAGATGCGCGAGATTGTTCTGGATACCGAGACAACGGGTTTTGATCCCGAAGATGGCCACAGGATTATCGAGATTGGCGCGGTGGAATTGCTTAATCACTTGCCTACCGGCAAGACGCTTCAGCTTTATATCAACCCCGAACGCGCCGTCCCTGCCGAGGCCACGGCCATACACGGCATCACAGATGAATTTTTAAAGGACAAACCCGTCTTCGCGCAGGTCTATTCCGATTTCATTGATTTCATCGGCGATGCGCGTCTGGTCATTCATAATGCGTCCTTTGATATGCGTTTTATCAATTGGGAATTAAAGCAGGTTGGCCATGAATCCATTCCGCCCTCCCGCGTGCTGGATACGCTAGAGCTGGCCCGGCGAAAATTTCCGGGCGCGCCGGCTTCGCTGGATGCATTGTGCAAGCGTTTTGGCATTGATAATTCCAACCGCCATTATCACGGCGCGCTATTGGATTCCGAATTGCTGGCCGAGGTTTATCTCGAATTATCCGGGGGAAGACAACATGGCTTGGGCTTGCTGACGCAGACGACTAAATCCGCATCCGGCCCCAAGGCCGGTGCTGGAGAGCGCCCCACACGCGAGCCACGCCAATTCGCACCCACATCAGATGAACTGGCCGCGCATGAGGACATGCTCGGAAAACTGAAAAACCCGCTCTGGAAAGCGGGTTGATCAAATTTCAATGCGGGGCTTTGGGGCTTAATTGACACTGCCCGCCTGCTTTTTCATTTCTTCCTGCGCGGCCGCAATCTCGTTTTTAAAGCGATCAACATACAGCGCCTGAAAATCAACGGGGTTCAGCAGCAGCGGCGGATAACCGCCCTGTACGGTCATGTCGCTTAAAATCTGGCGGGCATAAGGGAATGCCATGCGCGGGATCTCGATCAGCAATAACGGGTGGTGCTGGTCTTCAGGGACATTGTTCAGCGATACAGTCGTGCCATATTGCAGCTCGGCAATGAAAACAGTGTCTTCGCCGCGTTTTGCAATGGCCCGGACATTCAGAACCACTTCGTACATGTTCTGGATTTTATCGTCCTCCAGCTTGCGGGCATCCATGCCGATATTGACATCCATAACCGGCATGCCCTGCGCGCGCAGCGATTCCGGTGTGTTGGGATTTTCAAACGACATGTCGCGCACATATTGTGCGTGAATAACAATAGGCAAATTGCCGCCTTCGGGCATGTTGCGCGTGGTTTGGTTATCGGTTGTTTTGTCTTTGGACATGGCTGACTTTTCTTTATTTACTTTGAAATGGCAATTACTGTTCCTGATTAGCATGAAAACACACGCTTCTTCAAGGCCAAGCCTTGCGAAACATGGTAATTGGCCCTATGTTATACAAGGCTTTTTGATCGTGATATCATCAGGCTGTAAGTATTATTCATGCATTTGTAATATAAGGATCAAAAAGCGTGTCACCCGATATCATTGTTTACGGCGTCGTAGCGGCAGGATTAATTTTTTGGCTACGCAGTATTCTGGGGACCAAGCATGGCGACGAGCGGGAAAGACCTAATCCGCTGGATGGCGCGCGGGATATTTCTGCGCCGGGTGCAAATGCCGATGCCGCGGGCGCATCTTCAGATTTCCGCCCGCAATCCCAGGCCGATCGGATACAGGCCTTGGCCATGAAGGCGCAGGGCGCTCTGGCCATTGATAACAAAACCGCGCAGGACGGCCTTGTTGAAATCAGCCGCGCTGATAAAAATTTCGATATTGATAAATTTATGGCCGCCGCGCAGGAAGTATTCGTGATGGTCGTGGAGGCCTTTAGCCGCGGCGAGCGTGATACGCTGACCGAACTTTTAAGTCCGCCGGTATTCCGCGCCTTTGAAGGGGCGATCACGGAGCGTGAAAAGACTGGCGAGAAAATCTCCGCTGAAATTCATGCCATCCGCAAGGCGCATGTTCTGGCCGCCGGCCTTGAGGGCAAGAGCGCCATGATTACCATCCGTTTTGAGGCCGAGGAAACAAAAGTTGTGCGCGATGCGGAAGGAACAATCTTGTCCGGCAATCCTGACCGGATCACCAAAATGGTTGATATCTGGACCTTCAGCCGTAATGTCGGTGCGCGCGATCCGCGCTGGTTGCTGGTGGAAACACGCAGCGACGATGCCGAAGATAACGATACCATTCCCAATACCGATAAACCTGTTTGATGCGCCGTTACGTTTTGATGTTTGTCTGCGGGGCTTTGCTGGCGGCCTGCGAAGCTGAGGCCCCCACAGCTGCGCCAGTGGCAGAAGAAGAAAAAGTCAATCTGGTTTTGGCCCCGGCTTCCTATGATGATCTTCCCGGCTGGGAAGAGGATGATATATCGCTGATTGCCCCGGCGCTGGATAAATCCTGCGCGCGCATCCTGAAAAATGCGCCGGACAAGAAATTCGGACCACTTGAGCAGGCGGGGACTTATGGCCTCTGGCAGGAGAAATGCAAAATCTGGCAGAGCCTCGCGGGTAAAACCACGCTGACGGTGCGCCAGTTCTTGCTGGGTCATTTTATCCCGCATCTGGTCATGGATGGCGATAAAGCAGAAGGGCTTTTCACCGGGTATTACGAGGCCGCGCTGAAGGGCTCGCGCATTAAAACGGATCAATATAAATATCCCATCTATGCAAGGCCGGATGATCTGGTGATGGTGGATCTGGGTGAATTTCGTGAAGAATTAAAAGGGCAGCGTATTGCGGGCCGCGTAACAGCGGGCAATTTGAAACCTTATGAAGACCGCGGCAAAATTGAGGCCGGTGATTGGCCGCATGGCGATAAGGTTCTTGTCTGGGCCGATAATGCGGTGGATGTATTTTTCCTGCATATTCAAGGCTCCGGCCGTGTCGATCTGGATGGCGGCGATTTCATGCGCGTGGGCTATGCCGGGCAGAACGGCCACCCCTATTTTGCGATTGGCAAGGAATTGATCGCGCGGGGCGATCTCACCAAGGAAACAGTTTCCATGCAAACCATTCGGGAATGGCTGGCCGCGCATCCGGATCAGGCCGATGCGGTGATGAATAAAAATGCCTCTTATGTGTTTTTTCAGGAACTGTCCAAGGAAGATGGCCCGGTGGGCGGGGAGGGCGTGTCTTTAACGCCGGAACGCTCGCTGGCGATTGACCGCGCTTTGCTGCCTTATGGGCTGCCGCTTTGGGTTGATATTGCGCCGCCCAAGGAAGGTGAGGCCCCGATACGCCGCTTGATGATGGCGCAAGATACGGGCGGCGCTATTCGCGGTGCGGTGCGCGGGGACGTGTTCTGGGGGTATGGTCTGCGGGCCGAGGATATGGCCGGTGTGATGAAATCGAAAGGTCGTTACTGGGTCTTGCTGCCCAATGCCGCCAATACGGCGCCCGCACCCTGATCAGATATCCAGCGCGAATTCCTCAATTAATTCGTATTTTGGCGGCTCCATGCGGCCAGATTTTCTAAGCTGCTCGGCGGTTTCGCCGGGGATGGTGCGGTAAAGGCCAAAACTGCGTACAGGCTCCATTGCGGATTTCAGGACGCCATGCTTGCGCTCGAAGGCTTCCATGGCATCTGTCTGGTCTTGCGGAATCTTCGCCAGCGTCATATGCGGATTGATTTGCGTCAGGCCAAACGGATATCCATGCTTGCGGAGCAGGCTGATAATCTTGTTGTGCAATGTAATCATGTCATTGGCCGCATCATGGCTGGGCCGGGCATAGAGGATGTGCTTGGGTATATCTTTCCATTTTCTGGCCTTGGCGGGCGGCGTGTGATTGGTGAAATAACTCAATCCCTCCATGCCCAGCGGAATATAGGCTTGCTCGGCATCTTTCTGGAATTGATTGGCCGCGCGCTTGAATATATCAGACAGATCGGACGGGCGGCGGCCGTTCAGATCCTGCAGATACGCCAGCGAAAAATGGTAATTATCCGGGTTCTTGATTTGCCAGTCCTTGGGCATGACACCTGCCAGCGGCGCAAATTTATCGCGCACTGATTGCGGGGCCATGATAGCGGCAAAATAGGAATCACTCATGATAAGAGTGATTTTATTCTACATTTCGGGGGCTTTTGCTACAGTAAATATCATGCAGGCACTGCAGCAATTCTTGTGCGGCCGGGTGGGCGATCGAATAATAGATCGTTTGTGCGGCGCGGCGGGTCTGCACAATGCCATCCCGACGCAGGCGGGCCAGATGCTGGGAAAGCGCGGATTGGCTTAATCCTACGATCTGCTCCATCTCGCCAACGCTTTTTTCGGCCTTGTGCAAGGCACAGACAACCATCAGGCGCTTTTCATTGGAAAGGGCCTTGAGAAGATTGGCGGCCGATTCAACATTTTTCTCAATTTCTTCGGTATTTAACTTGCAGTCTGAATAATCGAAACCCATAAAAACCTCAAATATAGTCATGTGCCCGAACAAAGTTCATGAAATAATTTTCGAGCTTAACGTATTGTGTAAATAAAAAAAATCATCGTTGTTATATAGCAACATTGCACTTTAGTCTAGGGCCAATTGCCGCGTCACTTGGTAGTGCTTTGCTTGGCGGGCATTGTGCACAGGATTCTTTGTGACCAGCTATCTGGCAGCGCAGCAAAACCATAGGCCATCATGGCGCTTTGCCAGGGGAAGCTGATGCGGCCCCGGTTTTGCTCTAATCCGCGCGCAATAAGGCTGGCTGCGCGTTCTGCGCTCATTTTAAACGGCATGGCGAAATCATTTTTGGCCGTCATGGCCGATTCCACAAAGCCGGGGCAAATCACATTGACCTTGATGCCGGCCGGTTTTAAGGCCCCGCGCAGGGATTCTCCATAAATCTTGACGGCCGCCTTGCTGGCACAATAGGCCGGCGCGCCCGGCCATCCGCGATACCCGGCCAGCGAGCTCATCAGGGCAATTTGCCCTTCCCCTCGCGTGATCATGGCCGGAATCAGGGGGTGAATGGTATTCAGCACGCCTTGCCAGTTTACGGCAAATATGTCCTCGGCTTGCTTTTTGTTCTCGCCTTGTGTGTCGCCGCCTGTCCCGGCGGATATACCGGCATTGGCAATCACCAGATCAACGGGTGCTGCGCTTTGGCGCTCCATCAACCAATCTTGCATGGCCTCGGCATCGCGTACATCAATGATCCGTGTATTGATATCCCGCGCCCCAATAAGGGTTTTTGTAACATCCGCCAGACGGCCCTCATCCCGACCCGACAGGGAAAGCCCGAAACCCTTGGCGGCATAATGACGGGCCAGTGCTGCGCCGATCCCGCTTGAGGCCCCGGTAATAACAATGTGCATGGCCGCCCTGCCTTCCTTGATTTTTGATTGTGCTTCATTTTATCAGGCGTTAGTTTAAATGCGAGGAAAAAGGATTTTCAAAACAGTGCAGGAACTCAATCGCCGCGGTCTTATGTATGTGATGTCATCGCCATCCGGCGCTGGCAAGACGACGATCACGCGTGCGCTCCTTAAAAACAATCCGGATGTTATGATCTCCGTTTCCGCCACCACGCGCCCCCGCCGCGCGGGAGAGGTCCATACCCAGGACTATTATTTTGTCGGCCTTGATGAATTTCGCAATATGGTCGATAGCGGGGAAATGCTGGAACATGCCAAGGTGTTTGAAAATTATTACGGCACGCCGCGCGGCCCTGTCGAGGCGGCTCTGGCCTCGGGCAAGGATGTCTTGTTTGATATAGACTGGCAAGGCACCCAGCAATTATCCGAGATCGCGCGCGAAGATCTGGTAACCGTCTTTATTCTGCCGCCCTCACGCGGTGATCTTGAAAAACGCCTGCGTAACCGTTCGCGGGATACGCAGGAAACGGATGAGGATATAAGGGGGCGCATGTCTAAGGCCGCCAATGAAATGTCGCATTATTCCGAATATGATTACGTTATTGTTAATCACGACATTCACGAAGCCATCCGCAAGGCACAATTGATACTGGATGCCGAACGCTTGAAGCGTACGCGGATCGAGGGGCTATCGGCCTTCGTGCGTAGCCTCAAAGACGGCATGTAATTTTTAAATATTCTGCGCCAGCCGCACAAAATCATCCACGCGCAAATTTTCCGCACGTAATGTTTCATCAAGGCCCGTCTGCATCAAGGCATCCTTGTAATCGCCAAGGCTTGAGCGGATCATCTTGCGGCGCTGGCCGAACGCGGCGGCGGTGATTTTTTCAATGGTTTCAAATGCCGGCTGATCGCCTTGCAGGGCTTTAGGCGTGAACTTTACAATCGCGGAACTGACCTTGGGCGGCGGCGTAAAGGCCGAGGGCGGCAGGTCATAAACGCGGGAAACATCACACAGCCATTGGGCAATGACGGATAACCGTCCATAAGCCTTGGTGGATGGCCCGGCTGTGATCCGGTCGGCGACCTCGCGCTGGAACATCAGATACAGGGCCTTAAAATTGCCGGGTGATTGACGAATTTGTTCCAACCAGCCAATCAGCAAAGGCGTTGCGATATTATAAGGCAGATTGGCGATGATCATGCGGGGGGCGGGGCAAATCTCCAGCGCATTGATACTCAGGGCATCCGCATGAATGATGTTGAGCTGGCCTTTAGCGGCAGATTGCAGGGATTGCAGCGCCTCGACGGCTCTGGCATCAAATTCCACGGCCGTAACGCTCGCCGCACCCGCCTTGATCAGACTGCGGGTAAGGCCGCCGGGGCCGGGGCCGATTTCGATGGCATGAACGCCATCAAGTGATCCGGGCAACCGGGCAATTTTATCGGTGATATTGGAATCGAGTAAAAAATTCTGCCCCAGCGATTTTTCGGCGCGCAGCCCATGCGCGGCGATAATTTCGCGCAAAGGGGGAAGATTTTCGATTCTTGCCGCGCTATCAGACACGGCTCTCGATGAAGGCGCGGGATTTCAGATCCATGTAATAACGGCGCTGCATGCGCTCTAATCGCTCCATGCCGATAGTATTGCGGATCTCCTGTACGGTCGGCATGGTGGCTTCAGTGATGCTGCGCTTGTCGCGCAGGAATAATATGTGATAACCGGTGGCTGTGCGGATGGCATCGCTCAGCTTGCTTTTCTCCATGCCTTGCAAGGCTTGCTCAATCGCGGGATCCAGATTGCCTTCCTGAACCCATCCCATATCGCCGCCATTGGCTGCGCCGGCGGATTTTGAGAATTGCTGGGCAACTTTAAAAAACGGCGCCTTGCCGGATTGCATCTCGGCGACCAGCTTTCGGGCAAAACTGCCAGCCTCATCGGCTTGGGACGGATTTTCAAAGGGCAGATAAATTTCAGCCAGCAAATATTCAGTGCGCCCCAGATTGCCTTTCATGCGGGCTGTGGCATCTTCCACATCGACATCGCTGATATTGATTTTGGGAAACAGGACTTTTTGTACAACCTTGGACCATCCGATCTGGGCGCGGATCTGGTTGTGCATGGTGTTGATGTTAACGCCGCTGCGGGCCAGCATCTCTTTGAATTTATCAGGGGGGATGTTGTTCTGCTTTGCGATCTGCGCGACGCCTTCTGCAATTTCGGCATCAGTGATTGAAATATCCTGTGCCTTGGCTTCTTGTATTTTTATCTGCTCTTCGATCAGGCTGTTGATGATTTGCGGTTTGATTTTTTCTTGGATGTCTGGCGCGCCCTGCAGGCCCGATGATTTGATAATCAGCTCCATGCGGTCGCGCACGTCGGATGCGGATATGGCTTCTTGATTGACAATCACGGCAATGGTTTCGCCGCTGGCGGCCTGCGTCTGCAGGGGGGCTTGCGCCACTGCCATCACCATCAGGGCCATATACAATTTAAATTTTCTGCGCATGAATATCATCCTTAAAAATTCTCTCCAGGCCTTGATACGCTTCGTTTTAGCGTGCCCTTTGGCGATTTGCAAATTCATTAGTAAATTCTACCGGCTTTAGGCCGCTTTTTTGTCGGCGAAGCGCCTGCCCTTGCGGTGCCGCGCCAGATAGGCCGGCACAATGGTTTTCAAGGACTTGGCATGAATGCCCATTTCCGCCAATCCCGGCATGCCGGGGCTGACAACATTATCGGTTTTCAGCGATTCAACCTGATCCGGGGTAATCAGGGGCGCGGGCGTCATGGCGATAAAATAGGCTTGCGTCTTGGCCAGACCCCATGGCAGGGGAACCATCAAGCGCCGCCTGCTGATGGCGGCAAAGATAACCTCATATATTTCGCGCAGGCTCAAGGTATCAGGCCCGCCCAGCTCGAATATTTTGCCCTCAAATGCTGCCGGCCCTTGCAGGGCATGAATGGCGGCTTCGGCGACATCGCCCACATAAACAGGCTGGAATTTTGTATGGCCGCCGCCGAATAACGGCAGGCAGGGCAGGATCTGCGCCAGCCTTGCAAACATATTGAAGAAATTATCATCATCACCAAATACCACGGAGGGGCGCAGGATGATGGCGCGCGGGAAGTTGGCCAGAACGGCCTTTTCGCCTTCCAGCTTGCTTTTGGCGTATTTTGAATGACCCCGGTCCGCGGCCAGCGCCGATATATGCACAAGGCGCTTAACGCCGGTATTGGCGCAAGCCTTGGCAATGGCGGCGGGCAAATCGGTATGGATGCGGGCAAAGGAATTGCGGCGGCGCTGGCGCAAGATGCCAACGCAATTCACAACCATCTCACAGCCACGAACAAGATTATGCAGGCTCTCCGGGTCATCATACCGGCATAATACAGGCACGATCTGGCCGATAATGCCGGCGGGCTTGAGGTCATAGGCTTGCTCGGGGATGCGCGTGGCAACTTTGACGCGGTATCCTTGCGCGGCCAAGGCGCGGACGATGCGGCGGCCGATAAAGCCGCTGCCTCCGAAAACACAGGCTGTAGGGTTTTGTTTCATGCCTTGAAATTTATGCCAGCCGGGTCGGCTTCTCAAGAAAGATTTTGCAATTGGGCGCTGTTTTGATTACGGATAAAAGTCATAATATTTATAAAAAGCATGGCGAACAGGGTTGCCTCAATAATATGAAAACAAAAGATAATATCCTTGAGCTTAAAACACGCTGGCATAATGCCTCGCGCTCACAGCCGCGCGTGCCCGAAGAATATCTGGATGATTTTAAATACCGCGCTGTTGATGATGTTGCCGCCGCGCTGGAGGCCAGTATTTCGGAGTTTTTTGTTCAAGGTTATGGACTCAGGAAGGTGAGTGATAACCCTGTCATTGGTGATTATGAATTCCCGTATATTGAAACGCTTCATAATCTTCGTGCCACAGAAACTGCAACGGGCCAGCGGGGTCTCTTTCGCATTGAAGATGCCTGTTTCGAGCGGCCGGGTTTTTTAAATGCTCAGTTCATCGGTACAACGCCGGCTTCGTATGATTTCATGAACCGCCGCGCCAAAGACGCGCGCCGGCTGAACCGGGAACTGGATAACATCCGGCGTCAGTTTCTTTCGCGCCCTGCCTTCGAACCGGCCGAATATAAGATTACATGGGATATGGGCGAGACTCTGGGCGCTTTCAAGCACTGGATGATCCGGCCCTATATGAAAGATACGCGCTCCTCTTCTTCCCTGCCGGCCATTGAAACGCGCATTGGCGATCTGGCTGACCGGATTGCTCTTAATTCTGCGGATGCGGCGCGGGTCATCCGTCATCAGGCGGCCCATTTTGTTGAGTCCTTGCCAATGGTGCGTAATCCGGGCTTGTTTTTGCGTAAGATCAATGACGAGCGCAAGGCCCAGTCGGCGCGCGGCGATCTGGAAAAATTCGGCCCGGCCAGCCTTTCTTATTTATTGTTTGAAACGGTCTAAGGCTTAGGCTTTTTGCACAAAGCTATCCAGCACGCGCTTTTGCCCTGATTTCTCAAACGCGATATCCAGCTTGTGCCCGTCGATATGGATGATTTTGCCGTAACCGAATTTTTCATGGAAAATACGTTCGCCGCGTTCAAAGACAAGACCATCGGCGGTGCGCGTCTTTTGCCCCTGTATGGCAGATGCCATGGGGGCGGGGGTTTGCGGGCGGATGCCGCTGGAATCCCAATGGCTGGATCGCCCGGCCCCATAAAGTCCGGCATCGGCGCTGGTCACGGCATGGGCTGATGGGATCTCATCAACAAAACGGGATGGAATGGAATTGATCCAGTTGCCATACATGCGCCGGCTGGCGGCATGGGAAATATAGGCGCGTTTCCTTGCGCGGGTGATGCCGACATAGGCCAGGCGGCGCTCTTCTTCCAATCCCTTTAATCCATTCTCATCCATGGAACGCTGGGACGGGAATAATCCTTCCTCCCATCCGGGCAGGAAGACCGCATCGAATTCAAGACCTTTTGCGCCGTGCAATGTCATGATGCTGATATGGGCGCCTTGCGCGTTGTCCTGATTTTCCATGACCAGCGCAACATGCTCCAAAAATGCGGGCAGGCTCTCATAATCGCTCATGCCCGATACCAGTTCTTTCAAATTATCCAATCGCCCCGGCGCCTCCGGGGTTTTATCCAGCTTCCACATCTCGATATAGCCTGATTCCTCCAACACCAATGCCGCCAGCTCCGGATGATTCATCGTGCTGATCAGCCCGCGCCAGCGGGTCAAATCATCCATGAATTTCATCAAGGTGGATTTGACCTTGGGCTTAAGCTCATCGGTCTGGGTAATATCCAAAATGGAATCATTCAAGGATATGCCGCGCGCTCTGGCATAGGCATAAAGCGTACTGATCGTGGAATCGCCAATGCCGCGCTTGGGGGTATTGATGATGCGCTCCAGCGCCAGATCATCGGCGCTTTGGGAAATGATGCGAAGATAGGCCAGCGCATCCCGGATTTCCTGACGCTCATAAAATCGCATCCCGCCGATCACCTTGTAGGACAGGCCCAATTGGATAAAGCGCTCCTCGAATTCACGGGTCTGGAATCCGGCCCGCACCAATACGGCAATCTGGTTTAAGGGAATGCCTGCCGCGCCATTGCGCGCGCGCTGTAATTGTTCGATTTCCTCGCCAACCCATCTGGCTTCGGATTGCCCGTCATACAGTCCGTGGATATGAACGGGCTCTCCCGCTCCGGCTTCGGACCAAAGCGTTTTTCCCAATCGCCCCTCATTGTGCGATATCACCCCGCCCGCGGCGGAAAGGATATTATTGGTGGATCGGTAATTCTGCTCCAGCCGGATAATCACCGCGCCGGGGAAGTCTTTTTCAAATTTCAGGATATTGCCGACCTCGGCCCCGCGCCAGCCATAGATCGACTGATCATCGTCCCCGACGCAGCATATATTGCCCGATCCCTGCGCCAGCAACCGCAGCCATAAATACTGCGCCACGTTTGTATCCTGATATTCATCCACCATGATATAGTGAAAACGGCGGTGATAATCGGCCAGAACTTCGGCGTTCTTGGGATCGCGCAAAATCGTGATCATGTGCAAAAGCAGATCGCCAAAATCGCAGGCGTTTAACGACCGCAGGCGCTCCTGATACAGGCGATAGAGCAAGGGCATCTTGCCGCCCGCCAGATCGCCCGCATCCTCGGCTGTAATTTGCGCCGGGGTAAGCGCCTTGTCTTTCCAGCGGTCAATCTGGTCAATCAGGCTTTTGGCCGGATATTTTTTCTGATCAATGCCCCCTGATTCCATGATCTGTTTCATCAGGCGAACCTGATCATCGGGATCAAGGATCGTGAAGTTGGAAGTAAGCCCCGCCAGATCAGCATGGCGGCGGAGCTGCCGCGCGGCCAGCGCGTGAAATGTGCCCAGCCACCACCCTTCCACAGGCTGGCCATCCAGCAGATGCGACACGCGCTCGCGCATTTCTGCGGCGGCTTTATTGGTAAAGGTAACAGCCAGAATTTGTGATGGGTACGCCTTGCCGGAACGCAGCAGATGGGCAAGGCGCGTGGTCAGCACACGGGTTTTTCCTGTCCCCGCACCGGCCAGAACCAGCACGGCCCCATCCAGCGTCAGGGCAGCTTGCGCCTGCTGCGGGTTGAGGCTTGCGATATAAGGGGGGGCAGTATTCATAGCAGCGGCAGGATTATTCATGATGATAAGAAATCTAGATTTCTTTATGCGCCGGGGCAAGGAATATCACCCGTTCATGCGTTCTTATTTCTAGTTCTTTCGCCGCAGCAAGATATAAAACGCGCCCGCGCCGCCATCTTTGATATGGGCGCTTTCTGTTTTTAAAATCATGCCTTTTAAATCGGGTTCCTCCAGCCATAAAGGCAGGCTGCGTTTGATAACGCCGGGCGCGCGCTCATCGGATCTTTGATCACCGATCAAATTCCGGCCTTTGCCGGTTATGACCAAAAGACAGCGCAGCCCCTGATGATGCGCCCCGATCAGGAAACGCTTTAGCTCTTCATAGGCTCTGGCCTGTGAGAGCCCATGCAGATCCAGCCGGGCTTCGATGGCCATGTGGCCACGCTTTAATTTACGGTGCGTGCTTTTATCAACTTCATAGGCGCCGGGGTGCTGGGATGAGGCAGGAATTGGCCTTTGCGCTGCGGGGGCGGGCGCTTTTGTCGCAACTACGGTCTTCGGGCCGGATTGCCCCGATTTGCCGGCCGGCGGGCTTGCCGGGGATGGCCTTAATGGCACGACATCGCGCATCATCAGATCCCAGAGTTTCTGGTCCTCGGCGTTTAGGGTTTCGTTTTCCTCTTTTTTCCGGCTCATGAACTGACGTATAATGCATAAAGATGAACTGGCGCAAATACAGATATTATATCGCTCTGGGATGGCTCCTGAAAACGGCTGTTATATTGGCCTTTGTCTGGGCCGGGCCGGCGCATGCCCAAAAAAAGCACAGCACAATTTCAGAAAAAACCATTCTGGCTTTTTATAAGGCGGCCTTTAAGGATCCTAATTTTGAAAACCTGGTGATGAGCCTTCCCGAATACAAGGCATTCTGGGGCGATGCGGACGGGGCCGCGCAATTTCTGGAAGAAGAAAAGCTGCGCTATGAATGGATTTTTGCCAATTTTCAGGCGGATAAAGATACGCTGGAAATTAAGACAACAATTGGCGTTGCGTTGATGGATAATGCCAAGGGCAAGGCCTTGCGGTTGGTTTTTCCGGGCGCGACGGAAAAAATCCCGCCTCATTTCCCTTATAATCTGGGCGAAATATGGGTCACGGTTCTTTTGAATGACATCGAGAAATTTTATAATATCCCCGTGAGTGACGAAGAATTTTCCCGCATGAAAACTTTGTTGCCGGAAATTGGCAAGGCTTATCCGCTTAAAACTGTTTTCAATTACCGTATCGCTAAGGTTCAAAGCGATGAACCTGTTGTGATTAACGGCACGCCGCAATGGATGATGCTGGGGGATATTGGTCATATTGAAATTGCCGGTGATGAAGGCCTGACAAATTTCAACAAGATTGTCTGGGAATACAACGCGCCCTGGTATTTAAGCGAGGGTGAGGTTGATCTCCTGAAGATGCTGAATAACAAATAATATCTTTCAAATTTGCCTTTTATCCTCAATCTGCGGTATAAAAAGCGCGTTCATAAAAAAGGATTTTTTATGTTTAACGCTCTTGAGGCGCTTTTGCCGCATATTCCGGCCCGTCAGGCCGAAAGCACCGATGCACATTTATATCTGCGTCGGCAGGATGCGGATTCACGCCGCCGCCGCTCTTCTCGTACCCCGCATGATGATGCCGCCGCCGTGCCGGAAGATAGCCTTGAGGTTTCCGTTGAGGCCTTGCAGCTCTTTTTGCAAAATTACCGCCAGCGTCTGCTGGCACGTCAGGGGCATCTCCTGGATGATTCCGATCAATTCAATGAATATGCCCAAAACCGGATTAACGCGCCATCTGGCCCTGCGGCCATCGCAGCCAGCGCCTATGGCCATGCCGCGAATATTACACAAAAGCGCCGCCGCGCCCGCTTGCTTTCCGCGCAGGATCAAACAGCATCATGGCCCTTTGATGATAGTGAAAAGGCGGATCTTGCGCTGATTGATGATATGCTGGGGCGTTTGAAAATCGTTGCAGATTCCGGCGTGTCAATGTTGGTCATTCAACGCGCAGATACGTTTCTGGCTGCGCTGGATGCGGCCATAATTCGTTTCTAGGCAATAAGCCTGTACCCACCTGCCGCGGCTTGCAGGATTTGCGGATTGGCCGCATCATTTTCAATCTTCTGGCGCAGGCGATAAATATGGGTCTCCAGCGTGTGCGTCTCTAGCCCGTCTTTATACCCCCATACGGCGGATAACAATTCCTGCCGGCTGGCCGTATGGTCCGGCGCATCCAGAAGATACGCCAGAATGTCGCGCTCCTTATCGGTCAGGCGCGTTCTGATATGGCCGTGTATATCTTCCAGCACCATATCCTGCGCCTTGAAAATATAAGGCCCGCATTTTTGTGGGGCGCTGCCCTTGCTGGCGGCAGGCGCATTGACGGCTTTTATCTGTCTGATAAAGCTTCCGGCGCGAAGGGGCCCGGATTGATGCAAGATCGCGGCACAGCGTGCCTCCGTGGCAGGGTCAAGGGCGGGCATATCATAATCGCCCAGCAGGCGGGTAATGGCTGCTCTGGCGCCATCAGGGATTTTTGCCGGGGGATCAGAAGGGGTGTCAGCGGGCATTTTTATAAATTATATATAATTATCAGAATGTTAGCTTTGTAATGGCACTATAGCGCGGCATTACTGGCACAGCAATTGCAAAGATATCTCCCGGACCATAGCGGCCGGGGATATCATATGATTGATTTTGTCACAGCACAGGACATGACAGGCAGGCAGGCCGCGCAAAGCGCCCAGCCGCGCAAGGTTTTGCGTATGGTGGAAAATGACCGCATGGCCGGCTCGGTTCCGGCCTGGGTTGATGCTGAAGATGCCGGGGATGAGATTGCCTCCCGCCTTTCGGCCATCGAACCGGGCGCAGGCCAAAAGGCCGGTGAAAATTTTGCCGATGTGATGGCCCTGCATGATGCGGGCGCGGGCAATAATGCCGCCGGCGATGACGAGAGTTTTGGCTTTGGCGACCTGATTGATATGGTTAACCCCTTGCAGCATATTCCCCTTGTCGGCACGCTTTACCGCGAATTGACGGGCGATGAAATCAGGCCCATCGGCCGCATTATTGGCGGCGGCGTTTTTGGCGGCCCGCTTGGCGCGGCTGGCGGATTGATCAATGTCATTGCCGAAGAAGAAACCGGTGATGATCTTGCGGGCAATGCCCTTAATATCGTGATGGGCGGCGATGCGCCTGAACTGAAAACTCCTGATTATGACGTGGCCAAGGCCAATGATCCTGCGCCTTTGGATTCCACAGCCGAGATCGAGCAGAGGCTGGCCCGCGTCTTGAACAAACAAGACGAATTGCCGGGTTCTGTCTTGGCCTTTGCTGATTTGCGTCATGCGGAACCTGCCGCGCCCAAATCATCCCGCCCGGCACTTCGTATCGAGGATATGCCCAATTTCAGAACGCTTTAATGGCGCGTCATGCGCTCATGGGCTTGCGCGGCTTCGCGCGGGGCAAATGATTCCAGAACGCTCTCCGCCTTGAGGGCGTCCAGCGGCGCAGATTGGATAATTTTGACGTTGGGGCCTTTGGGTGCATGGCGCACCGGGTCGCTATGGGATGAGAATAACACCAAAGACGGGCAGCCGGTTGGCGCGATCATATGCATCGGGCCTGTATCATTGCCGATTGCAAAGGCGGCCTCACGGGCAAGGCCGACAATATCGGCCAGCTTTGTCTGGCCTGTAAGATCAATGGCGGCGGGTACATTCTTGGCAATGGCGCTGTTGATGCGCTCTTCTGCCTTGGCCCCGATCAGTACGGGTGTGTAGCCCAGCCCTCCCAGTAATGTTGCCAGACGCGCATAATGGCTTCCCGGCCATCGCTTTTCCGGGCGGTTCGGCGCGCAGCCTGTTATCAGCATGACATAGGGTTTTTTAAGCGCGTATTTTTCCGGCTCTGCCTTGATCCAGGACAAATCATCAATACCGACATTATCAATGCCTGCCATGCCCAGCGTCATGACATGCCCGTCAAAAGCATGACCTGCCGTTCGCAGCGGCGATGCGTTGCGGTGTGATGCCCCCGGTGCGGCCCCTACCCATTCGGGCCGCGGCGAAAACAGGCGCAGGTAAAATGCGGTGCGATCATTATTTTGCAAATCATAAACGCGTGTGAAATATCCGGCGTTTAATAGGCGGCGCAATTTTAAAACGGCATTGGGCCGATACCATTTCGGTTTTTCATCAATCCAGATGGAATCAAAATATCCGCATTCCTCGGCCAGCGCCTGATAAGGCGCGGTGGTCAGCAAGGTAATATGGGCGTCCTTGTGATGGGCGCGAATGGCCTTCATGGGGCCGAGTGCTTGAATGAAATCACCCAGCGCGCCAAGTTTAATAATCAGGATATTTTTGAAATCGGAATCGCTCATGGCTTTTGTGCTGGGCGGTTTTATCCGGCGGCTCGCTTATTTGGTGCCTGTTCGTGGCGGGAGCTCAGGACATTACGCTTGAGCAATTCCGCATAGACATTCAAGGTCTGATCGACCATGCGCTCGCGCGTGAAATTGGCGGCGATATGCGCCATGGCACGGGTGGCCAGAATGGCGCGCTGATTCAAATTCAGGCTCAATACCTCTTCGATCGCCTTGGCCAGTTCCCCGGCATCGCCGGGTTTCACCAGCCATCCGGTCTCGCCGCGTACGATGGTCTCGCGCGCGCCGCCATGATCGCTGGCGATAATCGGGCGGCCCATGGCTTGTGCCTCGACCGGGATGCGTCCAAAGCCTTCAGGGTCAGTGGATGGGCAGATTGCCATGCTGGCCAGCATATAGGCCGCCGGCATGTCATTGCAATGCGCGACAATGCGGATCTGGCCGCTCAGGCCCTTGGCGTGGATCGTATCTTCCAACTCCTGCCGGTATTCGGTGCGCCCTTGATCGGATCCGATCAAGATGCAGAAAATATCATCGCGTTTTAAAAGGCTCAACGCCTCGATCAGGACATGATGCCCTTTCCAGCGCGTGATACGGCCGGGCAGGATAATGACATTGGACCCATCGGGGATACGCCATTCGGCGGATAATGTCACAAGGCGCTGGGGCGTGACGCTGGCGGGGTGAAAACGCTCCAATGCAATGCCGCGGTGGACAATGCGGATGCGGCTTTCATCAAGGCCGTAATTTTGGCGCAGGTAATCGGCCACATGCTCGGAAATGGCGATCACGCGCTCGCCCATGGCGATTGAGCTGTTGTAGAATTTTTTTGCCTTGCCGCTGATGTTATAAGGCGCATGGCAGGTCGTCATGAATGGCGTGACCAGTTGCTGGCAGGCCTTATAGGCGCTCCAGGCGGGGGCGCGGCTGCGGGCATGGACGATATTGACCTTGTGTTCGCGGATGATGCGCTTGATGCGCCCGATATTGCGCCACATCGTAATGGGGTTTTTGCTATGGACCGGCAGGTCGATATGCACCGCCCCGGACCGCAGCAATTCAGGCACGCGGCCTCCGCCATGTGAAACAACAATCGCCTTCGCGCCGGCCTGCACCAGCTCGGCGGCAACATCGATGCATCCTTGCTCCGCTCCGCCGGGGCCAAGCTCCGGTATGATCTGCATAATGACAGGTTGATAGGCGGACATGATACCCTTTAAATTTCCATACCGGCGCGTTATCGCGATTGATGCTTGCGCGGCTTTATGCCTTACCTATAATACAATTACCCCCGTTTTCGCAAGGCGCGAGAAAGCTTTATATCCAAAGGATCAAGGCATAAAATGGAATGTGAATTTCTGAAACGTCCCGGCAAGGCTGATATCGCCTATCGTTTTACCCCGGCCAGTGCGGCGGGGCGTCATTTGCCGCCGCTGATGTTTTTAGGCGGGTTTCGTTCGGATATGACGGGCAAGAAGGCCACATTCTTCGAAGCGCAATGCATGGCGCGCGGGCAAGCCTTTTTGCGGTTTGATTATTCCGGCCATGGTCAATCGAGCGGGGTTTTCAAGGATGGCTGCATCTCTGATTGGTATAACGATGCTTATGATATCTGGAAACATCTTGGTCTGAACCGGCCCGTTCTGGCGGGATCATCCATGGGCGGCTGGATTTGCTTGTTGCTGGCGGTGCGTCATCCGCTTTCTGTTCATGGGCTTTTGGGGATTGCGGCCGCGCCGGATTTTACCATCTCGATATGGGATGAAAAGCTTAGCCCCGCCCAGAAGCAAGCGGTTGAACGCGATGGCTTTATCACCGAACCCAGCGCCTACAGCGACGAACCCACCATTATCACCCGCCGCCTGATCGAGGATGGCCGTGACAATAATCAGGTGCTGAACCGGGTTCATGATTTATCCATTCCCATGCGCCTCGTGCAGGGGATGGAGGATCCGGATGTGCCCTGGCAGACCGTGCAGCGTATTGAACGCGCCTTCCCAAAGGCGGATCTGGAGATTGTGATGATCGAAGATGGCGACCACAGCCTTTCCCGGCCAGAGGATCTGGAGATACTGGACCGTGAAATCAGGTCCTTAAGCACCGCGCGCGAGATTATTAACGAGATTTAGGCGCGTTGAAAAGGCCGGGCTTATTTCTTGTAAGGGCTGATGGGGCGACCCTTGCCGGCGAATTTCTTGGTCTTGCGTCCGACCATGCGGGCAAGCATGATCGCGCCGATCAGGGCATAAACCACCCCGGCAAAGGCGCAGGCCACGTAAAACGCCTTGAAGGTCAGGAACGCCTTTACGGATGCCCATTCATCGGGCTCCATGGAATCGCCAAACCATTGATAGCTGTCCGGGCTGTAATTCAACCAGATAAAGCCAAGGGCCGCAAAATCAAAGGCCTTGCTGGGCGCGTCCTCGGTGTAGATCTTGGTCAGGACGGCCGGGTCCGCGGGCGCGCCCTGGGCCATGTAAAACAGGTAAACATCATGGCAAAGGAAAATAATGGCCGGCAGGGCCACAAAAAACATAAAAACGTGAATACCGCGCATGGCTGGCCACTTTCCCCGTATCAATTCAAGACCTTACCATTGTACCAGCCATCGGCCGTTTGGCAAGGCGGCATTTATGACGCGGTTTTATGGGGGATATTTAAACGCTTGAAAAGGCGGCAACATCCGGTTAGTGTGCGGCCCTATATATTTCCTTCAGGAGACGTGTCCGAGTGGTTGAAGGAGCACGATTGGAAATCGTGTATACGTTAATAGCGTATCGAGGGTTCGAATCCCTCCGTCTCCGCCATTTGAATTTTCAATTTTTTTCTTGAACCATTTCAGAGACTTACAGACAGGGATTCGAACTTTTCCAGTCTCTCGGTAGGGTCAGAAGCACTTGGCGATAAAAACGCCTCCATGTAACCCACTGAAATAATTCAATAGCTGACCCCCCCTAAAATTTTTAGAGCAAGATTATTTCTCGAATTTCTTCAGTTTTAAATTCAAAGATTGTAACGTACATATATGAAAAAATTCGAGTTAAAGTTGGTCAACCCCCATATTCGAGTCCATGTTAAAAGTGAATCCGCTGCCCGTGTTGCGGCATAGATAAAGGGTCTGCAAGCGTAGCTAAAGAGCCTTTATCTATGCGGGCGATTGGTGCTGGCGGTCTGTATCCGAGCGAACTGTGCGGCCTGATATGGTTATAATGATGCCGCCATTTTTCAATGATTACTTGCGCTTCTT
>JAMHWD010000012.1:0-45161 GCA_035911135.1 Alphaproteobacteria bacterium | reverse complement strand
AAGAAGCGCAAGTAATCATTGAAAAATGGCGGCATCATTATAACCATATCAGGCCGCACAGTTCGCTCGGATACAGACCGCCAGCACCAATCGCCCGCATAGATAAAGGCTCTTTAGCTACGCTTGCAGACCCTTTATCTATGCCGCAACACGGGCAGCGGATTCACTTTTAACATGGACTCGAATATGGGGGTTGACCATGCTCGAACAGTGGCGGCATCATTACAATCACATCCGCCCTCACACCAGTCTGGGCTATAAACCACCGGCACCTCTGGCCCGCATAAAGGAAGGGGCCGTCGCTTACGCTCCAGCCCCTTCCTTTATGCCACCGCAACAGCATGATTGTAACTTAAAGGGTGGACTCTAAAATGGGGGTTGACCAAGCTGGCGCTGATGTTCGTGTTAAATTTAATGATAAACATGAAATAATATATTTACACCATGAAATAATAAGTTTATTTAATAGCATCAGGCGCAAACCTAAACAAGGAGCATTGTCATGCAAAAACATCTTAATATCGCTGCGGGACTTGCCGTAGGGGTATGCTATTTCGTCCTGGCTGGCAGTGCCCATGCCCAGCAATGGTACAACACCACCCAACAAGCAACTCCGGTTGCACCGCCAACCCAGGAAGCAAAAGAAACCAAAGACTGGAATTACACCATCGGCGGCGGTGTCGGTTATGCCCCGACCTACGAAGGCTCGGACGAATACGATGTCCTTCCCGTTCCGGTCGTGAACATTGATTATAAAGACGGTCTGTTTTTCGCCAATGTCCGCCACGGTATCGGTAGTTATCCGCTGCGCGGCGAAAATTATAAAGTTGGTGTTTCTCTCGGCTATGCGTCCGGTCGTGACGAAAGTGATGATAGAAAAAACCTGACGGGAATGGGAGATGTTGATGCTTCGGCTACCGCTAACCTGCTGGCCGAATATGATTTCGGCCCGGCAAAGCTTTCAGGCCGGGTTACCTCTGCTGTTTCCGGCGACTATGGTACCACAGCCGAAGTAAATCTCGGTTCCCGCTACCCTCTTACCCAAAAAATCATCATGTCGGGTTCGATTGGCACCATGTGGGCTGACGAAGAGCATATGAGCAATCGTTTCGGTGTGAACGCCGGGCAGTCGGCAGCATCCGGCTACAATCAACATGATGCGGAATCGGGCATCAAATCCGTTGGCTTCTCGGCCGGCGCAACTTACCTGTTGACGGACAGATGGAACGCAAACCTTACCTTCCGGGGTGATAAACTGCTGGGTGATGCTGCTGACAGCCCTGTCGTGAAGGATGATTTTGTTCCCGCGGTGTTTTTAACCACCAGCTACAAATTTTAAAAGAGAATAAACATCAGGGGGGACAATCCTCTTGATGTTTACTTAAACGTTTATCCTTTATTCCAAGGCGCTTTTGAGAGCAGCATGTCGCCAGCCTGCGCAAAAATGGCTGAAAGACCACCTTGGCCGCAAACCTGTCCATTGACTCGCTTTGTTAAACGCATGAGATGATTCTATTTCTTCTTGACATCTTTTAATGACTGAGCAATGCTCTAAGCACTGGTTGTCGAGAATTTCGAGCCGCTTCGCAAAAATGCGTGGCGGCTTTATTGTTTTTCAGCCTAAATTTTTTACTATAAGAGTATCAAGAAATGAAGAAATCAGAAAAGCCAAACATCATTCATGGAGAAATTAATTCTATAATTAGACTAAATGATTCTTTAAGGACAGATTATCTATGTGTTCCGCCGTATGGAAGCATTACTGGAGAATGGATATCGCAAGCATTTCGGATTCAAGAGCCTGAAAAACTGAAATATCACGTTACAAAGGAAGTCGCTCTTCCTTGGCAAAGAGCCTATCAAACGACTCACCTATATCATCAATTAGAGATTTTTAAGCCGTTCTCATACATACTTGATGTAGCCACAATGACCTTCCTTGAAGGTAATCTGGTCTGTTCTTATTTAAGTTTATTGCCTGTATTGGAGGGGGTTCTTATAAGATGGGACCGAGAGAACGGAAACATTGGTGAAGACAAAATATCTACGAGATTAGTTGATAGCATTTTCTCAGATATACCCAATCATTTTGATCTTAATATCCACCTGCATAATTTTTTAAAAATGCAGAGTGATTTTTTGCATGATGTTTTGCGTGATGATTTTTTCTATCATGGGACAAAATACATAAACGCAAACCCAAAAAGGGAAAGATTCTTTAATCGCAATGTAACATCACATATGTTTAGAGAACCTAAATATGCAGAAAGCGGTTTAAATGCTGTCAACATATTTCTCTTTCTCGACATTATAGCGGAGCTGTATTCTCATTGCAGGAAAGATAAGTATCCCGGCTTAACGGCTTGTCGTTTTAATAAAAATATTTATCCAGATACACTGAATAAATATTTCTCTCTTTATGTAGAGTGCGCCAGGCGTGGCTTAGAAGGCAGTTTAATTAACCGCCTACATAACACTTGTTATACAAGTGAACAAATTTTGGATTAGAGTTCGTGAACGTGATCTTCTATTTTTTCTAAAAGATCATCAAAATCCGGTTGGCTCTGATAATAAAGGGTGCGGGTAGATTCGTATGCAGATTCATACATCTCCCGCGTTTCTTTATCCGTTAGCAAGAACGCTTCATTTTCGGCTATCATCGGATTATCCGCCACGCGGAACCGCTTTTCTTTATGCGCCAGATATTCCGGTGTACCGATGAATTTGACCGTTTCCGCATCCTGTAACAGGCAATAAACATCATAATAATGCCGCATGAAGTTAACGGGGAACTGCCCGGTTTCCTGCTGCTGGCGGTATTTTGTGGATATGGTTTGCAGCTTTTCAACCAGCGTATAGCCGGGATGATAACAGGAAACATCCACGGCGCGGTTGTCTGTGATCGGCACTTTGCCGACCGCGTAATCATAGGCCCATGAATTGATGGTTCTGGGGAAATTTGGCGTTATATCGTCAAACCCGACTTCCAGCAAAATACCGTCTTTCAGGCCATCAATCTTTTCGCCGATGATTTGATAATGGAGCCGGATTCCACCGCTTCGATATTTTGCATCGTCAAACGCAGTATCACGCCGAACATCATGAATACCGTCAATCTTGATGGTTCCGGCCAGCCAGTCATAAAATCTTTTCCGGCCTTCGCCATGTTCCGGCTTGTCGTGATTGCGGCCCGTTTTTATATCCATCCCGGCGGGCGGTTCAATCCGAATGTCTATATCTTCGGAAAAACGGTGTATCAGCTCGAAGCCTTTGGAAAGGGACGTTCCGCCCTTCAACTCAAACCGCAGCCCAAGTTCTTGCAGCCCGTAAAGGCAGTGCATAATCCAATAGTCTTTTTCGACCAAAGCCGGGGCAATATCCATTTCCCCCGCCACAATGCGAATGAGGGCGGGAAAATCAGGATGGTTATGCAAGAATCCGTCAGTGGACATACTGTAATCTATCGCCCATCAGGAACTTGGCAAAGAACTTCCTGGCCCGCGCCCCGCCATATTCGCGGACGGCATCAGCCAGGGCGCGTTTATCCATCGAAACGGCCTTGTTTTCAACCTGTTCCAAGACCTGTTCCCGGTCTTCTGCAAGCTGGTCGAGGTTATTGACCACATCGACCAGCAGAAATTCCGGGGTGGGCTTACGGGGAAAATACGGCTTCACGGCAAAGCGGAATGTCCGCCCGCCCAGCTTGAAGCGGCCATGCCGCTTGTGGTTATAAACAACCGTTTCATTGTAAAGCTGGGTCGTACCCAGCCCCAAGGCGTTATACAGGTTGGGGGAAGTCAGCAAGAAACGGTCATCTTTCAGGAATGCCCGCACCAGCATTTCATCATCGGCGGGGGCTGGCCCGAAAGCGGTCATTTGCGGGCAGTAATACAGCCCGCCGGACAGCTTCACCAGAACGCCGTCTTCCGTTAACCGGCGCAGATGGCGGTCAACGGCATTTGACCATTGTTCGAGATCGGCGCGGCGGTAAACCGCCCCCGGCTGGAAATAGTCTTTGAATTGTTCAACGGCGTTCATGGCATTTTTCCTCTCTTTCCAGACTATCGAAAATCAGGCAATATTGCAAGTAATTTCATTGAAAATTCATGCAATCATTCCCCATTGCCAACCACAAGAATCGCTTTATAGTCCGCAAAAGTAAGGGGTTATCGCCCCCTCTATTTCCGTAAAATTATCCTTAATTTATTCCTGTTATCCTGAAAGTAAGGGCTTAAGAGCGCACTTACGCAAACTGCGTTTGCCCGGCTTCGCCGGAGTGCTTTTGCGGCCCTGCCGGGCCTTGGGGCCAGCTTGCCGCTGTCCCCGTGTTGTTATTCCGCCCGGTAATTTTGGAAGCCGGGCGAAACAACAACACTTTGAACAACAATAAATCGCCCATAGAGGGAAAGGCTTGGCAGCCTTGGCGATTTATCATTGTTCATTGCGGGTATTTTCACGCTCTGATGGCCACTCCGCCGTTGCCGCCGCCGCGTACCGCGCCGGGGCGGTGCTGCACGATGAACGGCGGGGCTTTACGCACCGCTACCACAACCGCAAGGGCGTTGTGGCTTCCTTCATCCTCACACCACCGCAAGCCCCTGAAACCACCCGCGACCGCGTCCTTTTGTGGAACGCGGCAGAAGCGGCGGAAACCCGAAAAAATTCCCGCGTGGCGCGGGAAATTATTCTGGCCCTGCCGCATGAGTTGCCAGCCCCGGCCCGCGAAGCCTTAGCCCGCGATATGAGCCTGTGGCTGGTGGAACGCTATAACGTGGCCGTTGATACGTCCCTGCATAGTCCGGTTGCCGGGGATGGACACGATCCCCGCAACCATCACGCCCATCTTTTATTCACCACGCGCGAAATCACCAAAGACGGGCTTGGCAAGAAAACCCGCATCCTTGACGACCGGGAGCAAGGCCCGCAGGAAGTCGAGTTAATCCGCCTGATCTGGGAAACGCTTGCCAATGATGCCTTGGAGCAAGCGGGCCTGCCCCATGCCAAAATCGACCGCCGAACGCTGGACGATCAAGGCATAGACCGGATACCGACAATCCATATCGGGCCGGAAGGCAAAGCTGCCAAGAAAAAGACCGATAAGGAGGATGAAGACGAAGAAGGCGACAAAGACAGGGACGATGAAGAAGGCAAGTCCGGCGACAGTAGCGGCAAGCAGGGCGGCGGTTCCGGTGATAAAGGCCCAGCCCCCGCCGCACCAGCCAAGGACAAGGAACAGGCCAACCAGAAAAGCCGTGAGGTCGATTATAAGGCCATCGACCAAGGCCGCAGCCGTAGCGACCTTGTGGAAGAAATCAAGCGGGTGAATGCCGAGCGCAGCAAGTGGCCCGCCTTGCCGTTAGCCGAACAAATCAGAACCATCGAGAAGGAAATGACGCGGCTGGACAAACGAGTCCGGCACTTTGAAAACATCTATGCAAAGACCAGCCTTCCCAACGTCATTAAAAAATCTATTGTCGAGATTGTCCGTTTTTCAAAAGAGCTTTTATTTACCCGCATCCTGAACCGTGAAGCCCTGCGCCTGTCAGAACAGGAATCGCAAGCGCGTATCGTGCGGCAGAATTTCCGGTACGGGCGATCTTACAGAACAGGGATTCATGAGCAAATCCAGACCATGAAAACCCGTCTTTCCATGCTGGAAGAAACGCAAACCAGCTACAGAAAATATAAATCATTCGTGGACACGATAGAAAGGACACTGGCAGAGAATCCAGCCGTTAAATTCACGGAAAGCGCAAAGACCAAAACGATCACGGATTTAGAACTTTCTACAAAACTCAAGCTGAAAGCTGAATTGCTGCGCGAAGGTATACCGGAGATATTCAGACCACCGAAAGAAACGCCGCGCATAACGGAACCCATCAACAAGAAAGGCGCTATCCCGCAACCAAAAGCCGATGCAGAGAAACCCGCACCGACAAGCGCAGAACGCAAAGACTGGCTTATTCCCGCGTCAGAAAAAACACGCGGCTTGCAGGGACATATAGAAAAGGAACTAGCAAACAGGGGGCAGACTCCCGCGCTGCAACCGGATAAAGAGCCTTCGCCCATGCGGAACGCGTTCAACAGCGCAAGCCAGAACAAACCGCCAGAGAAATTTACAACAGCCGAATATGTCCGCGAGAAAGTTAGAGAGGAAGCGGCAACAATCCGGGAAAAAATGCCCCCGGAATATAAAGCGGAACCTTACCCAGACAACACGCCTAAAAGTGCTACAATGTCCGGCGCGTTCAATCGCGCCAGTCAGCGCGGCCAACCAGCGCAGCACACGACAAGCGAATATGTGCGTGAGAAAGTCAAAGAAGAAGCGGCCACAATCAGAGAGAAGATACCGCCAGAATTTAAAGCAGAGCCTTATCCCGAAGACACGCCGAAAAGCGCAAAAATGTCTGGTGCGTTTAATCGAGCCGCCGCCAGCAGCACAAACAAACCATCATCCAATCACGAGCCAGATTATCAGCCGTAATAGCCTGTTTTATCCACGCTATCGGGGCCGTTTTTGCGCCCCCATATAAAAATATCCTGCACAAGTTCTGCACAGGATATTTTAGTCCATTTTTTAGGTTTATTTTCAATTAGTTATAATTTCCAATAGACCTCTCTGGTGACCGGAGATTAGAAACCGCTATCTTCGTAACGGCGCGACAGCCTTTTACCCCGAAAGGATTGGACATACGCTGCCGCTCCCCGGTCAAAACCCGAGAAGCGGCACTTCTGATAACTGTCATGAAAAATAGACAGCATCAGATAACGGCTGATGCCAGCCGCGAAGATAAAGAGGTTTCTAAGCCCCGGTCGCCCAAAAATAAGGACAGACCATTACCACCCTTAAACGAATAAAGACGGAATTTCAATTTATAATGTTTGGGAGGCAGCAAACACGCCGGGGCCATAACGAAGATGCCCCTGCTGGGCGAACCATACAGGGGCAGAACTCTGCGGTTCAATTAAGAACCTTATCATAACAACGTTTCCGACACGGTTATGCCATGAGTTATTAAAATGTTTGCAACTTTCGCGTTTATGAGTCAAGAAGTTTAAGGTGCTTTTTCAGGATTTGGGGATATGACGTATATACTGGGGATTGATGTTGGGATTGCTTCGGTCGGTTTTGCCGGGGTAAATCATTCAGAAAAGAACATTATTTTTTGTGGCACACATATATTTGAAGCCGCAGAAAACCCCAAGGATGGCGCATCCTTAGCCGCGCCAAGACGCGAGAAGCGCGGCATCAGACGCGTCCTGTCCAGACGTTCGCAGCGCAAAAACCAGATCAGAAATCTCCTGAAAAAGCATGGTTTTCAAAATCTCACGGAAATCGACCAATCAAGAACTAGCGGCGTTGCGTTATCGCCTTGGGATCTGCGTGGGATTGCCTTTGAGCGGCTGCTGACTGACGGCGAATTCGCCCGGATACTGTTTCATATCGCCAAGCGCCGTGGATTTCAATCCAACAAAAAAGGCGGTGCCGATGCGAATGACACGGAAGGTAAAAAAGTTTTGACCGGCGCTGGCGAGCTTGAAGAAAAATGGATTCAGTCCGGTGATAAAAGTATCGCCGCTTTCCTGTCCAAACAGCCAAAACAAAGAAACGGGGACGGAGATTATAATAATTCCGTGAAGCGCGACCGCCTCCGTGAAGAAATCAAAATGATATTCGAGGCCCAAAGACGCTTCGGCAATACCAAGGCCACCGACATACTATTGTATGAATTTGCAGGTGACGGTAAAAAAGAAAATCGCAACACCAAGGAAGGGGACGGTATTGCCTTTTATCAAAGGCCATTGCAATCCTCAGAGCATCTGGTTGGGTTTTGTACCTTTGAGGATAAAGAAAAACGTGCCCCTAAATTCTCCTACAGCGCTGAATTATTTGTAATCTGGTCACGTATCAACAACACCAAAATACTCACCCAAGGCGGCGATGAAAGAACGCTGACGAAGGACGAAAAGCAGCGCCTTCTTGACCTCGCTCACAAAAATAAATCCGGCGTGACCTATAAACAGGCGCGGAAAGAGCTGAGCCTTGCAGATACAGAGCGCTTCAACATCAGCTATCGCAAGATCAAGGATGATGATAATTCATGGGAGAAAATCCGTGACAATACCGAGGCTGGAAAATTCCTCAATCTGGCCGGATACCACGCCCTAAAAGAGGCGCTGCACACCGGCAGCGAAACGGATTGGCAACACTGGCTGCATCAGCGCCGCGATGCGCTTGATGATATTGCCCGCATCCTGTCATTTTACGAAGATCGCAAGGAAGTTGATGATCTGCTCTCGAAACATAATTTGAACGACGATCAAAAGTCTTCGCTTTGCAAAATCACAAATTTCAGCAAGACCGTCGACTTATCGCTTAAAGCTATCAAAAAGATACTCCCGCATATGGAGCAAGAGCAGCGTTATGATGAAGCTTGCTCGGTAGTATATGGGCATCACGGCGTTACGGGCACCAAAAGCCATGCCCTTGTTCCACCGTTCGAAGACATCCGCAATCCTGTCGTGAACCGCGCCCTCGCCCAGACCCGGAAAGTCATCAATGCCTGCATCCGAAAATACGGCAAGCCGGAGTCCATTATTATCGAACTAGCCAGAGATGTCGGAAAGCCCTTTGAAGACCGCAAAAAAATTGAAAAAGAAAACAAAAAATACGCAGCATTCAGGGATGAAGCCAAGAAACACGCCGCTGAAATCACAGGAATTTCAGAAGATAATATTCGTAACGAAGAAATCCTTAAATATCGGCTTTGGAAGGAGCAAGAGGGCTTCTGTCCCTATTCCGGCGAATATATGACGCCTGAACTCCTGCGCGATGATAATGCCACCCAGATCGACCACATCATCCCCTATAGCCGTTCATGGAACGATTCATACATGAACAAGATTTTGTGCAAGGCTGATGAGAACCAGCGTAAAGGCAATAAAACTGCCTACGAGTACATGATCGGCAGCCCCAATTTCCCGGCCTTTGAAGCACTGGCGGCTAGGTTACCGCACAAAAAAGCCGAGCTTATGTTACTCCAGCAATTCGACAGCCGAGAGCAAGGCTGGAAAGAACGTGCCCTGAATGATACGCGCTACATGGCCAAGGCTCTGAAAAATCATCTGGAAGACAGCCTTGATCTGGGCAAGGGCAACCGGGTTCAGGCCAGAAATGGGGCGCTGACCGCTAATCTGCGCGGCGCATGGGGGTTTCCTGATAAAAACAGACGCAATGACCGCCATCACGCAATTGATGCAATCGTGTTGGCTTGCTCAACGCAGGGTATGGTGCAAGCCCTATCAAACTGGAATAAATACGAAGCCAGAAAGAAAAACCCCGCCGCGCGACCAACGCCGCCAGCGCCTTGGGAGACATTCCGCAACGACGCCATGAATGCCGTGCACGGGTCGAAAGCCGAGGATGGAAACCGTCAGGGAGGTATATTTGTATCTCGGATGCCGGTGCGGAAAATCACAGGCGCAGCGCATCAGGAAACGATCCGCAGCATCCGTAAATCTGACGGCAAGATTATTCAGCGTATAAAGCTGAAATCATTGACATTGTCCACGCTTGAAAAGATGGTCGATAAGGACAGAAACAGAAAGCTCTATAACTTGCTGAAAGAGCGGCTGGAAGCGCATGGGGACAAGCCTGAAAAGGCATTCGCCGAGCCTGTTTTTATGCCGGTAAACAATCCCTCCACCCCTGCCCCGCGCATAAATTCAATCCGCTACGAAACCAACGAAAAAAGCGGCATTGTTATCAACGAAGGCCTTGCCAGTAATGGCGATCAAATTCGCATCGACGTATTCCTAAAAAGTGGAAAATTTTTTGCAGTGCCTATTTACGTGCATCACTTCACAAAAAATGAGCTTCCCAACAAGGCTGTTGTTGCCTATGCAGATGAAGAAAATTGGGAGGTTATGGATGATAACGATTTCCTTTTCAGCCTGTATAAAAATGACCTTGTGCGCATTAAAAGCAAAACAGAAGATTATTTTGCCTACTACACAGGAACTATAGACAGGTCTACAGGTGCTATCAGCATACGTGCGCATGATAGCGACCCGTCTTTTAGTAAAAAAACAACGGATGGAACGAATAGGACGGGAATTAAGACCTTATTAGCCTTTGAAAAGTATTCTGTGGATTATTTTGGGAATAAGTCCAGAATATTACGGGAAAAAAGACTTGGCGTGGCGCAGCATCATGATTCAAAATCCGGCGCAACTGTCTCTCTCAAAGGGGCAGCTCAAGCTGCTGAATGATGATGGCGAGCACACGCTGCCGCTGGAAGATATTACCGCCCTCATTCTGGAATCGCCGCAAATCACCCTGTCCTCGACGCTGCTCTCGGCATGTCAGGACGCTAATATCGCCGTTCTGACCTGTGACAAGGCTCATATTCCGAACGGCCTTATGCTGCCCTTCCAACCGCATTCCCGGCAAAGCCGCGTCGCCCATATTCAAATTTCATGCTCCGATAGCCTGAAAGGCCGCCTCTGGCAGCGCGTTGTAAAATCAAAAATCAACAATCAGGCGCAATGCCTTTCCAATTCCAAAGACGCAGACGCTGCCACGCGCCTTCTGGCGCTTGTCGACCGGGTTGAACCCGCCGACGCCAAAAACACCGAAGCACAGGCGGCCCGCGATTACTGGCCAAAACTGATGGGTGACGATTTCAAGCGCAGCGGAAATTGCATTATTAACGCCGCCCTGAATTATGGCTACGCCATCATCCGGGCTTATGTGGCGCGTTCACAGGTCGCTTACGGGCTGATACCGGCCTTTGGGATTCATCACGCCAATCAGCTCAACGCTTTCAACCTGACCGACGACATCATGGAGGTCTTCCGCCCCTTCGTGGATCGCCTTGTTCTGAACTTGAAGAATACCGATGAACTCAACTCTCAAGAGGCAACACTCTCAAAAGAAACCCGCGCAAAACTCGCCGCTATCGGTAACGAAATCTGCGCGATAGACGGGCAAAATCACACGATTGCCAACGCCAGCGATAAATTGGCTGCCTCTCTTGTCTCCGCAATGGAGCTTAAAAATCCATCCGCGCTAAATTTGCCGGAATTTGCGAAGGCATAGATCCGGCATGAAAAACTCAAAAAAGGACAGATTCATGTGGTTATTCGTATTTTTTGATCTTCCAGTCAAAACCAAACCGGAAAGGCGAATCGCCACGCAATTCAGGAATTTTCTTCTAAAAGACGGGTACATGATGGTACAGTTTTCCGTCTATGCTCGTATCTGCAACGGCCAAGACCGCATAGACAAACACTTACAACGCCTCCACGCCTCTATCCCGAGTAAGGGCTGCGTCAGGGTCATGCAGATCACAGATAAACAATATGAACGGATGAAGATTCTTGTTGGAACGCGAAAAAACAACGAAAAAACAAAGGCCGAACAACTCATTTTATTCTGAGTCATCCGGCCTTTATCTCAATATTTTCAGCACCTTAGAGCCGTAACTACCATAGCATAACCGTGTCGGAGGGGAAGCTATGACTCTCCTGAGAAGTTTGTTGGATCGCCGAACACCATAGCATAACCGTGTCGGAGGGGAAGCTATGACTACCGAAGCAGGCGCAATAATCGTCACCGTACCATAGCATAACCGTGTCGGAGGGGAAGCTATGACAGCGCTCCTCTTGCTCTTCGGTTGTTTCTGAACCATAGCATAACCGTGTCGGAGGGGAAGCTATGACAATATCCCCTTGCGAGAATGTATTTGTGCGACCATAGCATAACCGTGTCGGAGGGGAAGCTATGACCGAGGTTCAATTAAACGCCGATAGAATTAGACCATAGCATAACCGTGTCGGAGGGGAAGCTATGACGGGCAGGACTTGATACCTGATAGCGGTTTAACCATAGCATAACCGTGTCGGAGGGGAAGCTATGACATCGGATGCTTTGCGGCCTCGACCTTGTATACCATAGCATAACCGTGTCGGAGGGGAAGCTATGACGCTTTCCGGGCTGCGCTTGACCAGAATGCCACCATAGCATAACCGTGTCGGAGGGGAAGCTATGACAGCCAAATTGTCTGTGTACATCTGGATTGAACCATAGCATAACCGTGTCGGAGGGGAAGCTATGACTGATGCCATTCTTGCTGATGAGGCGCATGAACCATAGCATAACCGTGTCGGAGGGGAAGCTATGACGTTGTGGACGGTCATACCGTGGGTCGGGTCACCATAGCATAACCGTGTCGGAGGGGAAGCTATGACCTGCGTATTTGCGCCGATGCCTCGGATGCTACCATAGCATAACCGTGTCGGAGGGGAAGCTATGACCGTGGCCATACCGCCAGGCGCAAGCGTTCTACCATAGCATAACCGTGTCGGAGGGGAAGCTATGACGATGCAGAAAACGGCGTTCCGACACTCTGGACCATAGCATAACCGTGTCGGAGGGGAAGCTATGACGATTGCCGTCTGGACAACCTCCCGCTGTTCACCATAGCATAACCGTGTCGGAGGGGAAGCTATGACTCTTGCGCCGTATTCACCAATTCAGACGGCACCATAGCATAACCGTGTCGGAGGGGAAGCTATGACAGCTTGCTCGAAGTATTTCAGCGACCGAGGACCATAGCATAACCGTGTCGGAGGGGAAGCTATGACCCGGCGTGTAACGTGGTTAGAAAGACTACCCCCCCCTATGAAATCGTCAAGAATTGTAGCTTTAAAATTTTCTGAACGGCCACTTTAAAGAAATCATCATAATGCCGCTTACTGAGAAATGGTGGTTGCTATGTGGTTGCTATCGACAAAATACCCAAAAGCGACTATTAACTAAACCCTTGAAAAAACTGGCGATCCCAGCAGGACTTGAACCTGCAACCCCCTGCTTAGAAGGCAGGTGCTCTATCCAGTTGAGCTATGGGATCATGTGCCCCGTTTTAGCGCATTCAGAGGCGTAAATCAAAAAATTTCAGGCCGATTGCCCATCATCCGGCGGGATATAGCGGAAATTATCCGTGTAATTTTGCGGTTTGACGCGTTTGCGGTGCTCCGGGGAGACCGTATAGGCCCAGCCTTTGCCTTGCGCGAAATTAATCGCATCCTCGGCCGTATTGAATTTCAGGCGCACCTGCCCCAGCGTATCGCCGGAAGACACCCACCCCATCAAATCTTCAGGCAGGCGGGGCGTTTCAGTTTCGTATTCCAAAATCCATTGATCCGTCTTGGCAAGGCCAGATTGCATGGCGTTACGGCCGGGCTTATAGATTTTGACGTTCATGAAATCCCCCTTGAAAATCAATCAGATAATGGGAAAAGATGATAATAACGAGAATGGTCGGAGTGGAGAGATTCGAACTCCCGACCCACTGCTCCCAAAGCAGTTGCGCTACCAGGCTGCGCTACACTCCGACTTTGCACATGTCTATACACCCGAAAATGCTTATTGTGCAAGCAGATTCCGGTTACGAAATGCCGAGTGGTAAATCTTGTCCCCCGGATTGATGTTCAACTTGTCAGCAACCCCGCCATTAATCTCCAATACGGCCCTGAAATCGCCCGTCGATGTAATCGGGCTCAAATCCTGCGGCTTGGCATTGGCGTGAATATGCTGGATCTTGCCATCTTCCTCGATAAACAGCATATCCAGAGGAATAAAGGTATTCTTCATCCAGAAGCTGCGCTTGTCTGTGGTGCTGAAAACAAACAACATCCCGGCATCTTCATCCATCTCGGCCCGGTACATCAGACCTTGCGCCTGCTGATCGGGCGTGCCGGCCAATTCGATCTTGAATTCATGGCGCGTTCCGTCCGCGGAGACGATCGTGAGTGTATTTTCAAAATAATCCGGCATATGATCGCCGGCTTCATAGTCAAAATAAGGGGGGTATTGCCTGTTTTCAGCATTTTCTGCTGGCGATTCTGCAAAACTGGGCGAATTTGCGAGATAAAACCCGGCCGCACCCATCAGAAAAACCGAAAATAAAGCTAAAATTATATGTTTTTTGTGTTTGAACATCTTCATATCCCTATTTTATTCCTGTCTGGCACTGTTTTCGGCATCAGAGCCTGTTGATTCGTTCTGCAAACGCTCCAGCTCTGCCAGGGCCGATTCTTCATCCATAACCCCGATCAGCTTATTGCTCTCCGGCTCCAATATAAACAAGGGCGCACCCAGCTCCACCAGCAGGGAAACCCCCTCCCAGACCGGCGTATTGGGGTGTACGCTATTGATCTTGCGCTCCATAATTTCGGCAATCTGTAATGGCTTGACCTTCCGCAGGCGCCGCGCGATACCCGGCGCTGCGCCCACGATAATATCGCCGGCCTTACCGCCGCCCAGCTGGACTGAAACCGGAATCAGGGATTTTAATAGCGTCCGATAGCTGAGATATCCCTGCAAAATGCCCTTGGCATCCACAACGGCCAGATAATCAGCCTTTTTCTTGTGCATGAGGGCCAGCACGGATTCGACGCTCTGATCGGGCGTCACGCTGACAAATTTATCCATCATGGCGGAATGACAGGGCATGGAAACGGCTCCTTTATCGTTGGCCGGATATCTCTAAAGTTGACCAGAATTTTCAAGGTCATGCAAGAACAGCAGGGCGTGATTCATACCCCCATACAGGAAAATTTCGTTATGTCCGCCCTGTCCGATCTCCATAAAGCGCTTGGATCCGGGCGCGGCCTCATAAAGCTTTCTGGCGTGGTAAATCGGGATCGTGCGGTCATTTGAAGCATGAATAAAGAGAATTGGCGATTTGACCCCGGCAATGCGCTCAATGCTGCGGAACTGGTCTTTCATCAACAGACGTACAGGGAAGAGGAAATAAAGATCGGCCGCAATATCCGCCGTGGATGTATAGGCGCTCTCCAGAATAACGGCCTTGACCGGATGAGTGGAGGCAACGGATACGGCAACACCTGTTCCTAAAGATTCCCCATATAAAACAATATTTTCTGATTTTATATTCAAGTTATTATTTAAGTAGGATACATACCCTTGAGCGTCCGCCAGCAAGCCATCTTCCGTGGGCGCGCCCGGATTGCCGCCATACCCTCTGTATTCGGCCAGCAACGCCCCATATCCCGCCTCACGCAGGGCGGATATTTTCGCCATCCAGTGCGGATAATCCTGCGCATTGCCATGAAAATACAGAACGACATCTTGTTGCGGCGCCTTGGGCGGCCAGTACCAGCCCTCTATTTTCAGGCCGGGCTGCGGCTCGATCACGACAATCTCCGGCGCATCAATACCCAAAACCTCAGCCGTTGGCCGAGCATCGCCGGGAAAATACATCATGTTGCGCTGATTAAAGTATAAAAACGCTAAAAAACCACAATAAAACAATAATATAATAATCGTATTATCAATTATTTTCTTATATTTCTTATACATCACATTGATTTCTTTATATTAAAGACCTTTATTGTACATCTGCGCGTACAACCCGCCCAGCGCCATAAGCTCTTCGTGACGGCCCTGCTCGACGATCTCGCCTTTATTCAGGACAAGGATCTTGTCAGCCTTTTGCACAGTGGAGAGCCTATGGGCAATGACAATGGTCGTACGCCCCTTCTCCAGCACTTCCAAGGCTTTTTGGATGGCGCTCTCAGATTCATTATCAAGGGCTGATGTCGCCTCATCCAGCAACAGCAGCGGCGCATCACGCAATATAGCGCGCGCAATGGCGATACGCTGGCGCTGCCCACCAGAAAGGCGTACGCCGTTTTCACCCAATATTGTGTTATACCCTTCAGGCATGGCGGATATAAAATCATGGGCCGAGGCCATACGGGCGGCCTCAATAACCTGCGCCTCGCTCGCAGCCAAAGAGCCATACCGGATATTGGTCAGGACCGTATCATCGAAAATCGTAATATCCTGCGAAACCAGCGCCATATGAGCGCGCAAGGATTCAAGGGTAAGATTACGCACATCCTGCCCGTCAATCCTGACCGCGCCGCCCTGTACGTCATAAAAGCGCGGTATCAGATTCATGACGGTGCTCTTGCCGCTGCCTGAAGGCCCAACCAGCGCCGTCACTTTTCCAGCCGAGGCAATAAAATTTATTTTATTTAGCGCCTTATCTAGCGTTTCTTCATATTTAAATTCAACATTATCAAAGGCAATTTCCGGGGTTTTTACATCCAGAATTTGAGCCCCTGGCCTGTTCTGGATATGCGCGGGCGTATCCAACAGGGCAAATACCCGCTCCGCCGCGCCCAATCCCATCTGCATGGTATTGTTGAGGCGGGCCAGCTTTTTCATGGGCTCATACGCCATCATAAAGGCCGCCAGAAAGGCCGCGAGCTGCCCGGCCGTCATCGTGCCGCTGGAGGTCTGGTAACCGCCATAAACAATAACCCCCATCAAAACAGCCCCCACCAGCGTTTCATTCACCGGCGCGGACATATTGGCTATGCGTACGGATTTGATGTTGAGCTTTTTGACGCGGTCGATCACCTGCCCGGCGCGGTCTTTCTCGTATTCTTCCATGCCATAGGCCTTGACCTGACGGATGCCTTGGAAAATCTGCGACAAAATGCCGGAAAGCCCGGCCATTTCATCCTGTATGCGTCCGGAAACACGGCGCAGATGCCGCCCCAGCTTGGCCACGAATATGGCCGTGAACGGAAAAATCGCAAAGGCGGCCAGCGAAAGCTTCCAGTCCTGATAGACCATGACCGCCACCAGAAACAGCAGCGTCAAAAGACTTTTGCCAAACCCGGCCTGACTGTCGGATACGGCAATCCGCATGACGTTTACATCGTTAATCACGCGGGAGATCAGCTGACCGCTGGGATGGGCGTGAAAGAAGGACAGATCCAGCACCATAAAGCGCCCGAACAGATCGCGCTGGATATTGGCCACGATGGATTGCCCGACCTTGATCGTAAGCAGCGTGTGAATATAGGTCGCTATCCCTCTGAAAAAAAAGGTAAAAAAGATTGCCGCCCCGACAGGTACAATCATGTCCTCCTTGCCATGGACGAGTACATCATCCAGCGTGGGCTGCATAAGCTGTGCGATCATCGCCGTCAGGGCCGCGGCAATGGCCATAAACAAAAAGGCCAGCGCCAGCGTAGCGATATGAGGCCATAAATAGGATTTAAACAGACGTACGGCCAGTGCGAATGTCCGTTTATCGCTCTGCGTCTCTGCGGGGGATGGTGAATCGTTCCGGGCCTTGGTCATGGCCACAATCTCTACCCGGAAATACAGGTTTTCTCAATGGGAAATTATAGCCCTAGCGGCGACCGCTGCGCTTTTTATGCTTGCGGTCAGGCAGCGGATTGCCCCATTCCAGCCTGTTGACCATATAAGTGGGTTTCAGGTTGTTATACTGGTCTGAGAGAATTTGCAGCGCCTTGTTCAGCTCCGTCCGGTCCTTGACGTTTTTGAACGCTCCGGCATGCAGGCCGCTTTTGACAAGGCATGTATCCATATTGGCCATCGCCCCGCCCAGAATGTCATGGGCCATGGCATCGCCGATCACCACGGTCTGGCCGGGGAAAATATCATGCGATTGCAATATCTTGGTACAATACTGGAAAATCGGCTGGTGCGGCTTGCCGATATAATGCACCACTCCGCCAAAATCGCTGTAACGGCTGGCGATAGCGCCGGGGCCCATCACATAGCTCATCCCGATCAGGGCCTTGCTGTCCGGGTTGGCGCATAAGGCCTTAAGGCGCTTTTGCACTGCCTTACGCAAAATGGGCTCATAATCCTCGATTTTCTTCTCCGGCGCGTCCGACCCGCTGATCAGCAGGAAATCGGCCTCAGCCACATCATCAACCACATCAACATCAATACCATCAACGATCGAACGATCGCCGCCGCGGCTGATGAGATAGCATTTCTTGCCAATATCCTTGAAAATCCCATCATCCTGGTTACGAAGACCTTGGTAGGTCAGTTCGCCGGATGTGATCACCTCGCTGTAAAGCGAGGGGCCAATGCCAATATCCTTCAAACGCTCGCGGTTCGCATCAGCCGTCTTGCCGGAATTGGAGAGAATAATAATAAATTTATTACGTGATTTCAGTTCCTTAAGGCAATCCAGCACACCCTGATACGGCTTCTCGCCATCGTGCAAAACGCCCCACTGATCAATGATAAAACCGCTATAGCTATCCGAGATATCGGAGATACCCTGACAAATCTTGGTCGTAATTGTCATGTCTTGGCCTGCTTAGAATTATGAAACCTGTACCGGATGGCACGAAAGGCCAGAATACAACATTCCGGCCCTTAATGCATCAGGCAATAATCCTTTGTAGCAGAAAAACTCTTAAGCAGCCTTTAACAGCGAAACATCGAATTTTGGCTCCTTGCCGGAAACCCCGCAGAGCATGACATACAGCTTGCCAACCTCACTGGAAGCGAAGGTGGAGCTCAGCAATGCCCCGTGATCGCTGGCGGCGGCCTGCTCAAACAGCTCTTCGAACTGACGCAGATAGCGCTGAACATAAGTACGGAACTCGCTATCGGCGGCAAATTTCTCGCGCGCCTTCTCCAGCGGGATCTTGTCGCCAATCTGGGCCAGCTTGCGTGTAAAGGCCCCGACATCGCCCTTCTGGAAGGCTTTCCAGGTTTTCTCGGCAATCTCGCCTTCGAGCATACGGGTCAGATCAACGGAGAGCGAATGGAGGCTCTCCACAATGAACTTGGCCGCGCCCATAAAGGCTTCACGCTGTTGGCGGATTTGCGTACGCTCGATGCCTTCAGCCGTGTTCAAAGCGTCCTGCGAAGCTTTGAACAGTGATTCCGACTGGCGGCCAAATGTCGAGGCTGCCCGGCCCACGGATTCAACCGTCTCCGATCCCACCATCATCAGGCGCTCCGATTCCTCGGCCAGATGACGGCGTGATTTTTCGATGCGTACACCCACATCATTGGCGGCCTGAGCGATATCGCCGACCTTGCCGGTCAATGAGGACACCGCCTTGGCCAGCTTGTCCGAAGCCTCGGCGGAGGAAGCCGCCACGCTCATGGCCTGGGATTTCAGCTCCTGCCCGTACGTTTCCGATGTCTGGAGCGAAGCCTTCATCTGTTCACCAAGCTCGCGGGCGCGGATGGCAAAGCTATCGCCTGTCTTTTTCATTTGCATCAGGCTTTCATTGGCCCCTTCCAAAAGCTTTTCTGCCTCTTTCTGCAAGGCGGCGATCATCTGCCCGGTTTTGGTTACAACATGGGCGGCATTGCCTTCCAGCCTGTCAGCCTCGGCGCTGGCTTTATCAGAAGTGCTCGTAATATGCTGGGCAGCCTGATTGGCCGTACGCTGTACGTCTTCCGACTGGCGGCCGAAAGCGGCTCCCGCATCTCCCAATTGCGCCACAGCTTGCCCGATCGAGGCAGATAGCTCATGGAACTGCTCGTTAATAACCTTTTGCACCGCCTCAACCTTAAGGATTGCCTGATCGGTGATCAAATGAACATCCGAAGCCTGATCGCCCAGACCTGCGGCAATATCCTTCATCTTGCGGGATGCCTCGCGGGAAGCTGCCGAGATATCCTCAACACGGGTTTTCAGCTGATCGCTGGAATCGCGCAATACCTGCGCCGCGCTTTCAGCCCCCTGACGCAGATTGAGCAGATTTTCATCAAAGACAACGCCCACGGATTTAAGCTTCTCAAGATTGCTCTCGGTCGTGGTTTCAAACCCGGCCTTGAGGCGCTCAAATCTCTCATGCGCGTCTTCGGCCTGCGCGATGGCGCGGGTATAGACCGGCTCGATATCTTCTGCCGTACCGGCCAGCGCCTCTTTCACGGCGACCACGGATTCCATGGCAGTATCGGCCTGACGCTTGAGCATGACAATCTTGCCCTCCAGCGACTGATCAATGCCTTGCAGGTCTTTAAAGGCCTGCGTGGTGAATTGCGTGATTTCTTCGGCCCGGTCACGGATACGCCCATCCAGCGCCTCGATATCGGCTGATGCGCCTGATGCCGAGCGGCTGAGCAGCGCCGTACGGTCCTCCAGCATGGCTCCGGCCTTCTCCAGACCATCCAGCGCCTCCTCAACCTTGCGGCTGAGCTGTTCCTGCTGGCGGCCCATGGTTTCGGTGATCGTGCGCGAATTGCCGGCGATATGCCCGGAAAGCGTTGCAATTTCCTGCGCCTGACCACGCAGCACGCCGCGGATATTCTCGGCGCTGATCACGGCCTTTTCGGTGGCCTCGTTCAGATCGGCCACGCGGTTACGCAATGTCGTCTCGATCTGCTCATGGCGGCTATCGGCCTCGGATACCGCCTTGGCGATCTCGCGCAAGGGCTGCTCCAGCGCCGTTTTAACGGATTCCACACGTTCGGAAAGCGTAACGCCGGCCATGGTGATCTTTTCATTCTGCGTCTCAACGGCCTGATTAAGCTCGGCCACATGCTTACGCGCCTTTTCCGAGAGCTGTTCAATGCCGCTGCGGCTGTTTTCCAGCATAGCCAGCATGGCCTTGATGCCTTCCTGACTGCCCTCGCCGGCCTCGTTCAACTGGCCGATACGCGCGGTTGTCTCTTCCACCAGAGAAAGCGCCTGTGTTTTGGCGTTATCTGTTGAAGCTTCGAGCGACTCCACGGCCCGGCGCACCGCGCTGGATATGGATTCAGCCCCCGAAATCGCTACCGAAAGCGCTTCGGAGAGTTTATTGGCGGCTGCGCTTCCCGCATCTTCAATGGCCTGCGCCTCCACACTGATGCCATCCACGCTGGCCTTGATCGAGCTCACCTTCTCATTGATGCGGCTTTCGATATCCTCAGACTTATCCACAATGTTATCCACAGCTGAAGCCAGCTTATCCACCGATACATTCACAGAATCCGCAATGCGTTCGGATTGATAGCCAATATTCTCGGCTGTGCGGTCCAGTTCCTTGCGGCGCTCGGCAATCGTCTCCGCCGAGTCCTCCAGCAGGCTGATCGAATTGGTCGCCACAGTCTGCAGCTCGGCAATCTGATCGCGCATCATCGCGCCCAGAGTTTCCGTCTGCGCGCCGATCTTTTGAACCGCAGTCTCCAGCCCATCGCTTTGCGTCTCGAACTTGCCGCTCAGGTCTTCCAGCTTCACGGCGGCCTTATCAACGGCGGCAATCAGATCTTCATTGGTTTTGGCGAGGCGCTCATCAATCTTGATCGTCTTTTCCTCGGCCTTTTCTGCCGCGCGGACCAGAATGTCCGTCCCCTTGGACAGGGCCGATTCCATCTCGCCTGTCCGCGCGAGAACGGTCAGTGTCGCCTGATCCCAGGCTTCGGCCCCATTGCGCGTGGCATCATCAATCTTGCCGGTGCGGGCCTCGATCTCGGCGGTCAACTCGGCCAGCTTGGCGGCGCGCTCATTCAAGGATGCCGCGAGGCGGTCGATATGGAATTCGGCCTTTTTGGAAACGCCCGCAAAATCACGGATTTCCGTACGCAGCGCCTGACGCGCGCGCTGGATGGATTTCAGAACCGCCTTGGACGCGCCGGAAACTTCAGCGGCCTGCGCGACCAGTCTTTCGATATCCTTGTTCATCACCCGCGCCGTTTCTTCGGACGGGAACAGGAGAGATTGCAGCTCGGCGCGCAGCGAAGCCGAATAGGCCTGCACATCCGCGCGGCGATTCAGCGCGTTCAGCATCATCCAGAACAAAGCCGGCGGGGCAAATATCCCGGCCAGCAACGCGCCCAGATCCTGCGGTGCGGCGAATAGCAGATGAAAATTGGCAATCACATATCCCAAGGCAAAGCTGAACCACAGGATCGTCACCGCTGCCCCGGCTGTATAGGCCGTTTTAAACCTTGCATCAGTGCGTCTTTCCACACGGCGATCATTGGAAGGTGAGAGCATAAGCACATCCTCGGCTTCCGGCATGGCAGCATCAGCCTGTGCGATATCCTGCGGCATCTCAGGCGGCGCGGATGTAATTTTCAGTGACGACATCAAAAGCGGCTTTTCCGCAGGGGCGGCCGTAATTTCAACGGCTGTGCCTTGTGCCTTCTCCCGCAATTCCTGCGTGCGCCTTGCACGGGGCGAGGACTTAGACTCCTCTGCCGCGGCGGCGGATGGTGCGTTTTTGGATTCAGTATTGATTTTTACGCCGCGCAGTGATGTCGTCTTCATGATCGTGGGTCAGCTCCATAGGGTGTGAATGTGCTGATATGCCCATAGCGACAAGCGCCTTTCAAGAAAGACTTATCCACATGCGGATCGCGATAAGTGGATAAAAAAGCAACCCTTTGAAAAGGGTTGCTTTTTATTGGTTCAAACTGTGTGAATAACTTGAAACGTCACACGGAAAAACTATTAGCGCGAGGCGTGCTTGACCCCGGAGCAAAGCGGCTTGGAAACCGGATGGCTATCATAGATCGTCGCAGCCCAAAGGCGCAGCCCCTCATAATTCATGGCAACGGCCTGCTCCATACGGGGGGCATAACGCTTGCAGAAAATATCGGGGCGCATCTCGGCTGCATCATTGGAGATTTTGTTGGCAAAATTCGTACGCAAGAGATTGATCGTGGCTTCAGGATTTCTGTCGCCATTGGCCTTGAAATGCTTGAGGAGGATTTCTTCGTAAGTTCCAAAAAGATTGGCATGTTCCGCAGTAAATTCGCGGTAAGCGGCATAAAGGTTTTTACCCTTCATGGTGGCCATGTGCTGGCAATTCAGGCCAATCACCATCAATTCGCTGTGAATGCGGATACCCTGCTCGGCTTCGGCTTCCTGCGCCTTATAGCACTGCGCATTGGCGGATGCGGACAGGCCGAGAACGAACATGCTGGCCCATAATGCGATTTTTTTCATGATTGATTGCCCTCTTTCTTGTATTTTACCGGAGTTAAAACTTTTTCGCCATAAAGGCATGCCCGAATGTTATCGGCGACAATCTGCCCCATCTTGCGCCGGGTTTCAACTGTCGCGGAGCCAATATGGGGGGTGAGCACGACATTGTCCATAACAAAAAGCGCTTCCGGGACATTGGGCTCGTTTTCATACACATCCAGCGCCGCCCCTGCAATCGTACGGTTTTGCAAGGCAATCAGCAGATCCTGCTCACTGACCACAGACCCGCGGGAGACATTCACCAGAAAGCCTTTCGCGCCCAGATGCCCCAGCACATTATAATTCACAAGATTTTGCGTGGCTGGCCCGCCCGCACAGGCGCAGACCAGAAAATCGGATCCGGCCGCCAGATCATTGATATCGGCCACATAACGATAATCCAGATCACGTTTTTCCGATGGCCCGGTATAAGCGATATGCATGTTAAAAACCTCTGCCCTGCGGGCAATGGCCCGGCCAATGCGCCCCATGCCGATAATCCCCAAAGACTTGCCGGACAGGGATGAAGCCAGCGGAAACGACTGGCTGCGCCATAACCCGGCACGGACAAAGGCATCCCCCTCCACCACGCGGCGGCTCAAAGTCATGATCAGCGCAAAGGCCAGATCGGCGGTATCTTCGGTCAGGACATCAGGCGTATTGGTGACGATGATATTGCGCGCCTGCGCGGCCTTGATATCTATATGATCAATCCCAACCGCCCCGGCGGCGATAATCTCCAGATTAGGCAGCGCGGCGATCAAGCCTTCGCGCACGGGGGCCAGAAATGTCATCACCGCGCGGATATCATGGGCATTCTCCCGGATCGCAGCATCGGGGTCGCGCTCCTTCCAGAGGCGAATGATCTTAAAGTCATTCTCCAGAGATTCAAACTGCCCCGGATGGCCGGGCGTGAGAGCGAGGATTGCAGATTGTCCCATAATTTCTTGCTTTTTGCGGCTGTTTTTCCTACAAGATGCCAGCATATTCACTGGCCGCATGACAAGAAAAATATGAAAGAAGCCCCCAAGACAATACACACACCTGCCGCCGCCCCGGCCAAGAAACTCTTCATCAAGACATGGGGATGTCAGATGAATGTGTATGATTCCAACCGCATGGCGGATATCCTCGCGCCTTTCGGGTATAAGTCTGTGGATAGCCCTGAGGATGCCGATATGGTGATCCTCAATACCTGTCATATCCGCGAGAAAGCCACGGACAAGGTTTTTTCTGATCTTGGTCGCCTGCGCCCCCATAAAGACAAAAAGGCCGAAGATGGCGGCAAGATGTTAATAGCGGTTGCAGGCTGCGTGGCGCAGGCCGAAGGCGATTTCATTCTGGAACGTGCCCCTTACGTGGATATGGTTTTTGGCCCCCAGACCTACCACGAACTGCCTGAAATGGTCGCCAAGGCGACAGGCGCATATGGCGCAAACCGCCTTGTGAACACCGAATTCCCGGCTATCTCGAAATTCGACTTCCTCCCCGAAGAACACGTCAATACCGGGCCATCGGCCTTTTTATCCATTCAGGAAGGCTGCGATAAATTCTGCACTTTCTGCGTTGTGCCTTATACGCGCGGGTCCGAATATTCGCGCACGGTTGAAGGCTTGCTGGATGAAGCCAAGCGCCTTGTCGATGCGGGCGCGTCAGAAATCACGCTCTTGGGGCAGAATGTGAATGCCTTCCATGGCGAGGCGGCGGATGGCAAGATATGGAACCTTGGCCGCCTGATCCGCGCCATGGCGGAGATTAATGGCCTTGAACGCATCCGTTATATGACCTCCCACCCGCGCGATATGGATGATGATCTGATCGAGGCGCATGGAGAGGTGGACAAGCTCATGCCCTTCCTGCATCTGCCCGTCCAGCATGGATCGGACAAGATCTTGAAGGCCATGAACCGCAAGCATACTGGTGATTTCTACCGCGAGATCATTGCCAAGCTCCGCAAAAGCCGCCCCGATATTGCCTTTTCATCGGATTTCATCGTTGGCTTCCCCGGCGAGAGCGATCAGGATTTCGAGGATATGATGCAATTGGCGCGGGATGTGAATTTTGCCTCCTGCTATTCCTTTATCTTCAGCGCAAGGCCCGGCACACCGGCCGCGAATATGCAAGGGTTGATCCGCCCTGAAATCGCTTCCGAACGTCTCGCCCGCCTGCAAGGCCTGCTGAATGAGCAGCAATCCACCTTCAACAAATCCATGGAAGGACGCGTCCTGCCCGTCCTGCTGGAGCGCAAAGGCAAAAAAGACGGCCAGTTACAAGGCCGCAGCCCTTATAATCAATCCGTTTATGTACAAGCGCCGGAGCGATTATTCGGCAAAATAGTTGACATAAACATAATTAATGGCTATGACAATTCCCTGAGTGGCGATGTTATGAGAGTTGCATAACACAGCCCCATATAAAAATAAGAAAGATCAAGGGAGCCCCATGTCCAATAACAAAACAGCCGAACTTGCAGACAACCCGAATGCCCTCAAGATCACCTTCAGTGGTTTTGGTGAATATGATGGCGATCAGTATTTTGAAAAAAACTCAGGCGTTGATCAGTATAATGGCGCGAAACTTCCATTCTCACGCGGGGTATTCGATGCTTTTTCCCGCCGCGTCAAGGGATTTACCGTTACGCCTGTCCTGCATGAGCTTGGCGAAAAAGGTCAGCCTCATTTTGTAATCTCCGTTGAGCGCAACAAGGAAGGCATAGCCCTTAGCAGCCGCAACCAGGCCCAGCAAAGATTGCAAGGCGCGCGCAGAAGCTATCCGAACGAGCAAGTCGATACGCTTGCACATTACGATGATAAATCCATCTATGATGCTCTCACCGCCAGCATCAAAAGCACTGGAACCACCAGCCCCAAAGCCATTATCAAGCAGATTGACGAACCGCTGAACAGCCGCATTGATCAAAGACTGAATGAGATCAAGGTCCAAAAAAGCCGCGCCGCGCAAGCCGCCAGCCGTCAGGCTTTTCTGGCCCGTAAACCTGCATCTGACGAAACCGCATTGGCAACCCGTCCTACCCTGACCTTGCCCAAAGCGCCGGCCCATGCCGCGCCGGAAGCCGCGCCGAAAGCGCCAGCCGCGCCGGCGCCCTCCGTCCTTCGCAGCATAAGCATTCCCATCAAAAGCCTACACAGCAAGTCAGTCCATGAATTCGCGCAGTACATGAGCACCCAGCACCGCTCCACAGCCATGCGCGCTTTTGAGGATCATCCTGAGCTGGGGTTCAAGGTCAAGCTGAATACAAAAACTGAGAACGATCATCATTTCGAGCTGGAATTCGATGCCCGCAACGGCGAGATCAACATGCGTAAGCTGCATCTGGCGGAATTGCTGCTGACACAGTTGCGCGTCAACTGGGAAAAGGGCCGCAAGATCAATCTGGAACGCGCCCGCGATATCGTTGAGGATTCCCTGAAAGACGTGCGCGAACATTACACGGAAAATGAACTCGGCGACCGGATCGCCATCGTATTCGCCAGCATCGCCATGCAGGACAATCTGAGCATTGCCCCAACCGCGCCCATCACGGAAAACGGGACCATTGATCCCGATGCTCCCAAGCCCAAGGAAATCAGCCTTGTTCAGGCCAGCGGCTACAAGGGTCGTCAGTTCCCTTCCAAGGAAGGCCTCTTTACTCTTGCCCCATGGCAGCAGGATGACAAGGGCATGTTCTTTGAGCATATTGATGAAGTCGGCGAGCGTGCCCGCATCTCGCCAACCTTCAACCAGCAAGCCTATATCGCTGCCCTGCGCGATCCTGACGTCAAAGTCGTGATGGTGCAGGCGCCATCGGGTTCCGGTAAAACCTTATTCGGCGCGCGTATCGGTCTTGAGCTGCTGCGGATCGGCGCGGTGAAGGAATTGCTGACCGAGCGCCCAACCGAAACAACAGGCGGCAATTATAACCCATATCTCAAGGGCGGGATGGACGAGAAATTCGGCGTCTTCTCCAATGTTCTGGATGAAGAAATTGCCATGCAGCTGGGCCGCGGCAATACGACCAAAGGTATGGATACGCTTGAAATCCTCAAGAAGCAAAATCTGGTCCGCCGATACGACCAGATGTACCAGCGCGGCGATACGCTGCGTTATGCCTTCCTGCTGGGTGATGAAATGCAGAACAAGGACCGCGTGGAAATTTTCCACCTGATGTCCCGTCCCGGCGTTGGCGCGAAAGTCGTGCTGGTTGGCGATGCGGAATATCAGAACGATTTGATGGGCCGTAAATCCGGCTTCATGCAGGCCTTTGAAATCTTCAGCAATCCGGCACTGGCGCATGAGGCACAAAAACGCCTCCGCAAGGTTGGTATCGAGATTGATCCCAAGACTGTGACAACGTTGCGCTTTGGTGCGGAGGATATTCGCCGCTCGCCGCATACAGCCTATATCTATGAGATGAACAAGCTGGCCGATGAATTTGCCGCCTTTGAAGAAAAGCAAAGACAAGCGGCACGCGGTGCAGCCCCCGCGCCTGAGCAGAATAACGGTGAGCCCTCTCAAGAAATGGTTGCCATGACCGCCAAAGCCAAACGTCATGCTCGTTACGACCAGCATAAAAACGGACAAGGTCTTGCCGCCCCGAATGATCTTGCGCCCGGCACCGGGGAACCGTAATCAGGCTTTGAAAGTTATCCTTTCCTAAAGGTTTATGGTCTAGTATAATATAAGGACGATAAACTCTTTTAATTTTGCATTGCAAAACAAAGGATTAACCAGAGTTTGACCATACAGACAACTATTGAAGTCGCCAATAAGGATCTGGTTCCCCTGCTCTTTGGCGAGCATAATTCTCACCTCCATCACCTTGAAAAAAAGCTGGGCATTTCCATTGCCGATCGCGGCAATCAGCTCACCTTTTCCGGTGACGCCGATGCCATCAAGAAGGCGCGCTATGTGCTGGACGATCTGATGGACAAGCTTAAGAAAAACCGTGATGTGGGCATTGCCGAGATTGATGCGGCCCTGCGCTTCTTCAATGCACCGGGCGAGCGTCAGGATGTCGAGGGCAAGCCGCGCGGGTCGGGTGATGGCAAGACCATCATCACCACCAAGAAAAAGACCATCGCGCCGCGCACCCCCAATCAGGCCGCCTATATCAAGGCCATCAAGGATTACGAGATGGTTTTCGGCATCGGCCCTGCCGGTACGGGCAAGACCTTTCTGGCCGTGGCCGCAGGTGTTGAGATGTTTCTGGAAGGTGATGTCGAGCGTCTGATTTTCTGCCGCCCGGCTGTGGAGGCTGGCGAGAACTTAGGCTTCCTGCCCGGCGACATGAAGGAAAAAGTCGATCCTTACTTACGCCCCATTTACGATGCGCTTCAGGACACGCTGCATTCCGATTACATGCAAAAGAAAATGGAGACCGGCCATATCGAGATTGCGCCGCTGGCTTTCATGCGCGGGCGCACGCTGGCCAATGCCTTTGTCGTGCTGGATGAAGCGCAAAACGCCACATGCGGACAGATGAAAATGTTTTTAACACGCATGGGTGAATCCTCGCGCATGGTTATTACCGGCGACCTTTCCCAAAGCGACCTGCCCAGAGGCGTGAAATCCGGTCTGCTGGAAGCCAAGGAAATCCTTGAAGATGTCTCCGATATCAAATTTATGTATTTCAACAGCGATGATGTCGTGCGCCACCATCTTGTCGGCAAGATCATCAAGGCCTATGATGCCCGGACATGACCAGGGTCTCCAGACGCAAGATTTCACCCCCCGGCCTCGTGATCAGCATCGAAGATGATCGCTGGCAAAGCGCTTTGCCTGAAATAGAGGATTTATCGCATAAGGCGCTGGCCGCTCTTTTTGCCAGCAGCGATCTGCCGCCTCTGCCGCCCGGCTGTGATGAAATCAGCCTTGTTTTAACCAATGATGCCGAAATCAGGGATCTTAACCGTGATTACCGCGGCAAGGACAAGGCGACCAATGTCCTGTCATTTCCGCAGATTGACTGGGGCAACCGGATGGCTGCGCCACTGCCCGCTGATAGCCTTGGCGATGTCGTGATCGCACTGGAGACCATGCAAAATGAGGCGCTTGAGCAGGAAAAGCCCCTGCCTCATCATTATCAGCATATGCTAATACACGGCACTCTCCACCTGCTCGGATACGACCATGAGGCCGATTCCGAGGCAAAAATCATGGAAAACCTTGAAATCCGTATATTGTCAGACTTGAAAATACCCAATCCTTATGTGATAGAATAGTATTAGAGATGCCACACTCACACCCGAAAGCGGCTTATACGCCCAGCCCGGCCAAAGAAGACCGGGACGACCCCTACCCTAGTAGCGCGACTTCCGCACAGGAAGCGCAACCTGCAGGCGAATCCAACCCGGCAACACGGGATGACGCACCCCCCTCTCACAACCATCAAACAGGTATTGAAAAAGGCGGCCTTCTGTCCTGGCTTACCTCAGGCTTTAAGATGCGCCCTGAAAACCTGCGTGATGTTATCGAGGAATATATCGAGGAATCGCAGGACGGTGATAACCCTGAAGATTCCGGCATTACATCCGAAGAAAAACTTCTGATCTCCAATATCCTCAAGCTCCGCAATATTCAGGCGGCCGATGCCATGATCCCCAGCGCCGACATCATGGCGATCGAGGTGGACACCCCAGCCGATGAACTGCTCGACAAACTCGCCTCCAGCCAGTTCAGCCGATTCCCCGTCTATAAGGAACGCCTCGATGATATTCTGGGGACGATCCATATCAAGGATGTTCTCTATGTTCTGGCCAAGGGCGGGCAGATCAATATCCGGGAAATGATCCGCGATGTTCCGATTATCGCGCCGTCCATGAACGCGCTCAATCTGCTCATGCAAATGCGTGAGACACGCAAGCATATGGCCATGGTCGTTGATGAATTTGGCGGTATTGACGGGCTGGTGACTATTGGCGATCTGATCGAGGAAATCGTCGGGCAGATGGAAGATGAACATGACTCCGATACGCATCCGCGCCTGATTGATAAACCCGATGGCACTGTGCTGGCCGATGGCCGGGTCGATACGGATGATTTCGAAGCCCGTTATGGCGCCATTCTCACCGCAGAAGAGCGCGAGGAAAACGACACGCTGGGCGGGCTTGTGATTTATCTCGCCGGACGCGTGCCGGTGCGCGGCGAGATTATTCCCCATTCCAGCGGCCTGACATTCGAGATCATCGAAGCCGACCTTCGCCGCATCAAGCGCCTGCGCCTTCGCAATATTGCTCCGGCCTATAATATCTGATCCTGAAAAACTTTGCTTTGCCTCGCTCCGTTTTAAAAGCTAAAACAAAGCCATGAAAACGCTGCCCGATGCCGCCCTTTTATTGATCGCCCTTGGCTTGGGCGCGGCTGGTTCATACGCCATGGCGCCTACCGGCATTGCACCGCTGATACTGCTTTCGCTAGGCGGGCTTTATTACATCCTGCACGCCTTGAATGACAAGCCATGGAAGGCGGCACTGGCCGGCTGGCTTTTTGGTTTCGGATATTTTGGTCTTGGACTGATCTGGATTGGCAATGCCCTGCTGGTGGAGGGCAATGATTACCGCTGGGCATGGCCGCTGGCGGTTTGCGTGCTCCCCGCCATGCTCTCATTATTTACCGCGCTGGCAACATATATAAGCACGCGTTTTTTCAGGCTTGCCACGCTCAAAGGACTGCTCGCATTCACAATAGCTTTATTCGCATCGGAATGGCTGCGCGGTCATATCTTCACAGGATTTCCATGGAATCTTTTTGGCTATGCCTGGGGCGGCGTCCCCGCAATGCTGGGAATTTTGCCCATTACCGGCATATACGGCCTGACATTGCTGACGATCTTCTGGGGCGCGGCGCTCGCCTATCCCTTTACGGCCAATTCCATCAGACAAAAAATAATATTGCCCGCCACGGCAATCATTCTTTTTATAGCATGCGCCCTTATCGGCATGAATGATCCTATCCAGCCCTCCCACCGTGAAAGCGGATTGCAAACCACCATCCGCATCGTTCAGCCCAACATCCCGCAATCGAAAAAATGGGATGGCAGCCTCATGCGCGAGCATTTTGAAAAGCTGCTGCGCCTTTCTATCGCGCAAGGCGGCGAGGCGCAAACCACGCTGATCATCTGGCCGGAGACCGCCATCAATTACATGTTTCTGGAGAGCGAACGCGCCATGGAACTGATGCGCGCCATGCTCGCCAGCTATGAACATGACGTCTATCTTGTCACGGGCATCTTGCTGAAAAATCCCGACAAGACAAACGCCAACAGCCTTGTCGTCATCGACAAACAGGGACAGGTTATTCACCGCTATGATAAATTTCATCTCGTGCCATTTGGCGAATACATCCCGTTTCAGAAATGGATACCGATCGAGACCGTATCCGGCTTTTCAGGATTCGTTCCCGGCCCCGGAAACATAACCATCACACTGCCCAACGGCTTTAGTTTCAGCCCTCTTATTTGCTATGAAATACTTTTCCCCGGAAAAGTTCTCGACAGGAATAATGAACCTTTTGCCATTATAAATGTCACGAATGATGGATGGTATGGCAACAGCGCTGGTCCGCACCAGCATCTGCAAAAGGCAATATTCCGCGCTGCGGAAGAAAATGTTTATGTCCTGCGCGCGGCCAATACCGGGGTTTCCGCGGCAATTGACTCTGATGGCAAGATCATGGAAAGCGCTGATTTAGAGACAGAAAATGTTCTAACAGTGACTCTGCCATAAAGGAAAACCAATGATAAATTTTCTGATTGCAAATATTTTGCAAAAATATACTTTAGGTTAGTTGCATACAGAAGTAGTCATGGTTATTACACTACTTCAACAATATCGCGAGAGCGGCACTCTTTTTCTTTCACTCAGAAATTATTGCAGCTTTTACTAGTTCGAGAATTTTTGAATATTATGGACAGCAAGAAAAAAAACTCCAAGGGCACAGCCCAACCCATAGACAAATATGTAGGACAACGCCTTCGCGTACGCAGAGTATTACTGGGATTAAGTCAGGAAAAACTGGCTGAGCAGACAGGCATCACCTTTCAGCAAATCCAAAAATACGAGCGCGGCGCAAACCGCGTGAGCGCCAGCCGCCTGTATCAGTTCAGCCAATTGCTGAAAGTTCCGGTCTCCTATTTCTTCGACAATGCCGAAGATGGGCTGGAACAAAGCGCGGCCAATTACTCTTATGGCGTCTCCGACAACGATCAGGATGATATCTTCCCCGAAGGCGATATCATGCAGCGCAAGGAAACTATCAAACTTGTGCGTAGCTATTACGCCATCAAGGATGAAAAAGTACGCCGTGATGTGCTGAAACTGATCCGCACCATGGGCAATACAACCGGCGAAGACGATTAAAACCTGTCTTTTTCCCTCTTTTTCCCTCTTGAAAGCCCCTGAAACACTCATTAGTGTGGGTGTTTATTGCCCAAAGAACAGATGTACCCCTTACCTATATTCTGGCGTGCATCCGGGCATATGTAACATTTATACATGAAAGACACGTAACCCATGACACCAGCTCAAGGACAGGCCGCCATTAAAATGGACAACAACGCTCCCGTTGCACAAACAGATCTCAAGGACTACATCTTCACCAGCGAATCCGTTTCGGAAGGTCACCCGGACAAAGTCTGCGACCGTATTTCTGATTCCGTGGTTGATCTGTTCTTCAAAGCAGATCCCTATGCCCGCGTTGCCTGCGAAACACTGGTAACAACCGATACGGTTGTTCTGGCTGGTGAATTGCGCGGCCCGGACAGCATCTCAAAAGCTGACATCGAGCAAGCCGCCCGTGAAGCCATCAAGGATATTGGCTATGAGCAAGAAGGCTTCCACTGGAAGACTGCCAAGGTTCAGGTTCTCCTGCACAAGCAATCCGCTGACATCGCTGTTGGCGTTGACTCCGCCGGTGAAAAAGATGAAGGCGCAGGCGATCAGGGTATCATGTTCGGTTATGCCACGCGCGAAACTGAAGACCTTATGCCGGCTCCGCTGCAATACTCGCACCAGATCCTGCGCGGTCTGGCAGAAGCCCGCAAAACAGGCCCGCTGAAAGGCAAGATCGAGCCGGATGCAAAATCGCAGGTCACACTGGAATACCGCGATGGCAAGCCTGTGCGCGCCACTTCCGTGGTTGTCTCCACACAGCATGCCGATGGCCTTTCTCAGGCTGACGTTAAAGAACTGGTTCGCCCCTATGTCGAAAAAGTTCTGCCTGCTGGCTGGATGCCTTCCGAGGCTGAATTCTACGTCAACCCGACCGGCCGTTTTGTTATTGGCGGACCCGTTGGCGATTGCGGTCTGACAGGACGCAAGATCATCGTCGATACATACGGCGGCGCAGCCCCGCATGGCGGCGGCGCGTTCTCCGGCAAGGATCCGACAAAGGTTGACCGCTCGGCCGCTTATGCTGCCCGCTATGTTGCCAAGAACATCGTGGCTGCTGGCTATGCCGAGAAATGCACAATCCAGGTAGCCTATGCGATTGGCGTTTCCAAGCCGCTTTCGGTCTATGTGAACACAGCCGGTACTGGCACTGTTCCTGAAGCCGAGATCGTCAAGGCGATTGCCAAGGTTATCGACCTTTCACCTCGCGGCATCCGCGAGCATCTGCAGCTGAACAAGCCAATCTACGCCCGTACGGCGGCCTACGGCCATTTCGGCCGCAAGCCAGAAGCCGATGGCGGCTTCTCCTGGGAGAAGACAGATCTGGTAGATCAGCTTCGCAAGATTTTGGGCTAATAAATTGCAGGACCACAACGGCAGCCATTTCTACGGACGCCGGAGCGGTCGCCCCTTAAATAAAAAACGGGTGGAGGCGCTTGATACGCTTCTGCCCGTTTTGTCTATTGCCTCGGAATGCTTGACGCAGGATGGCACGCTAGCCCCCGCTTCACTCTTTGCCAACCCGCATACGGAATACTGGCTGGAAATCGGCTTTGGCAGCGGCGAACATGTCGCAGGCCTCATGGAGCGCCACCCGGATCACGGCTTTATCGGTGTCGAGCCTTACATCAACGGCATGTCGAATTTCCTGAATGCCATAGAACATAAACCGCACGACAATGTACGCGTTCACATGGATGATGCCCTGCCTGTGGCGAAATCCCTGACAAGCGCCTCGCTTGACGGGATTTATATCCTTAATCCCGATCCATGGCACAAGAAACGCCATCACAAGCGCCGGATCGTCCGGCAGGATACGCTGGATGTTTATGCACGCATCCTCAAACCCGGCGGGCAACTGGTCATGAGTTCTGATGTGCCGGATATGGCAGAATGGATGCTGACTCACGCCATGAACCACCCCGCCTTCGCATGGACGGCGCAATGCCGTGACGACTGGGCCATACGGCCCAAAGACTGGATCACGACCGCGTATGAAGTGAAGGGCGCCAAAGGCGCCAAGCAGATGTGTTACCTGCTGTTCCTGCGAAAATAAATCTGCAAAATCCTATACCTAGCGGCCCGTATCAAAGGCCAGCCATATTGCGACACCCGCCAATAACAGCGACAGGACGCGACTGGCGATCCTGCTACGCCGTGTATCCCCAAGAAATTCCCCAGCAGATCCAGCCATAATAACTATCATCATATGCACCGCCGTTGCTATGACCACATAGATAATGGTCAGCATCAGAACTTGCGCGGTTGCATCATGCCCCTCTGCAATAAATCCCGGCAAGATAGTAACGTAGAAAATTACAGCCTTTGGATTAAGAATATTGGTAATAAATCCGTGGCGAAAATATTTAACCCGCCTCTCGCCGACGCGGTCATGGCTTGAATCCTCTACACGACCACTCCAGCCTTCCCACGCCAGCCAGAGCATATAGCCAATACCTGCCCAGCGCAGAATTTCATATGCAAGCGAAGAGCTGGCAAGCAAAGCCCCCACACCCAAGGCGGTTGCAACACCGACAACCAGCAAACCCAAAGCAACCCCGGCAACAGCAGCAAATCCAGCGCGCCTCCCTGTTCCGGCACTTAATAATGCCAAATAGGCCATATTCGGCCCCGGCGTCAGTTCAACGAGAAAGGAGGTTGCGATAAAGGCGATCAGCATTTAAAAACCGCCGTAAAAATCAGACTTTTCAGCCATTCGGATTAGGGCTGGCCTCATCAATCGCCCATTGCAGATGAACATCAGGAACAGCATTACGCGACTTCGTAAAGCCAGTGATACCGAATTCTTGAGCATTGATAGAAACTTTTTCCCACTGGTACATCAGCGGCGGCTCGCATGTCATGACCGCTTTTTGATCCTTGCGGGCCATCTCCACCAGCGCCTTGTTCAGAAATGTATCGCCGGTCTTGATATCCGTGGTCATGACATTCTCATGACCGCCTGTTGTAAAAATAACGTCGCCTGCTGCGTCTTTAAACTGGGCGCTCCAATTTGTGATTGCTGCCATACTACAAATCTCCCTTTTTCATGAATTACTGCAATTATTTCTTGCCAAGGACAGTATATGGGGCTATAAACCCTGTCAATACAACCCGATTTGATGAAGGGTGGGTCCGCAGAACGGCCCCGCCTTTTTTATTGGAATTTTTGAAATCATGAAGCAACAGCCGCTGGAAAGCCGCATAGCCAAGATAGTCGAGCCCGCGATCAAGGATCTGGGCTTTGATCTGTATTGCGTGAAAATCATCGGCGAGGATGGCTCGAAAACCGTGCAGATCATGGCCGAAGATCCGGCCACAAAACGCCTTGGTATTGATGATTGCACGAAAATCAGCCGCGCCGTATCGGCCGTACTTGATGTCGAGGATCCTATCGCCGGGCGCTACCGCCTTGAGATCAGCTCGCCGGGCATTGACCGCATCCTCTTCAAGCCTGAGCATTTCGACCTCTATAAGGGCTTTGAGGCCAAGATTGAGATCGACACTCCCAATGACGATGGCCAGCGCCGCTTTCGCGGGCATATTCTAGGCATGGCCAATGACAATGTGCGTTTGAAAACCGATACCGGCGAAGTGGAAATCCCCTTCGCCAGCCTGTCCAAGGCCAAGCTGGTCCTGACAGATGAACTGATTAAAGCAACATCCAACAAACAGGTTTAATACCCAACTAAGGAAACGACAGACCATGGAACTCTTACAAGTTGCCGATACCGTAGCCAGAGAAAAGAATATCGACCGCGAGATTGTCCTCGTGGCGATGGAAGAAGCCATTCAAAAGGCTGGTCGCTCGAAATACGGTCACGATCATGATATCCGCGCCAAGATTGACCGCAAATCCGGTCATATCGAACTCAAGCGCTACCGCGAGGTTGTCGCCGATGATGCCGAGATCGAAAATGAAGTGGCACAGCTGCGCCTTTCCCAGGCCGTTCGCATCAAGGCTGGCGCGCAAGTGGGTGAATTCTTTATCGACGATCTGCCGCCGCTGGATTTCGGCCGTATCGCCGCCCAGACCGCCAAGCAGGTTATCATGCAAAAAGTCCGCGAGGCCGAGCGTCACAGACAATTCATGGAATTCAAGGACCGCGTGGGCGAGATCATCAACGGCGTTGTCAAACGCGTTGAATACGGTAACGCGACGATTGATATCTCAGGCCGTGCCGAGGCTGTCCTGCGCCGCGATGAAACCATGCCGCGCGAACACCTGAAAAACGGCGACCGCGTACGCGCGATTATCTTTGACGTACGTGAGGAACAGCGAGGACCGCAGATTTTCCTCTCCCGTACGCATCCTGAATTCATGGCCAAATTGTTCATGCAGGAAGTGCCGGAAATTTATGATGGCATCATCGAGATTAAATCCGTGGCCCGCGATCCCGGCTCCCGCGCCAAAATCGCCGTAGTATCCCGTGATGGCTCGATCGACCCGGTCGGCGCATGCGTTGGTATGCGAGGCTCCCGCGTTCAGGCTGTTGTGAACGAACTGGGCGGCGAGAAAATCGACATCGTGCCCTGGACAAATGACGTGGCCTCTTTCGTGGTCAGCGCCCTGTCGCCTGCCAATGTGGCCAAGGTTGTTCTGGACGAAGAGAAAAAGCGTATGGATGTCGTGGTGCCGGATGAGCAGCTTTCGCTGGCGATCGGCCGCCGCGGCCAGAACGTACGTCTGGCCTCGATGCTGTCCGGCTGGGATATCGACATCATGACGGAGGCGGAGGAGTCCGAGCGCCGCGCCGAAGAATTCCGTACGCGCTCCGCCCTCTTTATTGGTGCGCTGGATGTGGATGAGGTTATTGCTCATCTTCTCGTGGCTGAAGGCTTCACGAAGGTTGAGGAAATCGCTGAAACACCGATTGATGAACTCAATCAGATCGAAGGCTTTGAGGAAGAAATCTCGACCGAGCTGCAGAACCGTGCAATTGCCTTCCTCGATGCCAAGAAGAAAGAACTGGCGGAAAAGAGCGCTGCTCTTGGCCTGCAGGACGATCTTATGGCGGTTGAGGGGCTTACACCTGACCAGCTGCTGAAGCTGGGCGAGCAAGGCGTTAAATCCCTGGACGATCTGGCAGATCTGGCAGCTGATGAGCTTGTCGAGATGCTGGGCGAGAACCAGATTACTATGAAGGATGCGAATACTGTCATTATGGCGGCGCGTTCTCACTGGTTCGCCGAGGAAGATGCCCAGCGCCAGAGTGCATAAGGCTTTGGGCGCATAATACAAAAGTCCTTCAGAGCAAAGGATTTTCGGCCCGGATCAGGCGCAAGGCGCGAAGTGTACGGAATCAGTACATAAGCGCCGCCGCAACGCAGTCCGGGCTGAAAAGGCAAAGCTCTAAAGTGCTAGGAAAATAAGGCTGCGTGCTGTATAAGGTCGGCATGAGCGAGACGAAAGACGAAAAGACGATGGAAAAGAAGAAGGATGAAGGCGGCGGCGAGGGCAAGAAAACCCTTAGCCTTGGCGGCGGGAAAGGCACTTTAAGCCTTAAGCCCGGCGGCGCTGCCCCTGCGCGTTCCGGCGCACCTTCGGGCCGCGGCGGCGTTGCCGTTGAGGTCCGCCGTTCCAAACGCGCGCCCTCTTCGTCTCAGTCCGAACAGCAGCAACAATCCTCCGGTGATGATGCCGGCCTCACCGATACAGAGCGCAGCGCCCGTATTCAGGCGCTCGAAAAGGCTCTGAAAGAAAGTGGCGAGCGCAAGACTTCCCTGCCGCCCCGCCAGCAGGTCACGCCCGTACAGCGCCCGCAGCAAAGCCCGGAAGACGCGCTCGAAGAAGCCCGCCGCAACGAGCTGGAAGAACTCAAACGTATCGAAGCACAGGAACGTCAGGCCGCTGAAAAGGCTCGCCCCACTCCACCTGCCCGTGATGGCGGCCCGGCGGCTCCGGCATCTTTTGGCACACCACTGCGCCGCGGCCGCGATGAGGGCGAGAGCGAAGAATCCGAAAGCGTACGCGACCGCCTCAAAAAGGCTGAAGTCAAGGCTCCGGCCAAGGCACGCGGGGCAGATGATCGCCGCCGCAGCCGTATTACGGTTACACAGGCCGTTAACAATGATTTCGACAAGGATCGCGGCCCCTCGCTCGCGGCGCAAAAACGCGCCCGTGAAAAAGCACGTCTGGCCGCGCAAGGCTCCAAACAGGATGCCCAGAAAGTATTCCGCGAAGTTATCATCCCCGAAGCCATCACCGTACAGGAACTGGCCAACCGTATGTCCGAACCCGGCGGCGAAGTTGTTAAAACGCTCATGAAGCTGGGCGTTATGGCCACGATCAACCAGACGATTGATGCCGATACGGCAGAATTGCTGGTTTCCGAATTTGGTCACAAGGTCAAACGCGTTGCCGACTCTGATATTGAGATCGGCGTCGAAGGCGAGGAAGACACAGATGATAATCTGATGATCCGTCCGCCGGTTGTTACCATCATGGGCCATGTTGACCATGGTAAAACCTCATTGCTCGATGCGCTGCGTGCCACGGATGTCGTCTCCGGCGAGGCTGGCGGCATCACCCAGCATATCGGCGCTTATCAGGTCACGATGCAATCGGGCCAGAAGATCACCTTCCTTGATACGCCAGGTCACGAGGCATTCAGCGAAATGCGCGCGCGCGGTGCGAATGTTACCGATATCGTGGTTATCGTCGTGGCGGCCAATGATTCCATCATGCCTCAGACGGTCGAAGCTATCAAACACGCCAAAGCCGCCAATGTGCCGCTTATTATTGCGGTCAACAAAATCGACCTGCCCGATGCCAACCCGCACAAGGTTAAAACCGACCTTCTGCAGTATGAGGTAATTGTCGAGGAACTCAGCGGCGAAGTGCAGTGCATTGAACTTTCCGCGAAGAAGAAAATCAATCTCGACAAACTCGAAGAAGCCATCCTCCTGCAGGCTGAAGTACTTGAACTCAAGGCCAACCCGAACCGTCAGGCGCAGGGAACCGTTATTGAATCCAAGCTGGAGCGCGGACGCGGCCCTGTGGCCACAGTCCTGATCCAAAAAGGCACACTCAAGGTTGGCGATGTATTCGTTGCCGGCGCACAGACCGGAAAAGTCAAGGCGCTGATGAATGACAAGGGCCTGGCCGTTGATGCCGCTATTCCGGGGATGCCGGTTGAAGTATTGGGCCTTGATGCCCTGCCGCAGGCCGGTGACCCGCTCTCGGTGGTGGATGATGAATCCCGCGCCCGTGAAATCGCCAGCTACCGCCAGCGCAAGAAACGCGAAATTCAGGCCGCTGCCGCCGTCAAGGGCCGCACGACCATGGAAGATTTGCTCCTGCAAAAAGAGCTGGGCGAGAAGACAAAGCTGCCCGTTATCATCCGCGCCGATGTTCATGGCTCGGCCGAAGCGATCTCCATGTCGCTGCAAAAACTCAGCGCCGACAACCCCGATATCGAGGTTCAGGTCCTGCACACAGGCGTGGGCGCGATCACAGAATCCGATGTTTCGCTCATCCGCGCCTCGAAAGGCTTTATTATCGGCTTTAACGTTCGCGCAAACGCGCAGGCCCGCGATATGGCCACACGCGATGGCGTTGATATCCGTTACTACAACGTGATCTACGATATCATTGACGATGCCAAGGCTGTTCTCTCCGGTATGCTCTCGCCCACGATCCGCGAAGAATATATCGGTACGGCCAAAATCCTGCAGGTCTTCAATATTTCCAAGGTCGGCAAGGTTGCCGGTTGTACCGTCGAGGTTGGCGCAGTTCGCCGCGGTAACAAGGTGCGCCTGCTGCGGAACGATGTCGTCATCCACGAAGGTACGCTCAAAACACTTCAGCGCTTCAAAGACGAGGTCAAGGAAGTCAAGGAAGGCTTTGAATGCGGTATGGCCTTTGAGAAATATGACGATATCCGCGCCGATGACGTTATCGAATGTTACGAGCTGATCGAAGTCGCCCGTAAGGTAGAATAATGAAGCCCAAACGCCCTAAATCCTCCGAACCCTCGCAAAGACAATTGCGGGTCGGCGAGCAGATCCGCCATATTCTGGCCGATACAATGGCGCGCGGACATTTCTCGCATCAGGCGCTTATGAATGCCGGGCATATCACGGTAACCGAAGTCCGCATTTCCCCTGACCTGAAAAACGCCACTGCCTATGTCATGTCCTTAGGCGGCGATGGCATGGAGGAAATCATTCCGGCCCTGAATGAATCCTCGCATTACTTTCAGAAAGAAATCGGGCGTCAGGCCAATCTGAAATTCACCCCGCGCATCAATTTCCGTGAGGATGCCACCTTCGATCAAGTCCAGCGCATTGACGAATTGCTGCGCGACATCAGCACGAGCAGCAGCGACAAAGAGTAAGCAGAGATGAAAAAGCGCAAAGGGGAAAAGATTGACGGCTGGGTCAATCTCGACAAGCCCGCCGGCATTACATCCACGCAAGCCCTGGCCAAAGTGCGCCGTTATTTCAACGCGCAAAAAGGCGGCCATGCCGGGACACTTGATCCGCTGGCGACGGGCATCTTGCCGATTGCGCTGGGCGAGGCTACAAAAACCATCCCCTTCATTCAGGATGCCGATAAAACCTACAGCTTTACCGTCAAATGGGGCGAGGCCCGTGATACGGATGATCTGGAGGGGCAAATCACCAAAACCAGCGATGCGCGGCCTGCTTTGGCCGATATCGAGGTTCTCCTGCCCGGCTTTACCGGACAGATCGAACAAATCCCGCCGCGCTATTCCGCCATCAAGATTGACGGCGAGCGCGCCTATGACCTTGCCCGGGATGGCGAGGAGTTCGAGATTAAATCCCGCATTGTCACCGTACACAGCCTCGAAATAACCGCGCATGATACTCATACCGCGACCTTTCTATGCCGCTGCGGCAAGGGGACCTATATCCGCTCGATTGCCCGCGATATGGGCGAAAAACTGGGATGTTTCGGGCATATTATTACCCTGCGCCGCGAGGCTGTCGGCCATTTTACGGCCAATACAGCGATTTCCCTTGATCTTTTACAGGAAATGGATCAAAGTGCGGCCCTTGAAACGGTCTTAAAGCCCTTGAGCAGCGCGCTGGACGATATCCCGGCCCTGCCCCTTGATGAAAGGGAGGCGGCAAGACTAAAGAACGGGCAAAGCCTGACATTCATCTCCAAACCCGATTTTGACCGGTTGTCAAAGGCGGGGCTTGATGGAAAGAAAGGCGCTCTTGTTCTGGCCATGTTGAACGATACCAGCATTGCGCTGCTTGAACTTCACGGAGCCGAAGCAAGGCCGGTTCGCGTATTTAACTTGTGAGCGTTTATTTAACAACGCGAGCAATCCCGGCGAAGGCAGGGATCTAACAGAAAAAGAAGGATGTAAAGATGTCGGTTACTACAGAACAAAAACAAAAAGTTATCTCGGATTACGCCACAAAGGCTGGTGACACAGGTTCGCCTGAAGTTCAGGTCGCCGTTCTGACAGCGCGCATCAATGACCTCTCCGGCCACATGCAGACGCACACAAAAGACCTGCACTCCCGCCGCGGCCTGCTGGCAATGGTTGCCAAGCGCCGCAAGCTGCTGGACTACCTCAAAGGCAAGGACGAAGGCCGCTACAAGACGCTCATCGAGCGTCTGGGCATCCGCCGCTAACATTACTATCGTCATTACACGGCTTGTCCGTGTAATCCATGGATCACACGCATAAAGCGTGTGATGACGAAGGAAGAATTTTAAAAACGCCGCCTTCAACCAGCGGCGTTTTTTTATAAACCAGGGAGATCATCCATGAATTTATACTTTCGTCTTATTCTTATTCTGATCTCCGCTTTGCGTGCGCCGCGCAGTAATGCGCCGCTTGATACATTCACAACGCGCTTTCGCGTTCTTCCCAATGATCTTGATCTGAACGGCCACATGAATAACGGGCGATATCTGACCATCATGGATCTGGGGCGGCTGGATTACATCACGCGCATCGGGCTTTTGCAGATCATGTGGCGCGAGAAGAAAATGCCCGTTCTGGCGGCTGCGCAAGTGCGCTTTCGCCTGCCCCTCATGCCGTTCCAGCAATACGACCTGCAAACCCGCATTGTTTGCTGGGATGAAAAATGGGTCTATATCGAGCAGCGTTTTATCATTGCCAGCGGTAACAAGGCAGGGGCCATTGCCGCCATTGGCCTGCTAAAAGGCGGGTTTTATGACGGTAAAAAGCGCCAGACTGTCCCCACAAGCGAGGTCATGGCGCTGGCCGGCGTGAATACCGCCAGCCCCGCCATGCCGGGCTATATTGAGAAATGGTCGGCTGCCGAGGATTCCTTGCGCGAACAGACGCAAGGCTAGAATAAAAAATCATCCCCTTGGGAACATAACGCACCCCCTTCGCGTTGGCAGGTCAGAATATAAAACAAACTGACAAGGATTGGTTATGAGCAATAACACAAAGACAATTACCATCGTTTTCGCGGTCGCCATTGTGGCGATTGTCGGTATTTTTGTGCTGAATGCGCCGGATCGCCGCAGCACAGGCGACAAAATCGGCGATGCGATCGAGCGTCTTGATGAAGGCGTGGATGATGCCGCCCGCGAACTGGAGAACAGAACACCCGCAGAACGCATACAGGATGAGCTTAACGATGCTACTGATGGTAGCCCCGAATAACGCTGATCCTCGTATCATATTCTGATCGGGCTAGACGGCCGCCTTTCTGGCGGCCGTTGCTTATTTGAGGAAATAGCGCTTTTGCACCGCGCCGCCTTCCAGCTCGAACACCAACGGAATGCCGGTCGGAAATTCGGCGTCATTGATGCTTTCCGGCGTTTCCACGCCCAGGATAATCAGCACCGCACGCAAGGAATTGCCATGCGCGGCGATCAGGACATTCTTGCCGCTATCAATGAGGGGCTTAATATCGCTCTGGAAATATGGGCGCACGCGGTTTTCCACCACATCCTTCAGGCATTCCCCGCCCGGCGGGGCAACATCATAGGACCGGCGCCAGATATGAACCTGTTCGTCGCCGTATTTGGCCTTGGTCTCGTCCTTGTTGAGGCCTGTGAGATCACCGTAATCACGCTCGCGCAAATGAGGATGGCGGATCATACCTGCGAATGCATCCTGCTGCCCTGCTGCGCCAAGGGCAATATTAGCGGTGCGGTTGGCACGGGTCTGAGTGGAAGAAAACACGGCATCGAATTTGATACCGGCATTTTTGATCATTTCTCCGGCGGCTTTGGCCTCAGCCTCGCCTTGCGCAGTGAGATCGACATCGTGAAATCCGGTAAATTTATTTTCCAGATTCCATTCCGATTGTCCGTGACGGAGGAGAACGAGATAATTCATGGCTAAAACCCTCTTTTTCTTTGACTTATGGGCAGGAAAATGCCAATAGATGAGCCTGTTGTAAAGGGAAAACGATAGCGGTTGACCGATAAGTGTATGGTCCCCTTCTTTGCAAACCGTAGCGAGCTTTTCGCGAGCGGAGGCAGGCAAAGAAAAAATATATTTACCAGTCCGCCGATTATCCTCCCCCATATAAAACTTGTCATCCCGAGCGTAGCCGAGGGATCTGATAAACGCGTCGCATTGACGTCAGATCTCTCCACTGCGGGTTATACCCTCCGGTCGAGATGACGCACATAAAACACAAAAAGGAAAAACCAAGAATGTTTAAAGTTTACAAAAAAGATATCGACTTTGCCGGCAAGACCATCACGCTGGAAACCGGCAAGATTGCCCGTCAGGCTGATGCCGCCGTCATGGCTACCATGGGCGAGACAACTGTCCTTTGTACGGTTGTCGGCGCGAAAAGTGTCAAGCCGGGCCAGGACTTCTTCCCGCTGACCGTTCACTATCAGGAAAAAACATACGCAGCCGGTAAAATCCCCGGTGGCTTTTTCAAGCGCGAAGGCAAGGCATCGGAGAAGGAAACACTGACCTCCCGCCTGATCGACCGTCCGATCCGCCCGCTCTTCCCGGATAATTTCTACAACGAGGTTCAGGTGATCGCGACTGTCGTCTCGCACGACCTTGAGAATGACCCCGATATTATTGCTTTGATTGGTTGCTCGGCTGCCCTGACACTTTCCGGCATTCCGTTCATGGGCCCGGTTGGCGCGGCACGCATTGGCTATGTGAATGATGAGCTGAAAATCAACCCGACCATGTCGGAGATGAAAAATTCGGATCTGGATCTGGTTGTTGCCGGTACGCAAGAAGGCGTTCTGATGGTTGAATCCGAAGCCTCCGAACTCTCCGAAGAAACCATGCTGGGCGCTGTGACTATGGGCTGGAAAGCTTTCCAGCCGGTTATTGACGGTATCATCGCTCTGGCTGAAATGGCCGCGAAAGAACCCTGGGACATGCCCGAAGTTCCCGCGCATATCATCAAGCTGGAAAAAGACATCAAGGCGAAATACGCCGGCGATGTTGAGAAGGCATACTCGATCCGCGAGAAACAGGATCGCTACGCCGCTGTTGGTGATATCCGCAAGGCCGCGATTGAATCCTTCGCCAGCGAAGAAGCCGGCATTGATGACAATCTGGTTTCCTCCAAGTTCAAGAAGCTTGAGGCCGATGTTGTTCGTGGCTCGATCCTCAAAACCGGCAGCCGTATTGATGGCCGCGATACAAAAACTGTCCGCCCGATTGTGGCCGAAGTTGGTATCCTGCCGCGCTGTCATGGTTCCGCCCTCTTCACACGCGGCGAGACACAGGCCCTTGTTGTCACAACACTGGGTACAGGTCAGGATGAACAAATCATCGACGCGCTGGAAGGTGAATACAAGCAGCGCTTCATGCTGCATTACAACTTCCCGCCATACTCGGTTGGTGAGGCTGGCCGCATGGGTCCTCCGGGCCGCCGCGAAGTCGGTCACGGCAAGCTGGCATGGCGCGCGATCAACCCGCTTTTCCCAACAGTTGAGGAATTCCCATACACGATCCGCACAGTCTCCGAGATCACGGAATCGAACGGTTCCTCCTCGATGGCAACAGTCTGCGGCACATCGCTCGCGATGATGGAT
>JAMHWD010000011.1:0-135902 GCA_035911135.1 Alphaproteobacteria bacterium | reverse complement strand
AAGAAGCGCAAGTAATCATTGAAAAATGGCGGCATCATTATAACCATATCAGGCCGCACAGTTCGCTCGGATACAGACCGCCAGCACCAATCGCCCGCATAGATAAAGGCTCTTTAGCTACGCTTGCAGACCCTTTATCTATGCCGCAACACGGGCAGCGGATTCACTTTTAACATGGACTCGAATATGGGGGTTGACCATTCGAATATTTTACTTCATGGAAAAAAACAGATTTATTGGGATATAGATTCTTATATCCATATAGTGATGCGGCATATTAAACATTACCAATTTGGCACTGCCAAAAGCAAATCATCTCTGCCTTATAAAGTACAGGATCTGGAAACATTGATTGAACAAGTTTTAAGGTGTGTCAAAGAGGAATACAAAGCACACTGTTCTGTTAATCCAGAAAGTAACTTTACACGGCCATGGGCGTATGGCTGTGGTTTATAATGGAGATCATTATCATTTAAAGATAGATCCCAAGGGCCGCTTGTTTCAGTTTCATACTGTGGGATAACCAAAGGCATAGAGAATATTGTTTTAATGGATTTGGTGCGGATCGGATTCGGCTCAAGAATCCCCCTGCACCGGCCCCCGCGCCGGGGCATCAAACGGTGTGACTTCCAGCCAGCGGCAGCGCTGCTGGATAAGGGGGGAGCTGATGCCGCTGCCCACGCCGTTGGCCATCATGTCAATCACCCGGTCGTCTTCCATGTATCCGCTATGGGCGGTCATGGGGTTGGCGAAGGATGCCGCATCGAACAGGTCTTTCTGCGCGGCGACATTGATGCTGACATTCGTCACGGCGGGGCAGATGCGGCTGTCGATATGTTTGGATGTGAAATCCAGCGGCACGGGGTAGGAGAGGATATCATTCGGATCGCTGAAGGCGACAATGCCCATCTTACGCATCAGGCGCTGGGCCACGTTGGCGCCGCCCGGCGCGCAGTAGGATTTTTCCTGATTGTAAACCTCCGGCGCATCACGGCCCATCTGTAATAACGGCAACTGATTGGCCATCATGAAGACGGTAAATTCCTTGTTTCTGATCTCGCGTCTGATCTGTTCATCCATGATGAAAAGATCATCGCGCGGCTTGTCGGGGGAGATATTGCCAAATCCTTGAATCGTATCAATCGTGATACGGCTGCCGAGGCTGTGGGTGATAAAGAAATGATCATCGAGTGAGAGATTTTTAAATGTCGATCCGGGCCAGTACCGGCATTCATGCGCGCCCGTATCGGGCAGGGCGTTCCAGTCATTGCCCAGCATCCAGCATACCGATTCCTTGACGGCTGTTGTGATGCGGTCATACCCGTTGCCGTTATAAATCAGCATATCGGGAACGGTGGCGTTCATGAAACCTTTGAGGGAGTTGTTCAGGCTGGCGCGTTTGAGGCCTTCGTTATTGGCGGAATCGGCGGCGAGCTGGAGTTTCTTGTCATCGACAATCGGCGACCATGTCAGCTCATAGAATAACAATTCCTGCTGTCCGGTTGCATCGGCGTGGCGGCTGATGCGGAGCGTACCCATCTTGTGCGGTTCGTCCTTGTTCCATTTGATATCGCGGCTGTCCAGATCAATGGTTTTGATCGCGCTGTCGGTTCGCGTCAGGGCAAGGGTTTCATATAGTTTTTTCTGCAAATGGGATGAATATCCCGGCAGATGGCTGTTGACCCCATGGACCATCAAAACCTTCGTGACTTTGGGGGATGACGGGGCTTGCGCGGCGAGACTTTGTTTGATGCCGGTGAAGGATGGCCCTTCAATCTCGCAGGCGCGCGTGTCCTCCTTGGGGCCTTTATCCTCCATGACGGCTTGGGCCACGCCCTTGGCGATGCTGGAACATCCGGTCATGGCAGGCAGGGCGGCCAGCAGGGCAAAAGTGAACACGTGATGAAGGCTGCGGCGCATGCGGGTGTCTCTCTTAATCGGGCAGATTGGTTCTGATCAGGGTTGAATAGTTATCGCCCGGTTTCATGCCAAGGGCAAGATCGGTAATGGGGGCGGATTTTATAATATCTGCAAGGTTGTGCTTTGTGCCGAATCCGCCCTGATCGTATATATAACCCGGCAGGCGGCCAGATATTAAAACCCTGTAATCCATCGGGATGCCGGGCACGATAACACGCGTCATGTCAAAAACCACCGTCGTGCAGTTGGATGTCAGGGTGTTGTAATAAACGGGCGTTTTTGCCAGTTCGTTGCCGCGCGTGACATAGGATAAAAACAGTCTGCGGCCTTGTTCCGGTGATAATTGCACGCGGTAAAGCGATACGGCTTCTTTTCGTACATTGGTGCGCGTGCGGATGATATCATTCTCATCGGCGGCAATCAGGGCGAGTTCATATTGCTTGAAAAATCCGGCGATGGGGGAATAGGCTTCGCCGTGCTCTTTGCGGATCTCGAATGAAAATGTGACGTAATGATCACCCGCAAATCCAAAGCTGATTAATGTGTGCGCGATATCCGGATTCCCCCAGGTCGAGAGGAATAAATCCACGCTCTGCAATTTGGTGAGATCATAATCCCGGCTCTCCCATTTCTGGTCGTAATCTTGCCGTGTTCTCCAGTTAAAATTACGCACGTTCTGCAGCGTGACAATATTGCCCTTGATCGTGCCCGTCACCGTATGCGCCAGATCATCGGCCCATATCCGGTCATTGGACGGGGTGATGCTGATCCACCATGTTAATGCGGCGGTCAGAACAATAATAAAGGCGATACGTGCTTTTTTGCGCCGCTTGGAGGAAAATTCTCCTGCTGCCACGCCAAGGCAAAATACCCCCCATAGGATAAGGGCCGGGATTTTAAATCCTTCCGGTACAGGTAGCTGATACCAGAACCCGGTCCCGGCAATGGTGGCGATCAGGGTGATCAGCAATATTATTAAAACCCGGCCTGTCCATCGCAGTGCGGTTTTGCATCTTGGGGCATGAAAGGGAAAGCATCTGTGCATAATTATGCCATGCGGGCTTGAGGTTTTGCGCCGGAGTTTTTAAGAATATTAAGCTCAAAAACAATAACATAAGCAGGGACATCACGAAAGGTCACGAAACGCCATGTCGTTCATCAAAACTATTTTCCGCAAAAAACCCGTTGAACAGGACACGCTCGGCCTCAAAAAATGCCTGAGCGCCTTTGATCTGACCTTGCTGGGGATTGGCGCGATTATCGGCACAGGCATTTTCGTCCTGACCGGCGTGGCGGCGGCAACGACTTCGGGGCCGGCGGTGGTGCTGTCATTCGTGGTGGCGGGCGTGGCCTGCGCCTTTGCCGCTCTGGCTTATTCCGAACTGGCCTCCAGCGTCGGCGGCTGCGGCAGTGCTTACGGGTATTCCTATGCGGCGTTCGGGGAATTTCTGGCCTGGATTATCGGCTGGGATCTGATTTTGGAATACGGCGTGGCCGTGGCGGCTGTGGCCAATGGCTGGTCGGGTTACTTTAATAACGCCTTGGTGGCGATTGGCGTGCCGATCCCGCATTATCTGCTGGCCGGGCCATTCGCGCCGGAGCCGGGATTGGTGAATCTTCCCGCCGTTTTGATTATTCTGGCGCTGATGGCGCTTTTGATTGTGGGCGTGAAAGAAAGCGCGCGCCTGAACGCGGCCATGGTCTTTATCAAATTGCTCACGATTGCCGTTTTTCTGGCTGTTGGGATTTTTCACATCGCGCCGGAAAACTGGTCGCCCTTCATGCCCTTTGGCTGGTTCGGCCATGACGAGCTGGGCAAGCCTATCGGGATTTTGGCCGGGGCTTCTGTCGTATTTTTCGCCTATGTCGGGTTTGATGCGGTCTCAACGGCTGTGGAGGAATCGCGCAACCCCAAGCGCGATGTGCCGATCGGTATTCTGGCCTCGCTTGGGTTTTGCACGCTGATCTATATTATCGTCTCCGGCATGCTCACAGGTATGGTTCCTTATACGGAATTGAATGTATCCTATCCTGTATCCTTCGCGCTGGAGCGTGTGGGCGTAAGCTGGGCCTCGGCACTGGTGGCCACGGGCGTAATCACTGGCCTGACCACGGTCATGCTGGTGCTGTATTACGGCCTGACGCGCATTATTTTTGCGATGTCGCGCGATGGATTGTTGCCGCAGTTTTTCGGCGCGGTGAATGAAAAGACGCAAACGCCTGTGCGCTCAACCGTCATCTGCGGAATTTTCATGGCGGTGATGGCCGGGTTTATTCCGCTGGGCGCATTGGCCGAGCTTGTGAATATCGGTACGCTGGCGGCCTTTGTGCTGGTGTGTATCGGCGTGATTGTCCTTCGCAAGACGCATCCGGACATGCCGCGCCCGTTCAAGGTGCCTGGCGGGATTATCCTGCCTGTGCTGGGTGTTATTTCCTGCGGCGCGCTTATCGCGTTCCTGCCGGCGCATACACATGAACGCTTTGTATTATGGTTGCTGGCGGGCGTCTTGATTTACGTGTTTTATTCCTACCGCCACAGCAAGCTGGCGCAGGCCTAGAATATTTCCGTCATAATCAGCAGCGGGAGGGCGAGCGTAGCATAGCCCCCCGCCATGATCGCGCCGTCATTGGCGGTCAGGCCAAGGCCTAGTAGAAATATAGGCAAGGCCAGTGCCGCCGGCGCAAAGGGGATCAGGCTCAAGGTCATGATGCCCACAGAAAGTACCATGCATAAAAGGGCCGTGGCGCGCTGGGCGAGATCGTTATCGGTCAGGAAGGCAAGCCTGTGCTTGACGAATTTATCCAGCTTTTGCGCGTATGGTTTTATTTTCTTGATGCCGGATGAGAATTTATCACCGTTAAATGACATTTTTTTTAACCATCCCGGCAACCACGGTGAATGCTTGCCGATCAGAATCTGCAGCGAAACCAGAAAAATAATGCCGCCGAATATCGCGCAGGCCCCCGGAATCGCGCCAACAGGCGAGATGACGATCAGCGCCGGCATCAGCATGAGCGGGCCAAAACCGCGGTGGTTCAGGGCCTCAAACAGATCACCCACGCCAAGGCGTCCGTTTTTGACGCAGGCATTGATGCCATCAAGCAATCCGGTGAAGGTCTTGCTGCCATCATCTGGTTTTTCTTTATTGTTTCTTGCCATGTCCCGCCTTTTGCCATCTTAAAAACGTATCGGGATAGACTATGTTCCTTTATCATAAGCCGCAAGGGAGATGAAAATCATGAAATGGATCTTGCCGCTTGCGGCTGTATTGGGGTGTTTGTCAGTGGCGCTGGCGGCCTATTTCCGCCATGCCGGCGGCGGTGATGTTTCAGGCAGTCTGGACATTGCCCTGCGCTATCATCAGCTTTATTCTATCGTATTGCTGGTTTTGGGGCTGGCTGTGCTGCACATGGATCATGCGGCCTGGCGCAAGGTCATGGCCGTAAGTGCGGCACTGTTTTCGGCCGGAATCATCATCTTTAGCGGCAGCCTTTATATCGCGCATCTGACGGGCAGCAATCAATATGGCATGGCCACGCCTTTGGGCGGGGTGATGCTGATGGCCGGGTGGCTGGCGGCCGGGTTTTTGCCTTTTGCCTCCCGGGGGGCAAAATCTGTGTAAAATTTTGTGGCTTCGGCCGGGAACAATCCGGGCTAACGCCTGAAATCCCTTGTGTTTGGCCCGTTTTCAGGCGGTGCATTTTTTTCTTTGAATTTGCAGAAAATAACATTATACAATGAATTATTACGCACGTGTCTCTGGCCCCTCTGGGAGCGTCCCAGCCATGGTTATGCAACGGCGTGAACATTTTTGATCTGGGGCGGACTTTTAGTCCAAACCTGCAGCTTGAAAGGGTTTGCGTATGAAACATACTGTTGCAGCTGGCCGGGGAACAAATCCCGATAGTGCATTCATCACAATCTCGCGCATACAGCGGTGTATGCGGTAAAGGCGTCTGGCTTGCTAAGATAATGGGCAAGCCTCAGATCTGTTTTGCTGGAGTGTTCGCAAGATAGACTGGAAAAAACGCTTTTACCGACACTTACATTAACGACTGTTAACCGCGAGGATTTGTTTGATGGCAAAAAACATGTCTCTGGGCAATGCCCAGCGCCACAATAAGGCACTGAATAAAAAGAAAGTTTCGTATAACTCCCTGAACGCTGCGATTGCGGCGCTCAAACCGGCGCGTCCGCTCTATGCGGTTTATCCGCATGTGATTGAAAACGCCGCGCGTGCCTTTGTGGCCGCATTTCCGGGTAAGGCGCTTTATGCGGTGAAAACCAATCCTGAAATGCAGGTGCTCGAGGCGATCAGCCGCGGCGGCGTGCAGGCCTATGATGTGGCCTCGATTGATGAAATCCGTCAGGTTAAATCCCGCTTTCCGGCGGCGGATGTGTATTTCATGCACCCGATCAAGGCGCCTGAGGATATCCGCGAGGCGTATTTTTCCCATGGCGTACGCAATTTCGTGCTGGATTGCACGGACGAGCTTTACAAGATTTTGCGTGAAACGGACCTGGCGCAGGACCTGAACCTGTTCGTGCGCTTGGCTTTGCCGAAAAACGATAAGGCCTTTATCGACTTCTCCAGCAAATTCGGCGCATCCCGCCTTGAAGCGCTGGAACTGCTCCAGCAATGCCGTCCTGTGGCCAATGCGCTGGGCGTGAGCTTCCATGTCGGCACGCAAACGGCCGAGGCTTCGCGCTATGCACAGGCCATTGCCTATGCGGCTGATCTGATCGCTGAATCCGGCGTGAAAATCGACACCCTGAACGTGGGTGGCGGTTTCCCTGTGCCTTATGCGGATGGTGTTGCTGTCTGCGGCGTGCAGGATTGCGTGGATGCGATCAAGGATGCGCTGGAACTGGCGGGTCTGTCCGATATTCCGCTGATGGCCGAACCCGGCCGCGTTCTGGTGGCGCAAGGCGTAAAACTGGTCACCCGCGTGGAACTGCGTAAGGGCGATATGCTTTATATCAATGACGGCATTTACGGCGGTCTGTTTGATGCCTGCGAATGGCTGGGTCTTCGCTACCCGGTGCAGGCCTTCAGCTGTGACCGCCCGTTTGAGGCCGGCGAAATCGCGTACCGTCTCGCGGGACCCACTTGCGATTCTTTGGATATGATGTATGGTCCATTTATGCTGCCTTCTGACATCGGCATGGGTGACTGGGTTGTATTTGAAAACGCAGGAGCCTACAGCGTTGCGATGCGCAGTAATTTTAACGGATTTGGTCATGCCGATACGGTGTGCATCGATCCCACAAAACCGTAAAGCGTACACCAAGGGGAGGCGCCATTATTGAATGCTCCGTGTAAAAACCTTTATCAGTCCAAGTGCGATTAATGGCATGGGCGCGTTTGCCGCCGAACCCATTAAAAAAGGTTCATTGGTCTGGTCTTTCGAACGCAATTTCGACCAGCGCTACACGGAGGATGAGTTTATGGCTCTCCCGGAAGATGTGAAAACCTATCTTTCGCATTACGGCTACAAATATCCGCGGGACGGGTTCTATTACATGCCCGCGGATAATGACCGTTTCGTCAATCATGCGGAAATCGCCAATACATTCGATGCGCCGGATGGCAATGTCTATGCCGGGCGCGATATTGATGCGGGCGAGGAGCTGACGCTGAATTACCGCGAATTTGACGTGTACTGGTATCTCAAGCTTGGCATGCCGGAATTGCCGGCCGCCGCCACGATTGCTAAGACGCGCAAACCCGCGCGGAAAACGCTTCATAGCCAAACTGCTTGATGATCTCGTAACGCCCGTCTTCATGGAGGAGGGCAATATCAGGCAAGGGCACGCCGTTAAAGGTCGTGTTCTTGACGAATGAATATTGCATCATGTCTAGAAAGATCAGCTTCTGACCCACCTCAAGCGGCGCATCAAAGCTGTATTCCCCGATCACATCCCCGGTCATGCAGGTATTGCCGCCCAGGATATAATTATGCGCCTTTTCCTGCGGCGCGCCGGATCCGATGATATTGGGGCGATAAGGAACCTCTAAAACATCCGGCATATGCGTGGAGGCCGAGGCATCCAAGATCGCCAGTGATGTGCCATCGCGCTTGATGATATCCAGAACGCTGCCCACCAGATACCCGGCATTCAGGACATGCGCCGCGCCGGGCTCCAGCGTGATATGGATGTTGAAATCTTGGCTTAAAGATTTTAAGCCCGCAATCAGGGCGTCCACATCGTAATCCGGGTGGCTGTAGAAATGCCCGCCGCCAAGGTTTAAGTGCTCAACCTTCTCCAGCGCGAAGGCGAAATTATCGCGCAGATGATTGATCAGCGCCACGGAGTCTTCCGCCATATTTTCACACAGATTGTGAAAATGGATGATGTCGATCAGGTCTAAAACCTCATCCGTCAGCTCCCCTTTCAGCACCCCAAAACGCGAGCAGGGGGAGGATGGATCATACAGCTCGGAATTCTTCACCAGCGAGTATTGCGGATTGACGCGGAGGCCAATTTTCGCATCCTTCCGGCGCGCACGCACCATCGGTGCAAAGCGTTTTAACTGCTCCACCGAATTAAAATAGATATGGCCGGAATATTGCGTGATCGCCACCAAATCTTCCTCGCGGTAGGCGGGGGAGTAGGTATGGACTTCCTTGCCGAAATGCTCATGGCCCAATCGCGCCTCGTAAAGCCCGCTCGCCGTTGTCCCATCCAGCGTGTCTCTCATATACGGGAACACGGCAGGCAGGGCAAAAGCCTTGGTGGCCAGAACCATACTTATTCCCGCCTCGCGTTTAATACGCGCGGCCACATCCATATTGCGCTTCACGGCAGCAATATCGGCAACATAGGAGGGGGTGGTGATGGATTGGAAAATTAGCATAGTAGTGATCTTAAATATTTGCTGCGATTCCTTCTGAAAACCAGTATTCGCATATGTTGTCTGGTTTAGAGAAGAAATCTTTGGTGAAAGGATTTTTAGCATACATGTTATGATAGATCGTTATATGAGGAATTGTTTCTGCTTGATCCTTTCCGATATCTTCGCTGTTCTTAAGAGTGCGAGTTAGAAATCCTAAAGCACTTATACTTGTATTTCGATCTTTTTGCATTTTTGAATTTTTTCCATAGTAGAGGTCTGAGTATTCTCCAGATTCAACGCTAATATTAACTGTTAAATCTCCGTACATGGCTGCAACTATTGATTCAAAGCCAAGCTCCCAAGAAGGTCCTGTAAGAACTAATAAAGTGGGGACATTATGGCCCTTTAGTTGCTTGTTGGATTTTTTCGTATGTATTTTTTTGCGAACAGTTTCTCCAAGCCTTGAAGAGTAACATTTGCCTTCAATAAATTCATAATCTATTGATGAAATTTCAGCTATAAAAAGGCCTGACTTTGTTTTAACTGAAAAATCAGGGGTAGGGGTGCTGCATTCAGGAATTTTTGAAACATCCCAGTCCAAGTTTTGACCAAGCTCACAAAAAAAATCTTCTGAAATTTTTGCTAAATTCATCTGTCATTGCGAGCGCAGCGAAGCAATCCAGAACCATTTACGTCATCACACGGCTTGTCCGTGTGATCCATGGATTACCCGCACAAGGCGGGTAATGACGATTGGGGAGATTGCTTTGTTGGCCTTTTGCCCTCCTTGCCGTGACAATGCCGCGTCAAGCCGCCTTGTCTTTCTTTTGGTACACATCGCGGCGTTCGGTGAGTTCTCCCAAACCAGAAGCCAGTTCCTTCACATGCCATGGCAATCCCTGCTTGGCGACTTCTTCCATGAAGGGGTTCGGGTCGAGCTGCTCGACATTCCATACGCCGGGTTCCTTGCCCCAGAAGCCCTTGGCCATCATGATCGCGCCTGTGACTGGCGGCACGCCTGTGGTGTAGGAAACGGCTTGGGCCTGGACTTCCTTATGCGTCTGGGCATGGTCGCAAACGTTATAGATCAGGACCGTCTTTTCCTTGCCGTCTTTCAATCCCGTCATAACGCATCCAATCGAAGTCTTGCCGGTGTAACCATCCGCCAGTGAGGCGGGTTCAGGCAGCAAAGTTTTCAGGAATTGTATGGGAACAATTTCCACGCCGTTATGCACCACCGGGTCAATGCGCGTCATGCCGACATTCTGCAGGACTTCCATGTGCTTGATATAGGCATCACCGAATGTCATCCAGAAACGAATGCGCTTGAGGCCCTTGATATTCTGCACGAGGGATTCAAGTTCCTCGTGATAGAGCAGATAGGAGGCTTTCTCGCCCACTTCCGGGTAGTCGATCATCTTGCGAAACTCCAGCGGCTCCGTCTCGATCCATTTGCCGTTCTCCCAGTATTTGCCCTTCTGGGTTACTTCGCGCAGGTTAATCTCCGGGTTGAAATTCGTGGCGAAGGCCTGACCGTGATCGCCAGCATTGCAATCGATGATATCGACATAATGGATTTCATCGAACAGGTTCTTTTGCGCGTAGGCACAGTAGATATTCGTCTGGCCCGGATCAAAACCGCATCCCAGAACGGCCACGATACCCGCCGCCTTGAAACGCTCCTGATACGCCCATTGCCAGTGATATTCGAACTTGGCCACATCAATGGGTTCGTAATTGGCCGTGTCCATGTAATTGGTTTTTGTCTCAAGGCAGGCATCCATGATCGCCAGATCCTGATAGGGCAGGGCCATGTTGATCACCAGATCGGGCTTTACCTTGTTGATCAGGGCAACCGTGTCGGGAACTTTATCGGCATCTAATGTCGAGATATCGATATCCAGACCGAAATGTTGTTTGATCTCGGCCTTGATCTTTTCGCATTTACCGATGCTGCGGCTGGCCAGATGGATATGGCTGAAAACATCCTTGTTCATGGCGCATTTCTTGGCGACAACGCTCCCGGCTCCGCCGGCTCCGATAATCAAGACTCTCATGGTTTTCTGGCCCCTTCTTATAAAATGTCTTAGGTCACTGGAATATATTGGAAATTTGCAGAAATTCAAGTATAAGATGGCCCCCATGATGAAAACGAAAACCGCCCCTCAATTTCAGTCTCTCTGGAAGCCCGAATGGGCCCCGCAAAAGGCCATGTGGACCGCTTGGCCTTCGCATCCCGATTTATGGCCGGGCGGCTTGCTGGCGCAGGCGCGGGATGAGATCGCCGCCATGGTGCGGCTGATATCGGATGGGCAGAATGTGAAGGTTCTGGCCGAAGGGCAGGAAGCGGTTGAAAGCGCCCGCGATCTGATGGGCACTTATGCGGAGATTTTCGATGTGGCCTGCGGCGATATCTGGTTGCGCGATACCGGGCCGATTTTCGTGGGCGATAAGGCCTATCGTTTCCGCACCAATGGCTGGGGCGGGAAATATATTTACGATGGCGATGATATGGTTGGCGATTTTGTTGCCGGGAAGGCGCGCAAGGAAATCACGCGCTTTGATTTTATCCTCGAAGGCGGCGCGCTGGAGAATAACGGCGCGGGCGTTTTGATGACCACGCGCCAGTGCATGCTCAATCCCAATCGCAATCCGGGCTGGGATGAGGCTGCGGCGACAAAGATATTGCTGGAGGCTTTTTCGGCCGAGCGCATCATCTGGCTAGATGATGGATTGCTCAATGATCACACTGATGGGCATGTCGATAATCTCGCGCGGTTCGTGGCGGAAGATACTGTTGCCTGTCCGGTGGCCTTTGGCGCTGATGATCCCAACGCGGCGATGTATGATAAAACCGCGCGCGATATCGCGGCGCAAGGCATGAATGTCGTGCGCGTGCCATCACCCGGACTTTTCATGGATGACCAAACCGGGGATATCGCGCCGGCTTCGCATATGAATTTTATTATTGGCAACAAGGCGGTCGCCGTTCCCACCTATGGCACGGCATCCGCCGATGAGGCCGTTTCCGTGATCGCGGAATTATTTCCGGGCCGCGTGGTCAAGGGCCTTCCGGCCGGGGCGATATTAACGGGCGGCGGGTCGTTCCATTGCATCACCCAGCAAGAGCCGGAGGTTTAATAATCATGAGCGATAACAAAACCATTACCGTTGCCGCGCTGCAGACATCGTATGGCGATAACATGCAGGACAATATCGACAAAACCATTGCGTTAATCCGCAAGGCGGCGGCGCAAGGCGCACAGGTGATCCTGCCATCTGAATTATTTCAAGGGCCATATTTTTGCACCGCGCAGGAGCCCGAATGGTTCGCCTCTGCTTATCCTGCGGATGATCATCCATGCGTGAAGGCGCTTATACCGCTGGCGCGTGAATTGAAAATCGTGATCCCGGTTTCCATTTTTGAAAAGGCCGGACCGGAATATTATAACTCCGTCGTGGTGCTGGATGCCGATGGTTCGATCCTTGGCACATACCGCAAATCGCATATCCCGGATGGTCCGGGCTATCAGGAAAAATATTACTTCAAACCCGGCAATACGGGGTTCAAGGTCTGGGATACGGCATACGGCAAAATCGGCGTGGGTATATGCTGGGATCAATGGTTCCCGGAATGCGCGCGTTCCATGATGCTGATGGGGGCGGAAATTCTGTTCTACCCCACGGCGATTGGCTCCGAACCCTATGATAACGCGCTGGATACTTCGGCGATCTGGCAGCGTGCCATGCAAGGCCATGCAGTATCCAATGCTGTGCCCGTGGTGGCCTCGAACCGGATCGGCGATGAAAACGCCAATGGCAACCCGCAAAGTTTCTATGGTCATTCTTTCATCGCTGATCAGACCGGCGCGATTGTCAAAGAGATCGGCCCGAAGGAAGAAGGCGTGATCGTGCAAAGCTTTGATCGCAAGGAATTGCAGGATTACCGGGCCAGCTGGGGATTCTTCCGTGACCGCCGCCCGGAATTTTACGAATAAACCTCATTGATTTCCGTAATGCATCTAAGGAGTTAGCCAAAAATCCTTGCAGACAGGTTTTATGAAACTTGCTAATATGCATCTTACAGATTCAAACCTTTCTCAATGAGAGCATATTCATGATCAAACACTCCGCCCGCTGCGTTCTTTCGGCTTCTTTGGTGGTCCTTTTGTCCTCGGCTTCGGCTTTTGCCGCCATGGGTGATTCGGATTTTGAATTCTCCGCCAATGTCGGCTTCGTGAGCGAATATTCTTTCCGCGGGATCCAGCAAGCCGATGAAGGCCCCGCCGTTCAGGGTGGTTTTGATGTCTCGCATACATCCGGCTTTTACGCCGGGGTCTGGGGCTCGAATGTTGATTTCAATGATGGCGACGAAGCCACGATGGAGCTGGATGTCTATGCCGGTTACAGCGGCGATGTGGGCAATTTCAACTATGATATCGGCGCGATTTATTATTCCTATCCCGGCGCCGATACGCCGCGCGAGTATGATTTCTATGAACTCTCGGCCGCAGTCGGTTATGATTTTGAAGTCTTTGCAACCTCGCTGGCCTTTAATTATTCGCCGGATAACTTCAATGAAACGGGCGATTCTGAATATCTCTCGCTGGCCGTGGATGTACCGCTGCCGCATGATTTCTCGCTGAGCGGTCATGTCGGTTACCAATGGATTGACGATCACGCCAATTTCGGTATCGCCAAGGACTATGCTGATTGGTCGGTGGGGCTGGGTTACAACCTCGAAGGCTTTGATTTATCAGTACAATATGTTGATACCAATCTGGACGAGCCGCAAGATTGCCTTGATGGATGCGATGCCCGCGTTATCTTTGGCGTATCACGCAGTTTTTAACCTTCTGTTACGATCTGTAATATTAGAATAAATCTAATTCAATCGATTTGAGCCGATTGCCACCTGAATATTGAATATCAGGTTTTTCTGCGTAAGCCGCCAAGCGCCTATGCATGCGTTTGTCGTTGGGTCTTTAGGATAAAGAACGAGGATGAAATGAAATTTCTGAATAATCTCTCCGTCAAAACGCGGATGTTTATCGCCGTATCACTTTTCTTGCTGACGTTATTTGTCTCGATGACGCAGGCCTATTTGGGGACGGAAAGCACGATTGAGTTCTCGGAAAAGGAATTGCTGGGTAATCAGGTCCAGCGCCCAACGGCCCTGATCTTATCAGATGCCGTCCGCCTGCGGAGCGAGATTGCCATGGCCGGCATTTTTGGCAAGAGTGCAGGGGCCGCGCATTTTGAAAAAATCGCCAGCCTCGCGGGTGAGATTGATGCCGAGATCGGCAATCTCAAGATCGCCCTCGATCAGGTCGGAGAGACGCTGCAGTTTACCGATGAAGGTCTGAGCAGCCGTAACCGCACGCAATTGAAATATGAAACCGTCAAGGCCAAATGGGACGGGCTTTCGGAACAGCTCAAATCCGGTGATGTTTCGGCGGCCGTACAAGAAACGCTGGTGACATTCGTGGCAGATCTTCGCGGCATTATCGCCCATTCCGGGGATACATCGAACCTGATCCTTGATCCGGATCTCGATAGCTATTACCTGATGGATATTACCTTGCTGGCCATGCCGCAAACCATCGACCGCCTGGGCGAGACATCATCCAAATTTATCGCCGAATTTGTAAAGCCTTCGCTTGCGCCGGAACAGTCCTTGCTGATTGATACGGCTGTGGTGTCGCGGATGTTCAAGGATGCGGATATTGCCCGCGTGGTTGCCGATATGGATGTATCCTTTAATGAGGACCCTAATTTCTTTGGTGTGCAGGAAGGCTATAAGGAATCCATCCAGCCGCTGCTCGATAATTACAGCCAGACCTCTACCGCGCTGGCGGATATGCTGGCCAGCGTCAGTGAAAAAGGCCCGGTGCGTGCCGAGGATCTCTATGCCGCGCTTAGCGCTGCGACGGATGCCTCCGAGGCTTACTTGATGAAAAGCTATGATCATCTGGATCAGTTTTTGAATACGCGTGTGGCAACTTTCCGCAAGGAACAAAAAGAAGAAATGCTGATCTCGCTGGCCGGGGTTATCATCTCGATGATCTTTTATGTGTTCGTGGCCTTTAGTATCTCGCGTCCGCTGGGCCGTTTGAATGGCACGATGGAGGTTCTGGCCAATGACGATCTAAGCGTCTCTGTGCCCTTTGTGGAGTCCCGGTCGGAAATCGGCCAGATGGCCCGTGCGGTTCAGATTTTCAAGGAAAACGGGCTGGAGACGCAGAATATGCGCGCCCAGCAGGAAGCCGCTGAAAAGCGGGCCCTGGCCGAGAAAAAGCGTATGATGAATGAACTCGCCGACAGCTTTGATTCCCAAGTCGGCGGCACGATCGAACAATTGGCTGGCGCGGCCGAGAAATTAAAAGGCGCGGCTGGCAACATGCAAAACACCGCGCGTCAGACGCAAGAAGCCAGCGGCGCCGTGGCCTCGGCCTCCGAGCAGACAAGCGCCAATGCCTCTACGGTTGCCTCGGCGACGGAAGAAATGACCGCCAGCGCGCATGAAATCTCCAAGCAGGTTTCCGATGTTGCGCTTAAGGCCAATCAGGCATCGGGCAGCGCCAACAGCACCAGTGCCAAGGTGGATGAACTCAAAGGCCTTGTCTCGAATATCGGCGAGGTCGTGACCGCGATCAAAAGCATTGCCGAACAGACCAATCTGCTGGCGCTTAATGCCACGATCGAGGCGGCGCGTGCGGGTGAAGCCGGCAAGGGGTTTGCTGTTGTGGCGGATGAAGTCAAGAAACTGGCCAATGAAACCGCCCGCAAGACCGAGGAAATCGAAGGGCGCATTTCTGAAATCCAGCAGGCCACCAATGCCTCCGTGCAGGCCATGCAGGAAATCATCCGCAATATTTCCGATATTGATGCGGCCTCCACCGGCACCGCCAGTGCGGTCGAGGAACAGAATTCCGTGATCGCGGAAATCACCCGCAACATCACCGAAGTCTCCGATGCCGCGCGTCAGGTGGCCACGGTCATCGGCAATGTGCAGATCGCCGCCAATGAAACGGGCGAGGCCTCGAACATGCTCAGCGTCTCATCCAGCGAGATTTCCGATCTGGCCGGCAGCCTGCAGGGCGCGGTGCAGAATTTCCTCGATAAAATCCGCAGCGATAATGACGATGCGGGCCGGGAATACCGTCTGGCCGCAGAATAGAGGCCAAAACGCTATATTGTGGTATTTTCTATAATAATTCTTGCAAGGGCGGGAATTTCGTGCTAGATAATCGGGCACGAATATTCCAACACTTATGAAATTTAATAGAAAAAGGCTGAAAAACCCCATGATCCGTACACTTGTAATCGCTGCTGTTGCCGCTCTTTCTCTCGCATCCTTCCAGGCCCATGCCGAAGAAGGCACAACGCCATCCTACGCCGCCAAGAAGCAAGGCCGCGTGGTGTTCCAGTCCGACAAGACGGAAGAAACTGTTGAAGGCGCGCAAGCCACAGAAACAACCGCCCCCGAAGCCATCGAGCCAGCCGCCGGCGCATCCGATGATGCCGCCCCTGCCAAGGCCGAAAATCCGTTGAAGGACGAGCTGAAACTGCCCCGCAAGAATTAATAATCTATGCTGCCGTCATTACACGGCTTGTCCGTGTAATCCATGGATCACCCGCATAAAGCGGGTGATGACGCGGTAGAGAAAAAATCCAAAACCCCGCTTCTCATCACGAGGGCGGGGTTTTTTATTTCGCTGCTTCGTCATCCCGAGCGCAGTCGAGGGATCTAAAAGCTTATGTAATTGCTTCTAACCGCAGGTCACATTTTGCGTGGGGATGAACTCCTCGCCCAATAACGTACCGCCGACCGATCCGCCGATTGTGGCTGCGGTATTGCCGCGTCCCGATCCGATCTCATTCCCCAACAGGCCGCCCACGATACCACCGGCAACCTTGCCGACAATGTTATCATCATCGCAGCGCGGCTTTGCAGGTTCTGCGTTGGCCTGAATTGGTTGTTGCTGCACGGCCTGCTGCTGCACGGGCTGCTGCGGGACGCGCGCGGAACCGGCGGCAGGGGCAATGGCGGCAACTGATTCTTCCTCGGTCACGGCGCTGGATTTGAAAATGTCAGGGTTTGCGATATATGTGCTGGCGCCGGCTGTTGCCGCAACCAGTAAAACCGCGCCTGCGGCCACCATAATAATCTCGTTTCTTTTCATGATAAATGCTCCTCCCGCAATGGGCCTAAAATACAAACTTCTGGCAAAGTGGCATAGTTCCACCCAAAAGCAAAGAAATTATCATGGCCCCGGCGCGGGGGTTTGGGCGGCGGCAGGGGCGGGGGATATCAGGTCCGCAATCCGGTTTTTCAGCATCATGAAGGCGCCGTCAAAGGCCGCCGTGATCTCGGCATCCGTCCCGGTCGCCTTGGCCGGGTCCGGCGTGGACCAGTGCAATTTGGTATGCTTGCCGAAAAAAACGGGGCAGGACTCGGCCGCCGCCTGATCGCACACGGTAATGACCACATCGAAATGCTGGCCGGCGAATTCATCCCATGATTTGCTGCGCGGCACGCCGGGGTCGATGCCATGGCGTTTCAGGGTTTCGATGCTTTTGGGATGGACATCGCCGGTTGGCGCGCTCCCCGCGCTCACGGCGGTAAAATTCCCTGCGCCCAGATGATTGATCAGGGCCTCCGCCATAATCGAACGGCAGGAATTCCCGGTGCACAGGACAAGGATTTTGGTGGGTGTGGCGGTCATGGGGGAGTCCTTTTTATTGGCAATCTTTATATAGGATAAAAAATGACTCTATCAAGATTGTTCTGGCATTTACAATGCGCCGCCCGCCATTCTTGTTTTAAACCACAGAGCACGCAGAGCACACAGAGTTTCACAAAGGCGTCATGGCAAGGAACAATGTGACGAAGCAATCCAGAAAATTTTTTAAGTTAAAATTTTAGTTCGTTTTAAAATGCAATAATTCCCATTGAGCAACGCTTAACCCAGCATTATTTGCTGCATTCTGTATGAATAAAAATTTTTTCTGATGCTGTGCCAAATCATTAACTTTAGTCCACGATATATCTTTAGATTTTGTTTCACTTAAAATTATACGATCAACGGGACATATCGCAGGCTCATCAATTTCATCCATGCACCACATGTGTTTTATAAACACTGACAAACTTTTTTGAGAATGTGAAATACGAAAACCATCACTACAAAACTTTTCTCTAAATTCTTGATTCATGGAATCTTTTAATTCAACAATAGCTTTTTCGAAGGAGCTTATCGTTAAGAAAACATTATTATATGTATAGGAATCAAGCTGTCTTGTCCAAAAATCACGTATGATTTTTCTATCTTTCTGAGGCAATCCATAAGAGTAAAGTTTATTGTGCTGAACAGCTGCTGCAATAGACATTGATAAAGCACGGCATACACATTTATTCGGATTATATTTCGTAATAAATTCCAGTTTTTTCTCTTTAATATTTTGTTCCAAATTATTCATAGTTATTATCACTCCCACTCGATCGTTCCCGGTGGTTTGGAGGTGATGTCATAGGTCACGCGGTTGATGCCTTTGACTTCGTTGATGATGCGGGTGGCGACGCGGCCCAGAAACGCATGATCGAAGGGGTAGTAATCGGCCGTCATGCCGTCCGTCGATGTGACGGCGCGCAGCGCACAGACATAATCATAGGTCCGCTCATCGCCCATCACGCCCACGGTGCGCACAGGCAGCAGCACCGCAAAGGCCTGCCAGATCGCATCATAAAGCCCGGCATTCCTGATTTCTTCCAGGTAAACCGTATCGGCCTTGCGGAGGATCTCCAACTTCTCGCCCGTAATCTCGCCGGGGATGCGGATCGCCAGACCGGGGCCGGGGAAGGGGTGGCGTTTCACGAAATCCGGATGCATGCCAAGCTCGATACCCAGCGCGCGCACCTCGTCCTTGAACAATTCGCGCAATGGCTCGACGAGTTTCAGTTTCATATATTCGGGCAGGCCACCGACATTGTGGTGCGATTTGATGGTCACGCTGGGGCCGCCGGTGAAGGAAACGGATTCGATCACATCCGGGTATAATGTCCCCTGCGCGAGGAACTCTGCCCCGCCGACGCGTTTCGAACATTCCTCGAACACATCAATAAATAACTGCCCGATCAGCTTGCGCTTCATTTCCGGTTCGGAAATCCCCTCCAGACCGCTCAGGAATTTCTCGGATGCATCCTCGTGAATAAGGGGGATGTTATAATGATCGCGGAAGAGGGAGACCACCTGTGCGCTCTCGCCGGCGCGCATCAATCCGGTATCGACATAAATGCAGGTCAGCTGATCGCCAATCGCCTCATGCAGCAAAACGGCCGTCACGGATGAATCAACGCCGCCGGATAATCCGCAGATCACCTTGCCATTGCCGACTGTTTTTCGGATTTTCTCAATCGCTTCCTCGCGGAACGCGCCCATCGTCCAATCACCCTTGCACCCGCAGACATTATGCGTGAAGTTGCGGTATAGCGCCGCGCCATGCGGCGTATGCACGACTTCCGGGTGGAATTGCACGGCGTAGAATTTGCGGCTCTCATCCGCGATAATCGCATAAGGCGCGCCTTCGGATTTTCCGACAATCTCAAAACCGGGGGGGAGCTTCGTGACGCGGTCGCCATGGCTCATCCATACCTGTTCATGCGCGCCCTTGTCCCATACCCCATCCAGCAAGGCATTATGGCCCGTCACATCGACATAGGCGCGGCCAAATTCCCGGCCCGTGCCATCGCCTTTTTCGACAAGGCCGCCCAGTTGCGTGACCATCGTCTGCTGGCCGTAACAAATGCCCAGCAAAGGCAATCCCATTTCAAAAATGCCATCGGGCGCGCGCGGCGAATCCTTATCCGTGACGCTGCATGGCCCGCCCGATAGTACAATCCCTTTGGGCGCATAGGCCTTGATTTTCTCCATATCCGCCTGATTGAACGGCCAGATCTCGCAATAGACGCCGCTTTCGCGGATGCGGCGGGCGATCAGCTGGGTCACCTGGCTGCCGAAATCAAGGATCAAAATCCGATCGTGATGGGCCAGGGCGGAAGGGAGGGCGTGAACTTGGGCGTTTGTCTGTGTCATGGTATGTTTTTAACCATGAACCGCCTTGAATTTCAAAGGTTTTTTATGGGATTTTCAGGGATGTTCGCTTGTTAGGCTGGGCTTGTGGACAAGGACATAGCCAATTTCCTCAAAAGTTGCGGGTATCGAGATCCCGAGCGCGCCGCGCCGCCAGCCGGATTCCGGGTCTGTCATGGCGGCATGTACGCTCACCGACCCTTGTTTTGCCGCGTTTTCAAGAAAATCGGCCAGTTTTTTTGTCACGGGGAGGCTGTTCAGTCTTTGCTCGGTCTCAGGATTCTCTGCCACCCAGCTCTTTTCGGCAGGGATATAAATCCCGGCCCCCTGATCCTTGATATTGGTCAGGGATTTCACATGATCCAGATGCAGGGAATCCAACGCGCCGTTAGGGGCAATGCGTACTTGAACATTAAAGGCATACCAAAGTTTCATTTGGGCCACGGGCGAAAAGGCGCGGCTCAGGACAAAGAAATCCTGCTTTTCATCTGGCCGCAGCGGAACAACAATTTTTCCGTGATTTTGTGTCATGTCTTAAAATTAAAGCCGATTGATGATTAAGATGCTTGCCCTAACGGCCCAGCCCTTCAAAAATCTCTTCCCATGTCATGATATCCACGGGCGGGTTCTCATAGATGACCCGCTCGGCCTGCGGGGAAAAGACTTCTTTCACCTTTTGCCTGTTATCCGCATCAGACAAGGCGGTGACTGCCAGTGCAAATGCCCCGGCAAGGGCGGTTCCGGCGATTATCGCGCCGCTGGTCAGCAATCTGCCTTTTTCGTGATTATTCATGGTGTCCCTGCTTTCGCCGCTTGCATTATGGCGGCTTTTTTGTTCGTATGTTTTTTCTTAATAGTTTTAATAATACAACCCTGTGTTAGGCAAGAAAAATATTATGTCCCAGCCCACAATTTCATTCGAGTTTTTCCCGCCCAAGAACGAGGAAGTTGCTGTCCATTTGTGGGAAGCTGTCCCGGCCCTGATGGCGCTGGATCCGCTTTATATGACGGTGACGTATGGCGCGGGCGGCTCGACCAAGGATGGAACGCTGGCGGCCTTGAAGAAAATTCGCGGGATGACCGATATTCCGCTGGCCTCGCATCTGACGTTCTTAAGCACCACCAAGGCGGATCTCGATGATTATATCGCCAAAATCTGGGCAGCTGGCGTGAAACATATTATCGCCCTGCGTGGTGATCTGCCCAAGGGCCGTTCCTATGATGAATTCACAGGCAATGAGTATTACGATTACACCAGCAATTTCATTGCCGCGCTTAAATCCAAACATGATTTTGAAATCTCTGTAGGCGCATACCCGGAAAAACACCCCGATGCGCCAAGCTTAGAGGCTGATATCGCGGCGCTGAAATTAAAATGCGCGGCCGGTGCGGACCGGGCCATTACGCAGTTTTTCTTTGATAATGATGTTTATTTCCGCTTTGTGGATCAATGTGAGAAGGCCGGGATTACAACGCCGATCGTGCCCGGCATCATTCCGGTGCATGATTTTAAATCGCTGTGCCGTTTTGCCGGTAACTGTCAGGCCTCTATCCCCGCATGGCTGCATGATAAATTTGATGGCCTTGAAGATAAGCCGGACGAGGCGCGCAAGATCGCGACCGATCTTCTGGTGCGCCAGTCCCTGGATCTGGCGGCGGCGGGCGTGCCCCATATTCATTATTACACGATGAACAAGGCCCCTGTGACAACCGAGGCCTGTCAGGCGCTGGGGTACAAGGCCAAGGCGGCAGCATAAAAACCCCCTTGAAGCCTCTGTAAAACTTCTCTAGAAATTATGGCAAGAAGCTTAACAGGGAAAAAATGGCCAAGAAAATACTGATCGTTGATGCCGAAAGGCTGATCACGGGGGAGGAACATTTTGTGCCCTCGCTGCTCAGCGCTTTTCACCGCGCCGGGTATGATCCCGTGCGCGTGGAATCCAATAATGATGCGTTGTTTCATCTTAATCTTTATTTTGACCGCCTTGATAACGACGCTCACAAAAGCCGTCTGCGCGTGATGGCCAACCGCGAGTTCAACCCGCATCGTTTCGAGCTGATCGTGGCGCGGATGGGCCATACGTTGGCGCGTTCCAATGACCGGGCCGTGAATGAGGCTGTCGATCCTTATCATTTCTCCATCCAGTATCCGTGGGATCATGCGGGTGGCCATGCGCTGATCAAGCATCTGGAAAAGGCGCGTGACAGGAATAAGGGGGCGTTTGAATGCCCAACGATTGGAAGCCGGGCTATTCCGTGGGTTCTGGGCGTAAGCGCCGGGCGATTGGAGGAGGATGCTCAGGCCGTCGATCTGACACCCTGCCTCAGCGATGTTGTTTTTCATGATCTGCCCGGTTATCGGCCGCTTCAGCCCTCGCATCAAGCCTTGAAAAGCGCGACCGTCAAAACCCTTGATGACGGGGTGGGGCGGGTTCTGGAATCAACGAAGCAACTGATCGGCGTGCCGATGATCGGACGCTGTTAGTATTTCTGCTGAAAAAGAAGCCGTTTTTGGGCCAGATATCGCTTGCAAAGCCTAGCGATACTGCTAATAATTTCACCCGTTAACAATCTTAGTTTCATATTTTTTAGGAGACGTATTCTCATGGTCTTAGCCACCAATCTTGGATTTCCCCGTATCGGCGACATGCGCCAACTCAAAAAAGCCGTTGAAAGCTTCTGGAAGGGCGAAAGCTCGAAGGATCAGCTTCTGGCCGCCGGCGCCGCGATCCGCGCTGAAAACTGGAAATACCAAAAGGACAAGGGCCTGAACCACATCGCTTCGAATGATTTCTCATTCTACGATCAGGTTCTGGACATGACCTGCACGCTGGGTATGATCCCTTCCCGTTACAAGTGGAACGGCCAGCCGGTTGATCTCGATACTTATTTCGCTATGGCCCGTGGCCGCCAGCAGGACGGCGTGGACGTAACAGCCATGGAAATGACGAAATGGTTCGACACGAACTATCACTATCTGGTGCCTGAATTTGAAAAAGGCATGACGCCCAAGCTTTCCTCTTCCAAGGTTTTTGACCAGTATAAAGAAGCCAAGGATATGGGCATCCAGACACGCCCTGTTCTGATTGGCCCGGCGACTTACACATTCCTCGGCAAGCCCCGCGCCGAAGACTTCAAGCCACAGGACTTCGTGAAAACGCTGCTGCCGGTTTACAATGAAATCCTGCAAAAACTTGCCGATATGGGCGCTGAGTGGGTTCAGATCGATGAGCCGATCTTCTCCGTTGATCTGTGTGAAATCGGTCAGGCAACGATGAAGGCTGCGTATGAAGGCCTGAAAAAGCCTGCAGGCCTCAAGGTCATCGTGGCGACATATTTTGAATCGCTGAAAGAAAACGCCGAGCTGGCCTTCGGTCTTCCGGTTGATGGTCTGCACATCGACCTCTGCCGTAACACAGGCCGCGCGAACACAACCGCCAATGACCCGAACCGCGATATCGAACAAGCCCTCAAGCTGATCGGTGACAAGGTCTTGTCGCTGGGCGTGGTTGATGGCCGCAATATCTGGAAGAACGACCTCTCCGCCTCGCTGGCGCTGGTTGAGAAGGCTACAGCCAAGCTGGGTCAGGACAAGGTGTTTGTCGCTGGTTCCTGCTCGCTGATCCACTCGCCTGTTGATCTGGATTCGGAAAAGAAACTGGATGCCGAGCTGAAGGGCTGGATGTCCTATGCCCGTCAGAAAGTCGTGGAAATCGCCGCGATCGCCAAGGGCGCAACGGAAGGCCGTGATGCCATCAAGGCTGAACTGGCTGCCAGCGATGCCGCTCAAGCTTCGCGCAAGTCTTCCCCGCGCATCCACAATCAGGATGTCAAAAAGCGAGTCAGTGGCATCACGCCGGAGATGAAGCGCCGCAAGTCGGAATTTGCCAAGCGTCAGGGCATCCAGCATGCCGCGCTGAAGCTTCCGGCTTTCCCGACAACGACTATCGGTTCCTTCCCGCAAACTTCTGACATCCGCGAAGCCCGCGCTGCTTTCAAGGCCGGCAAGATTGATGCTGCCGCCTACAAGGCCGCGATGGAAAAAGAAATCAAGATGGTTGTCGATTTCCAGCATGAAACAGACCTCGATGTTCTGGTTCATGGCGAGCCGGAGCGTAACGACATGGTCGAATATTTCGGTGAACAGCTGGCCGGTTTTGCATTCTCGCAATATGGCTGGGTGCAGTCCTATGGTTCGCGCTGCGTGAAGCCGCCGATTATCTTCGGTGATGTTTCCCGTCCTGTGGCCATGACGGTTGAATGGTCGAAATACGCGCAAAGCCTGACCAAGAAGATCATGAAAGGCATGCTGACAGGCCCGATCACGATCCTGCAATGGTCCTTCGTGCGTGACGATCAGCCGCGCAATGACACGGCCCGCCAGATCGCGCTGGCCATTCGTGATGAGGTTGCCGATCTCGAAAAGGCCGGCATCAAGATGATCCAGATCGACGAAGCAGCTTTCCGTGAAGGTCTGCCGCTGCGCCGTTCCGACTGGAAGGAATATCTCGATAACGCTGTCGAGAACTTCCGCATCACGGCTTGCACAGTCGAGGATGAGACGCAGATCCACACCCATATGTGCTACTCGGAATTCAATGACGTCATTGAATCGATCGCCGCGATGGATGCTGACGTGATCTCGATTGAATGCTCGCGCTCGCAGATGGAATTGCTCGATGCCTTTATCGAGTACAAATACCCGAACGAGATTGGCCCAGGCGTTTACGACATCCACTCCCCGCGCGTGCCTTCCACGCAGGAGATGGTTGATCTGCTCGAAAAAGCCAAGAAAAACCTCGACATCCGCCAGATCTGGGTCAATCCGGATTGTGGTCTCAAGACCCGCGCCTGGCCGGAAACAAAGGCCGCGCTCAAGGCCATGGTCGAAGCGGCCAAGGTGATGCGCGAAAAGACAGGCGCTACCAGCCAGGCCGAAGCCGCCTGACTGAACGCCTGAGACTAAGCCAAACAATCAAAACCCCGCCCCATCAGGGCGGGGTTTTTTTGTGTCTCCTTCGCCGCGTCAATCGGCAATTATATTAGCAATGCAAAATAAGCAAGGCAAAGCGCTGTTTTCCGCATAATGCCCGGAAAGCCGCGGTCATTGTGCATTGCCGCATAATTTTAGTTATTCAAATAGCAGCCATGCAGAAATGAATGCCCTGAAACCTTTGACTTCTGCGGGTTTTGGGCGCATATCCGTCCCGCCTGACCATGGTCATGGCCGGGCAAAACAGACAAATACGAAAGTGAAGACGAAAATGACTTTAAGTCAGAAATACAAAAAACAGATCATGGGTGTGGTTCTGGCCGCTGAAACAACGCTGGCGGCAACCTTTACCTTTGCCCATCATGAAGGACATGCCAGCGAGCATCTGCCGCGCCGTTCTTCGATGTATCTGCTGGAAATACGCCGTGAATCGCGCAGCGAGCCGGAACATTTCGAATGGCCGCTCGCGTATCACGAAGAAGCGGGCCTTGAAATCTAAGGCTCCATTTTTTCAAGAGTATAAAAACCCCGCTATGAATATAGCGGGGTTTTTTATTTTGCTGCCCCTGAAATGGCAGCTACAATAATTCTCAATCGTAAAGGGGGTGTGGCCATGCTCACGATCGCTTTGGCATTAACAGCGCTGACTGCTTTATTGCACCTTGGTTTTCTGGTGCTGGAGATGTTTTTCTGGACGCGGCCGCTGGGCTTGAAAATATTCCGCCAGTCTTTGGAAAAGGCGCAAAATTCGGCGGTGCTGGCTGCCAATCAAGGGCTGTATAACGGATTTCTGGCCGCGGGGCTGATCTGGGGCCTTATTCATCCCGACCCGGATTTTGGGATGCAGATAAAAATTTTCTTTATAGCCTGTGTGATTATGGCCGGCTTGTATGGAGCCTATTCCGTGAACAAAAGAATATTCTTGTTTCAAGGGGTTCCTGCGGTATTGGCGCTTGCGGCGCTCTGGCTTGCTTGAATTTTTACGCAGCTTTTCTGGTCAGAATGGCGGCAAAAAATCCATCCGTGGCATGACGGTGCGGGGTCAGGCGCATGAAAGGCTGGCCAAGTTCCGCATTCTCGATGGGCATGATTTCAAAATCGCCATTGCGGGCCAGAAAAGCCTCAACCTGCATTTCGTTTTCATCCGGCAGCAGCGAACATGTCGCATAAACCAGTTTTCCGCCCGGTTTTACGCAAGGGGCGGCGCGGTCAAGAATCTCGCCCTGAATGGTGGTGAGTTCTTCAAGATTTGGCCCATAAGTCCGCCAGCGCATATCGGGGTTTCTGCGCCATGTGCCGGTACCGGTACATGGCACATCCAAAAGCACAATATCAAAGCTTTCCTTCTGGCGGCGCAGCCATTTGCGGTTTTTCTCATCCTCTAACCCGCGCACCTCGATAATATCGGCAAGGCCGGCCTTGCGGTATCGTTCGCGGCCCCGGCTCAGGCGGCGCTCGTCATTATCCATGGCAACGATCCGGCCTTTTTTCTGCATGGCCGCGGCCAGCGCCAAAGTCTTGCCGCCGGCACCCGCGCAAAAATCCAGAACCTGCATGCCGGGCTGGGCATTGCATTGCGCCGCGATCAATTGCGATCCCTCGTCTTGAATTTCAATCCATCCCTTGCCGAATGCTTTCGTGCGGGAGAGATAAGCCTTGGAATCGCAGCGCAGGCCATGATGACTGTAGGGCGTTTTGGTGGTCTTAACGCCATCCGCCTCCAAAAAGGCCATAACCTTGTCACGCGGTGCCAGATAGGTATTCACGCGCAGATCCAGCGTGGCGGGTTTGAGCATCGCGCTCATTTCCGTTTCAAAATTATCACCGAAATAGGCTTTGAGCTTGTCCTCATAAAGGGCCGGGCATTCGGCACGGATGGCGGCCGGCATATCATTGTGCAGGATATCCTGGCCCTTCAGGCGCTCGATGATCTCGCGTTCTTCATCGGTAAGTTCTTCCGGGGCGTAGGAGGATCCATCGAACAGGTCGCGGAAGCGCTTGGATTCAGTTTTCTGCGCCAGCGCCATAAAGGCAATCACGCGGTTGCGGGGGGTGTCCTCGATGGCTTCACGTTCCAGCCACCATCCGATTCGGGCGCTGTGGCGCACGATCTCATATATGGTCTCGGCGATAAAGGCGCGGTCTTTCGCGCCGATGTAACGACGCGGACGGAAATAATCGCCGCAGGTCCCATCCATGGGAATGCGGGAATTCTGGACTTTATCCAGCAGCTCGATCAGAGCCTGTATTCGTGCTTGTGGCTTCATATCCGCCCTTGTAGAGACTTATTGCCCAAAATACAAAAGAAAAAGCCCGGCTGCGTTGGCAGCCAGGCTTTCTTGTTTGGTTGCGTTGAAACGCGAGTAATAAATTACTCAGCTACAACTTTACCGCCCAGAGTTTTAACGACTGTGCCGTCTTCCAGCGTGTGGTCGCCATCTGGAGCTGGTGTTTCTGCGCCATCAGCGCCAACAACGAAAACTTCTTCAGCTTTGATGTGAATTACTGTGCCATCGGCCAGTTTCTTCTCAACAACTTCAACAGCAACTTCTTCAGTTGCAGCAGGAGCAGCTTCAGCAGCAGGAGCAGCCGCTTCAGTTGCAGCAGGAGCTGCTGTTTCTTCAGCGAAAGCAGGAGCGGAGATAGCAGCAACTGCAGCTGCGAGTACGAGATACTTCTTCATAGGTTTTCCTCATATATTATAAGTAATAGTTCCTTGGGACATCCAAGGTAACGATTAGTAACATGCCACAGTTTTTTTGAATTGCAATAGGGGGAAGTGGCTGAAATCAAAATATTTTTCATTTTTTTGATTCTGGCAAATAATTTTACGAAATATACGTACGCCCCAAAATATGCCCCTTGAAATCCTACCGACTAGTAGGTATATTAGTGATTATGAACACACGCGATACAATACTCGACCATGCCGACACCCTGATTCAAAATGTGGGGTATAAGGGATTCAGCTATGCCGATCTGTCCAAGCATCTGGGCATTACCAAGGCAAGCATACACCATTACTTCCCGACCAAGGAGGATCTGGGGGTTGCCTATTGCGAGCGCAAGATTGCGGCGCTGGCGCAATTTCGGGACAATCTGGCGGCGATGAACACGGCACCTGAAAAATTTAACGCCTATCTGGACACTTTTAAAAGCTGTCAGGGCGGGAAAATGTGCGGAATCAATGCGATGCAGTCAGATGTCGGTGATATGTCCGATACGCTGATCCGCAAGGTTCGGGCTGTTACCGAGATGGAATTGGAAATTTTGACGGAAATCCTCACCGAAGGCCGTGTGAAGGAGGAGATGAGCTTTATCGTCCCGCCTTATGAACAGGCGGTTATCCTCTCCTCTGCCTTGAAAGGGGCGTTGTTGCTGGGCCGGATCAAGCGGGATGAGAGTTTTGAGCGGCTTTGCGCCTCAATCCGCCAGTCTTTGGGCATAAAGACAGAATCGGAATAAATTTTTTAATCAAGTGATCTACCTACTAGTAGGTTACGTACACTAAAATATAACGAAAAAGGACAAAAAATTATGACACGCACCCATTATCATAAAATTCCCCATGTTCAAGCCGCTTTGTTTTATGCCCGTCAGGACATGGACAGGCTCTTGGATGAGGTAATTTCCACCCAGGCCATTCATATCCCAGGCTCAAGATTCGACCATTAATCCCCTACGCAAACATATAAGATAAGGCTTCAAAACATGAATGCATCCTCCGATTCTCTGTTTTCCTCCGTAAAATTTGGCGATCTGGCACTGGCCAACCGCATGGTCATGGCGCCGCTCACGCGTAGCCGGGCCGGGGACAGCCGTATTCCCAATGACCTGATGGCCGAATATTACGGCCAGCGGGCTACGGCGGGGCTGATTATCTCCGAAGCCACGGCCATCTCCGAACAGGGCTATGGCTGGCCGGGGGCGCCGGGCATTTACACCGATGCGATGGAGGAGGGCTGGAAAAAAACAACCAAAGCCGTCCATGATCGCGGCGGCAAGATTGTGCTCCAGCTTTGGCATATGGGGCGCGTGGTGGATGAAAATCTGATCCCGGCCGGTGAAAAATCGGTTGGCCCTTCCGCGATTGCCGCGACCGAGAATATCCGCAGAGCATCCGGCAAGCCCTATCCAGTGCCGCGCGCGCTTGAGGAATCTGAAATCCCCGGCATCGTTGCCGATTATGCGCAAGCCGCAAAACGCGCCATTCGTGCCGGGTTTGACGGAGTCGAGATTCACGGCGCCAATGGTTATCTGATTGACCAGTTCCTGCGCGATGGCGCGAACAAGCGAACCGATTCTTATGGCGGCAGCATCGAAAACCGAGTCCGGTTTCTCAAGGAAATCGTCACCGCTGTTACACAGGCCATCGGCGCTGGGCGGACAGGTTTGCGCCTGTCGCCTTCCAATCCCTATAACGACATGAGCGATTCCAATCCTGCCGCCTTGTTTACCCATGTTGCTGAGATGCTCAATGAATTTGATCTGGCGTTTTTGCATGTCATGGAACCGCCGGCCAAAAATCACATGCTGGCTGGCGCGGGTGAATTTATCACGCCCCTTATTCGCAAAGCCTATAAAGGCAATCTGATTGTCAATGGCGGCTATGACAGGGAAGGCGGCGAAAGCGCCATTCAAGATGGTGCGGCTGATGCCGTGGCTTATGGCGTGCCCTTTATCGCCAATCCTGATCTGGTTGAGCGTTACAAGGAAGACGCGCCTCTCAACCCGCCGGATGCCAAAACATTTTATGCAGGCGGTGCGGAAGGCTATACTGACTATCCGTTTTTGAAACAAAAGGCGGCTTAACGGGCACAGCAGGCAGCAGAACTTGCATTCTTTATGGTTATGACTATTATGCCCTGATAATAATAACAGGGAGAGTAATCATGAAATTTCAGCCGCGCCGCGCTGCTATTCTGGCCGGGAAATCTTTGGCATCTGCCAGTGCGGCATTTGGCATCGCCGCGCTTGTTCACACCCACAGCTTCAACAATCAGGAACCAGAGGATTATTTCGCCACGGAAAAAAGTGACGAAGTCACGCGCTATACGCATATCCGTGAGACAGCGCGCGAGCAGGAAAATTTCTTCACCAGCACGCGCCTCTATCACGAAGAGATCATTGGTAAAGTGCATGCGCTTGGGGGCTATAAGGCCATCGGCACGCGCGAAGTCGAAAGAAATTTCCTGATGGGCTTTGAAATTGCCGCCCAAGAGGTCTCAGAATTAAAAGTCCTTTGGCCCTTCGGTGATATGGAAGCGCTGACCGCTATGAGCCCCGAACTGTTCGGCGAGGCCAAGGCGCTGCATGATGCGGCAGAGCAAGCCATGGAGTGGCGCGGGCTGGTGGGATACGGCAAATGGTATCAGGATGTATATGATAATGCCGATCAGTTGAAGGCTGATTTTATCGAAAAATTCACCAGCCGGGAAAATGCCCTGAGCCTCCAGCAAAAAGCAAAACAAGATCAGAATGGCGATGTGCAATCCTTGCTGGGCATTGATCCATCGACCATCGTCATGGAAAAATATCAGGATACTGAAATCACCACCACGTATCGACGCAGATCCTGCCGCATGCGGCCTAATATTATTGGGCGCTCCATTATCAACACATTGGATTGTCCGCCCCGCTACCGGGATACTGACAGAGAGACTGTTATAAAGGAACGTCTGCCTGCAGATATCCAGACGCGTCTGGATGAGGCGCGGCAAGCGGCAAAAACGCGGTATGAAGGGATTACGCAGGAAATCCAGGACTACGATAATGTCTTTAAGGTCCAGGAAAAGTGGCCGAAAATTCTTGAGGCGCGGATAGCCTTTGATGCATTCAACCAGACACATGGATCGGTGGAAGATGCACAAGACCAGGTTTATAAAATGATTGATGCGGCGCTGGAGACAATGGCCGCGCGGTTCGAGGCCGGATACGGCGTGCAGGGCGTGAACCTTCCGCCAGAACCTGATTCTCAGTAAGGCAAAACCTTCTGTATTACATCCCGGCGATCAGCTGGAAACGACCTTGTTGCGCCCGGTCTGCTTGGCCTCGTAAAGGGCCACATCGGCCTTTTTGAGGATCTTGTCGAGATCGGCCTCCGGCAGGGATACTTCCGTGATGCCAAAGCTGGCTGTGTAATGAATGGTCTGCTCTCGCTCGCCGCCATCGCCGGCCACGCCGCAGGGCTTGTTCATGACCGTCTCTCGCAGCCGCTCAATTGCTACGAATCCCTTGCTCAAATCAGTGCCTGGCAGGATCATGGCAAATTCCTCGCCGCCGATACGGGCAATCAGGTCATCATCACGCATGGACCGCATGATAATCTGGGCGAAATGTTTGATAACCTTATCGCCTGAATCATGGCCGTATTTATCATTGATGGATTTGAATTTGTCGATATCGCATATCACGACACAGGCCGGCAGCGATAAGCCGTTTTCACCCACCAGCAAAGGCGTGCCTTTTTCTAAGAATGCCCGGCGGTTATACAGATTGGTCATGGAATCCCGCATGGCCAGCGTGGTCATGATTTCCGCATAGCGCCGCGTATAATTGATCAGCGGACGAAAGATAAAAAAGGCCTCAGCTACGAGAATAATCAGTACCAGCAAGGTCGAATAACGCTGCCAGTTATCAATAATCTCGACCTTGGCGATTTCATCTTCCTGATAAAGCTGCATGGCTTCATCCAGCGCGCTCAGCAAAGGCCCTGTCGATTGATCGGACAGATATTCCAGCGTCTCAAGGCGGCGCGGATCAGGATCATCAAATTTGAATGTCATGTATAATTGGGCGCGCTCGATAAATTCCCGCGTCTGCTGGTCAAGGAAATTGGGCGCTGCGAAATACAGCGCCTCAATCGGGCATTCGGCGGCCACGCATTTGGGCATGTTGTGAATGAGTTTGTTATGCGCTTCCTCGAATTTATGGAGCGCCAGCGTCATCTTGTCCATCTCAGCCGGGTCATGGCGACGGTTATAACGCGATCCAAACTGCGTGATCTGCTGGGATAACATGCGCTGCTTGCCGGCGGTGTAAACCGTCTCGGCCATGGTTTTTTGCTCGGCGGCCATATGGGCGATCATGAAATGCGCGCCCACAGTTACCAGAGCAATAAACAAAAGCGCTGAAACATAACCCAGCGTCAGCATCTTGCCGGGCTCGTGATAGGTGTGGACTTTGGCGCCTTGTATTTCCTGCTCAGACATATGACTAGCTTTCCGCTTTATAGTTCGGGGCTTCGCGGGTGATGGTCACATCATGGACGTGGCTTTCGCGGAAGCCTGCCGAGGTCATGCGGATGAATTGCGCTTTTTCTTTCATCTCGTTGATTGTAGCGCATCCGGTATAGCCCATACCAGCACGAAGACCGCCGACCATCTGGTGAATAACCGCGCCCACCGGGCCTTTGTAGGGCACGCGCCCTTCAATCCCTTCAGGAACCAGCTTGTTGGATTGTGTCGTGCCCGCCTGAAAATAACGATCGGCCGAACCTTTCACCATAGCGCCGACTGAGCCCATGCCGCGATAGGATTTATACGATCTGCCCTGATACAGGATCACTTCGCCCGGTGCTTCGTCCGTGCCCGCGAACATGGATCCCATCATGCAGACATCCGCGCCGGCGGCGATGGCTTTTGCGAAGTCGCCGGAATATTTGATGCCGCCATCGGCAATGACAGGCACGCCCTTTTTCTTGCAGTATTCGGCCGTATTCATGACGGCGGTCAATTGCGGCACGCCCACACCCGCGACCACGCGGGTTGTGCAGATGGAGCCGGGCCCAATGCCCACCTTGATCGCATCCGCGCCGGCCTTGATCAGGGCTTCGGCGGCTTCAGCGGTGGCGACATTTCCGGCCATGATCTGGAGATTATTGCCGCGAATTTTGCGAATATTGACAACCGTATCGAGCACAGCGCGGGAATGGCCATGGGCCGTATCGACAACCACCACATCAAGGCCAGCCGCTGCCAGTGCCTCGGCCCGTTCCACGCCGTTCTTGTCGCCTGTTCCAACGGCCGCGCCCACGCGCAGGCGGCCTTGATCGTCTTTGGTGGCGTTGGGGTGGAGTTTGGATTTTTCGATATCCTTGACCGTCACAAGGCCGATGCAGCGTTCGGCATTATCCACGATCAGCAGTTTTTCAATGCGGTGCTGGTGGAGGAGTTTTCGCGCCTCGTCCTTATCCACCTTGTTGTAGATCTTCACAAGGTTTTCGGATGTCATCAGCTCGCGCACCGGCTGGGCAGGGTTGTCGGCAAATCGCACGTCGCGGTTGGTCAGGATGCCCACCAGCTTGCCGGTTTCTTCGGTTACGGGGATGCCGCTGATGCTGTTGCGCTCCATAAGTTCCAGCGCTTCGGCCAGTGTTGCATGGGGGCTGATGGTGATGGGATCGGCAACCATGCCGGATTCAAAACGCTTCACACGCTTGACGTGGCGGACCTGATCCTCGATTTCCATGTTCCGGTGCAAAATGCCCATGCCGCCATTTTGCGCCAGTGCAATCGCCATATCGCTTTCGGTGACTGTATCCATGGCCGCAGAGAGAATAGGGATATTCAGTGTAATCTCGCGGGTCAGCCTCGTGGATGTGCTGACTTCCGAGGGCTGGACTTCCGAGGCGCCGGGAATGAGCAGGACATCATCAAATGTCAGGGCTTCGGGGATAATGACGGGGGATTTTACAATCTTGAACATGCAAACGGGCCTTTCAACGGGGCATCGGTGTTTGCAGGGCATATATAGCGGTTTTGCCGGAAATGTAAAGCAAAATCGTGTTACGCCTGCCGCCCTTGCCGCCGGTATTATGGCGCAAACTGGACCATCGCCGCCATGGTCCTATATAATTGAGGATATGGTCAGAAAAACCCGCATCGCTGTCCTTGCCCTGATGCTGACCGCCTTTATGGCGGGCGGGGTGACGCCTGCCTATGCCGACCGGGAAGAGCGCCTGAGCCGGCGCGAGGCACGGGAAGAGGAGCGTAACGCCGAGGCGCGTGAGAGGCGGGAGTCCATAGAACCCGGCAGCGCCCGGTCCGTGGGCCGGGCCTTGGGGATCATCGCGGGCGGTGATGGCGAACGATACTATAAAAAGCGCCTCTATCTGGGTAAGAAATTATACGAAAATGACGATGTCATTATCTATCGTTACTATGATCGCAATGGTTACGAATATACCCGCGTCAAACACAAGTAATCAGCCAGTCAGCCAGCCAGCCCTTATTCCTGCCCGCCGCGAAACCCGGTGGCGACCAGAAACTGCTCCGAGCTTTCCTTGCGGCTGGCAGGCGGCTTGATATGCTTGGTGGATTTGAAACTGCGCTTCATCTCCGCCAGCAGGGTATTTTGCGCCCCGCCCTGAAAAACCTTGGCCACGAAAATGCCATCGGGTTTTAATATCTCGCAGGCGAAATAATAAGCCGCCTCGACCACCGCCATGATACGCAGGTGATCGGTTTGTTTGTGGCCGATCGTGTTGGGGGCCATGTCGCTAAGGACGATATCGACAAGCCCGTCCCCGCCGATCATGCCTTTTAGCTTATCGGGCGCGGCATCATCCATGAAATCCATCTGCACGAAATCAACGCCCGGAATTTCATCAATGGCCAGAAGATCAATGGCCACGATTTTCTTGCAGCCTTTCTCGGCCGCCACCTGACACCAGCCGCCGGGCGCCGCGCCAAGGTCAACGACAATCATGCCTTTTTTCAGGAGGTTCAGCTTCTCGTCGATTTCCTTGAGCTTGAAGGCCGCGCGGCTGCGATAGCCCTCGGCTTGCGCTTTATGCACATAAGGGTCATTGATCTGGCGGTCCAGCCAGCGCTTGGAGGAAGCCTTGCGGACTTTTCCGCCTTTGACGGTTTTCTTTGGTTTATTGCGTGACATGGTGTTTCTCTTTTCACAGGATCATTAACAGGGATGAGACGAAAAACGCCATAAAAAAGATCGAGATTGACGCGCCCAGAAAAACGGCAGGCATGGAAAGCCGTGAAAAATAGGCCATCACGAAATAGACGATGTAGAAAATATTATAGATCACAGCCGCCCGGTCAAAGACGGTGGATTGCATGATGGGCAGGATGCCGTGGTGAAACCCGCCGCCCTCCATCAGCTCGACCTGCAGGCGCATGACCAGCATGCAGGACACCAGAAAGCCGAAGGCGGTCCAGCGCTGATGCTTGTGCATGATAACAAACACCATCGGCAGCCAGATCAGATCAAGATTATAGTAAATAATTTCCACGTTTTTCGGCCCTTTTTGCCGGTACATTTTCCGAAATCAGAAAATAACACATTGTTTTTAAAGTATGATTCGAGTTACTCAGTTCGTTTTCGCGTTTTGACTGTTTTTTCATGACACGTACACCTCCTTGCTGGCCAGTCATATAAAGGAATATAATCCTATAAAATGCCGCATCCGTCAAGACCAGCAAAAATTTTTGCATTTTTCGCATGTAATTGCGAGGCCGCGCGCGTATATAGATTGATATGATCCGAAAGATTCTAAAAATCGCCCTGATTATGGCATTGCTGATGCCGCCGGCTGCCATCCGCCCGGCCAGCGCGCAGGGCATCCCCAGCGTGATCCGCGATACCGAGATCGAGGAGATTATCGGCCAGTGGTCCGAGCCCATTCTGGCCGCCGCCGATATGAGCCGCGGCAGCGTGAAGGTCATTATCGTGCAAAGCTCGCAACTCAATGCCTTTGTGGCAGGCGGCGCGAATATCTTTATCTATACCGGCCTGATCGAGCGCACCGATAACCCCGGCGAGCTGATCGGCGTGTTTGCCCATGAATTGGGGCATATTACCGGCGGCCATTTGATCCGCGCCCGCGCGGCGATGGAACGGGCTTCGGTGGAAAGTATTCTAGGGATGGTCTTGGGGATCGGCGCGGCGGTGGCATCGGGCAACGGCGCGGCGGCCTCGGCCATCATGTCGGGCGCGACGAATATCGCCCAGCGCAATTACCTGACCCATAGCCGGGTCAATGAATCCGCCGCCGATCAGGCCGCGATCAGCTTTCTGGCCAGAGCGGAGATGGACCCCGCAGGGCTGGCCAGCTTTCTGCAGAAGCTGGAATCAGAGGAATTACTGCCCGCCAGCCAGCAAAGCGAATATGTCCGTACCCACCCCTTGACCAGCAACCGCGTCGAGGCGGTGGAAAATGCCGGCCGGTCATCCGTGTTCCTGAATAAGGGCTGGCCGGATAGCTGGCGCGAGCAGCATATCCGCATGAAAGCCAAATTGCTGGCATTCCTTAATCCGGGGCAGGTGGCATGGGCCTTCAGCGATTCCGATCAGTCGATCCCGGCGCGTTACGCCAGAGCCATTGCCGCATACCGCCAGAATAATGTGGATACGGCCATTGATCTGACCAAGGCCCTGATCGAATCGGAGCCGCAGAACCCGTATTTTTATGAATTGCTGGGCCAGATGCAGGTTGAATTCGGCCGTGTGAAGGACGGTATTGCGCCTTACCGCAAGGCGGTGGAATTAAAGCCATCAGCGCCGCTGATCCGCATTGCTTATGCCCATGCCCTGCTGGAAGGGGGCGGTTCGCTGGATGAGGCGCGGGATAATCTGGAACGCGCCTTGAAAGACGAGCCCAATTCATCGCGCGCGCACCGCTTGCTGGCCACGATCTATGGCCGTCAGGGCCGCGAGGACATTGCCAAGCTGCATCTGGCCGAAGAAGCCCTGCTACAGCGGAAATTCGATTACGCCAAGCAACAGGCCGAAGGCGCGTTGCAGACATTGCCGCAAGGATCGCGGGAATACGTCAAGGCGCGCGATATTCTGACCTATATTGAATCGCGCGACCCGGCGGAGGATGAATAGGCCCTAGGCAGGGTTGCCGCTTTGCACTATATTATATGCCTGATTTAGGCCGAGAGGCCGAACACCCAAGGAGAATGACTGATATGTATAAAATTCCGTTCCGCGCCGCTTCTTTTAAAAAAGCCGTTATTGCCGGTCTGGTGATTGGCGCCGTTGCTGCCGCGCCTGCGATGCTCAAGGCTGAAGAAGCCGCGCCGGCCGCTGGCGGGTTTTCTGCCGCCCAGAAGGAAGAAATCGGCGGGGTGATTAAGGACTATCTGATGTCCAACCCGGAAGTCATTGTCGAGGCCATGCAGGCCCTGCAGGAAAAGCAGCAAAAAGAACAGGACCAGCAGGCCCTGACCAAGATCAAGGAATATGAGCAGGTCTTTGCCAGCGACAAATTCCCCTTCATCGGCGCAAAAGATGCCGATGTGATCGTGGTTGAATTCTTTGATTATAATTGCGGTTACTGCAAGAAGGCTTTCCCGGATATTCAGGCTCTTTCCAAAGAGGACAAGAAAATCAAATTCGTCTTCATGGAAATGCCGATTCTGGGCCCCAGCTCGCTGGATGCTGCGAAATGGGCCGTTGCCGCGCATAAGCAGGGCAAATATTTCGAGCTGCACACCGAGCTGATGAATTTCCAAGGCGAGAAGAACGAAGCGGCGCTGACCGATATGGCGAAAAAGGCCGGCCTTGATATTGAAAAAGCCAAGACCGATATCGCCAGTGAAGAGACGCAGGCCCTGATCAATGACAGCGTGCAGATCGCGCAAGCCATCGGTATTCAGGGTACGCCCGGCTTTATCGTGGGCGAGAAAATCTTCCGCGGCTATGTCGGCAAGGATGCCTTGCTCGAAGCGGTTGAAGCAGCGCGCGCCGCCAACTGATCCGGTCCATAAGCAAGAGGAAGGAACCCGGCATGAAAAAATGGCCCTTACGGATATTTCTGGGGTTTATCGTCCTTCTATGCGGCTATGTCAGCGCGCAGGCCTATGGGCTGATCATGGCCCGTTACTCGCTTTCCGATTTCAGTGATGGCTATGTTATCGCGCCGGAAAATGCCGATCTGGATGTGGTGATGTATCTGGATTATTCCTGCCCGTTCTGCCGCGAGGCCTATCCGCTCCTGATGGCGGCGATTAAGGAAGATGGCAAGATACGCTTTGCGCCGCGGCCTGTGATGACAACCAATGCCGATGGCACGACAGGCGCATATCTGACTTATGCCGCCGGCAAGCAGGGCAAGTTTTTCGAGATGATGGATTATCTGATGATCAATCATGAAAACCTTACGCCCGAACGCCTGACGGAAATATCCGAAGGCGCCGGTGTTGACAGCACGAAGCTGGAGACGGATTTGAAAGATTTGGATATTGACGGCGCGGTACGGGGCAATAGTCAGAAGATGATTGCGCTGGGCGTTACGGGCACGCCGGCCATTTTTATCAACGGCCAGATCCTGAACACCGAAAGCACGCTGGAGAAGGCCGATTACCAGAAGCTGTTTGCGATGGCGCGCGGGCAGGCCAGCCAGTAATTTTTTAATGAAAATCATTAAACGGAGAGAAACATGAAAATTCAAAGCATGATGAAAATTGCAGCACTGGCGATTCTATTCGCGGGCGCATTCTGGACCGGCGCGCAGGCGCAAGGCAGCAAGCACGAAATGGTTGTGATCAAACAGCCGCTGGCCTTTGCCACCGCCGAGGGACAGAAAAACGGGGCGGTATTTTTCGAGTTGCAAAATCATGAGGAAACCGCCATCCGTCTTGTATCGGTAAGCGCCGATGTTAGCGAAAGCGCAGAGCTGCACACCATGACCATGAATGGCGATACCATGGAAATGCGTAAGGCCGAGCAGGGGTTTGAAATTCCCTCGCATGGGAATTTGAAATTTACGGCTACGGGCGATCATGTGATGTTGATCGGGCTCAAGGCGCCGCTGGCGCATGGGACAAAATTTCCGGTCACGTTGAATTTTGAAGGCGGCAAGGTTGTGACCGCGCTTGTGAGCGTCATAACACCCGGCGGCGCTGCGGAGGCCGCGGACAAGGCCAAGGAAGATGATGCACATTCTCATCATTAACGGCCCTAACCTCAATATGCTGGGCATGCGGGAGCCATCCATTTATGGTTCCCAGACATTGGCCGATATCGAAAAACTCTGCCGCGAGACGGGCGATGATTTAGGGCTGGATATTGATTTCCGCCAGAGCAATCACGAAGGCGAAATTGTGACATGGATTCAACAATCCATCGGCAAGGCGGATGCGATCCTGATCAATGCCGCCGCCTATACGCATACATCGGTGGCGATTCATGACGCGCTGAAATTAACGGGCTTGCCCGTGGCTGAAGTTCATATATCCGATCCCAAAACGCGTGAGGCTTTCCGGCATTTATCCTATATCGAGCCGGTGGCCTGCGTGCATGTCGCGGGCCAGGGCGCAGCCGGTTATGCCGAGGCCCTTAAACAGCTGGCAGCCAAAATCAAGGAAGCGTAATCAGGTTTGTTGTTACCGTTAGCGGCGCGGCACGGGCAGGGCATTTGTCTGCCCTGTGTTATCGAGATCGGCAATCTCCATCACGGGTTCGGCTGGCGCAGGCGCTTGCGGCGTGGCCGCAGCATTGGCGGCAATCCAGTTCTCAACTTCGGCAATGCCTTCATTATCCGTCAAATCATCATAGAGAACGGAATAACGATCCTCGACGGCGATGGTGGCCTCGATAGCGGCCTCCCTGTGTTCCGGCGCGGCATCCCGGATGGAGGCTTCGCCGCGCTCGATCGCGCCCTTGAGTTCGACAAGACCTGCTACTTCCGGCGGCATGTCATCGGTGGCCGCGGCGGGCAGGTTATCATACACGTCCCAGAATTTTTTCTGCTCCGGGCTTATTTCTCTGGGTTCGCTGGCAAGGGCCATGGCCAGCAAGGAAGGGTCCATGTCATATCCCGCGCCCCTGGCAATTGGACGGACAATCTCGGAGGCGGCAAGGCCAAGAACGGGAACTTCTTCCACGCCGCGCATTCCGGCTTCGGCATAGCGGCCTTCCTCAAGCGCCACAGCCGATGAGACACCGGGGATTGTGGCCTCGGCCGTGCCAAGGGCAACTTCGCCTGCGCTCGCACCAGAAACGGCCAGCGCCCCGGCAACGACCACACCGCCGATAATACCGGCCCGGCGGCCCAGCTGTTCAGTGAAGGAAAGCGCGCCGCTTTCCGCAGCAATGTGCGGGGCATCCGGGATGTTGGCGGCGGGTTCATGCGATATTGCCGGCGTTTGAGCGGCAAGGGCCGAGTTATCCAGCATATCAAGAGTAATACCATCAACCTCGATGCCGGCCTGCCTTGTGAGTTCCTTGGCGCCGATCCCGCCATAGGCGTATTTGGATTCATCAATCGGCAAGGCACCATCCACGATCAGCGCGTCATATTTATGCCCCGATTGAATAGTCTCGCCCGGCACGTAAGCAGGATCAGCGGCAAGACGCCCGGCATAATCCTTGTCCAGCTTGGCGCGGCCCGCTTCGCTCAAAAGATCATCTGCCCCTTCAAAACGCGCAGCGCCCATATCATGGGCATCCTGCGAGAAATTTTGCAGGCGTTCAATTTCATCAAGTTCTTCCGGCGTGACGGTGCGGCCTTCGATCTGGGCGCGTTTACGAATGGCATCGGCATCTTCATAAGGGTCATGCGTAAATTCGGCGGCGGCCATCATGTCGCGCTGGTTGATCTGGATTTCAGCGACATGCCCGTTGGGCAGGCGGACGCTCAAATTTATATCGCGGTAATGCGTATCGCTGGGTTTTGCGAAGCGATCCTTGGCATATTCGATGCCAAGCGATTCCCGAAGTTCCGGATCGGCCAGCACTTCGCGGATGGCGCGCACCTGATCGGCCGTATCAATCACGATCCGCCCGCGCACCAGATCCACAATTTCAGGGGCCTTGGCCGGATCGAGCGCATTGCCGCTATCGCCCAGTAATTTTACGGCGGCGCGGTCTTCTTGCTTGAGAGGGCCTTGGGAAAATTCCAGATCGGGGAACAAGCCCGGATAACGCTGAGTGAGCACGTCGGCGATGTTTTGCCCGGCGTCCTGAAGCATGCCCTGCGATTGTCCGGCCTGCTCGATAATCTCGCCAAAACCCTCAAGCGATTGCGCGGGTTTCACACCATAGGAATCCGGTACCGGAGCGGCGGGCTGTGCTGGTGTTATATCTGTATTATTGATGCCGTCTGTCACTATCCTCTTAACCCTGATTGCCGCTTATTTTTTTATTTTTTGTATATTTGTTTTTATGCAGAAGAAATTTTATCCGCCCAGCCCCTTACATGATTTCATTTTTATTGGCGGGGAATTGTCCCAGCTTGTGCAAAATATCCTGATGCAGGCGGTGAAATTCTTCTGCGCTGCTTTCACGCACGCCGATGCCTTCTTCAACTGTTTTGATGCGCGTTTGTCCCAATTGTATATCCCCGGTATTGGGGTTTACAGTTTCCGCGCCAAGCTTGCGGCCACGGTCATCGAGTAAAATACGGATACCAATATCGGGATTATCGCCGCCGGGCGTATAGACAAAATAATCATAGCGCGGGGTCTTTACGGCTGGAGACATCTCGCCGTCCTGTCCGGTGCTGGTCATGCTGAACTTATCCCTCATATAAACCTGATCCCGCCTTGATGGCTTTGCCTGAAATTATACCAGCAAAGCCGCATTTTTCCTATTTTACCCTTAAACGATACGAGGCTTCTATTAATATTATGTTAAAATAATATAGGGAAAATCATTGCTTTCAGCCCCTTAGGACCAAGAGAATATATCGTAGTTTGCCAAAAACTATACGCAACCTATCTCTATGCTGTGTTGATCATTCTTTGACTTCTGGCTCTAATTTTTGTAATCAGATACGTCTTTTTAACAAGTAAGAAAAAATTATGAAAATAGATTCAAGCGCTATCAAGGAACTCGCCCGTCTTCTGGATGAAACGGGCCTGACCGAAATCGAGGTCGCCGATGGCGACAAGGGCATCCGTGTTTCCAAGGGCGGCGGGGCGCTCGTGATGGGCGGCGGAGCCGTTCTGGGCGCGCCGGCATCGCCTGTGATGATGCATTCCGATCCTACCTTGCCCCAGCCTGCGAATATGAGCTCTGACACAGTGGCGCATTCGCATCCCGGCGCGGTGACTTCACCTATGGTGGGTACGGCCTATCTGGCGTCTGAACCCGGCAAGCCGCCTTTCGTGTCCAAGGGCGCGAGCGTAAAGCCCGGCGATACGCTGCTGATCATCGAGGCCATGAAGGTGATGAACCCGATCAAGGCCGATAAGGGCGGGACCGTGACGCAGATCCTCGTCAAGGATGGCCAGCCGATCGAATATGGCGATGTCCTGATGGTGATCGAGTAAATCGCCCATGTTCAAAAAAATCCTGATAGCCAATCGCGGTGAAATTGCCTTGCGCGTTATTCGCGCCTGCCGCGAGATGGGCATCGAGAGCGTTGCCGTTCATTCCACGGCGGATGCCAATTCCATGGCGGTGCGTCTTGCCGATGAATCGGTCTGTATCGGCCCGCCATCGGGCAAGGACAGCTATTTGAACATTCCGGCGATCTTAAGCGCCGCCGCGCTGACCGGCGCAGATGCCATTCATCCGGGCTATGGATTCTTGTCCGAGAACGCGCAATTTGCCCGCATGGTCGAGGAGCACGGCTTTACCTTTATTGGTCCGCCTGCGGAGCTGATTGAGAAGATGGGCGATAAGGTCATGGCGAAAAAGACGGTGAAGGCTCTGGGCCTTCCTGTTGTTCCGGGATCAGAAGGCGCGCTGGAAAGCGGCGAGGCCGGTCTGGCACTGGCCAAGGAAATGGGCTTTCCAGTCCTGATCAAGGCCGCATCGGGCGGCGGCGGCAAGGGCATGCAGATTGTCCGCGCCGCAGAAGATTTCATCGAGCAATACAACCGCGCGCGCGCCGAGGCCAAAGCCAATTTCGGCGACGATACGGTTTACATGGAAAAATTCCTCGAAAAGCCGCGCCATATCGAGATTCAGATTTTCGGCGACAAGCATGGCAATGCGGTTCATCTGGGCGAGCGCGATTGTTCCATCCAGCGCCGCCACCAGAAACTGGTCGAGGAAGGCCCTTCTCCTGTCCTGACCGAGGAACTGCGCGAGCAGATCGGTAATCTTGCCGCTGATACGGTCGGTAGAATGGGTTATGTCGGCGCAGGCACGATTGAATTTTTGTATGAAGACGGCAAATTCTATTTCATGGAAATGAATACGCGTATTCAGGTGGAACATCCGGTAACGGAAATGATTACAGGCGTGGATTTGATCGCCGAGCAGATCAAGGTGGCCGCCGGTCAGCCTTTGAGCATCAACCGCGAAGCCGGGCGGCCGTTCCGTCTGCGCGGCCATGCGATTGAAATCCGCATCAATGCCGAAGACCCGCAAAGCTTTATCCCGTCACCGGGCAAGGTCACGCAATTCCATGCGCCGGGCGGTCTGGGCGTTCGTTTCGACAGCGCGCTCTATCAGGGGTATTCGATCCCGCCTTATTATGATTCCATGATCGGGAAGCTCATTGCCTTTGGCTCAAGCCGCGAGGAATGCATCCAGCGTCTCAAACGCGCCATTCAGGAAACCATCATCGAGGGCGTAAAAACAACGCTTCCCCTTCATTTATGGATCCTCGACCAGCCGGAATTCATATCCGGCGATTACACCATCCATTGGCTTGAGAAAAAACTGGCTGAGAAGAAGGCCTGATTTCATCAATCTCAGGAGGCTTCTAATGTTCCGGGGCCGGATTTCAAGTTCTGCGTAGAAGTTTTTTTGTGCGGCGCCGCACAATAACCAATCGCCCTTTGTGCTTTCATTTCATGTTAAAATCAAAGACCAGCCTGTAAGAACTGAAGGAAGGATTTTTTAAATGAGTGAAATCTTCAAGCCCGCCGATCAGATCGCCAAAGCCGCCCATATCACCGCCGATAAATATAACGCGATGTATAAGGGTTCGGTCGAGCAGCCTGATATTTTCTGGGCGGTGCAGGCCAAGCGCATCAGCTGGTTTAAAAACCCTACCAAAATCCGCAGCGGCGATTTTCATGGCAATGTCGATATCAAATGGTATGAAGACGGCATTTTGAATGCCTGCCATAACTGCGTGGACCGCCATGTCGAGGCGGGGAATGGCGGCAATACGGCCCTGATCTGGGAGGGGGATGACCCATCCGAGAGCAAGACGGTAAGCTATGCCGGGGTCAAGGACGAGGTTTCGAAACTCGCCAATGGATTAAAATCACTGGGCGTGAAAAAAGGCGACCGCGTGATTATCTACATGCCCATGGTGCTGGAGGCGGCTTATGCGATGCTGGCCTGCGCGCGGATTGGCGCGATTCATTCCGTGGTCTTTGGCGGTTTTTCGCCGGGTTCGCTGGCCGATAGAATTGCCGATTGCGGCGCGGAAATTATTATCACCGCCGATGAGGGACTGCGCGGCGGCAAGAAAGTACCCTTAAAGGCCAATGCCGATGAGGCGGTTGCCAAATCCAAAGGCGTGCGCCATGTAGTGACCTTGAAACGCACCGGCGGGGATGTTGCCTTCAACGCGCCGGTTGATATCTGGTATCATGATCTGCTGGCAGCGCAGAGCGCCGATTGCCCTTGCGAGCCGATGAACGCGGAAGACCCGCTGTTTATCCTTTATACCTCCGGATCTACAGGCAAGCCCAAGGGCGTTTTGCACACAACAGGCGGGTATATGGTTTATGCCTCCATGACGCATGAGATGGTATTTGATTACAAGCCGGGCGAGGTTTACTGGTGCACAGCCGATGTGGGCTGGGTGACGGGTCATTCCTATATTGTCTATGGCCCGATGGCCAATGGCGCGATATCGCTGATGTTCGAGGGCATCCCCAGTCATCCGGATTTCGGGCGCTTCTGGCAGGTGATCGACAAGCACAAGGTCAATATTTTCTATACCGCCCCGACAGCCATTCGCGCATTGCTGCGCGAGGGTGATGAATGGGTGAAGAAATCATCCCGTAAATCATTGCGTATTCTGGGCAGCGTGGGTGAGCCGATCAATGTGGAGGCCTGGAAATGGTATCATGATGTGGTGGGCGATAAACGATGCCCGATCGTTGATACATGGTGGCAGACCGAAACAGGCGGGCATATGGTCACGCCGTTGCCCGGCGCAACGCCGCTGAAACCCGGTTCAGCCAGCTGGCCGTTTTTCGGCATCCAGCCCGCCATTGTCGATGGGGAGGGGAATTTTCTGGAAGGCGCAGCCGAAGGAAATTTTGTGATCCTGCATAGCTGGCCCGGAATGATGCGAACGGTTTATGGCGATCACGAGCGTTTCAAGCAGACCTATTTTTCGACCTTTCCGGGTTTGTATTTCACGGGCGATGGCGCGCGCCGCGATGAGGATGGATATTACTGGATCACGGGCCGTGTGGATGATGTGATCAATGTCTCCGGCCACCGTTTTGGTACTGCCGAGATTGAAAGCGCAATCAATGAACATCCGGCCGTGGCTGAAAGCGCGGTTGTGGGATATCCGCATGATCTTAAAGGGCAGGGGATTTACGCCTATGTCATTTTGAATGCCGGACAATCCGATGGCCCCGATCTGTCCAAGGAGATTGTCCAGACGGTCCGCAAGATCATCGGCCCGATTGCCAGCCCGGATAAAATCCAGATCACGCCCGGCCTGCCCAAGACGCGTTCAGGCAAGATCATGCGCCGTATCTTGCGTAAGATTGCCGCCAATGAGCTGGATAGCCTTGGCGATACATCGACGCTGGCCGATCCGGCAGTGGTGGATGCGCTGGTCAAGGGCCGTCAATAGGATCAGGCAGTAAAATTTCCATATTTGCATTTTTTCATGTATGATGGGTCGCATGAAACCTGAAATCCCGAATTTAACGCGCCCTGTGGAGGACGATCCATGCTTTGCCATTTATGGCGAACTGGTGCGGATGCTGGATGAGGATATGACCATCCGGCAGGCGGTTGAGGCGCATTGTGCAAATTTCAATTTTGTCGGCCCGCAGAATATCACCCATGATTTCGCGCATCTGATTTTGGGATTTGCCCAATTGAAAATGGGCCGCGGGGTTGAGGGCGTTCCCTTTTCCTATAACGGTAACTGGTATTCCGAAGGGTTGGTTGCGGAGATTGAGCGCCCGTTAAATGATTACATCCGGTATGGAAGCGCCAGCGCATTGCCGGAGGCAGCAGAATTTGGTGAATCAGCGGAGAATTTCAAAACGATATCGAGTATCCAGCAAAAGGCGCTGGCCACGGCCTGGACGCTGGCATCCGCCACGAAAGGGAAAGACCGGAAAACAGGATTTGAAGTCTTTCGCGATTACCAGTTTGATAATTTCAGGATTGATACCGAAAACCGCCATTTGACTGCCGCGCCCGATACGAAGGCGCATTTCTCAGGTCTTTCCTACCGGCAAGCTGATCTTAAAACTTTGGCAGAGACAATCAAGCCGGGTATTCAGGCAGCTTTGGATTACATGCGTGATCTGGATGGGAATAATCCTGTCCCGAAAAACGAGCGCAGCGCGATGTTTGATGTGGCGCTAAGCGCCATGCCAATTCGTGCCATATGGGCGGCGATGCCCGATGTCAGTGATAATCCGGCCTATAAGGCTGATTTCAATCAGTCCATACCGATGGCGGATTTGTAAAGTTCCAGAAGTTCTTCGGATTCACGGCGCTTTTCCGTATCCATTTTGCGAAGGCCGATTACCTTGCGGATGGTTTTGGTATCAAAGCCAACGCCCTTGGCTTCGGCGTAGATATCCTTGATATCATCGGCCAGACCTTTTTTCTCTTCTTCGAGGCGTTCAATGCGCTCGATAATGGCTTTGAGGCGCTTGCCGGCAACGCCGCCGACATCGGCGGGTTCATCAGCGTTTTTGGAGGCCGGGAAACTGGCGACTTTTTCCTGCATGATACAAATCCTTTTCAGTGCGGGGGCGTTTGAGGCCGCCCGCATTCCATTGCAATACTGTATTGGTACAAGTGCGTTTTTAAAGCATTGTGGCAGAAATGAAAACAGAATTTATACGATTTCCCACAGGCCATAAACGGCGCAGGAAAACGCGTTCTGATCAGCGCTTATCGACTTTCTGGCTTTTGCCATTCCAGGTCTCGATCAGGACTTCCATGTCATTGCCGCTATCCTTGGCGCGGCCAAGCTGGACGGTCAGCATGATCTTCTGGTTGACCGGATTGGTTTCCTTGTAATTGAAGTTCTTCGCATCCATATAGGAGACCATGACCGGGATTTCATAAAGCCAGCGATAGCGCCCTTCATGCGCGACGGCATTCAGCAAGAGCGGACGGTCTTCGACGAAGCTTTTGATATGAAAGCGTTCCGAATCGATGACTTTGGTAATGTTATTGGCCTGCAGGAATTGCATATATTGATTGAAGCCGCCGGGCGTAAAATTTTTCTTCTTGGATTCATACCCCTGACCCGCCGGGTCCTTGGCGGCGCTGGCATCATAGGTGAGCGCCTCGGAAACGGTTGTCACCAGCCAGCGCGAAATATCATTTTCCGCCGCGTGAGGATGAGTCAGTGATCCGGCCTGGGGTTCGCCGGCAATTTTTCCATTAGTCTCCATCGCCTGATCGTAGGAAAATGGCGCTTGCAGGGTTTCTTCAGGTTTTGGCCCGGTATCGGGCACACCGAAAAAGACATTCCAGAGCACATCGAAAAACGTCTGTGCGGCCATGGCCGGTCGTGATGGCGTAAAGACGATCAGGGTGGTTAAAAAAAGGAGAGAAATGGCGGTAATTCGCATAGCGGGGTCAACAACCTTATAAAAAAATTATCCTGCGCCAAGTCTATCAAAATTGCCGGGGCAGAAAAATAATTCTTTTTTGCATATGGACTTTTCGAGGCAGATCGTCACATTGAATACAGCCATGGACAACGATTCCTACAGGGACAAGAATTCTTTGACGCGCCGCATCACGCGTTATGGGCGCGTGTCGGGAACGATGGCGGGGCTTGCGGCGAAACTGGCCGGGGAACGCTACCTTGGCATCAAGATCGAGCGCAAGGAACACGCCGAGCAGCTGGTCGCGGCATTGGGCGCGCTGAAAGGCCCCTTGATGAAGGTCGGCCAGATTCTGGCCACCATCCCCGAAGCCCTGCCGCCGGAATATGCCCAGGAACTCCAGCAGCTTCAATCCAACGCGCCGCCGATGGGCTGGCCGTTCGTCAAGCGCCGCATGAAGGCGGAGCTCGGCGCGGAATGGGAAACAAAATTCACATCATTCGAGCGCGAGGCCGCCGCCGCCGCCAGTCTGGGGCAAGTCCACCGCGCGGTTACGCTTGATGGCCGGAATGTGGCCTGCAAGCTGCAATACCCGGATATGGCTTCGGCCATCGAGGCGGATTTAAACCAGCTCAAACTCATTTTTTCCATTTTTGAACGCTACGACCCTTCGATCAAGACGGGCCATATCCATGCCGAACTTTCAGCGCGTCTGCGCGAAGAGCTGGATTACGCGCTGGAGGCAAAGCATTGCCGCCTGTATGAGGATATCCTGAAAGACGAGGATCATGTGCATGTGCCGGGGGTGGTGGATGATCTCTCGACCGGCAGGCTGCTGACCGCCACATGGCTGGAGGGCGAAAAAGTCCTGACCTATAAGGACGCCCCCATAGAACAACGCAACCGCATTGCGATGAATATGTTCCGGGCGTGGTATGTGCCGCTTTATTATTACGGCGTGATCCACGGCGATCCACATCTGGGGAATTATACGATCCGGCGCGAGGATGACGGGATAAACCTGCTGGATTTTGGCTGTGTACGGGCCTTTCCGCCGCAATTTGTGGGCGGTGTGATTGATCTGTATCACGCCCTGATGCGCGGGGATAACGCGCTGGCGGTCCATGCCTATGAGACATGGGGGTTTTCAGACCTTTCCAAGGAGCAGATCGAGACCTTGAATATCTGGGCGAATTTTCTCTATGGCCCGCTGATGGAGGACAAGGTCCGCGTCATCGGTCATGCCAAGGGCGCGGTTTACGGGCGCGACACCGCCGAGAAGGTCCATACCAAACTGCGCGAACTCAGCAAGGAGCGCGGTGGCATCAAGGTCCCGCGCGAATTTGTATTCATGGACCGCGCCGCGCTGGGGCTGGGGTCGGTGTTTATCCATCTGAACGCCGAGGTAAACTGGTTCCGGCTGTTTAACGAACTGATCGAGGGGTTTGACCCCAAAACCATGGGCGCGCGCCAGAAAAAAATGCTCAAAAAGCACGACGTGCCGCTTCCTGCCTGAAAAAAGCTGCTATTTTCATAGTGCTTTTATATTTCGCTAAGCTTTTATCAATACATTTTAAGGATAATTAAAGGGTGGGAATTTGCCTGTAATACGGGGCGGGCAGGTTTTAAGAAGAAAAACGCGAAAATTTGCGCAAGGGGAGCGGCTACAAGCGGGAATGTTGGAAACACTATCCATAGCGCCAGAATTATCCACAGCGAACGCTGGCCTTTACATTGTATTTAATTATTTGATATTATTGATTTTGCCGCTGTTATCCACAGCGTGCGCTTTTGTTTATCCACAGCTGCGTACTTCCTCGCCCGTTTTGATCAATTCACAGTTTCAGCCATTTGTAACGGATTCACGCCATGACCAGCCGCGATCACGATAGGACAAGTCGCATTTCAGGCCCGGCCATCGGCAAGGGGCATGGGAAAACCCCGAAAAATCGCCGAAGCGGCGAGCGCGGGAACGTGTTCTTCACCCTGTTCGGCGCGGTCGCCATTGTCGGCGTATTGGGCGCAGGGATCATGGCCACGATGCGCGGCCCCCTTTCGACGATGGTCGAGGTCAACCGGATCGAACAGGCCAAGGCGGAGATGAAAGTTTCCGGGCGGTTTATTATCGGGGAATCCGAAGGCAATACGACATGTACAGGCGATACTGACATTAGCACCGGCACAATGGTTGAATATGTTGAGCCGATTGATCCACAAGCATGCGGGACCGCACCGACCGGCGGCGGATGTATTCCAATGTCATCGGGTGCTACAAAAACTGACCCCTGGGGCATGCGCTATGGGTATTGCGCCTGGAATCATGGACCCGACAGCACGAGCTGCGCCGGTACGCATTTGCAAGGAACGGAAAGTACGAATTTTCCAACTGTGGCGATTATTTCCGCCGGACCTGACCGCGTATTCCAATCGACCTGCGGCAATGATCCTGCCTATGCGACAAAGCTGGGCGACGATATTGTTGTTTCCTTTACCTATAATGATGCCGTGACGACATCGGGTGGTTTGTGGACCCCTGTCGGGACAACGGGCGCGAGTATCGATCGTGATCTGGCCGTAACGGGCGGTGCATCGTTTACCGAAACCGTGGATTTGAGCGGAACAGCCACGGCGCAGCTCCGCCTTGGCGCGGCCTCGATGGTGTTGCCGGATGAAAACGAATTGACGGATGTGATGTGTACGGGCAATGCCGCCAATGACGGATTGCTGCGCGTTAATTCTGCGACCATGAATGTCGAGATTTGCGACAATCCCTCTGGTTTTAAATCCTCCGGTTCGGTCTGGACAAAAACAGGAAACGATATTTCTTATTCTGCCGGGAAGGTCACGGCAGGCGCGGCGCTGGATGTGACGGGCGCAACGACATTGACGGGCACGATGGATGTAACAGGCGCAACGACATTAACCGGCACGCTGACCGTATCCGGTACGAACGCAACCACATTAGGCGGGACGCTGGGGGTTACCGGCGATACAACATTAAGCGGCGCTTTGGGCGTGACAGGCGCAACGACATTATCCAGCACGCTGGATGTGACGGGGGATGTGGATGTGAATTCCCAGCTCACCATCACCGCAGCAAACGGCGATCTGGACACCAATGGCGTGATTAATACCGATCTGGAATACCGGGTTGATGCCACAAAGATGCTAAGCAATGACAACGTCACCAGCAATATCTTGCTGGGGGATGTGGAATCGCCAACGCCGGGTACGACGGCGGATTACTTGAATATCGGCGATGTGCTGCATGGCGATTTGCAGAACAAGCGCGTGGCCATCGGATTTGCCGATACGTATGATGTATCCACCCTGACGGATACCTTGACCGTAAACGGGACTATCTCTGCAACGGGGTTGAAGTTGTCGCCCAACACGGCCGGGAATATTCTGGTGAATGATGGCAGCGCATTTTTTTCAGTGCCCATGAGCAACGATGCCAGCATTGCTACCGATGGCGCGCTCACAATTGCCAATAACGCCATTGATAATGACAAGATGGATGATAATGCCATCGGTACTGCCGAATTGCAGGATGATTCCGTCACCGCGGACAAAATTTCCGATACAGGCGGGACGAATGATCAGTGCTTGCGTATTTCCGGCGGGAATGTGATCTGGGATGATTGCGGCACAGGTTCAGGGCCGGGCGGCACGAATACGATTGCCGAAGTTCTGGCCGCGGGTAACGATGCCGATGGCGAGGATCTGGTTGATCTGGGCGATCTGGAGGTGAACGGATCAATCGTGATCAATGGCGGCGGTACGGCCAGTTCGGTCTTTACCGTGACATCCACCACAAACGGGGTATTGCTGCCGCGCATGACCACGGCGCAAAGAACGGCGATTGCCGGCCCCGCGCCCGGTTTGATTGTCTATGATACTGACCTGAACATGCTCTATCACTATAACAGCGGCACGACCGCCTGGGAGCCTGTGGGCGGCGTGTTGGCGGATTCGCTGGATTGGGATGATTTCATCGATACCATGACGCTGGATGCCACGACCACCATTAACATGGATACGAATAACGCCGATTTCAATTTTGATGTGAATACGTTCTTCATCGATTCCAGCGCGAATAGCATCGGTATCGGCACAGCAACGCCTGCGGCAACGGCGGCGTTGGATATCTCATCCACAACGCGCGGTTTTCTGGCGCCGCGTATGACCACCGCGCAGCGCAATGCCATTGCGTCCCCGGCCGAAGGCCTGATGGTTTATGCCACCGATGGCGGCGTATCGGGCGTTTACCAGTTCTATGACGGGTCGGCATGGGTGGATGTCGGCGGCGGCGGCGCGGATGCCGGGATATGGAGCGAAAACGGCACGAATGATTACATTGAATACGAAGACACGCTGGGCGGCGTGCGGATCGGCCGCGTATCCGGCCAGCCCGCCCCGGCGACTGACTGGACGCTGGATGCGCCCAACGGCGTGACCTATACAACGGTGAACAAGGTTGGTGTGGGTAGCGCATCTGTGAATGCCTCGGCGATTATGCAGATTGAATCTACCACGCAAGGTTTCCTGACTCCGCGTATGACCATTGCCCAGCGTAACGCCATTGCCGGCCCGGCTGAAGGTTTGCTGGTTTATGTCACGGATGCCGGGACATCGGGTATTTTCCAGTTTTATGACGGCACAGGATGGATTGATGTCGGTGCGGGCGGCGCGGCCTCGATCTCGCCGGATTCCATCGACTGGGATGACATGATGGATGCCATGACATTGGATGCCACCACCACGATCGCCATGGACGGCGCCAACGCGGATCTGAATTTCGATACCAATACATTCGTGATCGATTCCAGTGCCAACAGCGTGGGTATCGGTACGGCAACGCCGTCTTATAAATTTCACGTCAATCAGGCCCAGAACGCGTCAACCATGTCGGGGGTACAAAACATGGATACAGGCGCATCTGCACAGGCCGGTCTTGTCGCAGAATCTGATGCGGGACAATTGATGGCCCTGCAACGTTCAATCGCGGGCGGCGGGCTTGGCTTGGTCGGCAATACCTCCTCAGCCGGATTTTCCATCTTCTCACAGCATGCAACAGCGGGCGGATTAGCCTTTAGCACCGGACCCGCATTGGCATTGCGTATGGGTGTAGATTCCGCCGGCCGGGTCGGGATTGGCATAAGCGGCGGCCTTAACACGATCGCCCCTACCGCCATTTTGGATATACAATCCACAACGCAAGGCGCGCTGCTGCCGCGCATGACCACCGCGCAAAGAACAGCGATTGCAACACCCGCCGAAGGTTTGATTGTTTATGATACGGATCTGGACGGGCTTTATTATTACAACGCCGCAACGCCTGCATGGACGGCTGTGACGGCGGCTGGCGTTGGCGCAAACAGCATCGACTGGGATGACATGATTGATGCCATGACGCTGGATGCTACGACAACAATTGCGATGGGATCGTATGATCTGAATTTCGATGCCAATACGCTGGTGATTGATTCCAGCGCCAACGCCGTGGGTATCGGCACGAATACGCCCGTGACGGCGCTGGATGTCAATGGCGGCGTGCGCGTCGGCAGCATGGCGGGCAACGCGCCGACCTATATGGCGCTTAATTCCTTAAGCGATGTCAACAGCGCGCCGACGGATGGTCAGTGCCTGGTTTATAACAACACCGCATCCGAATGGCAGGCCGGGGCCTGCGGCGGCGCGGGCAGCATCGCGGCGGACGCGCTGGATTGGGACAAGCTGGTCGATGCCATGACGCTGGATGCCACCACCACGATCAACATGGATACGAATAACGCGGACTTTAATTTCGATACGAATACATTCTTTATCGACTCCAGCGCCAATAGCGTGGGTGTTGGCACGGCTACGCCTAAACTATACCCATCAGCGGCCACAGGCCTGACAGTATCCTCGGCAGGCACGCCTGCCACGACATCGGTTGTGGAGATTCAAGGTAATCAGACAACCGATGCCAATGTCGGAGGCGTGCTGTTTTATAACAGTACCAATTTGAACGCTGCGATTATCTCGAACCGTTCTGGCGCGGATAATAGCGGTAATATGTTGTTCTATACATCAACGACAGGAACGCTAACCGAGCGTATGCGTATTCATTCAACAGGCCGTATCAGTATCGGTCCCACAATCGCCGATGCTACGGCCGTACTGGATGTGCAATCCACCACGCAAGGTTTCCTCACGCCCCGCATGACCACGGCGCAAAGAACGGCGATTGCAACGCCCGCCAATGGTTTGATGGTATTTGATACTGACTTGCGGGCGTTCTACTATTACGATCTGACGGGCACAGCATGGCGCGCGATTGGTACGGGCAGCAACGCCGCCAAGATTATTGATGCCGATGGCGATACGCAAATCCAGGTCGAGGAAGGCGCGGATGATGATACCATCCGTTTTGATACCGCCGGAACAGAACGCGCGGTCATCAGTTCAAACGGGAATATGGGTATCGGTACGGCCACGCCGGGGGCAAAGCTGGATGTCGTGGGCGATGTGGGCGTATCCAATTACCTGAAATTCGGCGGCGTGACCGGCAATGCACCGGTCTATATCGGCCCGGCGCTGGATGCCTTGAGCGATGTTGAGGTGCCCACACCCACCAACGGCCAGTGTCTGATTTATAACTCCGGTACGAGCACCTGGGTGAACGGCGCGTGCGGCGGAACTGTGGGTGATGACACGCTGGACTGGGACAAATTCACCGATACCATGACGCTGGATGCCACCACCACCATCAACATGGATACGAACAACGCCGATCTGAATTTTGATGCCAATACATTCTTTATCGACTCCAGCGCGAGCAGCATCGGTATCGGCACGACCACGCCGGTCATGAATCTGGATATTATGGGCGGGGCATCGGCTGGTCTGGGGGTTGCGGTTCCGGGCACAGCAAGTGGACAGGCGGCTCTGACATTATTTACCATGCGGAGTGATTTAACAAAATGGCTGGGTCAGGATAATACCAATAAGGGCTGGCATATGGGCGCATACAGCAATGCCTATACTACAGCGGCGCTGCAGAACGCACTGACAATTGTAAACTGGAACGGCACAACATATGGCTCAGGAGTGGTGTTTTTCCCATCGGGCGCGGTTCAGCTGAATAATGGTGTTGAAACGCCATCAGCGATGATGGATATAAACTCAACCACCCGCGGGTTTTTGGCACCGCGCATGTCCACGGCACAAAGAACGGCGATTGCCAGCCCGGCCAATGGTCTGATGGTGTTTGATACAGATCTTCGCGCGTTTTATTACTATGATCTGACTATAGCGGCATGGCGCGCCATTGGCGGTGAATCGACAAGCCTGTCCGATGCCGATGCCGATACACGTGTTCTGGTCGAGAAAAACGCCGATGAGGATTTTGTACGGATTGAAACAGCCGGTACGGAACGCGTAACGGTCAATAATGGCGGAAATGTCGGTATCGGCACAACGACACCAGCCAATAGATTGCATGTGGTGGGTGATATCCGCACCAGCACCTCGCTTGTTCTGGGGCTGACGGCCGGCAATGCGCCAACCTATATATCAGGCGCAGCAACCAGCGTATCCGATGCCGATGGCGATACCAAAATCCAGGTCGAGGAAGGCGCGGATGATGATACGATCCGCTTTGATACGGCCAATACCGAGCGTATGACGATCAGCAATGCCGGCGCAGTTTCGATTGCCGCAAGCACGGGCGTGGAGCTGACGGTAACAGGCGATATCAATTATAGCGGCGTATTGACCGATACATCAGATATGCGCCTTAAAACCGATATCAAGCCTTTGGAGGCCAGGGATGTCATTGAAAAACTGGGCATGATCGACACCTATACGTTCCACATGAAAGACAACCCGCATGGCCCGATGGAATACGGTGTGATGGCGCAGGAGCTGGAGAAGATTTTCCCCGAACTGGTCAGCACCGCGGATGATGAGATGGGCACGAAATCCGTGAATTACATCGGCCTGATCGCGCCGATGATTGAAGGGGTTAAAACCTTGAAGGCCGAGAATGAATCCCTCAAGGCCGAGATTGCCGCGATGAAAACCGCGCAAGGCCAGCTGATCCGCGATGTTGAAGGATTAAAAGTTCATACGGAATATGGGATTTCCCGCGCCGCCTATGATAACTGGCTGGTTCTTGTTATGATGGCGATGATGGGCGGAATGTTCTTTATGCTGCTTCGTCGTCAGCCTTGATGTCAAATCTTGTAAGGGGTAAGAGGTCATCGTGGCCCGTCACACAGACAAAAACCGAAACGCAGAGACGGGTCCCGCCGCGCGGCTGGCGCGCATGATGCGTCCCCGTATCCGTTTTCTTGCGGCCCTGATCGTGATGGGTATTTCATCTTTGGCTTCAGGGGCAGCCTTTGCCTGCACAAATCCCGCCGGCGTGGAGGGCGATGTTACCTATCTGTCCAACCGCAACGTCCCGGCATTTTGCGACGGCACGAACTGGATCGGTATGGCCGGCGGCAACCCCAGCAGCGGATACGCCATCAATGCGGTGGTGTTTAACGGAACCAGCACATATTTGCAGGCCACAGGCCTTGCCCCGCCCACAAATTCGCGGCAACTGACGGGCAGCATGTGGATCAAAAAGGCCAATACGACATTTAATGGCCGCCTGCTGGAGACGGACCGTCTGACGATATTCGTCAATGATGATGGCTCGATTGTTGTGACGGGGCGCAATTCGGGGCATACCTATATCATGATCTGCCAGAATACCAGTATCATGATCAATGATACGAACTGGCATCATGTCATGTGGTCGTTTGACCTGACCAATGCAGCCCGCCAGCATTTTTATGTCGATGGTGCGGATGCCGGGGCGTATTGCTCGAGCTATACAAATGACGTGTTCGATTTTTTAACCGGTTTTAATTTCGGCGAAGGGTTCGGCGGGTGGTATGCCGGGGCGGTGGCCGATTTCTGGTATGATCTGGACACCTATACCGATCTTTCAATCGCCGCCAACCGCGAAAAATTCCGCAGCGCGTCGGGTCAGGCGGTTTATCTGGGCGCGAACGGGGAAATCCCCAATGGCACCGCGCCGCATCTTTTCTTTTCCGGCGATACCGCCAGCTGGCATACGAATAAGGGCACATTGGGCGGCTTTACGGCCTATGGCGCGGCGCTGACCACCGCGCCCACGCTTCCCCCTTCACCGGGCGGCGGATCCAGCACGACCGAGATCGTGCCATCGGGCCTGATCGGGCATTGGCGATTGGATGAGGCCAGTGGTACCACTGCCGCCGACAGCAGCACCGGCAATGTCACAGGCACCATGGCGGGCGGCATGACCGCGGCGGCGGCCACCAGACCAGGGGCGGTGGCTGCAGGTATGATTTTTGATGGCGTCGATGACCGTATCAGTATGGGTGATATTTTCGATTTCGGCACCACGCAGAATTTTTCAATCTCGGCATGGGTCAAGGCGCAACCCGGATCTGCGGGCGGCATGATTGTTGCCAAGCGCGCGGGAAGCAATGTCGCATCATGGTGGGTTGGTATTGATGGTGCAGACGGTACGATGGATGCCAATATTGACGATGGCCCGTCCAATGCCATTCGTTCCAAAAATACGACCGATATGCGGGATGGGCAGTGGCATTTGTTGACGGCAACTTATGACCGGGCCGGCAATATGCGAATTTTTGTGGATGGCGTTCTGGCCGATAGCGATAACATCACCGGCGCAAGTACATCCATGAGCACGACCAATAATTTTACCATTGCCGCCAATTCATCAGGCGGCACGCCTTTTAACGGCCAGGTGGATGACGTGCGCGTTTATAACCGTGTTTTAACGGCCGATGAGGTCACAACCATTTATCAGGCCCGTGATGGGATCAGGTATAATTCCAATCACAGGACCATGGAATATTTCGATGGCAACCGTTTTGTATCCATGACCCCGGCATGGCCGGATGTTACCAGCGGCCTGATGGCGCATTGGAAACTGGATGAAACCAGCGGAACAACGGCCGCCGATTCCAGCGGCAATAACCGCACCTTAACGATGCTCAACAGTCAGAGCGCCACCAATGACAGCACGACAGGCGCGGTGGGCAGATCACTGAGGTTTGATGGTAATGATGATGTTTCCTATGCCAATGATTTTATCCCGGCCGGCCAGACCGCCATTACAATATCAGCCTGGCTCAAGAGCCGGAGTTGGACCGGCAGTTCATATTACTGGATCGCCGGGCAGGCTTCATCGAGCAATACAAATACAACCGCCGCGCTTTTTTACGACCAGTCCATCAACAGGATCGGCTGGCATGTCAGGAACGCATCCAACACGAATGTAAGTTCTCAGATCACGCCGCCTGCCGCTGGGGAGTGGTTTCATATTGCAGCCACCTATGACGGGGCCAATACACGCGCCTATCTGAACGGGGTGCTGGTGGATACGGACGCGCAGACCGGGGCCATAATCGACAGCGATAATATTTTCACGATCGGCCGGAAATGGGATAGCGGGCTTTACCCGGCCGGTAATCATGCCTTTACATTCGATGGCAATATTGATGATGTGCGTGTTTATAACCGCGCTCTGCCGCTGGGCGATATTCAGGCGCTGTATAATATGGGCACGGCGGTCGGTGTTACAAAAAGTCTGCCTTTGGGCTGTACGGTTGCGGGACAGGTTTGCAATGACGGGACGGTCTATGTCGGCCTTTCGCCGGATGGAAATGTGGCCATGTTTGCCGCGCCGTCCGATGAAACCGGAAACTACATATGGGGGTCGCATGGTACATCACGCACGACAACAAATAATGACGGCGACGGCAACACAATAACCCTTTTAAGATATGGGCAAGCGGCACATCCGGCGGCGTATCGGTGCGCGACAAAGCTTCTGGGCGGATATGATGACTGGTATTTGCCAGCAGAAAATGAGTTGAAACTGATCAGCAATACCGGCAATCCTGTCGCGCCGGGTATTATTATGGGCGTGCAGCGTTATTGGTCATCGACGCAGGCCGATGCCACATCAGCCAAGGCCATAAACATGACAAACGGTAACGATTCAAATGTCGGCAAGACTGGTGCGTTTCCTATACGCTGCGTCCGCAAGGGGCCCGCGCCGCGATGCCAGAACCCGGTCAAGGGCGAAGGGGCGTTGGTGTATAACACCAGCAATGATGTCTTGCAGTATTGCGACGGGGCGCGGTGGATTGCGATTGGTAAGGGAAATTAGGATGGCAAAGTTTTGGAATTTGGGATGATGAATAAAAACAGTAACTTCATTGCATGGTTTATCCATGCAATCCAGAAGAAGGACGAATGGATCACACGGACAGGCCGTGTGATGACGATGATTTTTTGCTGTTTTACGTTTTTTGTATTTTTTTCCTTCCCGGCCTATGCGGTGTGCAACAACCCATCGGGTGTTGAAGGGCAGATCATTCATAATTCCACCAGCAATATTCCAACCTATTGCGATGATAACAATTGGGTGGCCATGGCGCCCAAGGGTCCGCCCGCCGGGGCGTATGGTATTAATGCTGTGACCTTTAACGGATCGTCATGGCTGCGCCGCGGCTCGGCCTTGACAGGTGTGAGTGATGGAAGAAGCGTGACGGGGAGTTTCTGGATAAAATTTGATGACCCGACAGACTGGCAGCGCGTATTCAGTCAAAGGGCCAGCGCCACAGATCATTTTGTAATCTCGCGCACGGATACAGATGTGCTGAACATTGCCATTCGATCGGCAGGCTATAACCCGCAATTTAACATGTACAGCTCCACGGCTGTGACGGATGGCAATTGGCATCATATTATGTTCTCGTTCAATGCCACCACAAATACATGGCATTATTATCAGGACGGCGTTGCTTATTCTAGTACCTACGTCAACCCGGGACCGGGAATTTCCAATGTGGATTATGATTTTACCGATTCTGCATGGGGTCTTGGTGTGGACCCGCAGAATAACTGGAATCCCTTTATGGGGGGGCTGGCCGATTTCTGGCTGGATTTTGGCACATATGTCGATTTGTCCGTGGCGGCCAACCGCGAAAAATTTTATTTGAACAGCAGCGCGGTTTATCTGGGCCAGAACGGTGAATTGCCGACCGGATCAACGCCCGATCTTTTCTTCTCCGGTGCGACGGCGGGCTGGCATAATAACCGGGGGACCGCCGGTGATTTTCTGGTGGCCAGCGGCGCGTTGACCACGGCGGCCACGCTGCCAACTTCGACCAATCCGGGCCCCGCCAGCACCGCCACGCAAGTTGTGTCATCGGGGCTTTTGGGGCATTGGCGCATGGATGAGACCAGCGGGACTTTCATATTGGATTCCAGCGGTAACGGGAAGCATGGAAGCTTGCTGGGGAATGCAGGATATATCACGGCTTATGGCATGGAATCGCCCGTGGACAAAACGATTGATTTCGCGTCATCGCCCCCGGACAACAGCGGTAACCGGGTATCGGTGGCCAATGTATTCCCGACCGGCACGAACCCGCCCTTTACCGTGGCGATGTGGGTTAAGCGCGATGGCACATGGCGCAGCCTGTTTAGCGGCGGCGACGGTATTTATGCCCGGGTAAATATTACGTTCGGTATTCCGGCCTCCAGTAGTTGGTCTCTTGCGAGCCCCACAAGTATGTCCGATATCTGGGAGCATCTGGTGCTGACCTATAACGGGACGCAGCTTCGTCTTTACGTGGATAATGTTTTGAAAGGGACTGCCAACCGCGCGATAACTGTAACAGATGGCACGTTTATTTTCGGCGGCCTGCAGGGGGCAAACGGCAATGGCGGCGCGGAATTTGATGATGTGCGCCTGTATAACCGCGCCATAACAGATGATGAGATTTCCGCCATCTATCAGGCGCGCAGCGGTATCCGGTACAACAGCCTTCAGCACACCATGGAATATTTTGATGGCAACCGCCATGTTTCCATGACCCCGGCCTGGCCAGAGGTCACGGGCGGTCTGATCGGGCATTGGAAGCTGGAGGAAACCACAGGCAATACCGCCTATGATTCCAGTCCAACGGGCCAGAATGGCACATATACCAATGTAACGCTCAGCAGCCAGTCCATGCGCGGGGCAATAGGCCGGGGGGTTGAATTTAATGTCGGAAACAGCGCGCGGGTGGCGGTGTCCAATGCCGGCGCGTATAACGGTCTGGGACAGGTCACCTTGAGCGCATGGGTCAATACCAGTTATTTCAACCCCGGCGATTATCAGGGGATCATGGCCTTTGGCGATTACGGCAAGATACTGATGACCAATCACGCAACGGGTAATCTGATGTATGTGGTCGATGGTTGGTCCACGCAGGATGGATCATGGATGGCCGGAAGCGCCATTCCCGGCATCAATCAATGGGTGCATGTGGCGGTGACATATGACACCGGATCCACGGCCAATAACCCGATTTTTTATGTGAACGGTGCGGTCGTTGCCAATAATCAGATTTTTGGCCCGACAGGCACATTTACGGCCACCACGCCAACCGTCATGATCGGCAATGTGGATTATTCGGGTCTTCGCGATGGTGCGGGGATGATTGATGATGTGCGTATTTATAACCGCATTTTAGGACCAGCGGAAATCCAGAAACTTTATAACATGGGATCGCCCGTGGGCCAGATCAAAGCCGATCCGCAAGGATGCCCCGCAATCGGGGATATATGCGACGATAGAACCGTCTATGTCGGGCAGGTGGGCGGCGAGCGCATTTTCATCAGCCCCGTAAACCAGAACGGCAACGCACAATGGAAAAACGCCACCGGCACAGATGATATCACAACGGATTCAAGTAGTGACGGGCGTATCAATCACGCCACGCGGCAAGGGCCGCTGGCCAATTTCGGGGCCATGAGGATTTGTGAATTGCTGGAGACAGGGAACCCCAGCTGGGCCTTTGATCTTACGGACTGGTATCTGCCATCCACAACGGAATTGGCCCTGATTTTCAACAATCAACCTGAAATATTGGCCAAAACCAGATTTACAATAGGCGGCGCGACCTCGTGGACATCGCGGGAGCAGGATAATAACACTGTGACGGTCAGGAATAACGGGTCATCGAGCTTTAGCACATCGAAAACCACAAACACCGTTGATGTCGTGTGTTTCCGCCGCGGGAATGCGCCGCGCTGCGCCAATCCGTATGGTCTTGAGGGGCAGATGACCTATAATTCCACCAGCGATCTTGTGCAGTATTGCGATGGCGCGCGGTGGATTGCGATCGGCAAGGGGAATTAGTGATGATAAGTTTTGGAATAGTGGATGATGAATAATGGATAGAAAGCAAAGCGTCATTGCATGGTTTATCCATGTAATCCATGTGAAAATAGGATGGATCACACGGACAGGCCGTGTGATGACGATGATGGGTTTCTTTTTTTTATGGCTGACCCTTACTCCCCCCGCCCATGCACAGGATATTACATCCAATCTGACTGCGTGGTGGCGTTTCAATGAAGGAACAGGAACAACCGTGAGCGATAGTTCCGGCAATGCGCTCCACGGCACGAATGGGCAGCTGCCCGTATCGAATATATGGGTCGATGGCCCCGGTGGCGGCAAGGCTGTTTATTTTTTCAATAATAGTGGGTCGGTCAGCATTCCCAATAACGCCCTGTTCAACATGACGGGTGCCGTTACCATCGCCGCCTGGGTGAATATGGATCAGTATGCGGGCCGTGACGATATTGCCGGACGCGGCGGTGTTGGCGATTACAATATGATACTGGCCACCGGCAGGGTTTGTTTCTTTATTCAGGGATCCGGAACCAGTTGCGGCAACAGGACGCTTACCAACGGAAAATGGTCTCATGTCGCCGTTACTTTCAACGATGCCGCCGATACGGTAAGTATATATATCGACGGGGCTTTGGACCGGACAAATACCTACACGGCCACAATTTCGAATACCTCAGGAAATTTTATTCTTAATGCGCTGGGCGGTCATATTGCCGGTTACGGGTGGCCGGGTATTATTGACGACGTGCGCCTGTATAGCCGTACGCTGAGTGCTGCGGATATCGCGGCGTTATATGCCAGTTATCCCTGCAATGGCGGGCCGACCGGCGCAGGCGTGCTGGGTGAGATGTATTACAACACCAATTACCGCGACATGCAGTATTGCGATGGCACAAGATGGGTCTCCATGGGCAAGCCCGCGCAGAAACTTCATGGCCAAAGAGCCGAAGGGCAGGCGGCAACCTATACGGCGAACGGCGTTTATTTTGATGGAACGGCGGATTCGGTCGTGGTCAATAATCCGTTTCCGGCCAATTCCAAACGCCTGACGGGGAGTTTCTGGATCAAATTACCAACCAGTACCGGCCTGACGGATATTTCCGGCCCGTTTGGTACGTTAAGGTTCTTGAGGTCCGGCAGCAATCCATCGAATTTCAGGATTGAAAGCGACGGGGCGATTGTCACGCTGGTTTCAACAACCGCGCTGAATAACACCGATTGGAATCATGTCTTGTTCAGCTTTGACCTGTCCGATCCCGCCAAGCGGCATATTTATATCAATGATGTGGATTCATTCGCCAGCGCCCCCGTTTATGCCGATACCAATTTAAATCTCGCGCCCATGACAAATTTTCGCGTGGGCGGGCGCGATGCGGCCAATATCGACCCGCAAACGATTGCCGATTTCTGGCTGGAAAGTGATTTGTATCTGGATCTATCCAATGTCGATAATCGCAGAAAATTTATCAGTGTGAATCGTACGCCCGTTGATCTGGGATCGAACGGGCAGAGCCCGACCGGGGCCTCGCCTGATATTTTTCTCTCCGGCGCGACCGGAAGCTGGCACACGAATAAAGGCACAGGCGGCGGCATGACATTGAATGGCGCGCTGGATACCGCAACCGACCAGCCGCCGATAGAATATGAGAAAAAAATGCTGGGCTGGTGGCGGCTGGATGAGACATCCGGCACCAGCGCAGCCGACAGCGCCGGCGGCACATTGACAGGCACGATGGCCGGCGGGTTGTCGGGAACAAATTCGGTCGCATCGCCCGTGAATACGGGCCTGACCTTTGATGGCACGAATGATACGATCTCGATCGCCGATAATGCGTTGCTCAATCCGGCGGTTGGTATCAGTTACAGCGCCTGGATCAAGACACGCGCCACCACCGGAACGATATTATCCAAATGGGGAGCCGGCAATGATCAGAATTATCAGCTTTATCTGTCTGGCGGGAATATTGTAGAAGAGCTTCAGCTTTCCGGCGGCAATTCCCAGAATTTTGGCGGCGCGGTGAATGACGGGCTTTGGCATCATGTGGCCGCGACTTATGTGCCGGGCGGCGATTTTGCGATTTATGTCGATGGCGTGTTGCAAAGCACAGCCGGGCCGAATACGGCGCTGCTGGATGGGACAACACCGCTTTATATCGGATCAACAGGCGGGGCCAGCAATTTCTTTAACGGACAGATTGATGATGTGCGGCTTTACAGTTACGCTCTTTCTGCTCCGGAGGTCGAGGAGCTGTTTAAATCATCCAGCAATATGTACACGCCTGTTACCGTGAATTTTGATGGCACGAATGATTACGCCACGCGCGGCGGCGCGCTGACCGGGGTTGCCAATACAAAAATGATCACGGGCAGTGTCTGGGTGCGTATGGCGGCCTTGGGCAATCCCGGAAACAGGATATTGAATAGTGCCCCGACCAAATTTGATTTTTATTATAGTGATTCCCTGCAGCGTTTTAATGTGAATGTCAGGAATGCCGCCAATGCCTTGATCGGGCAGTTTACCTGTGGGTCGGCCAATGTTGTAACCGGCACATGGTATCATGTATTGTTCAGCATTGATTTGTCTGATCCGGCCAAACGGCATTGTTATCTGAACGGCACATCCAGTTATAATCATTATACTTATACCAATGATACGATAGATTTGACCGGGGGGACAGACTGGCGGCTTGGCGCGATGAACGGCGGCCCTGCCAATGGGAAATGGAACGGCGATATTGCCGATCTCTGGATTGATTTTGGCACGTATATGGATTTATCGCAGGCCGGGAACCGCGAGAAATTCAGGACGCTATCAGGCGGCGCAAAATATCTGGGCGCGAACGGGGAATTGCCATCCGGCGCGGCCCCGGAAATATTCTTCTCCGGCGGGACGGCTGCGAATTGGCACACCAATGATGGAACGGGCGGTGGGTTCACATTAACGGGCGCATTGACCGCATCGACCGACGCACCGAATGGCGAAGGTCTGCCAAGATCCTGCACCAATCCAACCCAGCCCGAAGGGACGCTGATTTTCAATTCCACCGATAACGTCATGCAATATTGCGACGGATACCGTCATGTGCCGCTTGGTCCTGTGGGCAATGGCGGCGGCGGGTGCAGCAGCCCATCCGGTCAGGCTGGCGCGATTATCTACAACACGACCTATAACGTCATCCAATATTGCGAGGGCGATGCGTGGGTGGCCGTGGGCAAGGATCAGCCAGATGATCTATGCAGCTTGTCTCCCGCGCCCGGTACGATCTGTTCGGATGGAACCATTTATGCCGGGCTTTCGCCTGACGGAAACGTGCCTATGTTTGTTACAACCGCAAATTTGCCAACCCTTTATGCGTTTAACAATGCAACGACAAATTTTGTAGATACGCCGCTGACGAATTGTACAACGGGCGGCACTGAAAGCACTTGTAGAACGGGTGAATCCAATACTGATAATTTGGTGACGATGGATGCCGCCAGCACAGCCGGCTTTCAGATTCACCGAGCTGCAACAGCGTGCTTTTGTCTGGGTGAGACGCATGCTGACGCACCGGACGGCACCGTACCCTCCGAATGCACGGGTGATCCGGTTGGTACAAATGCCCTTAATGGATTTGGGCGTGATGATTGGTATTTGCCATCGCTTGCCGAACTTGATGTGATCTATTCCAATCTTGTGTCGCCGAGCGATACGGATAATCCAAGCTGGGCTGATGGTGCGGGTGGAGGAAATGCCGTGGATGCAGCCAATGATGGGCCAAGCACCGCCAGTTTTCCAACAACATTGATTTATAGAACATCATCTGAGTTTAGTGATGCTATGTCTTGGAATATAGGCTTTACAAATGGACGGCATATAAGCAATATTGGTAAGGGACCAGGCGGCGGTAATAACCTTCCTGTTAGATGCGTTAGAAAATAAGTGGCATAAAACTGCGCGCCCGGCTGGATTACTTTGGCGGGGGTTTTAAGAAACGCCCCGCAAAGTTTCAAACGCTAAATTCGGCTCACGCCTCATCAAGCTTATTGTCGAACCGTGATCTGGTCCGAATGCCTGTCAAATGTCCCATTAAAAAAGCCTCCGCAGGGAGGCTTTTTTAATGGCGCGCCCGGCTGGATTCGAACCAGCGGCCTTTGCCTCCGGAGGGCAACGCTCTATCCACTGAGCTACGGGCGCAAAAGACTAAGAGGTATCAAAAGCTCTTTGTTCTTCGGCTAGATAACCATGAAAGGCCCGGCTACGGCAAGTCTTAATGCTTATGCGCGGTGAGCTGGAGGAATATGTCTTCCAGATTGCTTTCCTGGCTTGTGATATCGGCAATGCCGAGGCCAGCTTCCTGCAGGGCGGCGATATAGGGGCCGATGGCCTGTTCCTTGGGGCTGTAGCGGGCGATCAGCGTGCGCTGGCCTTCTTTTTCAAAATTAAGCGCCTTTAGGGAATCGGGGATGGCATCAATGGGCCTATCAAGGCGGAATTTCACGATTTTGTTATCAATCCCGGCCAGAAGGGTTTCTTTTTCCTCGCAGGCGATCAGGCGGCCATGATTGATGATGGCAATCTTGTCGCAAAGCTCTTCGGCTTCCTGCAAATAATGCGTGGTCAGCAAAATGGTCACGCCCTGACGGTTGAGCATTTTGACATTGGCCCAGAGCGCCTTGCGAAGCTCAACATCCACCCCGGCCGTGGGTTCGTCCAGCACCAGAATGGGCGGGTTATGGACCATCGCCTTGGCCACCATGAGGCGGCGCTTCATGCCGCCGGACAGCGCCCTTGTATAGGCATTGGCCTTATCCGAAAGGCCCGTAATTTCGAGAAGTTCTTTTGTGCGGCGTTCGGATTTGGGCACGCCGTAGAGCCCGGCCATCAGTTCCAGCAATTGCGCGGGCGTAAAGAACGGGTCGCTGTTGATTTCCTGCGGCACGATGCCGATCGCCGATTTGGCATTGCGCGGGTCCTTGTCGATATCGACATCCCAGATACGCATGCTGCCCGATGATTTTTTCACAAGGCCGGCCATAATGTTGATCAGCGTCGATTTCCCCGCGCCGTTCGGCCCCAAAAGGCCAAAGATCGAGCCTTTGGGGATATCCAGCGAGAAATCAGTCAAGGCCTGCTTTGCCGGGCTTTTCTTGGTCGCAGCGTAGGTTTTGCTGACATTGCGTATTTCAATGGCGTTTTCCATGCCATGAATATTTATCGCTTTTGGGAGAAAAGGAAAGGGGGCGCGGCGATTATCTTTTTAGTGTGGCATCAGCGCCCAGCCAGCCTTGAACCCCGGCCCCATCGAGCCATTCAGCGGCGGCGGCATTGTGATTCAGGGTTTTTTCCCAGAAGGCGAGGCTCAAGGCCTTGATGATGTCCTCGTGGCGCTCGCGCAAGGGATTGGCCTGCAGCTTGCCGCGCGTGCCGTTATAGACCATGTGATCGCCGCCCTGTTTCACCAGCAGGTATTTTTCAGCATCCTTTGTGCCATCGAAAACTTTGAGGCGGTGGGTATAGGGCTGATCGCCGATGGGCGCGGCATCATCCGTTCCGGTCATATGCATTAAAGGAATGCCGATGCTGGCATATATATTGGTATCGCCCAGATCGGAAATGCGTTCCAGCAAATGATCGGCCACAGGGACGGGGCTGTAGAGGATGCCGGATGTAATGCGCTTTTCGGGCGCGTGTTGCAGATGTTCGTGTTCATCGGCAAATTTCTGCCCTGCTGCTACCTGCGTTGTCAGCGCGCCAAAGGAATGCCCCGACATGCCGATACGTGAAAAATCCATATGCCGGCCAATTTCAGGATTATCAGCCGCCCAGCCTTCCAGCATGTCCAGCGCAAAGGGGATATCGTAAAAGCGGTTCAGCGTGGTGGCGCGAGAGATTTTTGTCTCGCGCAATATATCCCACGGATGACCGGGCTTGCCTTCCCAAAGGCTGCTGTCCGTGCCCCGGTGCGTGGTGTGCAAAAGTGTATAGCCATGGGAGGTCACATAACGCGCCAGAAATCCCGCCCCATCGGCATTCCCGCCAAAGCCATGCGACCAGAGAAGGACGGGCATGGAGGATAGATTGTGTTCGGCAGGGTAATAGATTTTAAACGGCACAACGCGCGTGCTGCCATCATCGTTGCGGCGGGTTTCATCAATCCATTCGCCGCGCTTCAGCAAGACCTTGTGCGGGCCTTCGCCAAGGGAAAGATCAGGCGACCACAGCGATGCGTTATTATTATCGGTCAAGATTTTAAGGCCTTAAAGATCCGGGATTTTTATTTTTTCTTGCGGAATTTATCCAGCGAGACGACTTCGCCGCTCTTGCCGCCTTTGCCGCCATCATCAGGATCATCATCGAAGCCATCAAAGTCGGATTCTTCCAGCCCGTCATCCATCGGCTGGAACTGCAGCGCGAAATTGACGGATGGATCGGCAAAGATGCTGATGGCGTTCAAGGGGATAATCAGGCGTTCAGGCACATTGTTAAAGGACAAGGTTACGTTTAGGGCCTGTTCATCGACCTTGAGGTCCGAGAACTGGTATTGCAGGACGATGGTCATCTCCCCCGGATAACGGTCACGCAGGTAGTCCGGGATTTTCACGCCCGGATAATCGGTCAGGAACGTGATGTAGAAATGATGTTCGCCGGAGAGGCCGTATTTCATGACCTCCTGCACCGACTGGCGCACAACGCCGCGCAATGCGGTTTCCACCATGCGGTCATATCTGAGAATATCGTCTTCGTTTTGCATTGTACGCGGTTATTTTCCGGAATTATGAATCGGTATTTTTATTAAGAATAACGAAATTTTGGCCTGAAACAAGGCTTGTTCTTCCGGCCGGCTGATTTTAGATGCGGATAATCAGGGAGCGGGGCTTTTGCGATTCCAGAAATTTATCGCTGTTGAGGGCGCGCTCGAGCAAAAGCGGCATCATCAAGATCGTAATGCCGAGCAGGAACGAGGCAATTGTCTTTTGAAAATGCCGGTTTTCGCGCGGGGTAAAGGCCAGAAAGGCGGCGATCCAGAGAATTGTCGCGCTGAGCACGCCATTGCCAAAATCAAATCCCAGAATATCCGCGGCCTGTCCTGACAAGGTTATCGAGCCATAGAGTACAAGTGTCATAAAGGCCAGAAACATGAACTTCAATCCGTTGACGCGCCAGTTCCTGCGGCCAAAATATAAGGCCCCGCCGGCAATCACGAAAATTTCGCCCGCCCAGGCCGAGGGCGGCTGCGGCGCGGCATTATCACCCGTCAGCAGGAAATCCAGCGAGAGTATCGCGGCAATCATCATGCCAAAACCCAGCCAGTGCCAGATATTTTCAGGCCGCGCACCGGTATTGCAGCGCAGGGAATAAAGCTCGTAGGCGCGCCGGGCCAGCAATGCGGCGGCCAGCACAACGCAGAGCACCGAGAGCATGGGGTAAGTGGAGAGGCTGAAAAACGGTTCCATATCAATATTTTAAACGAAAATTACGGCAAGAATACAGATGATTTTGGCCATAATTTGCATTTTTTATAGCAATGTTGCACTATGTCTCATTCAAATAATACGAAAAATAAAAATTGAAAGACAGGGATATGAAAAAAATCAGCGTGCAAAGGCAGGCAGAGTTAGACCGTGTCCACGCCCTGGTGTTGGAATACCGTGAGCCCGATTGCGGTGAGACGCGCAAGCGCCGTATCGAAAGCGCAATATTTCATGACTTCGAGGCTTTACTGGCCAATAAAGTCCGCCGCGCGCAACAGCCCGGAATTGATACTGATGATCTGATCAGTGCCGCATATAAGGGCCTTGGGCAGGCATTGCAGCAATATGAGCCAAGCTATGGCAGAAGTTTTCCAACCTATGCCGGTGAAAAGATTTTTAACCGTATCCGCGAAGCCGTGTCCGAAGCCAAGGCCGGAACCAATCCCGTCATTCGCCATATTTTTGGCAATCATAGCGAATACAGCCGGATTGCAGGCGCTTTACCGGCCGAGGCAGATCGCCCAAAAGCCTATGAGAAGATAGCTGACCGTATTCAGCAGACAGGCATAGGGGAAAGATACAGCCGTCAGAACATACTGAAAAATATCAAACGTTATTTTGAGGAAGGCGCGAAGCCGTTGATTCATTCGCTGGATGCGCCCATCGATAAATCTGACCCAGAGGCAGGCAGTTTCATTGATCATCGCATTGATCCTGATGCTCTTGATCCGGCGGATATTACGCAGGCAGATAACGAACGTGCGGTGACGCTTGATATCTTGAACAGGGCGCTTGCCAGCATCATGCCGCGCGATGCTGAAATCCTAACGCGCCGCGTTAACGAGGAATCATTGGCCAGCATCAGTCATGACATGGCGGTTAGCATAGAGCGCATACGTCAGATCGAGGTACGTGCCACAGGAAACGCCGCGCGCGCAGTTGTTGATCTTGCCTTGAAGGGCGGCTTATCCGAGCTTTTTGGCATTGATATGCGGCGCAAGAAAGAGGCGATGGGCGAGCGTCCCAAAAGAGGCCCCAAACCCAAGGCGGATAAGGTGAAGCCGGTGCAAGGAATGGATGATCATGCTTGTGATCTGGCCGCAGGATAATAAGCTGAATTTTTAAAAAATTTTTATAAAGCAGGGATCAATAATTATGGCGAGCAAATATGAGCACAACAGGGCTGGTTATGAGGACGTGCAGGCAATGGCGCTGCGTTACCGTCAGCCAGAATGCGGGGATGGTGAAAAGCGCCGCATTGAAACTGAGATATTCAAAAGATTTAGGGGTCTGGCCCATAAGCTGATCCAAAAAGGCGTTCAGACCGGATGCGACAATGATAACTTGCTAAGCGCGGCTTATGAGGGTATCGGCGATGCTTTGAAAAAATATGATCCGGCCTTCAAAAAGCCATTTCCATCTTATGCCCATGGATTGATGTTTGATTATGTGCGTACGGCCGTGCAAAAGGACAGGGGCGCAGCAAAAACTGCGGTAATCAGGCATCTGTTTTGCAACAAGGCGCGCTATCAAAAGATTATAGATGCCATCCCTGATGGCGAAGCGCCCGATGCCGCCTATGAACAGATTGCGGCGCAAATCATGCAGGCGCAAACTTTCAAGAAAGAGAACCCGGCAGTCGTCATGAGCAATATCAGGCGGTATTTTGAAGAAGGTGTGACGGCCAAAACAATATCGCTGGCCGCGCCGATCAAAGGCAGCGAAGATCTTTGCCTGGTGGATACGCAGATTGACGTCAATGCGCCTGATGCTGCGGATATTGTAGAATTCCGCGATGAACGGGAAATGGCCTATACGGTCCTGCGGCAGGCATTAAAGACAATGCCGGCGCGCCAGGCGGAGATTTTATTGCGCCGTGTGAATGAGGAATCACTGGAGATATTGTCCAGCGATCTGAACATCAGCCGCGAGCGCGTACGCCAGATTCAAGAGCAGGCGCTTAAAAATGCTGCCAAGGCGATTATCAGCGCCGCAGCGGATTGGCGCGTGACTAATGTGCTGGGGATTGATCTGACCGTTATGCCCGATCAGGAAAAAGTGAAAATGGGTGCCAAGGCCCTGCAGACAAAATTAAGGCCTGCCTTGCAGGCACCGGAACATGCGGCCGCATAAGCGGCACCATAACAATCTGATTATTTCAGGCAAAAAAAATGCGGCGGTTCTGTTGCTAGGCCGCCGCCGCCCCACCTTTCAGAATTCACCCCGAAAGGAATTGATTTGTAGCTTTCGCTAGGCTGCTATTAAGCGGCTTTGCGAGTTTCGCCAGCAACAACAGAGTTGTCGTTAGCGGCTACGAATGCACTATTGTCGTTTGCATTTATAACGATGGCCCGATATCGGCGGGTACCATACCGAACGCCGTCAAATACCTTTACTACGCGTGTCGATCCTGTTTCAGGCCCATTTTTTTCGTCTTTATAAGAGCGCCGGACTTCCGGCGGGCCGCGGTCGCGGCCTTTGGCGTCCTTTCTTTTCAAAGCGGCCGACTGGCCGCCGCGAAAAGTTTCGCGCTCTTAAGACGAAAATGGTGGACCTGCCGGGTACTGCCCCCGGGTCCACGACGTCTATTCCGTACAAACGTGTAGCGTCATAGCTGGCAAGCCAGCACTTATAAGTATAGGGCATTCGGGGGCAAAAATCCAGTATCAGGGGATGATCCCGATTTGCACGCATACGGGCCTGTTCAGCGCGAAGAAGAATCGTATATAGTTTTCACCATGAAGCAATATCACGATCTGATGCGCCATGTCTTAGAGAACGGCCACAAGAAAGAAGACCGCACCGGCACGGGCACGTTAAGTGTGTTCGGATACCAGATGCGTTTTGATTTATCGGTGGGATTTCCGCTGGTGACCACCAAGAAATGCCATTTGCGCTCGATCATTCATGAGCTGCTCTGGTTCCTCAAGGGCGATACGAATATCAAATACCTGAAAGATAACGGCGTTTCCATCTGGGATGACTGGGCGGATGAAAACGGTGATCTGGGGCCTGTGTACGGCGCGCAGTGGCGCAGCTGGGAAACCGCCGATGGCCGCACGATTGATCAGATTAAAAACGTCGTCGAACAGATCAAAAAAAATCCCGACAGCCGCCGTCTGCTGGTGGTGGCGTATAATCCGGGGCTGGTCGATCAGATGGCCTTGCCGCCCTGCCATGCGTTTTTCCAGTTTTATGTGGCCGATGGCAAGCTCTCATGCCAGCTCTATCAGCGCAGCGCGGATATTTTCCTTGGTGTGCCTTTCAATATCGCCTCATACGCGTTACTGACGATGATGGTGGCGCAGGTCTGCGGCTTGAAACCCGGCGAGTTCATTCATACGCTGGGCGATGCGCATTTATATTCCAATCATCTCGATCAGGCGCGGGAGCAACTCTCCCGCAAGCCCTATCCCTTGCCTGAGATGCATATGAATCCGCATGTAAACGATATTTTCGGCTTCAAATTCGAGGATTTCGAGCTGGTCGGCTATGAGGCGCACCCGCATATCAAGGCGCCAGTGGCGGTTTAGCCCTATACATTAGATTTGGTTGATGTTCTTGACAGGCGCTATTATTTTTCGTAATATCCGCGCAGCCACTATAATTTAGAGAACAAGAATAATGTTGCCGCAAAAATTCACCAATGCCGCGCGGTCGGTCGCACAGCACAAGGAAATCTTGTCGCAGGCAAGATCCGGCGCGGATATTGAGGCCGCCAGAAGATTTTTTGTCAAAGAAGTAAATCATAACAACGACTTAACATTTGATAATCAAGGCAATGTCGTGCCCAGCACGGCGGGATGGCGGCTGGTTGATGCCATGAACAAGGCCTGCCCGGAGCGCGAAATTCTGGACCGCTTCATGAATGTGATTACCATGCCAGGCAACCCGGTCATGGATTGGGCACTGGATGAGCAATTCCGCGTGATCCGCACCGGTTTTACCGAGCGCGGCCTGTTCATTGAGGACGCGCAGACCAACGGCCAGCATGTCAATAATATGCTGGCTATGTCCGGGGATAATCTGGTACGCGCCAAGATCATCCTGCATGATATGGCTGAATCCATGACCACGGATTTCAGCAAGCCCTTTGTCGAGCAGAACAATCTGGCGGAGACCAAAATCCGCCTTGAGAAAATGGCCGCCGCCATTTTATTCCAGAAAGAGCCAGCGTTTTTTCAGCTCTGGATGGAATATGAGGAAAAAACCACATGGCGCGACAGATTGGTCAAGGAGTTCGACAATCTGGAGCATCTGGTGCATGTCAGCCAGCATATGCCCCCGGAAGTGCCGCGCCGTATTCAGGAATCTTTCGTTGAAGCGGTCGAAGATACCATCCGCAATCGTATCAAAAACCCGTATTTTCTTGCCTTGGCCATTACAGCGAGCATGTCAGGCATTGGCGGCGTTCTCCAGCTTCCGGCGCCCGCATCCCAGCCTGCGCCTGAGGCCTAAATTTTCTTAGGGCCTGAACCGGGAATCGCTTTAAACTCACATTCATGAGCAAGATCGACATTACCATGGTGGCCGCCATGGCCGAAGGGCGCGTTATTGGCAAGGACGGCCTGATGCCGTGGAATATCCCTGAAGATTACAAGCATTTCAAAGCCTTGACGGTGGGAAAGCCCTGTATCATGGGCCGCAAGACCTTTGAGAGCATCTTAAAGGAACTCGGCAAGCCCTTGCCCGGCCGGCCCAGCATCGTGATATCCCGCGGCGGTTTTGCCCATGAGGGCGCGATTGTCGTGCCCTCGCTGGAGGCTGGCCTTGAGAAGGCACGCGCATTGCTGGCGGAAATGGGCGGGGATGAGATTTGTATTATCGGCGGCGGCCAGATTTACGCGCAAGCCCTATCGGTGGCCAGCGTCTTGGAGCTGACGCATATTGCCGCCGCCTTTGACGGCGATGCCTATTTCCCGGCTTTTGATCCGCAGCAATGGCGCGAGGTTTCCCGCAGACCCAATCCCGGCCCCCCGGCATTTGATTTCGTACGGTATGAACGGGGCTGATGTGACTGCCTGAAGCTAGGCACGTACAGGGTAGGCGCGCTTCTTATTTTTTCCCAAGCTGGGCAATGACAGATTTTGCGATGGCATCAAAAGCATCCGCAATTGGCCCGGTTTCATTTTTGGCTAAAATCGGCTGGCCGCTGTCTGAATTCTCTCGGATATCAATATGAAGCGGGATTTCGCCCAGGAAGGGGCAATCCAATTTTTCGGCCTCTTTCCGCGCGCCGCCATGCCCGAAGATATGGGCCTCATGCCCGCAAGCCTCACACACATACAGGCTCATATTCTCGATAATCCCCAAGATCGGGATATCGGTCTTGCGGAACATCTCAAGACCTTTGCGCGCATCAAGGAGAGCAATATCCTGCGGCGTGGATACAATCACCGCCCCCGATATGGCCGCCTTCTGGACGAGGGTTAACTGGGCATCGCCTGTGCCGGGCGGCATGTCGATCACCAGCACATCCAAAGAGTCTTGCGCTGTTCCCCATTCGACATCTTTCAGCAACTGCAGCAGCGCCGATTGTATCATGGGGCCGCGCCAGATGATGGGGGCAGCCTCGTCAATCATCAAGCCGATCGACATCACCTTAAGCCCGTACGTCTCCAGCGGGATAATTTTGCCCGCGTCAGATTGTGTTGGTTTTTGCCCGGCGATCCCGGTCATGCGCGGAATGGATGGGCCATAAATGTCGGCGTCAAGCAGGCCTGTTTTTTGGCCATTTTTGGATAAAGAAATCGCCAGATTCGTTGATATAGTTGATTTTCCAACGCCGCCCTTGCCGGAGGCTACGACGATAATATTTTTCACATAAGGTGTCAGTGCTGCCCGTACGTCAGCGCTAGCCATGGCGGTGGGGCGGGTGGGTTGAAGAGGCGCTGGCCCCTCTTTATGGGCGGTGAGGATGGCGGTCACTTTTTTCAGGCCGGGCAGGTTTTTGGCCACGCGCTCGACATTCTGGCGCACAGGCTCAAGGGCCGGACCAAGGGCTGGATCGACTTCAAGCGTAATGACAATCTCGCCAGCGGCAATTTCCCGAATATCGCCAACCATGCCCGCCGTGACAATATCCCGGTTATCCGGCCCCGTCTTAACGGCGCGCAGGGCTTCGATGATTTGTTGCGGGGATGGGGCGGCAGCGGTCATAACTCTTTCGCGTCTTTTGGCGTCTTTTCGCCTGTTTTTTTACCGTATAGGCGTTGCTTTCTGGCCTGAATGACGTATCCTTATAGGCCAAAGTGTCAAATTTCAACCTGATTTCGCGAGTTTACAAGCCATGCCATGGGACGACAAGCCGGGTAAAAAACCTAAAAACCCCTGGGGGCAGGGCGGTGACGATAATAACCGCGGACCATGGGGCGGCGGGCCTTCGGGCGGCGGCAACAGCGGCGGCGGCGGCGAACCCCCTGATATTGACGCGATGCTGCGTAAGGCGCAGGAAAATTTCCGCACCATTTTCCCCTCCCAGATGAAGGGCGGTTTTATTGCCGCGCTGGCGCTGGGCGCGATTGCGGTGCTCTGGCTCTCCAGCGGGCTTTATGTGGTTAATCCGGCAGAAAACGCCGTGATCCAGCGCTTTGGCAAATGGAGCTCGACCCAGACCCAGCCCGGTCTTGGTTATCACCTGCCCGCGCCGATTGAAACGGCGACGCTGGTGAATGTTCAGGAAATCCGCAAGATGAGCATCGGCTTCATTGACAGCTATTCCCGCAGCGGCGCGAGCGGCCAGACCGACCTGCCTGAAGAAAGCCTGATGCTGACCGCTGACCGGAATATTGTCGATCTGGATCTGGTCATTCAATGGAATATCAAATCGGCCGAAAATTTTCTGTTTTCCATCAAGGATCAGGAATACATGATCAAGAAGGTATCGGAGAGCGCCATTCGCGAGGTCATCGGCCAGACGAACATGTTCACCATCATCACCAGCGGCCGCGATACGGTTGCCGACCGCGCCAAGCAGATCATCCAGCAAAGTCTGGATCAGTATAATTCGGGCATTAACATCACGCAGGTCCTGATCGAGCGCGCGGAAGTCCACCCGCAGGTTCAGGCTGCCTTCCAGGATGTACAATCCGCCAAACAGGATGCCGAGGATGTGCAAAACCGCGCCAAGGCTTACCGCGAGGATATCATCCCCAAGGCCAGAGGTCAGGCGATCCAGATGATCCAGCAGGCCGAAGCCTATCAGAAATCGACAGTCGCCAAGGCGGACGGGGATGCCGAGCGTTTCAATGCCATTTATGAAGCCTATCTGACGGGGCAAGATGTCACGAAGGAGCGCCTCTTTATTGAAACCATGGAAGAGGTTCTGCAAAATTCCAGCAAAATCATTCTGGATTCCAAGGCCGGCGCTGGCGCTGTGCCGTATCTGCCGCTCAACGAGCTGAAAAAGCGGAGCGCCCCGGCAGCCGAGCCGAAATCCGATACGCCCGATTTGCTGCAATAGCCCATAAGGATGAAGAGAGATGAATAAATATCTTGTGACTATTCTGGCGATTGCCGCCCTTGGTTTGATTGTGCTTTCGCAGGCCATCTTTATCGTGGATGAGCGCTCGCAGGCCATCGTCCTGCAGCTTGGTAATCCGATGGGCAATCCGGAAGACCCGGCCAGCTTTATCAAGCAGCCCGGCCTGCATCTGAAGGTCCCGGTGATCCAGAATGTCGTTTATTTCGACCGCCGTATTTTGTCGGTGGAATCGCCATCGGCGCAGGTGGTTATCTCCAGCGCCAGGGGCTCCGGCCCGGCCGCGCCGAAAAAGGCGCAAGCCCCGGCAGTTACGGATCCGGCGGCTGTTCCGGTAACCCCGGCCCCCAAGGCAGAAGGCGAGGATCCCGGCTCGATTGGCAATAACGAAAGCGGGGAGCCGATTATCGTGGATACATTCGCGCGTTACCGCATTACCGATCCGCTGCAATTCCTCAAAACTTTGGGAACGGCCGAGACCGCCAATTCCCGCCTGCAAAGCATCCTGAACGATACCACGCGCGCGGTTCTGGGTAAGACGACATTGCCGCAATTGTTATCGGCCCGCCGCGCCAGCGTGATGAATGAAATCCTCCAGCGTGTGAACGCCAAGACCAAGCAGGACCAGATGGGCATCCAGATTATCGATGTGCGTATTGTCCGCGCCGATCTGACGGCTGATTTGCGGGATTCAACGGTGCGCCGGATGAATTCAGAACTCAAAGAACGCGCCACCGAGACCCGCGCCATGGGCGAGGAAAAGGCGCTGGAGATCAGATCCACGGCGGAGAAGGAACGCACGGTCATTATCGCAGAAGCCCAGCGCCAGTCGCAGATCCTCAAAGGTAAGGGCGATGAAGAGGCCATCCGCACCTATTCGGCGGCCTATAACAAGGATAAGGAATTTTACGGCTTTATCCGCTCGCTCGATGCCTATAAGGCTACGCTGGCCAATCCGGATACGCAGCTGATCCTCTCGCCGGATAGCGATTTCTTTGAGCATTTCCAGAACAAGAGCACGCAATAAGCCATCAAGGCGCGGGAGCAGGCCATCATGTCCTTTACCGCTTTTTGCCTGATGTGTCTGGGGGCGGTTCTGGTCGTCGAGGGATTGCTCTATGCCTGCTTTACCGAAAATATGCGCCGCATGATGATGCTGGCGCTCAGCCAGCCGCCCGAAATTTTGCGTAATGCCGGGATTGCCAGCGCACTGGTTGGATTAACCATTCTAAGCCTTGTGATAACTTTGTTTCAGATATAGCCCGCTTGGGCGGTTCGTTATTGACCGCCTTGCCGCACAGGCATATTTTATCTTTCTTATGTTTTGGATCGTCAAAACAAGCTCATATGAAGGATATTTATCATGCGCATTCAAAAGTTTCTCTTGCTGGCTCTGGCATCGGCTTCGTTCGCAATGGCGGGCATCCACGCCCACGCGCAGGAAGATGAAACACCGCCGTCTGCTTCCCCACCGGCCGCCGCATCAGAATCAAAAGCCCCGGCAACAACGCCGATCCTGCCGCGCGCCGATGACGCCGGGAATGGCTTTGCTGATCTAGTGGATCATTTGCTGCCCGCCGTGGTGAACATCTCCTCCACCCAGAAAATTACCGATCCCAAGGATTTCCCGGAAATGCCGCAATTCCCGGAAGGATCGCCATTTGAGGATTTCTTCGAGGAATTCATGGAGCGCAGAGGCAAAGGCATGGAAGCCGTGCCGCAGGCCTCGCTGGGGTCAGGATTTATCGTGGATGCCGTTAATGGTTATGTGATCACGAATAACCACGTGATCCGCGATTCTGACGAGATCCGCGTGATCCTGCAGAACGATGAATCCCTTGATGCCACGCTGGTGGGGATTGACGATAAAACCGATCTGGCCGTTCTGAAGGTCGATCCCAAGAAACATAAACTGACGCAAGTCAATTTCGGCAAGAGCGCCGGACTTCGCGTTGGTGACTGGGTCGTGGCGATCGGCAATCCGTTTGGTCTTGGCGGTACGGTAACGGCCGGGATTATCTCGGCGCGCCAGCGCGATATTCAGGCAGGGCCCTATGATGATTTTCTTCAGACCGATGCCTCGATCAACCGCGGTAATTCGGGAGGGCCGATGTTTAACCTGAAAGGCGAAGTGATCGGGATTAACACCGCGATCTTTAGCCCATCGGGCGGATCGGTGGGGATTGGTTTTGCGATCCCGGCGGATCTGGCCAAGCCTGTGATTGATCAGATTATCCAGTATGGCCGCACACGCCGGGGATGGCTGGGCGTTCGCGTTCAGGCGGTAACCGATGAGATTGCCGAGAGCCTTGAGTTGCCACAGAACAAAGGCGCGCTGGTGGCCAGCATTACGCCGGGCGGCCCTTCGGAGAAGGCCGGTTTGCAGCATGGGGATATTATCATCTCCTTCAACGGGCAGGCGATTGATGCCATGCGCGCTCTGCCAAGGCTGGTCGCCGAGGCGCCGATTGATTCAGAGGCCGAGATTGTGTTCTGGCGCGATGGCAAGGAACAAAGCGTCAAGGTCAAGGTGGGCGAGTTGGAAAAGGCCGAAGAAGATGGTCTTCTGGCTGCCGCGCCGAAATCAGAGGCCGTTGGCAAGGATGTTGAAGGCCTTGGTTTCAGCGTCAAGCCTTTGACGGATGATCTGCGTAAGGAATTTGGTATCCCTGATGACATTCAGGGCGTATTCATCGGCACAGTTGATGCCGGCAAGGAAGCCGAAACCAAAGGTCTGATTGAAGGCGATGTGATCGTTGAGATCAACCAGCAAAGCGTGGCCACGCCTGAGCAATTGATCGAGATTGTGGCTACGGCGAAAAAGGCCGGGCGCAGCTCGGTTCTGCTGCTGGTGAACCGCGCGGGTGATGTGCAGTTTATCGCCTTAAAACTTTAAGCGCTTATGATTTCTTCTCTGCCGTCTCGGCTTCGAGGCGGCGGAGAACATCATGCGGTGATCCGGTGCGCCGTGCCAGCAGGTCATAGGCAACCGGGATAATATAAAGCGTAAAGAATGTTGAAACGGCCACGCCGAAGAAAACGACAATACCAATTGCCGCGCGCGTTTCCGCGCCTGCCCCGTGGGAAAGGATCAACGGGATTGCCCCCACCCCTGTTGTAATGCCTGTCATCACGATAGGGCGCAGGCGAATGGAGCAGGCCTCGACCAGAGATTCACGGAAAGGCTTGCCCTCATCGCGCAGCTGATTGGCAAATTCCACGATCAGAATGCCGTTCTTGGCCGCGATCCCGACCAGCACGATCAGGCCAATCTGGGTATAGATGTTGATGCTGCTGCCCATGATATAAAGCCCCAGCAAGCCGCCTGCCATGGCCAGCGGCACGGAAAGCATGATCACGAAGGGGTGGATAAAGCTTTCAAACTGTGCGGCCAGTACCAGATAAACAACCGCCAGCCCCAGCATGAATACAAAGGCAATGGAAGATCCGGAATATTTGTAATCTTGCGATTGACCCTTGTAATCAATACGCGCGGTTTCGGGGAGATTTTCTTTCACGAGGTTCTCAAGATAGCTGAGCGCCTCACCCAGCGTGTATCCATCAACAAGATTGGCCTGAATGGTGATGGCGCGGATGCGGTTAAAGCGGTTCAAGGTGGTTGAATCTGCGCGTTCGGTGATGGAAATCAGGTTCGAGAGCGGGATCAGTTCGCCGGTGCGTTCCGAGCGTACAAAGATATTCTCAATATTGGCGGGCGTACGAAGGCTGTCACGTTCGCCTTCCACAATCACATCATATTCTTCGCCGTTATCAATGTAAGTGGTGACGTTGCGTCCGGCCAGAATGGTTTCCAGCGTCTGGCCGATATTGGAAACTGTCACGCCCAGTTCGGCGGCAGCATCATAATCAATCTTGATCTCGAATTGTGGCTTGGTTTCCTTGTAGTCCCAGTCGATGCCATCAAGGCCGGGATTATCTTCCTCGATTTTCTTCAGGATGATATCGCGCCATTCGGCCAGTTCTTCATAGGTATTGCCGCCAATGACAAACTCAACAGGTTTGGAGGATGCGCCGCCAAAGGCCTGACGCATGACCGGAAACGCGGTTACGCCCGGCAAATCGGCCAGTTTTCCACGCACTTCGTTCATGATATCAAAACCATTGCGCCGATCACCCCAGTCTTTCAGGACAACCGTAGCTGCGCCGGAATTAAACGAGGCTGTCGCGCCAAAGGAACGTGGCGCGCGGATCAGAAGCCGGGTGAATTGCCCATCTTCGACATAGGGCATCAGGCGGCGTTCCACCTCGTCCATATATTCTTCGATATAGTTATACGAAGCGCCTTCGGGGGCGTTGATATTGATGAAAAATGCGCCTCTGTCCTCGCGCGGGATATATTCGGATGGCGTGTTCTGATACAGCCATGCCATCGCGCCCATCACACCGGCAAACAAAACGATTGAGATGATCGGCATTTTCAAGGAATGCTCAAGGCTACGCACATAAAGGCGTTGCATGCTATCAAAGCCCTTGTTCAGCACACGGATCACGCGGTTTTCATTATGCGTCTTATCCTGCAGGATTTTGGAAGCCAGCATCGGCGAGATTGTGAGCGCCGCAAGACCGGAGAACATCACCGAGGCCGCCATGGTGACGGCAAATTCAATGAACAGGCGGCCGACATCACCCTCCAGAAACACCAGCGGTATGAACACAGCCATCAGCACCAGCGTCGTGGCGATAACAGCAAAACCAACCTGACGCGTGCCGTAATAGGCCGCCACAAGCGGGCTTTCGCCCAGATGCCGGATGCGCCGTTCTATATTTTCAAGAACGACAATCGCATCATCAACCACAATACCAATCGCCAGAACCATCGCCAGAAGGGTGAGCATATTCACCGAATAATCCATGGCGTAGAGAACCATGAATGTCGAGACAATCGAAACGGGAACGGCAACTGTTGGCACAATGGTGGCGCGCCAGCTGCCTAAAAATCCGTAGATCACGATAATCACAAGACCGATGGCAATCATCAGCGTCAGATAAACCTCGTGAATGGCGGCGCGGATAAAGACGGAGGTGTCATAGCTTTCTTGAATGCTCATGCCTTCGGGAAGGTTTTGATTCACCTTGGCGACCTGCGCGGCGGCCGCATCGGCCACATCAATTGTATTGGCCTTGGATTGCTTGATAATCCCAAGACCGATCATGGCCTTGCCGTTACCGCGGAACATGGTGCGATCCTCAACCACGCCCTTTTCAACGCGGGCGACATCATCAAGGCGCACCAGATAACCATCTTCGCCCTTGGCCAGGACCAGATTGTTAAAATTCTCCGGCGTGCGGAAGGAACGCTCGACACGGGCCACGAACTGCATGTCACGGGATTCAATATCCCCGGCCGGCATTTCGACGTTTTCAGCGCGCAGGGCATTTTCAATGTCGGTGACAGTCAGGTTGCGCGCCGCCAGTTCATTGCGGTCAATCCATATCCGCATGGCATAGCTGCGCTGGCCGCCGATACGCACGCTGGCCACGCCGTCCAGAACCGAGAACTGATCCACGAGGTAACGATCCGCAAAATCGCTCAGCTCCGGGACGCTCATGCGGTCGCTTTCGAGGTTATACCAGACGATAACATCATCTGATGAATCGGCTTTTTGCACTTCGGGCGGATCGGCCTCATCAGGCAGGTTGTCCAGAATGCCCGATACGCGGTCGCGCACGTCATTGGCGGCGGCCTCCATATCACGGCTGATGTCGAATTCCAGCGTCACGCGGGAGCGTCCATCTTCGCTGGTGGAGGAGATAAACTGAATACCTTCAACCCCGGCGATACGGGATTCAATAAGCTGGGTGATGCGCGTTTCAACGATGCTGGCCGAGGCGCCGGGGTAATTGACGTTGACGGTCACGATCGGCGGGTCGATATCCGGAAATTCCCGTAAAGGGAGCCGGTAATAGGAAACCAGACCGAAGGAAATCAGCAGCAGGGAAAGAACGGTCGCAAAAACCGGACGGGTAATAGATACATCGGAGAGAAACATATTATTGCGATCCTCCCTTATTCGCCGTGGCGCTTTCTTCTTTTGCCTCTGCGCCATCTTTCTTCAGCAATTCATCCAGCGTCTCGTTATCTTTTTGTTCAGCCTTGATTGTAACCTCGCTGCCATCGCTAACCCGCGATACGCCGTGGGTTATGATTTTATCGCCTGCCTTAAGGCCTTGGATGATTTCAACTTCGCCGGGCTGGCGGGCGCCTGTCTTGATTTCTGTCTTGATCGCAGAGGTTTTGCCTTCATTCTGCGCGGTGACATATACATAGCTTTGTGTGCCTTGCATGAGAACGGATTCTTCCGGCACGACAATGGCCTTGCGCTCATTCTTGTAGAGTTTGACGATCATCAAAAGGCCGGGTTTGAGAAGGCGTTCCGCATTCGGGACCATGGCGCGGACCGTAATGGCGCGCGTGACCGGGTCGATCTGGCTGTTGATGCTGGAGATTTTTCCTTCAAATTCCTTGCCCGGAAATGCCTTGGTGGTCACCTTGATCGGCAGGCCGATGGTAATTGAGGGCAGATAGACGGAAGGCACGTCAAAATCCAGTTTCATGACGGTATCATCATCCAGCGTGGTGATCAGCATGCCGGGCTGAAGCAATGTGCCGACACTGATATTGCGAAGCCCGACCACACCGGCAAAGGGCGCGGCGATAATGCGGTCTTCCATTTGTGATTTGATGGCATCAAGACGCGCCTTGGCGGTGGCGTATTCGCGTTCCTGCGTATCCAGCGTGGCCTTGGAGGCCGCGCCTTGTTCAATAAGGGGTTTGAGACGCTCAACCTGCCGCAAGGCTTCATCAACGCGGGATTGTTCCTCGGCGAGAAGGGCGCTTTCCTCCGTGCTGGTCATTTCAACCAGAATATCGCCAGCCTTGACGCGCTGGCCGTCCTCGAATTTGATCGCCGTGACCTTTTCGGTCACCAGCGCATTCAAGTTGACCGTTTCATTGGCGCGCAGATTGCCCAGAGCCTCGATCGTATCGAAGATGGTTTTTTCCGTGGCCGGGGCAACGAAAACATTCTGCGGGCCTTGCGGTCCGCCGCGGCCTTGCTGCGCGGTTGCCGTATGCAGGGGCGAGAATGCAAGGCCGGTAATCAACGCACCTGCCAGAAGCCAGTTCTTCATAGTATAATCCTTGTTAAAAGCGTTGTGTTTACGTCTGTTTCAATGTCTCTGGCACTGCGCCGCCGAGCGCCCGGTAGAGACGAATACGCAGCATCATCAGTTCGGCACGCTGGGCGATCAGGTCGCGTTCTACGGCCCTTAAATCCTGCAAAGCCGAAAGAACGGGCAGATAATCGCTAAGCCCTTGCGTGTAGATAGACCGGGAATTATCAACGGTATCTGCAAGAATTTTCCGGCGTTCATCCAGCCTTGCGATATATTCGCGTTGCTTGGATTCCTGATAAAGCGTGGTCTCGACATCCTCGATGGCAATCAGATAGGCCTGGGTGAAGGCGGCAATCTGTTCGCGGTAGAGCGCCTCATTGCGTTCAACTTCGGCCTTGCGCGCGCCCCAATCCAGCAAGGGCTGCATGAGGCTGCCCAGCAGCCCGGCCACGGGGTTGATGGCGGCGGGGCCATCAGAGAACAGGAACGAGCCATCAAGGGTAATGCGCGGCAGGCGATCGGCCATGGCGGCGGCAATATCGGCATCTGCCGCAACCAGCCTGTTTTTCATGGCGCGAAGATCAGGGCGATTGAGCAGCAGATCGGCTGGCACGCCAACGGGAAGCGGATCGGCAGGCAGCGCAAAATCATTCACGCCTGTGATCCGGTCTTGTCCGTCCGGGGCCAGTCCCAATAATACATCAAGGCGGTTCTCATAGAGGCGTTGCTGGGATTCAAAGGCAGGGAGCAGGCTGCGCGATTCTGCGAGCTGGCTTTGCTGCTGTAGTTGTTCAAGGCGCGTGCCTACGCCCTCATTATAGCGCAAGGTAATAAGTTCAAGGAGCTGGCCATCGAGGCGTTCTTGTTCACGCAGCAAGGCAATAATCTTGTTCTGGGCGATGGCCTGAAAATAGGCCGATGAAATATCGGCGCTCAAGGCCAGTTTTACGGTCTCGATATCCTCGGCGGCGGCATTTTCAAGGTAATTATCACTGGTCAGTGCCGCGCGAAGGCGGCCAAAGGCATCAATCTCCCAGCCCATGGCAAGCCCGGCCTCGGAGACGCCATCAGCCGGTTCGCCGTCTTCCCATTGCTTTTGGGAATTGGCCTCGGCATCGATTTGCGGCAACAGGCTGGAGCGGGTGTTACGGGTTTGCGCCCGCGCCTGATCCAGACGGGCCAGCGCCTGTTCGAGATCCAGATTATGCTGAAAAGCCAGATCAATCGCCTGATTGAGCGTATCATCGCCAAAGCTCTCATACCACGGGGCGGCATTTTCAAAGGCGGCGCTTTGTTGCACGTAGGAGGGTGCAGTGATCAGCGGGGCAGGATTATCCTCGACCGACTTATACAGGCATCCGGATAAGAGGCCGGTCATGGCCAGAAGACATAATCTGTATCCTGTTTTTTGGGGCACGTTTTATCCTGCTTGCTTAATAATGGGCTCTCGTCATTTTTATCATACGTTGCACTGCAGCTAAACCTTCTGCGGGAAAAAATTTTATAGGCCTCGTTTTAATAATACTGCGGCGCAGCGCAGAATCATTGGGCTTTCAGGCTTTGTGTGATTGCAAAGCGGCGGGGGCAGTTTTAAAATTATTGATATGACATAATTTTGAAAAACATAATTGAGGCAGGGGAAAATCATGGCCGATTTACACGAAAATCCATTAAAGACGAACGGTTTTGAGTTCGTGGAGTTTGCGGGCGATACCGTACTTTTGGATAAATTATTCCGCAATATGGGCTTTGCGCCCGTAGCCACGCACAAGCATCGCAATATTGTCCTCTACCGTCAGGGCAAGATTAATTTTCTGCTGAATTGCGAGAAGGCCGGGCAAGGCGCCGATTTCTCGAAAGAACACGGCAGCGGCGCGAGCGCCATGGCCTTTGTGGTTCAGGACGCGAAATACGCGTATGAACAGGCCCTGAAACGCGGCGCGGCTTCGGCCCGTACGGTTGGCCGTTCCATGGAGGCCGATATTCCGGCCATCGAGGGCATTGGCGGCAGTTTGCTGTATTTTGTCGATAACGCCAATTTCTATGATCGTGATTTTGATTTCACAGCGACCGACAAAATGCCCAAAGGTTCGGGCATGACCTATATCGACCATCTGACGCATAATGTTTTCCGCGGCAATATGGATAAATGGGCCAAGTTCTACGAGGATATTTTTAACTTCCGCGAGATCCGCTATTTCGATATTGAAGGCAAGTTGACGGGCCTTAAATCCAAGGCCATGACTTCGCCTTGCGGCAAGATCCGCATACCACTGAATGAAAGTTCAGATGACAAATCCCAAATTCAGGAATTTTTGCACCGCTTTAACGGCGAGGGCATCCAGCATATCGCCCTTGGCACCGATGATATTTATGCCACGGTGGAGCATATGCGCGCGCGCGGTATTCCGTTGCAGGACACGCCCGACACATATTACGAGAAAATCGAAGAGCGTGTCCCCGGCCATGGCGAGGATCTTGCGCGTCTGAAAAAACTCCGTATCCTTGTGGACGGTGCGCCGACCAAGGGGCAGGGATTGCTGCTTCAGATCTTCACGCAGGACGCAATGGGCCCGGTCTTTTTCGAGATCATCCAGCGTAAGGGCAATGAAGGGTTTGGCGAGGGCAATTTCAAGGCGCTCTTTGAATCGATCGAGCTGGATCAGATCCGCAGAGGCGTCTTAAAAGACAAGGATGGCAAGGCGGCATGAAACTCGCCTCATACAAGCAAGGACGTGACGGGCGCTTGATGGTCGTGAAATCCGACTTAAGCGCCTGTTCGCCGGCATCCGGCATTGCCGCGACATTGCAAGAGGCGTTGGATGATTGGGAGAGCGTAGCGCCGGAGCTGGAGAAGCTGGCAAGGCTGGTGGAAACCGGCGCGGCGAAGACGGAAAAATTTGATCCGGCGCTCTGTGCTTCGCCGTTGCCACGCGCCTATCATATCGCCGATGGCAGCGCATATTTGAATCACGTCGAGCTTGTGCGGAAAGCGCGCGGCGCAGAAATGCCGCCGGAATTTTTGCATGATCCCCTGATGTATCAGGCGGTATCGGATACGATTTTAGGCCCGCATGACGATATTCCCGTGGCGGATGTTTCTTTCGGCATTGATTTCGAAGCCGAAGTCGCCGTTATCACCGGCGATGTGCCGATGGGTGTGAGTGCGGAAGAAGCCGGCAATTATATTCGTCTGGTTATGCTGATGAATGATGTTTCGCTGCGGAATCTTATCCCGGCAGAGCTGGCCAAGGGTTTTGGATTTTTTCAGTCCAAGCCGCCCAGCGCGTTTTCGCCGGTGGCCGTAAGTCCTGAAGATCTGGGCAGCGCATGGCGGGATGGAAAATTGCATCTGCCGCTGATTTCCTCCATTAACGGGCGTGATGTCGGACGGCCCAATGCCGGTATTGATATGCAATTTGATTTCGGCCAGCTGATTGCCCATGCCGCCAGAACAAGACCGTTGGGTGCGGGCACGATTATTGGATCGGGCACGATATCCAATAAAGACCGCAGCGCCGGGATATCCTGTCTTGCAGAAATTCGCATGATCGAAAAAATCGAGGGCGGCGAATCCAAAACGCCCTTCCTGAAATTCGGTGATCAGGTGCGGATCGAGATGAAGGATGGATCGGGCGCATCCATATTTGGCGCAATTGACCAGAAAATTGTGCCTTATGTTTTGGCCAGCGGGGCAAAGGGAATGAAGGCGGTGCGCGGATGATGGCGCTCTATAGCTATTTCCGCTCCTCAACTTCCTACCGCGCGCGTATTGCGCTGAATATCAAGGATGTGGATTACGACCTGATCCCGGTGAATATCTTAAAAGGCGAACAGCGCGAGGCAAGCTATCTGGCGCTGAACCCCTTGGGCGGGGTTCCGGTGCTAAAGGATGGCGATTATACGCTGGGCCAGTCACTGGCCATCATTGAATATCTGGACGCGCGTATCCCCGAACCGCGCCTGATCCCTGATGATATCCGGGATGCCGGGATTGTGCGCCAGATCGCCGCCAGCATTGCAGAAGATATTCACCCCCTGATCAACATGAAAACGCAAAAATACTTAAGCGATAATCTAGGGGCCGATGATGCCGCCAAGGCCGCATGGGCCCGTCACTGGATGGAAACCGGCATGGCGGCGGTGGAGGCGATATTGGAGCGCAGCGCAAGGGCCGGGAATTTTGCGATGGGGGGCCGTGTGAGTATGGCCGATATTTTTATCGTCCCGCAGATGTATTCCATGCGGCGCTTTGGCGTGGATGTTACGCCTTATAAACTTTGCCGCCGCATCGAGGCCCATTGCATCACCTTGCCGGAATTCTGGCATGCCGCGCCGGAGCATCAGCCCGATGCGCCGCTGGATCTTGCGCCCATTCATGGACAAAATTCGCCGCTGCTGAAAAACGCGGCGTAAATAAAAAGAATAAAAACGGGAGGAAAATATCATGAACCTAACACCAGCCAAGGGAAACCCCACGGGCCATGGCAATGCCGATGATTGCATGAAATATGTGATCGATCAGGGATATAAAAAATATACGGACGAAAACCACGCGGTCTGGAAAACGCTTTATAACCGGCAGAAAGAAATCGTCAAAAACAGGGCTTGTGATGAATTTATCGCCGGGATGAATGCCTTGGGCGTGGATGATAGCGGCATCCCCAATTTTAATGAGGCCTCGAAAATTCTCAAAAGCAAAACCGGATGGGAAGTTGTCGCCGTGGAAGGGCTGATCCCTGATCTGCCGTTTTTTAAGCTTCTGTCCGAGCGCAAGTTTCCGGCCGGGAATTTTATCCGCCGCATGGATCAATTGGATTACATCGAGGAACCGGATGTGTTTCATGATTTCTTCGGCCATGTGCCGCTGCTGGCCAATCCGGTATTTGCCGATTATATGGAGGCCTATGGGCGGGGCGGTTTGCGCGCGCTGGAATATGGCACGGTGACCAATCTGGCGCGGTTATACTGGTACACGGTGGAATTTGGCTTGATCCAGACCAATAAGGGCATGCGGATTTATGGCGCGGGGATTTTATCCTCGCCGGGCGAGACGGTCTTTGCCCTCGAAGACCCATCCCCCAACCGGGTCGGATTTGACCTGATGCGCATTATGCAGACCGAATACCGGGTCGATGATTACCAGCAGACCTATTTCGCGATTAACAGCTTCGACCAGCTGTTCAAGGAAACCTACGCCGATTTTGCGCCGTTATATGGGGAACTCAAGGCCATGGGCCAGAATTTCCCGGCCGATGCCCTTGTGCCGGGGGATGAGATCATCACCCGCGGCAGTCAGGCCTATGCCAAGTCCAAAATCAAGGCTTGAGGCCTTAAGGCGCATATTGTAAACCAGTGGGTATGAAAAACTGGAACGATACCACGCAGCAGGGCAAACGCGCCTTTATTATCGCCGAGATCGGCAAGAACCAGATTCAGTCGGCGGAGGACAGGCCCGTTGCCGAATATCTGGAAAATGCCAAGGAACTGGCGCGGCTGGCCGTTGAGTCTGGCGCCGATTGCGTAAAATTCCAGACGCATTGGGTCCATGACGAGCAGCTCCAGATCGATGTCACCAGCCCGCATTTCAAGGGCTCTGACCGCTATAGCTGGGTGCGCCGGAATATGATGTCCACGCCCTTTCATGAATTCTGGGTTCCCTTAAAGGAATATGTGGATGGGCTGGGCGTGCCGTTTCTCTCCACCCCCATGAGCAAGGGCGCGGCGTGGCTCCTGTCGCAACTGGACGTGAAGCTCTGGAAGATGGGGTCGGGCGATATGCTGGATTTCGTCACGCTGGATTTTATTGCCAAGACGGGCAAGCCGCTGATTTTTTCGTCGGGCATGTCCAGCATCGAGGAAACGCAAAAAGCCATCGCATTCCTGAAAAAACGTAAAGTGGATATGGCGCTGCTGCATTGCGTCTCGCAATATCCGTGCCCGCCGGAAGAACTGCGCCTTTCCACGATTGAATATTACAAGGAAATCTTCCCGGATGTGACGGTGGGTTTTTCCGATCATTCCATCGGTTTTGAATCGGCTGTCGCCGCCCGTGCTTTGGGCGCGGTGATCATCGAGAAACATTTCAGCTCCTCCCGCGATCACTGGGGATCGGATCATAAGGTTTCGATGCTGCCAGAAGAATTCCGTGAGATGGTGGATTCCATCCGCGCGCTCGAAGCCGACCCGGCGAAAAAGGATGAATGGCTCTCCCGCGAGATCGTCATCAAGGGTATGGGCGATAAGAACAAGACCATGGATGAGAAGGAACAGGTTTTCCGCGGCTTCTTCCGCAAGAGCCTGATGGCCGGGCAGGACATAGCGGCTGGAACGGTGATTACCGAAGACATGATCTACGCCATGCGCCCGCAGGCCTATGCCGGCGGCCTGCCATCCGAGGAATATGAGAATATTCTGGGAAAAATCATCACCAAAGATCTGAAGAAATACGATGCGCTTACAAAAGACACATTAAAATAAATAATAAAAACAGGGATTAAAAAAATGAAAGAAGAATTTGACAAGCATGCCCCGGGCAGTGCGTTTAGCGTTGGCCCGCAGGATACAAACCTTAAAATCGTTCTCATGCACGGGCAGGGATCATCTGCCGAATACACGCGTAGCGCCGCGCAGATCCTCAGTACGAAATTGCCAACTGCTGAAATCATCGTGCCGAATGGTTCTTATGTGATTTCTGATGATTTTATCCCGGAAAACAGGCGCGGCGCAAAACCGGATGATTACACGCCTTTTACATGGTACCATCCCGATCAGCGCAAGGGCTTGAAAAAAGAAGGCGCTGATGCTCTGGATACCCGGTTGGCGGCTTTAAAATCAGACCCGGATAATCATGTACATCTGGTGGGATTTTCGATGGGCGGTTTTCGCGCCGCGGAGGAGTTTTTAAAGGCGCCTGATGATTTTAAAGGCGCCGTGCTGCACAGCTCCGCCATTCTGGCCGTGCCGAAAGATGGCATCAAGTCGGACTCCGAGGAACGTAAACCGCGCCTTCTGACGCTGATGGGTACCAAGGATCCTTACCTGCGCCAGAAATGGGTGGCGGCGCTTTTGCCCGTGCATTACATGAACCAGTGGAAAGTAAACCGTGCCGGGATCGAGGCAAAAACCGCGTTCCAATGGGGGCTGGCGCATGAGATGACGGATAAGTCGCTCACTCGCGTGGCGCAGCATATCAGTACTTTGGAAGCAGAGTAACCGCGGTTATTTTTTCTTTCCGTCAAATAATTTCGGCAACGCCGACCAGACATCATTGTAATTTTTCTGCAAGGTCTTGGCGTTCATGGCTGCTGCCGTGGGTTTCATGATGTAGCGGCTTTCGAACATGAAGGCCAGGCCTCCGTCCAGATATTGCGGCTGGAGCTTTGCGGCGCTGGCCTTTTTGAAGGTGTCGGCATCGGGGCCGTGCGGGGACATGCAGTTATGAAGGCTGCACCCGCCGGGTGCAAATCCGCCGCCTTCCTTGCCGTCATAAACGCCGGAGATCATGCCCATGAACTCGCTCATGAGGTTGCGGTGAAAGTAAGGCGGACGGAAGGTGTTCTGGGCGACCATCCAGCGCGGCGGGAAAATCGCAAAATCGACATTGGCTGTTCCCGCAGGCTCGCAGGGCGAGGTGAGGACCGTGAATATGGATGGGTCCGGGTGGTCAAAGCTGACCGTGTTGATCGTATTAAACCGGGAGAGATCATATTTATACGGCGCGTAATTGCCGTGCCATGCCACGACATCAAGCGGCGAATGGCCGAGCGTGGTTTCCCACATGCTTCCGGCAAATTTCGCCAGCAGGGTGAATTTTCCCTTCACGTCTTCATAGGCCGCGATGGGGGTCAGGAAATCCCGCGCATTGGCCAAGCCATTCGCGCCGATCGGCCCGCGATCGGGGATGGTGAAGGGTTGACCGTAATTCTCGCACACATACCCGCGCGCGGCTTTATCAGGCAGATCAACAGCGAATTTCACGCCGCGCGGTATGACGATAATCTCGCCCGGCGCTACGTCAATCACGCCCATTTCGGTGCGTGCCGTTAAACGCCCCTGCTGCGGGACGATCAGCATCTCGCCATCGGCGTTATAGAAGAACCGCTTGGTTTTGCCCATATCCGTATTGCAGGCATAAAGATGGATGCCCAGCCCGCTCCAGCTATGGGAATCGCCATTTCCGGCAATAGTCAGAAGGCCGGCGATGAAATCAACGGCTCCTGTTTTGGGGATGGCGGGCGGGTCCCAGCGGAGCTGGTTCGGGCTGGCCGGCTGCTCATCAAACGGGCTGGAGCGCAGGGTTTTGTGGGTGGATGGCTTGAAGGCAGGTTGTACGACGCTGGGGCGGATACGGTAAAGCCAGCTGCGCTTGTTGTGTTTCAAAGGCGCAGTGAAGGGGGAGCCTGTGAGCTGCTCGGCGTATAAACCGTATGGCGCTTTTTGCGGGGAATTCTGGCCAACGGGCAGGGCGCCCTTCAAGGCCTCGGTTGCAAATTCATTGCCAAAACCGCTCATATAGTTTTTGGGCGCTGCCATTTTCAAATCTCCCCGGTGTTGTTATGCGGTGGAAATTATACGTCTTGCGAAGGCTGTTGCCTAGGGCCGGGCATTGCTGCGCTTGCTAAGATATTAATATGTAATGACGCGCTCGACATGCTGCGTGCCGTTGGTCACGGTGATCATCAGCGGCGCATCACCCACCCATTCCATAAGATTGGTAACGCCGGAAGGGGCAGAGATTTTGACCTGCGCGTTGCGCGGGTCTTTGGCATCGGGCGTGATTTCGGGTTTGGCGATTAAAACGCCGCCTTTACCTGTCACAAAGGCATCGAAATGATCAAAACCTTCTTTGGAATAAATCTGTATCACGATGGCTTGCGGGCCTGTGACGGCGCTCTCGATCCTAAGGGCGGGATGATCCTGCGCTTGGGGCACTTTGCCATGGGCAAAATCCAGAACGGGCTTTAAGGCGGCATCGCTGCCTGCGCCCATATCAAGGGTCAGGTTTAGGGTCTGCGGGATGCAGATATCCTTGCAGACCATGGTATCGAGTTTCAAGGCCAGCTTGACGGGCTTTTCGGGTGTTTCCGGCGTAATAAGAACCGGGAACGTCACATCGCCCTTATACCCAAATACCGTCAAACCCATTTCATCCATGCGTTCGGGGATGGGGTAGAGTACGCCTGCATCTTTAAGGTTTTCGGACCCCGCCCAGTCATAGCGCGGCGCAAGGCCGCTTTCGCCCGGAACGTGCCAATAGCTGTGCCAGCCGGGGCTGGTGCGGATTTCAATGGCGGCGCGGGAAGGGGAATCGGCGATCAGCCGGGCCTGCATCTGGCTGGCGCTGACCCATGGGCCTTGCTGGGCGAATGCGGCGCTGCTGGCGAAGGTCAAAAGGGCAAGCGTAAAAATCAGGCGCATAGGGGCATCCATTTCTTTTCTTTTTATCCTTTCTCATTATACTAAAAAGTGAAGGAAACCATGCGTATTTTTTCATGAGTATCGAAATTCCGCAAAATGAAGCCTATCTGACGGGCCAGCTGCTGCTGGCCATGCCCGCCATGACCGACTGGCGGTTTCATAAGGCCGTTATTCTGGTCTGCGCCCATGACAAGAACGGCGCGATGGGTCTTGTCATTAACCAGCCCTTGCCCGGCTTTACCATGAGCCAGTTGATGGATCAGCTCAAAATAAAAGCCGATGGCACGCCGGATCTGGATATTTTAGACCGCATCCCGGTGATGAATGGCGGCCCGGTCGAGGGCGCGCGCGGATTTTTGCTGCATGGGGATGATTTCCGCCAGCCCGATACGGTGCATGTTGCGGATAATCTGCGTATTACCGGCACGCTGGATGCCTTGAAGGAGGTTGCCTCTGGCCGCGGACCTTCAGATTTGCTGTTTGTTCTGGGCTATGCCGGATGGTCGGCCGGTCAACTGGATGAGGAGCTGGCGCAGAATTCGTGGCTGACCGCCCCCGCCGATCACAGCCTGATTTTCCATCAGGATATCGAGGCCAAATGGGATATGGGCTTTAAATCGCTGGGCGTTGACCCGGCGATGCTCTCGGTACAGGGTGGAACCGCCTAGGGCTATACGCAATAGTCATCACACGCTTTATGCGTGTGATCCATGGATTACACGGACGAGCTGTGTAATGACGTGTGCGCAAAATGCGCCTCTTGCAAAATGCGGTCCCTGTGTCATCATTATTGGTGATTGCTGCGTTGCCTTTTCCCCGCTTATGCATGAGAGACCATCATGGCCGCACCACCGGACAATAAAGGCTTGAAACGCATTTATAACGCCTTCTTTTTTTCCATGCATGGTTTTCGGGCGTGTTTCCGTACCGAGGAAGCCTTCCGGCAGGAAACCTATTTGGCGCTTGTCATGATCCCCTTGGGGATATGGATTGGGGATGGCGCGGTTGAGCGCATCTTATTGGTGGGGAGCGTTATTCTGGTGATGACGGTGGAGCTTTTGAATACCGCCGTTGAACGTGCGATCGACCGCATTTCTTTTGATAAGCACGACCTCTCCAAGGAGTCCAAGGATATGGGATCGGCTGCTGTGTTCCTGATGCTGGTGCTTACGGGTTTTGTGTGGATGAGTATAATCGCGGCGAAATTATTGTCCTAAATCCTGCGAAGTCTTGCGCCTGTTCATAAGCCATATGATGGCGATAAAAAGCCCTTTGGCTCTGGGCAGGATTATGAAGATCAGAAAAAGCGCAACTGCGATAAACAATAAAATCATTGAGGTCATGGATAAAAATTCATGCTTGGCGAAATGAATCATAAAAGGGGCAAGGATATGGCCCACCAGAAGAATAGTCAGCCATGCAGGGCCATCATCAGCTCTGATCTTGGAGAAATCTTCTTTGCAAAAAGAACAATTCTGATTTGGCTTCAGATAGGATTTGAAAATATGTCCCTTGCCGCAATGCGGACAAAGACCTTTTATGCCTCTGCCAAAAATAACAAGATTACTTGGCGCTGGTTCCGGCTTTTCGATCATGAAAGGCCATTAAGCCGCCAGGCGGTTGGTAAGGGCTTCAAAACTCTCCAGCGTCTTTAAGGGCCCAAGGGCCGAAAGCGTCGGGCGGTTGCCGAAAATGCGCTTGGCGACATTGACCACGGCGGCCTCATCCACATTGTTGATATTGGCGATCATCTGATCGGGGTCGAGGACTTTATTGCGGAACAACAGGAATTTGGCCTGCTGGTCGGCGCGGGTCATCATGCTTTCGCGGCCCATCAGCGCACCGGCGCGGAGCTGGGCGCGCGCGCGTTCGGTTTCCTGAGGGCTGACGGATTGCTGAACCTTGGCAACTTCTTCCACGATCACGGGCATCAGTTCGGGGATATCTTTCGGCCCGGTTCCGGCGTAAATGCCGAATTGCCCATCATCAAGATAGGAGGAGTTATAGGAGAAAATCGAATAGACAAGGCCGCGTTTCTCGCGCACCTCTTGGAACAGGCGCGATGACATCCCGCCGCCCAGCAATGTTGCGAGCACCTGCGCGGCGTAGTAATCGGGCTCCAGACGGCTTACGCCCTGAAAGCCCAGCACGATATGACTTTGTTCGAGATCTTTGTCGGTGCGGAATTCTCCGCCTTTGTAATCGGCGGGCTTGAGCGCGTTTTTCTTATCGCTTGGCATCATGCCAAATACCGCGCCGACGCGGGCCACGAAATCATCGTGATCCACGGCGCCCGCCGCGGAGATAACGCAGCGCGAAGGCGTGTAATGGTTTTGCACATAATCCATCATCACATCGCGGCGCATATTCTGGATGATATCCGCGCGGCCCAGAATGGGCGCACCCATGGCCTGATCCGGATAGGCGGCTTCATAGTAATTATCAAAGACCAGATCATCGGGCGTGTCATTAACCATGCCGATTTCCTGCAGGATGACATGGCGCTCACGCTCGATTTCTTCTTCGGGCATGATGGAATCCAGAAACATATCGCCCAGAACATCCAGCGCGAGCTGAAGATCTTCTTTAAGCATATGCATGTGATAGCTGGTGATTTCGCGGCTGGTATAGGCGTTCATATTGCCGCCGACATTCTCGATCACCTCGACAATGTTTTGCGCGCTGCGTTTGGATGTGCCCTTGAACATCATATGTTCGACCATATGGGCCACGCCGTTATATTGCATGTCCTCGTTACGGGTGCCGACATGGGCCCAGATGCCGACGGCCACGGAGCCAACGGAAGGAACGGTATCGGTAATAACGCGAAGCCCATTGGGCAGGGTGGTCATTTTAATGTCTGTCATGGGGCATTTATTTAAGGCATTTAGGGCCTTAAGGCAAGGATAAGGGCTGTAAGCCTTGGAAATCCTTGAGTATTGGGTTAAAACCAGCCCTTTTTGGCAATCTTGGCGTTGGATTTGATGTAATCCTCGACCTTGGCCAGATTATTGGGCAGGGGTGTCAGATATTCGGATTTACCAAACAGATCGCCGACGCGTTCCGGCAGCGGCGGGCGCTTGCCGATGGCTTTTTCGACGGCATCAGGGAATTTGGCCGGGTGGGCGCAGGCCAGATTGATAATGGGCACGGACGGGTCGTCATTCAGTGCGAGCGCGCCGGACAGGCCAACAGCCGTATGCGGGTCGATGATGATGCCTGTTTCTTCATAGCAATGACGGATGATATTGATCGTGTCTTCATCGCTGCAGCGATGGGCGGAGAATTCCTTGCGCGCCTTTTCGATATGCTCCGGCGAGAGCTTGAATTTCCCGTTTGTTTTGAATTCCTTCATGATGGCGGTCACCGCCATCGGGTCGCGGCCCAGCAGATCAAAGACGTAACGCTCGAAATTGCTGGAGATCTGGATATCCATGGATGGGCTTAAAGATGGGGCCACCTGATCCAGTTTCATCTCGCCGGTTTCAAAAAACCGCGTCAGAATATCGTTGCGGTTGGTCGAGATCATCAGCCTGCGGATCGGCAATCCCATTTGCCGCGCAGCATAGGCGGCGAATATATTGCCAAAATTCCCCGTGGGCACGCTGAATGAGACCTCGCGCTTCGGACCGCCAAGGGCAAGGGCCGTTGTCACGTAATAAACGATTTGCGCCATGATGCGCGCCCAGTTGATCGAATTGATTGCCGAAAGTTTCATGTCCTCGCGGAAGGCTGTATCGGCGAACATGGCCTTGACCATGTTCTGGCAGTCATCAAATGTCCCCTCCAGGGCAATGTTATAAACATTATCGGATTTGACGGTTGTCATCTGGCGGCGCTGGACTTCCGATACGCGGCCCGCCGGGTGCAGGATAAAGATATCGATATTCTTGCAGCCCTTGCAGGCCTCGATCGCGGCTGACCCTGTATCGCCTGATGTTGCGCCTACAATCGTGATGCGTTGGTTATTTTTTTGCAGGACGTGATCGAATAGGCGGCCCAGCAATTGCAGCGCCACATCCTTAAAGGCCAGTGTCGGCCCGTGGAAATGCTCCATCAGCCAGATATTGGGCGAGAGCTGAACCAGCGGCGTCACGCAAGGATGGGTGAAGACGTGCCCCTCATAGGTTTCTTTCAAGATACGCTGGAAATCCTTGTGATCAATCGCCGTGCCGATAAAAGGCAGCATGACAAGGGCCGCCACAGACGTATAGGTCAGGCCGCCGGAACGCTCCAGTAGTTTGAGATCCAGCGCCGGCCAGCTTTCCGGCACATACAGGCCGCCATCAGGCGCGAGCCCCGCCAGCAATACCTCTTCAAAGCCTTGCGGCTGGTTGCCTTCGATGGTGCTTTTGGGCGTGCCGTGGCCGCGTGTGGAAATGAAACGTGTCATGGGCCCTATTTTTAGGCGCTTTGCGATACCAAGTCAACGAACATGCGGTGCATGGGCGATGGGAAATCCAGGGTAAGTTCCGGGTGGAAGGTTGAGGCGATTTTGTTGCCCTTGCGTACCCAGACCGGATCTTGCTTGTGGCTGGTTAGAATTTCGCAATCTCCCGCATCCGTAATCACCGGCGCGCGGATGAAAGATACCGTATAGCCTTCAATATCGGCCATGTGGCTATCGACCTGCGGGCCGTATCCATTGCGCCTTACGGCGATGGGCAGGAGGCCGAAGGATTTTTGAATCTGCGCGCCTGTCTCATCCTGATCGCGGGCGGAAAGATTGTCCGTCCGGTAGGCTTTTTGCGACATCAATATCGCGCCCGCGCAGATGCCCCAGACAGGCTTGGCGGCAAATTCCTCGCTAAGAACATCCCAGAGTTTGAAGACTTCAATGAGTTTAAGCATTGTTGTGCTTTCGCCGCCGGGCAGGATAAAGCCATCAACAGATTTAAAATCATCCGGCGTTTTGACGGCGCGAAATTCGCCGCCCGCGCCTTCGATATGGGGCTTGTGCAGATCAACCGCGCCTTGCAGCGCCAGAACGCCAATAACGGGTTTCACGGGGCAATTACCAGCCGCGATTGGCCATTTTCATCGGCGCTTCGATTTCGGAGATTTCCGTGCCGCGCATGGCCACGCCTTCGAGCTCTTTCATCGCTTCCAGAACGATTTTGGGATCATTGTAATGGGCAGTGGCTTTCACGATGGCCTTGGCGAATTTCTCAGGGTTATCGGATTTGAAAATGCCGGATCCCACGAACACGCTTTCTGCGCCGAGTTGCATGCAAAGTGCCGCATCGGCCGGCGTGGCGATACCGCCAGCCGAGAACAGCGGAACAGGCAGGCGGCCCTGCTCGCGGATGATCTTCAGCAGTTCATAAGGAGCTGCCATATCGCGGGCCATGGTCATAAGTTCGGTTTCATCCGCCGAGATAACCGCGCGGATTTCGGCGTTGATCGCGCGCATGTGGCGAACGGCCTCGACGATATTGCCTGTGCCGGGTTCGCCTTTTGAGCGGATCAGGGCCGCGCCTTCACCAATGCGGCGCAGGGCTTCGCCCAGATTTTTCGCGCCGCAGACGAAGGGCACTTTAAAATCATGTTTGTTGATGTGGTATTGCTCATCGGCGGGTGTGAGGACTTCGGATTCATCGATGTAATCAACGCCGATCGTATCCAGAATCTGTGCCTCGGCGAAATGGCCGATACGGCATTTGGCCATTACCGGGATCGAGACGGTTTTCATGATTTCCTCGATCAGATCCGGCGGGGACATGCGGGCCACGCCGCCGGCCTTGCGGATATCGGACGGTACGCGCTCCAGCGCCATCACGGCAATCGCCCCTGCATCTTCGGCCACGCGCGCCTGCTCCGGCGTTACCACATCCATGATCACGCCGCCCTTAAGCATTTCGGCAAGGCCTGTTTTGATGTTGATAACATTGGAATTTTTTGGCGTGTTGTCCTTGGCCATGGCGGCATTCGTCCTTATATTGTTTTTCGATTTGGGTGCAATATATACACACATATAGCGGGAAAATTCAAACTTTCCAGAAGAATCTAAGGGTTTCACGTGCAAAACATACTAAAACATCCCATCTACACGGCCCTGGAATTCGTTGTTTTGTGCGTTTGGGTTCCGACCTATATCATTTTGAGCAAGAATGCGCCCTTTATGTTCGCCTTTCTTTGGGGGGCGGCGCTTTATGCCCTTTTTATCCTGTATTTTGTCTATAAGGACCATTTGAAGGATATCTGGAAATGGAAATCCGTGACATGGGCCAATATGAAACCCTTGCTGATCCGCTGGGTTATTGCCTGTATTGCCATGACGGTATTTATCTGGTTCTACGATCCGGAGCGAATGTTGCGGCTGGTGATGGAGCGGCCGTTTTTCGTGCCGGTGCTGCTGGCGCTTTATCCCGTCATATCCGCCCTGCCGCAAGAATTGATTTTCTGCTCGTTCTTTTTCGAGCGGTATAAGATATTTTTTGGCGAAGGCAAAAAGATGGTGCTGGCCAGCGCGGTGATATTCGCCTACGCGCATGTGCTTTATATAAATCCGGTGGCCCCAACTTTAAGCTTTGTCGGCGGATTGATCTTTGCCATGACATATCTTAAGACCAAATCTCTCGCGCTGGTCACGATCGAGCATGGCCTCTATGGCAATTTCCTGTTTGTGATCGGTTTGGGCTGGTATTTCTTCGGCGGCCGCGTTCACTAGGGCTTCGCCTTTTAAGCCTGTATGGCGTTGCTTCGTCTCTTGTGTACATTTGGTACACGCCGTTCCTCGCGCCTGACACAGACTTAAAAATTCTTTGCCCTAAAAGGTTCTGGGAAGGGCCGGAGAGATTATTCCTGCTCGTCATCCGCATCATCGGCCGGGCCGCAGCCACAGCCTGCACCATGCGTGTGACCGCCATGCAGCAGCGACCCTGTCATATAAGATGACGTCCCGGCAGCGCCCAGCGGCAATGTTGTCGAGAGGCCCAGTCTTTTCTTGATGTTGTTGAAATCGCTCATATCTGTCTTCCTGCTTGTATAAAATTCTATGGCCAACATTCCAAATTACGCGCTTAAGCGCAAGGGAATTGTGTTTTGCTGGCAAAACCGCTAATCCTTATCAATCATATAGGAATCATTTGCGGAGTTTAAAGCCCATGGGCGCATTATCGCTGGAACAGGCACAAGAGGCCATCTATCAATCCCTTGAGAATAATAATGAGGATATCGACCTGCACATTGCCAATTTGAAGGCTGTGCTCGCCGCTTCAGGGCAGAAAGAGGCCGTGTTCAAAACGGACCGCCTCGCGCAGGCCAATCGTCAGGGCCGCAAGATGATGCAGAGCTATTTCAAAAAGCGCGGCGTGACCGTAAGCTTTGAAGGCGCGTAAGCGCCCCATCATTTAAAGGCCGCTTAAGATACCGTCGATTGTGTAGGCTGCGCTATTGTCAATAACGGCACTGCCCGCCGCCGTTGTTCCGATTGTGGCCGTGGAAACGCCAAGGCTTTCTGCGATGGGCGAGACAACCGTCACGGCAAAATCACTCACCAGTGAATTGACAGGCTCCATGATGCTGGCGGCTGTGCTCATCATCAGATTGCCGCCGGCGGTAAAATGGGTAAAGGCCGCGGAGAAGGGATCAATAAGATATCCCGTCGCGGCGGCTGTGACCACGGACAGGGCAACCGTCATGAATGTGCTGCTTAATGAAAACGGGCCTTTGGCAGCTTTGTCAGCCATATGATGAATCCTTGTTTATTGTTCTTGCCAAACTAAAACATGAATGATAATCATTTTCAACTAGAATTTTGAGAATGGTTCTTATTTTCGGTTACGTTAATTCAAGAAGGTTTGTACTATAATGAACGCAAGCAAAACATTGGCCGCCGCAGGCGCATTGGCATCCGCATTTACGTTACAGGCCCTGCCTGCTGCCGCGCAAACGCCGCCCGCCGTTGTGCCGGGGAATACGCTGATCGTGGAAAATAATGGCGCGCCCAGCATTGCGGTACGCCTGAACGCGCCGGGCACAGGCGTGCGCGGTGATTTTGACTTTGTCATGCGCTATACCAGCATGGCCAATGGCGATTTCACCTATAACCAGAACGGCATTCGCGGGCGCGGCATTGATTGTCAGGTCCTGCCCTTTAACCGCGCCGTGAATGATTATGGGGTGACGGTGGGCAGCATCGGCGCATTTTTTGATATCGCCGAAGGTTCGAGCTTTGACCGCAATATCGGCAGCGCCTACGAGATTATCGACCAGAATTTGATACGCCAGTATATCGGCCATATCGGTACGGCCCATCACAGAACAAACGCGGATATCCGCATGGTCTATGAGACGTGCAAGAATGACTATCTGGATTCAACGCCAAACTAAGCGTTATTAAAAAAGTAACTGACATGAGCGAACACCGTTTGGGATTTGTGGGCAATTGGGGCTTAAAGCCACATCAGGTGGCCGCGGCAGACCGGCTGGACATCGGTGTAAAAAAAGTCTCTTTCGGTGAAGATTGCTATGTTCTTGAAAATCTTCCCGCTGGCGCATTGCCCGGTACTCAATCCGCAAAAGAATCTTTAACGCTTCAGGAACTCTCCGCTACGCTGGATTTCCTGCATCAACCCATCGCCGGCATTGCCAAGGATATCGCCCATGACGCCTTGGGCCTGTCCGAGCAGGGGAGCGCCGAGTTTCGAGATTTTGCTGAAAATCTGGGGCTTGGCAATACAGAAGTGATTATCACGCAGGCCGAGATTCTGGGCGATGCGCGCCGCAAGGAAGCAGATAATATCCGCCGCGATCTTCATGCCGTGATCCGTTATATGGGGACCGGATCGCTCAAGGTTGAAAAGCTCAAGCATGATAATTTTGATACTTATCATGACGAGCATGATGATGAATGCGAGGAAGTCTCCCGTGATATGGAGGTGGAAGCCGCATGGCGGCATGATACCGAAATCAGGGAAGGCCTGTTGCCCAGTTTTTCTTTTGATCAGGCGAGTGGAAAATACCAGCTTGGCTTGCACCGTCATGAATATGACACCCCGGCGCGTGCAAAACTGAATGATATTATTGCCGGCGCGCTGGACATGCCGGAAGGCGCGGATGCTCCTGACTTTGTTTTGCTGAATGCTGATGAATTAGCCAATTTCTGCGGCGAGGTTTATAACGCCCTGTATGAAGAGCCGGACCTGATTGCCGCAGTGGAATCAGAGGAAAAATTTGTAGAGACCATGGCATCAATCCGCGCGCATGAGCAGGCATTTTTAACCTCGCCCGCGCTGGATCGTTTGGCGGGCACTAAAGTTATGCAGGCGTCGCAGACGCCTGAACGCATGGCGGCATTGGACGGAGCAGCAAAGAGCATCCGCAATATGCTGGAGCATCCGGATTTTCAAAAAATATGGCGCAAATACAATGTGACGGGGGGTAAGAATATCAAGGCCATTGCCGAGATCACCGATCGTCTGGATCAGATGGGCGCGGCCATCGCCGAGATCACAAAAGACGGACATCAGCCCGATTATATTGAACTGGAAGCCGTGACGGCTGAATTTCGTGATGTCATCGCCACCAGCCGCCATATGCTGGGGCATTTGAAAAAGGGTCTGAGTGGCAAAAATGCCGATGTGCTGAATTCATTGAATATGCTGGATCTGGCATTTGAAAATGCCAGCCTGTCGCCTGTTGCGATTGCCGCTGATCATCTGGATCACGACATGTTCAACGCCGCGCATTATGTCGGCCGTCATATCGGGACGGAGGGGATCAATTTCACGCGTTCGTTCAAGGAATTTGTCGATGATTTCGGCGGCGAGGTTGTCGAGTTCATACAGAAAAATCCGTTGCTCACGGCAGTATCTGTCGTTGGTCTTTATTCGATGATGCAAAGCACCGCCGCGCAACCCGTATCGCCAGAGATGCAGTCCTTGCTGGGGGATGCATCCAGCGCGCCCGGCTATTTCAATCTCGATATGATGATGGTGGAAAACGAGAATGTCGAGCAGGCCATCATCAAGATGTGTCATTATCACGTTCCCAAATGGCTGCCATTTGGCGAGCATTGCCTTGTCTCCAATCAAGCCGCCATTCAGCTTGGCGATGCGTATGCGCTGATGAAGGCTCCGTTGAGCATGATCTTGGCTGCGCCGGAAAATGGTACGGATCTCATTACGCAGATGCGCGGCGCGGAGGCGCCTGCCTTTGCCTTTGTTGATAGTTTCAATGCATCGCTCAAGAATTTCGGCGACGCCTATTTCGTGGCCAATGGTTATCAGAATTTGGCGCATGCGCCGTGGTTTGGAATTGCCGCTGCCATGGGATGGAAACTGGGCATGGTTGAATCCATGAAGCGTACCTCCATGCTGATTACGCCGCTGGCCGATGCGGGATATACGCTACTGCGTGAAAAGCCGATGATTGCGGCCTCTGCCTTGATGGCCGGAGCCTATGGCTATACTCAGCAAGGTTTAAGCGGCGCGGTATCGGGTCTTGTGCTGGGCGGCGTTGCCGGCGGCGCGCTGCATGGCGTTGAATCTTTGGTGCGTATGGTGCCGAAAGCCGCGCCATCCCATGCACCGCAATGGGCGCTGAATTTAACAACGGATGCGGTTTCTGCCACACGTGCTGAACATCTCTCCGGCACGCTTTCTTACGTGCCGCCGCAAGAGCCTTTGCATATCCAGGATGCCTATGCGGAACAGACCTTTGCTAACAAATTGAATGTGGCGCTGGATGAATTGCGCTTTGTATTGGAGACGCAATCCGGATCTTTGGGAATTGATGCGGATGATGAAAAAGGTGGAGATTTTTTCTACCGCAATCATGTGCTGGAAGCTCTGGATTATATTCAAGTCAGGCTGGATGAAGGCACGCCTGTGAACAATGAGACGGGCCGGGCAAAACTGGATGTTGTGATGGCGGCGCAGCGCCGGCATATGGGCGCAGACAATATTTTTGAAATCATCAATGACCGCCTTCCGACTAAACAGGAATCCTATCGTCTGGGTATTGAGGGCGCACGCCTGCAGCAATATTTCGGGCGGCGCGAGTCGCACAAGGCCGATTATCGCGCCGTTGGCGATCTGGCGGCCAATACCGTGAAATCCTTAAGCCGCGAAAATTTTACGGCGCGTCCGTTACGCACGGCGCTGGCGGTTCCGTTCCGTCTTGTGGCGGCGGTCAAGCATGGCGTTCTCAAGCCAGCACTTCGCGAGAGCTGGTATCTGGCCACAGGCGCGCTGGCCGGGGTGCAAAAATCCTTCAGCCGCATCAGCCCCGTCGCCAAGGGTAATATGATAGGCGCATCGGCCATGGTCGCCGCCGCGGCCATCGGCGCGGATGCCAGCCCGGAACTGGGGCAGGCGCTCGCAACGCAGCTGGGCGATCAGGCGCATGATATATCACAAGGTATCTCTTCAGCGACCGGACATGCTGCCGGTGCATCCACGGCAACGGGTCTGTTTGCCATTTATAATTTCGGCGAGGATCACATGGTCGTTCATGTCTCGCTGGGGTTTGCTTTTATTACGGCTTCCAGCGCAATCAAAAATGCAATCTACAAGCCTTTGCAATTTGGGCTTTTGAAACCCGCCAAGGTTCTGGTGCAGGGTTTTGAGGATGTCAGTGGCATTGGTCTATCGCGCTCCGCAAAGGCGAGCGGAAAACTTTTGGCTGGCGTGCGTTCGGCTATTCATGATGCCAGCCATTATGACCGGCTATATCTGGAAAGACATTAACTGCCCGGCATATCAGGAATTGGGAAGATTCAGTTCCTGATATTCCTTCAGGCAGACAAAGCCATCGCGTGCCGCGATGATAACTTCGCGGCTCATGACGCAGGCAATTTCACCGGGTTTAAAGTTGTGCTTCTCCGGCCAGACATTAAAATTATAAACCGCCCATAAACGTCCATCAAATCGCGCCAGACATCCGAACCGTCCAAATGCCTTGCCTGTTTTGCGGATGCCGGCGATATCCTGGCCCCAGTCCAGCATCCGCATGGCATCGGTGGGCATGGGAAATATCTCGGCTTTTGTCTCATCCTGTTTTTGTGCCTTGCCCCATAGATCGGGCAGGTTTTTAAAGATCCCTTTCAAGATATCCGGAGCCATCATGGCAATGCGGGCGGAATATGTTTCAACATCATCATCGGCAGTTAAGGGGACGGCGCGCTGGAAAATGATGTCGCCCTGATCAAATCCGGCGGCGAGTTTATGCACACTCAGCCCTGCGGCCTCTGGCCTGTGCATGATGATGGTGGGCGTTGGCATGATGCCGCGCCCTTTGGGCAAAAGGCTGGGATGGACATTCAGCCCATAGGCGTGTTTCTCGTCAATGGGCGGGATTTTATAAGGATATCCAGCGCAAAGAAAACAGGTCACGCCATTATTGATAAAGGCCTGAATATCCAGCGGCAGAGGTCTGTTTTGCGAAAATGGAATTTGCAGGCCGTCAGCCATTTGATGCGCGGCGCTGTTGAAATTGAATATATTGTCGCAGGGGAAAGAGAATATCCCGGCCAGCTCATGGCCATCGTCGCGCAGGGCCTGAACGGCCTCCAGCATGAAATCATAACCGAAATAAACAAACTTCATGCCCCCAAGTATCAGGCAATTCAGAAAGCTTCACAAGGGGATTGAAAAGAGGGGGAGAGATCAGGCCTCGTCATCAAAAATGCGGAGCAGCTCGTCCGACATTTCTTCCGCCGTTTTGATAACGCCTATATTGGCCTTGAATTCAGTCTCGGCGAGCATCAGGTTTACGGCTTCTTCGGAGAGCTCAACCGTGTCGCCGGCAGGCGTTGTGCTGGATCCATCGCCGATGCTGGCGATGTTATTGGCAGCGCTTGTGACCTTCTGTACGGCGCTGGAGAGGCCGCCTAAAGCTATTCCAATGGCGTTAATCATATTTTTAGGATATCATGAGAAATATTAATAACGCATTGAAAAATGCGCTTTTCACCTCTTAATTCAACAATAAGCCAAAGATAAAGCCATGAAATTCTTGCCCTTATTTGCGATTTTTGCCCTTGTTATTGCCGCAACGCCTGCCAAGGCCGAACCCAAGCCATGGGTCTGGGGATGGTGGCCGGGTCACTGGGATAATCAGGATTTTAAGCCTCATATCGATCATCCGACCCAGCCGCATAATATCCAATGGAAAAACGGGCTTTACGGTCAGGACTGGCATCCGGAAAACTGGATCCGCGCCAAGGGCAGTGCCGAGGAAGTCATTAAAGGTTTTTATAAGGCCGGGATCGTGACCGACCAGACGAGCGAAGATGGTGTTCCCGTTCTGGAAGTAGGCGATGCTTATTTGCGTCTTTCGGGTCAGGAAAAACGCCGCGTGGCCGAGTTCATGGACTATGTATTTCATGTGACGGATACCTCCCCGGCGAAGATGTTTTATATCTTTCACGAAGATTCCGGTTTCCTGATCTGGCCGGGCAGGCCGGTGGGCATGTACACCAAAGCCGGTTTGCAGCTTCAGTAATTTTTCTTCAGTTTATCTGTTGAGTGGTTCTTGCTGTGACGGGCAGGCTTGGGGCCTTTTCTTGGCTTCGCGCAGGACAATCACAAAATTGCTGCCGATAACAATCGCAGCCCCCAACAGCGTCATGCTGGCGGGGAAATGATTCCAGATCATATAATCCAAAACCACTGACCAGATCAGATTCAAATATGTGATCGGCGCAATGATGGAGGCCGGGGCATAATAATAGGCCTCCGTCAGGCAGATTTGCGTGCCAACGGCAAACAAGCCGATCATCAGGAGGTAAACGGCTGTTTCCGGGGTGGGCATGGTGAAATAGAACGGGAAAAGCGGCAGCATCAAAACGGTGCTGATCAGCGCAAAATAAAATACCGTAATCATCGGATCCTGTGATTTTCCCAGCATCCGCAGCAGCAGCATCACGGCTGCATGAGCCATCGCGGCGACCAGACCGACCATCCCACCTTCAAAGGAGCTGATTGTGCCGGGCTGGACGATCAGCAAAATGCCAATAAATCCGCTCAAGGCCGCGCCCATGCGCCATGGCCCCACTTTTTCCTTGAGCAGGGGATATGAAAGCACGACAACGAAGATTGGGGCCGCAAATAAAAGGCTTTGTGCTTCGGATAAGGGAAGCATCGCAAATGTCGCAAAGGTCAGAACCATGCCGATTGTTCCGATCACAGCCCGGATTGTCTGGCGCTTGATATTGGCCTTGGGGATTTCATGGATTTTTCCCATGGCCATCAGGATCAGGAACATTACGATCAAGCTGATAGAATTGCGATAGAACATGAGATCAAGGGTATGATGATGCTCGCTGCCCAGACGCACCATCAGCGCAAGGCCAGAGAAAAATATCGATTGCCCCAATGCCAGCAGCGCACCAAGAACAATAGGGCTGCGTTTAAGTTTGTCCGGAAATGGCAGTGGCATTTTGTGTCCTTTTTACGTGTTCACGCCAGAAAATCAGAAGATTGCTGCCGATGATAATGGCAGAGCCGATCATTAATTCAGGTCCGGGAATTTCACCCCAGATCATATAGTCAAATGCCCCGGCCCAGATAATCATTGTAAAGGTAATGGGGGCCAGCATCGCAGCATCACCGAGCGCAAGGCTCGCGGTTTTGGAGAGCTGGGAAATAATGCCGCTAAGCCCCAGGCCGATGATAATCAGGATAATGCCAGTATCAAGGTCAAGCGGGCTGCGCGGTGAAAACGGCCACCAGAACGATGTGGCGATGATACCAAAACTCATGAAAAAGAATGTGGTTGTCATGGGGTTTTCCGTCCGCCCCACCCAGCGCAGCGATATATCCACGCAGGCCGCCAGAAATGCGTAAGATATGCCCACAATTACGCCCTGCATTGTTATGCCGCTATCGCCGCCGAAAAGCGCGGGCGAGGCGATAATCAAAACGCCGATAAAGCCGGCCACCACACCGCCAATGCGCCAAGGGCCGACTTTCTCGCCCAGTACCGGGTAAGACATCAGCACGACAAACATGGGTGATGTGAAATATAAAACCGTGGCCAGCATCATCGGCGAAATCGCGTATGACCACATGCCAACCACAATACCCGCCGTGCCGATCAGGGATCGCACCAGATGTGCGACGGGGCGTGAGGTTTTTAAGTGCGAGAACCCGCCCGCAAACCACATAAAAACCAGCAAAAAAATCAGCGAAGCGACATTGCGGAAAAACGTGACTTCGGGCGGGGCAAAATATTCGCCGAGTAATTTGGCGAATAATCCCATGGCGCTGAGCATGCAGGCATTCAAAAGCGCATAGAGTATCGCCAGTCTTACCGTGTCACGCGCCATTATGCATCGCTTTCATGGCTTGGCGGTTCTTTAGCGCTTCGCGGTAGAGGATAAATAAATTCGCACCGCAAATCAGGGCCGCACCTGCAAAAACCGGCCAGCCCGGCAGATGATGCCAGATGATCAGATCAAAGCCCGTTGACCAGATCAGGCCCGTATAATTTACCGGGGCCACGGCGGCGGGCGGAGCATTTTTAAAGGCGAGCGATAAGCACAATTGCGCCAATCCGCCGCAAATCCCGGTTATCACCAGAAGTCCCAGATTCTGCCATGTCGGCGTGACGGCAATAAAGGGCATGAATACGCCCGTAATCAGCATCCCGATCAGCACGAAATAAAATGTGACTGTGATGGGAGATTCCGATTTCATGATCCGCAGCAGCAAACCAAGACAGGCATGCATACACGCCGCCGCGATCCCAAGCCCGATCCCATATAACGGGCCTGTGAATCCAGCCACGCCCACCATCAGGCCGACACCGATAAAGCCCGTCAATATCGCCGCCCAGCGATAGGGGCCAATGGGTTCTTTCAGGATAAAAAACGCCAGCGCCGGGGATATCAGGGAGGTTGTGAATAATAATACTGTGGCCTCTGCCATGGGCAGAGCCTGAAACGCGGCAAAGGTGGTAATAAGGCTTAAGGTTCCGATTGTAGCGCGTGCGCCCAGCGCCTTGGGCGTGCCGGTCCTAAACAGGTAATGCCGCTTTGTAATCAGGATATAGGCCAGAAACGGAATGACGGAGACAAGGTTGCGATAGAAGGCGATCTCGATGACATGGTGCTGGCCGCTCAAAAGCTTGGCGATCAAATTCATCACCGCCAGCAGGAAAAAGGCAATTGCCGCGAAACCAACACCGCGCATGATATTGTCGCGGTGGGCTGCTGGGATGGCGGCGGCCGTGGTCATAGTGTTGGTCCTGAAAATGTAGAAAAGGCCGGAACCTTAACGTCCCGACCTTTCCCAACATAATACTATTCTTATATTCGTCCAGCCTTTAATGAGGCTTTTTTGAATAAATTAATTCTTGGCCTTATCAACCAGCTTGTTCTTGCCGATCCATGGCATCAGGCCACGCAGGCGCGCGCCGACTTCCTCGATTGGGTGCTTGGATTCAGACTCGCGGATTTCCTTCAGGCGGCTGAGGCCTTCCTTGTTGCCGCCCATGAATTCCTTCACGAACTGGCCGCTCTGGATTTCCTCGAGGATTTTCTTCATCTCGGCCTTGGTTTCGGCTGTTACAACGCGGGGGCCACGTGTGTAATCGCCAAACTCGGCAGTATTCGAGATCGAGTAGCGCATATTGGCCAGACCGCCTTCATAAAGAAGATCCACGATCAGTTTTGTCTCGTGCAGGCACTCGAAATACGCCATTTCGGGCGGATAACCGGCCTCGACCAGCGTCTCGTAACCGGCCTTGATCAGGGCGGAGATACCGCCGCACAGAACGGCTTGTTCGCCGAACAGGTCGGTTTCGCACTCGTCCTTGAAGTTTGTCTCGATAATGCCGGAGCGTCCGCCGCCCACCGCGCAGGCATATGACAGGGCCACATCCAGCGCAGAGCCGGAAGCGTCCTGATAAACCGCTACAAGGCAAGGCACGCCGCCGCCGCGGCTGTATTCGCTGCGGACTGTGTGGCCCGGGCCTTTGGGGGCGATCATGATGACATCAACATTTGAAGGGGGTTTGATCAGGCCGAAATGGATGTTCAGACCATGGGCAAAAGCGAGTGTCGCGCCGGGTTTGATGTGCGGGGCGATCTGCTCGGCATAGATATCGGCCTGCATTTCATCAGGTGTGAGGATCATAATGACATCGGCCCATGCGGCGGCGGCGGCTACGCTTAAAACTTCGAGGCCGGCTGCCTTGGCTTTCTCAGCCGAAGGCGAACCATCACGGAGCGCAACCTTGATTTCCTTCACGCCGGAATCTTTCAGGTTGCAGGCATGAGCGTGCCCTTGGCTTCCGTAACCCACGATTACAACTTTTTTGTCCTTGATCAGATCAGTGTTGCAGTCCTTGTCATAGAAAATGCGTAAGGCTTTGTCAGCATTAGGGTTGGCAGCTTTCGCGGCGGATGATTGTGTCATGGGTAAGATGATCCTCTATTATTGTGATAATACGGCCATTATCAAACAGGGTTTTGGCACGAGAATCAATAGAAAAACTAGGCTGAAATGCTTTCTTTTCCGCGAGAAATGGCGGCAATGCCGGTCCGGCTGACATCAATCAGGCCCAAGGGGCGCATCAGATCGAGGAAGGCATCAATCTTGGCTTTTGTGCCTGTAACTTCAAAGACGAAGGATTTAAGGGTGCTATCAACCACACGGGCGCGGAAAATATCGGCAATACGCAGGGCTTCGATACGTTTATCGCCTTCCCCGGTAACCTTGACCAGTGCCAGTTCACGGTCCACGAAGGGGCCCTCGACGGTCAGATCCTGTACACGCTTGACCGAGACAATGCGTTCCAGCTGGGTTTTGATCTGCTGGATAACGGCAGGCGTTCCGGTGCAGACAATGGTAATGCGCGATAGATGTGCATCATGGTCGGTTTCCGCCACGGTGAGGGAATCGATGTTGTATCCGCGTCCTGCAAACAGGCCGATCACCTTGGCCAGAACGCCGGGTTCGTTATCCACCAGAACGGCAAAAGTATGGGATTCGATGCTGGTATCCTTCGGGCCGGGGCCATAGACGGATTTGCTTTTTTTCTTGGAAGATTCGCTCATGGTCATAAATGTACAGCCTGAAGGCGGCAAGTTGCAAGCTATTGATTAGCCTAAAAATATATGTGTTTTGCCTCGGTTTTTGTTAAGGAATTCATAACCTTACAAAACTATAATATATGGAAAAATAATAAGAATTATAACCAAGGGTGCTGGCGGCAATGGCCGATTACTCATACGCAACAAGCGATCCTGTGCTCGTTGAGGCGCAGATAGGGGGGAAACCCGTTGATGTTGTTGTCGATAACGTTTCTTTCAGGGATGGTGTTCCGTATCTGACCGGCACGTATTCCGCCAATTATGGCGATGATGTGCGCGAGGTTATCATTCCGCTGGATGCCGGAGAATTTCCCAGTCTTGAAGGCATGAAGATTGCCGAGCGTGAAAAATTATTCAGCGGCGGGACTGTAGAGGCTCTGATTGAAAAAAATCTGGATGGCATGATCCTGAGCGATGGCGCGCAATTCCCGGACAAGGATGCCGCCTTGCGCGATACGCACGCGCAGCGCACAGCCATTCCCGCAGCGCCGCCTGTGGATACGCCGGCCATAATCGAAGATGCCCCCGAAGCCGTGCATGCCCATCAGGCCATGCAATTGCGCGAGCCTGTCCTGATTGAAACATCACTGGCCGGGCAGCCGGGCGATATGGTCCTGCATAATATTGATTATGTCGATGAGACCCCGTTCATCAGCGGAACTTTCACGGTGCAAACACCGACCGGGACGCAGACAAAAGAGTTTATGCTGCAGATTGATCCCGCAGCAGTCCCGGAATTGAATGGCATGAATGAACAAGGTTTTCAGGCCATGCTGGATTCCGGCAAGCATGAGATTATTCTTTCGCAAGGGGAAGGATTTCCAGACCGTAGCCGCCTGATGCAGGATATCACGCAGCTCTCCGGCATGGGTGAGGATACAGGTCATGTGCGGCTATTGGCATTGATGGGGCAGGAGCATCCCGGTTTTGTCGATAATCTGGATAGATATCTTAATACAGGCGCTGGGCCGGATAATGCGATCAAGATGGCCGTTCTGGATGCGGTGGGCGTCAGTGATGTCAGCCGCCGCGAGAGCCTGATTTACGGCAGCGCCGATCTGGATGATTTTATCGGCAAGGTCTCGCAGGATATTGATCTGGCGGATCGCGGCACGAAGAGTATTCTAAATGAAATTTCCGGTCATGTCCGGGAAATGAGCGCGGTCGAAACAGCTGCCGATATCGCGGGTGATTTATCCAAGGCCGCCAAGGCGGCGCGGCTTGGCGGGCATTTGCCGGCCGTGGGCATTGTTTCTGCGGTGGCTGGCGCGGGGATGACCAGCGCGGCCAGTGCCGCCCAGCGTGATTACGCCGATGATCTGCACGCGCAAGGCATCATATCGGATGAAGCCCTGATGGCTTACAGGCAATTAAGCACCGAGATGGAAATTGCCATGCAGGCGGATAATGTGATCAATACGGCGGATCCTACGGGGTTATCAATTATCGGCACGATAGGGCTGGAGATGAAAGCGCGCGCGGCCTTTGAAGAATGGGTCGATACTTATGCGCCCAATTTACCTGCCGATGCGGTGGATACGCTCTCGATGAGTATGCTGGGCACGCAAAGCGCACAGAGCGAGTTATTGATGGGCGCGGTGGATACCATCCCGGAAAGTCTGGAAGGCGTGCCGCAAGGTCTTCATGCCATGATCGAGGCCAGCAATGCCTTCAAGACCGCGCAGCAAGCGCTTGAAAATTCCGCCCTGGGCATTGCAATGCCGACAGAGGAACAAAACCGGGAATTTTATCAACTTGCCGGTCTGCGCGATCAGGCCTTTGATAGTTTTATGACCGAGATGGAAGGCGCGATGCGCGATCCTGAAAACATTGCGGCCTTTATGGATATGATGCCTGTTGATGACCGGATGGATTTCATGCGGCGTCTCGCAGAATCTGAATCCAATCCCGATGTCATGGCCGCCAAGCATCCGCAGGTGGCAGGTTATCTGGCGGCCTATGAGGATGCTAATATTTTCCAGACGCGCCTGTTTGGTTTTGCCGAGGACACGGCATTGCGCGAAAATCCGGGGGCGATTAACGACTACATCATGGACCGTCTTGGCTTGACGGCTGATGAAGGGGTTGGATTTGAAGAACTCAATGAATTGATCGCCGGCGCGGATTTGCCTGATAATGCGCCGCCGGAGCTTGCCGCCTTTGCCGCGTTGGCCGGCCAGCCGGAAGCGCAGAGGGAATTTTACAATGATCTGGATGCCAGCGGCGCGCTGGACATTGTTTCATCCTATGTCGCGCAGAATGATATCAAGGCGATTGCCACGCCGCCGCCGGAAACAGAAATTGCCGCGCCGCAGGCCGAACGTCCGGCAGCAGCCCAGAGAATGACCATATAAATCATTGATATTTATATACATTCGAAAAATTTATTTCCCTAATATTTGATTTTTGCAAGCATGGTCTGCTATAAGATTGTGCATGTATCTTAAACCTGTACAGGCTCCGGAAGAATGGGGCGGCGGCCTTAATGTCCGTCAGAATATGGCCTATCACGCAACCTTTGTCGTGGATGACAGGGATATGAGTTTTACCCCGGAAGATGATAGCCGGTGGGATATGACGACATTCTTTCGTTATCACGATACGGGCGGTTTGCCGGAACGTATCGCCCAGCATGCCATCGAACGCGCCTCGCCGGGACAGCCCATAAGAGTACTTAGCCTTCCCTCCAGTATCGGCTGCGAGGCCTATACGCTATCGGCGATATTCAAGGAAGAAGCGCGCAAGCAAAAGCGCGATATTCCGGTTGAGATTCACATGGCCGATATCTCGCAGAAAAAACTTAATGCCGCCGCAACGGGTGTTTATCCGGCCGGGTTTTATAAGGCCATCCCCAACGAATACAGGCATCGTTACTTCTCGCTGCAGGGGGATTTCATGGCTGTGAATGATGATGTGAAATCGCAGGTCAAGGCCCTGCCAGCCTTTAATGTGCTGGAAGCGCCCGCAATGGCAATTCCCTATGATGTGGTGATGTCGTTTAATATGCTGTGTTATTTGCCGGGCACGCCAGAGCGTGTTGCGGCGGCTGATTATCTTGGCAGCCTTGCCCGGCAGACCTTGTGGTTGTCACATGGCGCGCGGCAATCCTATAAGGAAAGTCAGGACGCTGTGGAGCAGGCGCTGGCCAAACGCAGCTATGCCCGTGTGCGCGATTTCAAAAGCGGACCGATCTTCATCGCGCAGATGTTTGATCGGTAACGCCTTTTCAGGTATTGCAAATTCTAGACAAGCTGCTTGTCGAATTTATCGGCATCGGGGGAGAGGATCATTTCGTTATGCGCCTTGCCTGATGGGATCATGGGGAAGCAGTTTTCACGCTGATCGACGCGCACATCCACAATTGTCACCTTATCCGTTTTCAGCATTTGCTCGATGACGCTATCCAGCTCATCCGGCGTTTCGGCGCGGAGGCCCACGCCGCCATAAGCCTCGGCCAGTTTCACGAAATCGGGCAGGCTCTCGGTATAGGAATTGGAATAACGCTCGCCATGCAAAAGCTCCTGCCACTGGCGTACCATGCCCATCCATTGATTGTTCAGGATAAAGATTTTCACCGGCAGGCGGTATTGAACGGCCGTGGACATTTCCTGAATATTCATCAGGATTGAAGCCTCGCCCGCCACATCAATCACCAGCCCATCAGGATGCGCGATCTGCGCGCCGATGGCCGCCGGCAGGCCGTAGCCCATGGTGCCGAGGCCCCCTGATGTCATCCAGCGATTGGGATGATCGAAGGGCAGGAATTGCGCCGCCCACATCTGGTGCTGGCCGACTTCGGTTGTGATGTAAGTATCGCGCGGGTCTCGTTGGGTGAAGTGGCGCAATCTCTCCAGCGCATATTGCGGCTTGATGATCTTGGCATCTTTTTTATACGCCAAGCAGTTCTGGCTGCGCCAGATTTCAATCTGGCCCCACCAGTCTTTGACTTCCGGTCTGGCTGTATATTTACGCGCGCGCCAGACTTCCAGCATCATTTTGAGTGCTTCGGTCGCATCGGCCACAATGGGAATATCGACAGGCACGTTTTTGTTGATCGAACTGGGGTCGATATCGACATGGATTTTTTCTGAATCCGGCGAGAATTTATCCAGTCTTCCCGTCACGCGGTCGTCAAATCTTGCGCCGATATTGATCATCACATCGCAATCATGCATCGACCAGTTGGCCTCGAACGTGCCATGCATGCCGAGCATCCCCAGCCATTGCCTGTCGCTCGCGGGGTAGGCCCCAAGGCCCATCAGGGTGGATGTGATGGGAAAACCAGTCTCGCGCACAAGTTCGCGCAGCAATTTTGAGGCCTCCGGGCCGGCATTAATCACGCCGCCGCCCGTATAAAATACCGGGCGTTTGGCATTGGCCATCAGGGTAACGGCAGCCTCGATCGCATCGCGGTCCGGCGTTGTCTTTGGCTGGTAGGAATGGCGCGTGGGGGTGCTGGCATCCTGATAATGCCCTTTTGCGAATTGAATATCTTTCGGAATGTCGATCAGCACCGGGCCGGGGCGGCCGGACCGCGCCACATGAAAGGCTTCGTGAATGACATTGGCCAGATCATTGGCATCTTTGACGAGATAATTATGCTTTGTACACGGACGCGTGATGCCGGTGGTGTCGGCCTCCTGAAAGGCATCGGTGCCGATCATGAAAGTGGGGACCTGCCCGGTGATACAGATCATGGGGATCGAATCCATCAGCGCGTCTGTCAGGCCGGTGACGGCATTGGTTGCGCCGGGGCCGGATGTCACGAGGCATACGCCGACCTTACCCGTGGAGCGGGCATAACCTTCCGCCGAATGGGCGCAGCCCTGTTCATGGCGGCACAGGACGTGGCGGATGCGGTCCTGATTTTTGAAAATCTCATCATAAATGGGCAAAACTGCGCCGCCCGGATAGCCGAAAATCACCCCAACACCCTGATCGACAAGGGCCTGAATGACGATTTCGGCGCCGGTCATTTGCTTGGGGGCGATACTCTGTGCTTTTTTAGCGTCACGTTTTGCGTCTGTGGTGCTCATGATCTTTGTCTTTTGTTTCTTGTCCGTGTTGTGCGTTTGTTAAAGATAATAAAAAACCCGCAAACCTTGATCTGGTGCGGGGCGCCGTTGTCTCGAAGTTATGATCTTTTACCTGACGATCAGCTTCGCGGCGCCTCCATCACGAGGCCCACAATTAGAAGGGCAATACCAAGGTCAGCTGTCATTATCATGCCTTACTGGTTAATATAGTTTTTACGGCTCTGCAACAAAAACAATCCCTGTCCGGATTTCTTCAGGATACTACACAGTCTTAAAGCGCGCCGGGATCGATGTCTCTGGGAGAAAAGCAGAGCATCATCCGGACCGCGCTTAAGATAAGAGGCATTTTCGCCTTCTTGTTTTGTACTTAGCGGTTAACACACCCCTGTGTAATCGCTGTTTGTCCTTTTCAGACCTTTTCCGAAACCTGTGCCTTTTTGTTTTAGGCTTTGTGGTCTCTGTTAAGTTCATTTATGCATGAAAATTTCACCAATGCAATACCAAAAGAAACAAAAAATGCTTTTTTATTTATAAAACGAAATAATATTTCAATATAAAGGGTTTTTGCGGGTATTATGTCATTGAAAATGGCCGGGAATCTGATGCCGGAACCATGTGACCTGTCTTTTGGCGTAATGGCGGGTTTGCGCTTGCGCCAATGTGAGAGCCTCTTCAAGGCTGATTCCCCCGTGCAAATGCCTTAGAAATTCATGAAATCCCAGCGCCTTTGTCAGCGGAATATCCGGGCGGACCTCACCGGAATCGATTCGGTCTCCAAATTGCCGTACTTCTTCAAGCGCGCCAGAATCAATCATGGATAAAAGACGGCTATTGCAGCGTTCATATAACATGTCACGCTCCGGCATGATGGGCGTGAAGGCAAATTCCCAATTCGCCGGAGGGCCGGAACGCGGCAGGTCTTGCCAGTCGGCCAGGGATTTTCCGGTGGCCTCGATGACTTCCATCGCGCGTATGATCCGCGCCTTGTGATTGATGTGATAACGCGCCGCCATGACGGGATCACGGGATTGCAGTTCTTTATAAAATTCGGCCGCGCCAATGAATTCATAGCGTTCCACCACGGCGCTACGGATATCATCGGGGATATCGGGGATAGGGGAAAGGCCTTCAGTCAGCGCCTTGATATAAAGCCCCGTACCGCCGCAGATAATGGGCGTTTGCCCGGCGGCCAGAATGTCTGTGATCAGTGGGATGGACAGTTCGCACCAGTTGCCGGCGCTGCAGACATCATTGGGATGCAGGCGCGCATATAAAAGATGCGGTGCGGATTCGTAATCATCGTCCGATGGCTGGGCGGTCAGCAAAGGGAGGCCTTCATAGATTTGAAGCGAATCGCAGTTAATGATCACGCCGTCCTGTTTGCGGGCCAGTTCCATCGCATGGGCGGATTTTCCGCTGGCGGTGGGGCCGCAGACGACATGAATCAGATTTTTCTTTTTCATATTAGTATGTTATGATCCTTTTAAGAAACTGTACAGTAAAATGAGGCCCATGAATTATTTTACGATCCTTGTGAATGATGCGGATTGTTCCTGCGCGATGTTCGTGCAGCGCGGGCCGCAGGGCCGGTATATTAAATATGACCTGCCGGAACGCACCGCCGCCGATATGATGGTGATTGAGCGTCCTAAAAAGGACGACATATCCGGCAGCACGCTGATCGTGCCCATAACAAAGAATGCTACACAGGCTATTTTCGATCTTCATGACCAGGGGCGCATGATGGGCGATTTTGGGGATGGCGCAGGGATGCATCCCTATTATTTCAGCGCTGATATGTCCATCAATCCGCAATTCGAGCGCGCCGGCAGGCCGCCTGTTGATTTTCTGGGGCAGGAAATAGACATCACGCCCGAGCAGCAGGTCAAGCTGGACCATTATCCGCAATATGATCCCAGCGTAAAAGAATCCTCGCGCCGGGCGCAGGCTCAGGACATTCCCTTTACGCGGATGAATTGCTGGACGCATGCGCTATTTTTGCTTAATCACATCGCCGGCGCGGATTTGGATGAGATTGATCCTGCCTTGCCGAAAATCATGCGCGCCTATGAGGCGCATGAATGGTTTGAGGCGCTGGATGAAAAACCGGTCTCGCGCCGTCTATTTCAAGATGGCATGCCTATGCCGAGCCTGAGCGAGTATCAGACAAATGGCGGATTTGTTTTCTATAAGACGCATATCATGCCTATTTTTCTAAATGATGCGGCGAAGGCAGATTGGCGTGATCAGGCCGGAAATTCAGTGGATTGTCCCATGACATCCTTTAATACTGGCCAGCGCGGTTTCGGCATTCCAGATGCGGCAAGACCGACATCCGAACCGGAATTTGGTATGCCATGAATGCTGGCGATTGATTTGCAAAAAAAAATACCATATCATGAAATTAAGTACCGGGCCCCTCTGGCATCAGAGCCCCCTGATGTGATGTCGGTACCGCTCGCCTGAATTTACAGATACCGAGCGACAGCCTTGGCTGGGGTTTTCATGCTAGATATTCTACCCTCATTATCGGATAACTTCCTGGATAAACCCCTATGGATGTGGCTGAGCTTTTTATCGCTTGTGCTGATCCTGATCGTTCTGGACCTTGGGGTTTTGAATAAAAAAGACCATGAGATCGAGGTCAAGGAGAGCATCAAGCTCTCGACCTTCTATATTACCATCGGCCTGCTCTTTGGCGGGTGGATCTGGTACAGCCTTGGCGAGATGAAGGCCATGGAATATTTCACCGGCTTTATTGTCGAAAAGACGCTGGCGCTGGATAACATCTTTGTTATCGCCATGATTTTTGCCTATTTTCACATACCGCGCCTTTATCAGCACCGCGTGCTGTTCTGGGGGATTTTGGGAGTGATAGTCCTGCGCGGGATCATGATCGGATTCGGCGCGGCGATCGTCCATGAATTTGAATGGATTCTTTATATCTTCGCGGCCTTCCTGGTCTTTACCGGGATCAAGATGCTGGTTTCCGCGGATAAGGAACATGATATCGGCAATAATTTTGTCCTGAAATTCATGAAAAAGCATTTCCGGATTACAAATGAACTGCACGGTCATAAATTTTTCGTGCGTCAGGACAGCCAGAAAACAGGTAAGGAGAAACTTTATTTGACGCCGCTTCTGGTGGCGCTGGTGATGATCGAGATTGCCGATGTTATTTTTGCCGTTGATTCCATCCCGGCGATTTTTGCGATCACCACGGATCCTTATATCGTTTATACCAGCAATATTTTCGCGATTTTGGGCCTTCGGGCGCTGTATTTCATGCTGGCGGCGATGATCAACCGATTCCATTATCTGAAATATGCGCTTTCGATCGTGCTGATCTTTATCGGTTCGAAGATTTTTGTGACCGATATGCTGGATATCGCAAAATTCCCGCCAATGCTTTCTCTCTCGATTACCGTAGGGATTATTGCGGTGGGGGTTGTGTTTTCCTTATGGAAGACCGCACGCGATGAGAAGCAAAACGGCTCTGCTATTACCCATTAAATCAAGCTCAAGGAAATCATCCCATGGCCTTTGATGTCGTTGCCTTTATCAAATCCGCAAGCTATGTCGGGGTATTTACCACGATCCTGCTGGAGAACGGCGTTCCAATCCTGTTCTTTTTGCCGGGTGATACATTGCTTTTGACGGCGGGTTTTCTTGCCGCGCAAGGCATATTGGAGATCGAGATCCTTGTCGTGGGCGGGTTTATAACGGCGATATTTGGTTATATGCTGGGTTATTTTCTGGGCCATAAAATTGGTAAGAAAATCCTCTATAACGGTCAGGAAAACCGCTACATCAAAAAAGAACATCTCGAAAAAACCAAGGATTTCTACAATAAATACGGCGAGATTTCTCTTTTATTGGCCCGTTTCCTGCCCTTGCGTGCCTGCGTATGTTTCGTGGCGGGTGTGATTGATATGAAATACAGCCGTTTCATGCTTTACAACGTGATTGGTGCCTTTGCCTGGGGCGTTGTGTTGCCGATTATCGGTTATGTGCTTGGCAAGATGATCCCGATTGATGATCTGAAAATGATCAGCCTGTTCCCGCTGGCGGCCGTGATATTGACTTTGCTGGTTGTGCCAATGATTTTGCACCGCCTGCATAAAAATACATCGACGGACCAGCAGCCTCCTTCTTCCCCTTAATTCTTGGCGCCGTGATTTATGGAACAGCTTTTCAAGGCTATTTTTCTCGGCATATTGGAAGGCTTGACGGAATTTCTGCCTGTATCCTCTACGGCGCATTTGCTGGTTGTCGGGGATCTGATTGATTTCCAAGGCCCGCCCGGCCATGTCTTTGAGATATTCATACAGCTGGGCGCAATATTGGCGGTGGTCTTTTTATACCGCGCCCGGTTCATCAATATGGCGCTTGCCTGGCCATTCGATGCGAAAGCGCGGCATTTCCTGTATATCCTGATCGTGGCAACCATCCCGGCGCTGTTGGCTGGATTTTTTGCCCGTGATTTCATTAAAAACACCATTTATGATTCGACCTTTATTATTGCGCTGGCGCTGATTATCGGGGGTGTTGTGATGATCGCTTTCGAGCGCTTGCCGCGCAAGGCCATCACGGAAGACCCGCAATCAATTCCTTTAAAAACCGCCGCCATTGTCGGATGCTTTCAGGCCATGGCCTTGATCCCCGGCGTTTCGCGTTCGGGGGCAAGCATTATCGGCGGGCTGGCTATGGGGCTCTCACGCAAGGCGGCGGCCGAGCTTTCCTTCCTGCTGGCGGTTCCGGTGATGTTTGCGGCTGTGACCTATGACACCTATAAAAGCTGGGGCGATATTACGGCCGTAGATGGTTTTGGCATTCTGGCCGCCGGTTTTGTCGCGGCCTTTGTGACAGCGATCGTGGTGATAAAATTTGCGCTCTCTATTATTGCCAGATACGGATTTTTTCCCTTTGCCATCTACCGCATCGTGATTGGCGCGGGGCTTTTGGTGATGGCGCTATAGGTCTTCGGTCAAGACCTGTTTCTTTTGCATCTTGCGGACAACGATAATCACAACCCCGGCCAGCAATACCGCCCCGCCCATGATCTCATGGGTATTGAGCATCTCACCCAGCAATGCCGCGCCAAACAGCACTACAAACAAGGGCTGCATCACCAAAAAGCCGGTTAGTTGATGCACAGGATTACGGCGCATCAGCTCTTTCCACAAATAAAGGGCGTAACTCATGGCCAATACCTGATAGATCAGGATAAATCCCACCCAGTTCCAGTTTGCTGTGCTGATGGATTCTATTTGCCCATCTTCCAGTAGGAAAGAAAGGATCAGGATAATTGGGGCCGCAAATACATGGCTGATGAAGGTCATGGTTGCCAGATCAAGATTTTGTACCTGACGCATTCTTAAGGACCCGGCAACCCAGCAAAATGCCGAAAGCAGGATTAGAATCGCGCCAAAAATCGAGAAATGCGCGCCGGGTTGATACAAGATCATAAACACGCCGATAAAGGACAGGATGATCCCGATCGTGGTTTTCAGGCCGAAACGTTCATTGTGAAACCAAAAACCCAGTATCAGGGCAAAGGCCGGCCCCATTTGCAGGATCAGCCCTACCAGCGAGGCACTGATATATTGCGCGCCCATGAACAAAAGCCCCAGATGCGCCACTACATAAAGCGAGGCATAGATAATCACGTTTTTTACCATTGCCGCATCCACGCGTTTGGCAAAGGGCGCAAAAATCAGGATGCATAAGAAAAACCGCATCGAGAGCAAAAACAATGGCGGCATTTCCAACGCGCCAATGCGGATAATCGCGATGTTAAAACCCCATGAGGCGATAACAGCCAGCGCCAGCAAGGCATCGCGCATAGAGATATTCTGGGATGTGGCATTCATGGTTTTGCGGGCACTCCGCCCAGTTTGCAGATGATTGTCCATTCATCCTTGGCAACGGGGCATACGGAAAGACGTGATTGGCGGATCAGGGCCATATTCTGCAAATCAGGATGGGCTTTCATCGTGGCCAATGTGACGGGGGTTTTCAGAGGCATTACGGTTTTGACATCCACCATGCCGAAACGTCCGGTTTCATCGGTGGGGTCAGGGTAGTAAAGCTTGGCAACTTCAACGATGCCGACAATCTCACGTCCTTCATTGGAATGATAGAAAAAACACAGATCGCCCAGATTCATGGATTTCATGTTATTGGCGGCCTGATAATTGCGTACGCCGTTCCAGCTCTCAATGCCTTTTTTGACCTGTTGTTCCCAGCTCCAGGCATCGGGCTCGGATTTCATGAGCCAGTACTGGCGGGATTTACTCATCCCCGGCCTCGGCGTTGAAGGGGCGGTTCAGGATCATGTTCATGGCCTCGGGGATTGATATTTTTTCATCAACAATCAAGGCCATCGTCTGGCAGACCGGCATGTCGATTTTGAATTTTTCAGCCAGCGCGGCGGCGGCGCGCGCGGTGTAAACGCCTTCGGTGACTGCAGTTCTCGCGCCCAGTATTTCGCCCATGGTCTTGCCTTCGCCCAGCGCAGCGCCCAACGAGAAATTGCGCGATTGCATCGAGGAACAAGTAAGCGTCAGATCGCCGATGCCGCAAAGGCCCAGCAAGGTCTCGCGCCGCCCGCCCATGGCCTCGGCCAGCCGGGCCGTTTCAGCAAGGCCGCGTGTCATGAGCGCCGATCGTGCGCTCTCGCCAAGCTTGAGCCCCGCCGTAATGCCGCAGGCAATGGCTATGACATTCTTGATCGCGCCGCCTAATTGCGTGCCGGGCATATCGGTCGTGGCATAGGGACGAAATGTGGGCAGGCCCAGCGCATTTTGCAGCGCCACGGCATCTTTCTTATTCTCTGCTGCCAGCGTCACCGCGGCGGGCAGGCCACGCACAATCTCGGCGGCAAATGTCGGTCCCGTGAGAACGGCAATAAGGGCTTGCGGGCAGATGGATTGGGCGATGGCAGATAGCAATTCGCCCGAGGCAATCTCAATCCCCTTGGCGCAGATAACAATGGGCTGGCCGGGTTTGATTTGATCTTTGATCCCTTCCAGCGTGGCGCGCACAAACTGCGCCGGGGATACCAGCAGGATAATATCCTTGGTAATAATATCCGCCATGTCGGCGGTTGCCTTAAGTGCGGGGGATAATTTTACGCCTGGCAGGAAGGGAATATTTTCATGGGCTGTATTGATAGATTCAATAACCTCTGCCTCGCGCGCCCAGATTACCGTATCGCGCCCGGCTGCGGCATAAACCTGCGCCAGCGCCGTTCCCCAAGCGCCGCCGCCAATTACGCCGATAGATGAAAATGGTGAGTACATGGAGAAACAAGCCGCCCTTATGCCTTTACACCTGCACCATGACTTAAGGGGGCATCAGGGTCAAGAGGCCAGCGCGGTCTTGCCTTGAAATCAAGGGGATCAATCAGACCCTTTTGGAAACGCTCCAATCCTGCCCAGGCGATCATGGCCGCATTATCGGAGCAAAGCGAAAGCGGCGGCGCATAAAACCGGGCTTGCTGTGCATGGCATAGATTTTCCAGCGCAGCGCGAATTTCAGTATTCGCCGCCACACCGCCGGAGACAACCAGCGTTGGGGCAGGGCTCTTATATTCTGCTTTAAAGCGCTCCAAAGCTTTAAGGCAGCGATCACTCAGAATTTTAGCCATGGCATTTTGGAAGGATGCGGCCAGATCCGCGCCGTCTTTTCGGGTAATAATACCTGCAGGCAGAGCCTCAATATGATTACGCATAGCGGTTTTGAGCCCTGAGAAGGAGAAATCGCAATCCTTGCGTCCGACCATGGGCAAGGGCAGCGGGAATCGTTGTTGCGCGGCTTTTATATCGGTGCATTCAGCGGCCAGCGCCTGAAGCATCGGCCCGCCCGGATAGCCAAGGCCCAACAATTTGGCAGATTTATCAAAACATTCTCCGGCCGCATCATCCAAGGTCGTGCCCCAGCGCCGGTAACGGCCGACATCTTCGGCCACCAGAATTTGCGTATGCCCGCCCGATATCAGCAGCAACAGATAGGGAAATGCGATCTTGTCGGTCAGGCGCGGCGTCAGGGCATGGCCTTCCAGATGATTAACACCAATAAAGGGCAGGTTATGGGATGCGGCAATCGCCTTGCCGGCAATCATGCCAATCATCACCCCGCCGATCAGGCCGGGGCCGCAAGTGGCGGCCACGCCGGAGAGTTCAGGAAAAGACAGGCCGGATTCCTCCATGGCGCCGCGGATTAACGTATCCAGATGATCCAGATGGGCGCGGGCGGCAATTTCCGGAACCACGCCTCCAAAGGCCTTGTGTTCCTTGAGCTGGCTGAGGACAAGGTTGGACAGGATACCCTTTTCAGCGCAGACAACGCTGGCTGATGTTTCATCGCAGCTTGTCTCAATGCCCAGTATCCTGATATGAGTATTGCCAGAATTCATTCTAAAGCTATCCCCCAAGGGATAAGGTCTTGTCAAATGCAAAGAATCCGGCTCGGAACCCGCGGCTCCCCGCTTGCCCTCTATCAGGCCAATATGGTGCGCGCGGCGCTGATGGAAGCGGATGCGGGGCTGGATGTCGAAATTATCCCCATCACGACGTCGGGCGATTGGACCCCGGCACAGGGTGAAAAGCCTCTGGATGCCGCGCAGGGCGGTAAGGCCCTGTTCGCCAAGGAAATTCAGGCCGCATTACTAGCGGGCGAGATTGATGCTGCTGTTCATTCCATGAAAGACATGGAAACGGCGGGGCCGGATGGGCTGGTTATCCCGTGGATGATGAAGCGTGAGACGCCTCTGGATGCTCTTATCGTTTCGCCTGATTTACCAGAAGTCCATTCCTTGCATGATCTGCCGCCGGGGTGTGTTGTGGGCACATCCAGCGTCCGGCGCGGGGCATTCCTGAAGGCTGTACGTCCTGATTTGCAGATAACCGGCCTGCGCGGGAATGTTCATACGCGTCTGGAGAAATTAAAGGCCGGACAGGTACAGGCCACTATCCTTGCCGCCGCAGGGTTAAAGCGATTGGGGATCGAGAATGAGATTCGCACCCTTATCCCGGCGGATGAGATGCTGCCATCTGCCGGTCAGGGCGCTGTGGGCATTGAAATTAGAGAAATTGATCAGAATAAATTATCTGTTTTTAGCCAAATATCAGATCTGCCAACCGTGCAGGCCGTAACGATAGAGCGTGCGGTATTGGCGGCTTTGGATGGGTCCTGTCGAACGCCGATCGGGGCCTATGCCAAGGATTTGAAGGATGGATATGAACTGGAGATGGCAGTAGTGTCGCCAGATGGAGCGCATCAGTTCAAGGCGCGTCATATAATCGGAAATTCACCGGTTTTAGAATTGGCTAAAATTGGACATAGTCATGCTAACGCATTGAAAAATAATATACCATCTGATCTGTACGCGTTGATTTTTGGGCAAGGCAAAGTGGAAGGCATTTGAGGATGTCCCCTGTTATTCTGGTAACAAGACCTTGGGAGGAAGGCCAAAAATTTGTCGGAGAACTTCGTGCAGCTGGCATGGATGCTCTTCACGCGCCTCTTTTTACATTGACCCCTGTACCTGTCAAGCCAGATCACCTTCCTGAAAATGTGATGCTGATATTTACCAGCGCCGCAGCTGTACGTTTTATGCCGGATACCATAAACCAAGCGAAGGCGATTTGCGTGGGAGATGTGACGGCAGCGGCTGCCAGAATGGCCGGATTTGATGTTATGGCTATTCCGGGCGGGTCGGCTCATGATATACTGAATTATTGCCTGCAACATTATACGCCGGAGTCAGCGCCTTATTTTTACCATATCAGGGGTAATGATGCGGCGCTTGCGCTGGATGAGGCTTTTATAAATGCCGGATTCAAGGCAGGACGACTGATTGTTTACCGCGCTGACCCGGCTCTTAGTCTTGTGCCCGATGCCTTGGAAGCGATCCGGCATAAGGCCGTGGATGCGGTGACAATTTTTTCGGCACGTACGGCTGATGAGTTTATGAAATTAATGCAGCAGGAAAATCTGCAAGATTGCTTGTCAAACAAGCCTTTTTTTTGTATCAGTAATGCCGTTGCACAAAGCGTACGCCTACGGGGGGCACATAATGTGATTGTGGCGGCCCGGCCCACAGGAGAAAGCATGATTGAGGCGTTACGCGATTATTATCGCCTTTGAAATTTTTCTGCGTAGTGACGGCGCGTAACTATTAATAACGGCATTATTTTCATTTTGAGAGAATACTCATACCCTTAAGGAGCAATCAGCCATGGCCGGCGAAGAAATCAGACCCATCCAGAACGCAGAAACCATTATTGAACGTTTTGGCGGTATCCGTCCCATGGCCACAAAGACCAATATCCCGGTGACAACGATTCAGGGATGGAAGAAACGAAATGCCATTCCCGCCGCGCGCCGCACTGAAATTCTAAAAGCCGCGCAGGATCATAATATTGATATCGCTGATATTCTGAGCGCAGGCGCGGTTAATGAGAATAATACCACGCAAAATTCCATTCAAAACGCCACGGTTATTTCGATGCCGGCGCGCGAAGAAAAATCATCTTATGCCCCGGCCCCTGCCGGCGTGATGCCGTCCCATGCGAATGAGGCGCAGCCAAAACCGCGCGGTATGAACACTGCCCTGTGGGGGCAGGCCGGTCTGGCTGTTGTTGCCCTTGTGGCTGTGGGCGTATTGCTCTGGCCGAAATCGCCAGTGCCAGTCACTGTTTCTGAAGTTGAGTTGGCTGAAAGAGAGCCGGTCAGCCCGTCCTTTATGGATGAAATCCTGCCCAAGGATCTGGGCGAGAAAATTGAAAACCTTTCCCAGCAGGCCATGAAGGTGGCGGGACAAGCCGAGGAACAGATCGGCGTGGCCATGGAAAAGGCCGGTGAAATCAGTCAGGATGTGCTGGCAGAAAATGCCGGTACGCTGGAAGACCGTGTGGCCAGATTGCAAACGCATCTGACCGAAATTATCAGCAACCCGGCAATGCAGAATTTATGGGGCGATATGCAATCGCTGCAATCTTCTGTGCTGGGCCAGCAGCAGCTGGATCAGGCAAGCACTGAGCTTTCGGTACTGATGGAGCAATTCACCGGCACAACCGATCAGATCAGCCCGTATCTGGATGAGGCGCGTAACAAAAGCACTGTCCTGTCCGAAACATTCGAGGAAGTCCCGGCGGAGGACATGAAGGCGGCGGCGCTGCTCTTTGGCCTTAACCAGTTCCGCGGCGCGCTGAGCCGTGACAAGCAGCCGTTTGAGCAGGATCTGGCCTTGATGAAAAATCTCGTGGGCACAGAAAATGCAGAACTGATGCAATCCATCGACAGGCTTGCGCCGCAAGCAAAGGACGGTGTCTTGACAGTCTCTGGCCTGAGCAACGAGTTCCGCGGTTTGGCGGGTGAAATTGTTGTCGCATCTCTAAGCGGCGAGGATGTCTCGGTGCAGGAAAAGGCAACGGCACGTCTGAATGATTTGTTCAGCGTTCAAAAGGATGGCGAGCTGGTGACGGGCACAGAAACACAGGCCAAAGTCGCCCGTACCATGACCCATCTGGATCAGAATAATCTGGGATCAGCCGTGGCCGAGATTAAAACGCTGGAAGGCCCGGCGGCGACCAAGGCCGCGCCATGGCTTGCCGAGGCAGAAAAAACGCTGGCGACCATGGAGTTCCAGAAAATTCTCGATCAGGCGCTGGGATTTAATCCGCTGGCCGGCGTTGATGGCGGTCCTGCGACAAATCTGACGCAAGTGCCGGGTCAGGGCTTTATGATTGAGGACAAGGATTCAGGTCTGAAGGTCTATAAACCTGCGCCTGACCTGAGCCAGACGCGTTGATTGCTGCGCCTGTAACCCCCGTGTGAGAGGAACCTCCCGCGCATGATCAGGGCCATAACATTTATCGCCAAGATCGCCGTACTGATCGCGTTGGCTGTCTGGGTTGCAGATCGGCCCGGTACAGTAACGATTGACTGGCTGGGCCTGATTGTGACCATGCATGTGGGGCTTTTCCTGCTGGGTCTTTTGGGCGTGATTTTACTGGCGATTTTGCTTTATCGCCTGCTGCGCGGCGTGAGCGATATTCCGGGTCTTTGGGCACGTTACCGGCGTGAGATTGGCCGCGAAAAAGGATACCGCGCCTTGACTTTGGGTCTGTCAGCCGTGGCGGCGGGCGATGCCAAGGGCGCGCATTATCATGCATTTCGTGCACAAAAGCTAATGCCGGAAGGCGCGGCGCTGGGTTATTTGCTCAAGGCGCAGGCCGCGCGTCTGGAAGGCGATCCGGATGAGGCCCTTCGTAATTTTTCAAAACTTCTGGAAGACAAGGATGCGGCGTTTTTGGGCTTGCGCGGGATGCTGCAATCAGCGCTGGAGAGCAAGGATGACGATCAGGCGCTCAGCGCCGCGCGCCGGGCCTTGAAATTGCATCCGCGCCAGGGGTGGATCCTGAAAATTGCCTATGGCATTGAAATTCGCAAACGCGACTTTGATAACGCGCGCAAAACTTTATACCGCGCTGAAAAACTGAAAGTGATTTCGGCAGCGCGCGCCTTGAGCGATCGCATTGCCATGTTGCTGTATGAATCCGATCAGGACCGCGAGCAGGGCAAGATGACCGAGGCCTTGAACAAGGCCGCCAAGGCCTATGATTACGACCGGTTATATGTACCGGGCGTGACACGGTATGCTGCGCTGCTATTGGCCGCGGATAAGCGCCGCAAGGCCATTGCAATACTGGAGAAAGCCTGGAAGGTGAGCGATCACCCGGATATTCTGGATCTATGGCTGGCGGCTGCGCCAAAGAACAAGCAGGGCGATAAGATATACAAGCTCAATGCGCTGGAGCGCATGCTCGCATTAAACCCACGCGCGGCCGAGGCGCATATGGCGCTGGCGCGTGCCAATCTTGATCTGGGTCTTTGGGGCGAGGCCAGAGCCTCCCTGAAGGCGGCGGAAGAGATTCATCCTTCGGTGAAATTATACAAGATGTTCGTCGAGCTGGAAGAACGGTCGGGCCGCAATGAGTCGCGCATTCGTGAGTATTTGCAAAAATCGCTGGACGCGCCGCAGGATCCTGTGTGGTTGTGCCGGGAAAGCGGGCGCATATACAAAAGCTGGATGGCTTTTGCGCCGCCGCAGGACAGTTTTAATACGATCGTCTGGGAAGTTCCGGGTGTTCATATTGCCGATAATGCGATCATCGAAGCCCTGCCATATGCGGCATCAGTTCTGGAAGCACCGCATTAAAGACGCCAGAAGCGTAAATCGCCGCGCTTTTTCTGGCTCATCATCAGTAAGCCCGTAATCAAACCGCCCGTATGGGCTTCCCAGGAATGTGTGCCGCCGCCTAGAATAATTGCAATCCCGATTGTGACAGCAATCCAGATGCCAAATACGGCCGTGATACCATAGCGGCGCACGATTTCTGCGCGGCTTAAGGAACCTGCGCGGTACATGGCCACCAGGAAGGCGGCGAACAGGCCGCTGATTCCGCCCGATGCCCCGATCAGCGGATAGCCTGAGAATGGATTGATCAGGGCATGGAATGCCGCCCCGCCAACGGCGCAGGACATGAAAAACAAGATGGTATATTTGACGGTATTTTCCCGCGCGAAAAATGTGCCCATCGCCGCGATCATCATCGCGTTGATGCCCAGATGCGTCCAGCTGCCATGCAGGAATACATGGGTAAAGGGCCCGAAGATCATGAATATATTGGGGTCTTGCGTATAGTAACGCGGCACAAATCCGAATTTCTGACGGGTCATTAAAACCCCCGCATCGTCCATGCCAAAATAAATAAGCACATGAATAGCCAGCAGCAAGGGCAGGGTGATTTTGATAATCAGAGGGATTTTATCAAGGTTGAGAAAAGGTTCGGACGCGCCGCGATTGCGCGCGGCATATTGCGCGCGCCATGCCTTTTCCTGCGCTGCTTTTTGTTCGCGCAGGCGGTCGCGTTCCGCGAGTGTCGGAAAGGAAAGAACCTTGCCGGGATCTTCCGGCGGTTGCCCCGATCCGTTCTTTTTTGAACCGTTATTGGCCATAGCCCGTTTTCCTGCCCGGCAAAATGTTTTTAATGCGGCTTCTTATCGTCTGTATCCTTATCAGGCCCTTTAAAGCTTGAGAGAAAGAGAATTGATACCGATCCCAACGCTAGCAAGGCAAAGGTCAGGATCATTTTTTCAAAAACTTCATTGGCGATCAGTTCCGGATTCCAGATTTTTATAATGCCAATGGTAACGATGGAGAGGATAAAGACCATGCCCAGCAAGGACAGGATCGGGCGGAATTTAGTGATCATGAGCATAGTCCCTTGTCAGTCAGAGAATCGAAATCATCCTGCAACTTTAAACCATTTGCCGCCTAATAAAAATAGGCCCGGCTTTTTAGGGCCGGGTCAGTTAGGACTTCGATTGGAGTTAATGTTCGCAACTGCGAAAATCTTATCCGAGCGAGGGAGTTTTCAGGCCGATATCGGCATTTTTCTCGCGGTCGTATTTGTATTTCGCGTCCTCGTTGCCGCGCGGTTTCATAAAGGCGGGCGGCGTGTAGGTTGTGATATATTTTCCGGCATGGGCCAGTAGTTCCGTGGCAGCAATTTTGGCATGTGCGATTTGCTGTGTCAGGGATTCAAAGACGGATTCAAAGGCCTGTTCGGCGATCTGTTTGCCCATCACCACCATTTCCTTGATTTTTCCAAGGGAAGGGGCCTTGGCCTCGACGATATCGCTAAAGGCCTTGGACATCATACCGCTGAGGTCCGAGAGGGATTTCTTTTTGAACCCGCGCGTACCGCCGCCGGATGCGCTGCCGGATTTGCCTTCTTCCTCTTCTTTTTTATCGTTGTCATTAAAGACTTCGATTTCCACATAGGTTGGGCTTTGGAAGCAGACAGGGTAATTTTTAAGTTGCTGGACCACCAGATCCTTGCCGGAAAGGCCGGCCTTGATTTCGACGCGGATCATATCGGGATTGCGCCAGTCAAATACCACGCAATGGCTTTTGAAGTCGCCGGGCTGGCGGCATGTTTTCACCAGACGCTTGCCGGGGTAGAATGGCTCGTCGATGCCTGAATCTTGTAAAAATTTCTCTAAATTAACTTTCATCACATCACTCCTATTTATTACCTGTACCGTTTGGCCGGAACATTATTATTTTACGAAATTGATATCACTATAGCGCTCAAAAGCTTAACAAAGTCTTAAGAAGGTTAATATTGTCAGAAAATTCTCAAAACCCTTATAAATGCAGGGCATTGCAGTCATTTTTTTGTTACACTTTAATAATCGGGCATTTTCCAAGGCGGGGTATTACATATGGCAGGTCTTTATAAAATTCTGGTTATAGGCGCTTTGGCCGGAGGCATGCTGATGCCGGGTCAGGCCATGGCCCAGGATATCTTTGTGAAGAAGAACAAGTCTGCAAGTCAGGAGCGCAGCTATATGGGGCCGGGTTCCGACCGCGGCGCCGACCAGCAAGGACAGGAAAAAAAATCCGCCCCCATTTATATCAAGCCGCAAACCGGCAAAAACCCGCGCTCCGTCCAGCGCCAGCAGGCAACACCGGGTAATACCTATTACAGGACCGACAGCAATCCCAAGGTGGCCAGACAAGCCAGCCGTCAGGTTGCCCGCACCCAGCCGCGCGATACGCTGACCTCGCCGCCTTCGGATATCACCCGCGTTGATCTGGCCCGCGCGCAGGAAGAAAACACGCAAGCGGCCCTTCGCATGGCAGATGAGAATCAGGCCCGAAGCGATGCCAAGCTGGCCGCGGCGCGGACAAGGCTGGATCAATCGGTTGAGGCCTACAAAAAGAAGAAAGAAGCCGAGAAGGCCAAAAAAGGACTTACTCCCGGCGGTGCCAGCAATGTCTCGATGAATTCCAATTCGAAACCGCCGCTTTCGAAGGTTCCGCCAGCCGATTCTTACCCCGGCATGGATGGCGATGGTCCGGATACGGGCGGGCCCGATGATGATGGCGAGACCGCGCAGGAGCAGCCCAAGATTATCTATAAATCCAAATCCAAAGGCGAGAAGCCCAAGCGCATATTCAACGTCTTTGAGTAATGCCTTTTCGGTGCTACAAAGGCCGGCATGATTGCCGCGCCGCCAATGCCGTTTTCAAATGAAGTGCCTGCACAATTATTCCGCAGGCGCCGGGCTATTCCCTTTATTCTGGCGGTGTTGATCTACGCGGTTTCGGGATCGCCGACACCGGATAATCCCGGCTTGATTGAATTACTGATTGGGATGCTGCTGATTATTGCGGCAAGCCCGGTAGGCATAATCCGGTCCTGGCACAAGGAAGATGAACCCGCTCCCGCCTATTGGGGCAGCGCCGTTGCGTTGGGGGCGTACGGGTTTACAATATCATTGGCAATCGCATTATTTGCCGATCATGAAATAATCGCCATTATTCGTGATCTGGCCTCGTTCATTTTTTTACTATTCCCGCTCTTTTTTTTATCTGCCATTCGCCGCAATTATCTTGATGGGGATGTTCTAATAGCAGGGACGATCATCATTGGTATTGCCTTTGCCTTGCGTTCATTGCTGCAGGCATTGGATGATGGGCTGCTGGTATTCCTCTCTCGTGATCCTCTTTATTATTTGGCCAATTCGCCGTGTGTTCTTTTTGCCGCGATCTGGCTTGGCGCGCAGGCAATCAAGGCGGCGGGCAATCCGGCCACAATCAAATCCATGTTGTTGATGGCTTTGGCGGTTCTGGCAAGCGGGGCATGTGTGATGGCGTTGATCATAACGCTTCAGCGTGCCAGCACCGGCTTATGGGTTTTTTCATTGGCCATGATTTTTATCCTGCATTTTTTAAAAGCTCCGTATCGCTATATGGGGTGGCTTGTTGTCTTGATCTGCGCCGGGGTGTTTTTCAGTGCCGATATGGCCGCGATATATGGGCCGCTGATGGAAAAGACGCATAATGTCGGGGCGAATATGCGGCTGCAGGAACTGGCCGCTGTCTGGGCTGTCATTACTGCAAGCCCCTTGTCATTTATATTTGGTACGGGCTGGGGGGCGATGTTTGCATCGCCGGCCGTTGGGAATATGAGCGTGAATTTCACGCATGGCCTTTTGGGGTCAATATTGCTCAAAACCGGGATATGCGGGACGTTATTGACCTTTCTTTATATAGCGGCCTTGGTGAGGCCGATGGCAAACGTCCTGAAAACCGCGCCCGGCCTGTTCTTTGCCCTTCTTTGTCCGTTATTTATTGACATTTTCCTGTATGCGGCCTTTAAATCACTGGATTTCGGGCTTTTGCTGCTGATTTTGGCGGCCTTGTCCCTGAAGAAGCAAGATTAAGACATGAAAAAGCCCAGCGTTGTCTTTATTAACCGTGTCTATCCGCCTGCGCGCGGCGCAACAGGGCGTATGCTGCGTGATCTGGCGCGCGCCTTTGCCAAAGAAGGCTGGGCCGTTACCGTTGTCACAACCGCGCATAAATCTGCCCGTACGCGCGATTTGCAGGTCCGCATCATTCAGGCCGGCGCGCCGCAAAAGCCTTTTGCCATGATCTGGTATGGCTGGATATGGATCAGATTGCTGTTTGCTGCGCTGCGTGCGCCTCGCGCCGATCTGGTTGTGACCATGACCGATCCGCCTATGCTAGGGTTGATAGGCTGGATGGTTGCTAAAATGAAAGGCGCGCGGCATATCCACTGGTGTCAGGATTTATATCCGGATGTTCTGCCGGCCATGGGCATAAAAATGCCGGGATTTTTGCAGGCGGGTCTGATGCGTCTGTCGCGTTTCGTGATGAACCGCGCGGATAAAATTATTGTGATCGGGCGTTGCATGGGCCATCATTTGAGCGAGAGCGGCGTGGATCCGCGCAAGATATCGGTCATTCCCAACTGGCCGGATCCGGAATTGGCGCGTTCCAAATTTCAAAAGCAGGATATCATGGATATCATTGCCCGTTCCCCGGTTGTGGATGGGCTGAAGGATCATGAATCTCAGCTTAAAGACGGGCCGAAATTCAGGCTTTTATATGCCGGATCTATCGGTCGTGTTCATCCCATGGAAACGATATTGGGCGCGGCAGAAATTTTAAATGTCTCTAATCCTGAGATTGAATTTGTGATTGTGGGCGATGGCCCGCGTATCGACTCCCTTGCCAAGCAGCGCTCACGCCGCGGGCTTTCCAATGTGCGTTTTCTACCGTTTCAGGCCAATAGCCGCCTGAAGGAAGTGATGGAAAGCGGTGATCTGCATTTGATATCTTTGGATGACCGCGCGCGCGGATGCGTTGTGCCCAGCAAGTTATATGCGGCGCTGGCGGTGGCGCGCCCTTGTATTTATCTGGGGCCGGCCGATACGGAAACGGCCAAGGTTATTCAGGATTACAAAGCCGGAACCGTCATGCCGCAAGGCAATCCTGAACAACTGGCGCAAGCCATCCTGCATTACCGTATGGACGGGCAGGCGTGGTTTTCCGCGCATGAAGGCGCACATAGCGCAGGCCGCGTCTTCAAGCCCAAGGAATCAGTCGATGCGTGGATCAAACGCGCCGTGCAGGTTATCGGCGGCACAGAGCAGATACAGCGGGAGGAGAATAAAGCGGCATGAGCGAACATCATATCAGCAATACGGCACAGCCAGATTTCCGTGACTTGCTGGCGGATATCTGGGCGGATAGAAAAATCATATTGATGGCCTCGCTTGCGGGATTGTTGATTGCCTTGTCGTTTATAGCGCTGGCGCGGCCGCAATATGAAGGCCAGATGCTGTTGGTTCCGGCCAATCCCATGAACGGGGCCGAGACATCTTCGATGCTGGCGGATGAGAATGTTTATGCGCTGCGATATCTTGCCCAACGTTTGGGGAGCTCCGCCGTTTCTGATTTTGAACGTTTTAAAAGCACGTTTGCCGGGCCTTCCGTGGCTAAAAAATTGCTCAATGACAAGGCTATCCTCAAGGGTCTTGCTGTGGACCGGGCTTTTGTTTTTTCGGCTCCGCTCGATCAGCCATCGCCTGAAATGCTTTCGCGTTACTTGCAAAAGCGCGTAAAACTGGAGCCGATCAGCGGATCGCAAGTCAGCGCCCTGTCCTATTTTCATGAAAATCCGGCTTTTGCGCGTTATATGATTGCAGCCATTCATGCAGCCGCCGATCATCTGATCCGTGATTCCGTGCGGCAGGATTCAACGGCACGGATTGAATATCTGCAAAAGGCGATATTCGAGACCAATAACCCGGAGCATCGCCGCGCCTTGACGACATTGCTGCTGGAGCAGGAACGTCTGAAAATGCTGGCCTCCATCGAGCAGCCTTATGCCGCAGCCATTATCGAACCGGCGGCAACATCAGACAAACCCGCATGGCCGGATTTTTATATGGTGATAGGCGGGTTGATGATGACGGGCGCTTTTGCCGGTTATCTTGTTCATGCGCTGCGCCGCCCTTCGCCGATTATGACGGCACGCCGCTCAAGATTTTCATGGCATAAGATTAATGCGCGCAATTCCAACCGCGCCGATCCATCCGTTCGCGCTGCTGAATAATGAAAAACCAGATGTCCGCAATCCCGGTCAGCATTATTGTTGTTACGCGGAATGAGGAAGCGCGTCTTGTGG
>JAMHWD010000010.1:0-1648 GCA_035911135.1 Alphaproteobacteria bacterium | reverse complement strand
TGATTGTTTCTGTTTTGTGATTTGGAGAGTCGCTTTTAGCGGCTCTCTTTTTTTACATCCACCTACCCAAGGAGAGACCATGTCTGCAAACACAAAACCCGCCATCATCGGCTTCCTGCCCGATGACACACCTCCGCTCGGCGCAATGTTAAGCCTCGGCTTTCAACAATTCCTGACGATGTTCCCCGCCACAGTACTGGTCGCCATTCTGACCAAGTTTGATGTGGGCATCACCCTGCTTGCTTCAGGGCTTGGCACGATCATTGCGCTGTTGGTTTCCAAACGCAAGATTCCCATGTATTACGGCTCATCCTTCTCCTACATCGCAGTCATCATCACGGTGATGAGCCGCTTCGCTCCCGCCTGTTTCAATGACCCAACCCAGGTCTACTGCCCTGAAGGCGTGCAGATCGTACAGGTCGGCATCATCCTGACCGCCGTCTTTGAGATCGGCATCGGTTTTCTCATCATGCGCATCGGCAAAGCCGCACTGGACAAAGTGCTGCCGCCAATTGTGACGGGTTCCATGGCGATGGTGATCGGTGTGGCGCTGGCAGGCGCGGCGCTGAATAATGCCGGCGGAATGTCCATTGGCATCGGCGCAGACATCGCCTGGAAATTCTGGACGGTGGCCTTCATCACCTTAATTGCCACGATCTTGTTCTCCGTTTATCTGCAAGGCAAAGGCCTGATCGGAATGCTGCCAATTTTGCTCGGCGCGGTCTTTGGCTATCTGGTTGCCATTCCATTTGGATTGGTACATTTTGAAAATGTAGTCGCGGCTCCCTGGTTCGCCGCCCCGCATTGGACCTTCCCCGCCTTCAACGATCCGAATGCGTGGGGCATGGCATTAAGCATCGCGCTGATCTTCATTGCCACAGTACCTGAATCCACGGCGCATCTTTATCAAATGAGCTTATACATTGATGAACTCGCCGCCGAAATGGGACGCAAGCCCTATAACATCAAGGAATTGATCGGCCTCAACCTCGTCGCAGACGGCGCGGACGATGTCATTGTCGGGTTGCTGGGTGGTTCGGCTGGAACAAATTACGGCGAGAACAACTCACTCATGGCGATCACGCGTAATTATTCCACTGCTGTGCTGATGGTCGCGGGCGGAATGGCGATCGTCTTCGGTTTTTTTGCCAAACTCGTGGCGCTGGTCAACACGCTGCCGGTTGCTGTGCAAGGCGGATTGGGCATCTACTTGTTTGGCATCATTGGTATGCAAGGTGTGGCGCTCATTCAATCTGAAAAGGTCAATCTGTTCGATCCGAAACAGCTCGCGGTCGGCGCCATTATTTTGATCTGCGGCATCGGCGGAAATCTGGCCTTGCCAAGCGGAGTATTTCCGTTCAATGTGCCGTATTTATTTCCAAATGGCATTCCGGCCATTGTCTTCGCCGCCATCCTCGGCATCTTCGTCAACTTGATCTTCCTGATCTTCAAAACCCCAGCCGTACGCGGCGATCAGGCGTAAAGTAGATATGTAAACAGGCATACAGGGACTTTAATCCTGTGTGCCTGTTTACATGCCCCATTTTCCTGTATACTTTTCCTATGATTAAACTCCCTGGATTAATTGACCCGCACGTCCATTTGCGCGAACCTGGCGCCACGCACAAGGAAGATTACGACTCCGGCA
>JAMHWD010000009.1:0-1715 GCA_035911135.1 Alphaproteobacteria bacterium | reverse complement strand
AAAGCCCCACAATATTGGATGACGGGTCAGAGTGACAATAAACCCCGGTCTTTCTGGATCAAATCCTTTGTTTTTTGCCGCTATGGATAAGGGGTTGGGCACAACGAATCCAGAAACAAGCAAGATACAAGCAAGGGGCATGAAAATGTTAGGCATCCAATAAAGTTCATAAATCCATGGCCATAGCTGGATACGAGGCGCGTTTTGCGCCGCAATGATCAGCCATGAGAGCAAAACCAGGCTAAGCAGGGAATAAAGGCTCAAATAGGTCTGTTCTCCCCATTTCTGAACTATGAGGCCGCGAAGCCCTGATCGGGCTACAGAATGCGAAGCCATAAAAATAACAAGCAATACCCAGAATTCCAGCATTTTTATCCCTCTTGATTCAGATCAAGTGTCTTCCTTTTGAATTCCATCATAATAAAAATATAAAGATTCGCCATGTTCATTTGCGCATGGCCGCTCTGAAGCCTTTATGTCCTAAGTCCTTATCAAGGGGATATGGCGCAAAGGCCGGGGTTATGTGTGGAAACGCCATGATCTCCCGTGTTTGGAAAGGAGTCTATTGATATGTTAACCGAGCCGCATCTTGCGGATAATTTTGGTCGCCGGTTTCCTTATTTGCGCCTGTCCGTAACGGATGTGTGTAATTTCAGCTGTTCCTATTGTTTGCCCGATGGATATAAAAAAACAGGATGTGAAAGTTTTCTGGATCAAGAGGAAATTGTAAGACTGGTACAGGCATTTGCCGCGCTTGGTGTTTGGAAAATCAGACTGACAGGAGGGGAGCCAACTGTGCGCCCTGATTTCATCCAAATTGCGCAGCGCGTTGCCTCAGTACAAGGCATTAAAAAACTGGCCTTTACGACCAATGGCTATAAGCTGCCAGAACGAGCGCAAAGCTATTACGACGCGGGACTTCGGGCAATCAATATAAGTATTGATTCCTTAAGACCTGATCAATTTAAAGCTATTACAGGACATGACCGGCTTGAAGAAATTCTGGATGGTATTGACGCGTGTTATGATGCGGGATTTAAATCCGTTAAAATCAATACAGTCCTGCTCAAGGGATTGAACGATGCGGAGCTGGAGAGCTTTATTGATTTCGTGCAGGATAAAGCGCTTTCTTTACGGTTTATCGAATTGATGCGCACGCGGGACAATCAAAAATATTTTGAAGAGCATCATTTGCCAGGTACTGCCGTTACAGAAAGATTGCTCGCGCGCGGATGGCATCTCAAACCCCGCGCGGAGGGTGCGGGTCCAGCGCAGGAATTTGCACATAAGGACAGTACGGGCTCAATCGGCCTTATCGCTCCCTATTCAAAAGATTTTTGTAAAAGCTGTAACCGCCTGCGCATGTCCGCCAAGGGTGCGCTCCATCTTTGCCTGTTTGGTGAGGGTGGCTACTCTGTAAGACATCTCCTGCAATCGGACAACCAGCAAGAAGAGCTACAAGAAAAAATAATGGCCTTGATGAATTTCAAGAAATCAGCGCACTTCTTGCATGGTAATAACAGTGGCGTTCGCGACCATTTAGCCAGTATCGGAGGATAAAACCATGTCGAAAACAGAAGAAGTTATTGCCTTTCCCACGGCGGCACAGCCCAATTTCAAAATGATTGACGTAGGGCGCAAAAGACCAACACGCCGCCGCGCCGTAGCCTGTGGCACTATCCATATGAATGCAGAAGCCTTTGAGGCGATCAAAA
>JAMHWD010000008.1:0-2010 GCA_035911135.1 Alphaproteobacteria bacterium | reverse complement strand
CCCGTGTGCTACGCCATCGCAGCGCATCGGGAGAAAGTTCAGGAAAGGTGGCGGGGGGATTGTCGGTGGACAGCTAAAACCACGAAAGAGGGATGATTTTAGCCGTCAACCGAGGGAATCTGTACCAGCCACCCAACCCTCGTTTTCTGGCTGATTTTGTAGGCGGATCAAGGCTTGAAGTCAAGGTAAAGCCCCTGTGCGCCGCACCCGAGATGTGTACGAAAGATTCATTTATGTTAAATAAGTTGACATAATTTTAAAGCGGGAGCACCCTCATGTCCAACGGTGTGAAGTTTTGGAGGGTAAAATCATGATTTGGTCGCAAAAAGCAGCTCTCGCTGTGGTTACAATTGCTACAGCCATTGGTTTAGGCGGGCGCCTCGTCGCCGATGACCCCAAAGCGGGTTTCAATGCCATTCTCAATCATCTCGATAAAGTTGAGGAAACCGGCTCATCCTTACGCTTGATGAAGGCGCAAGATGAGGCCATCGAAGCGGCGACCCAAATTCTCGAGAATATGACCGTAGGCAAAGCCCCTAAGCGTAGTTCGTGTGAAGCATATGGTGAAGCAACGCGAGACTACAGAGAGCAGGCCGAGCGATTCAATAAGGCCTTTAATTCCCGCGCCGAACGCGGCGGGGTGACGCCTGAAGAAAGAGCAAATGTAAGAGGGTTAAGCTCCGATCTTCTCGTGCCTTATGAAGGAAATTTTGCCTTGGCAGACAGAATCTGCAACCGCGCCGTTTTTCGGGGATACAGCCCGAGCTAAGCCTATCTTTTTGACATAAGGGCTTTAGCCCCTTATGGTTGCCGCCATCAGACAAAGGCGCAAGAAATGGCAACCAATTCCCGATCAAGACAGAAAAGACTCATGCTCGTGATGAGCGGGGCGATGCTCTCCATCCTGACCACGATGGCCATGATGATGCACCTGACGCCGTCTGAACCCGTCAAAAGCGGCGCAGATGAAAGCCTTAAAGGGAAGGTCGATACCGCGCTGGCCAATATCGGCCACAACGTCGCCGAAGCGAATTTCGCTGTGGGGCGTATGAATATTAATGGCATCAATAAAGACGACTGCGCGGCGCTGCTCAAAGCAAACGATCTGGTCAAGGTCAATGCGGCTTTCGTGCTGGCAAATAACCCTTCTTTACTGGCGCAGGGTAAAATCACCAAGTATGCAGCTAATGATACGGCGCAGTTGATGGTTGATATTACCAAAGAGAGCGATGAGGCAGGGGCTCCGGACGCCGTGCGCCTGGTAACTGCCCAGCGTTGCCTCGCCCATAATTAGGTCCTAAAGCCGTTTTAGCACTATACGCTGCCAGAAAAAGTTTCTAAAACAATGGCATGGATTTGCTCACCTTCGTCAAATCCCTCGGCTATCTCGGCATCTGGGGGATCATTTTCGCAGAATCAGGAATATTGCTCGCGGTTATGTTGCCGGGGGACAGCCTTCTCTTTGCCTCGGGATTCCTGGCCGCGCATGGCAAACTCGAGATCTACACGGTCACGTTCGGCTGCTTTATGGCAGCGGTCTTGGGCAACTGCTTCGGCTATTATGTCGGCAAGCGGGTCGGGCGCAAAGCGTTCGAGCGGGAAGATGACGGACGCTTCCTCAAGAAATCTCATATCGAAAAGACCGAAGCCTTCTTTGAAAAATATGGCCGCTCAACAATTATCATCGGACGCTTCCTGCCTGTCGTGCGCACCTTTGCGCCGTTCCTGGCAGGCGTCATCCAGATGCCGTTCCGTATCTTCCTGCTGCATAGCGTAATCGGCGCATTGCTATGGGTTGGCAGCCTCTGCTTCCTCGGGCATTATCTGGGCAAGAAAATTCAGGTACACGAGATCGAGCAATATCTGGCGATTATTGTCGCGACCATCGTCTTCATCTTGTTGTGCCCGACGATTTACCATCTGGTAAAACGTTACCGTGCCAAACGTCTGGCGCAAAAGATGAATAATATAGACTGTTAAAAAAACGGAGAGAAAAATGGGATACCTCGT
>JAMHWD010000007.1:0-39645 GCA_035911135.1 Alphaproteobacteria bacterium | reverse complement strand
TGATCAGGTTGATGACAAGGAATTGCTGGATCTGGTTGAGATGGAAGTTCGCGAACTTCTGTCCAAGTACGAATTCCCTGGCGATGATATTCCTATCATCAAGGGTTCGGCTCTGGCGGCTGTTGAAGGCCGTGATGAGGAAATCGGCGTGAAGGCGATCGAAGCGCTGCTGCAGGCGGTTGATGATTACATCCCGCAGCCAGAGCGTCCGAAGGACCGTCCGTTCCTGATGCCGATCGAGGATGTGTTCTCGATTTCGGGCCGCGGAACTGTGTGCACAGGCCGTATCGAGCAAGGTATCGTGAAGGTGGGCGACGAAGTTGAAATCGTTGGTATCCGCCCGACACAGAAAACGACCATCACAGGCGTTGAAATGTTCCGCAAGCTGCTGGATTCCGGCGAGGCTGGCGATAACATCGGCGCGCTGCTGCGCGGTACGAAGCGCGAGGAAGTCGAGCGCGGTCAGGTTCTTTGCAAACCAGGCTCGATCATGCCGCACAAGAAGTTCGTTGCCGAGGCTTACATCCTGTCCAAGGAAGAAGGCGGCCGTCACACACCATTCTTTAACAAGTACCGCCCACAGTTCTACTTCCGTACAACGGACGTGACAGGCGAGTGCATGCTGCCAGCTGGCACAGAGATGGTGATGCCTGGCGATAACATCAACAACATGAATGTCGAGCTGATCACACCGATCGCCATGAACGAGGGCCTGCGCTTCGCTATCCGCGAAGGCGGCCGTACGGTCGGCGCCGGCGTCGTGTCCAAGATTGTTGAATAAGTAAAGCGCCATTTTGGCAATAATTTAAAACCCGCCCCTTTCAAGGGGGCGGGTTTTTTAATGCGTTGTCACTGGCCTGTGATAGAATGGTTTCATGAAGCGATTGCTGATTTTCAGTGTTGTAATTGTGATGGCGCTCACCGCGATGGCCGGTGCTGTTCAGGCGCAGCAATCCCCGGCGGAGATTGGCGAAAATCCCTATGTGCGCCTTGATCTGAAGCTTAATTACAAGGGCATGTATAATAGATACGCCATTCAGGCCAAGGGCTGGGATCAGACCAAGCCGGGCTATCCGGTCGGGCAGCTGACGCGCGCCTATACGGGCAGTATCGACTATGATCCATTTGCCGAGGATACCAAGGCAAAATTGTATGAATGTGCGTATCAGGCGCTGGAAGGAGGCTCGCTGGAAGAAAAAACCAGCGCGGCCGATCGTTGCGCGGCTTTGATTGATGCGCACCTGGCAAATTATGACATTGTGACAGCCGCGATACCGCTGGCAAGACAGGATGCGCGCCTTGGGGATGTAAAGTTTTTAAGCTGGATGCGCGGACTTTTGATAGAGCGGGTTATGGCGTCGGGCGATGGTTTAAGTGTCAAGACACCTTATGTCGTCTATAGCGTCGGCGAGGAGGGTGTCGTGCTGGCGCGTAAGAAGCTTAAAATTCTGGAGAGCGAGAATCTCAATACCGATACGGCCTATTTCCGGATTCATTTTGTAGAAGATGCCAAAACAGGCCGCCAGAGCCGCCTTTATCTGGATCTGACCATTCCCATGCTGCGTAGTGCCGAGAATAAGAAATTATCAGATCCACGGAATTTCGAGCTTTATGAGCCAACGCCGGTATTGGAATAGGTGTTGGATGGCCGGTTTATAAAAAATTCTTTTCTTTTCAGGCGATTTAGCGGTATAAACGGGCCTGTAAGCCTTATACAGGGGTATAGCTCAGTTGGTAGAGCGGCGGTCTCCAAAACCGCAGGTCGTAGGTTCGAGCCCTGCTGCCCCTGCCATTATTATAATCATTACTTTCAAATTGCCAAAATCAGTAATTGTGCGGAGCAGCATAGATTGCTGTTTCAGCTCTATTGTCCATCAATATCAGGCGCAGTTATAATCTTAACACATTATTTCTTTATTCTTTTATATAATCAAAGATGCATTTAGGGGAACATGGATAGCAAATTCAACGCATTAAAAATCCTAGTCGTCGATGACCATATGATGATGCGTACGATGATACGCCAGCATCTTGAGGCTATCGGTTTTAAGGACGTGCAGACCGCCAATGATGGAAAAGAGGCGCTGGAGAAGATCGAGCACGCCCATTTCGTGAATGCCCCTTTTAATATTGTTTTTCTTGATTGGCATATGCCGGTCATGGAAGGGCTTGATGTTCTTAAGGCCTGCCGCGCGAAACCGGAATTTAACAAGACAGCCTTTATCATGCTCACGGCCGAGCAGGAAGAGCGCAATGTGCTCAAAGCCATACAGGCCGGCTCGACGTCTTATCTTGTAAAACCTGTGGCCAAGGATGCGCTGGAGAAAAATTTGCAGCAAGTCTTTAAATGGCTGGAGCAGCAGGGATACGAATTTAAAAAGTCTGAGGAAAAAAAAACTCTAACCGCTAGCCCCAGCTCGCCGGCAGCCCAGATATCAGCAGAATTGCAGAAGAAACTGGGTCCGGTAATTGCCAAAGGCATTCGGAATATTTTCTCTGAACTTTTTCATGCTGAAATCATTGAAAGCGAAGCCATCACGGAACATCACAAATCCCAGATGGTTTGTATCGGACGCCTGATTCAAAAAGATATCAAGATAGATTTGCGCTTCTTTTTTGAAAAGGAGCTTTTAAAGCCATTGCTTTCCAGCATCTATTCCCCGGATTTTCTGGAGAATGATCAGGTGTTTGAAGATGCCGCCTGCGAGATCGTGAATATTCTTTGCGGTCAGATTAAGGCCTTTATGAACAAGAATGGATATGATCTGGGCATGGAAGTGCCGCATATGGGCGTTAATGATGTGGAGAGCGCGGAATCTGATGCGCTGATCAATGTTTGTTTCTCACTTAATCAGGATCAATGTTTTTTGATTGATCTTGAGGCTTCCGCTGCGTCTTAAATTTTATTTTTATATTTTATTTCAGGAGTTTAAAAAATGAAAAGCTATGTCCTTCAGGCCAGCCCCGCCACGCTTGTCAAAAAAGTTGAAGAATGGGCAGGCAAGGATATTGATCTTGTCATTATGTTCACCTCGCGCGGTATTATTGATGAAAAATCACCGTTAAAAATTATTCGGGATCAGTTGCCCGGCGCGCAAATCGTGGGATGCAGCACATCGGGTGAAATCGGCGATGTGGTCGAAGATGGCAGTATCAGCCTTATGGGCATGAAATTCGAAAATTCACGTTTTCGCTGCGTCTCGATAGATATTGGCGGTGCCGGAAATTCGCGCGATGCCGGTCTTAAAATGGCCCGCGCCTTGATGGAGGATGATTTAAAGGGCGTATTTGTCCTGTTGCCCGGCGTGGATGTAAACGGCAGCAAATTTACACTGGGATTAAAAGACGTCTTGCCGGCCGAGATATCTATATCCGGAGGGCTGGCGGGTGATGGTCTTGATTTCAAGGAAACCAGAACAATTCATAACAATGATATCAGCGCAACGCATGCGATTGGTATCGGATTTTATGGTGATAACATCAATATTCGCAGTCAGGCGCAGGGGGGATGGAAGCCGTTTGGGCCGCTGCGCCGCGTGACAAAGGCCGAAAATAACGTCCTTTATGAGCTGGACGGGAAATCGGCGCTGGCGCTTTACAAGGAGTATCTGGGCGATAAGGCCAATGACCTGCCTTCAAGCGGGCTTTTATATCCTTTTGCTATTATGGATGACCAAAATAAGGAAGCGGCGGGCCTTATCCGCACGATCCTCAATATTGACGAGGCTGCTGGGAGTCTTATTCTGGCCGGTGATATGGAGGTCGGGCAGAAAGTGTGCCTGATGCATGCCAATACGGACCAGCTGGTTGGCGGGGCTGAAGATGCCTATCAGGGGCTGGCGGAGGATGAGGCTGAAAATGGGGCCGTTCTTTGCGTGAGCTGCGTTGGCCGTAAAATCCTGATGGGGGATGATACGGAAGATGAGATTGATGCGATCCGCGATGCCATGGACAAAGCCCTGCCGATTGCCGGGTTTTATTCCTATGGCGAGATCTGTCATTTTGAAGGCACGGATCAGGCCGAGCTGCATAATCAGACCATGACGATTACGCTGATCACCGAAAAGGCCGCGTAAAGTGTCTGCCAGTCCCGAACGTTCCAAAAAAATACAGCGCCAGTACAAGCGGTATCTGGGCCGGCAGGACGTTGAGGATGTTTTGCTAGGCGCGATCAGTCAGGCGCCATCGGATGGGGGACAGCCGGATTTCATAGAAATTATCCAGAAATTTCCTGATTTTATCAGCGCTATAGAAAGCGCGTATGTCGAATACGAGGACCGGATCAATATTGCCTCCCGCAATATCGAGATCAGCTCGCATGAATTGACGAAGGCACTGGATGAGGTTGAAAAACTTAATCTTAATATCAATGCCATGCTGGATAGCCTGGGACAGGGCTTGTTGTTTTTTAACAATGAAGGCGTTTGTTCGGATGTTTATTCCAGATCATGTTTGCCTTTATTGGGGAAATCGCCGGCCAATCTCAATCTGGCCGAGGTTCTCGATTTTTCAGCTGATACGCGCGAAACTTTTGGCGTGTGGTTAAGTGTTGTATTCTCCGGCAATTCGGCCATGGATTTTCATGATCTTAAAAAGCTTATGCCACAGGAGATCATCAATTACAGCGGCCAGATTATCGAACTGGATTACCGGCCGATGTATCTCTATGGCAACGCCTTGAGCGGTATTTTGCTGATTGCCACCGATGTTACCTATCAGCGGGCCGCCGAGATAAGGTTTAAGGCCTTGCAGGTTGAGACGCAGAAAATCCAGCAGATAGCCATGGATCGCAATGGATTCCATAGCCTTGTTACGGATCTTTACAGTCTTGTGAGCATGATGCAGGCCTATCCGGCGGGAATAATTCAGGGCACTGATTACGCAACACTCAAGCGCGCCTTGCATACATTTAAAGGTCAGGCCGGCATGTACAGTCTGGATGAGCTGGGTGAGCAGATACATGCCATAGAAACGGATATGCGTAATTTATACACCCAAGGTATTCCTTCGGCTGAGTTGATACCCTATGCGGATGCCTTGAAAATCCTGATTGATCAGGCGCGGGAATACGCGCAGAGGCTTTTTGGTCCTGATTTTATGGCCAAGGGGCGGACCAAGATTGTCAACAGCATGATTTTAAGCCAGTTGCGGCAGATTGTAGGCGGGCTTGATGTAAAGACCGGTTCTGGCGCGGAATTACAAAAGTTTATTTTCGAGAATTTTCTGGCGGTAAGAATTTTTGATCTTTTTTACAGCTTTAAAAGAGAGATAGCGCGTTTATGCGAATTGAACGGCAAGGAAGAGCCTGTTTTTCACATGAGCGGCAGTGATGCCCTGATCGTGCCCGAAGATTATGCTGATTTTTTCAAGGTTCTTGTGCATGTTGCCCGTAATATCAGCGATCATGCCATTGAGGCACCTGATATACGCCTTGAAAAAGGAAAATCGCCGCAGGCCCATGTAACGATAGATGTACGCCTTGAAGCTGGCCGCGATTTGCAAATCACGATCAGTGATGATGGCAAGGGAATAAATCCGGCCGATATCCGCAACCGCCTTGCTCAAAAGACAGGTAATGATCACGCGCATGAGCCGGATGATCAGGTTATTTATCATGTCTTTGATACCGAGCTCTCGGCAAAATCGGGAGCGACAATGATATCAGGCCGGGGTATCGGTATGGGAGCCGTGTATGAAGCGGTTCAGGGCATGGGCGGATCTATCACGCTAAAATCAGATTACGCTCAGTCCAAGGGCACAAGTATCGGCTTTATCTTGCCGTACCGGTCAGGGGCTTAAGCTATATCTTTCGATCCGACATAAATGACATTTTTTTTGTTATCAATGTCAGAAGAGCAGAAATTTGCATGCACAGTGTGATGCATCTGCGCCGGATCTATCATGGCTGTGATATCGGCTGTTGGGATTTCCATTGATGATCGCAAGCCGTGCTGGTTGATAAAGACTTTGATCTTATTGCCAATGATATTCACGAGTTCGCAGACCATATCTTTGCAAAGTTCATCTATTTTATCGGGGGTCAGGGTTTTGTCGTTGTAAATAGATCCCATCAGCGACAATAGCATTGTCTTTTCGAAGATGAAAAATATGCTGAAGGTTTCAAATCCTTCCCAGAATTCGGCATTGGCGGTGATGATATCCGTTTCATAAACGCTGTTGCCTGCGCTGAATGAGAGTTTGTGCCCGAAAATCTGATCGAAGGTTTCTATGGTGGAAACAGTGATCGTATCGTGCAGGCCCTGAATAAATTCCTGATTTGGCTCAAAATTGAAAAAAGCATTCATTGTGTGCGTGCGGCCATCCATTCCAGTACTTTGGTCATTTTTTCGTTGATATCGCTTTGGCTGACAGGTTTGGTTATATAAGAGGCTATACCGCTGCTGATGGCGTGCAATATTCTTTCCGGTTGGGCTTCGGCAGAGACCATAACAAAGGCCGTGTTGATTTGGCTGGCCTTGCAATGTTCAAACAGCTCAAGCCCGCTCATGTCGGGCATATCCCAATCAACGATTGCAATGTCGAAATTGTTCCGCTCCAGCTTTTCAAGGGCTTCATGACTGCCATGGCATTCTAAAATTTTATCGGCGCTAAACCCAAAATTGGTCAGCTGAATTGTCAGCAATTTCCGCGAGAGTGAATGATCATCCACAATTAGTATAGTGTTATCATCCCGCGGCATAATTGGATCCCCTTATCTTAATATTTTAATATTTACTGCGCTGGCCGTAAACGGAGAAAGGCGTCATTCTGTGCTGCGATGCAGCAGAAAGGTGAGCGGCGTAAGCACAGAAACAATAGTCATTCGCTGTTTTACGCGTGGAGATTTTTGCGTCGCTTTTTGTATTTGTTTTATACGTAATGCTTATCCACCAGCTTGATAATGTTTATTTAATGCAATGCAGCATTTGAATTTTTTATAGTGCATATGCCATGAATAGATAATTTTTTTATTGAATTTGTAAAATCTGAATTATTTACCCATGTAATTATTAATTTCTATAGTCTGATTTTCTGCGGTTTATAAAATATCTAATATAATAATACCGCAGTGCAACTTGCATTACTATGATAATTGCCTTCATTTGTTATAAAAAACACATACAGGGCAAGAATGGATTCGTCCAATGACAACCGAAAGGGCTGGTTTGGAAGACTGCGCGACTCGATGCGCTGCTCCTCGTCCCTGAACACGCCCTTATCGGGAATGCGGGATTTTGTCGGGCTGGCGACGGCCTATTGGCGCCATTCCGATGAAAAGCTTCTGGCCTATACTTTGACCGCTGGGGTGGTGGCTTTTTCCTGGATGCTGGGGCAAAGCAGCCCGTATGTTGCCGATGCCTGGGCGAATGTTCTGGATTCCATGTACAGGCTTGCACCCGGCTCAGAAGAGCGCAGCACCATGGAGAATGTCAGGGACAATGCCATGTTGCTGGCGGGCATTGTCTTTACGCGGCTTTTTGTGCTGGCGGGTGCCCGGCATTTGTGTTCATCCAATCTTAATCGCCGCGCCCGTGGTTGGCTTCAGGATCAGTTCAATCAGGCGCTGTTCGACGGGCAGCATGCCCATATGCATATGACCAGCGATCAGACGCAGGATCCAAAATCATCCATGAGTATGCCGGACAATCTTGATCAGCGTATCGACGAACCCACCGGCGCGTTTTACGGCGGGTTGATTGGCCTCAGCATGGGCGCAGTGACCACCACATCGTCTTTTATTGCCGTCTTTAACAAAATGCAGGAATTCTCAACCCCGTTGGAGATGATAAAATTCGCAGGCGCTTACGGGACCAGCATGGCGGCCCTGATGGTGGCCAGCGCCTATGTCATTCCCAATACAATGGGCGCATTCAAAATTGGCACATGGCAGAAAATGATCAATCTGGCCAAGCAAAAGGCCAGCGGAAACTGGCGCGGCGAGATGGGCAATGCGTTTCGCCATTCCACGCAGATCGCCAGCGCCAAGGGCGAGGAGACGCAGCTGCGGATTCATCGCCAGCTTTATGAGAAGATCGACCGGATCTGGTTCGTCGATACGATGCTGGATTCATTTTTTCTGGGTTACAAAAATATCTATAATTATGCCGCCGCCAAGGGTGTTTCATATCTCCCCTTCCTGATCCCATACCGTGATGGGGATATTAATCTGCAGCAATTCCTTCTTGGTGAGCAGCTGACATCAGAACTGATCGGCGATATGTCGTGGTTTTTCCATGTCATGCCCGATATCGCCAATATCAGCGCCAATACCAAGCGTCTGACCGATGTTTCCAAGGCGCGCGAGGAAATTTTCCATCTGGAAGATTTTGCCAGACAGCGCGGCATCAGCCAATTCACGCGCAGGACACAGGACACCAGTCAGGGCATAGGCATAAAGGATTTGCAGATCATGCTGCCGGGTAAGAACGGCGAGATATTGCTGGAGGCGGAAGATCTTCAGTTCCGTCCCGGCCAGTGGACGATGCTGGTGGGGGATAACGGTTGCGGCAAATCGACATTGTTAAAAACGATCACGCAGAAATGGCTGTTTGGGCGCGGTGAAATCTCCATGCCCGAAGGCCAGACGTTATTTTTTATCGGGCAGGATCCGCATTTGCCGGAGCATTTGAGCCTGAAGGAACAATTGACCTATCCGGCCAAAGGCGAGGAATTTGACGATACAGAGATTGCCGCTTTATTGCACAGGCTGGGTCTTGGGAAATTTATTGCCTTTATGCATGATAATTTGCATCAGGGAAAAAGCTGGAAAAACCAGCTCTCTGGCGGGCAGAAGCAAAAAGTGGTGCAAGGGCGCATCTTGCTGCACAAGCCGGGAGTCCTGCTGGCGGATGAGCCAACATCGGCCATGGATACGCAATCCAAAAAGGAATTCTGGCAAAGCATCCGTGATGAATCGCCGAATACTATCGTTCTGGCGATCGAACATTATGAATCCATGCCCAGGTTCCGCGATGGCAGCATTGTCTTTAACCAGATCGCCCATTGCAATGACCGGCGCATTGATACCCATGCCGGTATGTGGTTCGAGGCATATCGCGAGCAAAAGCGCGAAGAAAATAGAACGGCGCATGTGGATGCATCGCAGGAAACCGCTATGCACGCCTTAAGCGACAAGATTATTGCCAATGACGATCTTCCCGACAATCAGCCACGTTACGGCGAAAATTCACCATGAGTAATTCAAGGAAAAGCACATGACCAAAAATATCGCAAAGATTGAAAAGCTGCTGAAAGACATGACGCTGGAGGAGCTGGCCGGGCAGATGAGCCATATCCCGACAGGCGGGTTTTCGATGACAGGCGTCTCCGGAACAGTCAATACCGAGGAATTCATCCGCAAGGGGTGGGCCGGCAGCGCGGATGGGGGCGGCAATGTGGCGGCACGCCGCAAAATGCAAGAATTGGCCATCAATGAAGGGCCGCATGGTATCCCGATGTTCTTTGCTGTTGATGTTATTCACGGCCACCGTACGATTGCGCCAATTCCCTTGGGACTTTCTTCGACATGGAATCCGGATCTGATCAAGAAAACCGCGCAGATGGCCGCAAGAGAAGCCAGAGCGGATGGCATTAACCTGAACTGGTCGCCGATGGTTGATATCTGTTTTGATGGGCGCTGGGGAAGAATTGCCGAAGGGTCGGGCGAATTGCGTCATCTGGCGAATACAATCTCCGAGGCCATGGTGCAGGGGTATCAGGGGGATCAGAATGATCTGGATAGCCCGGATCACGTCATGGCCACGATGAAGCACTGGTTTGGATACGGCCTTTCGGCGCGGGATTACGACACCGTGAGCGCCGATGCCGAAACCTTGCTGGAGATCATGGAGCCGTTTAAGGCCGGGATCAAATCGGGAGCCGGCAGTCTCATGATTTCCTTTAATACGATCTCTCGCCGCCCCATGACCGCCAGCCGTGATATGGTGCATGGCATCTTGCGCGAAGATATTGGTTTTGAAGGCGTGATTGCCACAGATCATACGGCGACTTCGGAATTGATCAATCATGGCGTTGCCGCCGATACCAAGGAAGCGGCCTATCTTTCTTTCAAGGCGGGCGCGACTTTGGATCTGATCAGCCTGGCCTTTATCCAGCATATTCCTGATCTGGTGCGGGAAGGCGAGGCCAATCCTGATGCATTCCGCCGGACCGAAAAAAGCGGATCGATCTATACCCAAGGGCCGATCACCCGCGCCGATGTCGAGCAGGCCGTGCGTTATAACTTGATCGCCAAGGATAGGCTGGGGCTGTTTGATAATCCCTATATTGGTATGGAAGCAGACCGTGTCAAACAAGTAACGATGACCGCAGAAAACAAGGCATTGGTTCGGCAGGCGGCGGCAGAATCAAGTGTTTTGCTGAAGAATGAAGGTAAGGCGCTTCCCCTGAAGCCGGGCGCAAAAATCGGCCTGTTTGGGCCACTCGCCGCCAGCAAGGTTGATATGCAGGGCACATGGGCGGTTTCGGCGGACACGGCCAATAATGTCTCGTTGCTGGAAGGATTGCAAGGCAATGCCAAGGGCGGCTCCAGCGTCCAATACGCCAAGGGCTGCAATATCACCGATAATGAAATTCTGGCGCGGCGCTTAAATGTATTCGCCGGTGAATACGGCAAGTCTGTTGAAATAGATCAGCGTAGTCCGCAGGTCATGATCGCCGAAGCGCTGGAAGTGGCCAAAAATTCCGATACTCTGGTGCTGGCGCTGGGTGAGACCAAGGAGCGTTCCGGCGAGGCTTCCAGCGTGCAGGATATCTCGATCTCATCCGAACAGCGGCTCTTGTTTGATGCTCTTTCGGAATACGCGCATCAATCAAAAAAGCCTCTTGTCCTTGTGACCATGAGTGGCCGTCCGTTGGCGCTGGAGCATGAGTATAATAAAGCGGATGCCATTTTGCATGCCTGGCATGGCGGGACAGAGGCCGGAAACGGTATTGCCGATATCTTGAATGGAGATGTCAATCCATCGGGCCGTCTGAGCGTGGCATTCCCCGGTCATACGGGCCAGTTGCCGATCCGCACGGAAAAACTGCCCAGCGGCCGGCCTTTCCATGGGGCGGGTGTAAAGCTGGATGATATTTTCAGCAAATTCACGGTTGAGTGCGTGGTGGATGCCACCAGCCAGATTCCTATGCTGCCTGCCGGGTTTGGCCTGAGTTATACCAGTTTTGAATATGGTCAGCCGCAAGTGAGCGCAAAAAAATTATCGGGCGATGATGACGCGCTGGAAGTTGCGATTACCATCAAGAATACGGGCGATCGCCGCGGTAAGGAAACGCCGCAGCTATACATTCGTGATCTTAAAGGGTCGGTGTCGCGGCCTGTGCGGGAGCTGAAACATTTTACGCAAATTGAACTTGATCCGGGGCAAGAAAAAACCGTGACATTTGCGGTCACGCCGCAAGATCTGAAATTTTACAAGGCCAATTCCTTGCGTGATTACAGCCATGATTGGGAAGCCGGCGATTTTGAAATCATGGTTGGGCCGAATAGCCGCGATCTGCATAAAACAACCATTCGCTGGAATGAAGGCCCATCGGCAGATCCTGCCAATACGCTTTAAAAAAATAAACAGGGAGAAAGTAATGAAAAAGGAATTTGCCAGCGCAGGCCAAAGAAAGCTGGGTCTGAGCGATGATGAACTGCTTGATCTGGTGCAGCAGAGCAGCCTGAATTATTTCTGGGAATTTGGCCATCAGGAAAGCGGCATGGCCCGTGAGAGAACGGCCAAGCCTAATGATAAGGTGGGCATGGGGTATGATATAGATCATACGGTTACCACCGGCGGCACAGGCTTTGGGATCATGGCCATGATCGCCGGCGCCAAGCGCGGGTTTATTGCGAATGATAATTTTGCCGAGCGCATGCATAAAATCTGCGACTTTCTGGAGACATGCTCAACGCATAACGGGGCCTTCCCGCATTTTCTGGATGGGCGTGATGGCAAAAATATTGAAGTTTTTCCGCATGATGATGGCAGCGATATCGTGGAGACTTCATTTCTGGCGGCCGGGCTTTTATGCGCGCGGCAATATCTGGCCGGACATGACCCGGCGCTGGCAAAAAGGATTACAGATATCTGGGAAAATATTGAATGGGATAGCCATGTCAGGGGCGATAATCTGATGTGGCACGCCAGCCCCAATCATGCATGGACCGATAACAGCCTGAAAATCAAGGGCTGGAATGAATGCCTGATTACCTTTGTCATGGGCGCATCATCACCCACCCATCCCATTGATAAATCTGTTTATGAGAAGGGGTGGAAGGATTCCGATGTTTTTAAGAACGGCAAGCAAAGTTACGGGGTTACATTACCGTTGGGGCCGGATCTGGGCGGACCTTTGTTCTTTTCCCATTATTCGTTTTTAGGGCTGGATCCGCGGGGCCTTAATGACGGCGAGGTTGATTATTTTGAGCAAAACCGCAATCACACATTGATCAATCTGGCTTATTGCATGCAAAACCCTGAAATGTATGTGGGATACAGCGATAATTGCTGGGGCCTGACTGCCAGCGATAATCATGAATGTTATTCAGCGCATTCACCCACCAATGATCTGGGCGTTATCACGCCAACGGCAGCACTATCGGCCATGCCCTATACGCCCGATGAATCCATGAAGGCCTTGCGTCATTTTTATGACGATATGGGCGATAAAATCTGGGGCACTTGCGGTTTTGTCGATGCCTTTAATGAGACAGAAGGCTGGTATGGCAAAAGCAATCTGGCGATTGATCAGGGGCCGATTGTGGTGATGATTGAAAATCATCGTTCCGGTTTGTTGTGGGATTTATTCATGAGCTGTCCTGAAATTCAGGCAGGGCTTAAAAAACTGGGATTTGAGAGCCCGCATTTAAAGGCGGCTGTTGCGCCGTCTGCACCGGAAATATTGCCGCCGCCCGAAGTTTAAGGATCGTTGCTGGCCTGGGGCGCAATAATGGGATTTAATTGCAGGGCGCGTGCGGCCTCCATGGCTTTGATGCGGCCGGAAAGATAGGCGGAAAAGCCTTGTCTGTCTTGCGGGTCGCTGACATCGTGATTGCGCTGTGGCAGGACATCATAGGAGACAAGCGCGCCGGCCTGCCGGAGAGCGTTTGCAAACAGGCTGACATTGCGATCAGGCGTAAGGCCATCATCACGGCCAACCGCCACGCATACAGGCATGGTAAAGCCAACCATATGATCCAGAAGATTATGGGCAGGCCATTCCTGCTGAGCGAGGGGGACTTCCTTGATAAGATTGGCCAGGCCATCGGGCGATCCAAGGCGCACATCTATCTGCATCTGGCCGCTGACCACCGGGGCAAAGGCGAGGAGATGATCCGTTTTGGCCTGAAATTTTGTAGCGCCCGCGTATGAGGCGGCAAATCCGCCCATGCTAAAACCGGCCAAGGCAAAAGTGTTCCCTGTCCAGCCAATATCGGCTGCGTGATCTATCACGGCTTCGATGGCGCGTTCCAGATCGCGGCAATGATTTTCAATTGTAAATCCGCTGACATTGCCATGGCTGTTATTCCAGTTTGAAAACCGCGCATCGGGGGCAACGGCAATATAGCCATTATCGGTATAGGCCTTGATTATCTTTTCCAGTGATGAGGCCGCGCCATTCAGGCCATGCTGGATAAAGGCCAGTTTGGGGGTGGTCTCAATGCCTTGCGGCTTATGGATGGTGATGAACATCTGGCTGCCGGGCTCGCCGGGGGTTTCCAGAGAATAAAGCAGGCCGGGCTTATCGGTTTGGGCGCGCGCGAATGTATAGGGGGCCGCACTGGCCGGATTTTGAGTATTAAAATGCGTTCTCATGACTGAAATTCCCTGATTTTTTTATGATTTTCTTCTATGCCCGGCATCATAGAAGGTTTGGGGGTGGATTGCAAAATGCTTGATTTTCTTGCCTTTTTAAAGAAATTCAGGGTATAAGGGCGGCCATGAAAGAAGCCTTGAAAGCCCCTGTTGTCGGTATGGTCTCCCTTGGTTGCCCCAAGGCACTGGTTGATTCTGAACGCATTTTGACCAAATTGCGCTCCGATGGTTACGATTTCACAAACTCCTACGAAGGCGCAGATGTTGTTATCGTTAACACGTGCGGTTTTCTCGATTCCGCCAAGGAAGAAAGCCTGGCGGCGATCGGCGAGGCGATGGATGCCAATGGCCGCGTGATCGTGACGGGTTGCATGGGCGCGGAGGCCGAGCAGATCACGTCCAAATTCCCCAATGTTCTGGCCGTCACCGGCCCGCAGCAATATGAGCAGGTCGTGGGCGCGGTGAAAGAAGCCCAGCCTATCGAACATGATCCTTTCCTGCATCTGGTGCCGGAGGAAGGGCTGAAACTCACGCCCAAGCATTACGCGTATTTGAAAATTTCCGAAGGCTGCAATAACCGCTGCTCGTTTTGCATTATCCCGTCCCTGCGCGGTGATCTGGTCAGCCGCCCGATCCACCGTGTATTGTTCGAGGCCGAGCAATTATTCAAAAGCGGCACGAAGGAATTATTGGTCATCTCGCAGGATACCAGCGCATACGGCGTAGATATCAAATATGCCGAGAGCCCCTGGAAGGGCGAGAAGATCCGCGCGAAGTTTTATGATCTTTGCAAGGCGTTAGGTACGCTGGCCCGTGAATATGGCGCGTGGGTGCGTCTGCACTATGTTTATCCGTACCCCCATGTCGATGATGTTATTCCGTTGATGGCGGAAGGGTTGATCCTGCCTTATCTCGATATCCCGTTCCAGCATGCGAGTCCCAAAGTTTTAAAGGCCATGAAACGCCCGGCACATCAGGAAAAAACGGCCGAGCGCATCAAGCGCTGGCGCGAGATTTGCCCGGAATTAACATTGCGCTCGACCTTTATCGTGGGTTTCCCCGGCGAGACGGATGAGGATTTCAATATCCTGCTGAACTGGTTGCAGGAAGCCAAAATTGACCGCGCCGGGGCGTTCAAATACGAAGCCGTTGAAGGCGCGAAGGCCAATGAGATCGAAGATCACGTGCCGGAAGATATCAAGCAGGAACGCTGGGAGCGTTTCATGGAAATCCAGACCGAAGTCGCCGCCGAGCGCGCGCAAAGTAAAGTCGGCCAGGTTCTTGAAATTCTGATCGATGAAGTGGGAGAGCCTGACGAGGATGGCAGCATCGGTGCGGATGGACGTTCCATGGCCGATGCGCCGGAGATTGACGGCACAGTTTATTTGCGCGATGTGCCCGGTACGCTCAAACCCGGCGATATCATCAAGGTCATAATCGAAGAAGCCGAGGATTATGATCTTTACGGCGTTCCTGTTTAGCCTGCACTGCGTTGCTGCGTCGCTCACGTACGATTTGTACGCATCGCTCCTTGCGCCTGATGAAGACTAAACAGGCGCTAAAATCAAACAGCTTGCCCGGCGGCAAAACCCGATGACCATGCCCATTGGAAATTAAATCCGCCTAAGTGTCCGGTGACATCCAGAACTTCGCCCACAAAATAAAGGCCCTTTTGTTTCTGCGATTCAAAGGTTTTTGAAGAGACTTCCCGCGTATCCACGCCGCCCAAGGTAACCTCGGCGGTACGATAGCCCTCACTGCCAGAGGGTTTCACATGCCAGTTATTGATGGCGGCGGATAATTTCTCGATCTGGGCATTGGATAACCCGCCCACCGGCCCGGCGCATCCCTGATCCTCGCAGATTGCATCGGCAAGGCGTTTGGGCAGGATGGCGGCGATGGCGGTATTGATATGCTGCTTGGGGTTGCTTTGTTTCTCGCCTTTGATGAAATCCGATATCTTAACGCCGGGCGCAAGGTTGATGGCGATATCATCGCCTTCCCGCCAATAGGAAGAAATTTGCAAAATCGAAGGGCCGCTAAGTCCCCGGTGCGTGAACAGCAACCCTTCCTGAAAGATCGTTTTGCCATGGCTTATGGCGGCATCCTCGATGCTAAGGCCTGAGAAATTCTTGCAACGTTCCAGCAGCGCCCCGTCAAATGTCAACGGCACAAGGCCAGCGCGCGGCGGGATGATGCTATGCCCGAATTTCTTGGCCCATTCATAGCCGAAATTACTGGCCCCGATTTTGGGGATCGAAAGCCCGCCTGTGGCAAGCACCAGCGAGGCGCAAGTAAAATCCCCTTTATCCGTTTCAAGAGAAAAGCCATTTTCGCTGGGTTCAATATGCTGGATTTTCGTGCGGCGCTGGATGGTGACGTTGGCGCGCGCGCATTCCTCCAGCAGCATGTCGATGATATCCTGCGCGCTGTTGTCGCAGAATAATTGCCCCAGTTTTTTCTCGTGATATTTGATCCGGTGCTTTTTAACGAGGGCGATGAAATCCTGCACGCCGTATTGCTTGAGCGCCGATTTGCAGAAATGCGGATTGTTCGAGAGAAAATTAGCCGGGGAGGTGTGGATATTGGTGAAATTGCAGCGCCCGCCGCCGGAGATGCGGATTTTTTCAGCGATTTTATCCATGTGATCGGCAATCATCACGCGCCGCCCGCGTTTCCCGGCCTCAATCGCGCACATTAATCCGGCCGCGCCCGCGCCGATGATAATAACGTCGAATGCAGATGTATCCATGATTGTTCAAGCCGGTTCTTCGCGCATGGTGAATTGATCGCGGATGCGGCCTGCGATTTTCTTGGCCTCTTCGGCGCTTTCCCCCATTGATTCCATCAAATACCGCGCGACGGTCAGCGATGATTCCAGCGGTTCGGCCACAACGAATTTTGCGCCCATTTCATAAAGAACATTCATATCAACCGTATCCTTGGCGCGCATCACAATCGGCAGCAGCGGCCAGATGGCATGCAGCGCCATCAGTATTTCCTGGGCTTTCTCGTAATCATCAATGGCGATAACGGCGGCGGCCACATTATCGCTATGCAGGCGCTTCCAGAGCTCAATTTTGCGGGCATCGCCGTAGATAACGCGGTATCCTTTTTTCTTCAGGCGCATGACGCGCTCGGCATTGGTATCAAAGGCGATATAAGGGATTTTCTGGTCTTCCAGCGTCCGCGCCAGCAAGGACCCGATCCGCCCGAAACCGGCAATCAGGACAAGGCGCTGGTCGATATGCGGCACGTCCTGATCCTGAATGGGGGCTGATTTTTCAAAGATGCGTCCGGCCAGTTTTGCAAAGAATGGCGTGGCCCTGAAAGTTACGGGAGCCGCCATCATGGAAACAGCCGTTACCAGCAGGAAAAACTGGATATGCTCCGGCGGCACAAGATTGCTGGCCGCGGCCACGCCGAGCACCAGCAGGGCAAATTCGCCGGGTTGGGACATGTAAAGCGCGGCTTCGGCCGATTTTCGGGCCGGGATACGAAAAGCCATGCATAAGGGAAAAAGCGTAGCGGCCTTGATCGTAAAGATACCCACCACCGAGAGCGCCAGCAATGCCGGTTGGCGCATGATTTCTTCCAGATTGATCATCATGCCGACGGAGAGGAAAAACACCCCCAGCAGCAAGCCTTTCAAAGGGGCTATGATAATCTCTACCTCATGTTTAAATTCAGTTTCGGCAATCAAAAGCCCGGCCAGAAATGCGCCCAAGGCCAAGGAAAGGCCGGCCGTTTGCGTGGTCAGCGCGCAGCCCACCACAAAAAACACGCAAAATGATGCCAGCCATTCCGCGCTGCGCGAAAAGCTGATGGATCGCAGCAGCGGTTTGATAATCTTGCGCCCTGTAAAGATAATCAGGGAAATGGTAAGCGCCCCGAAAATAAAGGCATAAGTCAGGCTTGTAATTAGCTGCTCGGCGCCGCCGCCTTTGCCAAGGGTTGCGGTAAGAACCAGAACAGGGATAACGGCCAGATCCTGCATCAGCAGCATGGAAAAACAGATAATCCCGATGGGTCTGTTGGTGAGATGGCGCTCCTCCAGCAGTTTCATGACGATCGCGGTGGAAGAGAGCGCAAAGGCAAGGCCGATAACAACGGCCGCGCCGGTTGAATTTTCAAACTGGCTGGCGATCAGGAATATAATAAATCCCGTAATGGCAATCTGCAGCGTGCCCAGCCCGAATATCAGACGCCGCAATTCCTTCAGGCGGTCAAAAGACATCTCCAGACCGATCATGAACATCAGGGTGATAATCCCCAGCTCGCCCAGCATATGCACGGAATGCGTGTCGGTGATCGTGACCATATGCAGCCATGGCATGCTCTGCGAGAACATCGCCAGACCATGCGGGCCAAAGGCAATGCCGCAAACCAGATAGGCCAGAACGGCCGAGACTTTGATGCGCTGTAGCAACGGCACGGCAACGCCTGCAATTCCAAAGAAGAGCAGGAGGTGAGCCAATATCTGGCTCAGATCATGTTCCGATACGGCAGGGGCTTCCATGACAGCGCTAAAAACAAGGGGAAAGGACAGAAACTTATATTAGAAACATATCAAAAAACCCGCCCTGTCGCAAGCGCGGCAAGAGCGGGTTTCGTAGGATGCGCGGCCGGTAGCCGGGATTACTGCTTGAAAGCTTTTTCCCAGGCGGCAACTTGTTTCTCGGCTTCATCGCGGGCAATGCCATATGTTTCCTGAACGCTACCGATCAGTTTTTTGCGGCTGCCGTTGATCTGGGCAACGTTGTCGTTTGTCAGTTTACCCCATTGCTTCTGGATTTCACCTGTGAGTTGTTTCCAGTTTCCGGCGATTGTGTCTGTGTTCATGGTACTTCTCCTTAACAAGTTATGGTTTTAAGAATGATTGATAAGATGAGGCAGCAAAAAGGATTCCAATTTGTCCTTTATATCGCTGCCTCGCCGGGCTTTGTTAGTTGGTTGCCTTTTTAAAGGTTTCGAACTGGGCTGTCTGAGCGTTACTGAGGCGGAAGTCATATTCGCTGCCATCATGGATCAATTCAGCCGCGTTATAGTTCAGGGCTGCCTTGTTGCCGCCAAATCCCATGACCTTGTCGAAACCGACGATAAGCTGGGACGCTGCGCCGTTTCTCAGCGTGATATTGTCAATTTCAGCAACAACATCACCCGATGCATTCACCAACTGGCCGCCCAACAATGTGTTGGCGCTGTAAGCGTTGGCCGGCATGACACGAACTTTTTCGCCTGTGGCATTGCGGTCATAGCTGAACTCTGTGGCCTGATCAATCATGGCTTCGGTCAGGGGCGCGATTACATCGCCATCGGCATTGCGGTTGGCAATGACTGAATAGTCAAAGGCAACTTTTTTGCCAAGGCCGAAAATCTCGCCATCGGCCACGATAACCATGGCGGCGTTGCCATCGGTATCAAAGATAATGTCATGAATTTTGCCAACGCTTTCATTGCTGCCGTTATAGACAGTCTGGCCAACCATGCCGGCAACTGTATTGCGCGGATGGAATGTCATCATAGTAACATCGGCCTTGCCATCATCATCGACAAAGGCGGCGCGGATATCATCGGCAGCATCGCTGGCGGCATCTGATACATCATCGGCGGCATCGGATACGGCCTGCTTTGTTTTCTCCCAGTTTTTCTGGGACTCGGCGTCATAAACCTCGCCTTTGGCGATGGCATCGCTGTGGTGTTTTTCAACGCCCGTGGCTTCGTTTCCATCAATCTTCGTTTCGGCATAAACCGGTCCCGAAGCGAGCAGCGCCAGTACGGAAGCTGCGCTCAAAAGTGTCTTTTTCATTGTCATGGCTCCTTATGCTTTCAATAATTTGAAATTTGTCACGTTGGGGAGCTAATGGCTGGCCGGAGGGATTTGTTCCTGCGAAATATCGGCAAGACTTCAAAACCATACCAGTGCACTGATAAGGCTTATAAAATTGAGTTATATTTTGACGGGAAAATTGGCGTCCCTACGGGATACACGCTCAATAAATAATATGTTGATTATAATAAGGAATATTAGATATCTGTCATTGATTTCGCCTCTAACTGTGCCCCTGAAGTCTGGTTCCTAAATCGGATTCAGACTGGCGCTGCATTGTTTAAGGAAGGGGGTAGACGTCCTAAATAGCATTTGTCACGTCAGCACATCGATCACACGGGCGCGGGACTGGCTGGCAAGAGACAGGCTGGTAATGCCCAATTGCTGTCGTGTTTGAAGCGCCAGAAGGTTTCCGCCTTCTTCGTTCATATCGGCGACCGTAAGATCGTCGGCCCCGGCCTTGAATGTATTAATGCTGCTTTGTGTGAATTGGTTGCGAATGAGCAGAATGTTTAAATCATTCGAAAGCGTTTGACCGAAACCGCGCAAAATTTTGCGAGCCTCGCGCACTTCAGAAATTTTCTCCCGTACATCTTCGACGGAATTAAATCCTTCCACATTGAGGCCCAGGCCGCGATAGGTGGCGTCCAATCCTTCGGTAACCAGCTTGTTGGTATATTCGGCGTTGAAGACGCTGGTCATATTCTCGGATTTAAGAAGATTGATGCCGCGGTAATGCGCATCGCGGGCGATATCATCCAGCTGAGTGAGAATTTTCAAATATTCTTTTTCGATAGAGGCGGTGTCGGCCTGTGTGTCGTAAATTGTGACTGGCCCTTCGCGCAGTGTGATATTGCGGTAGCCGGAATTTCCGATCGGCGCAACATCATCATCGGCGACAAAATTGATGTAGTTAAAGTTGCCCGTAAAGAATGTGCCCACGGGAATAGTGATCGTCTCCCAATTTCCGATATCGGTATAATCATAGGTTGGGAAGGGTGCGGAATAGGTAATGCCCGATGTTTGGGTGCCGTAAATCCAAAAACGGTCGTTGTCGTTACCAAAATTGGTGTCGTTATCAAATCCGATGGTCGCAATCTCGGGGATCTGCGTTGAACGGAATTCAAATTCCAGATAGGTATTGGCCGTAATGTTATAATTGAATGCAAGACGTTTCCATAGATTACCAAGGAATTCCACCTGGTTGTTGCCTGTGACAACCACAGGACCGGACGCTGGAGTGTCTTGTCCGGAGACATATTGGGTGAAATTAGCCGGGGCATTGAATGTGACATAGGTTTCGTTCACCGCCGGACCTGTGGTCAGATCAATTTCACCGTTCAGGAATTTTTTCTCGATATCAAGCAAATAGCTTTCAGCCAGATCGAGAATTTTCAGTTCGGCCTTCACACCGTGATCGGCTTCTTCTATGGCGTGGATATTTTGTCCGATTCCATCAAGCAGCCTGCTTAAATCTTCTGCACGGCTACGTAGTTCTCCCGCCGCGAAAAAGGCGTCCGGATTATCCAGCGCAGATGTCACCTTCAGGCCGGTCGCCAAACGCAATGTGGTGCGATCAATTAAGCTCTGCGTACGCTGGATCGCTAGCAGATTCGTGCGCATGGCGTTGGGCAGAAGGATAAGATCACTCATTGATCATCCCTCCTGTTTTTACGCGCATTGGCTTCCGGAAAAAGGACGCAAACAAACAGCTCCAATAGGCATCTTTTGCCGGAGTTGTCATAAAATATATCGATGTTAAAACACGTCGTCCTGTCGTGTTCATCGTCATCTCTTTGTTTTTGCAGGAATATTCCTGCGTTCAAGGCCCATGTTCCTGACGGGCCTTGTTCCGCGTAAATGCAAGTGAAATGCCGTGGCACAGTCACGTTTTTTATGTGTTGAATGATGGGGGGGCAGATATTCCCCAAAAATGCCCCCCAAATGGGAGGATGCAGGAGAATGACCATGAACATGAAGAATTATAAGGCGACCACAAACCTGAGCAAGCACTAGGTTTTTGTGTGTGCGTACGAACAATCGCGAATGACGGTGAAGTGGAAAATTGGCCCCTACGGACTACTAACTTAATCCATATGTGACTGTTATTGAATGCATATTCCGAGTTTGAAGATAGCATCTACCCCCAAATATACCCCTCGCTTCTTATACTGCAAAAGCACGGGTGCGGATTCTCCATTGACTTCCAATATCATAGCATACCCTCCACACTATTCAAGTGACTTGTGCTATTTGCGCGTCACACCCCTACACCACTTCCCCCGTATCCCCCCCGGCAAAACAAAACATGGGCTACACAACTGCGCTCACCACGGTATGACCTCGGCCTTCCATCAATCTCCGTTTCTTCTGGTTTGACGTGTAATCGGGCTAATCATGAGATGTGCGCCCGTGCCTGTTCTGATAACGTCACAATGCTTGATGAACTTGCCCATATCGACGGGAGTGTTTTCGTCACCGCCGGACATGGCACGTGCAAGCGTATCAATGATAATCATCTCCACACCGTCTAGCCCTTCGCGCTCGACAAGTTGCTTGATCTCCCTGTTCAACGCGACTGCATCGGCAGCACCGCTGCGCAAGTCTATACTGGACATGACAATATATAATGGCGGATGATCCTGAAGGTCGTTGTATTGCCGGATTGCTTCCAGACGCTTCTTGAAATTATATGCGCCTTCAGTGATGACATACACAATCGCACCTTGTGTTGTGGCGCGGCCATGCCATGACAGTCCTCGCGCAATGTGAAACGCCATGTCAAGCGCAAGGAACGTCTTGCCTGTGCCGCTTTCACCAAACACAAGGGATGTTCCGTTCTGATCTAGCACACCCTTAACCAGAGACGGACGTTCCGGCATTTGTTCAAGGTCGGCCCATGATATAGGCGCAAGCCGGTGGCGTTTCGGCGCGGGTTCTGCGCCTTCTGATTTATTGGTATTGTTCACGGTCATGTGTACACCTTTTCTTTCTTCCACCCGGAGGGGCGTGTTCTCTGCATTCGTATGCCTTGGAAGAGACGGAAACCGTGGACTTATGCGAAGGGATGCGATAAGGTTATTGTGTCAGAATACCTTCGCAAACCCCGCTTCGGCTCCGCCCGTAGCGGGTTTCTCTTTATGTTGTGTGTTGTTGATGATCGCGGATACGGGCATCGATCCATTCGTCCACCAATGCCTCATCCCAAACCGTTGTGCGGCCTATCTTTATGGGGGCGGGAAACGTCCGGGCTTTGACTTCCCGGTAAATCCAGCTTTTCTTGTACCCCGTCTTGTCTTCGACGGCAGTAATTCTGATCAATCGTTTCGTCATAGCGCACCACCGTTCTGGCTCTCTTGCAGCCATTTCTTCAAATCGCCAGAGCGATAGGCAACAATCCGCTTTCCTATCCTGATAAAGGACGGGCCTTGCCTTTCATGCGCCCATCGTGCCGCCGTTTGGGGGCTGATTGGCAGATAGTCAGATAAATCCGAACGCCGGATAAGCACATCGTCATTCTCCGGCAAGGGCAGAAAGCCCTGTCTTTCAGTATCTTGGGGAATCATTTGCGTTGTTCCTTTGCTTTGTTCAATTCTCTGCAAAGGTATGTCGTCTTGGGGAAAGTGTCGTGGCCACGAAATTCAGGAACGGAACGGCAACTTATTTCCTGCGGTTTTGTTTCTTGCGCTCAAGCAAGGCACGAATAGCAGCTGTTCCGCGTTCTTCATCATCAGCAAGAATGGCTTCCGCCGCCGTATCTGACAATCTCGCCTGGCATCGCTTCTGGTATTTTGTTCTAACTGTTGCTTCTTGAATGTTGAATTGCTTCAGATTATGTTCAACATAGACCTGTTTCGTCGCCTCGCGCACAGACGTTCCGGCTAATACCAATTCGTCAATGCGGTTAAATGCCGCTTCATACCAACTGGCTGGCGGTCTACGCTTTCGAACACCAAGTTGTAAAACATCATCAAGGATACGATCCAGCCATTCAGGTGATTTATTCATGCAATCACCCTGCCTTTGCTACCCTATCAAGCCAGTCCGCCCAATCCTGCATCATGACCTTGCGCTGATCAATAAATTGCGTCCGGTCATAGGCTTCGCCGAGCGGCCCGGATGATTTATGCGCCAGTTGTTTCTCGATAACATCGCGGTCATAGCCGAGTTTCTCGCGTATCGCAGTTCTGGCCATTGCACGGAAGCCATGACCTGTCATCTCTTTTGCGTACCCCATCCGACGCAACGCCATAAGAATGGTGTTATTGCTCATGTGGTTCTTGCTGCTTACACGGCTTGGAAAGACATAGGTGCGATGCGAGTGCAGTTCCTTCAACTCTTTCAGAATTGCCACGGCTTGGCGGGATAGCGGCACGATGTGATCGCGGCCTTTCACTTTCATTCGTGCGCCGGGAATAATCCATTCGGCATTGTCAAAGTCGATTTCTTTCCACTCCGCCTTGATCATTTCATTGGTTCTTACGAAGCACAGCATCATAAGTTCAACGGCCAGATATGTCTGCCGCTTCAGGTTAGCGCGGTTTGAACGCAGCTCCTTTATAAAGGAAGGAATGTCTCTTGTTTCAATCGCGGCGTAATGTCCGGCGGGTTTCGACTTGATCAGTCCTTTGAGATCGGCGGCGATGTTCCTATCCACATGCCCGGTGATGATCGCATATTGAAAGATGTGATAGCACATGCGCACAACACGCTTCGCCAGTTCGTTCGCACCACGCTCTTTGATGGAGTTGGCAAGATCGAGAAGCGTTTGGTGTGTAATTTGTTTGATGGGTATGTCACCGATAACGGGGAAGACATCCTTTTCAAGGCGGCTGGAAACGGTATCGATATTTTTTTGTGACCATTCTGGCTTCTTCTGCTCAAACCATTCCAATGCCAGAATACGGAAAGTGTTCCGAGCTTCCTGCGCCCGGACACGCGCCTGTTCTTTCTTGTGCTCTTGGGGATCAATGCCGTCTGAAACCAGCTTGTGTGCTTGCGCGTGTTTAGCACGGGCTTCGGACAGGGAGACTTCTGGATATACCCCCAACGCTAACAGCTTTTCTTTCTTTGTATGGGGGCAACGATACTTATAACGCCAGTATTTGCTGCCATTCTTGTGAAGCTCAAGGTACAGGCCACGTCCGTCGGTCAGCTTTCCGCCGTCCTTCTCGCGTGTTGCATTCTTACATTTCAGTGCATCCAGCTTCATAGTGGGGGTATATCCAAACCCGGTTTCGCCTTATACCCCCAATTTATACCCCTTGATCCGTGGATTTCGGTGCGTCCATATGGAGGCTTATGGGTAATTATAACGCAAGAAAGCCTTGTTTTTCAAGGTCTTTGTGCTCTGTGATGGAGGGGTGTGGATTTCTGCGGAAAGTAGTAATTGGCGTCCCCTACGGGATTCGAACCCGTGTCGCGTCCGTGAAAGGGACGTGTCCTAGGCCTCTAGACGAAGGGGACGTGTGAGGCATCTTGTAAAAAAGACTTCGCTTTATAATCGGCTTTGACCTGAAAAATCAAGCCTTTCTTTTGCCGGATCGCTGAAAAACCCAATAATGTTGTTATGTTAATAATTGGGCGGTGGAAAACAGCCCGTTTTCCGTGATATAGCCGCTAACCAGCCGCGCGGGTGTGATGTCAAAACCGGGATTGGCGGCCGGGGACCGGGTTAATTGAATGCGGGCTATTTTTCCGTCTTTATCCAGTCCTTCAATATGCGTGACCTCGGATGGGGAGCGTTCTTCGATGGGGATCGCCGCGCCATTTTCCAGATGCGGATCGAACGTGGATAGCGGTAATGCGACATAAAAGGGCACATTATTATCATGCGCGGCGAGGGCTTTGAGATAGGTGCCGATTTTATTGCACACATCCCCGTTGCGCGTGACGCGGTCCGCGCCCACGATGCAAAGATCAACCTGCCCCCGCATCATCAAAAGCCCGCCGGTATTATCGGCAATGACGGTGTGCGGCACGCCGTGTTCGGCGAGTTCAAAGGCGGTGAGGGATGCGCCCTGATTGCGCGGCCGTGTTTCATCCACCCAGACATGCACCGGAATGCCCGCATCATGGGCGCGGTAAATCGGGGAGGTGGCTGTACCGTAATCAACAGTGGCCAGCCATCCGGCATTGCAATGGGTGAGAATATTGACTGTTTTTCCGGCTCGTTTGTGCGCGGCTTCAATCAGGGGAAGGCCATGCGCGCCGATGGCGGCATTGGTGGCGATATCATCATCACAGAGTTTCACGGCGAGGGCATAAGCGGCCTTCATGCGGGCCTCGCCCTGATATTGGGCGGCCTCATCACGGATTTTATCCAGCGCCCATTTGAGGTTAACCGCCGTTGGCCGTGTCGCCAGCAGCGTATCATAGGCGCGGGCGAGATTGGCATCCGATGTATCTTCCCGCAACGCCAGCGCAAGACCGTAAGCGCCCGTCATGGCCAAAAGCGGCGCGCCGCGCGTCCACATTTCATGAATGGCAATGGCGGCATCATCCATCGTTTTCAGTTCAACGATTTTTAAATCCCATGGCAAGGAACGCTGGTCGAAGATATGCACCGACCAGCCATTTTCATTCAGCCAGATAGAGCGGTAGGATTGCCCGTTGATTTTCATGCCGGCAAAAGACCTTTAATCGATTTGAAGTCTTTGAGCGCTGTACGTTCCAAGATCAGGCGGCGGGCAAAGGCAAGAGCCTTTTTCTCGGCTCTAGCGCGGATATCCGCATTTTCAATGCTTTCGAAATCCTCAACGTGGGCAAGGCCCAGAATGCGGCGGATGATCTTGCAGCCAGCATAACCCAACGTATCCTGCCATATGGCATCCAGCCGGGCTTGCAGGGCCTTGTCTTTAAGTTCTGGAGCGTCGGCAAACAGGCGAGGGTTGTAAAGCTCACCGGCTTCGCTACGCTCGTTCCAGAGCTTTGTAAATTCGTTTGCGAAAACATCCCAGAAAATCTCGGCCTGCTGCACGATCCAGTTTTTGTAATCTGCGCCGTGGCCGTGACCTTCTTGCGCGAAATATGCCATGAAGAGATTGGCCATCACCGCGCCTGTATCAAAGCCCATGGGGCCGCAGAAAGCAAATTCAGGGTCGATGACGCGGGTGTCGCTCTCCGTGACCATCACTGATCCTGTGTGCAGGTCGCCATGTAATAATGCTTCCGGCGCGTTCATGAATTTGTTTTTCAATTCCTGAACAGCCAGTTTGAGCGTTGTATCCTTGCGGAATTCCAGCGCCGTATCATCAAGCTGGGGGCTTGTGTGGCGGTTTAGGGGCGCGGCGTAGTATGGCTCATCGAAAATCAGGTCTTCCGATATTTTGCACATGGCTGTGTTGGTCAGAAATTTTGCGGTCATCTCGCGCTTTTCTACGGGCGAGATAACAAGATCAGACGTGAAGAATAATGTGCGCGCCGCAAACAGGCCAAGGTCACGGGCCATGTTCGGATATGTCTTTCCGGCCACAAGTCCTTTGCGCAGGATAATATGCGGCGCCAGATACTCCATGACGGTAAGCGCCATATCATGATCATGATGATAAAGCGCCGGCACAAGATTAGGCGCGTGTCTAGTTTGTTCGACGAGCGCGTAATATTCGTAATGAGCGCGGGCGAGGGGCAGCGGCCAGCTATCGCCCACCATGCGCACGTAAGGGAGCGCCTGTTTGACGACAACCGCACCGGATGAGCCTTCGACGATAAAAACAAGATTTAGATTGCCATCGCCGATTTCGCGGGCACGCCAACCGGAAACATCACCGCCCAGTTTCGCCGCGATAGCCTTAATGCCGGAGAGATAAGCCGTGACGGTGGCGGGCGATAATGCCTGATAGCCTTGCGGGGTGATAAGTTGTACGGATGCGCTCATGCGGCCTTCTCCTTATTCAATATGGTTTTAAAATCTGTAACGGTCGGATAAATATCATTGGCGCTGTTGCCGTCGCGGTTGAGGGCCATGACATCCATGCCTGCCTCTTGTGCGGCTTTAATTTCTTTTAGATTATCGGAGAGAAAAAGAATGTCTTGCGGCGGTAATCCTATTGTTTCGGCGATTTTGGTGTAGGATGCAGCCTCCAGTTTCGGCCCTGTCGTGGTATCGAAATAGCCGGAAAATAACGGCGTGAGGTCGCCGAATTCCGAATAACCGAAAATTAATTTCTGCGCGGCCACAGAACCGGAAGAATAAACATAGAGTTTTAAGCCTTGCCCATGCCAGTCACGTAAGGCCTGCGCCGCATCATCATAGACATGCCCCTTGAACGCCCCCGCCTTGTACCCATCGGCCCAGATCAGGCCTTGCAGAGATTTCAGCGGTGTGATTTTTTTATCTTCTGCGATCCAGCCCTGTAGCACGGCAATAATCTGGCCTGTATCAAGGCCGGGATTGTTTTCAAGGCTGCGAACCTCATCCAAAATGGCGCCGATTTCTGTCTCATGCGCGCGCACATATGCCTCCAGATGCGCCGCCGCATAAGGAAACAGAACATCATGCACGAAAGTAATCGAACTGGTTGTGCCTTCGATATCGGTGAGGATGGCCTTTACCATTATGCGGCTTCGTCTTTGGCGCTGTTTTCAAATTTCGGGAATTTCTGCGCGATATCCGTGCCCGTGAAATGCGGCACCCAGCCTTCCTTGTTATCAAAGAAACGAATGGCCGTGATGTTGGGATTTTCGCCCATATCAAACCAGTGTGTAATCCCAGCTGGCACGCTGATGAGGTCGCCGCGTTCGCAGAGCGTCATGTAAACCTTGCCTTGGGTGCGGAGGTAAAAAATCCCCGCGCCTTCAACAAAAAATCGTACCTCATCTTCGTTATGGGTGTGTTCGTTCAGGAATTTGGCGCGGATGGCGGGTTTATCCGGCGTGGCATCATTGCAGCGCAAGATGTCAACCGTCTGGTATCCACCAATTTTCTTGATGCGCTCGATGTCGGCGCTGTAGGCATCAATGACGGTTGCATCATTGGCATCTGTGCCGAATTCCTTCGCGGCTTCCCAGCGTTCGAATGTGACGTTAATGGTGGAGAGTTCTTTTTTAATCGCATCGCCATCTGTTGTGTCAATCAGATAGGCATTGGGGTTTGTGTCATTATAAATGGTCAGTCGGCTCATGGCTTATGCTCCTCTTACTTTTAGAATTTCCAGTTCGCAGTTCAAAAGATGGTCCAGCGCCTCTACCAGCACATAGGCGCGGTTGATATCTTCCGCCCAGACGTAAAAGCCGTGATCGCGGATGATATAGGCAGGCGGGGCATTGGCAGCGCTTAAAACAGGCTCCAGCGTTTTTGTGATGACATCCATATCCTGCGAATTATCAACGAAGGGGATGCCGAGGGCTGTCTCATGCGTGGTGATGCCGGGAAAGGCCTTGAGCATTTCATAGCCTTCAAGGCGCAGCGCCGGTGATTTCACAAGGCGGCTTAAGACCACGCCCGGCACTGCATGCACATGCAAAATCGCATTGGCCTTAGGAAACAGGCGGTAAATCTGGCGGTGCAGATCGGCCTCGGCGGAAGGCTTTTTTCCTGCATCCAGCACGCGGCCGTCCATATCCATGCGCAAAATATGGTCAAGATTCAGGCGGCCCTTATGCACGCCGGATACTGTCATGGCGATGGTGTTATCATGGAGGCGCACCGAGTAATTGCCACTGGTGGCCGGAGCCCAGCCGCGCGCGTCCAGATCCCGCCCGGCCGCGATAATAGCGGAAGCCGCCTCGGGAAGTCCGGGGGCATCAGTGAGGCGTTTTTCGATGGCCATGATTACCCGGCGGCTTTTTTAAGGGTTTGCCCGATCCGCGCAAATCCATCAGTCAGGAGATCATGCGCGAGCTGGAGCGTTTCGGGCTTTTTACAATAGCAAAAACGGATCTTGTTCCGTCCATCCGCCTTGTTGCGGTAGAAGCTTGAACCCGGAACAGTCGCCACGCCGATCTCGCGGATCATCCAATGCGCGAAATCGACATCATTATCGTATCCGGTCATGGCCATAAGGTCGGAGGCATCGGTCATGATGTAATATGCGCCTTGCGTGTCATAGGTTTTAAAACCAACCGATTGCAGGGTTTTCATCAGGCGGTCGCGCTTGCCCTGATAGGATTTTTCCAGCTCGGCATAATAGGAATCTGGATAACCAAGGGCATGGGCGGCGGCTTCCTGCAGCGGCGCGGCAGCGCCGACAGTCAGGAAATCATGCACCTTGCGGATGGCCGATGTGGCTTCCGGCGGGGCGAGCAGCCAGCCCACGCGCCAGCCCGTGGCGCTGTAGGTTTTAGAAATGCCGCTGATGGTGACGGTGCGCTCGCGCATGCCGGGCAGATCGGCCATGCGGATATGTTTGCGCCCGTCATAGAGCATGTGCTCGTAGATCTCATCCGTGATCGCCACGACATTCCATTCCTGGCAGAGCTTGGCGATAAACTCAAGCTCAGCACGGCTGAACACTTTTCCGGTCGGGTTGTTGGGCGTGTTGATGATGATGGCGCGGGTCTTGTTATTAAAAGCTGCCCGAAGCTCCGCCTCATCGAAGGACCAGTCCGGCTCGCGCAGGGTGACGAATTTCGGCACTGCGCCGGATAAAATCGCGTCAGGCCCGTAATTCTCGTAAAACGGCTCGAATACAATCACCTCATCGCCCGGATCGACAAGGGCCAGCATCGCGGCCATCATGGCCTCGGTCGTGCCGCAAGTCACGGTGATTTCAGTTTCGGTGTCGGGGCGCACGCCGTAGTGTTTTTCCGTTTTATCGGCAATGGCATGGCGCAGGTTTTTCGTGCCCCATGTGATGGCATATTGGTTGATGTCGCCCTTGATGGCATTGCAGGCGGCATCTTTCATGCTTTCCGGCGCGGCAAAATCGGGGAAGCCTTGTGCAAGATTGACGCCAGGCTTATCGCCGCGGGTCATATAAACGCGGGTCATCTCGCGGATGACGGATTCGGCAAATTGGGATGCTTTTTGTGATGGACGAATGGTCAAAGAAAATTCTCCGGCTGCTCTTTATATATATGATCTAAAGAGCGAGATTAGACCAGAATAAGCGCCTTTTTCAAGGGAAAACCAGCCCTTATTCCTTATATTCCATCATGATAATATATTCATCTTCCTTTGGTTGAACGCGGAAGGATTGATCCTTGGCATAAAGAGACAAAACGCCGCTTTTGCTAAGGCTGCCCAAGAGAATGCGGTTATCATTCTCTTCCGGAATGATCAGGTCACCGCCTTTTTCCGGGCGGCCTACGCGGCTGGTTTTAAAGCGCCAGCCATTTTGGTATTTTTCCCAGAGCGATAACAGGGTCAGGCTTTCTGAAACAAATGGGCGTCCTTGAATGCCATTGGAGAGACGCTTGCGGGCGGAGAGATCGCCCTCATCAGGCATGACTCTGAAAACCCGTTCCGTGCCATAATCATAGCCGAATTTCTCGCAGACCAGCGCGTTATAGGCGGCATTGGGTGTCGCCGCCAGCAATGTATTATATTTGTTGAATTCCAGCGCGTATTCGGTTTCCTCGGAAAGCAGCTCGCCGTAATAGACCGGAATATCCGCCAGCCGTGCCTTGGCAAGTGTGCTCCAGTCGTTATCAACCAGCATGACAGGGATATCACGCGCCTTTAAAGCCTCAGCCAGTTGTATTGACCACGGAAACGCCCCGGCGATGATGATGCCATTTGTCTCGCTGGAGGTCAGATTAAGGCGGCGGGCCAAAGGCTTGATCATCAAGGAGTGCAAAACAACGCTAATGACGACAAGGGCAAAGGCAATAGGAAGAAGTTTTTCGCCATCTTCAAATCCGGCCTCGGTTAAAAGAGGGCCGAGAACCCCAGCCATGGCCGCGCAGACAACCCCGCGCGGCGCGATCAGGCCAGCCAGAATAAGTTCCTGACGGCTCATCTCGGTGCCAATCGAACAGATAAAAATGGTCAAAGGACGAATAATAAACAAAAGTGCAGCAATAAAAGCCATGCCCTGCCAGTTGAGCATAAGCAAAACACTGGCATCGAGATCGGCGGTGAGCAGGATAAAGACTGCCGAGACCAGCATGATGGTGATCGTTTCCTTGAAGTGCTTGATGCCTTGCATGCTGTAGGTGCTGTTATTGGCCAGCGTCAGGCCTAGAATTGTAACGGCCAGAAGCCCTGATTCATGGAGTACGTAATCGCAGGCAAAAAATAACGAGAGCACAAGGCTGATGATAAAAGGCGTACGAAGGTATTCCGGCATGTAGCCGCGTTCAAAAATGGCCTTGACGACATAAGCCAGCCCAAAACTGATAAGGCCAACCCCCAGCAGGATAAGGCCGTATTCTATAAAAAATATGGGGCCGGAGAAGTTGTTTTCCGCAGCGATAAAATATTCATAAGCAATAATGGCAAAGATTACGCCAATGCAATCGTTCACAATGCCTTCCCATTTCAGGATTGATCCAACGCGCGGGTTCAATCTGGCCTGACGCAGCATCGGCATGATGACGGTAGGGCCGGTGACAACCAGAATGCCGCCCAATGTAATGGCAACTGGCCATTCGAGCGCTGCAATGTAGTGCGCGCCAAGGCTGATCAGCACCCAGCCCAGCGGCGCGCCCAGAAATATTACGCGGCGCACGGCCTTGCGTGATTCATGCAATTCCTTGAAATGGAGTTGCAGCGCGCCTTCGAAAAGAATAATCGAAACCGATGCCGCCACGAAGGGTTTAAGGAGATCTCCCATCAGCAAATCCGGTCGCACCAGCCCGCTGGCCGGACCAAGCAGGAACCCAAGCCCCAGCAGGAAAATAATGGCCGGTACGTGCAGGCGCCATGCCGTCCATTGCGCGGCGATCGAGGCAAGGGAGATCATGACGATCTGGAGGGCGAGAAATTCGTTCATGGCTGTGGCGATTATCCGTAATTTTATTGCTGTTGGAATTCCATGTCACATGATGGTGCAATGCGGAACATAATTCAAGGTCAAGGCGTTGACAATATTGGAGAAAATACAATAATCGTTGCTTATCAAAGGTTAAAAAATTATCGGGGAGAAATAACATGGCCGGTCGCCGCCTTGTATCAGAAACAGAACGCATTGCGATTGAATCCGGCACGGTTGGATTTGAAGGTTCGCTGGTGAACGGTGCGCCGGATTGGAAGGCGCTGGCCGCGATTCCAGATGGAAAACTGACTGATGAAGAGCAAGCGTTTCTCGATGGGCCTTGTGAAGAATTTTGCAAGATGATCGATGATTGGAAAATGTCTCAAAGCGCTGAAAAGGACATGCCGCAGGAGGCCTGGGATTTTATCAAGAAAGAAGGTTTTTTAGGTCTCGTTATTTCCAAGGATTATGGCGGGAAAGGGTTTTCAGCGCTCGCCCATTCGGCCGTTGTCATGAAATTGGCCAGCCGGAGCTTTGCCGCGGCGATTAATGTGATGGTGCCCAATTCTTTAGGACCCGGCGAGCTGATCGCGCATTACGGCACGCAAGGACAGAAAGATAAATATTTGCCGCGTCTGGCGCGGGGGGAGGAGATTCCTTGTTTCGGCCTGACCGAACCCGAAGCGGGTTCCGATGCCACCAGCCTTAAAACCCGCGGCATCGTCAAGCGCGATGAAAAGGGTGAGACGGTCATTCATATTCCCAATCTCGAAAAGCGCTATATTACGCTGGCACCGGTGGCGAACCTGCTGGGGATTGCCTTTGATCTGGAGGACCCGGAGAATATTTTGAGCAAGGGACAAAAGCCGGGAATTACGCTGGCGCTGGTACCGCGCAATACGGCTGGCCTTGAGGTCGGCAATCGCCTGCGACCGATGGATATCCCATTTAATAATGGCACGATAAGAGGCGATATAAAAATCTCGCCGCAATCAATTATCGGTGGCCCCGAACGCGCCGGACAGGGCTGGAAAATGCTGCTGGAGGCCTTGTCGATCGGGCGCTCTATTTCCTTGCCAAGCGTTTCTGTGGCCGCGGCCAAGACGGCATCGTATGTGACGGGGGCCTATGCCGGGGTGCGTCAGCAATTTGGTCTGCCCGTTGGAAAATTCGAAGGATTGGAAGAGCCACTGGCGCGGATTGCCGGGCTGTCTTATCTATCGGATGCGGTGCGTATCACAACGGCGCGCATGGTCGATGCCGGGCAGTTGCCGACCATTCCATCGGCGATTGCCAAATATCATTTGACTGAAAACATGCGCAAGGCCGTAAATGATTCCATGGATGTGCTGGCCGGCAAGGGCGTAATCAGTGGTCCCGGCAATCCGATGAACCGCGTCTATCAGGGCATTCCTATCGGTATCACGGTCGAGGGCGCGAATATCATGACGCGCAACCTGATGATTTTCGGGCAGGGCGGGATGCGGTCGCATAAGCATATGATCCATCTGCTGGAGGCCATGGAAAACGGGCAATACGCCAAGGTTGGTTTGCGTGGCTTGAAAATGGTGGGGGAGAGCGCAATGGCAGCTGTGCAGTCATTGTTGCCGGCCGCGATACAGGGCGGGGGTATCGGGGATGTCGATCCGCAGAACAAAAAATATTTTCGTCATGTAAACCGTTTGAGCGCGGCATTTCAGCTGGCGGTGAATGTCAGCTATATCTCCCAGCGGGAGAAGCTGAAATTCAAGGAGCGCCTCTCGGCAAGATTGGGCGATGTCATGAGTAATCTTTACATGGCATCCTGCGCGCTGCAGAAATTTGAAAATGATGGCCGCCCGGATGGCGACCGTGATTTGCTGGAATGGTCGGTACAGCATTGTCTGGACGGGGCCGAGGAGGCATTCGATCAGATGATGGCCAACTTCCCGTCTAAAATTGCGGGCGATTTCATGCGCGCCGCCATATTCCCGTTTGGCCGCCGTAACTGGAAGCCGGGTGATGCCCTGGAGCACCGTGTCGCGCAGGTTATTTCAAATCCCGGCGAAGCACGCGAGCGCCTGACAGCCGGGATCTTTAAACCCAAGGATACAGACAATGATGTGATCGCGGTCTTTAACGATGCGTTTGTTAAATGCACGGCAGCCGGGCAGCTTGAACGCGCGGCACGCAAGGAAAAGCGGGATTTAAATCCGGCCGAGGCGCAGATGGTCAAAGATGCCGAAGCCGCCCGCCGCCGCGTCGTGGCCGTGGATGAGTTCGCCGCCGATGCGGCAACGCCGTACCGCATGGCGCTGGATACTATCTAAAAATCTTTCAGCGCAATAGCCAGATGGTCAATAAATGTGCGGATACGCGTTGAGAGATGGCGCGTGTGTTGATAAACCGCGTAAACATCGAAATCTTTTTCTTCAAAGTCTTCGAGCGCGATTGCAAGTGCGCCGTTTTTCAAGGATTCATGAATGATAAAAGTAGGCAGCAGCGTAATCCCGCATCCTGATTTTGCAGCCTGATAGAGAAGATCTCCATTATCAGAAAGAAAATTCCCGGATACGCCCTGCATGATACGCTTGCCATCCATCATGAAAGGCCAGGCCTTGCCTTCAGCGAGGTTGAGATAGCTCAGGCAATTGTGATTTTTAAGATCAGCCGGGCTTTGAGGGATGCCATGTTTTTTGAAATAGGCAGGGCTGGCGCAAACCACACGCCGCACATTGCCCAGTTTACGGGCGATGAGGCTTTGATCTTCCAGTTTTCCGATGCGGATCGCCAGATCAAAGCCTTCTGTCACCAGATCTACCCGCCGGTCGGAGAGATAAGTCTTGATGTCGACTTGCGGGTATTTTTCCAGATAACTGGTAATGGCAGGGGCAAGGGTCTGCAGGCCAAAACTTAAAGGTGCGCTCATTTTAATAGTGCCGACCGGTTTTTCAGCCTTGTAACGGATTGCGGATTCGACTTCCTCCATCTCGTCCAGAACACGGCGCACATATTCTAGATAATTATAGCCTGCTTCTGTCAACGAGACTTTGCGGGTGGTGCGCTGAAATAATTGCACGCCCAGGAAATCTTCCAGATCTTTGATGCGCTTGCTGATGACAGAATTGGCCAGCCCCAAACGTCGCGCGGCTTCGGCAAAATTTCCGGAAGCGCCGACAGTGGCAAAGGCTTGCATATTGGCGATTTTATCCATTTTTGCCTGCTTATTATTCGAAAAATTCGAATAGTTATGTTCAAATTATCAATATTATCATTTTTTAGAAAACAATCTAGTCTTGAATTATAGGCAAGAGACAAAAACAAAATGCCTAAAGAAAGAGAGACCATGATGTTAACCAAACGATACAGAGACGAGCGCGGACCCACGGAAGCCGGCTGGCTGCAGAGCATGCACAGCTTTTCGTTCGGTCAGTATTATGACCCCGCGCATATGGGCTTTGGCCCGCTGCGCGTGATCAACGAAGATCATATTATCCCCGGCGCCGGATTTGGCATGCACCCGCACGCCAATATGGAGATCATTACTTATGTGATCAAAGGCGAGCTGGCTCACAAGGACAGCATGGGCAATGGATCGGTGATCCGCCCCGGCGATATCCAGATCATGAGCGCAGGTACAGGCGTAGCCCATAGCGAGTTTAACAACTCCGATGATAATGGCGTTCACCTTCTGCAAATCTGGATTATGCCGGGCGAGCAGAATGTCAAACCGAACTATCAGCAAAAGGCCTTCGATGCCGCCGATCTGCAAAACCGTTTTCATACGGTGATTGCGCCGGATGATGCGGATGGCGCGCTGGTGATCCGTCAGGATGCCCGCATGCTGGCCGGACGTTTTGATGAAAATGTGGAAGTCACATTACCCATTGATGCGAGCCGGAAATACTGGCTGCAGGTTGCGCAAGGCATTGCCGAGATCAATGGCGAGAAGGCCAGCGCCGGCGATGGGATTGCCATCGAAAAAGAACAAACCATCACTGTGAAATCCGTGACGCAATCGGAAATCCTGGTGTTTGATTTGCCTAAATAACCAAAAGGGCCGTGCCAGCCATGATGCGGCCCTTTTTATTGCCCTTAACAACCAATTTTTTATTTTTTTAAAAGGAGACCAAGACCATGACCAAAGTAACTGATAAATTGCTGACACCTGATAATTCCGTATTTATCTTCATTGACCATCAGCCGCAAATGTCTTTTGGCGTTGCCAATATTGACCGCCAATTGCTGAAAAACAACACAATTGCCATGGCCAAGACGGCCAAGCATTTCGGCATTCCCACCATCCTGACATCTGTCGAGACGGAGAGCTTTTCCGGTTATATATGGCCTGAGCTGATGGAGGTTCTTCAGCAGGACCCGATCGAGCGCACATCGATGAACAGCTGGGAAGACAAGGCTTTCGTGGAGGCTGTGAAGAAAACAGGCCGCAAGAAATTGGTAATGGCCGCGCTCTGGACCGAGGCCTGCCTGATTTTCCCTGCTCTCTCGGCGCTGGATGAGGGGTATGAGGTTATCATGAATATTGATGCATCCGGCGGGACATCGAAAGAAGCTCATGATGCGGCCATTCGCCGGGCGGAAAAACACGGCGCGGAGTCGATCTCCACTGTACAGTTATTACTGGAAATGCAGCGCGACTGGGCCCGCAAGGAAACATATGATGGCACAATCGCCATCGTACAGGAACATATGGGCGCATACGGCATGGGCGTTGATTATGCCTATACCCATGTGCATGACGCGCCGCAGCGCACAAGCCATCCGCACAGCGTAGCCAAATCCACTAAAGCGGCGTAAGATTAAATCGTTAGATTGCGGGGGAGCATGTCTCCCTCGCAAATTTTACAAAGGAGAAATACTATGAGCTGGCTTCCCAGTGCCGATCCGAATATGAGCCTTGAATGCCCGGAGCAGGTGGAAATGGTCATCATCCCGCGCACCAGCGATATCGGTAATTTCGAGGTGCGCCGCGCTCTCCCCTTCAAGAACCGCCGCATGGTGGGGCCGTTTATTTTCTGGGATCAGATGGGGCCGGGTGAATTTATAACGGGCCAAGGCGTTGATGTGCGCCCACACCCGCATATCGGTCTTTCCACCGTTACCTATCTGTTTGATGGCACGATGGATCATAAGGACTCGCTAGGCAATGATATGCGGATCGTCACGGGCGATGTGAATTTGATGACAGCCGGGCAGGGCATTGTCCATTCCGAGCGCACAGGTGCGGATGTACGGCAAAACCCATCGCGTCTTTTCGGGATTCAAAGCTGGCTGGCGCAGCCAAAATCGTACGAACACGGCGCGCCGGATTTTTCGCATACGGATAAAAATGCCTTGCCGGGCTTTAGCGATCAAGGCGTGGAAGGGCGTCTTATTCTGGGCGGGTTTCACGGTTTAAAATCCCCGGTAAAAACGCAATGGGATACGCTGTATGTGGATCTGCATATGGAGGCTGGATCAAAAATCTCTATCCCCAAGGATACCGAAGAGCGTGCCGTTTATGTGGTAAGCGGTACAATTGAAATCAGCGGGACGGTATATGATCCTGAACAGATGATGGTGCTGCGTCCCGGTGAGACTGTCACTGTCATGGCCAAAACTCCGGTGCGTATGATGCTGCTGGGCGGGGCGGTGATGGATGGTCCGCGTTATATTTTCTGGAATTTCGTGGCTTCGGATAAAGAACGTCTCGAGGAAGCCAAGCGTGACTGGAAGGATGGGAAATTCCCGAAAGTCCCCGGTGATGAGAAGGAATTTATCCCGTTGCCGGAATGATCTTGGCGGCGGGGCGGCTTTTGATTACCATGAAGGCTGGATTTATCATCAGGAATTTTAAGCATGCTTACAATTTATACTCTTAAAGAAGGAAAAATTCAGGTTCTTGAGAATCCGCAAAGCTGCCCGGATGAAGCCGTCTGGATTGATCTTTTTGCCCCGACGGAGACCGAAGAACATCTGATTGAGGCGCGTTACGGCATTGATATCCCCACCCGCGAGGAAATCAAGGGCATTGAATTTTCCAATCGGTTTTATGAAGAGAACGGATTTTTATTTATGACGGCCACGGCCGTGGCGGGCAGCGATTCCGAGCAGCCTAGCGCAATTCCCGTGACATTTATTTTGGGCGAAGTCTTGATGACATTGCGTTATCACGATCCGCGGTCATTTGCGGTATTCAGGGCTAAGAATGATAAAAGGCTGTTTGCGATCGAGGATTGCCCGGCAGAAATGCTGGTCGGACTGGTGGAGACCATCATAGACAAGCTGACCGACCCGCTGGAGAACAGCGCGGCTGAGATTGAGGCGCTTTCGCAACGTATTTTTCACATTAATGGAAAAAAGCCCAAGAATTTTAACAAGATCCTGAAGGATATAGGGCGGCATGGCGATTTGAATTCCAAGCTAAAGGAATCTTTGGTCAGTTTTGACAGGCTGCTGACATTTCTAAGTTTCAAAACCAAGGTTCCGGGGCATTTAACCGGCACGGAGGAGAATATGGAATCTATCCGCCAGGATATACGATCGCTGACGGAATTTGCGAATTTCATGTCAAACAAGATAACGTTTTTGCTGGATGCGACTTTGGGCATGGTCAATATTGAACAGAACTCGATCATAAAATTCTTCTCGGTGGCGGCGGTTATCTTCATGCCGCCAACGCTGGTCGGGACAGTTTATGGTATGAATTTTCAGCATATGCCGGAGCTTCACAGCATGTATGGCTATCCTTTGGCATTGGCGGCCATGGTGATGTCGGCGATATTGCCGTATTTGTATTTCAAGCATAAAAAATGGCTGTAAGGTCATGTGTGCCATGCTGGCGCAATTGTCCAATGATTAGAACCAGACGTTACAATTGTGAAACAAAATATTTCACACCAGAAACAATACTGATAAGGAAGCGATACACAGAGCCACTAACTTGATGGGATATCCTGACCGTGATTGATGAATATACGCGGGAGTGTCTGGCGCTGCGTGTTGGTTACGCATTGAAATCGGATGATGTGATGGATGTGCTGTCTGGTCTATTTATCAGGCACGGCCTTCCCGATCATATCCGCTCTGACAATGGCAGTGAGTTTACGGCCAAATCCATCAAAGGCTGGCTGAAACGGCTCAAGGTTAAAAC
>JAMHWD010000006.1:0-1928 GCA_035911135.1 Alphaproteobacteria bacterium | reverse complement strand
GAATGCGACCGCTATCATCACCGAAGCGGCCATAGACTCGCGTCAGGTAATTCCAGGCTCGCTTTTTATTGCGATCCCCGGTGAGAATGTGGATGGGCACGACTATATTGCAGACGCATTCAAGAGGGGGGCGACTTTTGCTTTAATTCAAAAGGAAGTTCCCGCATCCTTCCGGACCCTCGACCTGCGTGCCGATCTAGCCGCAGAATCTACCCTTGACCTTTCCCAACCCCTCTGCCTGCGCGTGGACAATACCATCTCAGCCTTGCAGCAGATCGCGCGTTTCTGGCGCCGCAAACTGAATTTACGTGTGATTGGCATTACCGGCAGCGTTGGTAAATCCACCACAAAAGAAATGATCGCCGAAGTGTTAGGCACCCGCTATCGCACCCTGCGCAGCCCCGGAAATTTAAATAACGAAATTGGATTGCCCCTCACCATTTTAAGACTCGGCCCCGGTTATGAACGCGCCGTTTTGGAAATGGGATTTTTCGTCCCTGGCGAGATTCAATTTCTGTGCGATATTGCCCAGCCGCAGATCGGCGTCGTGACAAACGTCGGCACCGTTCATGCAGAGCGTGCCGGTTCACAGGAAGCCATCGCACGCGGCAAGAGTGAATTGATTCAAGCGCTCCCATCAGATGGAGTTGCGATTCTTAACTTTGACGATCCCTGGGTTCGCAAGATGGAAGAGAAATCCAAAGCACGTGTTTTCTTCTACGGGCTTTCTCCTGAGGCTGATCTTTGGGCCGACCAGATCGAAGGCCTCGGCCTTGATGGCATTCGCTTTCGTCTGCATTACAAAGGCGAGGCCGTTCATTCCCGCATCCCCATGATTGGGCGTCATTCCGTGCATACCGCTTTGCGAGCCGCCGCCGTGGGACTCAACGACGGCCTCACCTGGCAGGAAGTTTTTGAAGGCCTGTCACATGGACACGCCCAATTACGCCTTGTGGCGGTCCGCAGTAAGACTGGCGCATTGATTTTAGATGACACCTACAACGCCTCACCAGAGTCCATGCTGGCCGCGCTTAATCTGCTCGACGAAATGGACGGACGCAAGATCGCTGTATTGGGTGACATGCTTGAGCTGGGACAATATGAAAAACAAGGCCATGAGATGGTCGGTATGCGTGCCGCGCAGGTTGCAAAGGACTTGATTACACTGGGCCCGCGCGCGCACATGATCGCAGATGCCGCCCGCCGTGCCGGTATGAAGGCTTCCCATATCATCGAGTTTGAACAACCCGAGGCTATTTTGGATTGGTTGAATAAGAACCTGACAGAGAAGGATGCTGTACTGATCAAAGGTTCACATGGCCTGCGTATGGACCGCATCACTGCTGCTTTAGAGGTACAGTCTTGAGACAGATCGCTCTTTCCCTCAGCCTTGCCGGGCTGGCCTTTTTGATGACCGCAATTTGGGGCGGGCCTTTGCTTCGTATTTTGCGCCACTACAAGATCGGCAAGATCATCCGCGTGGAAGAGCCTGGTCATCATCGCGTGAAGATGGGCACACCCACCATGGGTGGTGTGATGTTTCTCCTGCCGGTGTTGTTGTTAAATGGTCTGCTCAATGCTGTGGCGTTGATTGGCGTGACCTCAGGCGGGGTGGGGCGCTCTGTGCTGGTGCCGATGGCGGTTATGCTTGGGTATGCTCTGCTCGGCGCAGTTGATGACTGGGAAGGCATTCACGGAAAACGCAAAGGCGATGGCATGCGCGCGCGTACGAAATTTTTGTTTCAAGTGCTTCTCGCGTTTGGCACCGCCTATGTTTTGAAATACATGATGGATGTGCCCGAACTTATTTTCCCCGGCTTGTTCTTTGAGATCGAACTCGGCTGGTGGTATGTGCCGATCGCAGCCTTCATCATTGTCGCAGAATCAAATGCAATGAACTTTACAGATGGTCTGGATGGTCTGGCTGG
>JAMHWD010000005.1:0-4875 GCA_035911135.1 Alphaproteobacteria bacterium | reverse complement strand
TTCTCGACCCAGGAAACCCGTCCTCTACCGCAAGGCAAGGCGGGTTTTCGCTATTTCAGCCCCTTAACGCCACTCTCCCCGCCCCCCAGTTGCGAATAACTCTTATTTCCTTGTTGCAAATGGTTCTCAAGCTCAGTATTATACCCCTGTATCTACCATCTATTGTGTATCTCACAGGGACTACCCACTAATGATTGAGTGTGTTTGCAACAATATACGGACGAAGCACGTCAATGACGCGCTTGTGACCCCGCCTGAGAAGACGACTCCAGGCCAGATATACAAGGCCGCCGCCATTTTAGCGGGCGCCGAACAACCAAAAATGAAATGCGCCAATTGCAGCTGCCGCTTTGACGAAATCGCGGCCCACCACAACGCTGACAAAGCCGTCGCCAAAATCAAGAAAACCCTCGAACCAGCAATACTTGAATCCGATAAAGTTCATGCCTGATACTGCGTCCCCTTCTGTGTCCACATTCGCATCCAAACCCGGCCTTGCCTGTGGCTGTAAAGCCATCCGCCGCGCCCATGTCGAAGCCGCGCTCGCCTTTGGCCCATTTGATACCGACGCCGCGCTCTACAGCGCCAGCCTCGAAATCAAAAAACAGGATAAGACCGCCCGCATTACAGGACGCGAAGAAGCAACCCGTATCGAAGGCGCAGACGGAAGTTCTTATTATCTCGGATGCTGTAAAAGTGACTTCGTCGAAGCGGTTACCGCAACACGCCCACCCGTTGTGACCGCTGCCCCTGAACCTAAAACATTCCCGGTCTTTGCTATTGCTGTGAATGCGCAGCCCGCCGCAGAACCGCGCTTCCCGAAAGATAGCTGCTACACCTGCCCTAAAGTGGCCGAAGGTCTGTGCACGCCACAAAAGCCCCTCGCCTGCGGTAGCTAAAACCTATCTCCCGACCGCCCCTGTCACAATCGGCTTGAACCGCACGACATAGTAAGGCGGCTTGCCTTCTTCTTTACCCAGATTGAACGGCGCCGCACGGTTGAGCTGGTTGACCGTCAGATAAATCATCCCGTCCGGCCCGAACGACATCCCGTCAGGCCACACAAGGCGCGGGTCTTTGAGATAGGTGCGATACGCGCGCGTCTTCGGATCGATCACGCCGATCTCGCTGTCGCGGACATTGGTGATATAGATATTTCCGGCTGCATCGATCGTCATGCCATCGCTCGGCGGCTTGTCGGCATATTCCTCGACATACTGCCCGATAACATCATCAGGATAAGTTGTCGGGTCTTCCATCTTATCAAGCGGCACGCGATAGATTTTCCCCTCGCCCATCGGCCCGTAGTAAAGCCAGTTGCGCTGCGCATCGAGCGTCATCGGGTTCAGGCCCAGATACATAGGTTGCGGCTTTCCATCAACCATCTGCTTCAACTCACGTCCCTCGGCCTGCATCGGCACTTTGGATGGCATCAAACTAGGATGCCCGACCAGACGGCGCAGCGGCTCGCGCAACGGGTTCGGGAACAACATGATAATCGCAGGCTCGGCGGGCTTCGCTTTATCCGCCTGCCCCATATCGGCAATATAGACGATATTCGATGTCCAGTTCAGCGCCACGTCTTGCAGGAAGGATTGCGGCGTAATCGCTTTAGAAGAAATGTTGTATACGCCTTTAAGTGTGTGATCGCTGTGCGTGAACGGCAATAAACGCGGGCCGATTTCTTTCGTACCCATATCCAGCACGAGCAACATATAACGTACCGTCGAACGAATACCGATGGCGCGATAAACGCCCTTGCCATCCGCCTGTGGTTCACCGCATGAAATTTCCTTGTTCGGATACGGCACGACCTTGCCGTCTTTCTGAACCTCCATCAGGCGGCATTTATGCGGCTCGACCGGATGCATCGTGATGTAAACGCGGCCATCCAGCGAAACGGCGACATTGGCCGGACGCTCGTCCAGCTCGGCCACAACCTCGAGCACGGGCACGCTGCTCGACGGATACGCCATCTCGGCCCGCGCATCAGAACCCCCTGATATAAGGAACGATATAGCGAGACACCCCGTTATAAAGGTGTTCATAAATTGTGCGGCCATGCTTATCTCCCTCTCTCGATGATATAGGATGGCCACCTGCAATCACAAAGGAAAATTAATTTCATGCGCACGCTCTCCTTGCTTGTCCCTCTCGCCCTGCTGGCTTTTGCTTCACCCGCCGATGCGAAAAACCCGTCCCCTGAAAACACGCTCGTTTTGCAACTTGAAGATGGCGACGTCGTCATCGAAATGCTGCCCAAAATTGCGCCGAAACATGTGGCTCAGGTTAAACAACTCACCCGCATGGGTTTCTATGACGGCCTCGCCTGGTTCCGCGTGATCGATGGGTTCATGGCCCAGACCGGTTACCCGAAAGGCAAGAAAGGCGGTAAATCCGATCTGGCCGATCTTCCTGCTGAATTCGGCAAAACCAAATTCAAACGCGGCACCGTCGGCATGGGCCACGGCGAAGATCCGAACTCGGCCAACTCGCAATTCTTTATCTGTTTTACGGATAATGGCTGTGCCGACCTCGCCGGTAAATACACAGCATGGGGTCAGGTCGTCTCGGGTATGGAACATATCGATGCCCTCAAACGCGGCGAACCGCCTCGTAATCCTGACGAAACCGTCAAAGCCTATATCAAGGCCGACGGCACCCCGGAAGCCGCCCCTAAGGCTGCGCCGAAGTCGGTCGGAAACCAGTAAATTTTACCTGAACGCACGGGGATTTAGCCATTTTCCCCGTTGCGGTCAGGGCGTCGCCGCCGTATTCTCTCGGACGTTGACACACACCATCGAAAGGACTTGATTGTCATGCGCCTTCTAACCCTTTTACTCGGGAGCTTGATCCTTATGACCGCAGCACCAGCCAATGCACAAACCCCGGCTGACCCGGAAAATACCCTTTACCTCGACCTCAAAGACGGTCGCGTAACCATCAACCTGCTTCCTGATGTTGCTCCGAACCACGTGGCACGTATCAAGGAACTGACCCGCCGTGGTTTCTACGATGGCGTTGTCTGGCACCGCGTGATCGAAGGTTTCATGGCCCAGACTGGTGACCCGACTGGTACAGGCTCGGGCGGTTCGGATCTTCCAGATCTGAAAGCTGAATTCAACCGCACCAACTTTGGTCGTGGTGCCGTTGGCGCAGCCCGCACTCAGGCTCCTAACACAGCGAACTCCCAGTTCTTCATCTGCTTCGCTGATTGCAGCTTCCTCAACGGTCAATACACCGTATGGGGCCAAGTTACAGCGGGTATGGAACTCGTAGACAAAATCAAACGTGGCGAGCCGCCGGAAAATCCTGACAAGATCGTCAAGGCTTCCATCGCTGCCGACGCAGACAAAGCAGCTACTCCTCCAGCCGCCGCTGCTGCCCAGTAATAATAGAACGACTTAATAAAAACGCCGCCACGGGTAACCGGGCGGCGTTTTTTATTGGTCTCTTATTTGGACTAAACGATTTGGATTAAACCGCCAGCACCTTGGCGTGTTCTGAAATCTTGGTGCACAGACGCTCCAGCTTGTCCGCATCTGTAAACGGGTCTGTACTCTCGAAGCGCAGGAAGGATGCCGTCTTGTCAAAGATGAAAATGCACCCGATGGATTTGATCGTGAGCAACGCCAGTAACGATTTATACCGCTCGGCCGTCAGGTAATAATTCAGGATTTCTGCATTGGTCGTCTTGATCAGGATCGTCTGGTCCCAGCCTGGAACATCAGGCACAACCGTCTCGGTCAGATCAACCAGCCCGTTGGCAAAATTACGACCATCACTCGATGTGATAATGCCTTCAATCGGCATCGGCGGTAGTTCGAACTGGATGATCGTACGGAAACGGCGGCTTCTTTTATCGGGGCTACCCTGCTCCTCGGAAAAGATATTCAGCGGCACATTATGATAGGCCCCGCGCACAATCGCCGATTTGAAAATACTGCCCGAGATATATTGCAGCCCGGTGCGCTTCGCGAACAACGCCCACGCTTTTTTCTGCTGTAACAGGATCGATGCCGACCAAAAGAAAATGCCGAAAATAAAAACCGCTACGAAAACCCACAGCATAAACCAGATATTCAAGGCAAACCCCTCTTAACGTCCCGAAATAAAAAGACTTTCTAAGGATACCATCTTTAACCTTGGCGGGTAAACTATCAAAAAGAGCCCCAGAAAAGCGGTGGGGCAGAAGCATTACCCCCTTTACGCGCCGGGGCGTAACTGGAATCCTTGAAAGAAAAAAGGGAGATACCATGAAAAAATCAATCCTTGCCGCCCTCGCGGCCCCCTTAACCCTTTCCGCTTTCCTGTGCGCCGCCGGCCCCATCGGTATGGACGGTCGCCCCTTAGGCGAACCTGCCGAACCCACCATCCCGACGCGCATGACGTTTCTGGGTATCCACGGCTCACGCCTCGCCAGCATCTTTCACGATGCTGACCGCCCTACAGGCGAAGGCATGGTTCACCTCAACTGCCGCCAACTGCACCGCTACCACACCTACGGCGTACTCTCGCGCAGCATGGTACCCGAAGGCGACACCCACACCGCCAGCATCATCGACGCCCAGCAAGCACAATTCATGAAAGGCCTCCGCGCCCTCAACTGCCGCATGATAGAAATTTAGAAAACTTAGTCCAAAGCTAAACAATGAAATATCTAATGTGAAGCGAGGGACAGTTCACACTGTCCCCCGTTCCACGACCACCCTCTAAAAAGGCATGCTGTTACATAAACTTGATCTTGCCGTCTCCTTTGTTCGTAAGTTGGGCAAAATTAGCCAGAGCCTCGTCTTTCGACATACCCTGATAGCTCTGCCAGTCGCCGCCCAGATCAAGCGGGACGGATACATTGATCGCTCCCGCTTCGGTACC
>JAMHWD010000004.1:0-1858 GCA_035911135.1 Alphaproteobacteria bacterium | reverse complement strand
AGATTACTTCCTGTTTCAAATTTTTCCGTATATTGCGATCATCGTTTTTTTATTAGGCAGCATTCTGCGCTTTGACCGTGATCCTTATTCCTGGCGCAGTAAATCCTCTCAACTGTTGCGCCGCAAGCAGCTGATTATCGGCAGTATCCTTTTTCACTTGGGCATATTGGTTATTCTAGCGGGGCACGCGGTCGGATTACTAACACCGATTGCTGTGTTTGATGCGCTGGGCATTTCACATGGCGCAAAACAGATTCTTGCGATTACCGCAGGGGGTATTGCCGGTGTTTTCTGTTTTATCGGTCTTTTAATGCTTCTGCATCGCCGTTTGTTTGATCCGCGTATTCGGATTAACAGTTCGTTTGCGGATATTATGGTTCTGGTCTTGCTGCTGGCTCAATTAACATTGGGTATGTTGACTATTCCGGTTTCCATGCACCACCTTGATGGGCATGAAATGGTGAAGTTCATGGAATGGGCGCAGCATATTGTGACCTTCCGTGGCGGCGCGTATGAATATATTGCCGATGTTGCTCTGGTCTTCAAGGCGCATATCACGCTTGGGCTATTCCTATTGGTTATCTTCCCGTTTACAAGGCTGGTTCACGCCTTGAGCGCTCCGGTTGGTTATGTTTTCCGCCCCTATCAAATTGTTCGCAAGAGAGCTACGTAAATGCAAACACTTGCCCCCGGCATAGAAGTCAACGGTATTAAAATCTCCATAGATGATATTAATGCGGAAGTGCAGTATCATCCGGCTGAAAGTCTTTTCAGTGCCAAATATGAGGCCATGAAGGCGCTTGTAATACGGGAAATACTGATCCAACGCGCGGCAGAGCTCGGGCTTTGTAAGCGCAATGAAGCGGTTAAGAAGCCCGATGACATTATCGAGGCTTTGCTGGAGCAGGAAATCACCGCGCCAAAGGCTGACGAAAATACGTGCAGACGGTATTACGAGAATAACAAAAGCAAATTCTTTACGTCGCCACTTTTTGAAGTATCCCATATCCTGTATCTGGCGCCGCCGGAAGATGAAGAAGCGCGCAAGGAAGCCAAATTGAAGGCGGAGATCGCGCTGGCAAAGATAAACAAGGCGCCGGATTTGTTTGGTGGCATCGCACGGGAGGAATCGGGATGCTCTTCCGCCAAGGATGGCGGAATGCTGGGGCAGATCAGCAAAGGGCAAACCATGCCCGCCTTTGAAACGGCTTTGTTCCAGATGCGGGAGGGTGATATCAGCGAAGAGCCCGTGCCAAGCGAAGTCGGCTACCACATTATCAAGGTTCACGAATATGCCGAAGGGGCGCAGCTTCCTTTCGAAAGTGTTGCCGACTGGATCAAAAATGATCTGGAACAAAAAAGTTGGAACAAGGCGTTTCAACAATATGTGCAGCTTCTGGCGGGTCGTTCAAAAATTAGCGGTTTCCGCTTCGAAGGCATAAAATCACCGCTGGTGCAGTAGTTTCATTTGATTCAGATCAAGGCCGCCTGCCCGTATATTCCTATGATGGGGGCATGAATAAAGATAATATCAAGGTCTTGCTTGCCAAATATGATTATCCTGTACCGCGCTATACAAGTTTTCCAACAGCGGTGCAGTTTAAACCTTTGCAGGATCCCCGAACTTATTTTGATTGCCTGAACAAGCTCACGCCGAGCGAGCCTGTCTCTTTATATGTTCATATTCCCTTCTGCCACAGCCTTTGTCACTATTGTGGCTGCCACACCAAAATTGTTCATAGCTACAGCCCGATTGCTTCTTATATTGATACATTGATCAAGGAAATAGAATTGGTGGGCAGAAATTTCAAAGCTGCCCAGAGCGTATCACGCATTCATTTTGGTGGCGGATCGCCCA
>JAMHWD010000003.1:0-94539 GCA_035911135.1 Alphaproteobacteria bacterium | reverse complement strand
TGTCCAATGTCAAATCAGCTACAACACGCTTGAGCCTTGTGTTCTCGGCTTCCAGCTCTTTAAGCCGTTTGGCCTGATCCATGCCCATCCCGCCATATTCCTTGCGCCAGCGGTAATACGTGTTGCCCGTCACGCCAATCTCGCGCAGAACCTCATCCATGCTGCGACCCTGACCAATCAACACCTCCGCCTGACGCAAATCTCCGATAAGTTGCTCCGCCGTCTAACGCTTCCTTGCCATGCAATGCCTCCATAATTTGATGTCCGTTTCTTGATACCAGATTCACTCTAATACCGGACTCAATTATAGGGGGCGGGTCACTGTTAAGCTTTTCAGCTCCGAGGGGAGATATATTAAGAATAGCCAGTAAAAAATGTAATATAGCATCTACAGAGATTATCAGTTGGGGGTATAAATAGGGGTATATTGAAAGTTTGAATTAAAATTTTTGTAATAATATCAATAAATTGAAGTATTTATATGAATCCCTTCACTCTTTATCTTATCCCGTAAAATTCACGAATACTCTAAGCATTCTGCTGTGTGATCCACCAGCGGCGCAGGAGCGCTTTTTGCTCTATCAGGGCCTCATAGCGCAAACGCGCCATTTCATTAAGCTCGATATGCTCCAGAACGCGGAGCTTATCAAAACCGCTCAGCTGATTATCTACCAGTGCCTGAATGTCCATATCTGTAATGTGGCCTAGATTGATGTTGCTGTTCATGGTTTTTGTCACAAAGGGTTAGAACAGGCAGGTCAGGATATATGAAACCCCGCCCTGCCTGAAAAGTTACAGTTTACTTACGGAATTCAATGACCACGCGTCTGTTTTCGCGCAGCGGTACGCCATCATTGGTATCCACAGCCGGAACAGTTTCGCCATAGGCTTCCTCGGTCACGACCCGGTTCGGCACGCCGCGCCCGGTCAGGGCATCGGATACAGCCTGCGCCCGGCGTTCGGAAAGCTTCACATTATAATCATTGGGGCCTGCCTTGTCGGTATAGCCCGCAACCGTAACTTCGGATGGCTTATAGGTGGTGATCTCGCTGGCGACGCGGTTGATAACTTCCTCGGCCTGCGTTTCCAGCGCCGCACTGTCAAAGCCAAAGTGAATCTCATAAGAAGTCAGCACAGCCGAATATGTTGTTTGCTCGGCCACCTGGACGCGCTGGGGCGCGGGCGCAGGTTTTTCTGCAACCGGATAGATATATTCCAGATCACAGCCAACGCGGGTAAAGCCCACAGGGATTTCGCGGTAATTCTGGCATGGCTCGCGGTGCTCGTAATTCAGATATTCATGCAACTCAAGTTTTTGTTCATTGGATAACAAATGAAGATAATCCTCGTAAGCCAGTTCGTGATGGCCTGTGAAGCCAAAAAATCCGTGATCGCCATCATGACCGGCATAGGCAGGCTGAGCAGCGCCCATAACCGAAACAGCGGCAATACCGCAGGCCAGCATTTTAACAGTGCGAAATTTGATAGACATAAGGTTTTCCTTTCCAAGCATTTGATAATATTTATTTTTTTATAACCCCCCTACCTTACAGCGGGTCTTGTAAATCTTCAACAAGCAAGGCAAGGGAAAAGTTCCAAACCCCAGCAATGGAAGCCAAATAATAGCTTTTTGGAACAATCTCTTAAGCAGGCGCGTTGACCATGCATGATTGGCGATTTTAAACATCGCTCTTAGACTGGTTAATAGAATGAATGAAAGGAAAAAATCATGCTGAACTGGGCTTTAACATTTCTGGTCCTGGCCTTGATTGCCGGCGTTCTGGGTTTTGGCGGTATTGCGGCCGTTTCGGTCGATATTGCGCGGATACTCTTTGTTGTGTTTCTGGTGCTGTTTCTGATATCAGCCCTGTCCCATGCCTTGCGCGGCCGAATACCGCCAGCATAGGAATAAATTCAACAATCTCCTAGAGAAGAAAAGCGCGCTTTCCAGACAGGGAAGCGCGCTTTTTGCTTCTGGCGTATGGCAATAAATATATGATAGACAAGATCATGGATAAATTCGATAGCCTAACGCGGTTCAGGGATTTTATAAAAAACAGCGCCACAGATAAGATTCTGCTACGCAATTTTATGATTTTCTTTTCACTGCTCATCATCGGGACGGGATCACTGGGATATGTGATTTTGCGCGGTGGCCATGAGATGGAGCGCGTGGATCTACGCATCCGTCACACGCATGACATTATCATTGAGGCCGAGCAGATATCGTCGTTTATCGAAGGTATGCTTTCCGCACAACGCGGCTATCTGTTGACCGGGGACAAGAGTTTTCTGGAGAAATATGAACTCCTGAAAATCAAAACTTCAGAAAACTTTGCCAAGATTGCCGAACTTATCATCGACAACCCTTCCCAGCAGAGCCGCCTGAAAGAAGCGCAAAGCTATCTGGCCGATTTCACGCAGCAACTCGAAAGTCGCGCCACCAAATATTCCGGTCCCATCGTGGACAAGACATTTGTCGATGATGTACAGATCGTCAATGGATTGAAAGATAATATCGCCCGCATCAATTACAGCCTGTTATCCGAAGAACACGGATTATTGCGTGAGCGCGTTGAGGCGCTGGATAATAAAAAACAGGAATATCTCTTTACGCTCATCGCCAGCCTTGCCGGCGGTACGATTTTGCTGCTGAGCTTGAACGGGATTTTATTTTATGCCCAGCGCAAAAATACGATCATCGAAACAACCCTGCGTAACACCGAGGATCGTTTTGCGCTTGCCATCGAAGCAACACAAGCCGGCGTTTACGACTGGGATCTTGAAACCAATAAAATCTTCTTTGCCCGCCGGTATTTTGAAATGCTGGGCTATGAACGACCGGCCAGCATCGGTACATTCGAAGAAGCAAGAGAATTCATCCATCCCGATGATATCAGCCACGTGGATGAAATCACGCAAGATTATCTGACAGGCAAGATAGGTGAATTTTCTCTGGAATTTCGTATGAAGCATGCATCCGGGCGCTGGATCTGGGTACATTCTCGCGGCAAGGCGCAATATGACCGTCGCAGCAAGCCGCGCCGTCTTGTCGGAGCGCTGAACGACATCACGCATATCAAGCAATCCCACGAACGCCTTGAGAATGAAAAGCGGCGCGCGCAGGAAGCCAGCCTTGCAAAAATTGAATTTCTGGCCCATATGAGTCATGAAATCCGCACCCCCCTGACAGCCATCAGCGGCATCGCCGAAATCATGGACAAACGCAAGGACAATCTGGATGAGCGCCAGAAGCAGCTCATGCGTACATTGTCCTCAAGCTCATCCTCGCTCAAGGATCTGGTTAATGATATTCTTGATTTTTCCAAGATTGAAAGTGGCGAGCTGGAGCTCAACACCGAAGATTTCCCGATGGATGAAATATTTGAAGGCGTCATCAGCATCATGGCGCTGCGGGCCTCGGAAAAGGGCATAAGCTTCGTATTCGATTACAGCGAAGTCAAGGACATGATCTTTCACGGCGACCGTGTGCGCCTGCGCCAGATACTGATCAATCTTGCCGGCAATGCTGTCAAATTTACGGATCAGGGCGGGGTCTCACTAAAGGCTACAATCGAGGACCGTGAAAGCCAGCCTTACCTGCGTATTGATGTAAAGGATACAGGCATTGGCATATCGCCTGAAAATTTTGACATGATTTTTGAGCGTTTCAAACAAGCCGATGCCAGTGTATCCCGCAAATATGGCGGCACCGGATTGGGCTTGCCGATTTCACGCAATCTGGCCCGATTAATGGGCGGCGATATTTTCCTGGCCAGCGAAACCGGCAAGGGTTCAACATTCTCATTAGTCTTGCCAATGGGCATTACGGCCCAGCCCTCGATCGCCCAGAGCAATCCTGACCTTGCCAGAAAGATTAACGAGCGCATTAAATTGCTTCTGTCAGACGATACCAAAATTCTGGTGGTGGAAGATTATGAAGGCAATATTGTCGTTATTTCCTATATTCTGGATGATTTGCAAATCGCCCATGACATCGCGCATAACGGTGCCGAGGCGCTGGAGCTATGGCAGAATAATAAATATGACATTATTCTTATGGATGTTCAGATGCCGGAAATGGATGGTTTTACAGCCACACGTGAAATCCGCAAGCTGGAGAACGAACGCAAGATGAATGCCACGCCCATTATTGGCATGACAGCGCATGCGCTGGTTGGCGATAAGGATAAATGCATCGAAGCCGGTATGAACGCTTATCTGCCCAAGCCCTTGGTAGAGATAGACGTGAAGGCAGAGATCTTGAATTTCCTGGAAAATAAAAAAAAGGCGGCCGCCTAGAGGAGAACCGGCAGCCACCTTTTATCACATCAATAATCAAAAAAGCTTAAGCTCTCATGCTGCCCAAGCTGGAGCGCTGCGATTGCGCGATACTGGCAATATGGGCATGGCGCATATGCGAGGCTTTTTCTTCCATGATAGTCTCCAGGCTCTCACGAGCGCGGGAGAGGCGGGAGCGAACAGTGCCCATAGGAATATCAAGCTTCTCGGCAACTTCGGCATAAGCCATATCCTGTACACAAACCATCATCAGTATCTGACGGTGATCGGCAGACAGGGATTGCATCGCGTCATTGACGGCTGCCAGTTCGGCTTGCGTTTCCTGTGATGCAGCAACTTTTTGATTCTGGATATGGATCTCAGGATCATACTGGCTCTCAAAGCGGCTCTTGCGTCTGTATTGCGAAACAAAAATGTTAAACATAATCTTGGAAGCCCAGGCGCAGATATTTGTGCCCTCGCGAAACAGGTGCTTTTTCTCGATCGCGCGCAAAACCGTGGCCTGAACCAGATCCTCGGCATCGACGCTGTTGCCGGTCAGGCGGCAAGCGAACTTCCTCAATGGCTCGATTTCATTTACAAGTGCGGCGTTATCAAACATGACTTCATCCTTTTGTTTTGTGCGTATTGGTAAGCGTTTTTTAGTGCTTATTCTTCCAATATGACCCCAAAACGTAACGAGGCTTTATCGACCTTGTAACGATTGTGAAATTCTTTGTTTCAATTTTGTAACATATGGGATAATCTGCCCCTCATGCAAAAAGGTACAATTTTAAGCGTTGATGATGATCCCGACCTGCAAACGGTTGTGGGCCAATATCTTGAGGATGATGGCTATGTGGTTTTGCGCGCAGATACCGCGCAAGAAGCGCTTGAAAAACTGGATATCGGCACGCTTGATGTCATCTTACTGGATTTGATGCTGCCCGATGCCGAGGGCCTGAGCCTCATCCAGCAGATTCGCGCACGATCCAACGCGGCAATTATTATTGTTTCCGGCAAATCAGATACAATGGAAAAAATCATCTGCCTTGAAATGGGCGCGGATGATTACATCACCAAGCCCTTTGAAATGCGTGAACTTTCCGCGCGTATCAAGGCCGTACTACGCCGGCTTTCTCCCGCCAATGATCCCGCATCCATCAAAACTGCCGGCGGCCCGGCGGCCATCAAGGCCGAACGCATTGCCTTTAATGATGGGTGGGTTCTGGACCGCGCGCAATTCCAGCTTTTCCAGCCGGAAGGCGATTCAGCGGACCTGACCACAGGCGAGTTCAAATTGCTGGAAGCTTTGGTGCTTTCATCGGGCCGCGCCTTAAGCCGCGAGCATCTTTTTGATCTCACACGCGATGGCCGCTTTGATGCTTATGACCGTGCCATCGATATCCAGATTGCCCGTATCCGCAAAAAAATAAATGATACCGATAGCGAAATTATCAAAACAGTGCGCGGCGTCGGTTATATGTTCTGCGGAACCATAAGCTAGGGCTCCTTTTCAAATTCTCCTCAAATATAAGCGGCGGGAACAAATTCATCCTGCCGGGCATTGAATGGATATCTTGATGACGAAAAGGAGATACCCATGAAACCCAATACTAACGCCCCGACAAGCGCTAATACCGCGAAAAATTTTGTTCCCAACGGCTACCACAGCGATATGCAGAATATCAAGGAAGACCTGGTAACGCTTAAGGATGATGCCGCAACGCTGGTACAGCATGTTGCACAAGATGGTCAGAAAAAAATCAGCGATGCCGCCAGCATGGCAGGCGAGACATTCTCGGCCATGAAAGAAAGCGGCGTATCCCGCCTGAAAGATCTTGAGCATGAAGTGACAGCCCGCCCGCTGCAATCGGTTCTGATTGCTTTTGGCGCCGGTATTGTTGCCAGCTATCTGCTCGGCGGCCGGAGATAATCCGATGAAGGCCTTGATCACATTGGCCGAATTTGCATTGGCGGACCGCCTCTTAAAAGGCGGGCCGCTGTTGCGCGCCCCGGCCAGCGCCAATATTGATATGCTAACGGGTGCGGCCTCTATTATGGCCTGTGCCGGTTTAGGATTTTCTTTCTATGCCTTGCATTTATGGCTGGCTAAAAATTTCGCTCCTGAAATTGCTGCTGCAATCACCGGAGGCGCATTTTTAGGTGTGGCCGCACTGATAGGCCTGTCTGCCTTTGCGGTTATTTGCTATCGCAAGAAGCAATTCGACAAGGTACGCCATGATATTACTGGCATTCTGGAAGGTCTGGCCAAAGAAGCCGATGACCGACTGGCACAGCCCATTCGAGAGCACCCAAAATCTGCGGCTGCCGCGGCTTTGGTCGCGGGATATCTAAGCGGCGAACATATGCAGCAACGTCACTAATTCATAAATAAAAGAAGAGGAAAATTACAATGTTTATCACACGACCCAATAGAAAAATGATTCTGACGCTGGCTGCATTCGGCGCTTTGGCAGGATCCTTAAGCGCTTGCGAAACTGTAGGCGGCGCCGGACGCGATATTGAAAACGCCGGCGAAGCCGTTCAGGACGCTGCGGATTAACTTTTAAAATATAACAGGAGAATTGACATGAGAGGCATTTTTTTATGGTTATTGGGCGTGCCCATACCGGTTATCATTTTGATATATCTGCTCTTTAACTGATTTACCTTGGGCGCATATCGCCGCATAATATTTCCTAGGTAAAAAGCCCGCTTACTTTTTAAAGCGGGCTTTTTTATAGGCAACCCCGCCATAATAACAATGCTCAGGGCACATGAAATGACACAAGACCAGATTATCATCTTTGCCATTCTTGCGATCATCCTGATTGCCTTTATTCTTGATCGCTGGCGGTTTGATCTGGTGGCCTTGTTCGGCTTAGGACTATCACTGGCCGCAGGCGTCGTGCCCTTTGATCAGGCTTTTTCCGGATTTTCTGACCCCGTAGTCATTACGGTTGCCTGTATTTTGATTATCAGTGCCGCGCTGAACAGATCGGGATTTGTCGATTATATCCTGCGAAAAATGGGATATTTTCTAGATAAGCCCTATTCGCAGGTCTTTGCACTTTGCCTTTTGACCATGACGTTATCGGCCTTTATGAACAATATCGGTGCGCTGGCGATCATTATGCCGGTGGCCTTGAGCCTTGCCGCCAAATCCGGGCGCAACCCATCTGAAATTCTCATGCCGCTTTCATTTTCTTCGCTGCTGGGCGGGCTTGTCACATTGATCGGCACACCGCCCAATCTGCTGATTTCTGATATACGCGCCAAATATGCTGGCGAGGCCTATGATATGTTCGACTTCGCCCCGGTAGGGCTGATTTTATGTCTCTGCAGCCTTGCTTATGTCTCGCTGGGCTGGCGTTTTATGCCCAAGGACCGCAAGGGATCCGTTCCGCCAGAGCGGAAATTCAAAATTCATGATTATATCAGCGAAGTCAAAGTCGTTGAAAAATCTCTGATTGCCGATAAGAAAATATACGAAATAGAATCCAACTTTGATGGTGATCTGGCCATTGTGGGGCTTGTGCGTGACGGAAAGCCCATTCTCGCGCCGGGGCGTAACAAGATCGTACGCGAAGAAGACATCATGATCGTACGCGGTGATCCTGTTGAGATAAAACGTTTTGTCGATCAGGGCCGTCTGATTTTGACCGGGAATGAAGACAAGAACGCCATCCCCTTGAGCTCTGATGAAGTCGGCGTGATCGAGGCCGTCATCATGACAGGTTCGGAATTGACAGGCCTTACCGTCAAATCCTTGCGTTTGCGCCAGCGTTTTGGTCTTAATCTGCTGGCTGTGCGTAGCCGCGGCGGCAAAACCCTCCAGCTTAAGAATATGCGCCTGCAAGAAGGCGATGTAATTGCCCTGCAAGGCGATGTCGGCGTTATACTGGAGACCTTGCAAGAGCTGAACTGCCTGCCGCTGGCCGAACGCAATCTGATGCTGGGTCGCCGCTATTATGCGCTTCTTCCTGCTTTGATCATGCTAACGGCGGTATTATCCACGATCACAATAGGCGTGCCTGTCTCCATCGCCTTCGGCGGGGCAGTGCTGGCGATTGCGATCCTGCGTGTCCTGCGTATGGACGAAATCTACGAAGCCATCAACTGGCCGATTATTGTCTTGCTGGGCGCGCTTTTGCCGGTCACAGAGGCCTTGCAGACCACAGGCGGCCATGAACTGATCGCCACAGGGCTCTTGCCGCTGGCAGGCAGCGTGCCCGAATGGGGCGTTCTGGCCGCGGTGATGATTGTCTCCATGGCCGTGACGCCTTTCCTGAACAATGCGGCGGCCGTTTTGGTGATGGCCCCGGTGGCGGTCAGTCTGGCGGCAAAGATGGATGTCAGCATTGATCCGTTCCTGATGGCCGTTGCCGTGGGAACATCCTGCGATTTCCTGACGCCCATCGGCCATCAGAGCAATACGCTGGTCATGGGGCCGGGCGGTTATAAGTTTTCCGATTATTTCCGCTTTGGGATGCCATTGACACTGATGGTCATTGCCGTGGGCGTGCCGGCCATCATGTTCATCTGGCCATTACATCCTTAAAGAAAACCCCGCCTAAAAGCGTCATAGCTGACAAGGCGGGGTTCTTGTTACGATCCAGTAATTTCAGCTACTCATAGCGGGCCGGCAAGGCCTTCATCTTACGAACACAGCGCAGAATCTGCTCCAGTTCACGGTCCTTGCCGTAATCCATATCGTTACAATTCTCGATAAGATAGCGAGTACGATCATCCCGCCAGCGCTTGAGAAGATACATGCGCCGCTTGAATGAAAGCCATTTACAATGCATCAGCAAGGTCGGCGCCTTATAGATGCGTTGCAAGGCAATCATATATTTGTAAGTTAGCTGAGGCTTGTTATCGTTCAGTTCAAACATAAGACACCTCCGGTTAACTAAAGGGTTAACGCGCGCCCTTCATGCCTTGTTCCCTGAAACCTCAATGAAGAAGCGCCCCTTGGGGATAATCCTCAAGGGACGCTCTTCGTAATCTTTAAATACCAGTTATTCAAAGATTAATTGTAATTATCATTCTGGCCGTGTTGCGGCACGATTTTCAGATAAGCTTCTTTCCACTCATCCTTGGTGATCATTTTATCATCATTATCATCCAGATTGAGGAAACCAACGCCGATGAATTCCTTGGCCGACAGACCATCACGGTTTTCATCAAATTTGATCAGGCCAGAGTCTTTATAAAAAGCCTCATAAGTATAAGTCGAAGCCTCGGCGCGGCCATCATTATTCAGATCGACATATTTAAAGACCTGCTTTTCCATCGGGATAATAGTAAAAACTGTCTTTTTATCCCATTCGATATTATCGATCATCTTGTCGCTATTGGTATCAAAGAGCTGAAAGAGCTTATCGCCAACCTCGGTCATGGAAAACGATCCATCGCGGTCCATATCAAAGGCCTGAAAATTGACCTCATTCACATTGGGCACATGGCGGTCGCCCACATAGGTCGTCGTTGTTACCGTTTCCGCATAGACAGAGCCAGATGCCATCACCATCGCGGCAAAAGCAACACCCCAAAGCATGTTTTTCTTATTCATGACTTTCTTCCTTTCCAGTTTAGAAAATTTTGCAATATTAAGGGGATAACGCCTTGCCATTGCCTTATGTTCCCCATTATTTCAAAAGCGAATCCCCCGCTTTCAAAGAATTAAAAAATCCTTCTTGAGCAGGGGATCGCAATATCAATACAAATATTTCAGGATCAAGCGGCCTTCAGAGCATCCTTGAGCGTCTTCATGTAATCATGGCTTTGCTGAAGGCTTTGCAACTGATTTTGCAGCAGCAAACGGCCAGACGGGCTGATTTTTTCATTTTTCAGCACATTTTGCATTGTGTGCAAGCAGCGATCTTCCGCCTCTTCCAGATGGCTGACAAGTGTTTCATCCACGTCATTGCTGATGGAGGCAATAAGCTCGCCCCAGAATTTCTGCACTTGGCCTGTCAGGGTCTGGGCCGGATCCGCCTGCCCGCCATTGGCGTGAACATGACTCTCCAGTGTGGAAATAACACCGCGATGCAATTTTTCCAGATCACGGAATGTCTTTTTGATTGTAGGATTTTCAGCCCGCCCCACGGCAGATTCATAAAATTCGCAAGCATCTTCATTGATATTGATCAATTTGCTGATTTCCTTGTTTTCATTCTGAACAACAGTTTCATAAGACATGATCTTATCTCCTTATATATGTGTGTGATTGATTGCAGGTTATGCGTTTCGAACAAATCGCACTGACTGGAAGTTCCACGATATAGCCGTTTGCAGGGCTGTTACATTTCAGAAACAAAACTTTTCAATGATGAAACACTGCCGATGTGCCCACGTTACAAGAGCGGAGTAAATTGGAAGAATAACGGAGAAAAAAAGGCTAACCAGATCATGCAAGGAGTTACACACCATGTTCAATATGCCACAGCAAATTTCGGGCATCAGCCATCCTTTGGTGGCCAGCATGTATTTCAAGAAAGAATTCACACACCATCACCACCCAGAAGATGTTCTGGTAATTGAGACAACCGTCAAGGATGACGATCTCGATGATGATGCCGACAACACATCGTTTGATACATATCTGGCAGAATTGCTGACGGATCTCGAAGGTCTGAAAGCCAAGGCTGAAGAGCAGGTCGGACATATCGACCGGATTGATATCCGCAGCTATTAAACGCCTATTGCCAACCCATTTTCCATTGCAGGAAGCGAGCCACAAGCCCCCCTCTTCCCCCACGTTTCCTGCAAAACTCGAAGAGCCGGCCTTTATTTAAGGTCGGCTCTAATTTCATACCAGTCTTTCATATACGGGCGGACGCTAAAATCTGAATAACCATATTTTTCCAGCAGCGCCTGAATCTCGGCAGCACTGATCCCCGGAAATTTCTGCTGGGCATAAGCGATACGCGCCTTGCGTAATTCCCTAAGGTTTTTCTGGCTCTTCACATCATCCTTGAAACGGCCCAATATGCTGACCATCTCGCGCACGAAATTTTTCAGGCGTGCGATAACCATCCCTGACGTATTCCTATCAAGATGAATCCGGTCAACATGATCCATGATCGAATCCCCGCAACCCGCATTTTCAACACAGGAAATGACGCTGGATAAATCCTTGCGGGCCTGGCGAGCGGTTTGATCGCGGATTTCCTCGTTCAGCAAAGGCTGGGCACGGATCGCGGCGATCATATCTTCCGGCGTTTGAAATTTGCGGCTGACGCTGTTGGGGACTTCGGCATCATAGATATTATCACCATCCGGCAAATAGGTTAGACATGGCAATCCGACAAGACTGGCCTCCATGGCCGTTGTACAACTGTTGTGCACCAGCATGTCGGCCTTTAAAAACCAGTCCGATGCCGCACCTTCATACAAGGACTGGGCATTGGGATATTCACTCGCCAGATCTTTCCAGAAATCATGATTTTCCGATGGATGCGGACGAATAATAATATCCATATCCGGATTTTCGGCGCAGATGCGGCGCGTAAGATCGGCAAATTTCAAAAACATCGCATGGGCATGATCCAGCCAGCCATGGATATGGCGCCCGGTCTCACTCTCCTTTGCAATTCCGAATTTTTTAAAAACATTATCCTTGGCAATTTCCGGCGCAACAAAGAAAGGATTTACAATCGAAAAACGCGAATTGATCAAAACGGTTTTCCTGTCATGCGCCGGCACCTTCGCACCGCCCTGAAACCAGCGTGGATTAAGGATATCAAGACGTGGGTTGCCGGCGGCCACTAATTTTTCAGCAATCTGTGGATAGGCACGGGCCACCGCATTCCTATCCCCTTCACCACGGCAAAAGAAATATTCAATCTGGGCAATCGTGCGCGGATCCGTCCGCAGCGCGGCATAGATATCATCGGTCAGCGTGACAAGGCTTTCTTCGTCCCAGGCAATAATTTTAAAGCCAAGACGGCGGGCGGTTTCAAAGAAAATCCGGCTGCGCGGGGACGCATCATTTTCCAGCAATATGCCGCGCGGAAAACGGTAAAGGGCGCGGTGCAAAATCTTGCTGCGCCCCATGATTACGCTGTAGCCGCGCTGTACCGCAAGGCCTGCCAAAAAGACGCGCGCTGGAAATTCACGGGCCTTGGTTTCAATCGGAAATATCAATACCGGCTTTTGTGTCATGCGGATGCCTTAAAAATTTCAAACCATTTGGCGATATTCACCCATTGCCAGATATAGAATGAATTCTCTGCGCCATGTTTCAGGAAATCAGCATAGCTCTCATGCACGCCGCCCACATCGAAAACACCAAGTTCGGCAAATGATTTGCTACGCAGTGTATCTTGAACAAAATCAACCATATGATAACGCAACCATTCGCGTTGCGGTGCAGAGACCCCGCGCTTTTTCTCGCAGGTCTTGGCAAAATCAGGTGCGCGACTATCCAGACATGTTTTCAGGATGCTTTTAGACTGATGGGGCTTCACTTTGTACTCAACCGGTATCTTCCAGCAAAACTCCGCCAGATCATGCGTCAGGAACGGCTCGCGCAGTTCCACGCTATGCGCCATGGAAACCCGGTCATTCATGCGTAATACGCGCGGCACGCGGCGGTGAAACAGATCGGCCACCATGGCGTTTTCCACCGCCGTGTCAAAGGGCTGGTCAAAATCACGCAAGGCCGAATGACGCACCGGACTGCGCGGCAATATCAATTCAGGCGCCAGAAATTTGGAATTATCCTGATAAAATAGCGGCGTGCCATCCTTGGATGTAACGGTATTTTCATTTTTTGCCGCACCCAGCAGGGATTTATAATGCCCGTAACCGCCCAGCAATTCATCAATGCCTTGCCCTTCCAGCAGGACTTTCACACCGTGAGAACGGGCAACCTCATGGAGTTTCTTATAGGCCTGCGTGGCAACACCGCCCACAGGTTCTTCCATGCAATACAGATCGCGTTCAAAATTGTCCTGCGCCTCTTGCGGCGTGAAAATAACCTCATGCCGTTCCCAGGCCCGTGTTTTTGGGATGGCATCGGCGTAGATAATCTCATCATAATCGGGGTGACCATAACCCATGGTGTAACAAGCCAGAGGTTGATCTCCATCCAGCAATTTATCCATCAACAAACACAGCGTGGCCGAATCCATACCGCCCGATAAATTCAAGCCCAGCGGCACATCGCTGCGGATATGCAGCCTGACATTTTGCTCCAGCCGCGCCCAGAGATCTTCAGAAAGATCAGCCTCCGTCCCTTTAAACATGTCTCGTTTTTCTGGAACAGACCAATAGGCTTTGGCTTCGGGAAGGCGTTCATTTTTCAGATTTTCCTCGGCAATCACCATGTAGTGCCCCGGCGTCAGCGCCGTAATCCCGGCGAAAAATGTGCGGGTGCTGTGATTATAAATGCCGAATTTCAGGTAATCACCCCAGATTTCCCAATCCGCCCTGGCCGGGATGCCGCCTTTGAGCAGGCTTTTGATTTCAGACCCGCCATAAAGGGTCTGATCCTTAAAAGCCAGATATAAAGGCTTGATCCCCACCCAGTCACGGGCGATGGTCAGGGTCCGGTCCGTCTTGTCCCAGATCGCCAGCGCAAACATGCCGATAAATTTGGGCAAGGCGGCAACGCCCCATTTTTCCCACGCCGCCAGCAAGACTTCCGTATCGCTTTGTGATTTATAAGGGTAACCGGAAAGCTCAGCCCGGATTTCCTTATAGTTATAAATCTCGCCGTTAAAGACGATGGTATAACGACCACTGGCCGATGCCATAGGCTGGGAGCCATCATCAGAGACATCAATGATACTCAGGCGATTATGGCCGAAGGCCAGCCCCTCCTCCATCATGCCGCTGAAAAGCTTATCCGGGCCGCGATGCGCCTGCGCGTTCGCCATGGCGGAAATAGTATCCGCATTGGCGCCAGAGCCGAATATGAAGTTCAATCCGCACATATGCTATTCGCCGGTATGAACGTCTTTTTACGCGCTTTTTTCAAAGTAAAAACGATGAATGCCCGATCCCCAGAGAACATCCTTGGCCGCATAGTCAGCGAATTTTTCAAACTCATCGACATCCGCGCCACGCTCGTAACGGGAGATTGCCTTTGCACCGGATGCGGCAAGTTTATCAGCGATCTGCTGTGCGGAAAGACGGATATTCACCGGCACCAGAATGTGATCCAGATACAGGAAACGTAAATTGGTCGGCATGTTAATGGAGAGAAACATATCATGCGCGAGACGGTACGGGACGGTTTTCAGCAATTCGCGGCAGATTTCAATCATATCCCATTTGATACCCCCCGGCGCGTTGATCAGCATCAGGAACCCTTTGGATTGCGGCTTCATGACACGGACCAGCTCTTTCAGGCCCTTATCAAGATCAACCGTGTGGTGCAAAACGCCGTTAGAGAACACATAATCAAACGTGCCCTCAGCAAAGGGAATATCCAGAACAGAGCCAAGCGTGTATTCAACGCCGTCCAGCGTCCGGGCCGCCAGACGTTTTTTAGCGTCGGCAATATTTGTTTCGCTCATATCAAGGCCGACGACCTTGCCAGCGCCCAGTCTTTTCAAGGCGTAAGTATAGCGCCCATTGCCACAGCCGGCATCCAGAATCGTTTTACCCGCCAGCCATGACAGGTCAAAACCGTTACGTTCCAGACGTTGACCCAGAAGCTGGGTTGGTTCTTCGAAATATTTCTCATCATTGAACATCGAAAACAGATTGCCGTAGTGATCGGCTGTGACGTCTTCGATCTCGTTGCGCTCCGCGCTGGACGAGGCCCATGTTGAAGGCGGGCATGTATCGCGCGCAACAACCAGATAATTTTTAACCTGCGTCAGAATATCCGCAAAAGCTTTGGCCGGGTCAGCGGGACGCGTTTCCTCGATCTTGCGGAAATGAAAGCAGATGCGGTAAACCGCCATGATCTTGTGAATATCCCAATCAGAACTATCGGGAGCCTCCAGCGTCACCAGATCCAATGCCTGTTTTTGATACGCCGATGGCGTGGTCAGGCAAGGGCAGCGCTCGAATTTGTCATCAGAAAGGGAATGGGCTTGCTGGGGTATCATGTTTTGTCTTTCTTTTATAAATTTAAATTTTGTATTTTCTGGCCAAAGGTATCTGAATTTTTGGCATTGTGATAAGCTAGCCAGGCTTCGGCCATTTCCCAATCCTGTAGATCATCAATAATGATCCATGACCGGATATCATCCACCAGATACCCTTCGACGTAATCGCCGTAGAGAGATTTTTTATCCATCAATGTCTCACGCGTCATGACATAAACCGATCCAGTTCGCATATACAGCGTTTCCATCTGTTGACGGTTAAAGCCCTTTTCGCCTTGCTGCGGGATAAACAGCGACATGCCTTTTTGAGTGGCAGGCTGGGTCCACAGACCAAAGGGGTGATGCTTGTTGGGGCAAATCGTAATAGCGCTATCGGCGCCCGTCTTGAACAACGCATCAATACACCCCGTCACATCACCGGGCAGGCGGAAGGGCTGGGTAGGTTGCAGAAGGACAACGGCATCAATGCGCTTTCCTTCCTCTTTCTCAAGGCGCTCTACATTATAGATCATGGTATCAAGCTGAAGCGCGGTATCGGTGGCCAGCTCCGCTGGGCGCATGAAGGGGATATCCGCACCCAGATCCCGGGCGACTTGCGCGATTTTCTCATCTTCAGTGGAAACAATCAGGCGCGATATCTGCGGCACTTTTTTGGCGGTCTCAATGCTCCAGCCGATCAGCGGCATGCCGCCCAAAGGCTTGATATTTTTGTTCGGGATGCCTTTCGAGCCGCCGCGCGCATTGATCATGCCCAGAATGTATGGTTCGCGGCTCATGCTTTTTCGATATTTCCCATAGTGAAACGTGATTTTTTATACTGTAAGATCATAGCCATGACAATAAAGTTTGGCCAGAAGCCCTTATAAAATGCTAAAGAAAATCCATGAATAAGAACTGGCAAGAATACCCGATTTACATAAGCGGAAACGCCAAAAGCGGAACCACGCTGCTGGCCTGTCTTATCGATAATCACCCGGAGATTTTCTGCATCCCCAAAGAAGTGCCATTCAAACCATTGGGCGAATTGCTGAAACCCGGCGATATTTCGCCGCAAAACCCACCCATGCTGCTGGATCAGCTCGATCGCTATGTCGAGACGACCTACGCAAAACTAAAGCCGTTCACGCCGGAAGAAACCACCCGCAATCTGGCCGCCTTCAAATCCCTGATCGCCGCGCGGCAAAATCCGCTAGATTTGCCGGATGTCTATAGAACCATTACAGAATCATTGGTGGAGGCCTATGGGTTTCAAAACCAGCCCTTTATAAAATGGTCCTTCAAGAATGTCGGCAAAAAAACCTATCATCAATTTCTGGATACCTACCCCCATGGCAAGATCGTCCATATCCGCCGCAATCCTTATGGGTGGATTTTAAGCCGCATAACCTCGCTGCAGAAAAAAAAGCGCAAAGTTTCGCAATTCTCGCTTTTGTTTATATACCGCGCCCTTCGTGACTGGCAGCGTTTTGAGAATTACGCCGATGCCGCGCAAAAAAAATATGGGCCTGAGCGCTTCATGATTATTGCTTACGAGGATCTGGTCGCACAACCGGGGCAAACGCTGGATAGCGTCTGGAAATTTCTAGGGGTCAGTGCAGCAGGCAGCGATTTAAAGCCTATGGTTTTCAAACGCCCCACCAGCCCCGATACAGCCCGCACCAGCGAGAGCGCCATTTATACCGAAGCCGTAAATGACTGGCAGAAACAGCTTATGCCGCATGTCAAAATGGCGGTGAGCGTTATGGCTGGCGATTTTGCCAAACCTGCCAAGGCTTGACTTTATTTATGATGCTTTTTCGTACGGCAATGGGACAGGCGTGATCCTCTTGTTTTCAATCCTATAACAGGCATCGGCCAGATTTGCCGTGCTGTCCCGGTGGGAAATGATAATGATGGTCAGGGTTTTATCTTCCTGCAGGTTGCGGATAATCTCACGCTCGGCCTGTTCCTGAATGGCATTGGTTGTCTCATCCAGAATGATAATCCGGCAATGACGGGCCAGCGCACGGGCCAGCGCAATGCGCTTTTTCTGCCCGCCAGAAAGGTTGTTGCCCTTCTCTGACAAGACACTATCGAGACCCATAGGCAGGCCTTGAATAAAATCCTCAATCCCGGCCTTGCGGCAGGCGACATTGATATCCTCATCCGTAATGCCGGATTTTCCCAATGTGATATTTTCGCGGATCGTGCCGTAATACATCATGGGTTCCTGCGGCACATAACCAATCAACCCGCGCCAGCTCTGCAGACTGATCGCGCCAGCATCGCCCGCATCGGCGCCGATGCGCCCTGCGGCCGGATCATAAAGACGGCTGAGGAGGTCAATCAATGTCGTCTTGCCCGCGCCTGAGGGACCAATGATGCAGATCGTCTGGCCCTGAATGATGTCCAGATTAAGCCCCTCAAAAACATTTTGCTCCCCGCCATAGGAAAAGCCGATATCCTGAAAAACAATTCTGCCGCCAAAATCCGTGATCAGCACGCCTTTATCCAGATCCTCCGGCGCGACCGGCGCACGCAGTATCTTATCCACCACCAGCATGAAAGACGGCAAGCGCGAAAGCACCTTGAACCGCACGCCGGCAATCACCGAAACGCTGGTGGCAATCTGTCCGAATGCCACAATAAACAGTGCAATCTGCGGCATGATGTTTTTAATCTGTTCAAGATCCTTCGGGATAAAGAGCGCAATCAAAAGCACCACAGCGGCCAGCACGAAATCCTTGGCCATTTTGGGTGTGGCCTGAGAAATTTTCTTGAGCTTGCGGTTCGTGTTATTCTCCACCGCGATCTGGTGAATTTTTCCGAGCTGAAACTCTTCCGCGCCGGAAATCTTGATATCCTTGATCCCGTTCAAGCTTTCAAAAACAATGGCGTTCATGGACTGGTTAAGGCCAATAGCCTTCTTGCCCAGTTTCCCGGCAAAACGGAAATAAGGACGCCCCGCCACCATCCACAAAACAACACCGCCAGCTGCGCATACCGCCAACCATACCCAGTTCACCGCCAGCAACAATCCCACCATCCCGAACAGCACAACAAGCTGCGAGAGATATGTCAGGTAGTTAAAAACAAAACCCGATGCAATATCGGTTTCATAAACCAGATCATTCACCACCGCGCCTTGCCGGTCCGATAATGTCGCGCCCAAGGGCCGTCTGATGGCTTGCGCGGTCATGGCCTGTTTCCATTTCAGGCGCATATCCTCGGTCACCCATGTCGATAGACCAACAGCTGCCGCTGATACCAGAAATTGTACAAAAAGCAAAACACCCATAATCAAAAGCAAAAACGCCAGATCGGCTTTAAAACTTTCCGGGATATAGGAAAACATCCAGTCGAGCCCCGGCACAGGCGCGCCAACCGCATTACTGGTGATCGGCACAATCAGGGATATAGAGACCGTTGCCAGAACCGCATCCAGAAGATAAAGCGCCAGCAAAAAGCCCAGCACCAGACGGTCGTCCTTACAATTTTTCCAGATTTTCAAAAGCATATCAGAACTTTATAAAAGCGTTTCAAATTTGGCCATGACTGTTTTCAAACGAAAATCTGCCGGCAGCCTTGAGACAATCGGCAACTTGGGCAGCGCTGGCTTGACCTCACTCATCAGATGCACAAATTGATTCATATCCGCGGCAATTTTTACATTCTCGGCTCCGGCCATCGCGGCAATTTCGGCAATCCCGCCCGCGTCTTTATGCGCGATAACCCGCGTCCCGCAAGCCAGCGATTCCAGCGCCACATTGGGCATGCCTTCGGAACGCGAAGGCAACAAAAGACAATCGGCCTCAGCCATGAGCGGCCAGGGCGTATTATGATGCCCCGCGAGATGAATATGCGCCGTTAAATTATGCTGGCGGATCAGATCACCCAATTTTTTAATCTCAAGCCCCTTGCCGACAATATCCAAGCGCCAGTCCAGTCCGCCAGCCATTCTGAAATCCAGCAGTGCCTCAATCAAGCGGTCATAACCCTTTTCATGATCCAGCCTGCCGACACAGATAAACCGCAATGTCTTGAGACGCTGTTTGGGGTCGGTATCAAAATCGGAAATTGTGCCATGCAGCCGGTTTTCATCAACCGGATTATACAATGTGATATGGCGGCTTGTATCAATTTCAAGTATCTCTTGAAACTGCTTTATAATCGCATCGGCCGGGCAGATCACCAGATCGGCATACGGATAAAGGAATTTATATATGCAGCGTGAAGCCAGCCCCTTTATCCCTTTTCTACCGATCAGCGCGCTGGGCAGGGCCGATTCTCGGATAATAAACCGGGTCTTGCGAAAAAGCGGGCGCAACAGCAACAATGCGGCATTCGTATGAATCATGGTACTGATGACCGTATCGGGCCTGATGGAACGGATCATGCCATAAAGCCCCCACACACCGCCCAGCATGGTCTTTTTATTCAAGGAACGTATGGCAATATCGCTTTCTATCCAATGGCGGATTGTCCCCTCGCCGGAAAGAGATACAAAATGGATATCAAATTTATCGCGATCCAGATTATTCATCAGCGTTATCATGACACGCTCTGCGCCGCCGGGATAAAGGCGAGGCAGGACAAAAAGAATTTTCTTGCGGGGAGCCTGATCCGCCATGCCGAATATAAGCCCTTATAAAACCTACAAATAGGAATAGCGGATATTTTCCGGAAACTGATATCCGCGCCATATATGCTTAAGATCATAAACCACCGGACGCACATTGCCATCGGTTTTTAACAGCGCCGCAATAGTCTGCGCCTTCATACCCGTGTAATGGCTGTGCGGCACCAGCATTGCCACGCAATCGTATTTCTTTTCTTCCGGCAATTCACCAATCAGACTGAGCCCGTAATGGCTTTGCACCTCATCGTCGTAAGCTTGAGGATCATGAATATCCACATCATAGCCCTTGCCCTTCAAGGCGCGGATCACATCGATCACCTTGGTATTGCGGATGTCATTGATATTTTCCTTGAAGGTAAAACCAAGGATCAGGATATCAAGCGGGCTGGCGCTTTTGTTACCGCCCAGCATCGCATCAATCTGATCGGCAATATAGGCCCCCATACCATCATTAATGCGCCGTCCGGCCAGAATAACTTCGGGCTGATGACCCACATTCAGTGCGCTTTTGGCCAGATAATAAGGATCAACGCCAATGCAGTGCCCGCCAACCAGACCGGGGCGAAAGGGCAGGAAATTCCATTTGGTGCCTGCGGCCTCCAGCACGTCATGAACATTCAGCCCATGCTTGTTCAGCAGCATCGTGATTTCATTGATAAAGGCGATATTGATATCGCGCTGAGCGTTCTCAATTGCCTTTGAGGCTTCGGCGGTTTTGATATCGCGTGCCTTGAAAATCTTGTTGCCGTTCATCTGGCCATATAGCGCCACCAGAATATCGGCGACCTCGTCCGTCTGACCGGCGACAACCTTGGTGATGTTTTCAACTGTATGCACCTGATCGCCTGGATTGATGCGCTCGGGCGAATATCCCAAAAAGAAATCCTGCCCCGCGACAAGGCCGCTTTTTGCTGCCAGTATGGGGCCGCAAATATCCTCGGTCACGCCGGGATAGACAGTGCTTTCATACACCACAATATCGTTTTTCTTTAGAATGGATCCAATCGCAGCCGAAGCCTTTTCCACGATCTCCAGATCGGGATCGTTATTATCATCAATCGGCGTGGGCACCGTAACGATATAGACGTTACAATCTTTGATATCTTGAATATCCGCCGTGAACTTGCAGGATGTCGCACGCAATATATCCGAAGACAGCTCGTGGTTGCTGTCCAGTCCTTCGCTCAACTCGTCCACACGGCGAGCATTAATATCATACCCGGCAACCTTGTTGTACTTGGCCAGCGCCACGGCCAGCGGCATGCCTACATACCCAAGGCCCACAACGGCAATATTCAATTTTTCCAATGTAAAAGTCATGCCTGTATTTAATGCATGGCCGGGGGGCTGTTCAATACAAAAAGGCCGGAAAAGAAATTATGATTTATATACCATAATATTCTTTATACCATTTCACAAAGCGCGGCACGCCCTCATGAATGGTGGTTTTAGGCTTAAACCCCGTTAAACGCGTGGTTTCCCCGACATCGGCAAAGGTCTCGGCAATGTCCCCGGCCTGCATGGGCAGCATCTCAAGATCGGCCTTCTTGCCCAGTTCATTTTCGATAATTGCGATAAAATCCATCAGATTTTCGCTGCGCGTATTGCCGATATTCAAAACACGTGCCGGCGCGGCAACGGTATCATCGCCTTCAGGCCTTTTGGGCGGTGGGTTTTCAAGGCAGGCCACAACGCCGCTGACGATGTCATCAACATAGGTGAAATCGCGTTTCATCTGGCCATTGTTAAAGACCGGAACCTTGCGCCCCTCGGATATGGCCTTGGTGAAAATAAAGAGCGCCATATCCGGCCGCCCCCACGGGCCATAGACGGTAAAGAACCGCAATCCTGTCTGCGGCAAATTAAACAAATGCGCGTAGGAATGGCTCATCAGCTCATCCGATCGCTTGGTCGCGGCATAAAGCGAGATCGGGCTATCGACCCGGTCTTCGACCGCATAGGGCAGTTTTTCATTCCCGCCGTAAACCGAAGACGAACTGGCATAAACCAGATGCTCGAAATTCTCGGTATGGCGGCACATCTCCAGCACCGTAACATGGCCCATGCAATTGCTGGTGATGTAGGCATAAGGATTGGTGAGCGAATAACGCACGCCCGCCTGCGCGGCCAGATGCACCACGCGCCGGAACGGCCCCAGATCGGACCAGAGTTTTTCCATCTGCGCCTTATCGGAGATTTCCGCTTTGCGGAAAGTAAAGCCTTCGTGCTTTTCCAGTTCCCTGATACGGGATTCTTTCAAGGTCACATCGTAATAATCATTCAAGTTATCAATGCCAACGACTTTATGCCCCGCCGCCATAAGACGAAGGGAGGTATGAAACCCGATAAATCCGGCCGCGCCGGTCACCAGAACAGGAGATTGTGTCATGTTCATTCCTTACATCTTCCTATTGGCCATTGGCAAGCATGCACTGCTTGCGCCATGCGGTGAGTTCCCAGTCGAACGGGCTGTCGATATCAAAAGAACGATCGCGCGGGATTTTATAGGCGCTGACCTTATCCCCGTAGAGCGAACGGTTTTGAAGGATATGATCCGTCTTCATCAGATAAATCAGTCCGCAGCGTTTATACAGCACCGGGTAATCCTGCCGGATCGTGCCTTGCGTTGAGACCGGATTTATCGGCGTAACATTATTGCGCTCATCCATATTGTAAAAATAGGAAAGCACCACCCCTTCTTCTTCCGTCACGGTGATGACAGTATCGGCATTCTCACGCGCCATCAAATCAAGACAACCCGTTATATCTTCCGGCAGGCGCAGCGGGCATGTGGGCTGGAGCAGTGCCACGGCCCCGTATTCCCGCCCCTGAGTTTTGAGAAATTCCAGCGCATGGATAATCGCATCAATCTGCCGCGTATCATCACGCGCCAGTTCCGGCGGGCGCATAAAAGGCACATCTGCACCAAATTTTTTTGCCGCTTCGGCAATATCCGCATCATCGGTTGAAACAACCACGTCTTTGATATCCGGGCAGGCAAGGCCATGCTCGATGCTCCAGGCGATCAGGGGCTTGCCGCAGAGATCACGGATATTCTTGCCCGGCACGCCTTTTGATCCGCCGCGCGCGCAGATAAGGCCGAGCACAGGAAGATGATCATCGCCCCGGCTCATGCCAACACCTCATGAATACGGGCCAGCGTATAGGTGGCCAGTTTCTGCAAGTCTTCGTCTTCGCTGACCTTGCCGTCCTGAAAGGATTTACGCCCTGGTTTTTTCAGCAAATTAGAATAAAGATCAATCGGCACGCCGCCCGCCATCAGGGCCGCCACAAATTTCACGATGATTTCCGGATCATAAGCGTATTCATCCAGAAGTGTGCGGATATCGCCGGGCAGATCATAGAGGTTAAACGCGGTGCGCGTCATCTTGCCCGGGATCGATTCATATTTCGGATGCCCCAGCAGCAAGACAGGTTTTCCGGCCATGATGGCCTCGAACCCGATTGTGCCGCTGACCACTGCAACAAAAGACGATCCGCGCACCACGGGCATGGAAGGCGCATGCGCGTCGATAATATAAAGATTGGGAATCTCCAGCAGCGCCTTGTAATAGGAATAAGGCCGCAAACCCATCGAGCGCGGATGCTCCTTCACCACCAGCTTCATCCCTGCTGGCAGGCTTGCCGCTAAATTACGCAGCAATTCGATTTGGTTTTTATGGTAGGGTCGCCCCAGAATTTGCAAGGCCACTTCGGGTTCGCTATGCAGTGGGAAAAAGCAATACACACCAATATTTTTAAGATCGCGCGGCATGATAAACCGCGTATGATGTTTCAAGCGCTGTTTCACAACACGCTCGCGGATTGGCTGAATCCAGTATTTATAAATCCAGGGCGCAAACGCGCCGGGATCATGATGATCGCCGCGCATATCAGGATCAGCCTTGATTTTCACCTCATGCCAGAGTGCGCCCATCAGTGGCTTAAGCGATTTGATCGGCGTGATCGGGCGGCCTTCGGCAATGGCCAGATCAACGCCTTCATACATCAGGCCATCATCCTGCGCGGCCTTCAAGACGGCGCGTGCCTTTTCGATCAGCTCAAGCGCGAATTCATCTTTGGAATACAAATCCATCACATTTCTGGAAGTGCCCAGCATCGTATCATGCAGGGCAAAATAATTTTCAATCCGTGTGGAATGCAGATGCAGAACCGGGATGCCTTTGGACCGGGCGATTTCATATCCCAAAATTTCGCCAAAGGTCACGGGCGTAAAGCCGATAATCACATCGGGTTTGACCTCTTCAATCAGCGCGTCAAAGGCGAGCATGAAATACCATGCCATGGCCCAGAGCTGCTCATCCGTGAAATGAACCCGCGTATCATGCGCGAATTTGGCGCGCTTGCCGTAGATAAGGCGGCGGTCGGCGATAATCGCGCTCCAGATCGATGCCGGATCGAGGCTTTGCTCCCGCGCGGCGAGATCGGCCTTGTCATAGGGCTCATGAAGAGCCTTCTTCACAATTTCCCATTCGCGGATATAGGTAATATCGCCCTGATAATCCTTCACGATATCGGATCGTTTGACATGCCGCGCAAAGGAAACCAGCGCACCGGCCTTGTCGATTTTTACATCCCCGCCCGCATTGATGCCGTCAAGGACGCGCAGGAAAATATCGATGCTCGATCCTTGCGTCAGGGCAATAATATTGAGTGTTTTGGGCGCAGCGCTCATGAATGCTTTTTTACGGCAAAAGTGTTTTCAATACAACCACCTGCCGGAACCCTGCATGGGCGCTATCCACCGCAATCAGATCGCCGCGCGGTGACAGGCGCGGGTGAAGGTCGCAGCGATTGGCGCCTGCGAATCCCTTGGGACTGAAGAAGGAGGCCAGATCATTTTTACGTTTTGACGCCATGTCATAAACCCATAAATCCCGGCGGGAGAAGCGGTTTACCACATGATCGCCGATGATTTTATCCTTAAATAAGGGATGGCGCGAGGGATGGCCGTCTTTCCGGGGCAGGTTTTCAAGGCTGCGGATCAGGCCGCCGCTTTGCCTGTAGAGATGATATCCCTGCCCGGCTTTTGTATCCGTGCCATAAAACAACAGCGTTTGATTATCCATCCATGCGTAATGCGAAACATGATCGCTGGCCGTGACATCTTTGATATTGCCGCCATCCAGATCAAGGGTCAAGGCGCGTACTTTGCGCTTATCCCGCACCTGCCAGATATGAAAGGCCATCAAACGCGAGGAATCCGAATTGAAATGCAGATGATTGAAATAATGAATGCAATCCTCATAGCGCCATTCCGCGCGCGGTGATACGGCCAGAACTTCATTCAAGGCAATGCGCGTGAGCGCCGCGCCATCATCAAGATTATAAACCGTAATTTCCGCAGCACCCGCCGCCAGTGAGCCATAACCGTATCCGGGGCGATGCTGCGCCAGAAGGCCAAAATCAAGCCCGGCCGCATAACGCCCGCAAGCACTGAGTGCAAAAGCCAGAAAATCCCATGTATGGATGCTCCCCGATTTGGGATCATAAAGAATTGTGACGGGTTTAGCGGCCCCATCAAGCCCGTGATAGAGAATGGTTTCGCGTCCCTGCCAGTTTACCCATTGCAGGCGGCATCCTTGCTGCCAGGACCAGAGCGGCGTACGGCCGATGGAGGTGAAAACGCCAGTATCAAGCACATAATAGCCAACTTCCATATCGCCGCCGTTTTTACGAACGCGCCCGGCCAGCATTTTATCCTGAAGCGTATTAAAAGGCTGGATGTCGTAATAGCCGATAAAGGTCTCGAAATCGGGATCGCCATAAAGCGTATAAGGCAAGGCGGTTTGGATCTTCGGCAGGGCCGAACATAACGGATAGAGAATATTTTTAAGCGCGGTTTTCAAAGACATCTATCGTCACGCGCGGCGCGCATCCCACCAGCGCAGCAATTTTTCTGCCGTAAAATGCGTCGTTTTATAAAGGGATTCATGCGTCACGCCGCCAATATGAGGGGTCATGATCAGATTGCGATTGTCACGCGCATAATCAATCAGCGGCGATTGCGGGCGGGACGGATCATATTCCCCTTCCAGCACATCCAGCGCCGCGCCGCCCAGATGGCCCGATTGCAGGGTGGCCAGCAATGCGGCCTCATCCACCAGATCGCCGCGCGCGGTATTGATAAACATGCCCCCTTTTTTCATGGCGGCGAATTCATTCGCGCCGATCATATGGTGATTTTCGGCCCGCGAATCCGCATGCAGGGAAATGATATCAGCCTTTGGCAGGAGATCTTTCAGCGCGCAAAACTGCACGCCGTCAATTGCGCGGGTCTCGCCGCTGGTATCACAGGCCAGAACCCGCATATCGAAAGCCTTGGCGTAAGTGGCGATTTTTTTGCCCAGCCGCCCGAAACCGATAATGCCAATCGTGCGGCCTTGCAATTCATGCGCGGTGAAGGCATCACGGTCCCAGCCTCCCTTTAAAACATGGGCCTGCGCCGCCGGGATAAAGCGTGTGAGGCTTAAAATCAGGCCCCAGCATAATTCCGCCGTGGCGGTGATGCCGGATAAAAATTCTGCTTCGCCTTTTAAAGATATGATCTCAATTCCTTGCTTTGCGGCCTGATTGAGGTCGATATGATTAAGTCCTGTTGTCGGGCTGGCGATGAATTTCAGGCCTTGCGGCATCAGATCGCCTTCGATCTTATGATCAAGACCGATATAAAGCCCGGAAGCGCCCTTGATAGCCTGCGCCAGTTCCGCGCGGGTAAACGGGCCGCGGCTAATATCAAAACGTGCCTCAAGCCGCAGGATTACATCTTGCGGCACGAAGTCAGCTTCGGTGATAATGCAAAGTGGCTTGCTCACGCTCTTGTCATACCTTGTGCATTCTTGATAGGGTCAGCCAGTTTTATAAATCCTAAAAGGCCTGAAAAACCCGTAAAAAGACTATGCCGCGCTTTCTTTTGTTCTGCCACCGGTTTTTTGAGCTGCGTTTTATCACGGCGACACATATTATTGAAAATCTTGCCGCGCAAGGCCATGTCACGGTGATGATGCCCGCCAAAATGGCTGAGAGTTTCAAATCCCATCTGCCCGAAGGCGTGGATATCGCCATTGCCGAATATGATAAGGCCATCACGGGCAAACGCGCGGCCATGTTGAATATGCTGGGTGATATCTTGTATCTCACCTTCCCCAATACGCATATCCTGCAAAACCGCACGGCGGCATTCCACCAGAAATATTACACGCCCTCCCGCGCCTATATGAAACCTGTTGTCGTAGGCGTTGCGCGGGCGGCCTCGAAATCGCGCCTTATTTTAAATGCCGTGCGCTGGATGTATCAAAAACTCCTCCCCGCAACCGCGCATCAGGAGCTTATCCGGAACATTAAGCCTGACCTTATGATCGGTTGTTCTTTCGGGCTGGGGTCGGAGGATGCGTGTTTTCTGGCCGAAGCCCGGCAAAACCACATTAAATCCGCGGTGATCCTCCAGACATGGGATAGATCATCAAATAAAGGATACCCGACCATCCACCCCGATTACGCGCTGGTGTGGAACGAGGTCATGAAACGTGAATGCATGACACATCTGGATTTCACGGAGAACCAAGTCATCATTACCGGATCGCCGCTCTGGGATACGCATTTCAAAAAAATCGAAACCCCGCCCGATCCGAACTGGCGTGCAAATCTGCGCATTGCCCCGGATGCTAAGGTGATCTTTTTTGCCTGCGGCGAGTTCCGGTCACACCCGGCCAATATGGGATCGATCCCGCAAATCTTTAATCTGGCCCTGCACCAGCCTTTCAAGGACAAAGTGCATATTGTCTTCCGGCTTTATCCTTATTACCTTTCCCCGGCTGCGCAAAAGGGCAAGGGCAAGGTGAAGAAGGACGAGCTTGAAGCCCTGCTCGCCCGTTACAAGGACCACCCGGCGATAAGCATCCTGTATCCGGATTTCATCTTTGATGGCGAGAATTTCATCCCCGCCCCCGGCGATCATGACTATATGACGGAATGTTTGCGCCAATGCGATATTTCGGTCTCGATGGTGTCTTCGCAGATGATCGAAGGGTGTATTTTCGATAAACCGGCCATGAATATCGAATATGGCCTGCGCGAGGCCGAGAAATACGTCATCGAACTGGCCGATTACCGCCCGGAGCACCTGATCCGCATCTATGAAAGCGGGGCGATTTACCGTATCCAAAGCGCCAGTGATATTGAAAGCTATATTGCCCGCGCCCTTGAAAACCCGGGTGAAAAAGCAGCCGAGCGCAGCGCCCTGATTGCCCGTGAAGCCCCGGTAAACCGCGGCAGGGCCTCGATGGATACCGCTGAAAAACTGCGCATGATGGCCAGCGGATTGATTTAAGCCCTAGAAGGCATTACAACCTTTCCCATGGCTCAGAAAAACAAGAAAAAAATTTGTATCGTTATCACCGCCCGGCCCAGCTATTCCCGCGTGCGTTCGGCACTGGAAGCCTTGCAGGCCCATGAAGACGTGCAATTGCAGATCGTGGCCGCGGCCTCTTTCGTGGCGGATCGCTTCGGCAGTGCCGTGAAGGTTCTGGAAGAGGACGGATTTACACCCGACTGGACGCTGAACACGCTGCTGGAGGCTGATAATATCACCACCGCCGCCAAATCAACGGGCCTCCAGACCATTGAACTGGCCACCGCCTTCCAGAATTTAAAGCCCGATATGATCATGACGATCGCCGATCGTTACGAGACGATTTCCACCGCCATCGCCGCCAGTTATTCCAACATCCCGCTTGTCCACCTGCAAGGCGGCGAGGTCACGGGCAATATCGATGAAAAAGTGCGCCATGCCATTACCAAGATGGCCGATATGCACCTGGTTTCCAATGATGATGCCTATGAGCGCGTGAAGCGCCTGGGCGAAGACCCGGATATGATTTTTAATATCGGCTGCCCTTCGATTGATATCGCCAAGGAAGTTCTGGACGACAAGGCAGGATGGGAGAAATTCACGCCGTTTGAAAAATATATCGGCGTGGGCCATCAGATCGACGTCAATGCGCCTTATATCGTGGTCATGCAGCACCCGGTGACAACGCAAGTTGCCCGCGCGCGCGAGGATATCCTGACCACCCTGCACGCCGTCAAGGCGCTGAACATGCCCACAATCGTCATGTGGCCGAACCCGGATTCCGGCACGGAAGGCACGTCTGAAGGCATTCGCCGTTTCCGCGAACTGGAAGACCCGGGCAATTTTTATTACTTCAAAAACATCCGCCCCGGCGATTTTCTGCGTATGCTGCTGAAATCCAAATGCCTGATCGGCAATTCCAGCGTAGGCATCCGGGAATGTTCCTTCCTCGGCGTGCCGGTGGTGAATGTCGGCAACCGCCAGCAAGACCGCAAGCGCGGCATGAACGTGATTGATGTCGGGCATGTGGAATCTGATATCACCGCCGCCATCAAGCGCCAGATCGAACACGGGCTGTATCCATCCGAACATATTTACGGCGATGGCCAGTCCGGCAAGCAGGCCGCCGACATCATGGCCCGCATCACGCCGCCCACATCCAAGCGCATCACGTACTGATGGGATGGCGGCGAGCCGTGCGATGAAGATTCATTATCTCTCCAGCTCCACGCTTATCTCCGACAGCGCCAATTCCGTGCATGTCATGAAAATATGCAGCGCCTTCTCCGGCCTTGGCCATGAGGTAACTTTGCATGGCATGAAAGGCAGCGGCGCGGATGAGCAGGCTGTGCGGGATTATTATCATGTGAGGCATCCTTTTCCGATTAAGCGTTACAGCCCTGCCTATGAGGCCGGATGGTTATTAAACGCCCTAAAAAAAATTCCCTTTATTCGTTTAGGCGGCTTGCCGGGATTGCGGTTTTCCTTGGGAAAATTACGCCATGAAATAAAAGGCGCGGAACTACTGTTTGCCCGCAATATGTACTGGCTGTATGGCGTTCGGGATATCGCGCCCTTTGTCTATGAGACCCACGCCCCGCCCGGCAATGCCTTAAAAAAGGGCATTGAATCGGCCATCATCAATCACAGAAATTGCCGCGGCGTTGTTGTGATATCGGATAAGCTTGCCGAAATTTATGAAGGTATTTTCCCCGGTATAAAATCCAAAATTATCATCGCCCATGACGGGGCCGATGATCCGGGCGAAGCCGCCATTGCCATGATACAAAAATTAGCGCAGCCCTTAAAAAATGTGGGCTATGCCGGGCATATCTATCAAGGGCGCGGTGTTGAAATTATATTCGCCATGGCCAAATCCCATCCGGATATCGCCTTTCACATCGTTGGCGGCCGCGCCGATCTGATCGAGAATTACAAAAAACAAGGCGTGCCGGATAATGTTATCTTTCACGGCCATCAGCCGCCTTCAAAACTGCCTGAATATTTTAAAAATTTCGATGCCGTGCTGGCACCTTATCAAAAAAAGGTCTCGGTGCATGGTAATGCCGGGGATACATCCGCCTTCATGTCGCCTTTGAAAATTTTTGAATATATGTCATGGGGCCTGCCGATTTTATGTTCGGATATGCCGGTATTGCGCGAGGTTTTACGTGATAGTGAAAACGCCCTGATGATCGAGCCGGACCGCGCTGATCTCTGGGCGGCGGCGCTGGAGAGATTAAAGAACGACCCGGCATTGCGGACGCGCATCGCGCAAAAAGCACGCGCAGATTTCATGGCGCATTACAGCTGGAGCGCGCGCGCTGAAAATATCCTAAAAACCGCCGGGCCTTACCACCCTTAAGGAGCGTCCGGTTCGGGGGCCAAAGGCGGCGCGTCATCCATCTCCGGCGGCAGGATCGCAGGAATACGCATCTGCTGATAACCCGGACCGCGGGCCAAAGCCGGCCCAGAACTCCCCCCTTGATGCGCCTTCATGAAAGCTTCACCAATCGCCAGCGCGAGCCACATAACGCGCCCGCCCTGATTTTTATAAAGCGGGCTGTTTTCAAGATTGGCGCGTTTGTAAAATTGCCAAAGCGCCATGGACTGATCTTCATAGGCGGCGCGCGTGGCTCTGGCATCATTGCTGCGCCGTGCCTCGATCGGCCCTGTGATACGGCGAAGATCGGCTTTGATCTGATCCCAGTAAATAACCCGCGCCCGGTCCCGCGCCTCAATCAGGCGAATGCGCTCCGGCGAGCCTTCAGGCTTCATTTTGGCGGCCGCTTCAAATTTTTCCGGCACAAAGCCAAAAGACGAGATGCTCAACAGGGTAAGCTTACCTTTATACCAGGGTTCTTTCTCGCACAATTCTTCGACGTTATCGGGGTCAAGATCGGCACTGGCCAGACGCATCATGGCCTTGCGGAGTTTTGTCTCCTCCAGCTTGCGCCTTGCAGCTTCAAATTCGGATTCAGCCGCCCTGACATCTTCATCCCCATCCACCAGCAAGGCCATGGGATCAAGATTATGCTGCTCGATGATGTTCCGTTCGATAGATTCTTCATCCGGCATTAACGGCGTGGGTTTGAGCAAGACGCGGTTCTTCGGAAATTTTTCAATATCGGTCATATTTGTGAATCCCTGTTTCGCATTTTTGAATTTTTTATGCGGCCCAGATTAAACGATTCTGCGCCGGATCACAAGAACGGCACAGGATTCACAGTTTATATTTTATGCCACCAGCGGCACGATAGAACGAAACACATCTTCAAACATGGCTTCCGTCAAACGCCCGGTATTCGTGTTATAACGGGAACAGTGATAAGAATCCACCACCGTGATCCCCGCAATGTCATGATGCGCGCCATGAATAAATTTATGCTGCGCCGCACGAGCGCCCAGCGTTTTCAAAACGGATTGATGCGAGATCAGCCCAAGACATAAAATAGCCTTGAGATTTTTCATGGCTTTGATCTCGGACACCAAAAACGGCCGGCAGATATTAATCTCATCATTGGTGGGTTTATTTTCCGGCGGCACGCAGCGCACAGCATTTGTAATACGCACACCGATCAGTTCCAGCCCATCATCGGCACGTTCCTGATATTGTCCCCGCGCCAGACCAAATTTTAAAAGCGTGGCATAAAGCAAATCGCCTGCGTAATCGCCGGTAAAAGGCCGCCCCGAAAAATTAGCCCCGCGCAGGCCCGGCGCAAGCCCTGCAATCAGCAGTTTGGCCTCCAGCCCGCCAAAAGGCGGCACAGGCGCATTGAATTGATCGGGAAAGGTAGCACGGTTACAGGCGCGAAATTCCACAAGGCGCGGGCACAAAGAACAATCACGGTCAGGCAGGGTCAGCATGAGGCATCATGCGGTGTCTGATTTATAAAATCAAGAAAGGCCTTGGGGCCATATTTAGTTTGCGAAATGACGCTCACGCTTGGGCGGAAGCTCATCATTGCCCGCGGCATCCTGATTGCCTTGATTATTACCGTGATCACGGGCGATATAATCGGCCAGAATATCCAGATCAAGGTAATGATCAGCCTGACGGCGCAAATCATCCGCCACCATTGGCGGGGAGGATTTAATGGTGCTGACAACCGTTACACGGACGCCCTTGCGCTGGACGGCCTCGACCAGGCGGCGGAAATCGCCATCACCGGAAAACAGCATGATATGATCGACGCTATCGGCAATTTCCATCATGTCGATGGCCAGCTCGATATCCATATTGCCTTTGATTTTCTTGCGCCCTTGAGAATCGATAAATTCCTTGGTCGGCTTGGTGACCATCGTATAACCGTTATAATCCAGCCAATCAACCAGCGGACGGATCGGGGAATATTCCTGATCCTCGATCAGGGCAGTGTAATAAAAAGCGCGCACAAGGCGGCCTCGCGCGGCCACCCATTTCAAAAGACGCTTGTAATCAATATCAAAATCCAAAGATTTTGCCGCCGCATAGAGATTGGATCCATCGATAAAGATGGCGACTTTTTCTTCAGGATAGAAAGGGATGCCGTTCAAGTTATTATTTTTATTCATTTTTATACTTTGTTGTTATTTTTTACACTGTATTAGTGGGATTTTATATAAGTCACAATTGGCAAAATTCAATGGTTTTTTGCTTAAAATCTGCTTTTTCTTGAAAATGACATATTTTTTCTCAAAATACCTCAACAGGCTTGATTTTTAAGGCCGCGTTGTATAGAAAGCTGCTTTGCCCCTTTAAAAACCGCATATAAGGATTTTGGTAAGATATGGCCCGCGTTACCGTAGAAGATTGCGTTGAAAAAATACCCAACCGTTTTGAGCTTGTTCTGATCGCTTCCCAGCGCGCCCGCAAGATTGGCTCCGGCGCGGCTCTGACCGTGGACCGCGACAATGACAAGAACCCTGTTATTGCCCTGCGCGAGATCGCCGATGAAACAGTATCCATTACTGACCTTAAGGATGAGTTGATCCGCAGCAAGCAGCGCGTCATTGCCTATGATGAAGATGACACAGAAGTTGATCTGATGGACGGTGAAAAGGAATGGAGCGCCATGGCGGCCCGCCCGAAAGCCGATGACATCTATAGCGGCGATGAGGAAATCGACGAAGACGATGAAGACCCCTCGCTGGAAGATCTGGCCGGGGATGATGGCGACGAATAAGCCTTAAGCCTTTTGGTATGAGAAATTAACAAAAACCGCCCCCTTAAAGGGCGGTTTTTTCGTAATTTAGACGTATGGTTATTGGCGCAAATCATGCTAAGTTACTCTACGAAACGTATTATTTTCCGATACTGATGACGCAACAAGCTGAACTGCTGGATAAAATCAAATCCTATAACCCTGATTTCGACCCCAAGCCGGTTGAATCGGCGGTGGATTACGCGCGCAAGATGCATGACGGGCAGACGCGCTCCAGCGGCGAGCCTTATTATACGCATCCTGTCGAAGTAGCCAGCATCCTGGCCGGCATGCGTATGGATATCGGCACAATCGTCACCGCCATCTTGCATGACACGCTGGAAGATACGGCCGCCACTTACGAGGACTTGAAAACCAAATTCGGCAAGGAAGTCGCCGATCTGGTCAGCGGGGTTAGCAAGCTGACCCGGATCGAGAGCCAGACGCTGGAAGGCAAGCAGGCTGAGAATTTCCGCAAACTCCTGCTGGCCATGAGCGAGGATATCCGCGTCCTGCTGGTCAAACTCGCCGACCGCCTGCATAACATGCGTACGATTGGCGGCTTTAACAAACCGGAAAAGCGCCGCCGCATCGCCCTTGAGACGCTGGAGATTTACGCTCCGCTGGCCGAGCGCGTGGGCGTGCATCAGATCAAGGAAGAACTTGAAGATCTCTCATTCGCGGAACTGTACCCGGAAGCGCGCGAGAGTATCGCCAACCGTCTCTCTTTCCTGCGGCAAGAAGGCGTTGCCGTCGTCGATAAGATTATCGAGGAATTATCATCGGTCTTTAAAAAGAATGGCATTAACGCCGAGATCACGGGCCGCGAGAAAACGCGCTTTTCGATCTGGAAGAAAATGCAGCGCAAGAACGTGGCCTTCGAGCAGCTCTCGGATATCATGGCATTCCGCGTTGTCGTTGATAAAATCGAAGATTGCTATATGGTCCTTGGGATTATCCATTCGACATACCCCTCCGTTCCGGGGCGTTTCAAGGATTATATCTCAACGCCCAAACCCAACGGATACCGCTCGATCCATACCACAGTGATGGGCCCGGCGCGCCAGCGTATCGAGATCCAGATCCGCACCCGCGAAATGCACCGCGAGGCCGATCTGGGCGTGGCGGCGCACTGGGCTTATAAGGACGGCAAGATGCCATCCTTGAAAGACGTGAAGAAATATCGCTGGCTGCGGGAACTCCTCGACATTCTAGAGCAAGAGCAAAAGCCGGAAGATTTCTGGGAGAATACAAAACTCGAACTCTTTCAGGATCAGGTTTTTGTTTTCACGCCCAAGGGCGATCTGATTGAGCTTCCCTCCGGCGCAACACCCATCGACTTTGCCTATGGCATTCACTCGGACGTCGGGGATCGCTGCGTCGGCGCGAAAATCAACGGCCGCATCGCGCCCTTGAACACACGCCTTGCCAATGGCGATCAGGTGGAAATTATCACGGCCAAAACACAAAACCCCTCCCCGACATGGGAGCGTTTTGTGGTCACGGGCAAGGCCCGGTCCCATATCCGCAAATTCATCCGCCAGCAACAACGCGCCGAATACATTACGCTCGGCAAGGCGATGCTGCAGAAAGTCTTTCGTCAGGAAGGCTATGAATTCACGGAAAAAGCCATTACAGGCATCCTGAAGCAGCTCAAGCTTGAAGAAAATGACGATGTCTATGCCAGCATCGGCTCCGGCCTCACGGTGGCGCGGGATGTATTCAAAATCATTTTCCCGGCACACAAGACAGAAGTCGCCAAGCGTCCCTCCACCGATATGGACAAGGCCGTCATGGTCCGCCCGTCAGACGGCAAGGACGCGCCCATGCCGATCAAGGGCCTTATCCCCGGCATGGCGGTGCACATGGCGCGGTGCTGTCACCCCCTTCCGGGTGATAGGATTGTGGGTATTGTTACAACAGGCAAGGGCGTAACCGTCCATACGATTGATTGCGAAACGCTGGAGAGTTTTTCCGATACGCCGGAGCGCTGGCTGGATGTTTCATGGGGCAGCGGCAGCGACTCGCCTGAGGCCCATGTCGGGCGCCTGAAAATAACGCTGCAAAACGAACCCGGCGCTCTGGGGACACTGACCACAGTGATCGGCAAGAATGGCGGTAATATCACCAATCTTAAAATCACCACGCGGTCTGTTGATTTCTGGGAGATGCTGCTGGATATCTACGTCAAGGATACCAAGCACCTGAACAATATTATCGCCGCCCTGCGGGCAACATCAATCATTGCCGAAGTCGAGCGCGCCCGCGGGAAATAATCCTCGCAGGATTTACCACACAAATGATTGCGGCACGAAGGGATTGCGGATCCGGTTGAGACGCGCCTCGTCGATCTTTTTCACGCCGTGATAATAATGCACCATGTAACCGCCATGAGCATCATGCTTCATTGAACGCGGCGTTGCTAGATTTTCCATGTAAAAATCAGCCCAATCGACTGTTTTCAGATACATATTATTTTCCAGCAATTCAACCTCATCGCCCTGCACATCGACAATTTGCAAAGGGCCGTGATATTCGGTATTGCCGCGGTGGGAATGCGGCGTGCGGCGGTGATGCACAACATTCCATGTCATGCCGATCTTGGGTTCTACCGGCGTTTGCGCCAATTGCTTGAGCCCCAGCGCCAGCCATATATATGTCAGGTTCATAACATCCCCCTTATGCCGGGCATTTCAGCAAGGCTTCAAACGGGCTTTGCAATTTATCGCGCCCGTTCAGGCCTTCGAGCTCAATGATGCAAAGCGTAGCGACAACCTCGCACCCGGCTTGCTTCACCAAAGCTTCAGCAGCGCTCAATGTCCCGCCCGTGGCCATCAGATCATCCAGCAGCACAATGCGTGAGCCGGGTTTGACCAGATCAGGCTGCAGCTCGATCGTATCGGAACCGTATTCCAGCGTATAACTATGCGATATGGTCTTGCCGGGCAGCTTGCCTTTTTTGCGGATCATGCCAAAGCCGCAGCCCATCTCCAGCGCCAGCGGCGCCGCAACCAAAAATCCGCGCGATTCAATGCCCAGCAACATATCAGGCTGGTACGGCTCCACGCGTTCCTGCAGCTGGGCGATTGTCTCGCGCCATGCGCCCGGATGCGCCAGCAGCGTTGCGATATCGTAAAAATTTATTCCCGGAATAGGAAAGTCAGGCACAGTGCGGATATGATCGCGGATATTCATCAGTAAGGCCTCATTGGGCTATTAGATTGTCAGCCCTTCCTTTTAATGCGCCTTGCAGAAAAAATCAAACCATAAATTGACATAATAAATAGCAATTTGCTAGGGTGGTCCGGTTTTTAAAAAAGCGTTGTTTCTAATGATAATTAGCCATTTTGCTGATGCCTTTGAAGAATTTAACAGCTGCGCCGCCGGCAAGGGCGTGAGCCTGCAATCCTATGGCCGCGTTTATATGCGCCATGGCAAGCCCTATCTCGGTCCGGCACATTTCAAGGCGATTGGTGAATCCTGGGCCAATCATCAGGATGTACGCGCTGCATTCTCTTCCCAGCCCCCTTTGCAGGGCGGCTTATACGCCGGAGCCGCTGGGGAGGCCAATCTGGGATTTATCGCGGCCAGCAAAGCCGATGCCGCCATTGTTTTTGATATCAACGCCGCCCAGCGCCTGTTCTGGCAGGATTTTCTAAAAACGCTGGCCGCCAGCCCGACCGCACCGGATCTCGCGCGTAACATGCAGGATTTTGCGCCGGATTTTTACTATAGGCTGCGGGATTGCTTCTCCAGCGCCGCAAAGGTCAAAAATCGCCCCTTGCCAGGCGTTCAATCCCCCGACCCCAAGGATCATCCCATCAGCCCACGCGAACAACGCGCACGCGATGCCGTCATGGCCAAGCATTTCCCCGGCCTGCTGGATAAAAAAAGGCAAGAATACAAAACGATCTACCCCGAAGATGGCGGCAAATTCTACTCACCCTTACGGGCCATGACTTATGATGATTTCAAATCTTGGTTTGCCATACGGGCCGGGCAGGATAACACGGTCAGTTTATGCAACGACATTGATCTCGACTGGATGCGTAACCCCGCCCTTTACACGCATCTGCACGAGATGGCCAAAGCCCGCGCGATTGCCACGGCTACGCTGGATGTCATGGATACGGATGGCTGCGCCACTATCGGCCGCATTCTTGATAATACGCTGCCCGGCCAACGCATCCGCACCTTATATATGAGTAATATCGGCTATTTCCTGCAAACGGGCGAAGGAGCCTCCTATGACTTTACAAAACGCAAAATCGGAAAAAGTGACTGGGCGCAGGCCTGCGAAAATCTGCGCCCCCTTATGGAGCCGCAAGGATCGGTTCTAAGATTTGACAAAGCCCGCGGCCAAGGCGCCAAGGACGGATATGCCCCATCATTCAAAGCCAATAATCCCGAAACGATGCATTTACCGCATCCTCTTGAAATTGGCGGCCTGATCCCCGATAGTGCCTGACATGATTATCGGCATCGGCAACGACATTACAGATATGCGGCGCATCGAAAAGGCGCTTGAGCGCTTTGGCGATAAATTCATCAATCGCTGCTTTACCCAAAACGAGATCGCGCGCGCGGCCCAAAAAACCAGCCCGCAAGCCCGGATATCCCATTTTGCCAGAAGATTTGCCGCCAAGGAGGCATGCGCCAAGGCCCTGGGCACCGGGATCGGCAGCGGTATTCTCTTTCGTGAGATTGGCGTGGAAAATGACAAGGCCGGCAAGCCGTCCCTGACATTATCGGGCCGGGCCCGTGCCATTCTGGAAAGCCTTGCGCCGGAAGGCCAAAAAGCCCATATTCACCTGAGCCTCAGCGATGAGCCGCCATTGGCGCAGGCTTTTGTGATCATCGAAACCCGCCCCTAGATTTATCGGGCTGGATAGGCTAAAACTCGTAATCTTTAACCCCCTTGGGCAACATAACAATCAATGACACAGATCCTGGACGACGCTGAAAAGGACGATCCCAAAGACAAGACCGGATCCAAACCACATCTTAGCGCCAAGGGCGAAATCACCGAATTTGCCAAGACCATTGCCGTGGCCGTGATACTGGCTGTTTTGATCCGCACGTTTTTATATGAACCTTTCAATATCCCTTCCGGTTCGATGAAGCCGACATTGGAAGTTGGCGATTACCTGTTTGTGCATAAACCCGCCTATGGGTATAGCCGTTATTCCTTCCCCTTTGGCTTTGCGCCCATCGAAGGGCGCCTCTGGCCGGTAAAACCTGAACGGGGCGATGTCATCGTATTCAAACTGCCCAGCAATACCTTTATTGATTATATCAAGCGAGTTGTTGCCCTGCCCGGCGAGACAGTACAGGTCAGAAATGGCCGCCTGTATATCAACGGGCAAATGATCCCGCGCGAGAGTCTTGGCTTTAAGGAAGTGGACGACCAGTTCCGCGGCAAAGTTTTGATGCATGAATATATCGAAACGCTGCCCGGCGGCCTCAAGCATCATATCTATGAGGAAAGCGATAACCAGCCTCTCGATAACACTGATATATTCGTCGTGCCCGAAGGCCATTATTTCATGATGGGCGATAACCGCGATAATTCGCAGGACAGCCGCGTTGCGCCTATGGTCGGATTTGTGCCGTATGAAAATATCGTCGGCAAGGCAGATTTTATTTTCTTCTCGACCAACGGTACTGCCGGATTGTTTGAAATCTGGAAATGGCCATGGACGGTGCGTTATGACCGCCTGTTCGGCAAGATCAATGCCGAAAAACAGCAAACAGAAGAACCAGCCCCTTCCCCAAAGAAGCCAGCGCAATGACAACAATGTTCATGCGTAAGGACAAGGGCGAGCTGGAAACTGCCATTGGGCATATTTTTCAAAACCGGGATCTGCTCGAAGCTGCCCTCACCCATTCCAGCACCGGCAAGGATACAAACTACGAAAGACTGGAATTTCTGGGTGACCGCGTTCTGGGTCTGGTTGTCTCGGAAATTCTCTATGAGAAATATGAAGACGAAAGCGAAGGCGATCTGGCCAAGCGTCTCGCCTCGCTCGTGCAGGGGAGCTGGCTCGCAGGTATTGCCGGCGATCTTCATCTTGGCGATTACATGGAATTTTCCGCCGCCGAGCGCGCGGCCGGCGGCATGGTCAATGAAAATATTCTGGCCGATGGCATCGAGGCCCTGATCGGGGCGCTTTATCTGGATGCTGGTCTCAAGCAATGCCGCGCCTTTATTCAGACATTCTGGGGCGATGCCTTTGAGAACATGAAAGCCCCGCCCCAGCATCCCAAAACCGCCATTCAGGAATGGGCGCAGGCACGCGGCCTGCCGCTGCCGACTTATAAGATTACAGGACAAAGCGGCCCCGATCATGCGCCGGTTTTTGAAATCCGTCTTAAAGTTCAAGGCTATGACGACATTATAGCTGAAGGAAAATCCCGCCAGCAGGCCGAGAAAAACGCAGCCGAGAGCTTTATCAAGGTTTTAAGAAAGCGGAGAGAATATTAAATGACCGCCCATGATCACAATGAAAATACGCGCTGCGGCTATGTCAGCATTATCGGCTTGCCCAACGCCGGGAAATCAACACTTGTCAATGCGCTGGTGGGCACGAAAGTCTCGATCGTCTCACGCAAGGTACAGACAACCCGCACGCGTGTGCTTGGTATCTGCCAGCATGAAGCCGCGCAGATTGTCCTGATTGACACGCCCGGAATTTTCGCCCCGAAAAAGACGCTTGAAAAAGCAATGGTCAATGCTGCGCTGGGATCTGTCGAGGATGCCGATGTTGTTATTCATCTGGTCGATGCCACAGGCAAAAATCCATTGCAATCCGCGCAAGGCATTATTGAAAAACTCCCCGCCCGCAAACCTTGCGTTCTGGCGCTCAATAAAACCGATGCCATGGCCAAGGACAAGCTGCTGGGGCTGGCGGCTGCCTTTAATGATGCGTTTGCCTATACGCAGACTTTCATGATCTCGGCTCTTAAATCGCAAGGTCTTAAGGATATCATCCCCTATCTGGCCAGTGAAATGCCGCAAGGTCCATGGCTGTTCCCGGAAGATGAAATCAGCGATATGCCCATGCGGATGCTGGCCGCCGAGATCACGCGCGAGAAAATCTTTATCCAGCTTCATGATGAATTGCCCTATGCCGCGATGGTCGAGACTGAAAAATGGGACGAACGCGATGATGGCAGCATCATGATCGAACAAGTCATCACCGTGCAGCGCGACAGCCAAAAAGCCATCGTCCTTGGCAAGGGCGGATCGCAGATCAAGCTGATCGGCCAATATGCGCGGCAGGAGTTGGAAGAGATTCTGGAATGCCGCGTGCACTTAAAATTATTCGTCCGCGTTGAAAAAGACTGGAGCGAAAAATCGGAACATTACAGAATGATGGGTCTGGATTTTCCGGATTGATTTTTCTTCATTCCATCAATTGTGGATAAAGAAAAAAATTGAACATGTTCCTCTTCCCAATTTTGATTCCCTGCTGCTAAAGTCACTTCATTGCAGAAACAATTATCATTGAATTTCAAGCGTTTAGCTTGGGGGATCCTGTGGGAGGAATTTTTTAAATGAGCTGGACTGATGAACGCGTTGCCCTTTTGAAAAAACTCTGGGTGGAAGGAAAGACCGCCGCCGAGATCGCAACAACACTGGGTGATGTTACGCGTAATGCTGTTATCGGAAAGGCGCACCGCCTGAAACTCTCCAACCGCGTTTCGCCGATCCAGCAAAACCAGAAAACAAAAAAGCCTATCAAGGCATCTATCCCTGCCAACACATCGGAAGCGCCTGAAAAGCAGCGCGGACCGAAAAAGAAAGACATTGTTATTTCCCGCGGCAAAGGCCTCAAGCTGGAGCAACTGGGTCCCTCGATGTGCCGCTGGCCTTCCGGTGATCCCAAGGCAGCCGATTTTGGTTTCTGCGGTGAAAAATCCGTATCCGGTCTTCCCTATTGCGATGAGCATGCCCGCGTTGCCTATCAGGCCGCCTCGCGCAGCCGCATCCTCAACGCCGAAGATTTCGACGACAACAAGCGCCGCAGCAGCGATGACAACGACGAAGACAAGATCGCCGTTAATCATTAAGCGTTATTAATATTGATACAAAAACCCCTTGTACGGTTTGCCGGCAAGGGGTTTTTCATATCGATGCCCTTTTCCTGCCCCTGTTGAAATCTATGTTCAATTCAGGGCTGGCATGATATTTTGCCGGCGTTTAATGAGGAAAGTTAAGGAAACAGGCGTCTTTATGTCTTTTTTGAAATCATCACAAGGCATTGCCGTTATTGTAGGTGTTCTGGCCTTTATCTGGGTCCTGTCAGGATTTCTGGTAACGCCAGAGCCAGAAACCCCTGGCAAGAGCGCAGAAAATGCGCCTGCAGAAAATAAAATCCTTGAGGTCCGCATCAGCGATATGAAGGCCGTGCCTTTTAACTACGCCATTCAGGTCACAGGACGCTCCAGAGCCGAACGCAGCGTAGAGCTTCGCGCCGAGACCAGCGGCCGGGTCGAGGAAATTCTGGCAGAGAAAGGGCAGATCGTTAAAGCCGGCGATATTCTGGCCCGCCTTGAAATTCGCGACCGCAAAGCCAGAGCCGATGAAGCGCGCCAGCGCGTCTCCCAGCGCGAAATTGAATATAATGCCGCGCAATCTTTGGAAAACAAGGGATTTAACTCCCGCATCAAACTGGCCGAGACCAGAGCCAATCTCGAAACCGCCCGCGCCGAACTTAAACAGGCGAGCATTGATCTGGAAAAGCGTGAGATTAAGGCGCCCTTTGATGGCATCATCAATGACCGCCCGGCAGAGATTGGCGATTATCTCGCCATTGGCGAACCCCTATTCCAGATCGTGGATCTTGACCCTTTAAAAATCTCCGCCTTCATCGCCGAGCGCGATATTCAGGATATCAAAATCGGTGCCAAGGCAGCGGCCGAATTTCTGAACGGCGAAAAGCGCGAAGGACAGGTCAGTTTTATTGCCGCCGCCGCCCAATCCGAAGCCCGCACATTCGAGATTGAAGTCGCCACACCCAACACCGACTTTGCCTTGAAGGAAGGTTTTACCGCCACACTGAATATTCCAGTTGCCCAGCGCATGGCCCATAAAATCCCCCCGTCCATCATCTCGCTGGATGATGCCGGGCGCATCGGCGTGAAAATTGTCGATCAGCGTAATATCGCGCGTTTCATGCCAGTGCGTATTCTCTCCGACGCCTCGACCCATATGTGGATCGACGGGCTTCCTGAACAGGCGCGTATTATTACTGTCGGGCAGGAATTTGCCGCAGACGGGCAAGTGGTTCATCCCGTGGCATCAGTGCCGGAGCCTGAAAAAAGCGAATAGAACATGATTGAAGCTATCGTCAAATCCGCCATTGACCGATCGCGCGCCGTATTATGCGCGCTGGTTCTTTTGCTGATTGCGGGTACTTATGCCTATATGGATATCGCCAAGGAATCCTCGCCCGATATCGACATCCCGCAAATCTATATCTCGATGTTTCTGGAAGGTATCTCGCCGGAAGATTCCGAGCGCCTCCTCCTGCGGCCCATGGAACAAGAGCTTTCCACCATCGAAGGCGTCAAGGAAATGCGCGCCACCGGCTATCAGAGCGGCGGATTTGTGCTGCTGGAATTCATGGCCGGGTTCGATAAGAAAAAGGCGCTGGATGATGTGCAAAAGGCTGTAGATCAGGTCCGGCCTGAACTGCCCGAAGATGTTGAAGAACCTAATGTCACGGAAGTCAATTTCAGCCTGTTCCCTGTTCTGATCGTCACGCTTTCGGGCGATATCCCGGAACGCACATTGGTGCGTATGGGCCAGCAATTACAAGACAAGATCGAGGCCATCCCTTCCGTTCTGGAAGCTGCCGTGGCCGGCGACCGCGAAGAGCTGGTCGAGATTATCGTCAAGCCTGAATTGCTGGAGAGCTATGCCCTGAACGGCGAGGAACTTTTGAATTATTTTGCCCGGTCTAACAGGCTGGTGGCGGCGGGAAATCTGGATACAGGCGCGGGACGCTTTGCCATTGAGGTTCCCGGCTTATTCGAGACCATCTATGATGTCATGGAAATGCCCATCAAGGTATCAGGCGATTCCGTGATCAAGGCCAAAGATATCGCCGAAATCCGCCGCACCTTCAAAGATCCAGAAAATTTCGCCCGCCTGAACGGGGAACGTGCCATTGCCATCGAGGTCGTCAAGCGGTCCGGCGAAAACATCATTGATACGATCGAAGCCGTCAAAGCCGTTGTCGCGGCCGAGCAAAAAACATGGCCCGCCGATATCAAGGTGAATTTCACGCAAGATGAGTCTGAGAGCATCCGCACCATGCTGCTGGATCTTGAAAACAATATGATCTCGGCCATTATTCTCGTGCTGATTGTCACCATCTGGTATATCGGCGTGCGGGCCTCGATCTTGGTGACCATTGCCATTCCGGGATCATTTCTGGCTGGAATATTGTTGCTGTATGGGGCGGGCCTGACCGTCAATGTGGTGGTTTTATTCTCCCTGATTTTCTCGGCCGGGATGGTGGTGGATTCCGCCACAATTGTCATTGAATATGCCGACAGGAAAATGCTGGAGGGAAAATCGCGCAAAGACGCCTATGCCGAGGCCGCCACCCGCATGTTCTGGCCGATTGTATCCTCTACCGCCACAATCCTGGCGGCCTTTGCCCCGCTTTTATTCTGGCCGGGTATCGTGGGCGAATTCATGAAATATATGCCCCTGACCCTGATTGCCGTTCTTTCGGCGTCTTTGGTGTTTGCGCTAATTTTTACGCCCGTACTGGGCGCGCTTTTTGGCAAGCCGGCCGATGAAAATCCGGAAATGGTAAAAATGGTGCAGCTTTCCGAAAATGGTGACCTGATGGAACTGCGCGGCCTGACAGGATTTTATGTGCGCGTTCTAAACCGCGCCCTGCGCCGCCCCGGTCTGGTGGTTCTAGGCTGTTTTGCGCTGCTGATCGGCGTGCAGGGGCTGTATGCCGTGATCGGCAAGGGGGTTGAGTTTTTCCCGGATATCGAGCCTGATTTCGCCAGCGTCCTTGTCCATGCACGCGGAAATTTATCGGTTTATGAAGAAGACGCGCTGATGCGCGATGTTGAAAATATTGTCCTGAAAACCCATGGCGTAAAGACATTCTATACACGCGCAGGCGGCGCGGCCCAGCAAGGCGCCGATCTGGCGGAGGATGTGATTGGCCAGATCCAGCTGCAATTCGAAGCCTGGGATGCACGGCCCAAGGCGGATGATATCTTAAGCGAAATCCGCAAGAACACAGCCAGCCTGCCCGGCATTCATGTGGAAACCCGCAAGCAAGAAGGCGGGCCGCCAACAGGCAAGGCGGTGCAGATCCAGCTGGCCTCCCGCTATCCGGAAAAACTCGATGCCGCTGCCGATCTGATGCTCAAGGCTTTGAACGAAATCGGCGATTTTCGCGATATTGATGATAGCCGCCCCTTACCTGCCATTGAATGGGAGCTTGATGTCAACCGCGCACAGGCCGCCAAATTCGAGCTTGATATCGTCTCGGTCGGCAATTACATCCGCATGGTGACGAATGGCCTGAAAGTCGCAGAATACAGGCCTGATGACAGCGACGATGAGATCGACATCGTCATTCGCCATGATACGGAGGATCGCACCATCGAACAGCTGGAGCGCATCCGCATTGAAACGCCGCAAGGCTCCATGCCAATCAGCAGCTTCATTGAAAAGCGCGCCATGCCTGCCACCGGGGTTATCGACCGTTCGGATCAACGGCGGGTGATTACGGTACAGGCCGACCTGCCGCCCGGCTTTAACACCAATGACAAGGTCGAGGCGATCAGGGGTTGGGTGGAGCGCAACAAAAACCAGCTTGATCCAGAAGTGGATATTACCTTCAAGGGCGAAGACGAAGAGCAAAAAGAAGCGCAGGAATTTTTGATGAAATCCTTTGTGATTGCGCTGTTTGCCATTGCCATTATCATGATCACCCAGTTCAACAGCTTCTATAGCGCGGGGCTTATCCTCTCAGCTGTCATCATGAGCACGATCGGCGTCATGATGGGATTGATGATCACGGGCCAGCCCTTTGGCATTATCATGAGCGGCATCGGCGTAATCTCGCTGGCCGGGATTATCGTGAACAATAATATCGTCCTGATTGATACATTCGATCACATGCGCCGTTACAATGAGGCCGGCATGGGCGCACGGGAGATTATCATGCGTACTGGCGCGCAGCGCTTACGGCCTGTTCTGCTAACCACGGTCACAACAGTGGTAGGCCTGATCCCCATGGTCCTACAGACCAATATTGATTTTATCGCAAGGGAGGTGAGCGTCGGCGCGCCATCAACGCAATGGTGGGTCCAGCTTTCCACGGCGGTGTCCTTTGGCCTGACATTCTCAACAATTTTGACACTGATCGTCACGCCTTGCGCGCTGATGCTGCGCGAAAACAGAAAATCCCGAAAAACTCCGGGATTTTTGCAGCGGAAAATTAGAAAAAGTTAATATTATTATTCAGCGAGCTCGATTTTGACCGCCTCGCGGCCTTTATCGACATCTTTCAAGGTAACGCGCACGCGCTGGCCTGACTGCAATTCATCAATCCCCAAGGCATCAAGACATGTTTTGTGAACAAACACATCCTTCATGCCATCATCGGGGATGATAAAGCCAAATCCCTTTTCAGGCTTGTACCATTTCACGATCCCGCCCATGGCGCTCATGCCCTCGGCGCAGGCGGCCTGCGGCATCATGTTCACAGAGCCCGGATCAATGATTTCGATAACGTCTTTGACCTGCTTGCCCTTCTGGCCATCACAAATGGTGCAGAGCAGCACAGCTCCCTCACCGATACTGTTTACGCCAGCCTGCTGTAATGTGGTAACATGGAGAAAGGCATCGAAGCCGCCCTCTTCTGGGACAACAAAGCCAAATCCTTTGGCGCCGTTAAACCATTTGAGTTGCATGCGGATCGGAACGAGGTTTTCCTCGGCAGAGAATTGTAAATCGTAGGAAGAGCTCAAAACCATTAACCCCAAAAACAGCAAAAAAACATACCTGAAAAATTAGAACCCATCATGACCTGTTTTTCAATGCCTATATGGAGATTATTCCGCAGAAATTTCTGAATAAGTTTTTTAAGTACATCTGAAAATCAACCAAAGCCCCGCCAGCATCATAACCAAGGGGCCACCAGTAAGAGGATATAAAAACCATGACAAATCCTGATTATCCGTGGCTGAAACATTATCCGGATACCCCGAAATGGGATATGCCGATCCCCAATGAAACGATGCTGGATGCGCTGGCCAGAACGGCTGCCGCCAAACCGCAGGCTCCTGCCTTTTACTTTCTGGGAAAATCCTATAACTGGGGTGAAATTGCCGCGCAGGTAGATCGCTTTGCCGCAGGCCTGCAGGCACAAGGCCTCAAAAAAGGGGATAAGGTCGGACTTTTCCTGCCCAACTGCCCCATATTCCTGATCGCCTATTACGGCGTAATGAAAGCAGGCGGTACGGTTGTGAATTATAATCCGCTTTATGCCGTGCGCGAGCTTGTCCATCAGATCGAAGACAGCGAAACTGATATCCTCATTACGCTGGATCTGAAAATCCTTTACGACAAGGCCGCAGAAGTCCTGAAAACATCGCGCCTCAAGCGCCTGATCATCGGCAAATTCACCGATATCCTGCCCTTCCCCAAAAGCATCCTTTTCCCCATCTTCAAATGCAAGGAACGCGCGAAAATCGCCAGTGATGTGCGTATTACCTCGCTCGCGGCGCTGATGAACAATAGCGGTAAGCCGGCATCCATAGCCCTTGATCCGGTCAATGATATCGCCGTCTTGCAATATACAGGAGGCACGACCGGGGTCCCCAAGGGCGCGATGCTCACGCACCGGAATATCTATGCCAATGCCTTGCAATCCTATGGCCACTTCCCCAAAAGCGATGAACACCGGCGCATGCTCTCGGTTCTGCCGTTCTTTCACGTCTTTGCCATGACCGCGACACTGAATATCTCGGTGATGGGCGGGTTTGAAATCCTGACCATTCCGCGTTTTGATCTGGCCCAAACCCTTGATCTGATCAATAAGAAAAAGCCGCATTTCATGGCAGGGGTTCCCGCCATTTTCAATGCCATGAACAATCATCCCAAAATCAAGGATTTTGACCTCTCCTCCTTGCTGTTTTGTATATCAGGCGGCGCGCCGCTCCCCGTGGAGGTCAAACGCAAATTCGAAGAGCGCACGGGCTGCGTGGTGGTGGAAGGATACGGCCTGACCGAAGCCTCGCCCGTAACCCATGTCAATCCTCCCTTTGGCGAGAATATCGCAGGTTCCATCGGCATGCCGCTGCCCCATACGATTGTCGAGATCATCAATCCCGATGACAAGGTCACGCCGATGCCAATCGGCGAGCGCGGCGAGGTTTGCATCAGCGGCCCGCAAGTCATGAAAGGATACTGGAAAAAACCTGATGCCACGGCAGATTCCCTAAGACCGCAACCCGATGGACGCATACGCCTGCATACAGGTGATATCGGCATCATGGATGATCGGGGTTACACCTATATCGTGGATCGCCTGAAGGATATGATTATTACGAATGGCTATAACGTCTATCCGCGCAATGTCGAGGAAGCCGTCTATATGCACCCGGATGTCGAGGAATGCATCGTGGCGGGTATCCCTGATGATCAACGCGGAGAAGTTGTGAAAGCCTGGGTCAAGGCCAGAGACGGAGCAAACCTGACGGAAGCCGCCTTGCGCACATTTTTGGATGATAAAATCTCGAAAATGGAAATGCCGCGCAAGATTGAATTGCGTGCGGAAGCCTTGCCCAAGACCATGATCGGCAAGTTAAGCCGCAAGGATGTTCTGGCGCAGGAAAAAGCCTAGAATTTTAGGCATAAGGGAATATGTTCTGCCGCGCCATATTCGTGCCGGCCTCAAGGATATCCTGCGCGATGGAAACGCGGGTCATCATGCCGCTGTGCTTTTGCAATCCGGCAAACAACCCCTTGGCATTGGGATCAACAGGCTTGGGGATTGCGGCATCATAAAAGACTTGCAACTTTCTCTCCGCTTCCAAGAGGATACGATCAACATCATTCAGAATTTCAGGATCCTCTGATTCCAGCATTTCGGGCGCGTAAATCAAGGCCGGTAATTGCGCCCAATAAGCAATGATCCCATCGACAAACCGATCCGATACCGCCGCCGCCGCGCTTTTGTCAGAGAGTTCACACAGCACATAGGCATGATCTGCACGCAGATCTGCTGCTCTTTCGATAAATATCGGCTGGCCACTTTCCACGGCCTTGTCCAGGCAACCGCCCAGCTCTCCGAACATCGCCTTAAGCCCGGCGCGTAAATCATCTAATCTTTGCTGATTATTACGCACGATCGCCCCTCGATACATTATGTTAAGTATAATAATCTACTGTTTACGCCGGAATTTTGCAAGTTTTTATGAATTTTCAATCAGTTCAAGGCGCAGAAGGCCCGCTGCTGAACGGCTTCAATCCTGACCGATCCTGCTCAACGCATTGCCGCAATAAATCCTGCACCAGCATCATGCGGCCCAGATGAGCTTCCGCGCCTGGCGCGATGGATTGCAAGCTTTTGAGCGTTTCGGGCTTGAGCCCTGATAAATCCTCATCGTCAAATTCTGCCAGAACTTCTTCTGCCCGGCCCAGCAGCAAACCAACATCCCGGTGCACGGCAGGCGTATCATCCTCGACAATGCCGGGGTCAAAAACCAATACGTTTGATTTCATCCAATCCGCAAGAATACCATCAACGAATTTATCGCTGACCTGTGAAAGGTGATCCGCCTTGTCTCTAAAAAGCCCAAGATGATATTGGTAATAATTGCGTGTCTGCGCCGCCATGACCTGCACCACGCCACTATCACAGGACGCCGCAGCATCAACATAACCCTCAAGCTTGCCAAAGCAGCTTTTAAGCCCGCCGCGCAGCACCTCTAATCGTTCTACATTGGATTGCATGTCTTTTAATCTCCCTTGTCATTTTTTTAATGACAATAGACATAAAACATTAAAAGCGCAAATTATATGCCTAAGCGCGAAGCTGGCCGCCGGTTTTGGCGAATACGCCTTCGATGATTTTCTGGCAGACCTGCTCGATATCTTTGTCAGTCAGCGTCTTGTCAGATGGCTGAAGGCTCACAGTAAGGGCCACGGATTTCTTGCCCTCCTCCACGCCCTTGCCGCGATAAACATCAAAAATAGATGCGCCCGTAATCAGGGCCTTATCCGCGGCAACAGCCGATTTCACCAAAGCCTCGGCCTCTACGGCCTCATCCACGATAAAGGCAAAATCACGGTTCACGGGCTGCAAGGGCGAGAGCGCCAGCAACGATTTTTCCGTGCCGGCTTTTTTCTTCGGCGCAGGGATATTGGCCAGCAAAACCTCAAACGCCACCACGGGGCCCTTGATATCCATTTCTTCTAAAATGGCGGGGTGGATTTCGCCAAACCGCGCCAGCGTGTTCGGCCCCAGATTGATCGTCCCCGAACGTCCCGGATGATAATAGGACGGGGCATCACGGCGGATTTGCGCGTTATCGGTTTTCGCGCCGCAAGCCGCCAGTACAGCCAGGGCATCGGCCTTGGCATCATACGCATCAACGCCGCGTGCGGCATGGGACGATGCCCAGCTGCGGCTCTGGTGGTAATCACCCATGCGAATACCCGAAGCAATAATATCCTGACCCGTGGCCTCGGTGGTCCGGAAAACCGGGCCAACCTCGCAAAGCGCCGCATCACCGAATCCACGGTCATGGTTCTTTCCCGCCGCCGCAATCAGATTGGGCAAAATCGAAGGACGCATCACATCCAGATCAGAACTGATCGGGTTGGAAAGCACGGGCGTATTGTCATTGGCGCCAAATTCGGCCGCCAGTTTTGCGCCCATGAATGACCATGTAATGCATTCATCAAGCCCGCGCGATGTCAAAACCGAACGCGCCGCGCGAATGCGCGATAACATCTCTGTCTCGGCAGCGCCCGCAACAGGCGTTTCCGAACGCACGGAAGTGGCCGGAAGCGCATCAAGGCCGATGACACGCATGATTTCTTCGGCCAGATCGGCCTTGCCATCAGTCTCGGCGGCCCAGATATCACCGCGCCATGGCGGCGTTTGCACGGTAAACTTCCCGCCGGCCTCACCCACGCCAAAGCCCAGATCTTCCAATATTTTCTTTTGCTGCGAAGGCGGCGGATCAATGCCAATTAATGCCTTCACAAGGGCAGGATCAAATTCAATTGTCTTGCCGCAAGACGGAACCGCACCGGCCTGAACGGCCTCACTCGCCTCCCCGCCGCAAAGATCGAGTATCATCTGCGCGGCGATAGCAGAGGCATCCACCGTAAATGCCGGGTCGATCCCGCGTTCGAACCTGTATCTTGCATCGCTCTCGATCCCTAAGCTACGGCCCGTTTTTGCAATCCGCATCGGCGTGAAGTAAGCCGATTCAACAAAGACATCAACCGTGGTCTCATCACTGCCTGTCGAAACACCGCCCACAATCCCGCCCAACCCGATCAGGCCGGAGGAATCGGTAATCCCCACCGCGCCATCCATGACGCTATAGGATTTATCATTCAAGGCATCAAAGCTCTCGCCCTCGATAGTCTGGCGCACGACAATCCCGCCCTTGAGTTTCGCCGCATCATAAACGTGCAAGGGACGGCATAGATCCAGCGAAATATAATTCGTGATATCCACCAGCGCCGAAATGGGGCGAAGACCCACGGCCTTTAATTGTTTCTGCAGCCAATCGGGTGATGGGCCATTCTTCACGCCCTTGACCAGACGCCCGACAAAAAGCGGGCAGCCATCCGTATCTTCAATTCTCACAGAAACCGGGCACGGGCCAAAAGTTTTAAGCACAGGAATTTCCAGCGGCTTTAACGTGCCCAATCCAGCGGCGGCCAGATCACGCGCGATCCCGCGCACACCCGCGCAATCCACGCGATTGGGGGTAAGGCCCAGCACAAAAACAGGATCATCCAGCCCGAAAATTGCGGCCAAGGGCGTGCCCACCGGGATATTCTCATCCACTTCGATGATACCATCATGCTCATCGGACAAGGACATCTCCGCCGCCGAAACGAGCATCCCGCAGCTCTCAACACCGCGGATCGTACCTTTCTTTAATACTGTGCCATCGCGCGGAATAACCGATCCTTCAGGCGCGAAAACGGCCTTCATGCCGGTGCGCGCATTCGGCGCGCCGCAGACAACCTGAATAGTACCCTTATCGGTCTGGACATTACACACGCGCAAACGGTCCGCATCCGGATGTTTCTCGGCCTTTTCAACATAGGCCACCTTGAACGGCGCGTAAGTCGCGGCGCGGTCTTCAAACGCATCAACCTCAAGGCCCAGCGCCGTGAGCGCGGTGCATATTTCCTCAGCGCTTGCAGTTGTATCCAGATGCTTCTTCAGCCAGCTAAGGGTAAATTTCATGTCGTTATCTTTTTATCGTTTCAAGAGGTTTATATTTTTTAGCCGCCTTTAGGGCGAAACACAAGAATTTCAAAGGGATATCCTTATCCGCGCGGCATGCCCGGCAGGGCCGCATAAATGTCAAAATCCAGCCGCACGCCAAGGCTTTTATAAAGCGCCTTGGCGGCCTCATTCTTACCCTCCGCCAGCCAGTAAACCCGCGCCCAGCCGCGCTTAGCACCCTCATCCATCAATGCGTCCACCAGTTTTCCGGCAATGCCCTGCCGCCGGTATTCATCGGCGACAAAAACATCCTGCATATAGCAGGCTGGCTCGAGCGCGCCGGTCGTGGGGTGGAGAATATAATGCAGCAAACCCGCCATCTGCCCGTCTTTTTCGGCGGCCAGCCCGAATACGGCTTCAGAAGCGTCCATCAGCCGCGCCCAGGTGCGGGCCGTCACGGCCAAATTTTCATGACCCAGATTATTGGCATTCCAAAGCGGCAGCCATGCATCGTAATCGGTTGAAGATAACGGGCGGATGTGAATAGGCGCGCCCATGGCCGTATTAATACCGCGCAGCCGTATTGGGACGGTTCAGCGGGTCAAAGCCGTAATGAGAAAGCCAGCGCACATCACTTTCAAAGAAGGTGCGAAGGTCAGGGATGCCGTATTTGAGCATCGTGGCGCGCTCCAGCCCCATGCCAAAGGCAAAGCCTTGATATTCATTCGGGTCCACGCCGCAATTTTTCAAGACATTGGCATGTACCATGCCGGAGCCTAAAATCTCCAGCCAGCGCTGCTCCTCATTCCCCGCGGCCTTGCCCAGACGCATCGCGCCCTTGGCATCTTTCACGTAACCGATATCAACTTCCGCGCCGGGTTCAACGAAGGGGAAGAAAGACGGGCGGAACCGCACAGGCAGATCATCAATCTTGAAAAACGCGCGGACGAAATCCGTCAGGCAGCCCTTTAAATGCGCCATGGTCACGCCCTTGTCGATATACAGACATTCCATCTGGTGGAACATCGGCGTATGCGTCATATCCCAATCGGATCGGTAGGTGCGGCCAAAGCAGATTACCTTGTACGGCGGTTTATTGTTCTCCATATGGCGGATCTGCACAGGCGAAGTATGCGTACGCAATACCTTGCGCGATTTATCATCATCACTTTCCGAGCCTTTCAGGAAAAACGTATCCTGCATCTCGCGCGCCGGATGGCCAACAGGGAAGTTCAGCGCGGTGAAATTATGCCAGTCATCCTCAATATCCGGGCCTTCGGCGACGGTAAAACCCATCGCGCCGAAAATCGTCACCAGCTCATCAATCGTCTGGCTGATCGGGTGGATTTTCCCTTGGCGCTGCGGTCTTGTTTCCAGTGTGATATCGATGCGCTCATTGATCAGGCGCTGATCCATATCCTGTTTTTTCAGGGCTTTTTCCTGACGCTCGATCAACGCGGCAATCTCGTCTTTCAGCGCATTGAGGGCCTGACCCTTTTCCTTGCGCTCCTCCGGGCTCATTGCGCCCAAGGCCTTCATAAGATCGGTGATGCGGCCCTTTTTCCCAAGCGCCGAGACGCGCAGATCCTCCAGCGCCTTTAAATCTGCGGCGGTTTCAATCTGGCTGGCAAGCTCGGTTTTTAAGGTCGCGATATCGTTCATGGTTAAGGTTTTTAGCATTCCGCCCGCAATATCTCAACCACATCTTTGTGGGAATGAACCAGAAAGTCCGGCTTTACCGCACGCAAGCGCCGTTCCGAGAAATACCCGCCCGTGATCGAAATGCTGCGCGCACCCAGATGCCGGGCAATTTCAGGCTCTTCCGTGCTATCGCCGATCAGCATGACATTGCGGGGTTCATAGCCGCGCTTTGTGATGAAATCCGAAATTCGGTCCAGTTTGGTTGTCTTTTGCAGCACCGTCTGCCCATCCAGATTGCCGCAGACATAGCCGAAATAATGACCGATTTTAAGGCGAATAAGCTGCTCCTCGATTTCCGGTTTCATGTAATTGCTTAAAATGGTCCGGTCGATATTTTGCGCCGCTAAAAAATCCAGCAAGCCTCGCACGCCTTGCCGTGTGCGGATTTTATCGGCATGACGGCGATAGGATGCATAAAACAAGGCATTGGCCTCCGCCTGACGGGCCAGCACATCATCCACATCGCAGTTATTAAGCCGGTAGAAATGAATGACCGGAAAATTCACGGTTTCCTTGAACCGCGCCAGGGAAATAGGCGCAGCCCCGAAAAATTCGAGGCAATCATTGGACGCCTTCCACGAGGCAACCGTATCGGCCAGCACCGTCCCGTTCCAGTCAAAGACAAAGAGTTTCCGCATGGCTTTATTTATCTCACCAAAGACACTAAAATGACGCCTAATATATATTTATAAAAAATATTACAGGGAACACAATGACATTATCTTCCGCATATTCTGCCTTACGGCAGGCATTTGAAAGCATCCGTGAAATCGTAAGCGCAACAAACTGGCAATTCATATACGAATTTCAGAACAACACATATCTGGAAAATCCTGAAACAGGCGACCGCAAGGCGCAATGGCGAGGATCATATCCTGTAACACTTTATGATGGCTACGCGCCCAAAGGGGCCTACACATATCCGGTGGATACAAAATGGCTATCCGAGGCGCGCGGCAAAGTCATTATCGCCCAGCCCGGCATCTACCGCGTTATTCCGCATGATCAATTGCACACGCTCCTGCCGCCAGCGCCGCCCAAGGCTGTATCGGCCGTGCATATCCCGGCGCGGGAGCAATAAAAAACCCCGCCGGTTACGGCGGGGTTTTGTTATTCTTGCTTAAAAATATTAAGCCGCTTTTTTCAGCTGAGCGCCGGCCTGTTTGGCCAGAGCTTCAAAACCTGCCGCATCGCGGATGGCGATATCGGAAAGGACTTTGCGGTCCAGCTCGATACCGGCCAGTTTCAGGCCGTGCATGAATTGCGAGTATGTCAGGCCGTGAAGACGAGCCCCCGCATTGATACGCTGGATCCACAAAGCGCGGAATTCGCGTTTCTTGTTGCGGCGGTCGCGGTAAGCATACTGACCGGCTTTCTCGACAGCCTGAACGGCGGTACGGAAGCAATTCTTCTTGCGGCCGTAGTAACCTTTCGCGGCTTTGATAACTTTTTTGTGACGGGCATGGGCTCTTGGGCCACCTTTAACGCGTGCCATTATGCTTCTCCTTGACCTTGAGATGTTTTCGCCTTGCGGATTTTCCGGCTATAGGGCAGGAAATTACGCAGGATGATCTTCGCATCCGCATCGCAAAGAACCGCAATGCGGCGTGCTTTACGCTTCATGGATTTGGGTTTGTTCATCTGCATGTGGCGCATATGGGACGGCTTGGCCTTAACCTTGCCGCTGGAGGTAACCTTGAATCTCTTCTTGGCACCCGAGCTGGTTTTCATCTTCGGCATTTCTAACTCCTTGTTATAAAACAACAAAATAATGATGATCGAGGCAGCCGATGTAGTTCAAGCCAGACCATCTATACAAGTGAAGAGGCGTTATACAGCGATCAGGCCCCGGAAATCAAGCGATTTCTTATAAGCCCCCGCCTTAAAGATATTTTTCCAGAAACTGCTGAATCTGGAAAAACATGGATTTGCGGTGATTAAGCGCCTGCAAACCATATTCGCCATCATGAAATGTTGTAATTTCAATGCGTTTAGCCCGGATCAGGGATCGCGCCAGATCAAGCTGGGCTATGGGCACGACCGTATCCCTTGCCCCATGCAATATAAGTGTCGGGCAAAATACTTCCTTCAAGGCATAGGTCAGATCAAGCTTTTCCAGCTCGCGCAGGAAAGCGCCGCCAATCCGGCTATCGCCGCTGGTAATCAGGTTCTGCGTGACAGGCTTGCTGGCATCCAGCTTGAAGGCGCTAGTTTTATAGCTTTTCAGGTCCAGAACCGGCCAAAGCAGGATCAGCGCCCGCACATCCAGATCAAGATTCATGATCGCCAGCGTCGCGCCAATGCCATCGCCCATATAGACGAAATGCTCATAGCCCTGGGATTTGGCCCAATATCTTATATTCTGAAAATCCTCGCAGGCCGCGCCCAGGCTGAAATTTTCCTCGCGCCCGTCACTGGTTCCACACCCCCGGTAGTCAAAGCGCAGCGTGTGATAGCCCTTATGACCCAAAAGATGCTCAAAATCCGCATATAAATTGGCCTGATGGTCCTTATGGCCGGGAAATCCGTGACTGAACACCACAAGGGTCTTTTCCAGCGCGCGTATGGATCGCTCCTGCGGCTTGCTCCAGATGGCGCTGATGCTCTCATTATGGCCGGCATCAATGGTAATTTTTTCTGGCATTCCTGTCTTTCACACCCAATTATTATTTGTATTGCTTCATGTGACTAGCAAGGGGATTATACCACCGGAGCGCCGGGAACATAACCCGCAAAAATCATAAGATAAAACTACCTTAAAAACCGCGCAGGACATTATTTTTCTTGCACTTTTACCGCAATTCACGCATATATCCAGCCGAAAACAATAAAGCCCCGGAAAAATAAGTAAAAAACATGACAAAGAATATCCGCAATATCGCCATTATCGCGCACGTTGACCATGGCAAGACGACACTCATCGATTCCATTATGAAACAAAGCGGCATGTTCCGCGACAATCAGGCCGTGTCTGAACGCCTGATGGATTCCAACGATCTGGAAAAAGAGCGCGGCATTACCATTCTGGCCAAGCCGACATCCATTGTCTGGGACGGTATTCGCATCAACATCATCGACACACCCGGCCACGCGGATTTTGGCGGCGAGGTGGAGCGCGTTCTGCATATGGCAGACGGCGTTATCCTGCTGAACGATGCCGCTGAAGGCCCATTGCCGCAGACAAAATTCGTTCTGGGCAAGGCGCTGAAACAAGGCCTCAAGCCCATCGTGATCATCAATAAAATCGACCGCGGTGATGCGCGCCCTGAAGAAGTTCTGGATGAAGTGTTTGATCTGTTCGTCTCCCTCGATGCGACAGATGAGCAGCTTGATTTCCCCGTGCTCTACGCTTCGGGCCGCGAGGGCTGGTGTATTCGCGATCTGAAAGACGAGCGCGTGAACCTGCACCCGCTTCTGGATCTGGTGCTGGAACATGTGCCGGCGCCGAATGTGGATGCAAGTGCTCCCTTCGCCATGCTGGCAACGCTTTTGGATTCCGACCCCTATCTCGGACGCTGTCTGACGGGCCGCGTTGTGCAAGGATCGGCCAAGGTAAATGACACGGTAAAAGCCATTAACCTGAAGGGCGAGCTGGTCGAGAACGGCCGCCTCAACAAACTTCTGATGTTCCGCGGCACGGAGCGCGTGCCCGTGACCGAAGTCCATGCCGGTGATATCATCTGTATCGCAGGCCTGAGCGAGACATCCGTTGCCGATACAATCTGCGCGCCGTCTGTCACAACGCCGTTGAAATCCACACCGATCGACCCGCCAACCATGGCGATCACGATCACGGTGAACGACTCCCCCTTCGCCGGGAAAGAAGGCAAGAAGGTCACATCCACGATGATCCGCGAGCGCCTGATGGCTGAAGCAGAAACCAACGTGGCCATTACCTTCCGTGAATCCGATGGGCGCGATGCGTTTGAAATCGGCGGCCGCGGCGAACTTCAGCTCGGCGTTCTGATTGAGACGATGCGCCGTGAGGGCTTTGAACTCACCGTCTCGCGTCCGCGCGTTCTGATGAAGGACGAGAACGGCGAGAAAATGGAGCCGATCGAAGAAGTCACAATCGACGTGGATGAAGAATATGTATCAACTGTCGTCGATAAGATGAACCGCCGCAAGGCCGAAATGCGCGACATGCGCGCATCGGGCGCGGGCAAGACGCGTATTATCTTCCATGCTCCATCCCGCGGCCTGATCGGATATCAGTCGCAATTTTTGACTGACACACGCGGCACAGGCGTTTTGAACCGTCTGTTCTATATGTACGCACCATATAAAGGTGATATCCCGCAGCGCAGAAATGGCGCGCTGATCTCGAATGATACAGGATCGGCTGTGGCTTATGCGATTTTCGGCCTACAGGACCGCGGCGTGATGTTCATCGAACACCAGACGCCTGTCTATGAAGGCATGATCGTGGGCGAGCACAGCCGCGATAACGATCTGGAAGTCAACGTCCTCAAAGGCAAGAAACTGACCAACGTCCGCGCCTCAGGCACGGATGATGCGACAACACTCGTGCCACCGCGCAAGATGTCATTGGAAGAAATGATGTCCTACATCAATGATGACGAGCTGGTCGAGGTAACACCTACATCCTTGCGTCTTCGCAAGGCACAGCTCTGTCCGCATGAGCGCAAACGCCTCAGCCGTCAGGCCGCTGGTTAGGTTGATACGAGCAAGAGAAGACTATGTCGAGCTCTGCTCCGCTATTACTCTCCGTCAAGGATGCCATGGTTCGCTACAGCGAAAAGCCGCTGTTTGAGAATCTGGGATTCAACATTCATCACGGCAGCCGCATTGCACTGGTCGGGAAGAACGGCGCGGGCAAAACCACGCTGATGAATATCATTTTAGGCATAAAGGATCTGGATGATGGGGAGCGCTGGCAAAATCCCGGCACCACCATCGGATATTTACAACAGGATATCACCCCCAAGGAAGGCCAGAGTGTCTTTGAATATATCTTCGAGGAAATCGCCGAAGAAGATAAGGAGCTTAATTCCTACAAGGTCGATATGGTCGCCCATGCGCTGGAGCTTGAGGTCACGGATAAGATGACACGGCTTTCCGGCGGGCAATTACGCCGCGCCGGGCTGGCCCGCGCATTGGTGGAGGAGCCTGATATCCTGCTTCTGGATGAGCCGACCAACCATCTGGATCTTGAGGCCATTCAATGGCTGGAAGGGTACTTGAAAAATTATTCCGGCACGCTGGTGTGCATATCCCACGACCGAACATTTCTGGCCAATATCACCAACCAGATTTTCTGGCTGGACCGCGGCAAGATCCGCGCCGCCGATAAGGGGTTTGGGTATTTCGATGAATGGTCGGATGCGTTATTGGAGCAAGAAGCGCGTGAGCTGCAAAACCGCAAACAGATCGTGGGCCTTGAAATGGAATGGGCATCGCGCGGGGTCAAGGCACGCGTCAAGCGCAACCAGCGCCGCCTTGAGCAAGCCAAGCAGATGCGCGATAAGCTGCAGGCCGATGTCAGTTCGTATAAGCGCGCCACGCGCAAAATCGAGGTCAAGCATGTGAAGGAAGAAGAGGCATCTTCCAAAATCCTGATCGAATATCACAACGTTCATAAGACTTTTACCGAGGACGGCAACACAAAAAAGATCCTGGAGAATTTCCACATGCGTATCCAGCGCAAGGACAGGATCGGAATCTTGGGCAAGAACGGATCGGGCAAGACAACGTTCCTCAAAATGCTGATCGGGCAGATGGAACCCGATATTGGCCGTGTCAAACGCAAGAAGGATTTTGAATATTCTTACTTTGATCAAAAACGCAGCGATTTAAATCCCACCGATTCACTTCGCCGTGTGTTATCGCCAACGGGGAATGATTATATCGACGTGATGGGAAAACAGCGCCATGTCTGCGGGTATTTGAAAGATTTCATGTTTGATCCGTCCGATTCCGACATGCGTGTTTCGCAATTATCGGGCGGTCAGAAAAATCGCCTGATGCTGGCCCGGGTGCTGGCCAACCCAAAAAACTGCCTGATTTTGGATGAACCCACCAACGATCTGGATATGGACACGCTGGACATGCTGGAGGAGATTTTATCCGCCTATCAGGGCACGCTGATCATTGTCTCGCACGACCGGGATTTTCTGGATCAGACAGTCACGCAAATTCTGGCCTTTGAGGGTAATGCCGTTGTGGACCGCAATATCGGCGGTTACAGTGATTATCTAGAAGCCAAGGAGATGCGCGAAGACAAGGCGCAGCCTGCAAAACCTCAAGCGACCAAGCAATCCGTGCCCAAGAAGGAACAGCCCAAGCCTGAAAGCGCGCCTGCCAAGACACAAGCGCCACCTCCTGCCGCACAGGCCAAAAAGCTGACCTATAAGCTCCAGCATGAATTAAATGAACTGCCCAAAAAGATCGAGACCACTGAGGCCGATATCAAAGCCATGAAAGACAAACTTTCAGATGCTGATTTCTATGCCCGCGATCCGGATGATTTTCATGCCACAATCAAGAAATTGCAGGATCAGGAGGACCGCCTGCAGCGATACGAAAATCGCTGGCTGGAACTTGAGGAAATGAGAAGTTCCGCTTAATCATCCTCTGCCGCATCATGCCATTCAAACCCGCTGGCGATGAATTCAGGGTTCAAGAATTTGGGGTCCCGCCCGCCATATCTAAGCACATTACCATTCAAGTCGCGGATTGACCCGCCTGCCGCCTGTAAAACAGCATCAGCCGCGGCTGTATCCCATTCGCAAGTTGGCCCAAGGCGCGGATATAAATCAGCCTTGCCGGCGGCAACAGCGCAAATTTTCAACGAGCTGCCGCGCTTGATCACCTTGGCGACCTTGAACCCGTCCAGGAATTTATCAAGACGCTCTGCATTGCCATGGCTTTTGCTGGCGATCACCGTAATCCCTTCACGCGGGGGTGTTCGCACATGAATGGATTTTTCAGCGCCTGTTTCCTCGCGCCAGAAAAGCGCCGTACCTTCCCCGCATCCGGCATAAAGCTCGCCTTTCACAGGCGCATAGACAACCCCGATCACAGGAACGCCGTTTTTAATCAGCGCAATATTGACCGTATAATCGCCGCTGCCGGATATAAATTCCTTGGTGCCGTCTAATGGATCGACCATCCAGAAATACTGCTCAGTGGTCAAATCGGGTCGCTCGCCGGCGGCGGCCATTTCTTCGCCCACGAAAATTACATCGGGCAATGTATCTTTCAGACGGGAGCGGATTAAAAGCTCAGCCTCCTGATCCGCCAGCGTCACAGGTGATCCATCGGACTTGGCGTCCGCGCCGTGATATCCGGCCTCATCAAAATACTCCAACGTCACCTCGCCCGCCTCGATCGCGATGCGGCGCATGATATTGCAAAGAGCCTTGGGATTTTCAAAAAGTTTGCTGGTCATGAAATCTATGCCAAATTACCCGGCAATCGCCTTTTCCTTGCGTGTGTTACGCTGCTCATCCTGCGGCAGGGCCATATTACCCGTTACATAGGACAGGATTTGCTGCACGCAGGTGGCCACATCATTATGCTGGGTGTTGACCACCATCTCCGGATTATCAGGGGCCTCGTAAGGGGAATCAATCCCGGTAAATTCCTTGATGCCCCCGGCTCTGGCCTTTTTATACAATCCCTTGGGATCGCGGCCTTCGCAAGTCTCCAGATCAGCCTTCACATAGATTTCATGAAAGGCCGAAGGCGCTGCGCTGCGCGCACGCGCCCGGTCGGCCTGATAGGGCGAGATAAAGGCCGTAATCACAATCAAGCCGGCATCAGCCATGAGCGAGGCAACTTCGCCTACGCGCCGGATATTCTCGGCCCGGTCTTCCGGCGAAAATCCAAGGTCTGAATTCAATCCATGACGCACATTATCACCATCCAGAACATAGGAATGATACCCGCGTTCAAACAGGGCCTTCTCCACGGCCATGGCCAGCGTCGATTTCCCGGCACCCGAAAGCCCGGTAAACCAGAATATCCCGCCCTTATGACCTTTTACAGCGGCCCGTGCATCGGTGCTGAGCAGATGATCCACCATATAGATATTATCGGATTTGGGGCTATTGCGCCGTTGATCGGCATAACCTTCCATATTGATCACGCCGCCGCCGGCGATATCATAGCCTTCATAAATCACCATACGGCCCATGCGCATATTATCGGCATAAGGATCAATGGGCAGAAGGTCGCGGGCACGGAACGTAATTTCCGCCACCGCATTTTTGGTCACTTCCGAGGCGCGTTCGGTGTGTGAAAGATCATCCGTATTAATCGCCCGGTCAATGGATTGCACCGTGACCATGGCCTCAAATGTACCATAACGGATTTTATAGGAATTGCCGACTTTCAATGGGTTCTTCGAGAGCCAGAATATATTAGAGCGAAACACGTTCGATAACATCGGTGCATTTTCATCATGCGACCCGATATGGCCGCGCTCCACAAAGATACGCTCATCCAGCGTAATGCCAATGGATTCCCCGGCATGGGCCTCAACCTTTTCATCGCCCCTGTCCGGCCATGTTTCAATACTGGTGACAACGGCCTTTTCATTGGTGGGCGAGAACAGGATCGTATCGCCCTTGCGTAATATCCCGCTCTCCAGCCGTCCGACCAGAATGCGCTTTTCCTCGAAACGGTAAACATCTTGCACCGGAAAACGCAAGCTTCGCGAAAGCGGCGGCATTTCAACATCAAAACTATCCAGAATTTCGGTGAGCGTCTTACCTTTATACCAATCCAGCGCCGGATTGCGGTTGACGATGGTATCGCCGTGGCGTGCCGAAATCGGCACAATAAAAGAAGCGCTTAAGCCAATGGATTTCAGATACTCATCCACCTCGCGCGAGACTTGCGTAAAACGCTCGGCGCTATAGCCCGTCATATCCATCTTGTTGACGGCCACGGCAATCTGGCGCAGCCCCAAAAGCGAGAGGACATAAGCATGGCGCTTTGTCTGCTCGCGGATCCCCTCAGACGCATCCACCACCAAAATGGCAGCATCGGCCTGCGCCGCGCCGCTGACCATGTTTTTCAAAAATTCACGGTGGCCCGGCGCATCAATAATCACGTAATCGCGCGCCTGCGTTGAAAACCACATCTGCGTGGTATCAATCGTCACCGCCTGATCGCGCTCGGCCTGAAACGCATCTAAAACAAAAGACCATTCTACAACACTCGTGCCCCGCGCCTTGCAGATAGCCTCGATCTCGGCCGCCTTGCCCTCCGGCAGCGATCCCGTATCATGCAAAAGCCTGCCGATCAGCGTCGATTTTCCATGATCGACATGGCCGACGATTACAACGCGAAAGGGCTGGGAAAGACCCTGTTTTTTTTGAATATTGCTCATGGCTGTAACAGCTCCAATCTGTTTTGCATCAAGGAAAGCCGGCAGGCGAGCGCGGCGATAGAACCCTGTTCGCTGCCGATATGGATATTTTTCCGGCGACCGCATTCCGTCTCAACATAGGCATCATAGGCCTTGCGGCTTTCCAGCGCGAGATCGCGGTTGTTCTTGCCGCCTTCGCTTTTTTGAACCTTGTCCAACGTGATCGCCGTACGCACCGCATTTTCTTCCGCCTGCTGCAGCGCCGATTTCAGCGCCGGAAACAATTCATTGTAACAGGCGAACTGAGCCTTGGGGCTGGCCTCGCTCGCGCAATGCTGCAATGGAGTTTCTCCGGGCTGGCTATCATGCGCCAGCGCCGGAAAGGAAAATCCGATCATCAGTATGCTTAATAAAATTCTCATGGATCCGGTCACATATACCCCGATGCACGCAGGCGCTCGAAGCTGTCCTCGGTTTCCTTATCCATGGCGCGGCCGGCGCGTTCGGATGTATTGGTGGTCTCCAGCTCATGGATAATCTCATCAATGCTGGCGGCATTACTCGGGACGGGGAAGGTAATATTCTTCTCGCCCAGCGAACGATACCGCATGCCATCGCGCGATAAATACAAATCACAATACGGAATGCCTTCGCGCTGGTGATAACGCCAGATATCAATCTCGGTCCAGTGCAGAATCGGATGGACGCGCAAATGGCACCCTTCCGGGAATTCAGTTTTATACTGATCCCAGAATTCGGGCGGCTGGTCCTTGAAGTCCCAGTTGCCATCCATCGTGCGCGGCGAGAACACGCGTTCCTTGGCGCGCAGGCCCTGCTCATCACGGCGGATGCCGGCAATAATACCTTTGAAGTTGTGCTGATCCAGCAAACTGCGTAGTCCTTCGGTCTTACGCATGGCGCTGCGGGTATTGGGCGGCAGGGTCGGGTCGATTTCCTCAATGGGCGGGCAAAGATGATTGATGCAATCCAGATCCCATTCCTTGATCAGGCGATCACGAAAGGCATAGACCTCATCCATCTCCATCTCGGTATCCAGCAGGATAACCGGGAAAGGCACGCGCCCAAAAAAAGCCTTACGCACCATCCAAAGAAGCGCCGTTGAATCCTTGCCGATCGACCAGAGCATCCCCAAAGGATCAAGGCGGTTATAGGCTTCGCGGATAATATAAATTGTCTTGGATTCAAGTTCATCCAGATACGGGTACATAAAAAAACTTTCCTAGGCGTTGGAGACTTGCTTGAGTTCAGCAACCTTATCCGGCATGACTTCGGCACGGCCGATAGAAACATAATGAAAACCAGCCTCCTTCATATCCGGAATTTTATAAATATTGCGAAGATCAATCAGGCGCTTGGTTTTCATGAGATCGCCGAGGCGTTCCAGATGAAGCCCGCGGAACTCATTCCATTCCGTCAGAATAACAACAGCATCCGCGCCCTTGGCGGCTTCATAGGCATCAGCGCACCATTCAACATCATCAAGCTGCTTGGCAGCTTCTTTCATGGCGATAGGGTCATGGGCGGCAATATGCGCGCCCTCTTCCTGCAGCAACGGAATAATGACAAGGCTGGGCGCTTCGCGCACGTCATCCGTATTGGGTTTAAATGATACACCCAGCACAGCAATACGAAGCCCCGCCACAGAACCACCGCAAGCTTTTATGATACGTTCGGCCATGGATTTCTGACGCTCGGCATTCACCCAGACAACGGTTTCAACAATATTTTGTGCCGCGCCGTATTTCTGGCCGATCTGCGTCAATGCCATCGTATCCTTTGGGAAACACGACCCGCCGTAACCGGGGCCGGCATGCAAAAATTTACCGCCGATACGCCCATCAAGACCGATACCGCGCGCAACTTCCTGCACATTCGCGCCGGCCTTTTCACACAGATTGGCAATCTCGTTGATAAAGGTGATCTTGGTCGCCAGAAAAGCATTGCTAGCGTATTTGATAATCTCTGCAGTTTCAGGCGTGGTGACAACCATCGGCGTTTCATTGATGTAAAGCGGGCGATAGAGCTGGCGCAAAATCTGCGCGGCCTTTTCGCTATCCGTCCCGATCACTACGCGGTCAGGCCGCATGAAATCATTAATCGCCGCACCTTCGCGCAAGAATTCAGGATTGGAACAGACATCAAACTCCGCCTTGGGATTGGCATCCTTGATGATTGCGGCAATCTCGCGCGCCGTACCGACAGGAACCGTGGATTTGGTCACGATCACGACATAGCCATCCAGAACCTGCGCGATTTCCTTGGCCGCAGCATAGACATAGGTCATATCGGCATGGCCATCATCGCGACTGGCCGGCGTGCCCACGGCAATGAAAATGGCATCTGCGCCCTGAACCGCTTCTTTTAAATCCGTGGTAAATGTCAGGCGTCCCGCCTTGACCTGCTTGGCGACCAGATCATCAAGACCGGGTTCATATATCGGGATTTCCCCTTTTTTCAATCTGGCAATCTTGCCTTCATCCTTATCGACACAGACCACCTCTGTGCCAAACTCTGCAAAACAAGTCCCGGACACCAGACCGACATAACCCGTTCCGACCACCCCGATACGCATATTCAAACACCTTTCAAAATCAAGCTTGTAACGTGGTCACACTCTATATGATTTGCTTAGCCAAAGAAAATGAAAACCCGCCATAAATGAGGGTTTTTTCATGAAGTTTTCATGATTTTGGCTGTATTTTGGGATTAGGGCATTTTTTTGCGATAAAGCAATTGCCTTGGACGCTCAATTTTGCTTTCATCACAGGCATATTCGTGAAATTTAGTACACTCTAATCATATAGCAGGATTTATCATCATGGCCAAGGCAAGCAACAAAGGTAACGGCAGCAGCACAAAAGAAAAGGCAGCAAATCTGCCCTTGTTCTACAACAACCCCGCGCCGCTGGATGCCAAGCAGCATGGCAAACTGGGCCTGAAGAAAAATTTCGGCTTTTCCTTCACCAAGGGCGTGAACGCCGTCCCGGTGAACCTGATCGAGATGCCGCAAATCTGTCATTTCTACCCAATCGCCTTCTCACCAGATGGCAATGCTACGCCTGTGGCCATTTTGGGACTGCGCGATAGCGAGAACCTGTTTCTGAACAAGGACAACACCACATGGGCCGAAGATGCCTACATCCCGGCCTATATCCGCCGCTATCCTTTCATCTTCTCGGAAATGCCTCAGGGCGATCAATTGACGCTTTGCGTTGATATGGCCGATGGCGTTGTTGATGAAAAAGGCGACCAGAAATTCTTTGCGGATGATGGCAAGCCCAGCACGCTGGCGCAAAACGCCCTCGAATTCTGCAAATCCTATCATGCCGCCGCCCAGCAGACGATCAAGTTCAGCAAGGCGCTGGCCGAGAGCGGGCTTCTCGTTGACCGCGAGGCACAGATCAATCTGGCAGGACAAAAGCGCATCAATTTCTCCGGTTTTAAAATCATTGACGAGAAAAAGCTGGCCGAAATGGATGACAAGACATTCCTGATGTTCCGCAAGGAAGGCTGGCTGCCGTTTTTATACGCGCATCTGTTCTCCGGTGCGCAATGGCAGCGCCTGACGCGCCTGCTGAATGAGCGTCTGGAAAAAGAAGCCGCATAATCAAACCCTTGCCGGGTTTTCAATAATTTTTTACTGGGTTTTTGCATATCAAACTTGATCCTCAAGTTTGACTATGATATGCCATTTTCATACTTAAAATATTACAAGGAAGATGACGATGGCGAAAGTTGGCGCACAAAGAGCGGCCGAGCTCACAGGCAAATCAAAATCCACTATTCAGCGTGCCATGGACAAGGGCAAGCTCTCCTATGAAATCGATGCGCATGGCCGCCGTCTGATTGATGTCTCGGAACTAGAACGCGCATTCGGCGTCCAGAACCAAAAACCCGCTGCCGCCAGCAGCATCGAGCAGGAACTTGAAAAAGCCTCGCAGATGCTGGAGATGGAACGCATGAAAATGCGTGTCAAGGCGCTGGAAGACCAACTCTATAACGCACAAGACCAGATCTCCGACCTCAAGGAACAGCGCGACCGCTGGCAGCGCCAGGCCGATCAGGTCCTGATCACCAGCCAGTACAGCCAGAAACAGGCCGAGGAACTGCGCGAAGAACTCAAAGAGCGCGAGCGCAAGGCCGCCGAGCGCCGCCAGCAAAAACTGGATGAGCAAATGGTCAAGAAGCTGAAAACCAGCAATGAAAACGCGCCAGCGCAAGCTACCGCCGAAGGCGAGGATGATGCCGCCTTTAATTTTCAGGGCCTTTGGAAAAAAGTCAAAAACCTGAAATAGAATCTGAAATTCTCGGATAACAAATGCTCCTCGTGAAAACCGCCCGTAATACGGCGGTTTTTGCATTCTATGGGCAATGAACAAAAGCAGGCGCAGAATATGGCGCTATTATTTATGCCCTCCCGCCGCATCTGGTTTCATGTTAGGATGAAGGCATGAGATCCAGAATAATATTGGCCTTTGCCCTCTTGCTTATAATGCCCCTGCCCCTTGCCGCAGCATATGCACAGCAAGCACCCGCGCCTGAAGAACTGTTTCAGGAACGTAAGCCGGCCCCCATCAGGCCTCCGCCCAAAACCCAGCCCGGAACCATGCCCGCTGATCGCCTCCAGCTGCCGGAAGAAGAAGCGCCGCCGAAAAAACTCTATGACAGCATCGAAGATATCCCGACCGAAGTGCTGCAAGATGCAAAAAGATTTGAAAGCTACTGCACGAACAACACACTCATCAAACGTCATTACAACTGCGAATGCCTGTCCAGTAAATATCTGGATCAGCGCATCATAGATGGTCCGGATGCGCATTTTACTGTCGTCATGAGCAAGATCATGGATCAATGCTTTGATATCCCGGCCGCCGCCGCGCATGGATATGACCGATGCATCGGCACAGGATCAATGACCTATGACGGCGGCATGGATCCGGAAGAATATTGCCAATGCGTGGCCAATAATTATGCGCTGCTGGTGCAACGATCCAAGGGCGCGATATCCGGCCGCATTACAAGCCATGCCATGTCCTCGGCCACCCTGCGATGCCAGACGCCGCCCGTCGGCAAGGAAAATCCGTTCCGCAGGCTTGATAACCCGAAAGCGCCTCTACCCTAAATCCGGTTTGGCATTGGCGATTTCCAGCCACGCCTTGGCATGAGGCAGGATAGAAGATAGATAAAATTTTGCCGTTCTGATCTTGCGCGCATAAAAATCATCCGCCGCTTTATCAGCCGCAATATCGCCAGCCCTGCTCATCAGCGCAGCCGAAGCAACAATTCCCAGCGCCTTGCCAAAGGGAACCGCCATAGCGCCAATCGCATCCATATTCTTTTCATGCCCCAGCGTACCAATCCGCGCCGCGCAATCTTTCAAGGCTGAAAAATATGGCGCCAGAATTTTTGCATCATCCGCAGTCACCCGCGCCGCCAGTGAATCAAGATACGCAATCAAGGCCGTGCCCTGATCGCGCATGATCTTGCGAAAGACAAGATCCGCGCCCTGAATGCCGTTCGTGCCCTCGTAAATCGTCAGAATGCGGGCATCCCGGTAATATTGGGCAACTTTGGTTTCTTCGATAAAGCCCATGCCGCCATGCACCTGTATGCAAAGTCCGGTGACTTCCTGCGCAATATCGGTCCCCCATGCCTTGACGATAGGGGTCAGCAGATCAGCCTTAGCCTGCGCCGCCTTGTCGCCTGCTAAACCGCCATCCAGTGCGATTGCCGCCTCATAGGTCAGCGCCCTTGCGCCCTCGACCAGCGCCTGCATGGTCAGGATCATGCGTTTGACATCGGCGTGCTGGTCAATGCTTACGCGCTCGCCTGTGGCAAAGGACCGGCCCTGCACACGCTGGGCGGCGTAATCCCTGGCGGCCTGCAACGCCCGCTCGGCAATTGCCACACCCTGCAGGCCCACCGAAAGCCGTGCATTATTCATCATCGTGAACATGCATTTCAGGCCTTCATTTTCCTCGCCCAGCAAATAGGCCACCGCGCCTTCGTTATCGCCATATTGCATGACACAGGTCGGCGAAGCATGAATGCCCAATTTATGATCCAGCCCCACGCATTGAAAGTCATTACGGGCGCCATCGGGCAGGAATTTCGGCACGATAAAAAGCGACAAGCCCTTCACATCATCCGGCGCGCCGGGAATCCGGGCCAGCACCATATGAATGATATTCTCGGCAAAATCATGTTCGCCATAGGTGATCCAGATTTTTTGCCCCTTCAGACGAAACGTGCCATCACCGGCGCGCTCGGCCTTGGAACGGATCAACCCGAGATCGGACCCTGAATGTGGTTCGGTCAAATTCATGGTCCCGGTCCACTCGCCGGAGATCAGCTTGGCCAGATACAGATCCTTTTGCTCCTGCGTCCCATGCACCGAGATCGCCTCGACAGCCGCCTGATTAAGGAGCGGACAAAGACCAAAGCCCATATTGGCCGATTGCCACATCTCCTGCACCGGGAAAGACAGCGCCCATGGCAGGCCCTGCCCGCCATATTCTTCCTCGAACGGCACGGCATTCCATCCGCCATCGCGGTACTGGGCATAGGCCTCCTTGAAGCCGGGCGGTGTTGTCACCTTGCCATTTTCCACCTTTGATGGATTGCGGTCGCCCACAACATTCAAAGGGGCGAGCACATCGGCAGCCAATTTAGAGGCTTCCTCTAAAATGGCGGCAATCATGTCAGGCCCAGCCTTATTCGAGGTAAAGCCATGCAATTCCTCAAGGGCGAATATCATCTCGGCAACGGGGGGGTTATAAATCGTCATGGCAGGCTTGGATCCTTGTCTTTTTTTGATCTGGTCTTCTATTCTATCATAATGATATTACAGATGAATCCCTAATTCTTGTTCTCAGAAAGCCGTTTCTGGCACGGCCCTTGCAATGTCAGGTTTTAGATAATTTACTGACACTGGGACATGATATTATGGCTAATTTACTCAATTCCGGCATGAATTCAGCGCTAAAATCACTGGCCTCGCAGGCCTCCAAGGGCGTTGTGAACGCCATTCAGGAAGCCAGCGCCAGCACAGGCGTTGATTTTTCCTATCTCCTGCAACAGGCCAAGGTCGAGAGCAGCTTTGACCCCAACGCCAAGGCAAAAGGAAGCTCCGCCACCGGGCTTTATCAGTTCATCGAAAGCACATGGCTGGATATGGTTGAGCGCCACGGCGATAAATACGGCATTGAAACGGACGGCAAATCCCGCAAGGAAATCCTGAGCCTTCGCAAGGATCCGGCAATTTCCTCGCAAATGGCGGCAGAATTTGCCCGTGAAAACGAAGAATTCCTGAATGCCAACTGGGGCGGCGATGTGGGCTCCACCGAATTATATCTCGCGCATTTCATGGGTGCAGGCGGAGCGACATCCTTCTTGAAAGCAAAAGATGAAAGCCCGCTGCAGGTTGCGGCCGATATCTTCCCCAAGGCAGCCCGCGCCAATCGCAATGTGTTCTATGATTCAAAGACCGGCGCACCGCGCACAATTGCCGAGGTCTATAATTTCTTTGACCGCAAATTCCAGATTGAGGGCAATGAAGGCACAAGCGCCCCGTCCCCTTCATTGGTGCGCCAAAAACCATCCGCCAAAATCCCGCAAGAATTTACGCCCACTGAATCTGATATTTTTATCAAAAATAAAAATCTGGGCAGCCTCTATGTCAGTGATGCAGGCAATTCACCCGTCATCCGCGGCCATAACCGCATGCCGATCAATAACCTGGTCTCCAGCCCGGTTGAGCTGATGATCCTCTCCGAACTGGATGCGCCGGGCATGGGCCGTTCTGAATATAACCGCTGATTTTATAAAATCTTTGCCGGGCGCCTTAAGAACCGCTAGAACTTCTTCATGGCCAAAGAAAATCTTATCGCCGTTTTGAACGGGGCTGTGCGTTTGCATCAGGCCTCGAACGGATTTCGTACATCGATGGACGCCGTGATAATTGCCGCCGCCTGCCCCGCCAAGGCAGGCGATCATATCCTTGATCTGGGCTGCGGCGTGGGCAGCGCGGGCCTGTGTGTTTTGCACCGCGTGCCGGGCATTCACCTGACCGGCCTTGATATTCAGGCCGATCATATTGATCTGGCGCGGCAAAATGCAGAAATGAATAACGAGGGCAAGAATACTGATTTCATCACCGGCGATATCCGGGGTTTCAAGGGCGGAAAATTCAGCCACATCATCTGTAATCCCCCCTATGGCGAGGCCGGACAATTCACCCATTCCGACAAGCCTTCGCGTAACAAGGCCCTGATGCATGAGGATAAGGACATCACCATTGCCGATTGGGTAAAATGCGCGTTCAATAACGTAAAATCCGGCGGCAGTTTAACAATTATTCACCGCGCCGATGCGCTGCCCGGCATTATTCTGGCGCTGGGAAAAAGTTTCGGGCGCACGGAAATTATCCCGCTACACACCAAGGCCGGACAACCTGCCACGCGCGTGATCGTGCGCGCGCTCAAGCACCGGAAATCACCGGCGATACTGCATCCCGGCGTGATGCTGCATAATGAAGATGGAACGCCATCGGTAATTTCCGAAGATGTTTTGCGCGGCGGCAAAGGGCTTTATCTTTAAAGAAATTCAAGGACCGGGCTTTGGGGTATTCACATCAAGCCGATCAAGACCGCTTTCAATGGAATCAGTCAACATCGAAGCCGCCAAGGCAGGAACGAAAGATGCCGCGCCATATATCTTCTTTTTGAAATAAACCCAGATATCATCGGCGATCATATCAATCTCCTCGCCATTAAGCGGAAGCTGCAGAGCATCAATTTTCTTGATGATCGTTTCCATCGGCGGTATTCCGCCAGCCAAAAGCGTCCCGCCCGCATCAATACCTATGGATAACCCGCCGCCATTCATAATCTTTTGCGGCATCTTGATATCCTCTCCCTTTTCCCGGCAGCCAGCCGTAAAATAATAAAGCAGCCCGCCGCCCAGCGCCGCCGCCGCAGGACGCAAAGCAGAACGCGGCTGGGAAATTTCAAAGCTTTTTGCAATCACCGCTAGAGTTTCAGCCTTAATTCCGGGCTGTTGTTCCGCAAGATACGCCAGAAGCTCTTGCCCCATTTCCTCCGGATTTTGCGGGTTGGTATTGGCTTCGTAATCAACCGCCGTAGTAGCAAGTGCCGAAACCGTGGCAAATAACGCGCTTGAAAGGAATTTTCGGCGGTTCAAAAGGCTCATAAGTCATTATCCCTGTCTTTGAAAAACAAGGCACGTTATCAATCTAAAAACATTATGTCAATATTCTAGGCCGCTTTTTTCAGTGCTGCGCCGCCCGGTTTCATCTTGGCGCGCAGGTAATCGGCGATCTTATCCATGTGAATGCGCTCCTGCGCCATGGTATTGCGGTCACGCACGGTCACGCTGTGATCGGTGGCCGTGTCATTATCCAGCGTAAAGCAGAACGGCGTGCCGATTTCATCCTGACGCGCATAACGCTTGCCGATATTTTGTTTGATATCCAGATCAACCTGAAACTCCTCGCGCAAGTCCAGATAGAGCTTCGTCGCCGGATCCGCATGTTCTTCCTTGGCCGTTAAAGGCAAGATGGCTGCCTTCTTCGGCGCCATGCCGGGCGTGAAATTCATATACATGCCAGATGGACGCGAAGCATCTACTGTATAAGCCTCGCAAAGCAGCGCCAAAACGCCGCGGCTCAAACCCGCCGATGGCTCGATCACATGCGGCAGATAACGCACTTGCGGATCGGTCGGGTCCATATATTCCAGTTTTGTTTTCGAAAATTCCTGATGCTGCGTGAGGTCGAAATTACCCCGGTGAGCAATGCCTTCCAGCTCGTCAAACCCATCACCGCTAAAAGGGAATTTATATTCAAAATCAATCGTGCGGGATGAATAATGCGCGCGCTCCTCATCAGGAACGGTCAGGAAATGCAGCTGGCTCATCGGGATGCCGACGCTCTCCCAGAAAGCTTTACGCTGCGCGACCCAGAAATCAAACCACATCGGCACATCATCCGGGTGACAGAACCATTCCAGCTCCATCTGTTCGAACTCGCGGGAGCGGAAGATAAAATTACGCGGCGTGACCTCGTTACGGAACGCCTTGCCGATCTGCGCGATACCAAATGGCACGCGCACACGGGATGAATCCACCACGTTTTTAAAATTGGGGAAAATCCCGCCGCAGGTCTCAGGGCGGAGATAGACCTTGTTTTCCTCACCCGCCGCCGCGCCCGCGTATGAGTGAAACATCATGTTGAACTGGCGGGGTTCGGTGAGCGTGCCGGGTTCCTTGGCATCGGGACCGATAATCTTGGCAAATTCCGCGACCGCAACTTTATCCAGCGGCATTGCGCTGTAATCGCTTTCCGGACGGCCGCGCGCGTGCTTTTTCAGGCGCTGGGCGATCTCGTCGCTGGTGGCTTCCTTATCAACCGCCAGCCATGGCCCCTGCCCATCCTTGGGCGAAAGGGCAATCAAATGATCCGCGCGGTAGCGCTTCTTGCTTTCCTTGCAATCGACCATCGGATCGTTAAACCCGCCGACATGGCCGGATGCTTCCCAGAGCTTGGGGTTCTGGATGATAGCGGTATCAAGCCCGACAATCTCGACCGGCAATCCATCCGGGCCGATAGGGGGCGTTGTCACCATGCATTTCCACCAGTAATCGCGGAGGTTATTTTTCAGCTCCACGCCCAACGGGCCGAAGTCCCAGAACCCGTTAATCCCGCCGTAAATATCCGAAGCCGGGAAAATAAATCCACGGCGCTTGCACAGGGCAACAATGTCTTTCATATCGGGGACGGGCTTGGTCATGATCTATTAATTCTCTTCTCGAATGGCCATAAAATCAGGCCATATCATGCGGCGAGCAGCGCGCAAAGGCAAGGGGGGCAAGGGAAATCGCTGAAAAACATAAATTATGATAAAAAAGCATATTTTTATGCCAGCCTTTTGACTTTTGTCGAAAAATCCTGTACCATGCAGATAAGAGTAAGAAAGGAGAATGACATTGAGTGGAAGAATAGACAGAAACTGCGTTTCGGACCTCAAAGGTTATGCTGCCGATGATGTCAACAACCAGAAACTTCAGTTTCAGTGGAGCCTGGCGAAAAAAGGCCGCTCTGATGAAAAGGACTGGGGCGCACGGTTGATGAACTCGCTCGAAATTGCCACAGCGCAATGGGCAGCCAATCTCGATGCCGAACCGCATCACGAAGCCGCATAAAACGGCAACGTTAAAACAAAAAGGCAAAGGCGCTTGAAATTGTTAAGCGCCTTTTATTATACCCTTATCGCAGCACCATCTGGCGCACCTGACCGCCGCGCGAGAATATCATCACCCAGCCCTGCGCCGTTGCCTCGGATGCGCCTTGTTTGACATCTTCCACGGATTTGATTTTCCGGCCGTTAATCTCGATTAATATATCGCCCGGCGCGAATAACCTTCCGGCAGATCCATTATTTGTGACATCCACCACCACAACGCCTGATGCCGCATCCTCGATCCCCAGCTCCACCACCAGCGCCGGATTGATATTGGCAATCTTGACCCCGCTAAGCGGATTACGCCCGCCAATCAGCGTTTCATTACGCGCCGGTGTTTCAGGCGGCGATACTGCCGTTACCTGGACTTTCTTCTGGCCATCTTTGTTCATGACTGAAAATTCAGCCTTCTGCCCCAGCGCAATCGTGGCGGTGCGGAATTTCATCTCATTGGCATCACGGATTTCATAGCCCGCAATCGCGGTAATGATGTCGCCTTGTTTGATCCCGGCTTCGGCCAGCGGGCTGGCGGAATGGAGATCGGCAACCAGAACCCCGGCAGGCTTATCAAGGCCAAGGCTTTGGGCGATATCGGGCGTGACTGATTGAACGGATACACCCAGCCATGCACGCTGCACGCCTTGTGTGCCTGTGCGGCCGGCGGCCTCAGCGGCCAGAACGCTCATGACCATTTCCGATGGTACGGCAAAGCCAATGCCCAGCGATCCGCCGCTGCGGGAATAAATCGCCGTATTGATCCCCACAACATCGCCGGAGAGATCCACCAACGGCCCGCCGGAATTGCCCGGATTAATCGCGGCATCGGTCTGGATAAAAAAATTATAATCACTGATATCAAGGCTGGAGCGTCCCTTGGCCGATATAATACCGCTGGTGACCGTCTGGCCCACACCGAACGGATTGCCAATCGCCAGCACCAGATCGCCTACCTCTAAACTCTCACTAGGCTTCAGATCCACAAAAGGCAATTCTTCACCCTTGGTATCAACCCGCAGCACGGTGATATCCGAGGCATCATCCTGCAGGGCGAGGCGCGCCGGAAATTCCCGGCCATCCGATAATCCCACCGTAATTTCATCAGCGCCGCGAATGACATGCGAATTGGTGATAATCAAGCCATCCGGCTTTAGAATAACCCCGGACCCTAAAGAATTTTCAACCTGCTTACGCATCCGGTTGCCGGGCTGGTTATTCTGAAAGAAAGGGGCAAAAAACGGATCATCCAGAAACGGATGGCGCATGCGCTGGTTGACCAGTTTTTTCGTATAAATATTAACAACAGCCGGGGATACTTCCCGCACCAGCGGGGCAAATGATAGCTGAACCTGCTCACGGCTCTGGGGGGTTTGCGGGCCTTGTGCATAACCAAAACCATAAGCCGCCGCAAGACATAATAAGATGACTGGAAGTGCCTGAAAAATTCTGTTAATCATAACCCTATATTTAGGACAAGAAGGGGCCGATCTCAAGCGGCTTTAGAATAAATAAAAATGACGAATACAACGCGCAAGACACTGGCCGATATCTCCGGCCATAAGAATCGCCCCCAGCCTCTCGTTTGCCTGACGGCTTATACCGCGCCTGTGGCGGCCATTCTCGACCCGCATTGCGATGTCTTATTGGTCGGCGATTCCATGGGCATGGTGGTTTACGGCATGGAAAACACGCTGGGCGTAACTTTGGATATGATGATCGCCCATACCAAGGCCGTCATGCGCGGCAGCAAGACCGCCTTTGTCATGGCGGATTTGCCGGAAGGCACTTATGAAGAAGGGCCCACGCAAGCCCTTGAATCCGCCAAGCGCCTGATCGGCGAGAGCGGATGCGGCGCGATCAAGATCGAGGGAACAGGCGCTATTTCTTCCACCGTTGAATTGCTGGTGAAGAATAATATCCCCGTGGTCGGACATATCGGCCTTTTGCCTCAGCAAGTCGTTGTCGAGGGCGGGTACAAAATCAAAGGCCGCACCCCTGAACAAGCCGAACAGCTCATGCGCGATGCCAAGATCATGGAGACTGCCGGCGCGTTTTGCGTCCTAATCGAGGGCACGATGGAGCCGGTATCCCGCGCAATCACGCAGGCCTTAAAAGTCCCCGTGATCGGCATTGGCGCGTCCGATGCCTGCGACGGGCAGATTCTGGTGACGGAGGATGTCATGGGTTTGCTGGATATGAAGCCGCCAAAATTTGCCAAAACCTATGGCGACATTAAGGGGCAGATGAGTGCTATTGCCGCCAGCTATGCGGCTGATGTGCGGGCGCGGAAATTCCCGGCTGGCGAAAATATGTACTATCCCAAAACCGAGACCGGCATTCCGGCAAAGCGAGCCTCATGATCGTTTTTGAATCACCTTCGGAAATGCAAAAAACCGTGGCGGATTGGAAGCAATCGGGCCAACGCGTTGCCTTTGTACCGACGATGGGCGCATTGCATGAGGGGCATTTATCGCTCTGCAAGATTGCGCGCGAGCATGCCGATAAGGTGGTGGTGAGCATTTTCGTCAACCCCACGCAGTTCGGCAAGGGTGAGGATTTCAAAACCTACCCCCGCGATATGGACGGTGATCTTGCCAAATTGCGCGATCATAAAATTGATGGTGTTTATACCCCGCAAGAATCCGATATCTATCCCGAAGGCGTTAAGATTATCCTCCAGGCCGGCCCGGCCGCCTATGGATTGGAGAGCGAATTTCGCCCCGGATTTTTTGACGGCGTGGCAACGGTCGTCCAGCAGCTTTTCCACCATGTTCGCCCGGATGTTGCCGTATTCGGCGAAAAAGATTACCAGCAGCTTTGCGTGATCCGCCAGATGGTGGCTGAGCTTAACCTGCCTATCGAAATTATTCCGGGACCGACAATGCGTGATAATCTCGATCTGGCGCTGTCCTCGCGCAATGCCTATCTCTCGGATGATGAACTCAAAACAGCGCGCCGCTTAAGCGCTACGCTCAAAAATCTGGCCGAGGAAATCACCGAACATCCCAAAGATGTTGATGATCTGATCCCTGTGGCCACGCAAGGGCTGTTAGAGGCCGGGTTTGACAAGATTGATTATCTGGAACTGCGCGCTGATAATACGCTCAAACCCCTCTCCCGCCTTGACCGCCCGGCCCGCCTTCTGGTGGCCGCGCATCTGGGGAAAACGCGCCTGATTGATAACTGGCCGGTTTCCCCTTAGAATCTTTTTGAAGATTTCTACCCTTTCTCAGACAAGGATATATCTCATGCGCTTATCATGCCTGCCGGTATTATTTTCATTTTTTATAGCCCTGTTTTTCCCGGCCCTTGCCCATGCCCATATAGAGGGCGGCGATACTTCGGGCGGATTTTTCACCGGATTTATGCATCCCGTTTTAGGACCGGATCATTTTCTGGCCATGGTGGCCGTTGGCATTATCAGCGCCCAGATCGGCGGGCGAGCGATATGGAGCGTTCCGGCAACCTTTGTCATTGTCATGGCTATTGGCGGCCTTATAGGCCTGAACAGTGCAGAATGGCTGGGCTTTGAGATTGCCATGTTTCTGGTCGAGCAAGGGATTATCGCCTCGGTCATCCTGCTGGGTCTTGCCATTGCGCTGGATCGCAATATTCCGGTCTTTACCGCCATGGCGGGTGTTGCCTTCTTCGCCTTTTTCCATGGATACGCGCATGGCAATGAATTCCCGGATTTTGATGTGCAATGGCCTTATGTTGGCGGATTTATGGCCGGCACTGCCTCCTTGCATATTGCCGGTGTGCTTATCGGTCTTCTGGCGGACAAGCTCACCCATGGGCGCGCCATTCTGCGCCACGCCGGCAGCGCCATGATGGGAATGGGCCTTTTGATGCAACTGGATTATATCCAGAACAGCTATCTCTGGATGAGCCTTTGGAGCGATATTCCGCCTGCGGAATAATTCATACTACGCAAAACAAAAGCCCCGGAAAAATCCGGGGCTTTTTTATTCTTTCATGCGAGAAAAAAATTAAGCGGCAGGCGCTTTTTTAGCAGGAGCCTTTTTCTCGGCAACAGGCGCTTCTTCAGCAAACTCTGTGTCGCCGCTGTCTTTGCCCTTGGCGCTGACATCGCGGTCAACCAGTTCGATTACGGCCATCGGCGCGGCATCGCCGTAGCGGAAACCGGCTTTCATAACGCGTGTGTAACCGCCGGGGCGGCTCTCATAACGCTCGGCCAGAACATCAAACAGCTTTTGCACTTGCGTCTCATCACGCAGTGTCGCAATAGCCTGACGGCGTTTGGACAAGGCTGTTTCCGGCTTGTCTGCTGCCTTCTTCGCCAGCGTGATCAGCTTCTCAACATAAGGCTTGAGTTCCTTTGCTTTTGGCAAAGTTGTCTTGATTTGCTCGTGCTTGATCAGCGCTGCCGCCATATTGGCAAACATTGCCTTGCGGTGCGAAGAGCTTACGCCGAGTTTACGATGTTTCATTCCATGTCTCATGGTCTTACTACTTTCTTCGCCCCCTTTTTCTTCAAAAGAGTTCAGGCGATGCTTGCGGCCTCAACGGGTGAGAGCCATTTCAAAAACCGGTCCGCACCTTTTTCAAGAAAGTTACGAACCGGGGCGGGCAACAGCGCCCTAAAACTTTCCATTAAAACTGAACGTCGTCAGCTTTTCTGGCCAGGTCTTCGATATTCTCAGGCGGCCAACCATCGACCTGCATACCCAGATGCAGACCCATCGTCGAGAGCACTTCCTTGATCTCGTTCAGCGACTTACGGCCGAAGTTCGGCGTACGCAGCATATCGCCTTCGGATTTCTGAACCAGATCACCGATATAAACGATATTGTCGTTCTTGAGGCAGTTGGCGGAACGAACGGAAAGTTCGAGTTCATCAACCTTCTTAAGCAGGTTCTTGTTGAAGGGCAGTTCATGCGCTTCCTGCTGGTCCTTGGAGTCTTTCGGCTCTTCGAAGTTGATGAAGACTTGCAGCTGATCCTGCAAGATACGGGCCGCATACGCAACCGCATCTTCCGGTGTGATCACGCCGTTTGTCTCAACGCTCAGCGAGAGTTTGTCGTAGTCTGTGATCTGGCCAACGCGCGTATCCTGCACTTCGTATGTGACCTTGCGAACAGGCGAGAAAACCGAGTCAACCGGGATCAGGCCAACTGGCGCTTCTTCCGGGCGGTTCTGAGCGGCGGGGCGGTAACCCTTGCCGGTATTGACTGTCATTTCCATCGAAAGCTTCGCGCCCTTGTCCAGCGTGCAGATCACGAGGTCAGGGTTCATGATTTCGATATCGGCGCCGGCTTCGATCTGGGCGGCGGTCACTTCACAAGGACCAACTGCGTTCAGGCGCATTTTCTTCGGGCCTTCGGCATGCATACGCACAGCCAGAGCCTTGATGTTCAGGATAATGTCGGTCACGTCTTCGCGAACGCCCTCGATCGAGGAGAATTCATGAACAACGCCGTTAATCTGCACAGCCGTTACAGCCGCACCTTGCAGCGAAGACAACAGAATGCGGCGCAGCGCATTACCCAGCGTCAGGCCAAAGCCGCGCTCCAGGGGTTCAGCAACCACGTTGCCTGTGTTGATGCCTTGCTTGTGCGAGACTTCGAGTTTTGCCGGCTTAATCAGTTCGGCCCAGTTCTTCTGTATCATGTCTTTTTCCTTCACGTCATCCGGTTCTTAGCCGGCCTCTGGTTAATGGGTTGGTCGTGGGTAGTCTAGGTAGTCAAAAAGCAAAAGGCCCCCGCGATTATTGCGGGGGCGGTTTTTAAAAATTATACGCGGCGGCGCTTGCGTGGACGGCAACCGTTATGCGGAACAGGCGTAATGTCGCAAATGCCCTTGATCGTAAAGCCGATCGCCTGCAGCGCGCGCAGTGCCGATTCACGGCCCGAACCAGGGCCCTTCACCAGAACATCCAGTTCCTTCATGCCGTGTTCCTGTGCCTTGCGGCCCGCATCTTCCGCAGCGACCTGCGCGGCGTAAGGTGTGGATTTACGGGAACCTTTAAAGCCCATCATGCCCGAAGATGACCAGGAAACAACGTTACCTTGTGCATCTGTGATCGAGATCAGCGTGTTGTTGAACGTGGAGTTCACGTGTGCAACGCCCGATACGATGTTCTTTTTCTCTTTTCTTTTAACTTTTACTGCTGGTTTAGCCATTGTTCATGCTCCCATTATTTCTTCGCGGTGGCCTGCTTCTTGCCGGCGATCGGCTTGGCAGGTCCCTTGCGGGTGCGGGCGTTTGTTTTTGTGCGCTGGCCACGAACTGGCAGACCATTACGGTGACGGATGCCGCGGAAGCATTTCATATCTTGCAGGCGCTTGATGTTCATCGAAACTTCACGGCGCAGATCGCCTTCGATCAGGATGCCGCTGGCTTCGATTTCGCCGCGGATGCGGTTCAGCGTATCTTCATCCAGTTGGCCCATGCGGCTCTGGAGGTCGATACCCAGCTTTTCACAGATTTTAAAGGCAGTTGTGCGGCCAATCCCATGAACATAGGTGAGCGCGATAGGTGTGCGTTTTTTATCGGGTACGTTAACCCCGGCAATACGTGCCATTGGTTTTTCCTTTCCTATTTTTTGTATAAATCCCTGAAAATTCAGTGATTTATGCGTCCAAACCGTAAAAGGCTCCGTTCGTTAGACTTTCGCCCGCCAGTTTGTAAACATGTCAAAACAGCCCGGAATATAGCCGTTTTCAATGGGATGTCAATGATTTATTTGCAAAAAAGCGGCTCTGGCCTTAAAGACCAAGCCCAGCCTTATGACCATTGCCGGTTTTGGCCTCAATTGACTGCCAGACCTTCAGCAAGGCAGCTTCAACCTTGGCGGTCACTTCCTCAACGCTCTTATTGCCATCCAGTACAGGAACCTCGCCCTTGGCGCGGTAATAAGGCAGGACTTTCGGGCCATAATCGTTATATTGCGCCAGGCGCTTCTTGAAGGCTTCGAAATTATCATCCGAGCGCCCTTCTTCCTTGGCGCGCTTTTCCATCCGGGCGGTCAGGGCCGCCTGATCGACATCCAGCTCCAGCACCAGATCAATGCATTTGCCGCGCTGGCTTAGCATCTTCTCCAGCGCCTCGGCTTGTGCAACCGTACGGGGAAAGCCATCAAAAATAACACCGCGCGCACATTCCGGAGAATCAATCTGCCCGGCAATCATGGCAATCACGATATCATCGGAGACCAGCTTGCCATCATCCATAATCGCCTTGGCCTCAAGCCCCAGCTTGGTTCCGGCCGTAATTTCGGCGCGAAGCATATCGCCCGTCGAGAGCTGGCGCATGCCGTATTTGGATTCCAGAATTTTGGCCTGCGTCCCCTTACCGGCGGCAGGCGGTCCAAACATGATAATATTCAAGGGCCTCTCCATATTCTGCTGTGTTGTCATGAACGTTTACGCCCCCGCAATTGCGCCTTTTTCATCAGGCCTTCATATTGATGAGCAATAAGGTGAGAATGAATCTGTCCGACCGTATCCAGCGTTACCGTCACGACGATCAGCAGCGAAGTCCCGCCGAAATAAAACGGCATGTTATATTCCGCGATCAGAAATTCCGGCAGCAAGCAGATAAAGACCAGATAGGCCGCGCCGATGCAGGTAATGCGGGTCAGGATATAATCCAGATAATCAGCCGTGGCCTTGCCGGGACGGATACCGGGAATAAACCCGCCATATTTACGCAGCACCTCGGCGTTTTCCTCCGGATTAAAGACAATCGCGGTATAGAAAAATGCAAAAAATACGATCAAAGCCCCGTAAAGCAACATATAGGTCGGCTGACCATGCGCCAGATGCTGGGAGATCCATGACGTCCAGTCATTGGCGCCCTGCACGCCGCTGAAGCTGACGATTGTCAGCGGCAAAAGCAACAAGGACGAGGCAAAGATTGGCGGAATAACGCCTGAAGTATTCAGCTTAAGAGGCATGTGATTGGTATCACCGCCGCTCATGCGATTACCCTGCTGGCGCTTTGGGTATTGCACAACCACGCGGCGCTGGGCGCGTTCCATGAACACGATAAAAGCAATAACGCCGCAAATCATCGCAAACAAAAGGAAGAGCTGCGGGAAGCTATATGTCCCTTGGCGGCCAAGTTCCAATGTCGATCCGATAGCGCGCGGGAGTTCCGCCACGATACCGGCAAAGATAATCAGAGAAATACCATTGCCAATGCCGCGGCTGGTGATCTGCTCGCCCAGCCACATCAAAAACACTGTACCGCCCACGATGGTAATAACCGTAGAAATGCGGAAAAACATACCCGGATCAATCACGGCAGAACCGGATGCGCCCTGCATGCTCTCCAGACCAACGGCCAGGCCATAAGCCTGAATAGTGGCGAGCAGAACCGTGAAATAACGCGTGTACTGGTTAATTTTCTGGCGGCCCGATTCGCCTTCTTTCTTCAGGGCTTCGAGCTGCGGCGAGAGCGATGTCGCGAGCTGGATGATAATCGAGGCTGAAATATAAGGCATGATATTCAGGGCAAAAATCGTCATACGCTGCAGCGCGCCGCCCGAGAACATATTGAACATATCCAGGATCCCGCCGCTTTTTTGCGTGAAAACCTCGCGCCAGACATGCGGATCAATCCCCGGAATGGGCACATAAGTGCCAAGACGGTAAACCAGCAGGGCCATCACCACGAACAAGAGCCTTTGTTTCAGCTCCGTCGCCTTGGAAAACGTGCTCCAGTTTGCGTTGCGGGCCATTTGTTCGACGGCAGAAGCCATAAGAAATCCTTAATAAAGATAATAATGTGAAGATATTATTCTTAACCAAAACAATTCAGCCGTACAAGCGTAAAGTCGATCTTTTCATGTGCGACTGCACAAGGATTTCACGTGTAAAAAAACCCGCCAGCTTGGTGCGGCGGGTCTTTTATAACTGTTATATCAGGAGAAGAAATTATTTCTTCTTCTCGCCGCGCTTTTTCACAGGCGCTACGGATTTGTCGATGATGGCGATCGAACCGCCAGCCTTCTCAACGGCGGCTTTCGCGCCTTGCGTTGTGGCGGAGATTTTCAGGTCGATCTTCGTCTTGATCTCGCCGCTGGCAATCAGCTTTACGCCGTCCAGTTTGCGGCGGATAACGCCGGCTTCGATCAGGGCTTCTTCGGTGACTTCCTTCTTGGCATCCAGCTTCTTGGCATCAATGGCCTTTTGCAGACGACCCAGATTGATCTCAACATAATGCGTGCGGAAATTCTTGTTGTTGAAACCGAATTTTGGCAAACGGCGGGCGAGAGGCATCTGACCGCCTTCAAAACCCTTGATCGCCACGCCGGAGCGTGCCTTTTGACCCTTAACGCCAACGCCGCAAGTCTTGCCCTTGCCGGAGCCGATACCACGGCCAACGCGCATGGCTGTCTTGACGGAGCCTTCTTTCGGTTTGATCTGGTTGAGTTTCATAATCTTTATCCTTTTAACGTATCCGGGAAAGCTTAAGCAGCTTCCTCGACTTTCACCAAGTGAGCGACTTTTCTGATCATGCCGCGTACGGAAGGTGTATCTTCCAGTTCACGCGTGCGGTGCAGCTTGTTCAGGCCAAGACCAATCAGAACCTTACGCTGGTTCGGCTCGCGGCCGATCGGGCTGCCGGTTTGCGTGATCTTTACAGTCTTGCCGGAAGCAACCTTCTTGGCAGCAGGCGCGGCAGCTTTCTTTGCCACAGCAGGCTTCTTCGCCGCAGCTTCAGCCTTAGGCGCCTTGGGCGCAGCAGCTTTCTTCGCAGGGGCTTTTTTCTCTTTTTCTTCAGCCATGATACATTATCCTTTGTTTTCTTCTTCGCTCATGTCTTCAGCGACTTCACCAGCCGACTTGTTCACTTCGCGGTTGGAAACGATATCGCCAACTTTCTTGTTGCGGCGGCCGGCAACATGACGAGGGCTCTGAATATTTTTCAGGGCTTCGAATGTTGCATTAACCATGCTGTATGGGTTGTTGGAACCGATGGCCTTGGCAACGATATCCTGAATGCCAACAGCTTCGAACACGGCACGCATCGGACCACCGGCAATAATACCAGTACCCGGAACAGCCGAACGCAGGAGAACGCGGCCAGCGCCGGCTCTGCCTTTCACGTCATGGTGAATTGTGCGGCCTTCGCGCAGAGGAACGCGGATCATCTGGCGCTTGGCTTCTTCTGTGGCTTTTTTGATGGCTTCAGGTACTTCCTTGGATTTACCGCTGCCGTAACCAACGCGGCCCTTGCCGTCGCCTACAACGACCAGAGCAGCAAAGCCGAAACGGCGTCCGCCCTTAACGACTTTGGCCACGCGGTTGATACCAACCAGACGCTCGACCAGTTCGCCGTCTTCTTTCTCTCTTTTCTCGTTTTCAGCTGCTCCACGCGCCATAATTTTCGTCCTTCTATTGTTCGAAATCTAATTCTTAAAAATCCAGTCCGGCTTCACGCGCGGCCTCGGCTACGGCCTTCACGCGGCCATGATACACAAAACGGCCGCGGTCAAACACGACCTTGGATACGCCTGCTTTTTTCGCGCGCTCGGCAACCAGTTTGCCAACAGCCGATGCGGCAGCCTTGTCAGCGCCGGTTTTCAGCTTGTCCTTCAGATCCTTGTCCATGCTGGACGCCGCTGCCAGTGTCACGCCCTTGATGTCATCAATGACTTGCGCGTAAATCTGCTTGCCGGAGCGGTGAACAGAAAGACGCGGACGTGTCTCACGAGTCGATACACGATCAATATTGACCTTGCGGATCTTATTGCGTGTTCTGTATGTGCGTCTTTGCGCGGATGTAAGTGCCTTTGCCATGATCTTATCCTTAAATAAACGATCTTATTTCTTCTTACCTTCTTTGCGGACAACAAACTCATCCACATAGCGGATACCTTTACCCTTGTATGGCTCAGGCGGTTTAAATCCTCTGATATTCGCGGCAACCTGACCAACCAGCTGCTTGTCGATGCCGCTGATGGCGATGGCTGTCTGCTTTTCAACTTCAACCTTGATGCCGGCAGGAACGCGGTACTTGATCTCGTGCGAGAAGCCCAGCGTCATAACCAGATCCTGACCCTGCAGGTTGGCACGAAGACCAACGCCGCGGATTTCAAGGTTCTTCTTGTAACCTTCGCTGACGCCAACCATCATGTTGGAAACCAGCGTACGCATTGTCGGCCAGACCTGTGCGGCCATCGGCGTTTCAACTTTCTTGGACAGGCGGACAACCTTGATTGTCTTGCCTTCATCATTGGCTACATCTTCCAGTGCAGCGGCAACGTCTTCATGTAGGTCGAGGTTCAACTCGCCCAGCTTGCCCTTGACCTTGACGGCCTGACCATTGATCTGGACTTCAACGCCCGCCGGGATGGTGACCGGATATTTACCAATACGTGACATGACTTAATCCTTCTTCAATCCTATCCTTAGAACACCTGGCAGAGCACTTCGCCGCCGACATTGTTCGCACGGGCTTTGTGATCCGAGATCACGCCCTGCGGTGTCGAAAGCACCAGAATACCCAGACCGTTGTAAAAACGCGGCATTGTCTTGACGTTTGCGTAGATACGGCGGCCCGGCTTGGACACGCGGTCGATCTTGCGAATAACGCCTTTGCCTTCCGCGTATTTCAGATACACGGAAATTTCTTTCTTGTTGCTGCCCAGATCAACGACTTTGTAGTCGCGGATATAGCCTTCTTCCTTCAGAACCGCGCAAACATTCTCGTGCAGTTTGGAGTAGAGGCAGGCAATCATCTGCTTGCCGGCTTGTTGGCCGTTGCGGATACGTGTCAGCATATCGCCGAGGGGATCGTTCATAGACATATTTCAATCACTCCTTACCAGCTGGATTTCACAACACCTGGCAACTCACCACGAGAAGCCAGATCCCGCAATGCAATGCGGCAGAGGTTAAATTTACGGTAGTAAGCACGAGGGCGGCCTGTCAGGGCGCAGCGGTTACGAACGCGTGTTTTCGATCCGGCGCGCGGCATCTCGGCCAGCTTCAGCACGGCCTGAAAGCGCTCTTCCGCCGGCTTCGAGCGATCACGAATGACCGCCTTCAGAGACGCACGCTTGTTAGCGTGGCTCTTGACCAGCTTCTTGCGCTTCTTTTCGCGCTCGATCATACAAACTTTTGCCATCGGTATTTTTCCCTTTATCTATGCAAAATTCTTAGTTTCTGAACGGCAGCTTGAAACCACGGAGAAGCTCTTTCGCCTCATCGTTTGTTTTCGCTGATGTGCAGATAACGATATCCATACCCCGGATCTTGTCGACTTTGTCGTACTGGATTTCAGGGAAAATAATATGTTCCTTGATGCCAACCGCATAGTTACCGCGGCCATCGAAGCTGCGGCCGTTGATACCGCGAAAGTCGCGGATACGAGGCATGGCGATCGTCACAAGACGGTCGAGGAATTCGTACATGCGCTTGCCGCGCAGCGTAACCTTGCAGCCAATCGCCTGATCTTCACGGATCTTGAAAGAAGCGTTGGACTGACGGGCGCGTGTAATGGCTGGCTTCTGACCGGCGATCAGACCCATGTCATTCACAGCATTTTCGATATGCTTGCGGTCCTGCGTTGCTTCGCCCACGCCCATGTTCAGGACGATCTTTTCCAGGCGAGGCACTTCGTGCTTGTTCTTATAACCGAACTTGGCCTGCATCGCCGGAGCGATTTCTTTCTCATATACTTCTTGATAACGCGCTTTTGTCATGATTTTCTCGCCTTTACCTTATTCAATCGTCTCGCCGGATTTCTTGGCGATGCGTGTTTTCGTGCCATCTTTGGCGACTTTGAAACCAACGCGTGTTGCCTTACCGCCTTTCGGGTCAGCCAAAGCCACGTTCGAGATATGAATGGATTTCTCCATCTTCTCGATACCGCCAGCCGACATCTGCGAAGGCTTGTTGTGACGTGTCACAACATTCACGCCCTGTACCAGAACGCGGGATTCTGCCGGGAATACTTTCAGGACTTCGCCCTTGCTTCCCTTGTCGCGGCCGGTGAGTACAATCACCTGATCGCCTTTTTTAATTTTCAGTTTCGGTTGTGTCATCGTTTTGATCCTGACCTTTTAAATTCTTCCCATTCCCTTAAAGCACTTCAGGTGCGAGGGAGATGATTTTTGTGTAACCCTTGGCGCGCAGTTCGCGTGTCACTGGTCCGAAGATACGTGTGCCGACCGGTTCGCCGTTCGCGTTGATAATCACGCAGGCATTAGTGTCGAAACGGATTTTTTCGCCGTACTGGCGCTGTAGACCATGGCGGCTGCGTACGATAACGGCCTTACGGACATCACCTTTTTTCACGCGGCCTCTGGGAATGGCATCCTTGACCGAGACAACAACAACATCACCGATATTGGCTGTGCGGCGCTTGGAACCACCAAGAACCTTAACGCACTGAACCTGACGAGCGCCGCTATTGTCGGCAACGTCCATTCTGGATTGCATCTGAATCATGGCTTAGTCTTCCTTCTTGGCTTTTGCGGCCGGCTTTTTGGCAGGCGCTTTTTTCTCGGCGGCAGGCTTTGCCTCTTTTTTGGCGGCAGGAGCCTTGGCTTTTTTCTCAGCAGGCGCCTTTACTTCCTTCACGGCCGAAGGCATCTGAGCCTCACCGTTCAGCAGGGCAACCCAGCGCTTTGTCTTCGAGATCGGGCGGCATTCCATGATCTGGACCTTGTCGCCTGGCTTGAAGTTGTTACGCTCATCATGCGCGGCATATTTGTCTGTGCGCTTGACGTATTTTTTGTAAACAGGGTGCATGTAGCGGCGCTCAACCAGGACCGTGATGGTCTTCTCGGTCTTGTTGCTGACTACTTCACCTTCCAGAATTCGACGAGGCATTTTCCTATACTCTCCTTAAAAACCTTTATCTAACCTTATTCCTTCGCAGCCGCTTTTTTTGCTGCCTTTGGCTTGGCAGCTTTCGCTGCGGCCGGGGCGGCGGCTGTTCCATTACGCTGAGCGCTCATGAATGTCTTGATGCGTGCAACGTCTTTGCGTTTCTTGCGGATATCCGCAACATTGGCCAATGTACCGGCTGTGCGCTGGAAACGCATGTTGAACTGGTCCTTGCGGGCATCCATCAGAAGCTTCATCAGCTCATCTGCGGTCTTTGTTTTCAGGTCTTCAGCTTTCATAGCGCTAACTCTCTATTCTTCACTTAATTATTTCGTCTCTTCGCCGATACGGGCGATGAATTTTGTCTTGATCGGCAACTTCATCGCGGCCAGATCAAACGCTTCGCGTGCGATATTTGCCGGAACGCCGTCAATCTCGAACATGATACGGCCAGGCTTAACGCGGGCTACCCAGAATTCAGGCGAACCTTTACCCGAACCCATACGAACTTCCAAAGGCTTCTTGGAAACGGGAACATCCGGGAAAATGCGGATCCAGACCTTACCCTGACGCTTGAGGTGACGCGTGATCGCGCGGCGGGCCGCTTCGATCTGACGGGCCGTGATACGCTCAGGCTGAAGGGCCTTTAAACCATAAGCACCGAAATTCAGCTGCGTGCCGCCTTTCGCATTGCCGTGAATGCGGCCTTTGTGCTGCTTGCGGTATTTTGTCTTCTTTGGGCTCAACATTGTTCTTTGCCTTGCTAGTTTGTTCGTTCAAAAAAAATCCGCTCACATAGGCTTTTTGTTCCTTTGAACAAGAGTTCCTATATGGCTTGAATTTTTAAAAATTCACTAAATCGTTGCGGAACTTATCCTATTCCGCAGTAAAAGGCCAGAGTTTTTTTACAAAATTCCGGCCTTTTTACTATTAATCTCTGTTACGCTGCTCATCATTGCCGCGAAAGCCTTGGCCAGAGCCGCTTTGCGTCTCAGAACGCTTGTCGCGTGCCATCGGATCATGCGACATGACATCGCCCTTATAGATCCAGATTTTCACGCCGATAATACCAAATGTGGTCAAGGCTTCGGCCGTGCCGTAGTCCAGATCCGCGCGGAGTGTGTGCAGGGGAACGCGTCCCTCGCGGTACCATTCCATACGCGCGATATCGTTACCGCCCAGACGGCCCGATACGTTAATACGAATGCCAAGTGCGCCAAAACGCAGGGCCGATTGAACGGCACGCTTCATGGCGCGGCGGAAGGATACGCGGCGCTCGAGCTGCTGGGCTACGCCCTCGGCAACCAGCTGCGCGTCAACTTCCGGCTTGCGGACTTCAACGATATTCAGGGAAACATCGCCGCCGGCGCGCTGGGAAAGCTGCTGACGCAGTTTTTCGATATCGGCGCCTTTTTTGCCGATGATAACGCCAGGACGGGCAGTATGCACTGTCACGCGCGTGTTTTTCGCGGCGCGCTCGATGATGACCTTGGAGATCCCCGCAGCCTTCAGGTTTTCCTGGATATATTCACGAAGCTTAAGGTCTTCGACCAGCTTCTCGGCGTAGTTGCGTCCCGCAAACCAGCGTGAATCCCATGTCCGGTTGATACCGACCCGCAGGCCTATTGGATTGATCTTCTGTCCCATACTTTGCTCCTTAAAACTTATGCGTCTTTTTGACGAACAACGATCGTCAGATTGGCTACTTTTTTCTCAACGCGTGCGCCGCGGCCACGGCCACGAGCATGAAAGCGCTTGAGGATGGCTGTCTTGCCGACAAAGGCCTCAGCCACAACCAGCTGGTCAACGTCAAGACCGTGGTTGTTTTCAGCATTGGCAATTGCCGATTGCAGGAGCTTGCGAACATCCTGCGCGATACGGCGCTTGGAGAATTCCAGATCGATAAGCGCGCGGCCTGCATTCTTGCCGCGGATTGTCTGCGCCACCAGATTAAGTTTCTGCGGCGATACGCGCAGGTACTTGCCGAAAGCTCTCGCCTCGTTTTCCTTTACGCGTTTTGGATTAGCTGTCTGTCCCATGATATATCTTCCTTATACCTTATTTCTTCGCGACTTTTTTATCGCCCGAATGACCTTTAAATGTCCGTGTCGGGGCGAATTCGCCGAGCTTGTGACCGATCATCTGGTCTGTCACCAGAACCGGGATGAACTTGTTGCCGTTGTGAACGCCAAATGTCAGACCTACCATATGCGGCAGGATTGTCGAACGGCGCGACCATGTCTTGATGACCGTATTCTTGCCGCCCTTGCGCGCTTCCTCAACTTTTTTGAGGACGCTTTTATCTACGAACGGACCTTTCCAAACTGAACGTGTCATTGTCTATATATCCTTATTTCTTACGACGTCTGATAATGTATTTATTCGAAGGCTTTGCCTTGGCGCGGGTCTTGTAACCCTTCGTCGGCACGCCGGAGAAGCTGACCGGATGACGGCCACCCGAAGTACGGCCTTCACCGCCCCCGTGTGGGTGATCAACCGGGTTCATGACCACGCCGCGAACAGTCGGGCGACGGCCCTTCCAGCGGTTACGGCCGGCTTTACCCATGCTTTCGTTCATGTGATCGGGGTTTGAAACCGCGCCCACAGTAGCAATGCATTCACCGCGTACGATACGCAGCTCGCCCGATGCCAGACGAACCTGGGCATAACCCTGATCACGACCAACCAGCTGAGCGAATGTACCGGCAGCGCGAACCATCTGTGCGCCCTTGCCTGCTTTCATCTCGATATTGTGAACGATTGTACCAACCGGCATGTTTTTCAGCGGCATGGCATTGCCCGGCTTGATGTCAACTTTCTCGCCAGCAATAACCTTGTCACCTTTTGCGAGGCGTTGCGGCGCGATGATGTAGCGCTTTTCGCCGTCAACATAGGAAATCAGGGCAATAAAGGCTGTGCGGTTCGGGTCATATTCCAGACGCTCAACTGTACCTTCAACATCCCACTTGTCGCGCTTCCAATCGATCATACGGTAACGCTGCTTGTGACCGCCACCGATATGGCGCGATGTCATGCGGCCCGTATTGTTACGGCCACCTGATTTTTTCTTACCTTCGGTCAGGCCTTTCTCAGGCTTGCCCTTGTAAAGGTCGCTACGATCGATCTTGACCAGCTGACGCTGACCGGCTGTCGTCGGATTGAACTGTTTTAGTGCCATAGTCTTCTTCCTTCTTTCTTCTGCCCTCTATCGGCGGGCCACCATAGTTTAAATTTCCAGTCGGTCCGGCTGTACGCCGATATCCTTCTTTGTCTCTTCAGGCTCCTGCGCGATACGGGCGACTTCAATCTCCGCATCCAGAAAAGCCTTTGCGATATCTTCAAGCTGCTTCAGCACAGGCGCAATTTCCTTGCCGAAACGTCTCTCCAAAATCTCCGCACCTTGATACCAGTGCTTTTGGTCGTCGTATTTTTCGCCTTTTTCTACCGCCAGACGCTTGCCTTCAACCTGCGCGGCTGTTGCAAAGCTTTCCTGAGCAAGCAAAATCTGACGAACTTCATTCTTCATTAAACGCCGACACCTGTATCAATCATCTGACCGTCTTCCAGCGTCACGATCGCCTTCTTGAAATCGCTGCGATAGCCGCGCATTCCTTTGAAGATTTTCGTTTTGCCTTTTTGCACCAGCGTATTGACGGATTTAACCTTCACGCCGAACAGGGCCTCAACGGCTTCCTTGATCTGCGGCTTGGTCGCATCCATGGCGACGCGGAATGTGACCTGACCATGCTCCGAGCCCATCGTACCTTTTTCGGTGATGTGCGGGGATTCGATGATCGTGTACATCGCTTCCTTGATTTCTGCTTTCTTTGCCTTGGCCATTGTCTTAACCTTTCAGCTTTTCAGTAATGTCGTTAATTGCCTGCTTCGTGAGCACCAGAGTCTCGCGGCGCAGGATGTCATACACATTCGCACCTTGCGAAGGGAGAACATCAATACGCGGCAGGTTGGATGTCGCGCGGGCGAAGTTTGCTTCGATCTCGGCACCGCCGATAATCAGAGCCGATGTCAGATCCATCTTCGCAAAAGCCTCAGCCATCGGCTTTGTCTTATGTGTCTTGGCGCTGGCATCTTCCAGAACGATCAGCTTGCCTTCCGCAGCCTTGGCCGAAAGGGCCATACGCAGAGCGAGCTTGCGGATCTTTTTCGGCACATCAATCGCGTGGGAACGGACAACCGGGCCATGAGCCTTTTGACCGCCGCGGTCCAACGTACGCGTGTAGTTACCTACACGGGCGTTACCGGTTCCCTTTTGCTTGAAAGGCTTTTTACCTGTGCGGGAAACATCGCTACGTGTTTGCGTCTTGTGCGTACCGGCGCGGCGTTTTGCCAGCTGGTAGTTGATGACGCGGTGAATGATATCCTCGCGGACTTCAACGCCAAACACATCGGTATCCAGCGTAATTTCGCCAGCCGATTTGTTATCCAATGTCTTAACAGCTACTTTCATGACGATTAGTCCTTCTTCTCTTCAGCAGCTACTTCTGCTGCTTGTTCTTGCTTTGGCGCCGGAGCTGCTTTTGCGCTGGCGACCAGGCCGGCCGGAAGCGGAGCATCCTTAGGAGCAGGCTTCTTGACGGCATCGCTGACATAGACCCATCCGCTCTTGGAGCCAGGGACTGCGCCCTTGACCAGGATCAGATTGAGTTCTTCATCAATCGCAACAACTTCAAGGTTCTGAACTGTCACGCGGGTATCGCCCATGTGACCGGCCATTTTCTTGCCTTTGAAAACCTTACCCGGATCCTGACGCTGACCGGTCGAACCGTGTGAACGGTGCGATACGGATACGCCGTGCGAGGCACGCAGACCACCGAAATTGTGACGCTTGATAACGCCGGCAAAACCTTTACCGATCGACGTGCCCGTCACATCGACGAACTGACCGGGAATAAAATGCTTTGCGCCGATTTCTGCGCCAACTTCCAGAACATTTTCGTTCGAGACGCGGAACTCTGCCACTTTCTTTTTCGGCTCAACCTTGGCTTTCGCGAAATGGCCGCGGTTCGCCTTGGATGTGCGCTTGACCTTCGCTGCGCCAGCACCGAGCTGAACAGCCACATAGCCATCCTTCTCTTCGGTGCGAACGGCCACAACCTGGCATTCTTCCACTTTCAGAACAGTAACGGGAATATGACGGCCTTCTTCATCGAAGATACGTGTCATCCCTTCTTTTCTTGCAATCAGTCCGGTTCTCATTTTTCTTTCCTTTCCAGAGGTTGACCTTCCCGGTCAACTTGCCTTTAAGGGTCTAAAACCCATTAAACTTGTTTTGTTTCTCAATAACCTTATTAAGCCGCTTGGCTTTGTCCGATCTTGATCTCAACGTCCACACCGGCCGCCAGATCGAGCTTCATCAAAGCATCAATCGTCTGGGGTGTCGGATCGACGATATCCAGCAATCTCTTATGCGTGCGCATCTCCCACTGCTCCTGCGAGCCTTTGTCGATATGCGGCGAACGGATGACTGTGAAACGCTTGATCTTGTTCGGCATCGGTACAGGACCGCGAACCAGTGCGCCGGTTCTTTTGGCCGTGTTCACGATTTCCGAGGACGCCTGATCCAGAACTCTGTGATCAAAAGCCTTCAGCGTAATGCGGATAGTTTGCGCGCTCATAGATATTACTCCACAATTTTCGAGACGACGCCGGCGCCGACCGTACGGCCGCCTTCGCGGATCGCAAAGCGCAGGCCTTCGTTCATGGCGATCGGTGTGATCAGCTCGACATTCATGTTGTTGATGTTATCGCCAGGCATCACCATCTCTGTGCCGGCTGGCAGCATGCACTCGCCTGTCACGTCCGTTGTGCGGAAGTAGAACTGGGGGCGGTACTTGTTAAAGAATGGTGTGTGACGGCCGCCTTCTTCCTTGGACAGGATGTAGGCTTCGGCAACGAACTTCTTGTGCGGCATGATCGAGCCGGGTTTGCAAAGAACCTGACCGCGCTCGACTTCCTCGCGCTTCGTACCGCGCAGCAGCGCGCCGATGTTATCGCCAGCCTCGCCGGAATCCAGCAGCTTGCGGAACATCTCGACGCCTGTGATCGTCGTTTTCTGTGTCGGGCGGATACCAACGATTTCAACTTCGTCGCCAACCTTCACGATACCTTGCTCGATACGGCCTGTGCAGACTGTGCCGCGGCCAGAGATCGAGAACACGTCTTCGATCGGCATCAGGAACGGACGGTCCTTCGGACGCTCAGGCTGCGGGATGTAATCATCAACCGCCTGCAGCAGCGCTTCGATCGCCTTCACGCCGATTTCCTCATCACGGCCTTCAACAGCCGCCAGAGCCGAACCCTTGATGATAGGAATATCATCGCCAGGGAATTCGTACTTGGACAGAAGTTCGCGAACTTCCATCTCAACCAGATCCAGCAATTCCTTGTCATCAACCTGATCA
>JAMHWD010000002.1:0-1627 GCA_035911135.1 Alphaproteobacteria bacterium | reverse complement strand
AAAAACAGTTCAGGCATGGCTTCCTCAAAGTAGATTGACGAGTATTAACTTTTATGGCGTGCTTGGAACGCGAATTTCGCAAATGGGCGAATTTTACGAATTTCAAAAAATATTCGCGTCATTCGCCTTTTCGCGGAATTCGCGTTAAGATTTTTCGCTTTTGAGAAAGCCATGACAGTTCAGGCGGAGCCTCTTTTATTTTATAGAACAAGTCGTATAATCATTTGAGTTGAATGTTTTACAACCCACGATCAAGGAGAAAAATTATGACCATTACTCTGGACGGTTCGTCTCTGACAGTTGAAAAGCTGGTGGCAATTGCGCGATTTAATGAAAAGGTGGAACTGGCTCCCGCTGCACTGGAGCGGATCAAAATCTGCCGCGCCATGCTGGAGGATAAGCTCGCCAAAAAAGAGATCATGTACGGAACGAACACGGGTATTGGCGAATTCTCTGAGAAAATTCTCAATGACGATCAGGTAAAGGAATTTCAGAGATATTTGATCTATAACCACGCGGCAGGTATCGGTGAACCGGCTCCGATCGAGCATGTGCGCGCGGCGCTGGCGGGGCGCATTAACGTCCATGCGCATGGCAATTCAGGCTGCCGGCCCGAGATCACGTTGACATATATTGAAATGCTGAACAAAGGGGTCACACCGGTGGTGTGTCAGAAAGGGTCGGTGGGGGCAAGCGGAGATCTGGCTCCCATGGCGCAGGCTGCGCTGCTATTATTAGGCGAAGGGGATGCTTTTTATAACGGCGAGCAGTTACCAGGTGCAGAAGCGATGCGGCGGGCGGGGATCGAAGTCCCCGGTTTGCAGGCGCGGGACGGTCTGGCCGCGATCAATGGTTCCAATTTGTTAACCGCCATGTCTGCCCTGCATATTTATGATATGGAAAGATTCATTAAGCAGGCCGAGATCGCGGCGGCGATGTCGATCGAAGCCCTGCTTGGAAATTTAAAACCATACAGCACGAAACTACATGAACTGCGCGGATTCAAAGGCGCGATCACATCGGCGCAGAATATTGCAAAGATGATCGAAGGCTCAGACCTGGCAACGGGCAAAATGAAAACAAAAGTACAGGATGCGTATTCGATGCGTTCATCACCGCAAGTGATCGGTGCGGCACGCGATGCGATTGCGTATGCGCGTTCGCAGGTGGAAATTGAGTTGAATGGTGTGGGGGATAACCCGATCTTTGTGCCTGAGCTAAATCTAACATTGACCGGCGCGAACTTTCAAGGCTCGCCGGTTTCATTGCCGATGGACATGGCGGGCATCGCGATCACGATGGTTTCCGTCCTTTCTGAACGCCGGCTTAACCGTTTGACCAATCCCGCGCTTTCGCAAGGGTTGCCTGATTTTCTGGCGCATGAACCCGGCTTTTATTCAGGCTTGATGCTTTCACAATATACTGCCGATCATTTGATCGTGGAACAAAGAATTTTATCCGCGCCGGCTTCGATCCAATCCATTCCTGCTGCGGCAGATCAGGAGGACTTTGTTTCGATGGGCATGAACACCGCGTTGAAGAATGGACAAATTTTGGATAACGCCTACGGTATTCTCGGCATCGAATTTATGGCTGCCGCGCAAGCGCTGGATTTCCGCAAATTCAC
>JAMHWD010000001.1:0-1405 GCA_035911135.1 Alphaproteobacteria bacterium | reverse complement strand
CGCGGATTCGAGAGTCACACGTCCGCCGGCTTCGCGTTTTGCATCGGTGAGCACCACATGATATCCGCGTTGACCGAGTGCGCGCGCGGCTTCCAACCCGGCAGGGCCGGCGCCAACGATCAGAATTTCATCATCTGATTTTTTGGGCGCGATGATCTCAGGGTGCCAACTGCGCCGCCATTCTTCGCCCATGGTTGGGTTTTGTGTGCAGCGGATGGGAACGAAGCGCGTATCGCCAGTGACGCAAATATTGCAGCCAATGCATTCGCGGATATCTTCGTTGCGGCCTTCTTTGATTTTGTTTGGCAAAAATGGATCTGCGATGCTCGGGCGTGCCGCGCCGATCAAGTCCATGATTCCGCGCTCGATGGCTGAGGCCATTGAATCAGGCGATGTGTAACGGCCAACGCCAACGACCGGTTTGGTGGTGAGTTTCTTAACGAAGGAAATATATTTTTCCTGATTGCCTTCTTTTTCAAAACGCGAGGTTGTTGAATCGTTCGACCAGTTGCTGACATTAACATCCCACAGGTCGGGAAGTTCGGCGAGCATGGCGACGATGTCGTGACCTTCACCGTCAAATTGCATTCCGTCTTTGCCGAGTAATTCATCCACCGCAAAGCGGACAGCCACGGCGCAGGTGTCGCCCACGGCTTCCTTTGTATCTTCGATCAGTTCGCGCAAAAAGCGTGTGCGGTTTTCAAGCGATCCGCCGTATTCATCGCTGCGGTCGTTATCTTTTGAAAGCAGATGAAACGCCAGTGACAGATTATGCGCGGCATAACAATAGATGATATTAAACCCTGCCCGTTTGGCGCGGACTGCTGCGTTACGATGCCACTTGCGAATCTGCTTGAGGTCATCTTTTGTCGCGGTGCGAGATTGACCGGGCTCATAGCCGCTGCCGCCGACAAGTCCCTGCGAACGGGGGGCAAAAGGCGCGGCGCGTGAATATAGATTTGCGGCATCGTATCCGTTATAGGTTAATTCAATGCCGGCCAGCGCGCCGTGTTTGTGTACGGCTTCGGTCATCAATTGCCAAGCAGGAATATCGTCATCGCTCCAGATGCGTCCTTCGATGAAGGGCGAAAGATCGCTTGTGTAGTGGATCTCTGTCTCTTCGGTGCAGACCACGCCCCAGCCGCCTTCGGCTTTCATGCCGCGCATTGCGGCCATGCCTTGCGGCATCCGATGTCCAAATCCATTGCAGTGCGGCACCTGATAAAAACGATTCGGAGCGGTGACAGGTCCGATCTTGATCGGTTGAAATAAGATGTCATAACGAGAAGTCATGATAGATTCCTTTTTAGAAAGATAGACCCAAGAGACTGTTTAGTAACTTCACCACTAAGCCACAAAGGCACCAAGACACTAATTTTTTTGAGTCTCACCTGCACCAACCGCA